>NZ_JBYSYO010000038.1:0-570 GCF_058783455.1 Herbiconiux sp. FW305-C-125 | reverse complement strand
TCGGAATTATCCCGGGGCCACGGTGACACGGGTGATGCGGGCCGTCAGGGGGCTGCCGAGGGGCAATCGGAGAAGTTCGGCAGCCCCTCTCAGGCCGTCACCGAGCGGGGTGGCAGGCCAAAGTGCCGGCCTGTGCTGGCGCAGCACGTCGAAGAAGTTTTCCACTAACGCTTCCGAGTTGAAGAGGCCACCAATGGCACAGACCGGAGCCTTCTCGGCTGCAGTGATGCCCACCCGGTCCAGTCCCGCCATGACCGAATGGGCGAGTTCGCGAGCGCCATGCCGGAGGAGTTCGCTCGAAACCTGATCCCCGGCGGCTAACGCTTCGGTGACCCAGCGAGAGAAGGATGCGATGCGCCGCACCCGCTCTGGATCGGCCTGCAGTTCGATATAGGCGCTCTCGACGTCGCCGAACTCGTCGCGCAGACGGTCGAGAAGCATGGTGTGTTGGCCGCGACCGTCATAGGCGCGCATGGCTGCATCAAGTGCGGCCCGGCCGAACCAGTAGCCACTTCCCGCGTCTCCCATGATGTTGCCCCACCCGTCAATCCTGGCCACCTGGGTCGCCCC
>NZ_JBYSYO010000037.1:0-767 GCF_058783455.1 Herbiconiux sp. FW305-C-125 | reverse complement strand
GGTGCGGAAGATCGTGCATCTGCGGTGGAAGAAGCGCCTCGGCCCCGTCGCGATCGGCGCGAAGCTCGGTGTTCCAGCCTCGACCGTCCACGCCGTCCTGGTGCGGGTGCGACTGAACCGACTGCATCATGTCGATGTCCGAACCGGGGAACCCGTCCGCCGTTACGAACACGACTATCCGGGATCGATGATCCACGTCGATGTGAAGAAGCTCGGCAACATCCCCGACGGTGGCGGGCACCGCTTCGTCGGCCGGCAACAAGGAGACCGGAACCGGGCAGCAACCCCGGGGAAACCACGCAACGCCCACTACAACCCGAAGATCGGGACCGCGTTCGTGCACACCGTGATCGATGACCACTCCCGCGTCGCTTACGCCGAGATCCACGACGACGAAACCGCCGCCACCGCGGTCGCCGTGCTCCGCCGGGCCGTGACCTGGTTCGCCGCCCGTGGCATCACCGTTGAGCGGGTGCTCTCTGACAACGGCTCCGCCTACAAATCCCACCTCTGGCGCGATAGCTGCGCCGAGCTCGGAATCCGCGTGAAGAAGACCCGACCCTACCGGCCACAGACCAACGGGAAGATCGAACGGTTCCACCGAACACTCGCAGACGGGTGGGCATTCTCCCGCCACTACAACAGCGAATCAGCCCGCCGAAACGCTCTCCCGGCCTGGCTCCACGAATACAATCACCACAGGCCCCACACCGCCATCGGAGCAAAACCACCCATCAGCCGGCTAACTAACCTGCCTGGGCAGTACA
>NZ_JBYSYO010000036.1:0-790 GCF_058783455.1 Herbiconiux sp. FW305-C-125 | reverse complement strand
ACTTGAAATCCGTCATCGTTCCGTCCGTCCAATCTCCGCCAAGCATGCTCAAGCTTCACGATTTTTGCAACAGAGCCGCGAATGGTGATTGCTGTCTGCCCCAACAAGCGGCCAGCCTGCATGCTCGGCACGATGAATTGTAGGCCTTCAGGTTGGGAGACCCCCCGCTGCTGAAGCACCGCGCCACTGACAGCGGTAATGGCGGCGGGGATGTCCTGGACGGTCTCGGAACGCTTCTGCGCGGTGACCACCAATTCGTCGACCATTGAAGCAGGACCCGTCTCTGCCTGCGCGCCCCATGCATCCGTCGTGAGAAGCCAAGGCGCCATCATGGCGGACGCACACAGAGAAATGCGGACGGCGTGTTTCATGGTTCCCCTTCAAGTTTCGCTCGCTCAGGTGAAGCGAAGGTTCGCCCCACAACCGGCGGCGAAGGCGCTTCCAAGTCTGAGGGCAGACTCCGACTCGTCCTCCCATTCGTCAAGCATTTTAGGTAGAACGTCCGACTTTGGCGCGTTGCTTGGGTGCAGAAAGGTGCACCTCGGCCGCCGCCTGCGTGCGCAAAAATGCACCCGGATACCGCGAATGATGTGGATAATCGCATGTTTTCGTCCACGAGATGCGCGGCTGAGGCTCCACACGGTCACTAGACAATCTAGGACATATGCATAATATTTCGGCTGTCGGCGGTGTCGTCAGGGCATGCGCCGGAGAGTAGTGCCCCGTAGAGTGGTGTAACGAACCCCGAGTAACAACGGCCCCACTGAAAGAACAGCGTGGCCACCGGGGA
>NZ_JBYSYO010000035.1:0-881 GCF_058783455.1 Herbiconiux sp. FW305-C-125 | reverse complement strand
GGGCTCTGTTGCAAAGATTGGCGGCAGTCAGAGGTAGGCTGTCGCTCTGCGCCGATCAGGCGGCTGCTGCGAAATGGTGGTTGAGCATGCCCATGGCCTCCGTCAGCGCCGAGGGCCCAATGCCAAAAGCTCTCTCCACAAGGCGCACCTCGCCCCTGATGCCGGGCTGCAGGCACCAGGGGCGAGCCTGTCCTTTGCGCAGGGCTCGCATGACTTCGAATCCCTTGATCGTGGCATAGGCCGTGGGGATCGATTTGAAACCGCGCACCGGCTTGATCAGTATCTTGAGCTTTCCGTGATCGGCCTCGATCACGTTATTGAGATACTTCACCTGCCGGTGGGCCGTCTCCCGGTCCAGCTTTCCTTCGCGCTTCAATTCGGTGATCGCTGCACCATAGCTCGGCGCTTTGTCGGTATTGAGCGTGGCAGGCTTTTCCCAGTGCTTCAGGCCTCGCAGGGCCTTGCCCAGGAACCGCTTCGCTGCCTTGGCGCTGCGGGTCGGCGACAGGTAGAAATCGATCGTGTCGCCCCGCTTGTCGACTGCCCGGTACAGGTAGGTCCACTTGCCCCGCACCTTGACGTAGGTTTCATCCAGGCGCCAGCTCGGATCAAAGCCACGCCGCCAGAACCAGCGCAGCCGCTTCTCCATCTCCGGGGCGTAGCACTGGACCCAGCGATAGATCGTCGTATGGTCGACCGAAATGCCGCGTTCCGCCAGCATTTCCTCAAGGTCGCGATAGCTGATCGGATAGCGACAATACCAGCGCACCGCCCACAGGATCACATCACCCTGGAAATGGCGCCACTTGAAATCCGTCATCGTTCCGTCCGTCCAATCTCCGCCAAGCATGCTCAAGCTTCACGATTTTTGCAACAGAGCC
>NZ_JBYSYO010000034.1:0-943 GCF_058783455.1 Herbiconiux sp. FW305-C-125 | reverse complement strand
AACTACCCCTCACGTTGACTGCGTAGCCAAGCTCATTCTCGAAGAATGTTCGTTACACCACTCCACGGGACTTGACCATTTCATCGCAAGTTGGACTGATGAGGAGAGGATTGCCGAGCTACCTCAGCACATTGACCGGGTCGTAGGGGACTGCCCCTACTTTGGTTGACGGGTAGGGGTCGGGGTGTTCAGGCCGCTTCTGCGGTTCTGTAGATCATCTCAAACTCGACGGGTGTGAGCTTTCCGAGGCCTCGTTGACGGCGGCGGCGGTTGTACTTCGTCTCGATCCAGGTGACGATCGCGAGGCGGAGTTCCTGCCGCGTCTCCCAGCGGCGCGTGTTGAGGACGTTCTTCTGCAGGAGCGCGAAGAAGCTCTCCATGCTGGCGTTGTCGCCCGCGCCGTAGGAGCGCCCCATCGACCCGACCAGCCCGTTGTTCTCGAGCAGCCGTTGGGTCCTCTTCGCGCGAAACTGGCCGCCTCTGTCCGAATGGCAGATCGTGCCGACCGGCTGCCGCAGAGCGATCGCGTTGCGCAGCGCCGACCGCGCCAGCGATCCCTTCATGCGCGAGTCGATCGAGTAGCCGACGATCTTGTTGCTGCAGACGTCCTTGATCGCGCAGATGTAGAGCTTGCCCTCACGAGTGGGGTGCTCGGAGATGTCCCAGAGCCAGACCTTGTTCGGGGCATCGGCGGCGAACTCATGCCGGACGACGCCGTGCTCGTCGACGACCGCGAGGAGGTCATCATGCGGGGCAGGCCCGGTGGAGCCGGGCTTGGAACGCTTCTTGTGATGGCTGGCGGTGATTCCAGCGATGCGGCAGAGCCGATGCACGCGGTTCTCGCCGACGGTGATGCCGTACTCGTCGAGCCTGTCAAGTTGTTTGTGTAAGCGGTCATCGGCAGTTGGTTGTTAGAGGTAGGGCTCGATGCGGTCGGGGAATG
>NZ_JBYSYO010000033.1:0-995 GCF_058783455.1 Herbiconiux sp. FW305-C-125 | reverse complement strand
CCATTTCGCAGCAGCCGCCTGATCGGCGCAGAGCGACAGCCTACCTCTGACTGCCGCCAATCTTTGCAACAGAGCCCGGTCATGGTTAAGCGCTCCAGAGGGCGGTGAAGGACGACCGAAAAAGGCCCCCCGCTTGCGCGAGGGGCCTCGGTCAGCCTCGGGAGTTTGCGAAGGTCGGTCAGGCTGCCGCGTCGCGCGCGATCGGCAAGTCGAACTTGCCGGGGTTGGCGCGGCGGACGGCATCGAAGATGACCGCTTCGGCTTCGGCCCAGCCGTCGTTCTGCGGCATGCCCAGGTCGTGCGCACCGAGTGCGGCACGCCCCGCAGAGAACATCGCGTCGAGGACATCGCCGATGACGCTGCTCGGCGAGGCCTCCTCGAGGGCCGTGAGTTCACGCCTCAGGTTTGAGGCGTTGATCGAAGAGCGAACCGTCATAGGTCCTCCGGTGTGGTTGTGGTCACAACGAAGAAGGCCCGCCGCTCGTACGACGGGCCTTCCGTTGGGCGGCTGGAGTTCCGCCCGCTCCTGCGGCCACTATCAGGGGGGGCTCTGAGTGGACCGCGAGGGAGGTTGGTGTCGCCCGGGCGCGACGCTCCAAGGAGCGAAGCCGCGAGGGCAAGAGGTCGAGGTCGATGAGTTCGCCGGGCACGGGGATCGTCTCCACGTAGAACGTCAACGGTGAAGCCACATCGAAGGTCCGGTAGTAATCGTCACCGCCCGCCGCGTTCCATGACTCCATCCGCAGCCTGATCGAGCCGGACGACTTACGGACAGAGACTAGAACGCCGGTGTTGTTGCTGGCTAGCCATGCAGGCATCCCGCGCTCAGCCGGCGGTCGTGGGCGCAGCTTGCCGTCCGTGAAGCGTATGACAGCGCCGCGCGGGGGGGGATTTTTCAGGATCCGTTCGAGGGTTTCGTTAGTAGTGCCCCGTAGAGTGGTGTAACGAACCCCGAGTAACAACGGCCCCACTGAAAGAACAGCGTGGCCACCGGG
>NZ_JBYSYO010000032.1:0-1426 GCF_058783455.1 Herbiconiux sp. FW305-C-125 | reverse complement strand
AGTAGTGCCCCGTAGAGTGGTGTAACGAACCCCGAGTAACAACGGCCCCACTGAAAGAACAGCGTGGCCACCGGGGACACCTTCGAGAAGCCTTCTAACTCTCACTCGAAAGGGCATCACACCGATGACCACTCCTTCTATTGTCGACCCTGCTGCTGTTCTCACCCAAGCCCTGGGCGACGCTTCGCCAGATCTGATGCGCACCCTGCTGCACACCATGATCAACACGCTCCTTTCCGCCGAGGCCGACGCGGTCTGCGGCGCCGAGTACGGCACCCCTTCACCAGACCGCACGAACTCCCGCAACGGGTACCGGGCCCGCGAGCTCGATACCCGCGTCGGCACGATCGATGTGCAGATCCCGAAACTACGGCAGGGCAGCTACTTCCCTGACTGGCTCCTCGAACGACGCAAACGGTCCGAGTCAGCGATGATCACCGTCGTCGCTGACGCCTACCTCGCGGGCGTCTCCACGAGACGCATGGACAAACTCGTGAAAACGCTCGGCATTCACTCACTGTCGAAATCGCAGGTCTCTCGCATGGCCACTGATCTCGACGAACACGTCACCGAGTTCCGCACCCGACCGCTCAGCGATGCCGGCCCGTTCACGTTCGTCGCGTGTGACGCCCTCACCATGAAAGTACGTGAGGGCGGGCGAGTGATCAACACGGTCGTGCTCGTCGCGACCGGCGTCAACGCCGATGGGCATCGTGAAGTGCTCGGCATGCAGGTCGCGACGAGCGAGACCGGGGCGGCGTGGAACATGTTCTTCGCGGACCTCGTCGCGAGAGGACTGACCGGAGTGCAGCTCATCACGTCAGACGCACACGCTGGCCTGGTCGAGGCCATGCGGGCCAACTTTCCCGGCACCAGTTGGCAGCGTTGCCGCACCCACTACGCCGCGAACCTCATGTCGGCCTGCCCGAAGCAGATGTGGCCTGCCGTGAAAGCAATGCTGCATTCCGTCTATGACCAGCCCGACGTTGCAGCTGTCGAGGCACAGTTCGACCGGCTCCTGGACTACGTCGGCGAGAAACTGCCTGGCGTGCACGATCATCTCGATGCTGCCCGTGCCGATATCCTCGCATTCACGGCGTTCCCGAAAGATGTGTGGCAGCAGATCTGGTCGAACAACCCCAACGAACGTCTCAACAAAGAAATCAGACGTCGCACTGACGTTGTCGGTATTTTCCCGAATCGAGACGCGATCACCCGGCTCGTTGGAGCGGTCCTGGCAGAGCAATCTGACGAGTGGGCGGAGGGCCGCCGATACCTCGGACTCGAGGTGTTGGCTCGTTGCAGGGTTCGCCTCATCACGGACAACGTTGCTGAGGAGGTGGCTGTGGAACTACCCCTCACGTTGACTGCGTAGCCAAGCTCATTCTCGAAGAATGTTCGTTACACCACTCCACGGGACTTGACC
>NZ_JBYSYO010000031.1:0-1458 GCF_058783455.1 Herbiconiux sp. FW305-C-125 | reverse complement strand
GAGGGTGTCAGATCGTTTGTGTAAGGGGTGTCGGCTTCTTACGGAAGGACGACACTGATGACCATGATCGACAAGGAAGCTCGGGCGGAGCGTCGACGACGGCAGGAAGAGGGTGCCAGGCGGCTGCGTGAGTCGGGTGTTCTGGATGATCTGTTCGCGAAGATCGACGCGGGCGAGGTGCAGCTCGATGGTCGGGACGGGTTGATCCAGCAGCTGATCAAGACCGGCCTCGAGCGTGGGCTGCACGCGGAGCTGACTGACCATGTCGGCTACGAACGTGGCGATCCCGAGGCGGCGTTTCACGACAACTCCCGCAACGGCTCGTTCGCGAAGACGGTGTCGACGGTCGCCGGCGATGTCGAGCTCGCGGTCCCGCGCGACCGGAATGGGACGTTCACGCCACGGCTGGTGCCGACCGGGCAGCGGCGTCTGGGCGGGTTGGACGAGATGATCGTGTCGCTCTATGCCGGCGGGATGACGGTCCGCGATATCGAGCATCATCTGGCAGCGACGATCGGCACGGAGATCAGCCGGGAGACGATCTCGAAGATCGTTGACGAGATCTCCGACGAGGTCCTGGCCTGGCAGTCGCGTCCGTTGGAGGCGTTCTACCCGGTCATCTACCTCGACGCGATCGTGGTGAAGGTCCGCGATGGCGGGCATGTGCGCAATAAGGCCGCGCACCTCGCCGTCGGCGTCGACATGGACGGCATCAAGCACGTCCTGGGTATCTGGGTGCAGCAGACCGAGGGGGCCAAGTTCTGGGCCTCGGTCTGCGCGGAACTCGCCAACCGCGGCGTCCGCGACGTGCTCATCGTCTGCTGCGACGGCCTCACCGGCTTCCCCGAAGCGATCGAGGCGACCTGGCCCGAATCGCTCGTGCAGACCTGCGTCGTGCACCTCATCCGCACCGCGATGCGGTTCGTCTCCTACGGGCAGCGGAAGCCCGTCGCCGCCGCGTTGAAGCCGATCTATCAAGCCGCCGACGTGGACTCGGCGAGGGCGGCGCTGGAGGCGTTCGCGGCCTCGGCGCTGGGCAAGGGCAACCCGCACACGGTCGCCGCGTTCGAGAACGCGTGGGAACGCTTCACCCCGTTCCTCGCGTTCCCGCCCGAAGTCAGGCGAGTCATCTATACGACGAACGCGATCGAGTCGCTGAACTACCAGCTGCGGAAGGTGACCAAGAACCGCGGCCACTTTCCCAACGACGCCGCGGTCGTGAAGCTGCTGTGGCTCGCGATCTGCGACATCGAAGACAAGCGAGCTCGCGAACGAGCTAAAGACCGCGGCAAGCCAGCAAGTGAACGCAAAGCACCGCCCCGACTCGTCGAGGGAGCCGCCGTCACGAGCTGGAAGAAAGCTCTCGCCCAACTCGCGATCGCATTCCCCGACCGCATCGAGCCCTACCTCTAACAACCAACTGCCGATGACCGCTTACACAAACAACTTGACAGGCTC
>NZ_JBYSYO010000030.1:0-1645 GCF_058783455.1 Herbiconiux sp. FW305-C-125 | reverse complement strand
CCTGACTCGCGCCAAGTTAGTGCGTGACGCTCGCGGCGACGGCGTCGAGGATGGCTTGCGCCGTGTCGCCGGGTGGGGTCTTCGCTACGATCTCGTTCCCGTTGATGCTGATCGTGACGTCTCGCAGCGGTCGCAGGGTGCGGACGATCTTGCGGACGCTCGCCCCGGTGAGGTCCTGGAGATGGCGTGAGATCGCGAGGGCCGTGAACACGATCGTGAGGTGCGCGTGGATCGAGTCGGCCTCATGATGGAACATCGGTCTCGCACGGAGGTCGGTCTTCGCCATCCGGAACGATGCCTCGACCTGGAACAGTTCGTGATACGCGGCCACGATCTCATTCCCGGTGAGCCGGACCTGGGGAATGTTGGTGACGTACCCCTTCAGCCCAGCCAGTTGACGGGCCCGGTCGACGAGGACCTGATCGACGGCGGGGCGGGTGCCGGTGAGCTTGACGAACCGGTCCTTCTTGAGCGGCTTGGTCCCGTCGGCGATCTTCTGCGCCCGTTCGACCTGCTTGTCGAGGGTGTGGTTGTCGCGCCGGTCACGCTTGGCCGAGTAGTGATAGACCACCCGCCGCTGTCTGGCGTTCTCCCGGACGCCCATGATCCGCTTCGACTCCATGGTCTCGCCGTCGTGGAGGACGCCGCCGTGCGCGTCGAAGTGCTCGGCCAGGTCGTAAGGGGCCTTGCTGATTCGGGAGCCGACGATGAACGAGAACCCGGCGTCCTCGATCTGGTTCAGGTTCGACGCGGACAGCATGCCGGCGTCGGCGACGACCACGACGTCGTCGACTGCGTGTCGGTCTTGGAACGCGCGGAGCACGGGCAACAGCGTGAGCGTCTCGCCGGTGTTTCCGGGGAACTCGTGAACCTCAAGCGGGAACCCGTCCGGGGTGACCAGCATCCCCACCAGGATCTGCGGGTCGACGCGGCGCTCCTTGCTCATCCCCACCTTCCGCAGCGCGTCCTCGTCCTCGGCCTCGAAGTAGAGCGTGGTCACGTCGTAGAGCACCAGCTTCACGTGCCCATGTCGGGTCGCATGCGCATACGCAGCGGTCGCGAGCTTGTCCCGCCAATCGTGTTCAACACATCTCGCGAGGGTCCGCCAGATCGTCCGCAGCCCGGGCGCCGGCACCCCGAGCTCGCCGAGCACCCGGATCGTGTCAGCCTTGCTCGTCGGCTCGACCACGCGAGCGAGGACCAGCTTCATGAACACGTCGTCATCGACAGCGGCATCGAAACCGAGCCGCCGATACGCGGCCTCCAGCACGTCCCACAGCACCCGCGAACGAGATCCCGTCACGGTCGGCGCCGCCCCGGTCGGCGCAGTCGGTGTCAGCGCGTCCAGATCGAACGTCTGCTGCCCGGCATGGATCTTGCTCTTCGCAACCGCCACCAACGCCGCAAGCTGCGCGTCGTCATGCGCCGAGCCGATGTGCTCGAGGATCGTCTGCACTCCGCGACGAGTATGCGCGATCTGCACCGCCGTCGCCCCGGAACGCGTCTTCACCTTCCGGACGAACAACCCCATCGAGGGAGTCTAAATCGCCGCCGTTAGTGCGTAACCCGCCGACCCCGAACCCCGGAAAATCAGGGCAGAACGACCAACGACCGCCGAATCAGCGCTCAAGTGGCACGAGTCAGG
>NZ_JBYSYO010000029.1:0-2391 GCF_058783455.1 Herbiconiux sp. FW305-C-125 | reverse complement strand
ATTTCGCAGCAGCCGCCTGATCGGCGCAGAGCGACAGCCTACCTCTGACTGCCGCCAATCTTTGCAACAGAGCCCCGCAACCGATACGATGGCCTCGATCTCTTCGATGAGCGCCCGGGGGCCAAGTACTGGTACACCGGTGGCTTCAGCATTCCCGGCCTCGCCGCGGGGATCATCGGCGGCGCAGCCGCCTCCTTCTTCCTCACCACCGACTTCTGGAGCGGCGCGATCGCCGAGGCCATGGGCTACATCGATCTCTCCGCTCCCGTTGCGATGATCGTCAGCGGCGGACTGTACTACCTCTTCACCCGCCGCGGCCACACCTTCGGAGACGCTCGATGAACACGCCCACCACCGGCTCGCACCCCGCCCGATACCCCGACGCCGCCGCGGGTGAACCGACGCTCGACAGCTGGCAGGAGCCCCCGCACAACCGCTGGGCCTTCGCTCACCTCGGCGAGATGGTGCCCTCGGCAGCGGTCTCGCGGCGCCCGGTGAACGCGCCCGGTCATGCCCTCGCGCGGCTCGGCGCGATCGCGGCGCAGCTTCCCGACCTCGAACAGCGCCTCGAACAGACCTACACCGACGCCTTCCTCGTGCTGCGCGGAACGGAGGTCGTGGCCGAGTACTACCGCGCCGGCTTCGCGCCCGACGACCGTCACCTGCTGATGAGCGTCTCGAAGTCGCTGTGCGGCACGGTCGTCGGAGCACTGGTCGACGAGGGGCGCATCGATCCCGCGCAGCCCGTCACCGAGTATGTACCCGAGCTCGCCGGCTCCGTCTACGACGGGCCCTCCGTGCTGCAGGTGCTCGACATGCAGATCTCGATCGACTACAACGAGGACTACGTCGATCCCGCATCCGAGGTGCAGACCCACGGTCGCTCGGCCGGCTGGCGCACGCGCCGCCACGGCGACCCGGCCGACACCTACGAGTTCCTCACCACCCTCCGCGGCGACGGCAGCACCGGCGAGTTCCAGTACTGCTCGGCGAACACCGACGTACTCGCCTGGATCGTCGAACGGGTCACCGGTCTGCGCTACGTCGAAGCGCTCTCCACGTACCTGTGGGCGAAGCTCGACGCCGACCGCGACGCTACCATCACCGTCGACACGACGGGTTTCGGCTTCGCGCACGGCGGCGTCTCCTGCACGGCGCGGGATCTCGCGCGCGTGGGGCGCATGATGCTCGACGGCGGCGTCGCCCCCGGTGGCCGCGTGGTCTCCGAGGACTGGGTGCGTCGCGTACTCGCCGGCGGATCGCACGAGGCGATGACCGACAAGGGCTTCACGAACACCTTCCCCGACGGCAGCTACACCCGCCAGTGGTGGTGCACGGGCAACGAGCGCGGCAACGTGAGCGGCATCGGCATCCACGGGCAGAATCTGTGGCTCGACCCGCTCACCGACTCCGTGATCGTCAAGCTGTCGTCGTGGCCCGATCCCGACACCGAGCACTGGCACCGGCTGCAGAACGGGATCCTGCTCGACGTCAGCCGCGCGCTCGACGCAGTGTAGCCACGGTCGCTCCGCTCGCGGCGGGCCTCCCCCGCCGGTTGAGCGAGGAGCGCAGCGACGAGTCGAAACCCGACCGCCCCGGGTTTCGACTCGCTCCGCTCGCTCAACCAGCGGGGGCCCGCTCAACCGGCGGGGCCGCCCGGCTCGCCCGGGCCGACTGAATCGCACCGGGTCGCGGGCGCTACTCCCCCAGCCGGTTCTTGCTGCGCATGGCCCGCTCGGCCTCGCGCTTGTCCTGCCGTTCGCGCAGCGTCTGCCGCTTGTCGTATTCCTTCTTGCCCTTCGCGAGGGCGATCTCGACCTTCGCGCGGCCGTCCAGGAAGTACAGGCGCAGCGGCACGATCGTCATGCCGCCCTCGCGGGTCTTCTGGTAGAGCTTGTCGATCTGCTGGCGATGCAGCAGCAGCTTGCGCTTGCGGCGCGGCGCGTGGTTGGTCCACGACCCGTTGAGGTACTCGGGGATGTACGCCGCGTCGAGCCAGGCCTCGCCGCGCTCGATGAAGACGTAGCCGTCGACGAGCGACGCGCGCCCCATGCGCAGCGATTTCACCTCGCTGCCGGTGAGCACCAGGCCCGCCTCGTAGGTGTCGAGGATGTTGTACTCGTGCCGGGCCTTCTTGTTGGAGGCGATCAGCTTCTCGCCGGTCTCCTTGGGCATGTCACATCCTTTCTGCCGTCGGGCTGGTGCGGGATCCGCGCTCACGCGCGAGGATCCAGCCTACCGCACCCTCGCCGCTAGACCCGCAGATACCGCGTGATCGCGATCTTCGCCGCGATCGCCGAGAGGATCACGCCCACGAGGGCTCTGTTGCAAAAATCGTGAAGCTTGAGCATGCTTGGCGGAGATTGGACGGACGGAACGATGACGGATTTC
>NZ_JBYSYO010000028.1:0-3605 GCF_058783455.1 Herbiconiux sp. FW305-C-125 | reverse complement strand
CTACCCCTCACGTTGACTGCGTAGCCAAGCTCATTCTCGAAGAATGTTCGTTACACCACTCCACGGGACTTGACCCGCCGGAGCTGTCGCGGTAGGTTATTGTCCACGCGGCTTAGACCAGCAGAAGGAGCGCGACAGTGAGCAAGGTGGACCTTTGGCAGGATGCGACGGCCCAGGCCGAACTCGTGCGCTCGGGAGAGATAAGCCGGACCGAACTGCTGGAGGCGACGATCGCTCATGTCCAAGCTGTGAACCCAGAGATCAATGCCGTCATCATCCCGCTCTTTGAGAAGGCGCGGCGTGAGAGCGAGTTGGCCTCCGGGCCCTTCGCTGGCGTGCCCTATCTTCTGAAGGACCTCACCGTCGTGAGCCAAGGCGATATCAACACGTCCAGCATCAAAGGCATGAAAGAGTCCGGCTACAGAGCCGACCACGATGCCTATTTCGTGCAGCGGATGCGCGCGGCGGGGTTCGTTTTGCTCGGCAAAACGAATACACCGGAGATGGGCAACCAGATAACGACGGAGCCCGAAGCGTGGGGCGCCACTCGGAACCCTTGGAACCTCGGACGGTCGGTTGGCGGATCCAGCGGCGGCTCAGGGGCTGCGGTAGCCGCGGCTCTGTCACCGGTTGCGCACGGCAATGACGCGGCAGGTTCCGTGCGCATACCTGCCAGCGTCTGCGGCGTCGTCGGCCTCAAGCCGACGCGTGGGCGGATATCCCCAGGCCCCTTGGTCACTGATTCAGACAACGTCGCAGGAACCGCCCATGAAGGCCTCTTTGCGCGAAGCGTGCGGGACATCGCGGCGTTACTGGACGTCGTCAGCGGCCATCGGCCGGGCGACACGTTCTGCGCACCGACAGCGTCACGGCCCTACGCCCAGGGCATAAGCGAGAATCCGGGCAGTCTCCGCGTGGGGGTCCTGACCCACAACCCCGTTGGCGACTTCGCTCTGGATCCGGAATGCGCCGCGGCGGCACGGGGCGCCGCTGCGGCGCTTGCCGCGCTCGGCCATGACGTGAACGACGCCTACCCAGAGGCGCTCGGCGATCGGTCCTTCCTCAAGGACCTCTCGCCGATCACCGACGTCGTGATCGCGCGAGAGATCGAACGCAACGGAGAACTGATCGGCCGGCCGCTGACGGAGGATGACGTTGAGTGGACCAGTTGGGAAATGGTCAAACGCGCAGACCAAGTCACGGGGCGCGCCTTCGCCGCGTGCGTGGACGAGCTTCGATACTACGCTGGGAAGGTGGAGCGTTGGTGGGAGGCGGGTTGGGACCTCCTGATCTTGCCGACTGTAACGCGTCAGACGCCGGAAATTGGGGAACTCATGCTCGCCAAGGGAACCGACTTGGAAGGGCGTCAGTCCGCCTTTATCTCGGGCAGTCTGCGGATGCTGGCCTTCACCGTTCCCTTCAACGTTTCGGGGCAGCCGGCTATCTCCCTCCCCATCGGCATGTCTAGCGATGGGATGCCGATTGGGGTGCAGATCGTCGCGGCCTATGGACGCGAGGACCTCCTCCTTCAGGTGGCCGCGCAGTTGGAAGGGGCGCTGCCATGGGTCGCTCGGCGGCCCCAATTGCTGAACCCGTCGCGGAAGATCCCAGCGGCCTGATGCTTGCGGGAGATGGGGTCCGGCCGACAGATACGGGCCGGGCCCAGGTTTCGTCCCCAACTGGCACCCCACACCGCCTTAGTGAAGGTCCGCCTCGGGGACGCCCCACAGCCGGATTGAGGCCACTCTTTTCTGTGCTGGAACCCCGGCCTGTCGTCGCCTGCTTGTGAGCTCGCACCACGGTCGAGCTTAGCATCAGGTACTGAGTGTCTCAATCCTTCGTCAGTTCGTCGATCAGACGCTCCCACACCCGGCCGCCGCCCACCGACTGAAGAGCTTGCCGTATTCCACTTGCCGTACCGCTCGAGCATGCGCCGGCCAGATCGAGCCGGTCGTGGGGCTCTTCCAGTCGACGGCAGGCAAGAGGGGGCTGGCGCGCATGGTGCCCCAGGGTTCAGCCGATCCCACGCTTCGGGGCCTCCCGGCTCCATCCTTTCTCCGTGCCGTGGGCGTTGCGGGGCCTGCTCGCTCGAAGGGGTCGGTCGAGCCCTGGGCTCGGCCGAGGGGGAGCATTGTATGGGGGAATTCCTGGTCAAGGTCCGACACCTGCCGGGCCGATCAGCGATCACAGGATCGGGCACGTCGCCGATCGCCTTCGTTCCGGGGTGTCCTTCTGGGACGCCGACCTCCAGCGCACCCGCGCCTACGACGATGAGGTCTACGAAATGCTGCGGAAGTTCCCCGGCCGCTGAGACGCTGCGTCCTCGAAAGGGGAAGGGAGGGCGAGGGTTAGGTGAGTTTGGCTGCTTGGCTGAGCTCGGTTGTGATCTCTCCCCACCTTGAGGCCCGTGCTCGCCCCCGAGCGCGAGCCTTCTTTCTTCGAGCCCCACCAGCCCGGAGACGCGCTGACCTACCGCGAAGAGTTTCCCGATTTCGACTTCGACGTGCCGTCCGTCGTCACCGGCGCTTGGGACTTCGAAGACACCTCCTGGCGCCAGGACGTCTGCCCCTCATTCGTCTGCGACGTGTTCCGCCTGTGGATCGACTTCACCGATCCCCAGAAGCGCGAGCGGCCCAGCGGCCCAGCGGTCCGCAGTTCGTCATGGTCTGCGAGGACGTGACGATGCTCGAAAGCAACAGCTGGGACGACGTCGTGGCCTTTGTCGAAGACGGCAAGCGTCACTTTCCCAACTTCCCTCAACCGAAGGGCCCCGCATGAGCGATCGAATTCTGATCATCGAGCCTTGCACCCCCGACACCCCGGTCCGCTCCAGCGACGACGCCTGCGGATGGGGCTGCGTCGCTAGCGAGCTTCGCCCCATCACCGAGGGCGTCCTGCGGCCCGGGGAGCCCGTGCCGGCCGGCGACTGCCCCAAGTGCGGGTGCGACGCCTTCCCGATCCGTGCGGCGGACCGGGTGCGCGCCAAGGCGCGCGTATTCGCCGCGGTCGCTGTTGAGATTATTTTCGGAGAAGGCACGGATAGGTCGACCCAGCGCGCCATCGACCTGTCGCGCGAGGCCTTTCAAGCCGCCGCGATCACACGCGGCGTCGCAGAGAGCCTCGACCTTCACCCCCAGCCCGCCGAGGCGGCGTGATGGAGACGAAACCAATGATCCGCGAACTCACAGCGGAAGTCCGTTTCGAATCCGGCATCGACGCCCTGGTCGCCGGAAAGCGGTACGCCTTCCTAGCCATCGTCGGCGACCGCTACGTCGCTCGCCTTGGCGCGGCGGTGGCTGATGAACCGGGCTATTATCCCATTCCCAGCATTGGGCGCATTCCGACAGCATGCTTGAGATGCAAAAGCACGCTGATGCGCTCAACGCCGAACTCGGCCTCAGCGCTCGGGCTGCCGGGGAGCTTGTCGCCACGACGTTCGCGGCCGGGAGGGTGAACATCCCCCAGCCTGACGCCGCAGCCCTGCAGCGCCTTCCGGCGCGCAAGGCAGTAATTTCGCGGCGTAACGAAACGGTCAAGTCCCGTGGAGTGGTGTAACGAACATTCTTCGAGAATGAGCTTGGCTACGCAGTCAACGTGAGGGGTAG
>NZ_JBYSYO010000027.1:0-3643 GCF_058783455.1 Herbiconiux sp. FW305-C-125 | reverse complement strand
CACCCGGCGACACGGCGCAAGCCATCTTCGACGCCGTCGCCGCGAGCGTCACGCACTAACTTGGCGCGAGTCAGGTCAGACGAGGATCGAGGCTTCGACTATTACGATCCTGGCGAGTTCCCAATAGACCATCCCTCAGCTCTTCTGAAGGTAGGGCTCCATCTGCTTCGGGGCCGAACCACCCTGCCATCGTTCCTGCAACCGATCGTTGAAGCCGCGAAGATCGCACCAGATGACGACCGCCATATCGTGAAGGAAGTCTGGTCCGAACTACTGCGCCTCGGTTACTTTCCGGCGAGAGATTTCCTCGACGACTGAGCTCCTCTCAGATAAGCGTCTTCGCGCATTGCCGGTGGCTGGTGGCGCTGGCCTGACCCTCTGCCGGACTGAGATCGCGAGTGTGTAGGACCCTGCTGAGACCCTGCCGTTGGGCCCGGCTTCAACTGGGTTCTGGCTACGAAGTGGGGCACATGCATGACAAGAGGCACGGCCCCGGTACAGGGGTCGTGCCTCTCTGGGGGAGTGTGCGTGTTAGTCGTTCATGAATGTGTCGATAGCATCACCACCCTTCCTGTCGACTTCGGCATCCTCATCATCCGCACCGTCTGCCTCGTCGCGCTGCTGAGCGAGGCGACGCCCGAACAACAGCACGCCTGCTGCGGCGAGAATCGCGACGCCCGCGCCGATGCCGAGAGCCCACATGCCGCCGTTGTCGCTGCCGGTGACCGCCAGCTCAGGCGGAGCGGTCAGCTCGGTCACGACCTTGGTGGTCTCGTTCGGGGCACCGCACTGGCCACGATGCAGCACGTCACCGTCGGGGCCGATCAGGGTCTCCACCCAGTAGTAGGTGCCGACGCGATCAAACACCACATCGTTCGAGCGGTAGTCGCCCGGCCTGTCGACCTCGATGGTTTCTGAGGTGAAGACCAGCTCGTCTGCGGTGCAGAGCGCCTCGCTGCCGCCCTGTCGGTACGCCTCGAACTTCAGCGTGGAACCCTCGGGCACGTTACCTGTGACGGTAGCGACGTCGTGTGCGGGATCACCGAGCAGTACCTCGGGCACTGCGTTCGTGACCACGCTCACTTCCTCGGGCTGCCCGGTGATCACGGTGGTCTCGCCCGGAGCGCCGCAGCGCCCCTCTGCGATCACTTCGCCGTCTTTGTCGTACAGGGTCTCGACCCAGTAGACATGGCCGGGCTGGTCGACGCTCGTGGTGCCGGAGCGGTAGACGCCTGCCTGGGTGACAGGAATCTGCTCGCTCTCGAAGAACGGTGCGTCGCACTGCGGCTCGGCTTCGGGATCGACCGGGCCGTGAGCGCGGAAGATCAGGTATGCGCCTTCGGGAATGTCGGTGCCTTGCACGAGTGCGAGATCCTCGAACGGTTCGCCGACGCGCGCCTCGCGTGTCGCCTGCGTGATCACCGACACGGGCTGTCGATCATCGGGCACGAAGAACCGCTCGCGAATATCGCCCGGCGAAGTCGTGTGCGGCTGCACCCGGTCGTCACCAGCGAAATGCGACACGATGACGTAGTAGCCGGGCTTCACCGGCTTGATCGCATCCTCATCCGTGTACCCGAGATGGTAGGTACCGTTCCGTGCGGGCGTCGTGATCGAGGTGAGAACGGGGGCATCCTCAAGATCGAGGTCATTGGTCAGCTCGTCCTCGGTCTTGAACGGGCCATACACCGTGTGCACGACCTCGTCATGGTCGGCACCCCAGTACCCGTCGCCCTCGAACTCGCCGTGATTCTCGGGGAACCCGCTCATCTCGATCCGGTCGAACGCGCGACCGCCTTTGAGATGCACGTTGTATTCCTTGACCTCGGAGACGATCTTGATCGGCCAGCGCACCGAGTGCGTCTCGATGTTGATGCCGTAGTCATCGGCCCAATCAGCGGCGAGGTAGGGGCGCACCCATTCAGGCTGGTCAGCGCGCTTCATCTCCCACACCCAGGTCACAAACCCCGCGTTCGGCAGAACGATCTCAGGGCTGGTGTAGGTGCGGGGGCCGGTCGCGGTGATCGTGACCGTCTCGATTGCTCGCGCATCAGCGGGCACCTGGCCGGCCTGCTCAGGAGGCAGCGTGCCGGGCACCTGATAGGCGGTGCCCTCGAAGATCACGGGGATGTGCTCGCCGTTGTGCTTGAGCCAGACCCCGTTACTCGAGGACACGGTGATCGTGTCAGTTACGGTATCGCCGGGGTTCACGAGCCGTTGGTCAGCGCGCGAGACCGCCTCGGGCTGGAACGGCACCACCGACGTCTCAGGTACGAGGCCGAAACGATCGGTGAAGCTCTCAGTGATGTACTTCGCGTTGCCTCCCTGCGCCTCTTTGTCGATCGACCAGACCCAGGTGTAGAAACCCGACTCGGGAGCGGTGATCGTGCCCGGCGACGTGTAACTGCCGGGGCCGGTCAGGGTGAGCTTCTCCGTGCCCGTGACAGGCGCACCGCGCGGCGGCGCGTTCGCCTCGGCGGGCTGCGCGTCGAACGGGCCGTAGAGCGTGCCGACGGCCTCGACCGGGATCGGGGAACCGTTGATGCGAATCCACGAGTGCTTCGTCACCGTCACGTTCACGCCGTCAACGAACTGGTCGCCCGCCTGTACGAACTTCGATGCGACCTGCGTGGTCAGCTCGGGCTGAAAATCGAGCGGGATCACGGGAGACTGCGCGGCGGCTCTCACCGGCTCGAAACTCGCTGCTGCGAGAATCCGCTGCTCGCCGGGAGTGTAGAACATATCCACCCCAGCACCCATCCCCGCAGCCCGTGACGAGAACGACGCACTCACACGGTACTCCGGCGCACCCTCAGCGGGGGTGCCGGTGATCGCGTGCGTGCCCGCACCGAGTGTCGCAGTAGTCGCACCGTTCGCAAACGTCGCATTGGTGAGCGTTACTGCACCCGTCAGCGACCCCGGCGTGGTGCTGATCGTGAGGCGACCCTGGTACTGGTCGCTCATCTCGATACTCATCGACGCGGACGGCTTCGCCACCGCGTTCTCGGCGGCGGCCTGCCGCATCGCTGCGAGGTTTCCGAGCACCGTCGACCGCGCACCAGCCGGTACACGCTCGATGAAGTGCGCCTCACCGCCGCGCGCGGCATAGGTGTCGTGGTCGGCGACATCCCACACGAACAGCTGCACCGCAGCCGTGATCGCCGGGTCTGACGATTCGCCCCAGGTCGCCAGCACATAGTTCAGCCGTGCGAGTTGCCCATCGGAGAGATTGTCGAGGGTGGTCTTCAGCTCGGGATGCTCGGTGTTCCCGTAGGGCGGCAGCGCGTCGATGTCCATGCAGTATGCCTGACGGCCGTGTGAGGAGAACGAACCGAGCCACAACTGCTCATTTCCATACCCGACGCCCAGGGTCGCGGCCTGCGCAGCCGGAGCAGGCATCATGACGAGGCTCGATACGAGCATCAGCAGCGCCAGCAGCAAGGCGGCGAACTGCGCTCGGAATCTTCGCTCCTGGGGATCGACCCTGGGCCGATCATCCGGTGGGCGGGTGGACGTGTAAGACATAGATCGCTCCTGACTCCTGTGTTGACAGGCCCCGCAATAGGGCGGTGACCCGACAGCGAGGTAAGACAGGAACCCCGAGCACGAAGAAACGGTCTGAGAAGCGCAGCACTTCTCAGAC
>NZ_JBYSYO010000026.1:0-6075 GCF_058783455.1 Herbiconiux sp. FW305-C-125 | reverse complement strand
CCACCCGGCGACACGGCGCAAGCCATCCTCGACGCCGTCGCCGCGAGCGTCACGCACTAACTTGGCGCGAGTCAGGAACGCTTGAACCCATCCGAACCTCAGACCGCGCGTGCCGCGCGAACCGCTCGAACGGCATCCGGCGCGCGTCGAGCCGCCGCACCAAAGTACGACGGCCCGACACTGTTCTGAGTAGACGGCCCCGCTACCGACGAGAAGTCGCAGGCTCGGCGCCGCACTCGTCAATAACTGTCTCTTGCGCCATGCGCTTCAGCTCGCGCGCCTCGCGCAACCTCGCTTTGCCGAGTACCGTCAGGCTGATCGGCCCCCACACGAGGAACTTGATCGCGTTCCAGATGCAGAGAATGAACACGAGATACAGCCACTCGGGAGCACTCACCTCGATCAGAGCGAGAGCGCCGCGTGCGATCAACAGGTAGGGGATCGAGAGCAGCATCGCCGGTACACCGTAGCGGAGATTTTCGCGGCGGTGCAGGAACCAGATCAGCCGGTTCGTCGGAGCGTACCGCTGCAACAGATCGTTCGCGAAGCTACTGAGATGCCAGATGATAGTGAGCATGACGGAGTCCTTTACAGATCTACCGGCGGTCAGATTCGTGTAAAAGCACTTCGCAGCTCAGGCTGCTCCGTCATTCCCCAGGCGGGGCTTATTTGCCGTGTGCTCCTAACTGTACGCCTGAAGGCCTGAAAAGCACAGCATGTTCAGGAACGGCTGAGACCCTGTGCCTCGGTGTATGCACAGGCGCAGCACTCTTGAGATGTGCAGCGGGGGCCTCAGTACTCGGCTCAGGCAAGGGTCGATCAAGAGCGGTTGATGAGAGGTCATAGCCGCCCCGGGGCGAGTATTCGGCGACGTGTCGAGTCGCGTAGCGTGCGCGCTCGGTGATGATCGGTGCACCAGACACTTGCATCTCGGCCGGGTAGTGCGCTGCGATCCATTTGCGGCCTAACTTGGTGAAGCCGCCGCCATCGCGCACCCGAATCTGCGCGGGCACGACTGGTAGCTCACGCCAGTTCGGGATCGCGTGATTGTGCCACCCCTCGACGCTATCGATTTCCGAGTCGCTGACCTGATGCCACTCGCATGGTTCGCAGACCGCGAGATACATGAGGTCGCCCGGCCCCTCGCACTTCGGCTCGGGGCGCAGGTCAGCTGAGAACATGACGAGGCGGTGATCGCCGTACTCGGTGCCACCATTGAGCCATCCGTATCCGGTGTGCCACATACGGCTATGCGGGATCGACCCGAAACGGCCATTGAGAAGCTGCCAATGCTCAAACGCGGCCTGTAGCTCGCCCGGCGAGAAGTAGTCGGTGGTGAAGTGCAGTGGCGCGCCCTGCCACTCGGGTGGGTTCGCGCGGAGATCCTCACGCACGAGCTCGTCAAGATCGAACGCAAGCTGACTGTCGTTGTTCAACGTCTATTACCACCACTCGGAGCCTGGACTATCTGGTGAGACTGTACTCACGAGCAACGGTGTGTTGCGGGGTATTCTGCGCAAGTGTCGCCGTGAGAAGACCACGCGGCGATGCATCTAAGAGTTCGGTGATGTCGGTGTGACTTTGCACGAGGGTCGCGCGACCCTCGCGGATGAGCGCGTTGGTGCCGTGGCTAGCAACATCGGTTGCACGCCCCGGCACCGCGCCAACAGGTCTGCCATAGGCTGCCGCATGGAACGGGGCGCCAGTCCAGCGGTAATCCCAGCCGGCCTGTTCCTCAACAACGGTCGTCATGCCGGAGAGCGCAGCAAGGAGACCGTTCGCGGTCAACGCGCTGGTATGTCGTATGTCGCTCGGCGGGCGATCAGTGACGAGCAGGCTGGTCGTTGCGGCCTGCTCCAGCCAGTCGTAGTTTTCGATCTGTGATTGATTGATCGGATCGGGCATGACGAGAATCACGCGGTCGTTGTGCTTGAGTGCGGAGGTGATTGCGGCCTCAGCGATGCCGTCATCGGGGAACGAAACGATAGTGCGCCCATCTGCGGCGAGATCAGCGGCCAGTGCTGTGGCCATCTGCAGTCCATATAGAGATGGGTTGGGGGTGCCAATAAGCGCGGCGCGGCTCGCCAACGAGTCTGCGAGCAAGGTCGTGTCTCCCTGCGTCCAGAGCGCGAGCGGCGTGCGGTGATCGAG
Source organism: Herbiconiux sp. FW305-C-125 (assembly GCF_058783455.1). Taxonomy (NCBI): domain Bacteria; kingdom Bacillati; phylum Actinomycetota; class Actinomycetes; order Micrococcales; family Microbacteriaceae; genus Herbiconiux; species Herbiconiux sp. FW305-C-125. The sequence continues at coordinate 3,924 of NZ_JBYSYO010000026.1, read as the reverse complement.
AGGATCAAGCGCAGCAGGCCAATGAGGATCGCCGGGGATCAGAATATGCTGCCCGAGCCGTTCGCTTTGCTCGATTCCTTCAAACACCTGCACGGGGTCGGCGACATCGAATCGTCGCCGCCACAGGTGCAAGTCAGCGCGCTGCATCCCGACGATCAACTCGTTGCTCAGGGCAAGCCGGAGTGTATCGAGACCGTTCCCAGCGAGCCGAAGCACGGTGTTGGTCTGAAAATCGCCGGTTTCGGTTACTGACGCGATCACCGCCCGCGCGGTTCGCTCATCGGTTACGTTCTCAAACGTCATATCGGCCATGTCGCCCTCCTGATACACGGATAGTGTGTCGGGAAGGTACGACAACGGTGACGAGCAACTGAGGCGTTGTCTGCCCAGAGCAGACCAGAAGGGCACCTGCTCAGGGCAGACGATCCGCGCTCTACAAACTGATAACGTGACGGTGAGGAGCCATGCCCATCGGGGCATTGAGTGAAGAGACAGGGCTGGCATGAGTAGTTTCGATCCGGGAAATTCAGTTCCAGGGCTATTTCTTGTCGGCGGCACCGTGAAGTCACGGCTTACCGACCAAGACCGGCACGTCGTGCAAGACCACATTGCCTCACTGTTACAGGTTCAAAACCTTGTATTGCTTATCGGCTCGGGCGCATCATTCCATCTGGGGTCGCCGCAAACGCGTAATCTCAATAACGATGCAGTGCAATCACTCATTGAAGACGCCGGGGAACAGCTGGACAAGACGGACACAGATCTTCTAGCTTTCCTCAATCCCAAAGATGACGGAGACCTGGAGAAGCTGCTCAACGGGCTACAACTGGGAGCCTCGCTTGCCGATCAAACCGGACTCGCGGAGGTGACTTTTAGCAGCGGAGACAATGTAAAGAGTTTCACCAAGGAGCAAATCGAACAGCTCAAGGGCAAGATCAACGTTGCTTTTGCTCATGCCTGTGAACTCCCTACCTCAGACTGCCATCTTGAAGATCCCCTCGCGGCTCATCGGCAGTTCCTCTCGCGGATCGTTCGAAGCCGACGAGCCAACCTCCCAAGGCCCAAGCTGTTCACGACGAACTATGATCTCGTTCTCGAACGGTCACTCGATGAACTGGGATACCCCTATATTGACGGGTTCAGTGGCACGGTCGAACGGCGTCTGAACCTTGCTTACTACGGACTGGACTTCCACCGCGTCGAGACAACTTCGCAACAAGTGGTCGCCCGAGCCGACAGCGCGCTCTATTTACACAAGATCCACGGCAGTTTGAACTGGAAGCCACGCATCAGCGCTGAGACCGGAGTCACGACGCTCGAGGTCGTGCAGGTTCCAGAGGGCAGCGCTTCGATACAAGAGCCCGTACTTATCTCTCCCACGGCCGCAAAAGAAGGCGATTCCCTTTCATATCCGTATTCCGATCTCATGCGCTTGCTGAGCGATGCAGTTCAACAGAATGACACCGCGGTAGTGACGATCGGCTATGGATTTGGTGACCCTCACATCAACCGGATTCTCCTGCGCAGCTTGGCGATCAACCCAGCGATCAATGTTCTGGCGGTCGATCCCTGTGCCATTTTGGAACAGGAATCGCTGCTGAAAGCTGTCCTCGACGATGACCTCGTAGGTACAACCCTGGCGACGCAGGGAATTGAGACGAAGGACACTCCGCTGGCTGCTCTGGCTGCCGGAGATGACTCGCGTATCGCCGTCTTGACTGGCAAAGCCGGAGAGTTCATTCACATGGTTGACCTGCTGCCCGAGTCGGGACTCGATCTGCAGGTCAACGCCCCAGCTGCGATCATGAACCTTATTGAATCGCTCGAGAACTTCACCTCCGCGCAGAAGAAGGAAGACTCTTCAGGCGATGAGTGAGGTAGGTGTTATCGGCCGGGTGACGGCCGTGCAGAGCACGACTCTGAAAGTGTCGCTGGATATTGGTTCGAAAGGTTTCACCAAAGTAGGGCCTGACGGTCTTCAGACTGTGGGAGTTGTCAACTCATATGTGACCGCACCGGCCGGTGCTCATCGGGTAGTAGCGATCATTACAGGTGTTTCCATCGTGAGGCGCAATGAGATAGCGCCTGGTCGCGGACTGCTCAGCGAGGACGACCAAGCTTCTTATGAGCTTGAGGCGTCGGTGGTTGGTCGTTTCGAAGGGGAGAAGTTCAAATCGGGGCTGACTGCCTATCCGTCGCTTCACGCGCCGGTCAGGACGGCGACTCCTGCCGAGGTCAAGAACATATTTCTTCCCAAGGAGGTGCCTTCAGTCCGTTTAGGCTCGTCAGCAATTGCTTCAGAACAAGACGTTTATCTCGATGCCAATCTCCTTCTTGGGCACCACTGCGCTGTTGTCGGATCCACTGGATCAGGGAAATCGTGCACAGTCACCGCACTAATCGACGGCCTTCTCGATAATCAGATCAGCAGCGGCCACATAGTCATCTTCGATATCAACGGAGAGTACGCTCAGTCCTTTGCGAACGACAGCTCTCGTGGGCAGAAAACGCGCACCATTGTCCTCGGCCCTGAGCCAGGTACTGAGTCGGGTCTGTTCTTGCCGCATTGGTTCATGAACAACGAAGAGCACCTAGCTCTCCTGCGCGCCAGCGAAGGCGTACAGGCTCCAGTGCTTCAGCGCGCGGTTGCAGACGCAAGAATCGCCGGTGCCACCTCCCACGTCGAAGCAGATCGGCTCGACAACGTGCGGAATACTCTCGCGATAGTTGAGGCGCAATTCTCGAACGACAAGGATGCGGAAGGGCCGACCTTCCGTCAGCTCACCGATCTTTCTCGACTTGTTGAGTTCCAGGCAAAACAGGCCTCGCCGATTAAGTCACATTGGGAGGCAATGGCTCCTCTCGTCACTAAAGCTATAGCCGACTCTGGACTGACCAATAATCCGAAGTGGGCAGCGCTCACGCCAAAACATCGAGAGATAGTCGGGAAACTCGTCCGTGAACTCAAACAGCACATAACCACTGCATTGAGTGAACTTGGTCTCGGCAGCGGTGCGACCGGTGCAGACTTCGACGCTCCGGTGTTCTATGATCTGCAACAGCTCTGTGACTTCTTCATGCCGAACCGTATCCAGCTGGAACAGGCTAATGACAACAAGATCGCTGGATACGTCGCGACACTGCAGATGCGCCTCAGCCGCCTCCTTGCCGATGGCAGATACGACTTCATGACCAGGGTCGAGAAACACGATGACCCCCTTGGTACCTATCTGCGTGCAGTGATGGGAGCCGACCCGACGAAGGACAACGATTCATCAGATTGGCCCGCCGCCGCAAATTATCGAGAGCAAACGAAGAACCACGATTCTGGCCCGTCGGTTACTATCTTCGACCTGAGCCTTATCGCCAGTGATGTACTTGAGAACGTAACGGCGCTGCTTGGTCGTATCCTCTTCGACTTTGCTGTGCGCAGTGATCCTCGCGCGAGACACCCATTGCTGCTGGTGCTCGAAGAAGCACACCGCTTCATCCCGGCTCGCCATGACAGCAACGGAGGCGGAAGCCGCTCAACTGCCGTCTTCGAACGCATCGCAAAAGAAGGCAGAAAGTTCGGAATATCCCTTCTGCTCGCGAGCCAGCGTCCGAGTGAGCTGAGTGAGACTGTCGTTGCGCAGTGTGGCACAGTAATCGCGCACAGACTTACCCACGAGTCAGATCAAGCACTGCTTCGTCACGCCACTGCGCTGAGTTCTCGTGCCCTTCTCGATCAACTGCCGGGCCTTGCTCAGCAACATGCTCTGGTTACCGGGGTGAGTACCGGAGTGCCAGTAGCGGTGCGTATTCGAGATGTTGTGGACGCCCCTAAGAGCAACGACCCCGATTTCATCAGTAGTGCCCCGTAGAGTGGTGTAACGAACCCCGAGTAACAACGGCCCCACTGAAAGAACAGCGTGGCCACCGGGG
>NZ_JBYSYO010000025.1:0-7803 GCF_058783455.1 Herbiconiux sp. FW305-C-125 | reverse complement strand
AACTTCTCCGATTGCCCCTCGGCAGCCCCCTGACGGCCCGCATCACCCGTGTCACCGTGGCCCCGGGATAATTCCGAGACCAGTAAGCAGTCAACACGATGGCCGGTCTTCGGTTGGAGGGCTCTGCTTCGTAGGACCACCGAGCGTCATCAGAAGATCCATCCGGAAAGGAATACCTTTGTGGGGCTGCCATCCCGTGTCCTAGACGAGCTAGAGGTCGACGGGGCGATTCGATGCGCGCACGAGGTTCTCGCAGGCGCAGGGTTCGGCGGATTAGGCAGAGAACTGACTGCGACAGGTCTTTCTTGCTGAACATCGATGTCGCGGCGACTCGGGTCAGCTCCCAAGTCGTCTACTGGACGGATCGTCCGCCGTCGACGGGAAGCACGGCTCCGTTGACATTGGCGCTGTCGTCGGACAGCAGGAAGGTGATGGTGGAGGCGATCTGTTCGGCGGAGGCCATGCTCGGGATCTGCGCCTGGAAGGGCGCGAGCCGGGACGTGCCGTACTCCGACGGATTAGCGGGCATAGTGATTCCCGTTGCCACAGCACCGGGAGCGACCGCATTGAAGCGAATGCCGAGCGGCCCATACATGAACGCTGCGGACCGCACCAGACCGATGACCGCGTGCTTGGAGACCGTGTAAGCATTGCCCGACGCGTTGCCGCGCAACCCGGCCTCGGACGACACGGCGACGACAGCTCCTTCGCCTGCCTCGATCATGAGCGGGAGAATGGCACGGGTCAGTTTGAAGGTACCGGTGACGTTAACGGCCAGAATGCGGTCCCAGACGGCATCGCTGGTTTCGGCCAGCGGAGAGTAGTCGTCGATGATTCCCGCGACATTGGCGAGAACGTCCACACGGCCAAGAGTGGCCTCGACGATGTCAGCAATCGAGACTTGATCGGTAATGTCGCCGCGGACTGCGACAATGTCGAGTCCGGGCTCGGCCGCAGCGAAGGACTCGAGTGCGTCGGCCGAGACGTCGACTGCGACAACCCGGCCGCCCTCCCGCGCGATTCTCGATGCCGTGGCCCGGCCAATGCCGGAGGCGGCGCCCGTGACTACCGCTGTCTTCCCCGCGAATCTGCCCGCCGTGACCCGCTCGGACCACACAGTCGCCGCAGCTCCTGGCGGGATCTCGCCGCCGTTGACCTGCCGGACGAGGTCGTCGATAACAGCGGCCGGGAGCTGTCCGCGGCTGAGGGTGATGAGTTGCTGTACGGGGAGGCCCCGCAGCACCGAGGCGACTTCCGGAGCAATGCCTGACTGCTCGAGCAGAGTTCGCATGAGCGGCCCGCCGGCTGAATCGTCGAGCCAGGTCCCGATCGAACTCTTCGCGCCAAGGACAATTGTTTCGGACATGGTCGAGGCCTTTCTCGAGGTTTAAAACTCGCGGTCTTATTCCCGCGCGGGAAAGACTAGCATCGTTGGGAGAGCGTGGGGGTAGACGATGGGTGAGAAGCAACCCGCGCGCCCGCGCGGCCGCGGGGAGCGAGCCGGCCTCGACAGGGAGGCGATCCTGCGCGCGGCAGGTGGGCTGGCGCCTCAGGACCTGACTATGCAGGAGCTCGCGTTGAGGCTCGGCGTGGACCGTAAGGCGCTGCATCATCACGTGACGAGCCGGACAGTCCTTTTGGAAATGCTGGCCGAGGAGACACTGCGAGAACGACTCGCCCACGTTCGGGTGCCCGAGGATCTAGATTGGCGAGATTCGGCGCGGGCGTTCGCATTTCAGATGCGCGAAGCGTTCGACGCCGCCGATAAATACGTCGAGCATTTCCGCTTGACCCCCCTGATGACTCGCGACACACTCCGTGCAGCCGAGACGGTGATAGGGCGCATGGTCGCTGCCGGATTTACAGAGACGATCGCGGCTCGAGGGCTTCTCAGCGTGACCACGCTCGCGACGGGGTTCATCCGAGAAGACCGTATCGTGGGCGACGGAAGCACAGAGGTAGAGGCGTTCCGATCCGTGGTCGCGGAGTCTGCGGAGGAGTTTCCCCTGCTGCACGCGCTAGATGTGAAGGGGTTCGCTGGGCGGGATGAGACGCAGTTTCGCTTCGCCATCGACACCGTCCTCGACGGCCTCGCGCTCGCGCTCCGCAACTAGGGAGCGTGGGGCGGGCGGTCAGGCGGTGGCAGCACGATCGCTCACCTGTGGTGCTGCAGGTGCGCTGACAGACGCCACATCAACCAGGCTGCCGATGCTCGAGATCGCCCACTCGGGGTCCGGATCGGCCACCCGAGAGCCGCCTCGAACCAACGGACGCGGTCCTGAAGGGTCGAGTGATGAAGGTGCAGCACGCTCGCAGCGGCTCGCAAGCTCTCTCCGGCGGCGAACTGCGCAAGGACGGCGGGCGCCCAGGCTCGCTCTGTTCTAATCGCCTCGAGCCTTTGCACATCGTGCGAGAGTCGCGCCGCGTCGACGGAGACGACCTTGGCCAGGTCCCCGACCGCTCCTAAGTGATCTGCGTCGATCACTGGCTCCCCACCACAAGCGGAGTGCGTGGCGAGTCGAAGCGCTAACCGCGCCCGATCCAGAGCGGCGGGAGCATCGCCGTCGGTGATCCGCGACAAGCCGAAGCACCCATCAGAAGCGGCCCCTGGTAGAAGAGCAAGCGCCCCCGGCTCCACTAACGAGACCCACAAGTCGCCTAGAGATGCGGACACGCCCAATCCGGTGTCGCGGGTACCGACGACGACCAATGGAGCAGTCAGATGTAGTGCATTCCCGGCAGCGATTCTTTCGCTCGGCGAGGCGGCGGGGTCGCAAACCACACGAACCAATTCGTCCTGTGCGAGCGGAGTGTCCTGCAGCAGCATGATGAGCGCATATGCACAGCGCTCCAAGATGAGGTCATCCAGCGGTCCATTCGGGCCAGATCGCTCGATCCAGATCGACGCGGACCGCACGTCATCGAAAGTCTTGCGCGGCCATTTCGGGTCGAGTTCCGGGGGCGAGGACGAAGGACCCGGCGGGTCGATGCGCACTGTGCGCCCGCTCGCTCCGTCATGCATCCCCACCGGGGCCGCCGCGAGCACGGCTGCGGCGCGAAGCAGTACAGGGGAGGAAGCTCGGCGCGCGGCGAGCTCGTCGAAATGGGAAATGACCCGCAGCGCAGACGCGGCCGTGTCGTCCTGGACGGCGACGCGGCCGATTAATTCGCGCACTCAAGCCTCCTTGCTTTCATGCTCCCCCGCCAGCTGGCGGGTGGCACGATTATAACTCGCACCAGTCTGCGGTTGTTCTCGCGCACGGGTCGGACCGAGAATCGGGATGTTCACAGCGACGTGAGGAGCACATCATGGCCGAGCAGGTAGTAGTTCCCCCCTTCGATCCCGAGGTGCGCCCGGTGCTCGATGCCCTGGGTGGTCTGATGCCGCCTGTGTCAGCTGAGACGCTCCAAGCACTCCGCAGCTTTGACACCGACGCTGCCGCGGGCGGGGCACTCGACCTGACCTTCAACGGGCGGGTCGCTCTCGAGGAGAGGATCGTTCCCGGCCCCCAAGGCGCTCCAGACGTCCCCCTGATCATCCTGCGACCGACACGCGGGCGCGGCCCTTATCCTGTGATCTACAACACCCACGGTGGAGGTATGGTCATGGGCAGCGCTCGGACCGAGCTCCCTCAGTACGCCAAATACGTGGCGGAGGAACTCGCGGTCGTCGTTGCGGTCGAGTACCGACTAGCACCGGAGCATCCGGACCCGGCACCGGTCGATGATTGCTACGCCGGCTTGGTGTGGACCGCTCAACACGCCGACGAGATTTCGGGCGATCCTCACCACATCATGATTGTGGGGGCCAGCGCTGGCGGCGGGTTGGCAGCAGGGACCGCCCTCCTGGCCCGAGACCGGGGGTTCCCCAACCTGACTCACCAGTTCCTTGGCTGTCCAATGCTTGACGACCGGGACGAGACGCCGAGCAGCCGCATGCTCGACGGCGAGGGTATCTGGGATCGAAACGACAACGCGTTCGGATGGACCGCACTGCTCGGGGACCGCCGAGGCGGCCCGGACGTGTCAATCTACGCAGCGCCCGGGAGGGCCACTGATCTCCACGGCTTGCCCCGAACGTTCATCGATGTTGGCAGCGTGGAGACGTTTCGCGACGAGGCCATCCTCTTCGCGCAACGCCTATCGCAAGCTGGAGTCGTCGTCGACTTCCACCTCTGGGGTGGGGCCTTCCACAGCTCCGACATAATGGCACCCGAAGCGGAAATCTCGATTTCAGCGCAGATAGTCCGAGATCGATTCATCAGGCAAGCACTTCGGTCCATGTGAGCGCAGCCCCCCAAACCGCGGATGTGAGCGAGAATACCGACCACTCCACGTCGGCCGCCCTGGTGGCCGTCGCACGAAGCGTTCAGTCCCTCTAATAGCCATCGCGCTGGGCGGCGAGAGCGCCCTGGCCGAGCAACGTTCGGCATGGATCGGCGTTCCGTGAGCTAGTCGATCAGAAGGCTGTCACCCGGCGCCTAGCGATGAAGCCGCAAACGTTCTTCACTCAACGAGCTCAAGACTGACCCCCGGAGTAGGCCTTGTCCACGAGAGAGCGGAACCTCGCGGATAGTCTCGATAAGGTTCACTGACCGTTGGGGGGCGGAGGTAGAGCGATTCTGGCGCACTCCCCCGACTTCGCGCCGCTCCCTCCGCTCCACCACCAGGCCCTAGAAACAGCGCAGACTCCAAGCCCGAAGATGTGCGAATCTAACCTCGTGTTCTTACTCACACACGGCTTCGAGGATGACCATTACTGGGTCGCCGAGGAGATCGACGGCGTGCTGATAGAAACCCCGTGGCGGGTGGAGCGCGAAGGGGATGAGTACCGCCTCAGCCACGCAGACAGTGCTGCTCTCACTGAGCTGGTGTACGAGCTCGGCGGATTCCCACACCCTGAGGCGGCGGTCGCACGGCTGGAACAGTTCCTCTAACTTCGCTGAACGGTCGAGACGCGACAAGCGACGACGAACCGCCCAGACCGACTAAATCCGGCCCGCCCTCAGATCCGGAGCAGGGCCGGGCAGTAACGCACTGACTTCAACGTTCAGCACTTGCGCCAGGGCAGTCAGTGTGAGGAGCGAGGGGTTCGCAGGTCGGCCAGGACCAGAGAGTCCCTTTTCGAGCTGCTGGTAGTGGGATCGGGTCAGGCCCGCGGCGTATGCCACTTGTTCCTGCGTGAGGCCGGCCGCGATACGGTACCGCTGCACGACGATTCCCAAATCCCGGACGTAATGAGTCCATTCGTCTGGAACCTTATGCCGAGCCACGCATTCCACCGTGGACTCACGGACTGGACAATTGGCAGATAAAACAGGCATTATCTACTACGCCTGTTTTATAATCCACGGCGACCTCAGGGAGGGCATTCATGCGGGAACCAGCCGGCGAAGGGCTACAGGACCGGGGCTCCGGCGACTCGCCCTCGAGTCCACGGTCCATCTGGGATGTGCCAGTCGTCAGGACCACGGTTCAGGTGCCACTCGGGCCCGTGACCGACACGGTCAGCGAGGACAAACAACAACAGCATTAGAGTCCGATCGCCGCGACATCGGCATTACCCGGGTCAGGGCGAGCGGTGCCGATCCGAGTTCGGCACCAGTGCTGATCGTTTCGATCGCAACAAAAAGGAACGATTCGGGCGACCCAAAGTCCTGCGGGATTGACCGCTCCTTCAAACATGGCAGCAGGGAATCTAGCTTCGTTCGACTAGTCCGGACTCCTCGAACCAGCGCAAATGTCCACTCTTGAGCCCAGCGCCAGGGAGCCATCGCACTGCAAACACAATGTCTACTGGCATGGACATTTGGTCGATCAACCTCCTCTAATACGTCCGACGTGAAATGGGCCGCCCTGGACCGGGTTCCTCACACGCCGCAGGCCGCTTCGCCGAACACAGCGCCATTGAGGCAAACTTGCCGCCTCAAAGTCCAAGGGCGGCGCCGTCATCTCCTTGCACTAGCTCTTGGAAGCGACTTAGCTCCAGGCTGGATCTACGCGCCCACCTTCGCTCTCGATGGCGGATCGGAGACTGCCGAAGATTCTGATCACATTTGTGAACCAGATGGCCTCATCGCCCCAATTGGGTACGAACCGCGCCATCCCGGTCGTCCTCGCCCCGTCCTGGGCCAGGGTGATCTCAATCCTCCAAAGCTCGCTGAGTTTGCTGCCTGCGCGGATCACGATCCGATCTTCTGCTACGTACTCGGCGTAAAGCTCCCGCGCGGGCGGATTGGCTGCAGTAATGCCGAACTGATTACCGTACTTCTCGAGATAATCACGAATTAGGTAGCCAAGACTTCCGATTCCATCGGGAGAGTTGGGCGAGAAGTTGGTGAACAGCCCGACTACGTCGGCCCTGTTCCCGTTGACTACGAATGCCACACCGTCCTGGAAGTCATCCAATATAGTGCGCTCAGGTTTCTTGGGTCGCTTGCCGAATAGAGCCATCTTCATCCTCCAGGTAGCACGGTCTGAATCCCGGGTTTCCCGCCTCGCGTGTAGCTCACACGAATGGAAGGCCAACCTGCCCCGATTAGGGGCTCGAGGATTAGCCCGAAGCCCTCCCCGGGTCCCAAGGTTATGGGCAACCGATGTGAAATGGGGAGTTCTGAATTCGTGACCCCGTCGGTCAAGCCGATTACTGTCGCATCAGCATCGCCTGCGTTCAAGATTCTGTAGGCGACCCTTCCCGTCCGAACGAGTGAGAATGCTCGATGCGCGCCGTTGTTGATATGAATGCCACCGACCGACCCGTGATTGATGCCGATAGAAGCGTTGACCGCGCCATCTCCGATGGCGAGCTGCGTATTTACTTCCGCGGCGACTGAACGCACTTCTTGGGTCGCACCGAGCCCCATCGCACTGAGCCGTTCTGCAACCTGATGCGCCAGGTGCTCACTAGGGTCGGCCTCGAGCAGGTCGAGCCATGCGGACACTCGTTTGTCGTCCTTGGATTCTTTGACCAATAGTCCGCGCAGGCGTGTCCAGGCGGCCTTCGCCGCCCCTGTCAATGCGCCGCTCGCGAGGTTGATCGCAACGCCAACCAGGGCATCATCTAGTCCGATCATTGGCTATAGCTTGGCACATTCACCGCGCCCCTTCGGGTGACTTAGGGATAACCGCGACCGCTGGAACCGGCAAGAATTCGTTGACCCGCGCCACCGCAACGGGCAGCGATTTTCACGAAGCCACGAACATCAACCTTGAGGCGATGGCGTTGATGCTCTCGCCAAACGCGCATCCGTTTTCGCGTCAGCCGTTGTCGACACTTCGCGCCGTCCCTGTGAGGGGAAGGCGCAATATTACCCACTGCTGCCACGGCGCATGATGAGTACTCCACAGAATTGGAGAGCTGGGTGAATTTGTGGAGCGGTCTTCCTGCGCTGCGGGCACCTCAGGATCGGAAGTCGCGTCGAGCGCATGAGCGGAGTTGGCAGTTTCGATCACGAAGGCCGTACGGTCATCCGTGGGTAGGAGACGCCACCTCTGATCGAGTCGATCCCTGTCTCGTTCCTGCCACACCCAGCTGCCGTCACCGCCCTCACGGTCAGTGGAAAGCGCCAGGCCGGATTTCAGGCTCGTTATGCGCACGAGTTGGCGCCCGACTCTGTCGATTCGCCACTGCTGCCATGGAAGTCCGTGTGGCGTCCAAAGCACAGGCCGGGTCTTGTGCCCGGGATCCACCGTTGAGTCGAGTGCTAGGCCAGAATGACGCTCGATCGGTCAAGTCCCGTGGAGTGGTGTAACGAACATTCTTCGAGAATGAGCTTGGCTACGCAGTCAACGTGAGGGGTAGTT
>NZ_JBYSYO010000024.1:0-8381 GCF_058783455.1 Herbiconiux sp. FW305-C-125 | reverse complement strand
CCCACCCGGCGACACGGCGCAAGCCATCCTCGACGCCGTCGCCGCGAGCGTCACGCACTAACTTGGCGCGAGTCAGGCCTGAGATGACGACCCTCCGACTTCCCAGGCCTTCAAAGGTGAAGGATGAATCATGAAACTTTCTGGCTTCAAGCTGCTCGCAATCGCTGCTGGTGCAGCACTGCTGCTATCTGGGTGTTCCTCATCTGCGAGCAGCAAGCCCACTGAGGGCGACGCCTCATCCGGCGCTCCAGTCGGAAACGAGGTCACGACTGAAGCGAACCCTGAACTGCATGAGCTGCTTCCCGAGGACATCATCAGCCGCGGGAGCATCAACGTCGCCATGGGTCTGCCTTCGCCTCCCAGCTCGATGTATGACGACAACCAGCGTCCAGTGGGGTTTGACCCGGAGCTGGCACGTCTCCTTGGGCAGAAGCTCGACATCGACATCAAGATTGAGAAGCAGGCGTTCGATTCCGTGATCCCCTCGCTGCAGGCGGGCAAGCACGACATCGTGATGACTGGAATGACGGACACGCCAGAGCGGCAGAAGACGTTGACCTTCATCGACTACACCTACGCGGGCTTCGCGATCGTGGTCAAAAAGGGCAACCCGGACGGCATCGAGACTCAGGACGATCTCTGCGGGAGGACTGTCGCGATCCAAAAAGCCACCGTTCAAGCCGACATCCTTCGGGCCTTGGACTGCGGGGGCGACGACGTTAAGCTCCTCGAGCTGCCCTCCGACCTGGACGGTCAGACTGCGCTTCGAGCCGGTAAGGCTGACGCGTTCTCAACGGACGCTCTCCCCGCCGAGTACATGGTAGCGAACACAGGGAACGGCAAGTCGTTCGAGATCGTCCGCGACCCGGACAATCCCAAGGGCTTCAGCCCCGTCTATAACGGCATCGGTGTGCTGAAGGACAAGACCGAGCTGATCGATGCGCTGCAGGCAGCGTTCCAGGAACTGATCGACGAGGGAACTTACAAGGAGGTCGCCGACCGCAACAACTACACCCCGTACATGGTGGAGTCCGCTGAAACGAACCAGGGAGTAGCGCAGTAGACATGACAGGTCAGCAAAGCGGGCAGCAAACAGGCGCTGTCCGTATGAATGAGGACGATGTCGAGGCGATCCCGCTTAGACACCCATGGCGATGGGTCAGCGCATTCGTTGTCGCGCTTCTCGTAGCCGCGTTCATCTACGTTATCGCAACGAACCCGAACCTCGATTTCGGCGTCGTCGGAGATTTCCTCTTCGACCCCCGTATCCTTAGCGGCGTCTGGCTCACCATTCTGATCACCGTCATTTCGATGCTGGTCTCCATTTTGCTCGCTGTGGTGATTGCAGCAATGCGACTCTCTCCGAACCCAGTGTTGTCAGGTGTGGCATGGTTCTATGTCTGGGCCTTCCGCGGCACCCCGTTGATCGTTCAAATCATGCTGTGGGGATATCTCGGACTGCTGTTCGATCGCCTCACACTTGGCGTGCCGCTTACGGATGTCGTGTTCTGGTCGATCAGTACTAACGATCTCGTGACGCCCTTCGTTGCCGGCCTGCTCGCAATGACGTTGAACCAGGCAGCCTATTCCTCCGAGATTGTTCGCGCCGGAATGATCTCCGTCGATGAGGGCCAGCGCGAAGCCGCCTATTCGCTGGGCATGTCCCCGCTCTACACGTTCCGTCGCGTGCTGTTGCCGCAGGCGATGCGAGTCATCATCCCGCCAATGGGCAACGAGCTCATATCGATGCTGAAGAACACCTCGCTGCTCTCGGTGATCGCCGTCATGGAGCTCTACACTCAGGCCTCGGTGATCTCTTCTGCGAACCTGCGTCAGGTTGAGTTGCTCATCGTGGTCAGTGTCTGGTACTTGCTCATGACGAGCGTGCTGTCGATTCCTCAGTACTATCTTGAGCGCCGGTTCGGACGTGGCAGCACACGCAACCTTCCGCCGACCCCGCTGCAGCGTTTCAGGGCGGTCTTGGATCGCAGGAAGCCGGGCCCACCGCCGGCCCCGGCCACCGAGGCGATTCAGGTGATTGGAGATGATCGTGTCTGAGATGATTAGCTCGACCACGACAGCGGATATAGACGCGCTCGTGCAGATCCGTAGGGTTCGCAAGAGTTTCGGAGCTCACCAGGTGCTCCGGGACATCTCCCTGGAGGTCGGTGCCGGAACAGTAACGGTACTCCTGGGCCCCTCTGGGTCGGGAAAGTCGACTCTGCTACGCTGCATCAATCATCTCGAAACCATCGATGGCGGGCGCGTCATCGTTGATGGAGAGTTGATCGGCTACCGCCAGAGCGGGCAGAGCCTTCATGAGATGACTCCGAAGCAGATCGCCCGACAGCGTCAGGATATCGGGATGGTCTTCCAACGGTTCAACCTGTTCCCTCACATGACCGCTCTCGAGAACATCGTCGAAGCCCCGGTCGGTGTCGCACAACGGTCAAAGGCAGAGGCCAGAAGGCGTGCTCTCGCACTTCTCGACCGTGTCGGTCTCGCCGATTTCGCTAAGCACTACCCGGCACAGCTCTCGGGCGGTCAACAGCAACGCGTCGCGATCGCACGCGCACTGGCGATGGATCCGAAACTGATGTTGTTTGACGAGCCCACGAGTGCTCTCGATCCGGAGCTGGTCGGCGACGTTCTGGATGTAATGAAGGAACTCGCTCGCGACGGTATGACGATGATCGTGGTAACACATGAGATCGGTTTTGCTCGTGGTGTCGCTGACCAAGTCGTGTTCATGGACGGCGGCGTTGTCGTGGAGGCTGGTCCACCAGATCAGGTCATCGGGAATCCGCAGCGCAAACGCACACGTGCGTTCATCGACAGCGTCACCTGACAAGGCCTTGTCAGCAAGAGGGGAGCGAGCGAAAGCGCGCTCCCCTCTTACGTATTTACGCCGACCGCTTGTTGTACGGTAGCGGGCAAGGCGCATAGCCCTTTTGGTCGGCTGAATCGTGTCGTGTTGGATAAAGGTGGACCTGCCCGAACGAAGCTCGTCCAACCATGTGAACAAGTGGGTACGCCGCGAAGTTGCCTCAGCACGCAACCCGACCGTATCCGCACCGTGGCCCCCTGCCATTCGGTAGGGGACGTACCGGCGCATCGCCGATCAGCTCGTTGCGCATCTGGCTTCGCGTACCTGGGATATCAGGGCGAGACCAACGATTACCCGTGACAAGGCATGACCTTGCAGGGATCGGAGCGGGTCCTGGCACTCGAGGGCGGAGTGCGTGAGTTGTGGCTCGCGAACCAAATCCTCAAGAGCGCTTCGGCTCTCTCCGCGACGCAGCTCGAACTCGCTTAACGATGACCAAGAAGACCTCTTACTCCGACGCGTAGCGCGCCGAGCTCAGTAGTAACGAGACCATCTGCCGGGCGCGCGACGACGCTCCCGCCTAGATCCTCGCGTCAAGCTACAAAGCGGTGAAAAATACGCCGCCATCGGTGCGTGGTCGCGCGTCCGGCTCCTCTACGAGAAGTGCACCCGCAGTCACCACGGCAGCTACAATGTCTGCGAGTAGAGAAGATCCCCACCGCGCGCCGCCGCGAGAGCGAGCGCGTCGCGTCATCGGCAGTGGGCCGGCTCGTGCGGCAGATCGGGCTCCGAGTGCTCTCGCGGGCGAAAAGCCCCCCGAACAACAAAACGGTCACCTGGAACCGGTCGCTCCTTGGATCTCGTGAACCGTCAGTTCGCCGCGACCCTTCCGAATGAAAGCGCGGCCGCGAACATCACCTACGTGCGCACGCTCTGGGGATGGGTGTATGTCCTATTTGTCACCGACGTGTACTCGCGCATGATCGTCGGCAAGGAGGTCGCCACCATGCCTACACCTGCCTCACACTCGACCCGCTCCGGATGGTGATCTGGCGGCACAGGCAAGCCGGGCCCGATCTGAAGGACCGCATGCATCACAGGGTCCGCGGCGCGCAGTAACCGGCCGTCCACTACCATGAACGGCTTGACGAATACGATACGCTCGCTTGAGTCGGCTCGAGAGGTGACTCGTATGACAAGGCGTCGGTCGGGCGCACAACTCGCTCGAGAAAGCTAAACCCATTCGCGATCTCGCCCCCCCTGGGCCGGGATCAACGACCTTGGGATCACGACCGCGGACTGGATGAGTTTGTTCAACCGTGCCGACTTCACGGCGAGCTCGACTAGCGACCGTCAGCGCAGATCGAAAAGATCTACCGGGCAACGTCACCGCCGGTGCCTGCACTAGGTAAATCGGTATTGATTGCTTCCCATAAAACCCGACACTTGACGCCGTCCCAGCTGTGGTAGAGGCATGACCTCCGCTGGCCCTGGCCGTCTGCCTCGCTTCCCCTCGCAGACCGGCAAGGAGATGAAGTGTGAACTTGCCCGCACCATCAATGCTGACCCCTGCCAATCAGACGTCCTTGACCACCCGAAAGGTCGTGACCAACGGATCGACTGCCCCCCGGACGTACCCTGAAGGAGAGGCTCCGACTGCCTGGAGGAACGTGATGTTCTCCGAGGTGATCACTTCGCCGGGCACAATGTTCGGAATTCCAGGTGGATAGGCGGCTATGGTGTCCGCCGATAAGCGACCGGCCGCCTGAGCTGCGGGAACGAGCTCGCTTGAGCCGTAGAACGCGTCGCGAGGAACCATCCGCAGATCGCCGCGTTCGGGCAACTCAGGAAACTCCCCCAGTACGTCCGCCGGTCCGCTCGCGACCGCCAAGGCTTTCGCCGCTTGAGCGACAGCGCGGAAGGCGCGCATGATGCGTGAGACGTCGGGCGCAGCGAGTGCCCCGATCACTGCGACGATCGAACCGGCGGTGGACATCTCCATGTAAATCGCGTGCTCGTTGATCAGCTTCTCTCGCACCCAGTGCCCGCTCTGCCCCAAGGCGGTGACATCGATAGGGATGTGAAGCGGGTCTTGGGTGACGATATCGTCAAACGACCCGTAGTCATCACTGATAATGGAGAAATCCGGGTCTTCTCTCAGCGCCTCACGCAGCCGTTCTGCAGTATCCAGCGCACGTTCGATCTTCTCCCTGCCAGTGATGAGAGCTTGCCTGGTCAGGTCGAGCGACAGCTTGAAGATATTGCTGGCGGAAGTTGACGACGTCATCGTGAACGCCCGGTCGATCAGCGGTTCGAGTTCGTCCGCGAACGGCCCCTCCCCGAGATGGATCATCGCTGACTGCGTCAACGAACAGGCGAGTTTATGCGTGCTCGACACAATGATGTCCGCCCCCAATCGGGCTGGGCTTTCGGGCAGAGCCGGGTGAAAACCAAAGTGCGACGCCCATGCATTGTCGACGATGAGGACGGCATTGTATGCATGAGTCACGCGCGCCAGACCAGCGACATCAGCAGTGGCCCCGAAATAGCTCGGAGAGACGACATAGACACTCGCGACGGCCCTGCCAGCTTCAGCCTCCGCGCGCAGCGCGTCTTCGAGAGCGTCTGGGGTGAGTCCATGAGAAATTCCATGCCTTCGGTCGACCGACGGGGACGCGTAAGTCGGGTACAGTCCGGCGATCAACATCCCGTCGCTGAAACTCGAGTGCGAGCTGCGCTGGATCAGCACGCGCTCTCCCAGGCTGCGCACAGCGAGCGCCGCGGTGCGATTGCCTTGCGAGGCCCCGTTTGTCAGAAACCAGGTACGTCTGGCTCCCCATGCCTCCGCGGCCAGCTCTTGAGCCTCCTGCAGCGGAGCGCCCCCGTTGAGCCTAGTCATCATCATGGGCACGTCGTACTCGACGACGCGATTACCGAGCACCGCTGCAATGTGTTCGCCACCGGTGAGTGGGTCAGCACCATGACCGGGAACGCCGAGGGATAGCGGCGCACGAGCCGCATACGCTTGCACTGCGTCTGCGAAAGGTGCCGTGTGCTGTGCCGGTGAGCTTCGGACAGCGTCGATCGGAGATTGCGAGGGATCCGTATTGTGCATCTTTCCACGATCCCGCACTCCGCGGGCTATGGGTAGATCCAGGATCCTGGACCAGTTATATACTTGATATTCACCTAAGCGGCCAAAAGGCGTTTCAGTATCGAGGGGTACAAGGCAGCAGATGATTGATCTTCGGCAGATGCAGGCAGTGGCCGCGATCGCCTCAGAAGGTTCGATCATGCAGGCGGCTCAGCGGCTCGGATGGAGTCAGCCGACGGTGCTGCTTTGTCTGGGTCGCTCAGTACCGTGTCGACGATAATGTTCGTTCCCTGGTCGATCATCTCTGTGCGCAGCGCGCGTGCAAGCATCGACGATTCTTCATGCACGAGTGAGGCAAGTTCAAGCGGATAGAACCGCTCCCCCTGCGCCTCTAAGTCGCGCACCGCTGGCGGTTTGATCCACTCCTCATAGCTGCCATCTGCCATTGCTTCGCGCAGCAACAGCTTCTTGAAATCGTCCGCGTCAATGTTCACGTAGTGGTCGCGATCCGCACCGAGCACGGTGTCAGCGACTCGCCCTTTACCGGCACCTGGCGGGCCAGCCAGCACGAGTGCTCGACCTTCATCTTTCGCGTTCGGAGACTGGCTCACTACCGCGGCCTTGATGCGTTCGTGCGTCGCCCGTCGTCCGGCTTTACGCGACCCGTTGGAGCGATACCAAGCTGGGTTTCGGGTAGTCGCGTGTGGGCCGTCCTTGTCGAGTGGTCCGCCGGCAGTAGAGAGCGCTTGGACAACCTCGATATGCCGCTGCTCCTCTGGGGTCACGCGGCCGTCATCCGTGCTTCGATGCGATCGCCAATCTCGTCGTACAGCTCGTCGTCGATCAGCCCACGGCTCAGCGCGCGGTCCAGGTCATCGACCGAGCCCGCAACGTCCATCAGCAGATCGTCGAACGCATCCTTGGTCTGCGCCTGCGGCACGTACTCCCAGCGCGTCAGCTCATCGACGAGCTGCGCGCGGTCAATCAGCCCGGCTGCGTACCGCTCGCAAATCTCGTAAGGATCTGCGCCAGAGAAGCCTTCACGAGGCATCGGGGTTGCGGCGGCCCGCTGCAACACCTTCTGCACGTTCGGCTGCGAGACCTTCACTAGATCGGCGATCGCCTTCTGCCGCAATCCACGCTGTTTCAGCCGCAGCAGACTGCGACGGTAGTCCAGCTCTCCGATGTTCCGCAAGTGCTGCGCCTTCCGTGCAGCGACCGCCTCGACGGGAATCTCTGTGATCGTCATAGTGTCCACCTCCGCTTCCAGTCTACCGAAAATATAACCATAGTTATACTGCTATTTTGCGAGCGCGCGAATGACACTCGATGTGCCGACTCCGAGCACGCGCCCGATGTGGGCGTAGCTCTGGTTCTCTGCGCGCATCTTCTGGGCCGCGGCGATTCGCTCGGCCGTCATCACGGTTGGGCGGCCGCCGACCCTCCCCTGACTCCGTGCGTGCTCTAAGCCAAGGCGCGTGTTCTCTCTGATCGTGTCGACACGGAGCTGCGCAAAGACCACGACGATGCCATAGAGAGCCTTCCCCATCGGCGTAGTGGTGTCGATGGCGGGCTCCGTGAGACTCACGATATTCAGGCCTCTATCGTTCAGCTCGGATAGCACCTCGATCATCAGGCGCTCACTGCCGGCGAGCCTGTCGAGCTTGCGGACCTTGATCGTGTCGCCGGGGCGCGCGGCTACGTCGATGAGCTTGCGCCACTCGGGGCGATCGGCGATGCGGCTCGATTCGCCGTGGTCGACGAACACGCGACTGCAGCCGGCCGCTCGCAGCTCGGCTTCCTGTGCGCCCGGATCTTGCTCTTTGCGCGAGACTCGCGCGTACCCAAATACTTCGGCCATGCCATAAACGGTACGCGCTCAGTATCGGTGCGATTCAGTTTCGGTGGGGGATTTTGGTGCGCCGCCTCTCGGCGTGTCGCGCAGCTCGTCGACGTCGCCGAGCTGCGCACCGAAAACGATCGTTATCGGTCGGCGCTCGTCGGCGGCAGAGCTGCATCGAGCACCTGCCCGATGCGGGTGCGCTCCTCGGTGTCGGCATCCGGGCCGTCCACGTCGTGACTCACTGGGGATCGTCGTACCAGCGCACGACGCCGTTGGCTGCGTGCGCTTCGCGCAGCGCGGCCGAGGCGGCATCGAACGCTGCGGCGGCACGGTGCAGCTCTGCCGCCGTGGTGACGGTGCCAGTTGCGCCGTCGCCGCGCCCGTCCTCGCCGTTGTAGTGCGTCCCGTCGACGACGCGCTCATGCCAGGCCGCGAGCTGGCCGAGCATGGGTACGTCGACGCCGACATACCTCCCGAACTGCGCACCGGCCGTACGCCTCAGTACAGCGTGCAGCGCCGTCGCGTCATCGAGGACGCGGGGGCTCTGTTGCAAAAATCGTGAAGCTTGAGCATGCTTGGCGGAGATTGGACGGACGGAACGATGACGGATTTCAAGT
>NZ_JBYSYO010000023.1:0-11035 GCF_058783455.1 Herbiconiux sp. FW305-C-125 | reverse complement strand
CGACGCCTCGAAGGGGAGGACAACAATGACCGGAATCTGCGAGGGCCGCGTGGCCATCGTCACCGGAGCGGGGCGCGGACTCGGGCGCGAGCACGCGCTCGAACTCGCGCGGCAGGGTGCGCGCGTGGTCGTGAACGACCTCGGCACCACGCTCGCCGGCGACGGTTCGGCCGAGGGCCCGGCGGCAGAGGTGGTCGAGCTCATCCGCGCCGGCGGCGGCGAGGCCATCGCGAACGGCGCCGACATCGCCGACTTCGAGCAGGCGCGTGAGCTCGTGGCGAGCGCGATCGACACCTTCGGGCGCCTCGACGTGCTGGTGAACAACGCCGGCTTCGTGCGCGACCGGATGCTCGTGAACGCCGACGAGGCCGAGTGGGACGCCGTCATCCGGGTGCACCTCAAGGGGCACTTCGCGCCGCTCCGGCACGCATCGGCGTACTGGCGCGAGGAGTCGAAGGCGGGGCGTCAGCCCTCGGCGCGGGTCATCAATACGTCGTCTGGTGCGGGCCTCCAGGGCAGCGTCGGGCAGGCGGCGTACTCGGCGGCGAAGGCCGGCATCGCTGCGCTTACGCTGGTGGCGGCGCAGGAGCTCGGGCGGTACGGCGTGACGGTCAACGCGATCGCCCCGTCGGCGCGCACCCGCATGACGGAGGGGCCGTTCGCCGAGGCGATGGCCGCACCCGAGAACGGATTCGACCAGATGGACCCGGCGAACGTCTCGCCCGTCGTGGCCTGGCTCGCGAGCGTCGGTTCGGGTGATGTCACGGGGCGGGTGCTCGAGGTGCAGGGCGGCACGATCTGCCTCGAAGAGGGCTGGCGGCACGGACCGCGGCGGGACGCGGGGCGCCGCTGGCGGGCCGACGAGGTGGGCGACGTGGTGGGCGCGCTCGTCGCCGCCGGCGCGCCCCCCGAGCCGGTGTACGGCGCATGAACGGGGCGGATGCGCGGGGTGCGGCCGGGGAATGGGCGGGGCGGTTTCTCGGGGAGCGCACGGTCGTGTACGACGAGCGCGACGCCATCCTGTACGCCCTCGCCGTGGGCGCTCCCGCCGATCGGCTCGACCTCGTGTTCGAAGACCGGCTGCGCGTGCTCCCCTCGTTCGGCCTCACGCTCGCGCAGTGGGCGCCCGACGTGCTGGCCGACGCCGGCGCGTTCGACGACCGCGCGGTGCACGGCTCGCAGCGGCTCGAGGTTGCGGCCGCGCTTCCGCGTTCGGGCGAGCTGCGGCTCGCCGCCCGAGTCGGCGACGTATGGGACAAGGGTTCGGCCGCGATCTTCGAGGTGATCGTGGAGTGCGAGCAGTTCACCGCGACCTGGTCGCTCTTCGCCCCCGGCGTCGGTGGCTTCGGCGGCGAGCGCGGACCGGGCCGGGCGACGCCCGCCGCCGGCCGCGGCGCGCCCGAGGAGCGCTCGTTCGCGACCGCCCCCAACCAGGCGGCGCTCTACCGCCTCACGGGCGACCGTCACCACATCCACATCGATCCGGAGGCGTCGGCGCGCATCGGCCAGCCCCTACCGATCCTCCAAGGCCTGTGCACGCTGGCCGCCGCGACGCTGCCGCTCGCCGAGCTGGCGGGCGCACATCCGGCCGACCTCACCCGGCTCGAGGGCCGATTCAGCGCCCCGGTCGTGCCGGGCGACGAGCTGCGCGTGCGGTCGTGGCCCGACGGCGGCTTCGAGGTGCTGCGCGGCGACGTGCCGGCCATCACCGACGGCGTGGCGGTGTTCGGATGAGCGGGGCCGTGCTCGTCGTCGGCGGCACCGGCATGATCGGAAGTCACATCGCGGGCGACCTCGCCGCGGCGGGTCGGCCGGTGACGGTCATGGCGCGCTCGGCGGAGGGCCCCGACGATCCCCCCGCGGTGCGCATGCTGCCGCGGCTCGTCGGCGACTACGCGGATGCGCGACCTGAGGCCGAGGCCGAGGCCGGCGTCTCGGCGGTCGACCTCCAGGGGTTCGATGCCATCGTGTTCGCGGCGGGCAGCGACATCCGGCACGTCTCCGAAGACGACGAGGACGACGCGTTCTGGCGCCGCACCCAGAGCGAGGGCGTGCCGAACTTCGCCGCGCTCGCGAAGCAGGCGGGCGTGCGCCGTTTCGTGCAGATCGGCAGCTACTACCACCAGCTCCAGCCGGAGCTGGCGCAGACCAACGCCTACGTCGCGGCCCGCCAAGCCGCCGACGAGCGCACCCGCGCCCTCACGGGCGACGGGTTCGAGGCGATCACGCTGAACCCGCCGTCGATCGTCGGCGTGACCCCGGGCCGCAGCGCCCGGCGCTTCGGGCGCATGATCGCGTGGCTGCGCGGCGAGAACTCCTCGGTGCCCGTGTTCGCGCCGGCCGGCGGCACCAACTACCTCTCGGTGCACTCGCTCGCCCAAGCGACGATCGGCGCGCTCGACCGGGGCGAACCCGGCCGCGCCTACCTGGTGGGCGACGAGAACCTGCGCTTCCGCGAGTTCTTCCAGTTGGTGGCGGATGCGGCGGGCTCGGCCCTCGTCATCGACGAGCGCGACGAGAATCAGCCGTTCCAGCCCGATCGGTTCATCGTGCCGGGGCGCGGGGTGGTGATCTCGTACGAACCCGATCCGCACGAGGTCGACCTCCTCGGCTACGACCGGGGGGATGTGGAGCGAGCGGTGGCGGAGGTGGTGCAGCTGTGTTCGGGAGAACGCTGAGACGGGCATCCGTAACAACCAATCGCTTGCTAGGCTGGGCGGACAGCGACGTGCAGCGGTGCACGAGAGGGAGCGGACGATGAAGATCGTGGTGCTGGTCAAAGAGGTGCCGGACACCTACGGCGACCGCAAGCTGAACCTGGAAAGCGGCCTGGCCGACCGGGCCGCGAGCGACGCGGTGCTCGACGAGATCGGCGAGCGCGCACTCGAAGTGGCTCTGGCGTATGCCGACGGGCACCCCGGCACGGAGGTCGAGGTGCTGACCGTGGGGCCGGAGTCGGCGACCACGACGCTGCGGAAGGGGCTGGCGATGGGCGCCGCATCCGGAGTGCACGTCGTCGACGACGCTCTGCTCGGAGCCGACCTCACGCTCACCGCCGACACGATCGCGGCGGCGCTGCGCACGACGGGGTTCGACCTCGTGATCACGGGCAACCAGTCCACCGACGGGTCGGGCGGGGTGATGCCTGCCATGCTCGCGGAGCACCTCGGGGTGCCGGCCGCGACGGCGCTGTCGACGGTCACGATCGGTGAGGGCGAGGTGCGCGGCACCCGGCTCGCCGAGACCGGGCGGTCCGAACTCGTGGCCGCCCTGCCGGCGGTGATCTCGATCACCGAGGCGCTGCCGGATGCGCGGTTCCCCAACTTCAAGGGCATCATGGCCGCGAAGAAGAAGCCGGTGCGCACGCTCGGGCTCGCCGAGTTGGGTGTGACGGTCGACGATGCGGCGGTGGGCCGGTCGATCGTGATCGCGATCGCGGAACGACCGGCGCGCGCTACCGGCACCACGATCACCGACGAGGGTGACGCCGGGGTGCGGCTGGCGGAGTTCCTGGTGGCCAACCGGCTGGTGTGACCTTTCGTGCGCCGCGGCCTCGCCGTGCGCGTGCTGACTGATTTTCGAACGAGGAGACGACGATGGCAGACTTCCCCGACGACGCGGTGCTCGTGCTGGTCGAGACGGTGCCGGGCGGTGAGCCCGCGCCCTCGGCGGCGGGCCTCATCGGCGCGGCGGCCGGGATCGGGACGCCGGTGGCGCTCGTGGTGACGGGCAGCGATGCCGGGGCAGGTTCGGGCGACCTCGCGGCTCAGCGCGCGGCGGAGCTGGGCGCGGCGGTCGTGCTGGTCGCGGATGCGGGTGCCGACGCTGGCGCTTCCGGCGCCGGCGCACCGGGCGCGGCGGTTCCCGTGGTCGACGCGCTGGCAGCGGCATTCGCCGAGGTGCGGCCTACTGCGGTGCTCATCTCGAACTCGATCCCGGGTCGCGATGCGGCGGGGCGGTTCGCGGTGCGGGCGCGGCTCGCGCTCGCGGTCGACGCCGTCGGCGTCTCGCGCGACGAGGAGGGCGTGGTCGCGCACCACTCGGTGTACGGCGGCGCCTACGACGTCGATTCGGCAGCGACCGTCGGGGCGCTGGTCGTCACCGTGCGGCAGGGCGCCGTGGAGGCTCGTGCCGAGGCGCGGCCACTCGACCGGCGCGAGCTCGTGGTCGGGGCATCCGATGCTCCGGATGCGGTCGTCGCCCAGTTCGAGCCGCTCACCGCGGTCGCGACCCGGCCGGAGCTGCGCGGGGCGGCGCGGGTGGTGTCGGGCGGGCGCGGGCTCGGTTCGGCCGAGAAGTTCGTGCTCGTCGAGCAACTGGCGGATGCGCTGGGCGCGGCCGTGGGAGCGTCGCGCGCCGCCGTCGACTCGGGCTACGTGCCGCAGTCGCACCAGGTGGGGCAGACCGGTGTCTCGGTGTCGCCGCAGCTGTACGTGGCGCTCGGCATCTCGGGCGCGATCCAGCACCGGGCGGGCATGCAGACGGCGAAGACGATCGTGGCGATCAACAAGGACGCCGACGCCCCCATCTTCGAGATCGCGGACTTCGGCGTGGTGGGCGACGTCTTCCAGGTGGTGCCGCAACTCATCGAGGCCCTCGCGGCCCGAAAGCCCTGACCCGTGTCCACCACCCCGCCCCCGCCGGCACCCCCTCCCGGGCGCCCGCCCCGCCGCGGCCTCCCCCGCCCCGGCGAGGCGGCCATCCCAGCCACGCCGCCTGCTGAGCCGGCCGCGGCAGCGCGAACCACCCCCGCGCCCCCCGCGGGCACCGCGGCCCCCGCGGGCACTGCGGCACCGGCCACCGCCACCCCAGGCACCGACACCCCGCCCACCGGCACCACGCCACCCGGGTCCGCTTCTCCCCGCCGCGGCCTCGCCCGCCCCGGCGAGGTGCGGGCACTTGCCGCCGATGCACCGGAGCCCACGGCCGCACCTCCCGCCGGTGCACGCTCAGCCGCGTCCGAGCCGAGTGCCGCCAGGGAGGGCGCTCCCGCCGCAGCCGCCGCGCCCCGCCGCGGCCTTCCGCGCCCCGGCGAGGCTCCAGCGCCAGCCGCCGGTGCACCTCAGCCCACCGCGGAGGCTCCCGCCGGCGCAACCTCAGCCGCATCAGGGTCGAGTGCCGTCAGCGAAGCGGCTCCCGCCGCGGCCCGCCGCGGCCTCCCGCGGCCCGGCGGGGCTGCAGCGCCAGCCGCTGACGCACCGCAACCCATCGGTGCGCCTGCCGCCGACGCCTCGGCGAGCGCTCCCACCACCGGGCCATCGCCGGCCGAGTCGCAGGCGGCGAGCGCGCCCGCGTCCTCGCGGCGCGGTCTGCCGAGGCCCGGAGGAGGAGCTGACGGCACGGCCGCGCATCCGGGTTCCCCGCAGCCGCAATCGGCCACGCCGGTGGGGGGTTCGCCCGCGCCAACACCCGCACCCGCACCCGCCGCGACGGTTCGATCCGCCGAGGATGCCGAGCCGGCCGCCGCACGCGCGCGCAAAGCCACCGAGCGCACACCAACCGCCGCGCCCATCGGCACCGGCACCGGCACGGCCACTTCCACCGCCACCGATCGCACACCAACCGCCGCCCCTACCGGCGCCGGCGCGGGCACCGTCACCGCGCGCACACCGACCGCCGACAGCACCAGCCGAAGCGGCAGCCCGCTCGGCCGCCGACGGGCGGCCGTCGTGGCCGGCGCGATCGTCGTGGTCGGGGCCGCCGCCCTGGTGCTCCTCACCCGCTGGCTCGTCACGACCCCCGGCGTGGCCGCCTTCCTCGACGACTACCCCGGCGAATACCCCCTCCCCACCTGGGTGCCCGAGGGGTTCCCGGCGTGGCTGCAGTGGCAGCACTTCCTCAACGCCTTCTTCATCGTGCTGATCATCCGCTCGGGGCTGCAGGTGCGGCACCAGAAGAAGCCGCCCGCGTTCTGGACGAGTCGCCGCGCATCCGCCCGCAAGATCAGCCTCACGCTCTGGTTCCACCAGTTCCTCGACGTGTTGTGGCTCGCGAACGGCGTGGTGTTCGTGGTGCTGCTGTTCGTGACGGCGCAGTGGGCGCGCATCGTGCCGACCAGCTGGGACGTCTTTCCGAACGCGCTGTCGGCGCTCATCCAGTACGTGTCGCTCGACTGGCCCACCGAGAACGGCTGGGTCAACTACAACAGCCTTCAGCAGCTCATGTACTTCGTGGTCGTGTTCGTGGCCGCGCCGCTCGCGGCGATCACCGGTGTGCGCATGAGCGGCGTCTGGCCGAAGAACGCGCCTCGCCTGAGCCGGGTTTACCCGGTGGAGCTCGCGCGGGCGGTGCACTTCCCGACGATGCTCTTCTTCTCGGCCTTCGTGGTGGTGCACGTCGGCCTGGTGTTCGCCACCGGCGCCCTGCGCAACCTCAACCACATGTACGCCGGGCGCGACGAGGGCGACTGGGTCGGGTTCGGGGTGTTCGTGGCCTCCGTCGCCGTGATGGTCGCGGCGTGGATCGCCGCCCGCCCCGTGCTCCTCGCCCCGCTGGCGAGCCTGTTCGGAAAGGTGTCGGCGCGGTGACGGATGCCCGTACCGCATCGACCGGGGAGGGCGACGCCGCCCTGCGCATCCGCCCTCGCCCTCGCCGGCTGGCGATGAACCTCATGTCGACCGACCGCATCGGCGGCGGATTCGACGGCCTCCTCGAGTGCGCCCGCGTCGCCGACGACGCTGGCGTCGACGTGGTGGTGCTGCCCGACCACGTCGTGATGCACGGCGGTGCGCGCGCCGCTCGCGAGGGCTTTCCCTACCCGCTCTCGGCGAACTGGTACGACCCGCTGGTCGCCCTCGCGGCGGTCGCCGCCGTGACCCGACGCGCGCGGCTGGGCACCAACGCCCTCATCGCACCTTTGCGCCCGGCGGTGCTGCTGGCGAAGCAGCTCGCCACCCTCGACGCGGTGTCGGGAGGTCGTGTCGAGGCGACACTCGGCGTGGGCTGGCAGGCCGAGGAGTACGCCGCGTCGGAGCGCCCCTTCGAGGGCCGGTTCGGGATGCTCGAGGAGCAGATCGCCGCCTGCCGAGCGCTGTGGGCGGGGGAGTCGGCCGCCTACGCAGGGCGGCGGCTGGCGTTCGAAGATCTGACCTCGCATCCGCTGCCGCCGCAGGGCACGGCGTTGCCGGTCTTCCTCGCGCTGGCGCTGAGCGACCGCAACCTCGAGCGCATCGTGCGCCTAGGCACCGGCTGGGCGCCGGCCCCCATGCCCCTCCCCGAGTTCGAGGAGTGCGTCGCGCGCCTGGCGACGGCCGCCGCCGCTGCCTCGCCGCCCGCGTCCTCGAAGCCCGTGCGCATCACGGCAGCCGTCACCCTCCCCTCCGAGGTCGCCCCGAGCCACGCCACCCCGCCCGACCCGGTCGCCGAGGCGCTCGGCCTGTGGCGCGCCGGGGCCGAGACGGTCATCGTGCACCCGGCCCCGTTCATCCGTTTGCCCACCGAGCTGCCCGCGTTCCTCGAACCCCTTCTCGCCGCTCGCGACCTTGGAGACTGGGGATTCGCGTAGGCGGGTCAGCCCGACAATCGTGCGCCCTCGGCACACGTCCCGTCACTGCCGTTCTCCCGGCTTTCAGGACTCAGCCGGCGGACCGATGAAAGTCGAGAGTTTGACCAGTGTCCTCGCCGCCGATCGCGTAGTAGACAATCCACTCGTCACCATCACGCCTGACATCGAGCTTGAATCCGGGGCGGCCATCGATTGGCGCTGAGAGGGAGATGCCAACATAAGGGTTTCCTGACCCATTCTCCTGGACACGCCAGCGACCATGCAGACTTTCGAGATCCGACCACTCGATCGGCTCGAACCAGTGATCGCCGGCCGGCCCGAGCGCGACCTGGGCGGGCAGTGATTCGGCCTCCATCGAACCGTCCGGCTCGAACTCCAGCGTCGCTTCGACGGAGGCCGGACCGTCCGCTACCCATGTGCCTGCCAGCACCCCGGGCGTTGCCAGCGGATCGGGCGCATTTCCCGAGCACCCCGCCAATCCCGTCACGAGCGTGAGGGCAACGCACGCGGCTCTCAGTCTCTCCATCCGATTGTCTCCGTCCATTTCCAATGTTGTTCAAAATCCGAAAGCGTCCCGGCTTGAGACCCGAGTGGTCGGTAAGAGTGATGTGGGTGCTAGTGGCGTATGGGTAGCCGTTGTTCTGTTGCGGGTTGAAGGAGCCAGGACTGGATCGACGGAGAGAAACTTGCCGATGACCGAGTCGTAGGCGCGTGCACCGAGTGGTACCAGGCCCGAGAACGCTGACTTCGGGGCGTCGAGTAGGGTGCGGCTACATGTAGGCATCCAGCTTGACCCTCCCGTGGGAGCGCGCGCCTACTGCTTGTCGAAGAAAGCAGACAACTGGCGTGCAGCCTGGCTTAGACGTTCTGAAACATCTGGCCGCGTACGTTCAGCCTGGATTGCCGTCCAGTGGTCGAGCAAGTAGTCAGCCTTTTGGTCGGCTTCTCCAGATGGGAGAGCATCGCCTAACAGAATGCTTCCCTGCCCCCCCGTCGTCCATATCCGTGACTCGGGCATTTGGAAGAGCTTCAATGAGCTTGCGTCCCGTATCGGCTTGGTCGAGGGCATAAGAAATGAATGCAATCTCACGCTCTGTCAATTTGCGCTCCACCGGCATAGTCAACCGTGATCCTCCCAACATTGATGAAACCGGGTCAGGCTCCGTTCGTTAGCTCGCGACGCTCGTCGTATCCAACCGACAATTCCCGCCCCACGACGCCAGCTATGTCATCAGAGAGGCTGAACCACTGGCGGCCGTCGGGGGTGCGAAGCAACACTCCCCGCTCACATCGGTGGTCGGCACGAACAGCGGCTGAGAATCCGCACTAGGGAGATCTGATCGAATCGCGAGCAGTTCCGATCGTCAGGCCCCACAGGATGTGGCCGACCGGAACGGAGTAGCAGAGATTGT
Organism: Herbiconiux sp. FW305-C-125; assembly: GCF_058783455.1. Taxonomy (NCBI): domain Bacteria; kingdom Bacillati; phylum Actinomycetota; class Actinomycetes; order Micrococcales; family Microbacteriaceae; genus Herbiconiux; species Herbiconiux sp. FW305-C-125. The sequence continues at coordinate 2,119 of NZ_JBYSYO010000023.1, read as the reverse complement.
TCCGAAATGCCCAGTCAGAGTTTGGGAGGACCTCGCGGACGATTTGCTTCCATTGACGGGTTCCCATGTCGACCATCGTTTCAAGGCCTGGCTACACTAATCGCGATGCCCCGGGGACAGGTGGAAGATTGCATCGAATCTGCTCGGTCGCGCGGGCGTCGATTATCCACGCGTGTGCATGTCTCTAGGGTGGACTCGGGCTAAGCGGTCAATTCGTAGAGCCGTTCCTGCAATCGGTGTTTACGCGTGTTCGCAATCTCCCTACTCAGTCCCGATGAGGCTGGCGGATCAAGCCAAATGTCGGCGAGTCCACCCATTCCCGGTATCGCCTTATGGATTTCTGCTAGGACGAGGGCTTCGTCCGACTGCGTCGGCGCCTGCAGTCGATCCAGACGTTCGGAGAACCAATTCGAAGGTGCGTCTAGCCCGCATAGCGCCAGCAAGTCAACCAGCTCTGACAGGGTGGCTCGGATCGGTTCGAGATTCACTGGAGTGGCTCCTTGGAGACAAGTTTGAACAATTGATCGAGAGGCACATTGTCGGGGACGTAGACCTGAGTTCCTGTGCCTCCCGCCACCGTCGACCGCGGAGCCGAGGGTGGTGTCGATGTCGACCCACGCCCCGTCCTGCTCGACGCGGACCGGAATAGATGAAGAGGTGAGCTGGTAGGTGCCGTCGGGGAGTGCCTCGACGAGGGATGTCTCTGTGGTCTGGCTGTCGACCACGACATTGTGGTCGAAATCTCGGGCTATCTGGGATGCGTCGGTCTCGGTGGCTGCACTAGGCGCGTCGGCTTTGGGAGGCGGTGCAGGTAGGTCCTCATCGCTCGCTGACGGCTCGACTGGCTGAGCCACTAGAGGAACCGATGCCGGGTCCTCGCTGTTCGCGACCGAGTTGTCAGGAGCGTCACTTTGCGCATCATCCGTCGAGTCGCCTTGGTCTTCGGACGGAGACTCGCCGTCACTGGACGGCAGCGAGTCACCGGGATCCGCGGCATCATCCGCGGTCCATGCTGAAGCCGCCGCCTCCGCTCCCTGGTCCGAGAGTTGCCCGGCCCATGTAGCCGATCCGGGGACGGCCACGAGCAGAGTAGCGACGACAAGAACGATGGCGATCGTCAGACCGCGAACACGCGAGAACACGCACAGGCTCCAATTGCTGCGAGTACGGTCCCGCTCCCCCACGCCCCCCCGAGCGATGTAATTGGAATCTAGCCCCATACAGTTGTCGAGCACAAATCCGCGGCGATTGTCGGTCATATGCCAACCTTAGCAATTACCGAGCTTTCCTCAGCTCAGTTCGACACCCGATCGCTAGCACCCGCAGGAGGACCGCGCGATCAGCGTCGGCGCGATGGTGGTGTGGCCGAGGTCTGCCGCGTCGGTGAGCGAAGCGACAGCGGCTTTGGCCAGCTCTTCGATGGGCTGCCGCACGACCGTCAGCGGCGGCCAGGTGTATTCGGCTTCGAGGGAACCGTCGAAGCCGACCACGGCGAGCTCTTCGGGGATCGACACGCCACTCTCATGGGCGGCTTTCAAGACACCCACCGCTTGCAGGTCGCTGGACACGAATACCGCGGTGGGCCGGGTCTTGCGGGCCAGCAATCGCTTCCCGGCCTCGTACCCGCCCTCGCGGGTGTAGGGGACGCGAACCGTCGGCCCCTCGTCGGCGCCCCCTTCGCGCAGCGCCTCGGCCCATCCCTTCTCGCGGGCGATGGTCGACGACGAGCCGTCGTCGCCGAGGATGGCCGCCACCGACGAATGCCCGTGGGAGAGAAGGTGGCGCACCCCGAGTTTCGACCCGCCCTCGAAGTCGACCCCGACCGTCGTCACCCCCGCGAGGGAGGTCGCGCGATCGAGCACGACGACGGGCACGCCCAGCGCGGAGATCTGGTCGGCGCGCGGCCCTTCCGGCGTGGCGCTGATGACGACGAGACCATCGACCTGCCGGTCGATGAGGTTCTGCAGCTGCTGGATCTCGAACTCGGCCTGACCACGCGAATTGGCGAGGATGAGGGCGTAGCCCGCGCGCGTGGCCTCGAACTCGATCTCCCGCGACAACTCCGCGAACAGCGGGTTGCTGCTGTCCGGGAGGAGCAGGCCGAAGGTGCGGGTGCTGC
>NZ_JBYSYO010000022.1:0-12588 GCF_058783455.1 Herbiconiux sp. FW305-C-125 | reverse complement strand
GCCGACCCCGAACCCCGGAAAATCAGGGCAGAACGACCAACGACCGCCGAATCAGCGCTCAAGTGGCACGAGTCAGGCCGGATGCCGTTCGAGCGGTTCGCGCGGCACGCGCGGTCTGAGGTTCGGATGGGTTCAAGCGTTCGGCGAGCACGGCTTTCACGTCGCTCCAGATGTCGGGCCGTTCAGTATGGCGGTCTCGGTCGCACGAGCGGCGCAGGTCAGTGAGGAACCTGGTGCGCCGCTCTGGTGTGGAGAGTTGCTCGTAGTAGAACCCTGCACGGTCGTAGTGGGCGATGAACCCGAAGTAGCCCGAGTTGTAGAGGCCCTCGTAGAGCTGGTTCGTGAATCTGTCCTCCGGGTAATCGTCTGCGATGAATCGGAGTAGCGCGTTCACGAATCGTGCTTTGCGCGCTGCAGTTCCTGACGGATAGCCAGAGTCGAGGAACTTGTCGACGGGTGCTCGCTTCACGGCCATCGCTCACTCCTCGCTCACGGCTCTCGGGATGAGAACGAGGTGCGCTTGACTGACCGTGTTCGCTATCGTGTCGGGCCTCGATGCTCGCGCCCGGCTGTCGGCCTCGGCGCGTCAGACTGCGCTGTTTGGCGGGCGATCTGTTGGGCACGGATGAGCGCCACCCCGGCGCGTTCGTAGTCGATGCGTTGCCCGATGCTCTCCGGCTCGGCTCCGAGCGGCTGCGCCTCCCTGGGGTCGATGCTGTGCCGGTCTCGGTATGCGGCGATGGTCATCAGCCCTGATCGCCAGCGCGCCCGATCCTGCTCATTCTCCGGCGCGGCACCGACAGCGATCACCCACTGTTCGCCGCGTTCGAGGGCGGTGTCGATGATCGCGGCGGCGCGCGCTTCGATGAGTTCCCGCCGCTCATCGAGTGCGGCACGCATATCCGCGCTCATCTCTCCGACCGCCTCGGGCAGTAGTCCTACGATGAACCGAGCGCGCGGCAGCGCACTACCAGCGCCGAGCCTCGTTACGGCTTGTTCGAGTCGGTAGTGCAGTACGGAGGCGATGTCGTCGGCATCCGCGAAGCCACGCGCCCGCACAATCCTCGGCATGAGCGTATCGACCGGGTGCCCGCTGGCCTCGGCACGTCGGAGTTCGGCGACGAGCGCCCCGAACGTCTCCGCACTCACCGCCTCGTCTACCTGCGCGTCGGTCAGCCCGGATACCGCAAGCAACCGCGCCCACCTGTCCTGTTGCGCGGCGGCGGCGATCGTCTCGTATTCAGCGGCAAGCTGCGCGATCCCGCCCCATCGTTCCTGCTCGGCAGTGATCGTCTCGTGTGCCGAGAGTTCAGCCCCGACATGCTGAAGCACGCCCTGGAGCACGGTGCGGGCAGTCGCGTCGGGGTTCTCGCCGGGCTGCGGCACGCTGTGCGCGGGATCGAGCCGATCCGTGGCGACATAGGCTCGGTTCGAGTATCTGCCGCGCGTCATGGAGACGTAGAGCACTTCCCTGGTCGTGGTGGCTTCGACGAGTGTGTGTGCGGTATCGACGGTGACGCCCTGGGCACGGTGCGCGGTGACGGCGTAGCCGAGGTCGAGGTGCTCGGCAACGTAGGCGGCGGGCAACAAGATCCCGCCCCCGCGCCGCATGGTGGGTGGCCGCACGAAGACCGAGCCGTCATCGCGCACGTTCGTCACGACCCAGCGTTCACCGTTGCGCACCCATCCGTGTGCCGAGCGCAGGCGGCGGTCGTTCTTCCTCGTGATGATCGTGTCTCCCACACTCACGCGGCTGCCGTCGCCCAGTTCGATCTCGCGTTCAGCGGCGACGTAGCCGTGGGCGATGAGGTCGCGGCGTGCCCGCTGGTTCAGTTCGGTGACATTCTCGACGGTTTCTGCGATCAGGATCGTTCCTCGCCCGGCCTGCCGGTCTTCCCACCAGGCCCAGTACGCAGCCTCGGCCATCTCGTCAATGGTGCCGCCCCTAATCCTGCCATGCTCCATATAGGTGTCGATCACGGGGACGCGGCCGTGGCGCAACTCGAGCGAGGCGCGTTTCTCCCAGTCGTGTTTCAGCCGCCACACCTCCGTCAACTCCGGCGTGCCCTCAGCGCGGTCGTTCACGATCAGGGTGAACGCGCCGCCCACGCCGACCGACTGCAACTGTGCCGGGTCACCAACAAGCAGCACTTTCGCTCCGACCCGCTCAGCCTCACGGGTGATGAGGTCGAGCGAGTGCGTACCCGCAAGCGACGCCTCATCAAGAATCACCAGCTGACCGCGTGTGAAGGTCTGCCCGGTGCGCTCGAACACTTCCCGCCATTTCGCGGTGTTATCGGTCGGGACGCCGAGTTCATCAGCGAGCACTCCTGCCGCGACTGCTGACGGGGCAAGCCCAACCACTGACCCCTCACCGTGCTTCCATTCCCAGGCACGACGCAATGCGCCCAGCGTCGTAGTCTTCCCAGTACCTGCAGGCCCCACGAGAACATCGACGGTGCGGCCTGAGACCGCGATCCGGGCGAGTGCGTCGCGTTGGTCGGGGCCGAGCGTGCGCCCCTCATTATCGGGTTCGTTCGCGAAGCGTTCGATCGTGTCGAGCGCGAGCCTGGGGCCGGCCATGCCCCGCGCTCTCGCGATCAGCCGATCCTCCGCCGCAAGCAACGCTGTCGATGAGAACAGTGTCGAGTGCTTCGGCCGGAATCTTGTGGAGCCATCAGCGCGCCGGAACTCGGCGGGTGTGACGGCAAGTTCGGGCGGGGTGAGCCTGAGCGATGCTTGCTCGGCGGCATCCGCGATCATGCCGACGATGACCTCGCGATCCTCGCTTGACGCGAACCTGAGCCACATGGACTGCCGGGCTGCTTCGGCCATGAGGTTCCAGCGTCGCCAGGTCGAACGTTTCTCGCCCACGGTCTCGATCACTTGCTTCCCGAGGGCTGCGATCATGTCGAGTGGTACATCATCGGCGCGCAACAACCGCACGCCCGAGCTTCTGGGGTCGTGTTGCCACGCAACACTGATCGCCCACGCCGTCGCATCTTCACCGAGGATCACTGTTGCACGATCCCGCCACTCGCTCGTGAGGTCATCCAGCGATCGCACGTCTTTCTCGGGGCGTGTTGCGAGCGTGGCCTCCTGCAACAGCTTGATGACCTGAGCCGACGACGGCCTGCGGCCGTGCCGTGCCACGAACTCCGCAATAAGGCGTTCTTTCTCGACCTCAATATCGCGTGCGCGACTCGAGAACGCTTTGATCAATTCCTCCGGCACATCACTGATCGCCCACGACTGGTTCCGACCAGCAGCTTGCTCGCGTGACTCCCACGAGACCCCAAGCAGCCGGGTGAGTGAGTCAGCGAAGATCGCCTCATGAAGTTCGCTCAGCGCGACCGTCGCTGCGTGCAGAGGTCGCCCGTCAAGCGCGAGCCAACGCATGGTCTGGGCGTGCTGCACCTTGTTCGACACCACCACATGCGTATGCAGGTAGGGGTCTTGCAACCTGGAGTCGTAGTGGTCATACGCGGCTGCAACAACCCCAGCGACGTCGAGTTGCAGCACCGCACCGTCAGGGCCGCGCGCTCCTCCCCGTGTTGCAGTGACCTCGCGCTCCATGAACTGCAACACATCAGCTATCGCGGCATGGTGCGCTTCCCAGATGAGTTGTTGCGTGCCCCCATCAGCCACCGCCCACAACACGGATGCTGACTTCGGAATCGAGAAAGTGAAGTCGTAACCAGCGACCGCCTTACGGCTCTTCTTCGCCGCTTCCTCCGCCTCAATCACCGTGACCGCTTCGGCGCGCTGTGATGGCGTGAGTTCAGGATCGAGCGCGGCAATGCGAGCGGCAACGCGCTCATCGAGCGTCTGGAACTGGCTGTAAGGTCGCCCAAGCGCATCACCCGTCACGGGATCGCGGCCCATCCCGATGAGCAGTTGGAGTTGCGTCTCGGTCACCGTATCCCCGCCCACAATCTGACCGTCCGCGAGGCCACTCAGGCCAGAACCGAGCCATCTGCCGGGTGGGGTTCCCTCTTCGCTGTAGTAGCGAGTCAACGGGGTCGACAAGGCTCTATCGCCGTCGCCATACGCGACCGACTTCAGGAGGTACTTGTACCCATCGCCCGCCGTCATGCGACGCATCGAAACTGTCATCGGAGGCCACCTTTCACGTTCGATAGGTGGCCTCGACTGCCCCGCGCTACGCGGTCAAATCAGAGTCGAGTCGTGGCGCTTCAGCCATGTTTGCAAGATATGTGAGTCGGAAGATGAGCTCGAAGAAAGAACCCTGCAAACTTCAAGCCGCTCCCATGCTGCTGAGTGTGACAGCGAACCACCTACATTCATCGAGCTTGCTGCGGTACGGCTCTGAGCAAGATCCCCCTCTGCCATCCAACGCTGGCAAGGTCATGACGGAGGCCAAAGCCGTTTGATTAGGTACTCTTAAATCAGCCAAAAGGTAACCTGGCCGCTTAGAGTCCAGTGCAGCTTCTGAGCTGCGTACCACCCGAGACGAATGAACTGAACAGCATTGACACTACGGCCATAAGTTACCGCTCAAGAACAACGGCGAGCCCTTGGCCGACGCCGATGCAGATCGCGGCGACTGCGACTCCTCCGCCGCGGCGCTTGAGCTCGTGGGCGGCGTGACCGATGATCCGGCCGCCTGAGGCGCCGAGGGGGTGACCGATGGCGATGGCGCCGCCGTGGATGTTGAGCTTCTCCGGGTCGAAGTCGGGCCAGCCTTTGAGGCAGGCCAGGGACTGTGAGGCGAAGGCTTCGTTCAGCTCGACGAGGTCAACGTCCGCCCAGGTCCGTCCCGCGCGCGCCAGCGCCTTGTTCGCGGCCTCGATCGGCGCGATCGGGAAGATGTCCGGGTCGACGCCGTGGGCGGCACGTCCGGTAATCCGCGCGAGCGGTTCGGCGTCGAGGGCGTCCTCGGCGCCGAGCAGCACCGCGGAAGCACCGTCGTTGATCGAGGACGAGTTCCCGGCCGTCACGGTACCGTCGGCGGCGAACAGCGCTTTGAGACCGGCGAGCTTCTCAACGGTGCTGCCGTCGCGGATGCCCTCATCGCGCGCCATCTCAGCGCCGGGCACCTGCACGATCTCGGCGTCGTAGCGGCCCTCCGCCCACGCTTTCGCGGCGAGCTCATGCGAGCGGACCGAGAACGCGTCCTGTGCTTCACGGGTGATCCCCCACTCCTGGGCGATCTTCTCCGCGGACTCGCCGTTGGAGATGGTCCAATGCTTGGGCAGGGCCCGGTTTACCATGCGCCACCCGATGGAAGTGTTCCAGAGCGTCTGGTTGCCGACCGCCGGCCAGGGCTTCGGGGACTTCTCGAGAACGAAGGGCGCACGGGACATGGACTCCACGCCGCCGGCGAGGATCAGCTCTGCATCCCCCGACTCGATCGCCCGGGAACCCTGGATCACGGCCTCCACGGACGATGCGCAAAGCCGGTTGACGGTGACGCCCGTGACCGAGGAGGGGAAGCCCGCGAGGAGGGCGCCGAAACGGGCGACGTTGCGGTTGTCCTCACCGGCCTGGTTCGCGTCTCCAAAGATCACGTCTTCAATACGTGCGGGATCGACGCCGGTGCGCTCGACGGCGGCTTTCATGACGACCGCGGCGAGGTCGTCAGGGCGGATCCCGGAGAGCGCACCGGCGGCGCGTCCGAAAGGGGTGCGGACGGCATCGTAGATGAACGTCGAGGTCATGGGGTGAACCGTGGTCTTTCTGTGAGTAAGGTGGGTCAGGCTGCGGAGCGCCTGGAGTGATACGCGGCACGGAACTCGTCAGGGACGGTCCCGGCGCCGGTAGCAAGGTCGGCGGCGAGCTCGCCGAGCAGCGGAGCGAACTTCGCACCACGGCCGGAGCAGGCGGACAGGACGACGATGCCTTCGGCCTCGTCAATCAGAAAGTCGCTGCTGGGCGTGCTGGTGAACATGCACGTCGCTTCCGCGTAGGAATCCGGTTCGACACCGGGCACCCATTCCTTGACGTAGTCGCGAGCTCGTTGCCTGGCCTCCGGCCGGATCTGGCCGGTGCGGTCGAAGATGCTCGGGATTACGGTTCCGCCATTGAAGTGCGCGATCTTGAGGCCGTGGTATCCGGCGTCGCGGCCGCCTGGCAGACCGTAGATGTCGACCGTCTCGTTCTCGTGCATGAACGTCGGCCAAGCCGGATAGGGTGCGCCGGAAGCGCCGGCGTCGTGGTAGGGGAAGTGGAACGCCTGCTCCTCACGCACTTCGAAAGACGGCAGTGAGTGGATGAACCCGGCAGGCAGAGCGAGCGAGTCCAGAAGGGTTGGAAGCCACGGGCCGGCCGCGACGACCACTTTCTCGCCTTCGACGACGTCGCCGACCGTGGATTCGACGCGGAAGCCGCCGGTGCGCCGCTCGATAGAGCTGACGGTCCAGTTCGTGAGCAGTCTGACCCGCCCGGTTGCGGCGGCCAGGCGAACGAACGCCTCGACCGTGTTGCGGGCATCAAGCACTCCAGCGCCGGGGTGATAGAGTACCGCGCCGTCGAAGCCGTACTGCGGCCAGCGCGAGCCCGCCTCCGCCTCTGGCAGTAGCTCATGCTCGACACCCAGCGCGTCCAGGACACGGGCGAGGCCGACGGGATCGTTCACCGCGCCATGGTCGAGGGCGCCGGTGGGTTCGATCAGACGTGCACCGTTCTCCCGTTCGAGTTCGTCCCACAGCGGCTTGGAACGGATAACGAGCCCTGTGTAGAGCTCGCTCGGGTAGGCGTAGCGAAAGATCCGCGCGGAGCCGTGCGAACTGCCGTACGGGTTGGCTGGTGCCGACCGCTCCAGCAGGGTCACGTCTTGCCCGCGTTGGGCGAGACGCCACGCGGTGGCGGCGCCGGCGAGTCCTGCGCCTATGACGATGTACTCGCCCATCTCGCTCCGTCCTTACCGCTTGAACGCGGAGACCCCAGTGATCTCGCGGCCCACGATCAGGGACTGGATGAAATCGGTGCCCTCGTAGGTGTGGACGACTTCCATGTCCGTGAGATGGCGGGCGACGTGGTTCTCGAGCAGCAAGCCGTTGCCGCCGAGCAGGTCGCGGGAATCGCGGCATAGCTGCCGCGCTTTATCGCCAGTGAACATCTTCGCGAGCGAGGCCTGCTCGTTGCTTAGGCGGCCTTCGTTCTGCAGGGCGCCGGCACGGAAGCAGACCAGCTGCATCGCTGTAAGGTCAGCGAGCATGTTGGCGAGCTTGTTCTGGACGAGTTGGTAGTGTGAGATCGGGCTGCCGAACTGGACGCGCTCGGACGCGTACTGCACTGCCGCCTCGTAGGCGGCGGTCGCGTGTCCCAACGATTCCCAGGCGACGGTGCTGCGGGTGCGGTTGAGCACCGCCCCGACATCGCGGAACGACTGAGACTTTTCGAGTTTGTTCTCGGCGGGGATCCGAAGGTCTTCGAAGGTGATTTGCGCCTGCTGGATCGCGCGCTTGGCGATCTTCCCTTGGATGGCTTCCGCGTGGTATCCGGACGGGTAACTGCCGTCCTCGTTCTTCTCCAGGATGAACGCCTTGACCTTGTCGTCGGCGGTGTCGCGCGCCCAGATGATGACGAGATCTGCGACGTGGCCGAGGCCGATCCACCGCTTCGAGCCATTGAGAACGTAGTGGTCGCCGTCGAGGCGGGCGCTGGATTCAAGAGCCACGGAGTCGGAACCGTGATCGGGTTCCGTCAGCGCGAACGCGCCGAGCTTCTCGAGCTTCGCCATCTGGGTCAGCCAGCGCTGCTTCTGTTCGTCGCTGCCGAGTAGGTTGATCGTCCCCATCGCGAGGCCGGAGTGCACGGCGTTGAACGTGTTGATGCTCCCGTCACCGCGGGAGAGCTCCATGGCGACCAGTCCCGCCTGCAACCGGGTCAGGCCTGGGCAGCCGTACCCTTCGATCGCGGTGCCGATGATGCCAAGCTCCCCGAACTTCGGGAGGATCTGGTACGGGAAGTCCGCCTGTTCCCAGTACTCGTTGATGATCGGGGTGACCTCAGAATCGACGAAGGCTCGCACCTTCGCGACGAGCGCGCGATCCTCCTCACCGAGGTAGTCCTCGACGCCGTAGAAATCCACGTTGACGCCTGACCTGTTGAGTGCACTCATGCTGTTGCTTCCTTTGCTGAGATCGATGCGAGCGGCGAGGAGCCCGCGAGCCAGCGCCGCACCAGCTCGGTATCTGCGCCTAGCTCGGGGGGCGCCTTGTCGTAGGTCGCCGGGGTCTGTGAGAAGGTGATGGGGTTGCGGATCCCGGACAGAGAGTCATCCCCGGATCCGGCTTGAATGATCGGATCCAGGCCGATGCGCTCGGCGAACTGGACACCGGCTGCGACGTCCTGGATCGGCGCGCACGGGATCCCCGCTGCGGTGAGCCGTTCGAACCACTCCGTGGCGGTCGCATGCGAGAGCGCGGCTTCGAGTAGCGGACGCAGATCGAGTCGGTTGCGGCTGCGGTCGGGCGCGAACGCGAAGCGCGGATCCTCGACGAGTTCAGGCGTGCCGAGCTCCCGGCAGAGCACCCGGAACTGCCTGTCGTTGCCGATCGCGAGCACGATCTCCCCGTCTCCGGTGGCGATCGGCTCGTAAGGGTAGATGCTCGGATGCTCGTTGCCCATGCGGGTCGGAACGACGCCTGCGATGGCGTAAGCGCCGGTCTGGTTCACCAGGCCCGACAGTGCCGAGCTCATCAGATTGACCTCCACCCGCTGCCCTTCACCGGTCACTCGCCGGTGGTTGAGGGCGGCGAGGATACCGATGCAGGCGTGCATACCCGTGAACACATCGACGACCGCGACGCCGGCACGGAACGGCTCGGTCTCCGGCGCCCCGGTGAGACTCATGAGCCCGGAGGCAGCCTGGACGAGCAGGTCGTATCCAGGAAGGCTCGCCCCGCCCGCGGTACCGAACCCGGTGATCGAGGTGAAAATCACGTCCGGGTTCTGAGCCGCCACGCTCTGATAGTCCAGCCCGAACTTCTCGAGACCGCCGGGCTTGAAGTTCTCGATTACGACGTCCGCGCGAGCTGCGAGCTCGCGTGCGGTCGCGAGATCCCCGGGGTCGCTGAAGTCCAGTTCGATCGACAGCTTGTTCCGGTTGATCGAGAGGTAGTAAGTCGACTTGCCCTCATGCTCCGGCGGCATCCAAGCACGGGTCTCGTCCCCGATCGGACTCTCGACCTTGATGACGGTCGCCCCCATGTCCGCCAGCAGCATAGTGCAGTAGGGCCCGGCCAGCACCCTGCCGAAGTCAGCGATGATGGTGCCGCTCAACGGCCCCTGCCCCGAACGCGCGAGTAGTTCTTCAAGTCTGTTGTGATCTTCCACCGTCTACCTCGGGACCGTTCTTCCGTTGAACCGTTTTCGATGTTTTCACCTTGTCAGGCGCGATTAGTGCACGTCAAATACCTATTTTCACGTTATTGATACCTTCAGCACATATGTCCCTCTCCAATCGTTCGTCGCACTGAGACCTGAAATGAAGCAAATACGACACGATATATGATCCTCGTGCTATCATTGGCGAGTGGAAATTCAGGACCTCAGAGCATTCGTCGCCGTCGCGGAAGAACTGCACTTCGGGCGAGCGGCCGAACGCCTCCATTTGGCGCAGCCTCCGGTAAGCCGCACCATAAAGGCACTGGAGAAGGAACTGGGCGCGGAGCTGTTCCACCGCACGACGCGCTCCGTGGAGGTCACTGCGGCCGGGGAGGCTCTGCTCGGCCCGGCCCGCCGCATTCTCAACGAACTCAAGCATGCCGCGCACGATGTGCGCGCCGCTCAGAGCGGCGAACTCGGGCATGTCGGTATCGCCTTCGCTGGCGCCTCCACACAGATTCTCGTCGGCCAGCTCTCCCGCGCTGCGCGTCTCAAACATCCAGACCTATCCCTCGAGCTCTCCAGCCAGAACTTCGCCCAGCCCGCCATCAACCGGCTCCTGAACGATGAGGCGGACATCTCCATTGGCCGCTGGGACTACGTCCCAGCCGGCATCAGAACCCGCACTCTGATCAACGAGCAACTCGTCGTCGCCGTCCCGAAGACCCACACCTTGGCCGGCGCTGACTCGGTCCACATGGATCAGCTCTCCGCCGACTACTTCGTGACGCTCCCCCCGCAGCCCGGATCAGTACTTACAGACCGGCTGCTCCGACTCAGCCACGCTGCCGGCTTCGACCCCCTCATCGCGCAGGTCGCCCCCGACACCTGGACGGCGCTGTCACTCGTCGCAGCCGAGGTCGGCATTCATCTCACGATCTCATCGGTCGCAGAGAACACCCACACCGACGGGTTCTCCTTCCTCCCGGTCGCAGACCCATTCGACGAGGTGCTCCTGCGCATGGCCTGGCGCGCCGATTCGCGGAACCCCGCACTCGCCACGGTGCTGGCACTCGCCGACGAAGTCCTGTAGGCGCCGCCAGCTGTACTGCGCGCATACCCAACTGCCTCACCGGTCGGCGGCCGCCTCGATTCCTCTGAGCTAATCGATCTGGATGGTCGTGGGCGCTTCGCCGGAGAAGTCGAGCTTCGGGACGGACTCACTGAGACCCGGCGTCTCGGTAGCGGCGATGGTCAGCCAAATGCAGCCGACGAGTCAGGTCGAGGGCTCCAGCGACGTCCACAGCCAGACCGTGAGCGCGAACCCGATCAGCGGGCAGACCAGGTGCAGCAGGACGCCTCCCTTCGCGCGGTTCCCCGTCCTGTCTTTCCGGAGGAACTCGTCCTTGATGGCTGACAGGTTTACCATCGCGAACGCCGCGAGGGCGCCGAAGCTGATCATAAACTCCGCCGTATTCAAGTCGAGTACCAGGCTGGCCAGTGCGAACACCGACACGACGATCACTACGACAAACGGTGTGCTGAACCGGGGTGCAGCTTGGTGAGCGGCCGGGGCAGCACACCGTCGCGCCCCACAGCGATTAGCAACCGCGAAACGGATGCCTGCCCGGTCATTGCGCTGCCGAAGCAACTCACCACATATATGGCGATGAAGAACGCGGCGAACGGCGCGCCGCCGAGCACCCTGACGAGGCTGACGCCGACCGCTTCCACTTCGTCAGCAGAGAGGGCCTGCCAGTTGGGCGACCACGCCAGGGCGCCCGACCAGGAAACCAGCACGAACAGCAGGCCGCCCAGCAGCGTCGAGCCGACGATCGCTCGCGGGATGTCGCGGCGGGTGTTCCGCGCCTCCTCCGCGAGGGTGGAGACGGCAACGAAGCCCAGGAACCAGAGTGAGAGGATCGCAGCTCCTGAGGCGATCCCACCGATACCGCGCTGCCCGAAGGTGAAAGGCTCGAGGAGTCTCACCAAGGTGTCCCCGCGCAGCGTCTTCTTGAACGCGAGAACCATGAGCACGACCACCAGCAGCACCGATAGGGCGATCACGATGAAGTTGACCCGGTTCACCAGGGAGATGCCGAGCAGGTTCAAGGTGAACACAATCAGTAGCGTCGCCATCGTAAACGCCCATTTGGCACGGCGGGGAACTGCGAATACAGATAGATGCCGATGACCAGGAAGTTGATCATCGGGATGAAGAGGTAGTCGAGCAGGATCACCAAGCCGGTGAGGAGCTCGACGAGCCCGCCGAAGGCTTGCTGGGTGTAGGTATACGTGGCGCCCGCGACCGGGTACTTCCGAGCGAGGGTGGGGTAGCTGGCAGCGGTGAAGGGCATCGCGATGATCGCGAGGATGTAGGCGGTGGGGAGATGCCCGTCGGTCACCTGGTTCACGACACCGTATGTCGTGAATACGACCGCGATGATCATGTAGGTGACGCCGAAGAAGGTCAGCCCGACGGGGCCGAGGGTGCCGCAGAAATGCGGATGCGACGTAGCTGACATGCGATGACCCCTCTGTCGACGATGCGGGCGATCGGAGCGCGACGGCACGGTCGGGGCGCTTAGGCTGGGGGATCAGCAGCGTCCGGAGCACGATACCAGAGGAGAGATCGTCGAATGCGTCCTGTGCTTCTCGGGGCAGGCGGCGGGAGACAAGCTCGTGGAGTTTGATGGCGCCATCCAGGTAGCGGTCGATGAGCGCCGGGATGTCTGAGGAGTATTTCGTGACATTGCCCCCTCATGTTGGATCAGTACTCACGGATCGGTTCATGCGATTGTGCCCCCCAATTGGTTTTGAACACATGGCAACCCGGATCACACCCGACACCTGGACGACCCTTTCGCTCGTCGCGACTAAAGCGGGCGCGCACCTCACGATATTCTCTGTCGCGGAGAACACCCACACCGATGAGTTCTCATGCTTGCCGGTCGTGGATCCCTTCAAGGAGGTGTTTCTTCGAATGGCTTGACGTTCGGAATCTCGGAGCTCCGCACTGAAGACGGTTCTGGCCTTGGCTAAGGAGGTGCTCTAGGGGAATGCCGAGGACGTGCTCCACGGGGAACAGAGACCCACTGAATCATGGGACCGCATTCCTCTACCAATACATTATGTCGGCGAGCGCATAAATATTGATGTTATTGGTATTTGTAGGAAGATGAATTGCTGTGGCAGTCTGGGAGCCGCACAGACATTGCCTGACCTGACTCGTGCCACTTGAGCGCTGATTCGGCGGTCGTTGGTCGTTCTGCCCTGATTTTCCGGGGTTCGGGG
>NZ_JBYSYO010000021.1:0-12917 GCF_058783455.1 Herbiconiux sp. FW305-C-125 | reverse complement strand
GCGGTGACCCGACAGCGAGGTAAGACAGGAACCCCGAGCACGAAGAAACGGTCTGAGAAGCGCAGCACTTCTCAGACCGTTTGCGGAGATGAATTCAGCCCATGCGGGTGGTGGTGTCGAACGCTTCGAGTTCAGCAGGATGCAGTTGGTGCTGCGAAACGAAGCTCCTGCCTTTGATCTTCCACAAGCCTTGTCCGACGCCGAGACCGGGCAGCAGCGACTGTTCGGTTCGGGTCAGGCCGAGCGCCTGCGCGGTCGCGCCCAGCTGGTCGGGTTCCTGCCGGTAGATCACCCGCGTCTCGGCGTTTGCGAGCAGCGACGAGGCGAGCGCGCGCATGGCGGAGCCACTATCGCCTACGTTGTCGAGGTCTGAGAGCTTGTGAAAGACCAAGACGTTCGCGATCCCGTAGTGCCTCGCCAACCTCCACTGGCTGTCCATACGTCGAAGCAGCGAGGGGTAGGCCATGAGCCGCCAGGCTTCGTCGTAGATCACATACCGCTGCCCGCCCGCTGGATCGAGCAGCGCACCCTCCATCCACGCCGATGAGCAGGTCATCAGCACCGAGGTCAGTGCGGAGTTCTCGACCATGCGCGACAGGTCGAGGCTCACCATCGGCAGCGACGGATCGAAGCGAACGGTCGATGGCCCGTCGAAGATGCCCTGCAAGTCGCCCGCAACGAGTCGCCTGAGCGCGTGTCCAAGTTGGCGACCGTCTTCTTTGAGCCTGCCGTCAGCATCGCTGCCAGGCTCGAGGATACGGTCGACCACTTGCGGCAGGATCGGGGTGCCGTGCTCTCGCATCACCGCGCCAAGCGCGTGGTCAATGCTGGTGTGCTCCAGAGGGGTGAGGGGTCGTGCGAGCATGGTTTCTGCGAGTGCGCCGACGAGCTCGCGGCGACGCGCGGTGACCTGAGCCGCCCAGTCTTGATCGCTGATCCCTGCCGCACGATAACCCTCATCGAGAGGGTTGAGGCGGTGTGGCAAGCCACGTCCAAGAATGATCGCGCGCCCGCCGACCAGCTCAGCGACGGGAGAGTGCTCGCCTTTCGGATCGCCGGGCACATAGACTCTGCGCCCGAACGGCAGCGCTCTCGTGTAGAGCGATTTCACGAGCGCCGACTTGCCGCTGCCCACGATTCCGGCGATCACGATGTTCGGGGCGGTGATGAGGCCGCGCTGGTAGAGCGTCCACGGGTCGTACACGAACGAGGCCCCGGAGTAGAGATCCTGCCCGATGAACGCACCGTCTGAGCCGAGGCCGGCCTCGGCGAGGAACGGGTATTGCGCACCCAGCGTTGCCGTTGTGTCTTGATGCTTCGGTAGCCGAAATCGGCCAGGGGTGCGCAGCGACTCAGGGTACGGCTCGCCCGCTGCGGGGAGATAGACGGTGTTGCGGCGTTCCTCCCGTTCGGCCTCGCGCCTGGCTCGCTGTTCGGCATCTTCGCGGGCGCGCGCCTCCAGGCGCAGCTGCGCAGCCGCTCGGCGTCTTGCTTTCTTCAAGCGGCGGCGCTCGGCGGTCGGGGCGACGAGCACGCTTGCGTGCAGACGCTCTTCGTCACTCACCGCGATAACCCCGCATCGAGTCTCTGGGGTGCGGCCGTGCGGCCGGGGCCGTGCGCGGTCTTGGGCGCAAGGGTGCCCGAATCGAGCGCCTCCGGCCTGAGGTAGGTGGTGACGCTCGCAGCGGGCGGAGCATCGGGGCGATGTGGGGTCGGCCATTCGAGGAGCGAGAGGTGTTCGGAGGTGCGACCCAGGCGCGTCTCGGCACGGTCGACAAACTCTGCGGCTTGGAGAAGGTCACGGGCTGCTTCTTCGATCACCGCGACACCAGAGACGATGGTGCCGCCGGTTCGGATAATCGCCTCATCGTTGCGGGCGATCGCACGCGACGCGAACCTCCTGAACACGTCGGGCAGCAGCCGAGAGATGCCGAGCAGTTCACGGTTCAGATCGTAGAGTTCACGGGGCGGGGTCTCACGAACGGTGTGGGCGAGGTAACGGAGTGCGTCGTAGGCGGCAGTCGCCGCTTCGCGCGGGGTCTCATACTCAGGCATCAGTGGTGTCCAGTCAGTCAGGGCGGGTTCAGATGGGGCGGGCGAGCGGGAGGGCTGCGGCGGCGAACGCGCGGGCCTGCTGCCCGACCAAGCGACGGCATTCACATGAGGCTTGGATCGCGGCCTGTTCGACCGCCGCGACCGCTGCCTCGAGTTCCTCGCTGGTTGAGGCGGTGACCGAGATGAGGCCGGTGACGCGGGCGAGGCCGTGCCCGGCAGAGAGGTCGGCCTCTTGCTGCATTACGTCGACGTACTCGGCAGCGGTCGCGGCGTCTTCGATCTGCCCGATCTTCTGCCGCTGCGTCTTGTCCGAAATCAGTTCGGTGCGTTTGCGCCGCAGATCACGCGCCGCTTGATCGGCGCGCACCGGCAGGTAGTGCAACGAGAGAGTGCGCAGGATCCCCGACGAGAGCACAAGGGGCGAGAGGAACCCTGGGTAGACCTGGCTGCGCGGCCATTCGCTGACCCACAACACCGCATGATGCGCACTGTCAGACCTGATCGACTCCCACCGTTCAGTGACAGCGACCGGGCCAGCAGTTGCGAGATCGCGCCCAAGTTCGCCGTGACGTTCGAGCGCGGCAGCGGTCGCTGGATCGTAGGCAGCGCGCAGCACCATTGCCACATCGCCTGGGGTAAGCCACCCGTCGACCTGCAGATCTGCGGCACGAACCGCAGCGACCAGGGTATGCATCTCCTGCCGCAGCACCTGCGCAGCCCCGCGCACACCGCCGCCAGCGGTGCGAATCGCGCGTGCCGCGAGGCGCATATCGAGCGAGAGTGAGACGGTAGTGGCGTGCCGTTCCCCGGTGGGACCCGCCCGGTCGATGAGTTCGCCATAGACGGTCGCCGCCCACGACCCGTCAGCGTTGCCGTGCTCCTGCCACCATTGCGCCAGCCCGGTGCCGGAGTCGGGCAGGGTGCGCTCAGACACCTGGATGCGGGCGATCCTCCCCGACCTGCACGCGGAGGCGAGCACTCTGCCCCAACCGTCGACGCGGCGCTGCTGGTCGCCCGGATCGAGCAGCACGAACGCAGGATGAGAGACCCCGAGGATCGCGGTCAAGAGGTGCTGGTGCGGGTCATGGATCATCGCCGCCCCGGTCTCATCGTCCACCCACTCCCGCAACGCGGCAGCATCGCCAGGGAGCGCAAGGGTGCCCTCGGGTCGAAGCCGCATAAGCGCGCGTCGGTACTCGGCCTGCCCACTCGCTTGCTTCTGCCACCACCGCAACACGATGGGTGCCCACTCGACGATCTTCCGCCCGCCAACCGGCACGGTCGCGGTGACAGCGGCAAACCCCCAGACCGGGGCCGTCCAGACAAGCCCCGCACCACCCGTGACGTAGAGGCCGCCAACGGCAGTGACGAGACCGATCCCTAGCGTGACCAGCTGGGGCAGCGAGAGACCGAGCATCACGCCCCGCTTGGTGAGGCGCGAGAACTGCACGGTCGACAACTCGAACTCAGACATGACAGCTCCCTACGCTTTCGGGGTCGAACTATCGCCAGAGTTCGCACTCGGGCCAGGCGGCAGCGCGCGAGGCGGCGGTACCTGCCCGTGGCGTGCCGGAGGCGGATCCGAACTCTGCCCCGGCGTGCTCGCCCCCTCCATCTGACTGTCAGCCTGCTGCGCGACCTGACTGCCAAGCTCCGGGCCGAGGGTTGCAGCCTTCTTCGCCGCTGCCGCACCGAGCGCGATCCCAACACCGATCGGCCCACCCGCAGCACCCGCGCCAACGCCCGCTCCAGTGCCGCCACCGACACCCGCGCTCGCTCCGGTGCCACCACCTGCACCCGCAGCACCAGCACCACTCCCGCTCCCGCCGGTAGGCGTCGGCGCGGGAGGCTTGCCTTTACCGCCGGAGCCACCTGAACCGCCCTCGCCGCCCGAATCGCCGAGAACGCGAGACGGGTTCCCAGGCATCCGATTCGGCACCGGCACCGGCCGGTTGAGCGCCTGCTTCGCTTCGGACTCGGTGGACATGGCGTGGTAGTAGTCGGTACCGAGCCACGAGATCGCCTTATAGGTGATGTACGGGGCGAACGCGGCAACCGCGAGAAGCACAATCCCCGCTAGCGGGTCAGTGAGCGCCTGGATATCGAGGGCGATAGGCACCGAAATCTGCGCGATCGCGACCAACAGGATCACGGTCAACACGAGTTTCGAGACGATGAGCGCGACCACGAACATCAGCCATTTCCCCGCCCACCCGCGCGTGGTATCCCAGGAGAATCCCGCCAGTGCGAGCGGCGCGAGCGCGACCGTCAGCAGGAGCAGGCTCTTTCTCACGAGCAACGAGAACCACACGATCGCTGTCGCCGCGATTGACAGGCCGCCGAGGAACAGCGTGACGATCGCTCCGATACCTGGGGAACCGAGGTTCAACGTAGTCAGTGCGGTGATGAGCATCGTGATCTTGTCGCCCATTGACTGCATCGAGTTCCCGGTCGCTTGCACGACGCCGAGGCACAGCTGATCCACGATCTCTAATCCCAGCGCGACGAGCGAGACCGCGACGAACGAACCGAGGATGCTCTTCCCGAGACCGATCCCAGCACGGGCGAGACCACCGGGTTCGCGTTTCACCACGGCGGTGATGAGTTGGAAGCAAGCCAGCAGCAGAGCGATCATGACGCCGATGCCGAAGATGAGATTGTAGACGCCGACAAACTCGGCACCAGTAACGTCGACCAGCGTGGTCGAGTCGAATACGATCCAGAGGCCCTGGATGAACCAGGCCGCAGTCTGGCCGACACCATCGGCGATCCACTGGATCGGAGCGGTGGCGACCATCGCGGTGGCTTCGTCTCGCACCTCGCACAGCATCGACAGGATCGGCTGCTCACACAGACTCATCGGGAACTCCTTTTGAACCGTCGAACGCGAGGGTCAGACGGACTGGCCCACATCCCAGAAGAAATTGATCAATGTGACGGCGGCCCCACACAAGATCGCGGCCCCGCAGCAGATCAACACGCCAGTTTTCCCGCGCCCGGCCAGATGCGGGTTCGACGAGTTCGCCCCGAACGCCCAGACCACCGCGCTGATGATGAGGCCGAGCGCGGAAAGGATCAAACCGAACGTCATCACCGCGCCGACGATGAGCCGGAGCGCGTCGATGCCGGGAAGCCCGGAACTGTTGGGGTCGATGTCGATCATGGGGAAGCTCCTTAACGGGTCAGGGCGCGGGAAGTGCGTACCCGTCAGGTGCAGGCCATGCCCCGAGAACGAGCGAAGCCCGGCAGCAGACGCGAAGACGCGCCGACTGCCGGGCAGATCCCGAATCGGGTGGTTACAGAGTGGGGCCGTAGGTGAGGAACATATTGGTGATCGCGACAGCGGCTCCCGCCATCACCGCGCCGCCGAGCGAAACGAACACGCCGACCCTGCCGCGCATCGCGGTCTGCGGGTTGCCGCCCCAGGTACCTGCCGCCCAGGCGACAGCGGAGACGATGAACATGAGCACGCTCACCACGAGCACGATCATCAGTGCAGCCCCTATGGCGTCCTCGAGAGAGCCGAGGTCGAGCGAGCCGAAGTCAGGAAACACATTCATCCGGCCTTACCCCTTTGCTGCGGCTTCGGCATTGAGGTCGCATCCGGCGAGCGCGGGAGCATCGGTGCCGATGCCGGAAAGGTCGATAGCTCCGTGGGCGGCGAGCCACGGCTCAGGATCAATCGCTGCGGCGCGAGACCCGCCGGGTCGCACTTCGAGGTGCAGGTGCGGGCCGGTTGACCAGCCGCTCGATCCGACATCGGCGATGTGCTGGCCAGCGACGACGGTATCCCCGGCGTTGACGTGGATGCCGTGCGCCCACATATGCACATAGGCGGTCGCGACGGTCTGCCCGTCAATGGTGTGCTCAATCGTGATGAGGCCACCCCAGCCGCCATCCATCCCGGCGAACGTCACATACCCGTCAGCGACCGCCATGATCGGGGTGCCGTCTGCGGCGGCAAGGTCGAGGCCGGTGTGCGTGCGCGCCTCACCAGAGATCGGGTCGATCCTCGGCCCAAACTGGCTCGTGCGAACCCAAACGCCTCTCGCCAGCGGAAACACGATGCTCTTCGTCTCGGCCGGCCTCTCGGGTGCCAATGCCTCACCGCCCCCAGAAGTGGTGTCGGTGCGGGTGAGACAGGCCTCGCCGCCGGGAACCGCAACCAGCACAAGAGCGATGAGGCCGAGGCCGGGGAGCAGCGCGAGGGCGGCGAGGAACGCGAGAATCTTCACAATGCGATCCCGCTCATCGCAGTGGTTTGTCGAGCACGGTCAAGCGCAGCAGACGGCACTGTTCGTACGTCGGCTCGCAGGCGATGAACATGGTGAACGCGACTGGATGCTCAGTCGCGACCTCTTTGCCCTCCCATACCCCGGTGCGGTGCCTGGTGCCGTCGACGGTGTAGGCGATGGTGCCCGGTAGCAGCGTGCCCTCGCGTGCCTGCCGCTCCACCTCGGCCCAGGTGTCGGGCACACCGATCTGGTCGATCACGAGATGCTCCCGCGTCTCGTACCGTTGCAACTCGATCCACGCCGCCCGGTTCGGTACATAGGCGGCGAGGTCGGTGGCGAGGCCGTCTGTTTCTTCGTTTGCAGGGTCGGAGGCTTGATCGAGCATCGCCTGCACATAGTCGGTCGGCTGATACCCGTCTCGGGTATCCCACGCGAACAGGGCGAGCGCCGCAGACTCCGCGAAGCGATCAGCATCTCCGGTCTGTGCGACCGTGCCGAAAGGCGCAGACCGACTCGTGGGGCGCTCAGCGGTGTCGCCTGGGTCGGGGGCGACGGTCGAGCCGACCATCGGGGTCGGCTCGTCATCGGGTGGGCCGAGCAGCAGCCCGATCGTGGCGATGATGAGGATGAACAGGAGCCCGGTGCCGAGCACCGTGGCGACGATCATGCGTAACCGGCGCGCCCGCTCAGGATCAGCGGCCGGTTGCTGCGGTGAGGGAGTACGACGTTTCATACCGCACAGGTGCGAGACCGCACCCCGAACACCGGCTTGGGTCAGGCGGCTGCGCGTGCTTCTTGGAGTTCGGTGGCGAAGCGCATGGTGCCCTCAGCGATAGAGACGAACAGATCGAGCTGCTCGCCGGAGAGCTCTCGCACCATCTGCTCGACGCCGTAGTGTCGCCACCAGCCGTCGAGTTCGCTCCAGGTTGCCCAGAACGCGCGGGAACTGCGCAGCTTCGGCATCTCATCATCGGCTGTGAGCGCAGTGCGAGGGGTGGGGCGGCGCTTCGACCCGCTGCTTCCTTTCACTCGTTCGAGGGCGGCCTGGGCGAGGCGTTCCATCTCAGCGGCTTTCAGATCGGCCTGGCGGGCGCGAGCCGCCTCACGGCCTGCGCTTTCGCGCACGCTCTCAGGCTGGGTGGGATCTGCCGCGATGCGGTCGAGTTCGTCAAGCGATAGGGCGGCGTTCATGCGCTGATGCGAGGCCAGTACCCCGGCACCATACCGAATCCGGACGAGCTCGGCCTCGGCCTGCCCGCGAACCGCCGCCGAGACGGTGCCGTCAGCGGCGAGGTCTTCGATGCGGTTCACACGTTCGAGCATCTGATGGGAGTCACGCCCGGTCACCATGCGGGCTGCCTGTTCGCGTGCTTTCCCGTATTCGCGCGCCTCTGACGGTGGTGGTGAATCACCACCACCGGAGATTCTGGCGAGTCCAGGCTGCGCTCCGAAGCGAGTAGCGGCCTGCCGCAGCGCGGCTTCTTCCTCGAGCACGGCTTTCAGCTCGCGGTAGAGCGCCGCAGCTTCCAGGGTGGTGAGGGGCTTGTGTAGGGCATGATCGGCGTGCTCGCTGAGCAGTTGCCCGAGCCGGTCGGAGAGGCCTGATCGCACCCACACGTTGATCGTGCGCCAACCGAGTTTCCGTGCGGCAGCGACCCGGCGCACCCCGATCAGCACGAACCCTTCCGGGGTAATCGTCGGCGGTTGCAGCAGCCCGTGTTCAGAAAGCGACTTCGCCAGCAGGTCGAGATCTCCGAGGTCGCTGCGATGCCGGGTGCCAACCAGGAGCGAGTCGAGCGCCCGATCCAACTGAATCCCATACTGACCGCTCATCACGCACCGCCAGGTTTCGGGGCAGACTCCACGATCTGCCGCACCAGGTGCTCGTCACTCAGCAGTTCGGGAAAGCTCTCACCGATCACGATTCGCATGAACAGGCCACGGCCCGCGTTCGTTGCCGCGTAAGCAGGGTTCTGAGTGCCCAGCAGCACCGCGACGACGGTGTTCCAGGCATCTTTCGTTACGTCCAGGAGCGCGAGGGCGAGACGGTCTCGGCGCAGCACGTCGAACGCGCTCGTGCGGCTCCCGAGCCTTTCAAGGCCTTCGTAGATGTACCAGATCACATTCCGGGCCGTTGATTCAGGCCAACAGAGCCGCGAGAACAGGAACACTGCCTGCTCGATCATGGTCACCTCGGGAGAAGGTTCTTCTTCGCCTGCATCCTCAATGCGGGGCTCACCGACTTGGAACGCTGGGTTCCATTCGAGCAGCGCCTGGTCGCGGTCTGCGAACCGTTCCGCATCATGATTCGCGGAGACCTCAGACTTTCGAGCCTTATCGACCGAGCAGAGCAGCCCCTGCCCGCGCTGCTCATAAATGCACGTCAGCCGCACCGCCTCGGTCACCACGGCCCAGGGGTTGTCGGCGCGGGCGGTGCCAGGTTTCCGCATCGCCTCGAACGCGGCGGTCACCGCCTCCCAACGGTCGAGGCCGTACTTGCGGGCAAGACGCGCATACTTGCCTGCGGTGAACTTCGCGAGCTCATGCGCCTCGGTGTCATAACGCCACGCGCCGGGGCCGGCCTCCTGCAAACGAATAAGCAACGCCCGCAGCCCCTCCGGGGTCTCGAACTCGTGATCCTCGGGCGAAGCAGCGGCGATAAGTGATCTGGTCATGATGGCGCACCTCCTGCAAGAGACGTGCGATCCTCATCCCGAACGAGCAGAACCAGTCTGAGAGCGATACCGTGCATGATCCATCACCGTCACCATCAGCCCCGAGAGATCGTTTCGGGTTCGGGCATCGAGCGGTGCGGTGCATCCTGACCAAACGGGTTCATCGGAGCGAGATGCCAGGTGCCCTCACGCATCTCCCGATGGAAGTCTCCGACCTTGCCTCGGGCACGCTCCGAGAACGCGGCAGTGAGATCCATGCCGCGAGCGGTCACCCTCGCCCCGGCCTCCGCGAAAAGGTCGGTCGGACGTTTCCACGCCACCCGCACCCCGGCAGGTTTCTCCGGTTCCGGGCCGACAATATCGGCAGGATCATCCGTTGCGCGAGGATCGAAGCCGCCATCCAACTCGAGCGCATCCTCGACCACTTCGGCGTCGTAAATGAGTTCAGGGGAAGGTGTGTGCCGGGTGAGTTCAGCGTCTTCGATCAGCTCGGCCTCGATGATCTCTTCCTTGGTGTAGAGGTCGAGATGGGGTGGGAAACGATACGGCGACATCGCGCCGGGCGGTGGGGTGGTCATGATGGGGTCTCCTGTTCTTCGACGGGTTTGAGAAGCCAGCGGCCGACGGTGCTGCGATCAACACCGAACAACCGGGCAATCTGGGAGTTGTTGAGGCCGAGGCCACGCAGCGTTGACGCCACGGTGCGCCGCTCTTCGGCATTGACCTCGGCAAGTGGAGCCTCACCGTCAACCTCGGGGTCGGGCGCTGGCTCGTGAGCCTCTGCCGCCCGTAGTTGTGCGGCTGCCTGCGCGGCTTCAGCATCGACAGATTCATGATGGGCGGCGGCCTGGAGCACGGTGCGTGATTGACGAATCAAGATCGCCGTGAGATGCGTTGACGCGACGAGCACGACTGGAGGTACGGAAGCAACCAAAGCAGCGATCAAGTCGGGCACGTCGGGGTCTGCTGCAACGAGCGCGTGTACTGCGTTCGCAGCGACCGAGACACCCGCGCCGAGAACGAGCAGCAGCCACGGATACCAGACCACCCGTGTACCAGCCAGCGCGAACACTGCGAGCGTCGCCACGACGATGATGCCGTCTACGATCAACGGCCACAGCCACGCCAGATCAGGGTCGATGCCGCTGCGCGCGGCGAGGCCATGCAGCGCGGTGAAACTGAGGATGAACGCGGTGGCAGCAAGGAGAATCGTGCCCGCTTCAGCAGCGAAAACCGCGACCCGCAGCACCCGGAACGAGATACGCGCGGTATTCATGAGCGTACCCACCCGGCATCGCCATACGAATGGCCCGCGCGAGGAGATCCCGGCATCGCTGAGCGGGCCGACTGCGGCGACTGTTGCTGCCCGGTGGTCGGGTGTGCTCGTTCCCACGCGGAGTCGATCGTTCGCAGAATCTCCCGCTCACCAAGCCCCGCTTGCTCCGCTGCGGGGAGCAACACCCTCACGATGTCGGCCTTGGCGATGCCGTCCTCGGTCATCCTACAAGACATGAAGTACAACGCCCAGTTCCGGTTCCCCTCGGGCTGCGCCGCCACCCATCTGGCCCGCCCAGCATCACTGTTTCGCGCTTCACGAGGCGTGCTCGGCACCGGGCGGGCGCGGGCAGGCTTAGGCGGTGCGAGCAACTCGAGCAACCGCTGCGCATCCACCGGAGCGGTGGGGGCTGGGCTGGTCGAGCGCAGCACGTATGCGCCGAGTGTCCCATCTTTCTGCCGTACCCTCGACGGTGGCACGAGCACATACCCGCCATCGCCACGAAAATCGACCTGCGCAGACGCCGCCTGCCAGATCCGTTGCGGCCGATTCGGGTCGGCAGGAAAGTAAATGTGCAAGCCGCCTGAGGGCGTCTCGACCAACGAGGACCAGCCGCTCAGCAGCCCGGCATCACGAGCGCGACCGAACGACAGAAGCCCGGTGTCGCTGTCGCTGTGACGATCCACATCCACGACATCAAGACCCGACGCCGCACCGGTCGGCACGGCTAGATTTGCGTCAGGCCACCGACGCCACCAGGTTTCAACCTGCCGAACATCGACGGTTGCTGCCGTGAAACCGCCTTTCACTATTGGGCGTTTGAATCCAGACGCACATGGAAAGACGGGCACTCCATGTCTGGCAAGATACATCGCAGCGGTAGGCAGGCCACGGACAGTGCCCAACAGTCTGCCGAGCAGCATGAGCCGTTGATCGAGATCATTCATGTTGCTAACTCCTTCTCACCTTGAGTACTGGCGATAAGGTGCGACGAGGAGAACAGAAGACGCAAGTGACGTTCGGAGGGTACCGTTCGTCAGGCGTAGCAGTGACCCCGACACTATGGAATATCTGGCTTACCGCTAATCACTTCCAAGATGGAAGTGTCCTCTTTCAAACTGCCTCGCTACGGGCCCCAAGACCAACGATTTCGGCCCCCAAAGTCACAGAAGTATCACGCCTACGCGCGATCCGATATTCGTGAGGCGAGACTTGCATAACTGTACGAAAAAGCTTCGAGGCATGCGAACTACTTCTCCATCCGACAAGATGAATGCAATGCTCGACTGTGCTGTCTGTCTCCTGCAGCAACCTTGCCAACATCTCAACCCGGATCAATTGCAATCGGGTCCTTGGCGGATAGCCCCAGGCTCGAGTGCACAGTGTAGAGAGATGACCCGGCGAGAGACTAACTCGCCTGGCCAGCTCTCTAAGTGTCCACTCAAATTCGGGCCTCTCACGCAGGAGCGTTTCGACCTTTAGTACCTCAGGTCTGATCGGCGTCGGGCGCGTCGCACGGAGCCTTTGGTCGGACCCGGCGGGCGGAAATGCCTCCGGTCCACCAATACTGCGTGAAATTGCGTTTGCAAGGGTGAACCAGTGTGCCTGCATCTGGTTTGAATGTATGACAAAATCACTCGTTCTGCTCAGCGCAACCATTCCGTCGAGAATCGGTGCCAGTTTCTTAAGGCGTTTGCCAAGCCGCACGATAATTCGCATGTCACCGTATAAACGTTCAGCAAAGACGTGCGCCTCTGCGCGGTGAGAGAGTCGGCCGCGATACTGCCAATAGACTAGATCAAGCGCATATTCTGGGTCTAAGTAGATGCATGTAATTGAGGCTTGGGGCACCGGGACCACATGGAATACAGTCTCTGCGGGGAGAACTGTAATGTCACCGGTGTGCGCAAGGGTTTCATAGTTGTCAACCAACACGCGTAAGCTACCGCTTCGGACCGCAACAATCTTGATTTCACGGTATGCGGTTCTCTCGGTTGCTGATTTCAGGACATGATGCCGGGCCATGAGTGGAACTCTCGTTTCCACCAGTAAAACGTCCTTGCTCCGAGGTGAACTCTTCACCTGTGTCGGCCACGGCGATAGTGTGGGAATCGCACTAGATGGTTAGAGATAGGAAATTCCTACCCGCCCGACGCCTACCGCTATTGGTTCTCTCCTATGTTATTTCTATGCATTGAACATGCAGACTGTATTGCGGTAATAACACTTTTGAGTAACCTTGACTAGCGTCCGGTTTCATGTTGCAAGTGCTCTTCTCGCTCTGCTGAGGCGTGATCTGCTGCGGCATCAAAAGGTGTCATATCGGTTTCCTGGCGTACCGATCCGACTTCGATTTCCTTGCCTTTGAAGAATCCTGGGTTTATGAGGGAGTAGATCACCATTAGTATGATGCCGCCGCCGATAATGGCGACGCCGGCGACGAAGACGACTCCGACGCCGCCATCGGTAGAGCCGTCGGGGAGGGTGGTGCTGAAAAGCATGTTCCCGGACCCGAAGTCCGGGTCGGTGGCGGAGTCGTAAAGCGTCTTGACGAACATGACGACGAGCGCGATACCGCCGAGGAGCGGGAGAAGGAAGCGTCGGAAGAAGTTCCCGATGCTAGCGAACCAGGTGCCGCGGAAGTACCAGAACGCTGCCAAGCCGGTGATGCCGTAG
>NZ_JBYSYO010000020.1:0-13648 GCF_058783455.1 Herbiconiux sp. FW305-C-125 | reverse complement strand
CCATTTCGCAGCAGCCGCCTGATCGGCGCAGAGCGACAGCCTACCTCTGACTGCCGCCAATCTTTGCAACAGAGCCCCGACGACTCCGACATCGACGATGACGACACGGTGCGCTCCGGCGGGCCGCAGGCGCGCCGGATCCCGAGCTTCCTCGATCCGGATCGCCCGATGGATCCCGTGCGCATGTCCGAGACCGGCAGCCTGGCGGAGCACCTCGGGTTGCGCCGGAAGAACGACGACCAGACGGATGTGGGGCCGGTGCGATGAGGGCGGGACTGGTGCTCGGCGAGGTCTGGAACGGCCTGCGCCGCAATATGTCGGTGGTCATCTCCGTGGTGCTGGTGACCTTCGTGTCGCTCACCTTCGTGGGGGCGGCGATCCTGATGCAGCTGCAGATCCAGCAGATGAAGACGTTCTGGTACGACCGCGCGCAGGTGGCCGTCTACCTCTGCACGGACTACGACCAGAGTTCGACCTGCGCCGGCGAGGACGCGGGCGAGGACGAGATCGCGGCCGTCGAGGAGGCGCTGCAGTCGGACACGCTGCGCCCCTACGTCGACGACTTCTTCTTCGTGACGCACGAGCAGGCCTACAAGGAGTTCGTGCAGCAGTTCGAGGGCAACCCGATCGTCGACATCACGAAGCCGGAGCAGCTCAACCAGACCTTCTGGATCAAGCTCAAGGATCCCTCGCGCTCCGACATCATCACGGAGACGTTCTCGGGCATCCCCGGCGTGCAGAGCGTCTCGGACCAGCGCAGCCTGCTCGATCGGATCTTCCTGTTCCTGGGGGTGGCGAGCTACACGGCGATCGTCATCGCGGGGCTCATGCTGGTGGCGGCCATGCTGCTGATCTCGACCACGATCAGGCTCTCGGCGTTCTCGCGCCGGCGGGAGATCGGGATCATGCGCCTCGTGGGCGCGTCGAACCGGTTCATCCAGACCCCCTTCATATTGGAGGGCATCATCGCCGCGCTCTTCGGCGCCGTGCTCGCGAGCGCCGCGTCGGTGGCGATCGTGCGCTTCTTCGTGCAGGGATTCCTCGCCCGGGAGGTGCCGTTCACGAGTTACATCACGGTGGAGCAGGCGCTCGTGGTGCCGCCGATCCTCGTGCTGGTGGGAGTGGTGCTCTCGGCGATCGCGGCGAAGATCGCGATCACCAGATACCTGCGGGTGTAGCGCAGAGCGTCCCCGGGGCGGGCCGCGGATCCGGATCTCGGGGCCGGGGCTCGTCGAAACCGAGCCCATCGTGCGAGCCCGAGCCCTCCCGCGCCGATAATCCGTGCGGGTTGGAGCAATCGGCTCGGTTCGGGCGCCTCGAGGCCGGGCGGCTCGGCGTGGCGGGCGGAACGGCGGCGGTGTGCGATAAGCTGGTTCTTCGCGCGTGAGCGCGGACCCCGAACCACCCCGGCCGCAGGAAGGATGTGACATGAGCCCGAAGGAGACCGGCGAGAAGCTGATCGCCTCCAACAAGAAGGCCCGGCACGAGTACCACATCCTCGACACCTACGAGGCGGGCCTGGTGCTCACGGGCAGCGAGGTGAAGTCGCTGCGCATGGGACGCGCGTCGCTCGTCGACGGATACGTGTTCATCGAGCGCGGCGAGGCCTGGCTCGACGCCGCCTACATCCCCGAGTACCTCAACGGCTCGTGGACGAACCACGCGCCGCGCCGCAAGCGCAAGCTGCTGCTGCACCGCCAGCAGATCGACAAGCTCTACCAGAAGACCCGCGAGGGCGGCATGACGATCGTGCCGCTGCGCCTGTACTTCCTCGACGGCCGCGCGAAGGTCGAGATCGCCCTCGCGAAGGGCAAGAAGGAGTACGACAAGCGCCAGACCATGCGCGAGCGGCAGGACAAGCGCGAGGCCGAACGGGCGATGCGCACCCGCAACCGGATGGGGGAGTAGGCGCTCCCTCGGGTGTCCCCGCGTCGCGGGCGGATCCTTCGACGCGCCTGACGCGGTGGCGCCACCGCGTCAGGCAGTCGCAGGATCCACCGGCGCGGTGCCGACGCCGGTCACGCCGCCTACACCGCGTCGAGGGCACGGCTGACGTCGAGCAGGATCCCGCTCTGCAGCCCGTGCCAGTGCCGGGTGTCGGGATCGGGCCACGACGAGAGCTTGACGATCACGGAGTCGGTGCGCGGATCGAGCCAGAGGTTCTGGCCGTGGATGCCGATGCCGCTCACGTTGCCGCGCTCGTTGCCCGTGCACCACCACTGGCGCGTGTAGCTGCCCTCGGGGAATGCGGAGGTGAAACCCTCGTCGGGCATGGCTTCGCGGGAGCCGCCGGCCAGCACGCTTTCCACCCAGCCCTGCGATACGACCCGTCCGCCGGGAGCGACGCCGCCGTCGAGCATCATGCGGCCCACGCGTGCGAGATCCCGCGCGGTGCAGGAGACGCCCCCGTTCGCGAAGCCGAAGCCGGTCTGGTCGACCGTGATGGTCGCATCCCGATCGGCGTCGAGCTTCGCCCACAGGTACGTGGAGAGCGCTTCGACGTAGCGCAGACCGGTGACCCGCTCGACGATCCAGGCGAGCACGTCGGTGTTCGCCGAGCAGTACTGGAACTCGCCGGTGCCGCCGTCGCCGCGGAGGGTGGTGAGGAACTCGTAGGTGTCGGCGGGGTCCCCGTCTCGCCGCGTGCGCCAGCCGGCGGAGCGATCGTGGGTCTGCACCTCCGAGGCCGGATCGACGTAGTCCTCGTTGTAGTCGATCGAGATCTGCATGTCGAGCACCTGCAGCACGGAGGGCCCGTCGTAGACGGAGCCCGCGAGCTCGGGTACATACTCGGTGACGGGCTGCGCGGGATCGATGCGCCCCTCGTCGATCAGCGCGCCGACGACCGTGCCGCACAGCGACTTCGAGACGCTCATCAGCAGGTGACGGTCGTCGGGTGCGAAACCCGCCCGGTAGTACTCGGCGAGGACCTCGGAGCCGCGCAGCACGAGGAATGCGTCGGTGCAGGTCTCCTCGAGCCGCTGCTCGAGATCGGGGAGCCGCGTCGCGAGCGCGTCGAGCCGCACGACGGGCTCCGCGGGCGTCGCCGGGTCGCGCCGGGAGACCGCCGCCGTGGGCAGCAGCTCGCCCAGGCGGGCGAAGGCCCAGCGGTTGTGCGGGGCCTCCTGCCAGCTGTCGAGTGTCGGCTCCCCGGCCGCGGCTCCGGGATACCTGGCGGGGTGCTGGCCGGTGGAACGTGCGTTCATCGAGTGTCTCCGAAGGTGTAGCCGCGGCGGGTGAAGAGATAGTAGAGGCCACCGCTGACGATCATCGCGACGGGGGCGGAGAGATCGATGTAGCCCATGGCCTCGGCGACCGCGCCGCTCCAGAAATCGGTGGTGAGGAAGAAGGAGGCGGCAGCGCCGCCGATGATCCCCGCGGCGAGGCCGGGAATGCTGAAGCCGCCGGTGTACCAGTACTTCGCCCCCCGGCGCTCGTCGAAGAGATCGAGGCCATCGTATCGGTTGCGGCGCAGCCAGATGTCCATGCAGTAGACGGTGATGCCCGGAGCCGAGATGAGGATCAGCACCTGCAGCATGATGTTCACCGCGTCGAGCAGGCTGGTCGACATGACCAGGTAGATGGTGAAGAAGGTGCCGAGCACGCCGATGATGATGGCCGAGGGGATGCGCCGGATCGGGATGCCGATCGACTGGAACGCCATGCTGGCGGTGTAGGTGGTCATGCCGTCGACCGCGTCGCGGATCCCCTCCCCGAAGCGGCTCCCGATCTCGGCGCCCCGGCTTCCCGGATCCGTGCCCGTCACCGTCGCGGTGATGATGTCCAATGTCTTCCTCTCCTGTTGCGGGGCCGATGCCCCTATTTCGCGGCCTCGAGGACGGCGTCCCACATCACCTCGGAGGCGATCGCGCCGAGCGCGGTCGCGTTCACCGACAGCCGCCCGCGCGACGACCCCGGGGTCGTCGGCAGATCGATCTCGTCGGTGGTGACGGCGAAGAGCGTGTCGCCGTCCATGTCGGTGTGGAACGGCTGGATGCCGCGGTGCATCGAACTGTGCACCTGCTTGGCGAACTGGTTCAGCTCGACGGGGCTCATCCGCACGTTCGTGACGATCGCGCTGATCGTGGTGTTGCCCGCCTGGGTGACGGGCGGCAGCTGCTCGGCGAACGCCTCCTGGTAGTCGAACACCGGGTGGCGCCGGACCCCGGTCTGCGCGTCGTAGTTGCCGCGCACGATCCCGCCCGCGCGGTCCATGATCACGCCGACCGGGTTCGGCACGACGACGGCGAGGATGCGCACGTCGCCGAGACGACGGAACGCCGCGCCCTGCCCGGTGATCTCGGTGCGGTCCCAGTCCACCTTGCCCGCGGACGCGCTCATGCCCGCGCCCGCCCGCCCCTGCGGGAACTCACCGGGAACGGCGAATTCGAGCGCCGCGCGGCCGAGCGCCTTGTCGGGGTAGACCGCGGTGGAGCGCGCCGAGAAGTCGTAGATGACCGCCGACGACACCAGCTGGGCCTCGGCGAAGCCGGTGCGATACTCGAGGCGTTCCAGGAGCGCGCCGCTCACCCCGGCGCCCGCCTCGAGCCCGTAGCTGGCTCCGCCGGCCAGGCAGATGGCGTGGTTGAAGTCGTACCCGCCGGACAGACCCACGGCTCCGCCGCGCGCGTCGACCGCGGTGCGGGCGCCGGCGGGGATGTGGATCACGGTCGCACCGGTGGGCCCCTCCTCGTAGTGCGCCGAACCGACGCTGACGCCCGGGAAGTCGAACCGCAGCGTCTCCCGCCCGGTGCTCCTGACCGGCACGAGGTCGAAGGCGGCGTTGCCCGGGCCGCCGAAGACGGGCGGGCCCGCCAGGCGGGGCGCGGGATCCACGACGATCCCGCCGTCGATATCCGTGAGTGCGTGGACCGGTGTCGTATTCATAGGGCCTCCAAGAGTGTCTGCGAGTAGGGGTGCTGGGGGTTGCGGAAGAACTCCTCCGTCGAAGCGGTCTCGACGAGGTCGCCGCGGAAGAGCACGGCGACACGGTCCGCGACGCGCTCCACGGCGCCGAGATCGTGCGAGATGAAGAGGGCGCCGAAGCGGTGCTCCGCCTGCAGTTCGCGGATGAGCGCGAGGATCTGCATCTGCACGGCGACGTCGAGCGCGCTCACGGCCTCGTCGAAGACGATGAAGCGCGGCTCGGTCACGAGCGCCCGGGCCACCGAGACGCGCTGGCGCTGTCCTCCGGAGAGCTCGTGGGGGTAGCGCTCGGCGAAGGCGGGGTTCAGCCCCACCTGCTCGAGCATCTCCGTCACGCGCTGCCGCTGCTCGGACCGGCTGAGGTCGCGCCGCGCGACCGTCAGCGGTTCGCGCACCGACTCCCCGACCTTGCGCCGGGGGTTGAGCGACCAGTGCGGATGCTGCAGCACCGCCTGCAGCTTGCCGGCGTTGGCCCTGCGCGATCGCGTGAAGGGTTCGCCGAGCAGCAGCACCTCGCCGGAGTCGGGCCGCTTGAGGCCCAGGGCGACCGAGGCGGTCGTGGTCTTGCCCGATCCGGACTCGCCCACCAGCCCGAGCGTCTCGCCCGGGGCGACCTCGAGCGTCACCGCGTTCATGGCGCGGACGGTCCGCCGCTTCGCTCCCGCCCCGCTCGTGAACGCGACGCTGACCTCGCGCAGCTCCAGCACCGGGGCCGTATCCGTGTCCGGATGGGACGCAGACATCATTCCGCCTCCTTCGTCGTGGGATCCTGGCGGCCCGGTATCGCGGCGACCAGCGTTCTCGTGTAGTCCGCCCGCGGCTCGTCGAGCACCTGCGCGGCCGGCCCCTCTTCGACGATACGCCCCTGGTGCATCACGACGATCCGGTCGCACCAGCGACGTACGGCGCCGAGGTCGTGGCTGATCCAGATGAGGCTCGCGCCGGAGCGCTGCACCAGGTCGACGATGAGGGTCAGGATCTCGTCGCGCACCTGTGCGTCGAGCGATGCCGTGGGCTCGTCGGCGATCAGGATCTCGGGCTCGCGCGCCATGGTCAGCGCGATCGCGATGCGCTGCGCCATTCCGCCGGACACCTCGTGCGGATAGAGTCGGAGCACCCGATCCGGCTCGAGGATCTTGACGCTCGCGAGCAGCTCGGTGAGCGACTCCAGGTCGGTCGGTCGTCCGAGCGGCCTGAGCGCGAGCTCGAGCTGGCGACGGATCCGCATCGTCGGGTTGAGCGAGGCGATGGGATCCTGCGGGATGAAACCCAGTGATTCCCGTCGCAGCGCCCGTATCGCATCGGGCGCGAGACTCGCGATGTCCCTGCCGAGCACGTGCACCGACCCGGAGGTCACGTGGCAGACGCGCGGCAGCATGCGGCCGATGGCCTGCGACACGGTGGACTTGCCCGATCCCGACTCGCCGACGATCGCGAGCAGTTCGCCGCGGGCGACATCGAGATCGATCCCGTCGAGCGCTCGGGTCACGCCGAGACGGGTGCGGTACTCGGCGCTGAATCCCGTGAGCGAGACCACCGGGGCAGCGGGGGCGTTCGCGGTCATACGAGGCTCCTTGTCTCGCGCGGATCGAGCCGATCGCGCATCGTGTCGCCGATGAGGTTGATGGAGAGGATCGCGACGACGAGCACCGCGGCCGGGGCGAACAGCAGCCAGGGCGCCTGCAGCATGTAGCTGCCGCCCTCCTGGATCAGCAGGCCGAGCGATGACCGCGGCGGCTGCACGCCGTAGCCGAGGAAGCTCAGTCCTCCCTCGACGAGGATGCCGACCGACAGCGCGTACGTGCCCTGCACCGCGATGGTGCCGCTGACGTTCGGCAGCAGGTGGCGGAAGAGGATCACCGGGGCCGACACGCCGCTGATCTTCGCGGTGGTCACGAAGTCGCGCTTGGCGACCGACATCGCCGCCGCGCTCACCATGCGGGTCATGAGCGGCACCGTGACGAGCACGATGCTGGAGAGCACCGCGGCCTGGCCGGGTCCCACCACCGCCGCGATGAGGATCGCGAGCACGATCGACGGGAAGGAGTAGAGCACGTCGCTCAGGCGCATGATGACCTCCCGCGCCCAGCCGCCCGCGTAGCCGGCGACGAGGCCGAGGATCACGCTGATGACCGCGGTGCACACGACGGCGAGGGTGGAGAGGACGAGCGTGGTGCGCGTGCCCTCCAGCAGGCGCGCCAGCACCGAGCGGCCGAGGGCGTCGGTGCCGAAGGGGTACGCCGCAGAGGGCGGGCTGAGCCTCGGGCCGACGATCCTCGCGGGATCGCCCGCGAAGGGGATGACGGCGGCCGCCACAGCGACGAGCACGATGAGGCCGAGCGCGCAGGCGGCGGCGATGAAGAGGGCGTCGCGGGGCGGGCGGGTCTTGACCGCGCGCTTCCGCTTCGAGAGCGGGAGGGAGTAGGTGGTCATGATCCTGCCTTCCCGGTGACGGCGACGCGCGGGTCGAGCGCGCTCGTGATGAGGTCGAGCACGAGGCTCAGCACGACGAAGACGGCGGCGGCGAAGAGCACGGTGGCCTGCACGACCGCGAAGTCCCGACGGCCGAGGCCGGTGACCATGAACGAGCCGAGCCCCGGCAGGTTGAACAGCGTCTCGATGATGACGGCGCCGCCGAGGAGATAGGCGGTGATGGTGCCGAGCAGCGTGAGGATCGGGATCCCGGCGTTGCGCAGGACGTGATGGCGCACGATGTGCCCGGCCGTCTCCCCGCGCGCGACGGCGGCCGTGATGTGCGGTTCGACGAGCACTCCCATGACGGCGTCGCGCGTCGTGCGCGCGGTCGCCGCGACGCAGAAGACGGAGAGCACGAGCGCTGGAAGCAGGAGCGCCTGGAACGTCGGCCAGAAGCCCGTGCCGATGCTCGCGAACCCGCCGACCTTCAGGCCGAGCGAGAACTGCGAGAACACGAAGATGACGATGCTGCCGAGCACGAACTCGGGCACGCTGATGCCGATGCTCGACACGACGCGGCCGACGGCGCCGCCCTGCTTCGCACCGGATCGCACTCCCGTCCAGATCCCGAGCGGCACGCCCGCGAGCAGCGTCACCGCCATCGCCATGATCGTGAGCGTCGCGGTCACCGGGATGCGCTCGAGCATCTCGCCGGAGACGGAGCTCTGCGTGACGTAGGAGGTGCCGAGCTCCCCCGTGAGCACCTGCCCGATCCAGGCGAAGTACTGCACGAAGATCGGCTGATCGAGCCCGTACGCCTCGGCGAGCAGCTGCCGCTCCTCGGCGGAGGCGAGCGGGCCGAGGATGATGTCCTCGTAGCTGCCGGGCATGAGACGGATCGCGACGAAGATGAGCACCGAGACGCCGAGCAGGGTGATGAGCGCGCTCATCACCCGCCCGGGGGACCAGCGAAGGATCTGCATCATTCGGGACTACTCCCCGGCGATCCGGTAGTCGGCGATGTTGCGGAGGATGTTGCCGTACCCCTCGTTGCTCTGGATCGTCGGGCTCACCGCCGCGGTGTCGAACCCGATGATGGACGGCCGGTGCACGAGCGGCACCATCTCGGCGTACTCGTCGGCGGAGGCGCACAGCTCGGTCAGCACCTCGGCGCGCGCGTCGGGATCGGTCTCGCTCGCGCCCTCGGCGATGAGCGCGTTGAGATCCTCGTGCACGCCCGTGAAGCCGACGTTGAAGAAGGCCTGCTCGGGGTTCCACCACTTGGTCACCATCGACGGGTCGGAGTAGCCCGCGAACCAGCTGATCGACAGGTCGAAGTCGCCCGGCTGGGCCGAGAAGACCCGCTCGCTGTAGGTCGCGGTGTCGACCTGCTCGATCCGGACGGTGACGCCGATCTCCGCGAGCTGCTGCTGCACGAGCTGGGCGATCTGCGCCATGACGGGGTTCGAGGTGTCCACGATGAGGTCGAGCTCGACGTCTCCGGCGCCCGTCTCCTCGATGGTCGCCCTCGCGTCCTCGATCGCGGCCTGCTCCGAGGGCAGCTCGTCGACCCGGCAGGCGCCGGGCAGGTTCGAGGGGGTGATGCCGGTGGGGGTCGTTTCGCCGGCGAAGACGATGTCGGCGATCGCCTGGCGGTCGATCGCGGTGTTGATCGCGAAGCGGACGTCCTGGTCGTTCAGCGGACTGTCGGGCTTCTGCGAGTTGACGAGGACGTAGTAGAGGTCGCTCTGCGTCTGCTTGACGATCTGGAGGCCCTCGTTGCCGCCGAGCTGCGACAGCGAGTCGATGTTGACGAACTTCGCCATGCCGGTGCTGCCCTCGCGGAGCGCGGCCTGCCTGGTCGACTCCTGATCCACGATCTGCAGTTCGAGGGTCTGCACGGCGAGGTTGTCGCCGCCGTGCCAGTCGGGGTTCGCGGTGAAGGTCCACGATTCGTCCTGCCGGTGGTCGGCGACGAGGTACGGGCCGGTGCCGAGCATGGTGGTGGTGAGGTCGACGCTGCCGTCGTTCACCTCCTCCATGGGGAGGATGGCGGCCGGCGTGTTCGCGAGCGCGGCGAGGAACGGCGCGTACGGGCTGCCGAGCTTCACGGTGACCTGATCGTCGCCGGTGGCCTCGATGGACTCGACGGGGCCCATCTGGCCGGACCACACGCTCATGCTCGCGACCTGGCGCTCGAGGCTGCCGACGACGTCGTCGACGGTGAGCGCGCGGCCGTTCGAGAAGGTCGCGGTGGTGTCGATCGTGAAGACGTAGGTCGTGTCGTCCGGCTGCTCCCAGGAGGTGGCGAGCTTCGGCTGGATCTCGAAGTTCTCGTCCGTGGTCACGAGCGTCTCGTAGACGAGCCCCATGATCATCCACGAGGTGTCGGTCTGCGCGGTCTGGGGGTCGAGCCCGTCGGCCTCGCTCGTGTCGTAGTCCAGCTGCACGGTGAGGGCGCCCGTGCCCGTGAGCGCCTCGTCGGCGACCGCGAGGAAGCCCGGCGCGGCCTCCGTCTGCTCGGTGCCGCCCGGCGCCGAGCCGGGCGCGGCGCAGGAGGTGAGGACGCACGCGAGGCTCAGCGCGATCGCGGCGCCGGCGGCCGCCCGGGAGCGGGTTCGTTGGTTGATCAACACCGTGGTGACTCCTTCGACAGTGGTGGTGGCCCGGACCGCGGCGATGCGCTCCGGCCGGCGGCGCCCGCCGATGGGCGCGCCTTGGATGATCACGGTACATACATAAATCGTTTTTATGCAAGTTTCGCCCGGTATCCATAAATCGTTTTACCTCACGACGGTAGCAGAGTAAAACGATTTATGTAAAGATGCACGGCACCCACCGCCCCACGAGATCCTCGTCTCGACCGACTCGTCATCCGGCGCATCGGCGGATGCTCCGGGCCTCCCGGCTCCCGGTCCTCCGCCGCTGAGGCGAGTCCGCCCCATGCGCGCTGGTCAGGAGGCGTCGAGATCCCGCGAGAATCGTGCATCTCCCGACGGCGCGGAGTCGTCGGGGACGGGGCGACGCAGCCGGCAGGCGATCGGGAGAGGGCGCTCGGTGCCCCCGGCGGCGACAGCCCGCCGGGTGCCCGGGAGGCGCCCGGCCGGCCGGTCCCCCGGCGCCGGGGGGAGCCCTGCGGCCCGTGCCCGATGGGCGGGCGCACGCCGGCCGGTGCCCGCGCCTCACACCGTCAGCGTGCGCCACTCCCCCGTCTCGGCCTCGGTGGGCATGCCGTCGAGGATCCGGATCGTGCGGGCCTCCGGGTCGGTGATGAGCGTCGCGAGGGTGGCCCACCGGTCCCCGTAGCCCTTGGACATGTCGGCGCGGCAGGTGAGCGGCGGCTCGCCCTCCTCGGTCAGCAGCACCCGCACCAGGTCCCCCGGAGCGACCGGCAGGCCCTCGGCGAGGCGCGCGCGCACGAGCGCGAGGCGCTCCGAGGAGTCGGGCTCGTAGATCTCGGACTTCTGCGCCGCGAGCGGCGTCTCGTGCTGGAAGTGATTGGTGCGCTGCACCGAGCCCGCGACCGCCTCGATCACGAACACCCCCGCGGGGCTCATCTCGACCGACACTGCGCGCTGCGCGTCGAGCATCGTGAACGCCGAGGACGACGCGATCGGCGCCTCGCGGATCAGCTCGATGGCCTCGTCGACGGAACGGCACTCCGAGAGCACCACGCTCGAGAGCACGTGCATGGGCACACCGTCGGGGCGATCCTCGCGGTGCCCGAGGATGTTGAAGTGCAGGGCCAGGCCGGCCTCGTTCACGCCGATCTTCGAGAGGATGCCCTGCTCGGTCAGGCCGGCGTAGCGCAGCCCGGGGCCGGAGACCGTGTGCGTGTGCCAGAACGGATCGAGCTCGACGTGCCAGTCCCAGGTCTGCACGCCGTAGCGGTGGTCGCCGATCTCGGCCGTGAGCGTCGAGCACTCGCTCGACGGCTTCTCGCCGAGGGCGATGATCTCGGTGCGGGCGTTGAGCGCGACGACCTGCGAGAGCTCGACGCCGGCCCCCTCGGCGATCCCCTCGAACTGCTCGAGCAGCCCCGGCCGCCAGCCGCGCAGCGCGGAGACGACCCGCGCGACGCCGTCGCGCTCGCGCTCCTCGTCCACGCCCAGCACGCGGAACAGCTCCGCGTACTTCGTGTAGGCGCCCCCGAGGCTTCCGCGCAGCGCGGCGCCCCGGCTGAGGCCCAGTTCGCGGGGCGTGGCGCCCGCGACCTCGAGGTGCCGGAGTCGGTGGCCGGGTCGCCGACGATCTGCAGCAGGGCCGGCACCTGGTCGGTGATCCGCACCTCCTGGTACTCGCTGACGTCCTGCGGGATGTTCATCGAGATCCGGTACGTCGCGGTCTCGTCGAGGGAGCCCAGGACGCCGTCGCCCTCGGAGACGATCTTCGTGAACGCCCCCGGCGGGTCGGGCAGGCCCAGTTCCACCTCGGTGTTCGGCTTCGGCTCCGGGTCCTCCGGCTGCTGGTCGCCCGGCAGGTTCGGATCCCACTGCACCGAGACGGTCGCCGTGTTCGTGAGGGCGCCGTTGTCGGCCGAGATCGCGCCCGACGCGACCTTCACCACAACGTCCACGGTCAGCGCCTGCCCGGCGTTCGCCTGCACGGTCGCCTGATCCAGCGCCCAGGTCAGCGTCTGGCCGGCGACCGTGGCGTTCACCCCGGCGAGCCCCGTGTCGGACACGTACTCCAGCTCGGCCGGCAGTGCGTCCGTCAGGGTGACGCCCGCGTAGTCGGACACGTCCTGCGGGAGGGTGAAGCCGAGGCGGTAGGTCGCGGTGTCCGGCGAGGTCGGCGACTTGTTGATGAGCTTCAGGTCGGCGCCCGAGCCCTGCGCGTCCTTGAACACGCTGTCCGGGTCGATGGGCTCGGGGTAGGAGACCACCACGTTCTCGGGGTCGGGGTCGGGGTCGGCCGGATCCTGCGCATCCTGGATGGGCGTCACCGCCCACGAGCCGGTGTTCGTCAGCGTCCCGTTGTCCGTGTCATCGATCCCGTCGCCCGCGACCGCGAGGGTCATGGTGAGGGTCTTGCCGGCGAGGGCCGCCGCGTTCGACGCGTCGGTGAGGTCGACGGTCCACCGGGTGGAGGCCGCGGTGAAGGTGCCGAGGCCGGTGACGTCGGCGCCGTCCGCGTCCACGCTCGGCGTCCCCTCGACCGCGAGGCCGGCCGGCAGCGTATCGATCAGCGTGAACGACGCGTAGTTGCGCACGTCCGCCGGAAGCTTCGCCGACACCTGGAACTGCACCGCGTCATCCGCGTGATTCAGCACGCCCGCGTCCCATGCGGGCTTGCCCGCCTCGCCGCTCGACAGCGCCTTCGTCAGCCCGGTCGGCGCGGGCGTCAGCCGCAGCTCCACCTCCGTGTTCGTGGCCGGCGGGAGGTCCTCGGTCGAGGCGTCCGAGAAGGTGACCGTCGTGTTCGCGGTGTTCGTGATCACCCCGTTGTCGGCGGCCGTCGCGTTCGCTGCCGCCCTGACGGGGATCGTCAGGGTGATCGTCTTCCCCGCCGCGTCCGCCAGTTGCGCCGGCGTGTCCAGCGTCCACGTCACGGTGTTACCGGACGCGGACGCGGTGCCGGACGCCGTCGTCGGGGAACCGACGATCTGCAACGTGCTCGGCACGGCGTCCGTCGCCACGATCGACGCGTACTCCGACACGTCCGCCGGCACGTTCATGGAGATCGTGTACTCGGCCGTCTCCTCCAGGCTGTTGAGGATCCCGTCGCCGTCCGACTTCACCTTCGTGAACCCGGACGGCGCGTCCGGCAGCCCGATCTCGAGTTCGGTGTTCGTGGCGGGATCGGGGTCCGCCGGCGGGTCCGGCATCGACGGGTCGTAGTCGACGTGCAGGGCGGCGGTGTTCGTGACCGCGCCGTTGTCCTGCGACGTCGCGGCCGCCGACAGCTTCACCGTCACGTCCACGGACACGGTGGATCCCGCGGCCGCGGCGATCTGCGCCTGGGTCAGCGTCCAGGACAGGTCCTGCCCGTTCACGGTCGCCGCGGCACCCGCCAGCCCCGAATCGGACTGATACGCCAACTCGTCCGGGAGCGTGTCCGACAGCGTGAGCCCCTGATACCCCGAGACATCCGACGGCAGATCAAACGACAACCGGTACGTGGCCGTGTCGCTCGTCTTGTTGATCAGTTTCAGATCCGCACCCGTGCCCAGGGCGTCCTTGCCGAAGGAGGGCGGGGCTTGCGAGGTGGCCCGCACGGTGATCTTGCGAGGGCTCTGTTGCAAAAATCGTGAAGCTTGAGCATGCTTGGCGGAGATTGGACGGACGGAACGATGACGGATTTCAAG
>NZ_JBYSYO010000019.1:0-16927 GCF_058783455.1 Herbiconiux sp. FW305-C-125 | reverse complement strand
CCCACCCGGCGACACGGCGCAAGCCATCCTCGACGCCGTCGCCGCGAGCGTCACGCACTAACTTGGCGCGAGTCAGGTCGGAAGAAGTTCCCGATGCTAGCGAACCAGGTGCCGCGGAAGTACCAGAACGCTGCCAAGCCGGTGATGCCGTAGTAGAAGCAGACCATGATGCCCATCGCGGTGATGGTGTCCCAGAGGGCGTCCTCGGAAACGAGGCGCATCAGCACGTAGAAGGTGACAGAGGCGACCGCCGCCCACACCGTCGCGGCGCCGGGTGTCTGGTACTTGGAGAGCTTGCCGAGGGTTTTCGGCACGGCCCCGTAATGTGACATCGCTTGCAAGGTCCGGGAGGGGGACACGAGCGTCGCCTGGAGCGCCGAGGCGGAGCTCGCGAAGACGGCGAGCGACATGATCAGTGCGAATGGTCCCATTACCTCGGGGGCGAGGGCGGCGAACAGCGCTTCTTGGATGTCCGGATTTCCGGCCCCGAGCCCTGTCGTGCCGATGCCGGTGTAGCTGAGCAGCACGATTGTGACGGTGAGGTAGGTGATCACGATCATGGCGATGGTGAGCAGTGCGGCCCGTCCGGGAGTGCGGCGGGGATCTTTGGTCTCCTCGTTCATCGTGAGGATGACGTCCCAGCCCCAGAACATGAAGATCGACAGCGAGAGGCCGGCCATGAGTGCGCTGAAGCTAAACCCGTCGGATCCGAGGAGCGCGGGGTTGAACCATTCCAGACTCACCGGGGTGTAGTCGTAGGCTTCGCCGTTCGCGATCTTGGCGACCGCTGCGATCACGAACCAGGCGAGGGCTATGGCCTGCAAGCCCACAAGCGCGTATTGAACGCGCTTGGTCTCCTCGACGCCTCGATACGAGATGTACGCGGCGATCCCCGTTAGGATCGCGACGACCGGGATGTTGACCCAGAGATTGCCCGTGAGGTCGGCGATGTCGGGGTTCTCGAACATCTGCGACAGCGCGATGAACAAGAAATCCACGGCGACCGCGGCGAGGTTCGACAGTACCAGGGCGGTCGACGCGACGAGCCCCCACCCGCCGAGCCAGCCGATCCACGGCCCGAACGCACGCGACGACCAGGTGAACGTGGAGCCCGAGTCCGGCATCGAGGAGTTGAGCTCACGGTAGCCCATGAGCACGAACATCATCGGGATGCATCCGATGAGCAGGATGAACGGGGTCTGCAGGCCGGCGACCGAGATCGTCGGCCCGTTCCCGGATGTCATGGTGTAAGCCGGGGCGATGCTCGCGATTCCGATGATCGCCCCGGCGAAGGCGCCGATCTTCCCTTTCTGGAGGCCCTTGAGCGTCAGGCTCTTGGTGGTCGCGGCGGGCTCGCGCTGTGTGGTGGTCACTGTGCTGCGCGGTCCGCCTCAAGGATGCGGGCGGCGGTGTCCTGCCCGATGCGGACGGCGCCGTCGACGTGCTGGTAGCCGAAACCTTGGATGTCGGAGCTGGCGAAGAAGATCGGGCCGACGGGCTGGTTCTGGGTCGCACCCCAGCGGCTCAGGCCGCCGAGATCGTAACTGGTGCCGTACGCGCCCCGGGTCCACTCCTCGGCGCCGAAATCGGAGAGGTAGAACGCGAGCGGGTTGCGCGCCTCGTCGCCGAGATACTCGGCGAGGGAGTTCAGGATCGTCTCGCGGCGCTCATCTTCGGGCAGCGCCCAGACCTTCTCCGCGTCGTGCTCCACGATGAATCCGACGAGAGTGCCGCGCTCGTCGCGGTGGTTCGTGTTGTCGTAGATGTCCTGGACTACGTTGTAGTAGCCGAACCCGGTGCCGGAGAGGCCCTGCTCGCGCCAGAATGGGCGGTCATAGGAAGCGTGGACCTTGATGACGAGGCCCATCGAGTGGTGCTGGTGCGCGATTTGCTGGATGCGGGGGAGGGCCGGAACGTACTGGATGCGGGAGTACAAGTTCGGCGGTACCGCGAGGATCGCGTGGCGGGCGCTCACGCGGAGGTGGTCGGTGATCGCGGTGACCGTGGCGGGGGCGCCTTCGGCGGTGTCCTCCCAGTGCAATTCGCGCACCGGGTTGTCGAGGAAGACATTTTCGGAGCCGAGTTCTTCGGCAATGCGGATGGAGACGCTCTGCATGCCGCCGACGACGCGCTTGTCGAGGAGGATGTCTTCGTCCACGAGGTTCTCGAACGACCCGGCCGAGGCGCCGAAGAAGATAGCCTGCAGCAGGGAGAACGAGTGCTTTGGCTTGGTGAGCATCGCCCCCGAGATGAAGTTGCCGATGATGAGGCGCGCCTCGGCGTCGTCGCTCTGGGCGCGCAGCCAGGCGTCGAAGGTGATCTCGTCGTACTCGGCGGCGCGGGGGTGCTCCCACGGGGCGGCTGGGTCGACTTCGAGGGAGAGTCGGGTGAGTTCTGCGCGGAGCTTGCGCATTTCCTCGAGGGTCTCCGGCTTGACGGGGAAGTCGCCGGTGAAACGGTGGCGGTTGCCCTCCTTGTCGATGAACACCGAATCGCCGTCGCGGTGGCGCTGGAAGAGTTCGAGTCCGAGTTCCGCCGCGAGATCCTGGATCGCGGTTTGTTCGGGCGCGATCCACTGGCCGCCGATCTCGAGGAAGGAGCCGTCGATCGTGTCCGACCATGTGCGGCCGCCGACGCGGTCGCGCGCTTCGAGCACGGCGACTGTCTTCCCGGTTTGGCTCAGGCGCCGCGCCGCGGTGAGTCCCGCGGGACCGGCGCCGATGATGACGACGTCGCGAGTGATTTCCTGCATGGTGCTTCTCCTTCTCAAGGGGTTCTCATGAAT
This sequence comes from Herbiconiux sp. FW305-C-125, assembly GCF_058783455.1. Taxonomy (NCBI): domain Bacteria; kingdom Bacillati; phylum Actinomycetota; class Actinomycetes; order Micrococcales; family Microbacteriaceae; genus Herbiconiux; species Herbiconiux sp. FW305-C-125. The sequence goes on along the minus strand of NZ_JBYSYO010000019.1, from coordinate 14,142 downwards.
ATGGCGAACTGTGCTCCCGGCGCGTGCGCGATGCGCAGCGGCAGGAGCCCCGGTCCGCCCGTGTGGTCAGTGGTCGAGCGCGCGGTAGTGAGCGGCGAGGCTGAACCGGCCGGGGTCGTAGAGTTCGCTGGCGCCTGCGTGGATCAGGTCAGCGGCGATACGGCCGAGGGCGGGCGCGAACTTGAAGCCCCGTCCCGACAGCCCGGACACGACGACGCGGCTGCCGTCGGGCGAGGCGTCGATAATCGGGGTGAGATCGGCCGTGTAGCTGTCCGGGTGGATGCTGTGGCGCACCGGCTCCGGGTGCAGGCCCGGAAAGTACCAGGTCGCCAGCTCGGAGGTCTGCGCGAGCTCAGTCCGGGTGTGCTCACGCTGCAGCTGCGCGACGTCGTCGACGAGCGGCCAGTCCGGGAACGCGGCACGGCTGATCTTCACGGCGTAGCCTTCGAGGCTCGGGGCGCCGAACAGGTGGGTGGTTCCGCGGTCCCGCACGAAGACGGGGAACCGCTCGGGAAGGAACTGGTCTACGCGTTTCGGCATGAACCACGTGAGCGGCACACTCTTCACCTTCGTGAACGTCTTCAACTCAGGGAGGATCTGCTGGCTCCAGGGGCCGGCGGCGATGACAACCTTCTCGGCGAGAATGTCGCCGCGGGTGGTGCTCACTAGGTGCCTCCCGTGCTGCTCGTCGATGCCGAGCACCCGAGTGTCGTCCCAGATCTCGGCACCTCCGCGCTCGGCGAGTGATGCTGCGGTGAGAATGGCGCGCTCGGGGCGCAGGCCGCCGCCGCCGAGATCGAGGATCGCCTCGTCGCCATCGTCAAAGTCGTGCTGCGGGAACCTACGTCGCAGCTCGCGTCCCACCAGATGCTCGTGGGGGAGGACGAAGCGCTCGGCGGCCTCGAGGGTTCCAGCGATCTTCGGAGAAGCGCCGGGGGCGATCGTGAGCGCTCCGACCTGCAAGTAGATGCTCTGCCCCGATTCTCGCTCGAGTTCTCGCCACAGCTGCTGCGCCCGGACGAGCAACGGAGTATAGTGCTCGCCCTCGTAGGCTGCGGTGCGGAACAGGCGGGACTCCCCGGCGTACGCGCCGTACGCGTGCGCGACGCCGTACTGCTCGATGCCGATGATGCGTCCGGGCACCAGCTTCGACAGCTGCCAGGCGGCCATGGCACCCACGGTGCCCATCCCGATGACGGCGACGGACGCCTGCTCAGTGCTGGACATCGATTCTCCTCGTGCGGCACGGCACCGTGCAGCCGTTGTGAAATTAGCTGGTGACCTCAGTGTTCCAGCTCCGGGGAACGAATCGAAGAGTCCCTCGATACCAGTTCTCACTAGATTCATGCGCTATTAGTCTGAATAAAAGCGGTTCTTTTGCGTTCTGGAAACGTTATCGAAGGTTAGCATCGCAATATCCAATACGGCACCCGGCGGTGAGACCGCGGGCAGGAAAGGGCAACGATGCACGACACTTCTCTCCGATTGCGTTACCTCAGCGAGCCCGAGATCATCGACGTCGGCGCCACGGACATGGCACGTTGTATCGACACGATGTGCGAGGTCTTCTCGCTGCTCGCGACCGGCGACTACCGCATGGGTGGTCCGAATCATAGTTCGCATGGGATCAAGGTCGACTTCCCCCTCGAGCCGGCATTCCCCGGTATGCCGCGCCATACCTCGGACCGCCGCTTCATGGCGATGCCTGCATACATCGGTGGGAAGTATCGTGCGACTGGCCTCAAATGGTATGGCTCGAATATCGAGAACAGCGAGAAGGGTCTGCCGCGGTCTATGCACCTGGTGGTCTTGAATGACACCGAGACTGGCGCTCCGATCGCCGTGATGCCGGGAAACCTGATCAGCGCCTATCGTACGGGCGCGGTCGTCGGAGCCGGCACTCTGCACCTCGCCCGAACGGACGCTGACTCGGTCGCGGTGATCGGCCCCGGGCTCATCAACCAGGTTGCGTTCCGGGCGATCCTAGTGACACGGCCCGCCATCGCCCGCGTCCGGATCGCGGCGCGTTCGCTCACGAGCCGGAACGCGCAGCGCTTCCAGGAACTCGTCCGCTCCGAGTTCCCCCAGATCCAAGAGGTGGAGATCGTCGATTCGATCCGGTCGGCGGTCACCGAGGCCGACATCGTCACGGTCGCCGCGACCGGTCTGTCCGGCGTCGCAAACTACCCGGTCATCGACCCGGAGTGGCTGCGCCCGGGTGCGTATGTCGCGGCGACCTCGAACATCCAAGTCGATGCCGGGTTCCTGTGCACTGGCGCTCGTAACGTCGTCGACCACACTCCGCTCTACGAAGCCTACGTCGCGAACTTCAGCCCTCCGTATCACGAGCAACTCGGGGCTCTCGGTGTCAAATGCCAGGACATGCTCCTGGACGGGCGCCTGAACGTTGCCGACATCGCCGAGTTCGGGGACATCGTCGACGGCAGGGCACCTGGCTACGATCCGGCACGGCCGTCCTTCTTCTCCATCGGCGGGATCCCGGCCGAAGACGTCGCTTGGGCGACCGAACTCCTCTGGGAGGCGCAGCGCCGCGACATTGGCACGTTGCTGCCGATCTGGGATCAGCCCGCCCTAGGCTAGAGGCGGTTTCGGTCTACCCGGCGCTCCTGACTGCGGCAATCGTAGCGAGCAACCATTGGGGCCGATCGGCCAAGACGTTAATCCGATTCTCGGGTCGCATCGCTCGACACAGCGATCACCGGTACCACCGAAATACGGATGTTCTTTATCGCATCGGTATGAACGAACATGCGCGCGAGGATTCATGCTGTTCGACCCGTCGACTAGCTTCTCGCCCGCTCGCCAGCCCACTTGCTGGTTCGCCGATGTCAACCACGGAGGCTTCGAGGACCAGGTGACCCGTCAACTCCGGCGCCTCTTCGAACGCTGCGTGCGCGGTCTCGCCTTTCGGGTGCCCAAAGGTCGTCCTCGGCACGTCATGTACCCGCGGGGCCCTGAACACGGTCTCGGAACGCACGTCAAATGAAGCGACTCGGAATGCCGCTCATGCTGCGCGTACGGCACGCCCGGCCCCATCGGCTAAGAGATCCGAGCCCTGCCCGAGGTTACTTCTTGTGAGTGCAGCCTGGGCATGGGGATGGGGCATGCGAAGTGGCGGAGTGTATCCCTCGAATCGCTCCGGTGGTGCACTCCGCCACGCGGCGTACTATTTCGTGGCCTCAGGGACGCGGACGAGCTTCTTGTTGGCAAACTCGTTGATGCCGTAATGCGCGAGCTCGCGGCCGACGCCCGAGGCCTTGACCCCGCCGAACGGGAGATCCGGGGCTGTCTTGCTCGTGCTGTTGATCCAGACCATGCCCGTCTCGATCCGGTCGGCGACCCGTTGCGCCCGTTCCAGGTCGCCCGAGAAGACCGTGCCGCCTAGACCGAACGGGGAGTCGTTGGCGATCTGGACCGCTTCCTCTTCGGACGCGGCGCGGTGCACGACCGCGGCCGGGCCGAATAGTTCCTCTGCGTAGGCGCGCATGTCTTTGGTCACGCCTGACAGCACGGTCGCCGGATAGTAGGCGCCCGGTGCGTCGGGGGCCTCCCCGCCCAGGTGGACTTTCGCGCCGCGGTCGATGGCGTCGTCGACCAGCTCGACGAGATCGTGGCGGGCGGCGGTGGAGGAGAGCGGGCCGAGCTTCGTCTCGTCCGACGACGGATCGCCTGTGGCGTACGCGCGGCTCTGCTCGATGAACTTCTCGAGGAACGCGTCGTACACCGCGTCCAGGACGATGAAGCGCTTGGACGCGGTGCAGGCCTGCCCGCCGTTGGCGAAGCGACCGACCGCGGCTGCGGCGGCTGCCGCGTCGAGGTCGGCGTCGTCGAGCACGATGAACGGGTCGGATCCACCGAGCTCCAGCACGTACTTCTTCATATGCCGCCCGGCGACCTCGCCGACCGCTGAGCCCGCCCGCTCGGAACCGGTGAGAGAGACGCCCTGCACGCGCGGATCGGCGATCATCTCGGCGATCTGACCGTTGTTGGCGAACACGTTCGCGTAGACGCCATCGGGCAGCCCCGCCTCGCGGAACACCCGCTCGATAGCGAGGGCGGACTGCGGGCAATTGCGCGCGTGCTTGAGCAGGATCGTGTTGCCCAGGATCAGGTTCGGGGCCGCGAACCGTGCCACCTGGTAATAGGGGTAGTTCCACGGCATGATACCGACCAGGACGCCGACCGGTTCGGTCTTCACGATGGCGGTGCCGGGGCCGGAGATGTCGAGCACCTCGTCCGCGAGGAACTGCTCGGCGCGGTCCGCATAATAGTCGTAGATGTTCGCGACGAGATCGACCTCGCCACGCGCCTGGACGATGGGCTTGCCCATCTCGAGCGTGATGAGCGCAGCCAGTTCTTCCCGCTGTTCGCGGTGGAGCGCGGCGATGCGCTTGACCAGGGCGACCCGCTCTTGCAGCCCGCGATCCCGCCACTGCGGATAGGCTTCCGCGGCGCGATCGAGAGCCTCCCGTGCCTCCTTGTTGGTGATCTCGGGGAACTCGGCCAGCTGCTCGCCGGTTGCAGGATTCACTGTCGTGTAGACACCCATGTGCGACGACGCTCCTTCATTGTTCGGTGTGTGATCGCGGAACTCCGCGCGCACCAGTGCGCACGGATCCTCGACTATCACTGTTGCTCACTATTCATGTCGCGTCCAATACCAAATCCGCCCCCGCTCATGCGCTGGCATTAATAATGCTCTACCGCGCCCAGTGGAGTCCATGTGAGATTTTATGACGATAGTGTCATGAAATAGGATCTATTAGGTATTTGTGTGTTATTGGATTTCGCACCAAGCTGGAACATGACATGCACCAGGACTGAGTGTGCCTGGACGCGATCCGAAAGAGGTGGGGCTTGGTGGAAACGCTCACGGCCGAGCACAACGGCGATCGCACGATCGTGCGATTGAACCGGCCTCAGACACTGAACTCGATCGACCAGGCCATGGTGGATGATCTCCACGAGGTCTGCGACCAGCTCGAGCGCGAACCGCGCATCCTCATCCTGACGGGAACCCGCACCGACAAGGGCGGCATTTTCGCCTCCGGCGCGGACATCTCCCAGCTGCGCGACCGGCGCCGTCATGACGCCCTGCGCGGGATCAACTCGAGCATCTTCGCGCGGATTGCTGCCCTGCCGATGCCGGTGATCGCCGCGATCGACGGCTATGCCCTCGGCGGCGGCGCCGAGCTCGCCTACGCCGCCGACTTCCGGATCGCGACGACGCGGGTGAAGATCGGCAACCCCGAACCCAACCTCGGCATCATAGCCGCCGCGGGGGCATGCTGGCGGCTCGTCGAGCTCGTGGGCGAGCCCGTCGCGAAAGAGATCCTGCTCGCCGGCCGCGTCCTCACCGCAGACGAGGCGCTATCGATTCGGCTGGTCGGCGAAGTCTGCGAGCCGGACGAGCTCCTGGACCGGGCGAACGCGCTCGCGGACCGTATCGGCGGTTTCGACCCGTTGGCGATCCAGGTGACCAAGCAGGTGATCCACGCGCCGCGGGCGGCGCACCCGGTCATCGACAACCTTGCGCAAGCGTTGCTCTTCGAATCCCCGGAGAAGACCCGGCGCATGGATGATTTTCTGCTGAAGCGCAACGCGCGGAAAGGACGCTGAACCCATGGCATTGCCGAATCACATCGCCGTCGTCGGAGGCGGACGGATGGGGGCGGGCATCGCGCTCAGCCTCGCCATCGGCGGATCGCAGGTCACCGTGCTCGAACGCGATGCCGCGTCGGTGGACGCCGCCCGGGCGCGGCTCGATGACATCGCGCAGAAAGCGGTCGCGAAGGATCCCGCGGCCCCCGCCCTCGACGTGCTCCTAGGGCGCCTCGCCGTGTCCGAGGACTACGAGCTCCTGAGAGAAGCAAACCTCGTGATCGAGGCGGTCCCAGAGGACTTCGAGCTCAAAGTGAACACCCTCCGCGCGATCGAGGGGCGCGTCACCGAGACCACCGCGATCGCGACGAACACGTCGTCGCTGTCGGTCACGAAGCTCGCCGCAGAACTCTCCCACCCGTCCCGCTTCCTCGGGCTGCACTTCTTCAACCCGGTTCCCGCCTCCACCCTGATCGAGGTCGTCGTCGGCGAGCAGACCGGCGTCGGCCTCGTCGCCGCAGCGCGAGAGTGGACCGAGGGGCTGCGGAAGACCCCCGTCGTCGTGCATGACGCACCCGGCTTCGCGAGCTCCCGGCTCGGCGTCGCCCTCGCACTCGAAGCGATGCGGATGCTCGAAGAGGGCGTCGCTTCGGCCGAGGACATCGATGCGGCGATGGTGCTCGGGTACCGGCACGCCACCGGCCCGCTCAAAACCACCGACCTCGTCGGTCTGGACGTGCGGCTCGGCATCGCGGAGTACCTCGCCTCCACGCTTGGCGAGCGCTTCGCACCCCCGCAGATCCTGCGCGACAAGGTCGCTGCCGGAGAGCTCGGGCGCAAGAGCGGCACAGGCTTCTTCGACTACAGCTGAACGCTTGGGTCACGCGCCGCACCCCAACGGCTGGCCCGAACCACACACACGATCCCAGGAGGATGCAGATGCCCCAGACCAACGCCCTGTGGAGCGCCCAGGCGCACATGCCGACCGTGCTCTCGAACCCGCAGACCGTCATCGTCAAAGGCGACGGCGCCTACATCACCACTGCGGACGGGGACCGTCTCCTCGACGCCGCCGGCGGCCTCTGGTACGCCAACATCGGCCACGGCCGGGACGAGATCGCACAGGCCGCCGCCGAGCAGATACGCACCCTCGAGACCTGGCACATCTTCGGCCGGTACGTGAACGAGCCGGCACTCGAACTTGCGAACAAGATCGCGACGCTCGCCCCGTTCGACGACGCCAAGGTCATCTTCACCAGCGGCGGATCCGATTCCGTCGACTTGGCACTCAAACTCGCACGCCGTCACCAGCAGCTCCAGGGACAGCCGGAGAAGCTCACCGTCGTATCCCGTCAGGACGGCTATCACGGTCTCCACGCCTACGGTACCAGCGTCGCAGGCCTCTCCTTCAACAGCGACGGCTTCGGCCCCGGCACCCTCATCCCGGAGACACTGCTCGTCGATCAGTGGGACATCGACGCCGCCGAGCGCACCATCCGCGAACACGGCGGAGAGAAGATCGCCGCGTTCATCGCCGAACCCGTCATGGGCGTCGGCGGTCTCGTTCCGCCCCCGGCCGGCTACTTCGAGCGGATCAAGGAACTCGCGAAAGAGTTCGGTTTCCTCGTCATTGCCGACGAAGTCGTCACCGCCTTCGGTCGTCTAGGCACCTGGACGGCGTCCGAGCGCTTCAATCTCGAACCCGACATGATCACTTTCGCGAAAGGCATCACCTCCGGCTACCTGCCCCTGGGCGGCGTCATCGTCGCCCCCAGCGTATCCAGCCAGTTCTACGCAGGAAACGACGCGCCCATCTTCCACCAGGGCCTCACCTACTCCGGCCACGCGACCGTCGCGGCTGTCGCACTCAAGAACCTCGAGATCATCGAGCGCGAGAACCTCCTCGGCCGCGTCCGCGAGCTCGAACCGGTCCTCGTCGAGGAACTCGAACAGCTCCGCCACCACCCCGGCGTGAAAGACGTACGGCACATCGGACTCATGGGCGGCGTCGACCTCGCCGACGGCGTCTCCGGGCTCGACGTTGTCGCCGTCCTCGAAGGTCGCGGCGTGCACCTGCGGAACCTCCCGAACAACATCCTCCAGATCTCCCCGCCCTTCATCGTCACGGCCGAGGAGATCCGCACCATCGTGCGCGGCATCCGCGACGCCCTCGACACCGTACACGGCAGATAAGCCAGGTGGCTGCCCTGCGGGGAAGACAGCCGGCACGACCCGATGTCCTCCCGGACAGGGAGGCTCCACCACTGAATAAGGAACACGCATGAACACATGGAAGAAGCGAGCCCCGAAGACGTTGCTCGCCCTCACCGGGGTCGCGGTGCTCGTCCTCGCGGCGACCGGCTGCAGCTCGGGCAGCTCAGACGACTCCGGCAGCAAGATCACCTTCGTCGGCTACGGCAACGAAACGCAGGAATACCAACTCGAAGCGTTCGGTGAGCCCTTCACCGAAGACACCGGCACTCAGGTGGTCAGCGACTCACCGGTCGACCTGGCCAAGCTCAAGGCGATGGTCGACTCCGGGAATGTCACCTGGGACAACGTGATCATGACCCCGGCGGGCGCGAACCAGCACTGATATGAGGGGTGAAGAGAGAATGAGCACCATGAACACCGAGAGCCTGACGGTCTACACCAAGCCCGGATGCGTGCAGTGCACCGCGACGTATCGCGCACTCGACGCAAAGGGCATCCCGTACGACGTCATCGACCTCAGCGAGAACGACACCGCCCTGGAATACGTGAAGCAGCTCGGCTACCTCAGCGCCCCCGTTGTTGTCGTCGACGACCAGGAGCACTGGGGCGGATTCCGAATCGACCTTATCGACCAGCTCGCCGCCCGCCTCGCCGAGTAAACCCAGCCCCTAATAGAGGCATTATCCCCAATAGAGACAATGGAGACATTATGACCACTTCAACTTTCGGTCCCACGATCCACAGCTACACGCGCGCTCAGGCGATCGATGACGGCGAACTCGTCGACGTCACGACTATGGCCCAAGATGCACGATTCCGCGTACCCGTCGCCCTGACCCGCAGCGCATGGGCCGAGGCAGTCGCCTGGGATGACGACAGGCCCGAACCGCAAGACGAAGACGGCCGACTCTGGGATGTTCTCTACCTCGCCGGCCATGCCGCATCGAGAACGGCCGGTAGAAACCGCGTCACCTTCCGTGTGCTGCGCGTACCTAACGAGAATCGCGGCCACGAGTGGAACCAGCCCGAGCCGATCGAGCTTGCCCTGCACATCGGCCCCGGCGACACCGCAGAACCCGTCATCACCATCATGCTCCCGAACGAATCCTGAAACACTAATGCCTCTATTGTCCCTAATAGAGGCATTAGGTATAATAGAACTAACCCGAACATCAACCCATCACGAGAGGAACAATCATGAGCTACATCACCCGCACCGGAAACCTCGTCGAGACCCCGACCCTTCGCCGCAACGACAAGGACGTGCCCTACACCTACGCCCGAGTCGCCGTCTCTGATCGACTCAGGGATAAGGACACCGGCGAGTGGTACGACGGCCCCACGATCTTCTACTCCGTGAACGTCAGCGGGCAGCAGGCAGAACAGCTCGTCGAAGCCGCCGAGATCTCCGGCAACATCCGCGTCACCTTCTCCGGCGATTACCGCGTCACCGCATACCGCCCCGAGAGCGGGGAGGAGCGCGTGCAGCACGAGGTACGCGCAGATGAGGTAGGCGTCAGCCTCCGAAACCAGCGCGTCACCGTTTCGAAGATCCGCCAGGGCGACTGACCGCCGCCCCGCAGGGAGGGTCGCAATCAGCGGCCCTCCCAAAAATAGGGCTAATAGAGGCATTAGACCTATTAGGTACAATAGAGGCATTAGAGATAGAGAGTTGGAACCCATGAGCGCAACCCGTGAGGCCGTCATCCTGACCGCCTGCAACCAGAAAGGCGGCGTAGGCAAATCGACCACGCTGTACCACCTCACCCGCGCCGCTGTGATCGCCGGCCTGCGCGTGCTCGTCGTCGACGCTGACCCGCAGGGCAACATCACACAGGTACTCACCGAGGGAGTGGGGGAGGAAGAACCTGGCCTCGCTGACGTGCTCAGCGAATACGCCAGCGAAACCCTCGAAGAGGTCATCGTGCCGGCAATCTGGGAAGGCGTGGACGTTGTGCCCACCACCGGCGAAACGCTCGGCGTCGTCCGCGACCAGCTCGTGGTCGCCGGCGCCGGCCGCGAGGCCCGCATGCGTAAGGTGCTAGAGCCCGTGCGTAGCCGCTACGACCTGATCTTGATCGACTGTGGCCCGAACCTCGATCAGCTCGTCATCAACGCTCTCACGGCCGCTGACGGCGCTCTCGTGGTCACGCAGACCAAGCTCTGGTCAGCAAACGGCCTCGCAAAGCTGCTCGATACCGTCACCGCGGTCACCCAGAGCTACAACCCCCGCTTGCGCGTCGCAGGAATCGTGCTCAACCAGCACGAGGCACGCACCATCGGCGGCGGCCACTGGGCCGAGGAAATCACGGCCGCAGCGGAAGCCCGAAACCTGCCGCTGCTCGCGCCCCCGATTCCCAAACGCCAGGCTATCGCCGACGCCACCGAAGAATCACGCGGACTCGACGAAGGCGACGCCGACGCACGCGAACTCGCGAAGATCTACGCCGGCTACCTGGCCGAGCTGACCGGAAGGAACGAACGATGAGCACTGAACGCAAGAGGCGCACATCGAGCCTGGCAGGGCTCACGCCTGTAACCGCACCGCCGACCCCAGAGCCAGCGGCCGAGGCTCCTGCAGTCCAGGCACCCGCTGCGCCCGCAGCGCCCCGCACGCGGCCGAAGGCGCAGGGCTCAAAGGGAAGCCGCAAGATGAACTACTACGCGGATGAAGACCAGCAGGGCCGCATCCGCGCCGCGTACTACGCCGGCCGCGACACGTACGGGTGGCAGACCCTTACCGACATGCAGAATCAGATCATCATGCAACACGTGGAACAGCTAGAGCGCGAGTTCAACGGGGGAGCACCGTTCGAGCCCGTGCACCCCGGCTCCATCTCCCGAGGCCGCCCCCTCGAATAACGGCCCACTGTCCGAGGTCCGCGAAAGGAATCTCAATTGGCTTGTCAAGCGGCGATGGGCGTGGTGGGTGGTGATTCCTGATGGAAGGTTGTGCCGTCGCGCAGGAGTGCCCAGATCACGTTGATGCGTCGCCTCGCGAGGGCGAGGACGGCTTGTTTGTGGGTCTTGCCCTCGTGGCGTTTCCGGTCGTAGTAGGCGCGGGATTCGGGGTGGGAGCGGGCGGCAACCTCGGCGGAGAGGTAGCAGGTTCGGAGCAAGCGGCGGCTGTATCGCTTGGGTCGGTGCAGGTTCCCTTTGATGCGTCCGGAGTCTCGGGGCACGGGAGCGACGCCGGCGATGCTGGCAAGGCGGTCCGCGGATTCGAAGTCGGTGAGGGTGCCACCGGTGAATGCGATGAACTCGGCCGCGAGCAGGGGCCCGAATCCGGGCAGGCTCAGGAGAGATTCGGCGTGCCGGTGGCGGCGAAATCGGGTCTCGAGCTGAGACTCGACCTCTTCGACCTCCTCCCGCAGCCGCAGCGCCTCACCGGCAAGTCGCTTCACGATCATCGCGGCGGCGTCTTGCCCGGCGACGATGGTGTGCTGGGTGTGGGCGGCGTCGACGGCGATCTGAGCGATCTGCTCGGGTTGCCGGGTGCCTGTCTTGCGGAGCTTCGCGGTGACGCGGGCCACTCCGGCGTGGCGAAGCTGTTGGGGTGTCTGGTACTCGGCGAGCAGGGCCAGCGCACCCTTGCGGCGGGCGTAGTCGAACGCGGCTTCCAGGGCGGGGAAGTATTCCAGCAGCGTGGCGCGGAGACGGTTGATCGCGCGGGTGCGGTCAGCGACGAGATCGGCGCGGTGCGCGGCGAGCATCCGCAGCTCGACCGCGATGTCGTCCGTCGCGCGGACCGGGGTCAGATCCCGACGCATCCGGGCTTGGTCGGCGATGATCGCGGCGTCTTTCGCGTCGGTCTTCCCGTCGCCGCGGTAGGCGGCCGCGGCGTGATGGACCGTGCGGCCGGGGATGTAGAGCAGGGGCTGCCCGTTCGCGGCGAGCACCGCGATCAGCAGCGCGGCCCCGCCCTGATTCAGATCCGTCGCCCAGACCAGCTCGCCGGCGTCGGCCAGTCCGGTCACGTCCGCCAACAGCGCGAGGATCTCGTCCTCGGTGTTGGCGACCTTCCGAGACAGCAGCCGGGCGCCGTCCTCGTCGATCACCACGCAATGATGATGGGTTTTGCCGGCATCCACTCCGGCCCAAAATCGCGGCATCCGCGTCTCCGTTCTCTCCGGTGCTTCCACCCCAGCGAACGACCACGCCGTCTCGTCCTTACACAGCGATCAGATCGCATCTCTCAATCAGCGGTCGAGTCGTTGCGGGACACCGGACGGCCAATCCTTTCCAGCCGTCGGAACGGCACCCACATGACAGCCATACCCGGCACCCCTGGGGTGGTCAGAAGCCTACGACGCCCCCGAAACCACCACTCAACAAAGTAAGGATGACGTGATGAACACCGATACCGACTTCGAGGCACGCTGGCCCGAGCTGTTCGAACCACTCACGCAGCAGCAACGAGAACAAGCGATCGGCGCGTGCTGGTACGTGCTCAACGATGGCTTCCCGATCGACAGGGAGACCGTGCAGCGCATCACTGCGTTGCTCGTCGACGACCCTCAGCAGTTCGCGATCCTTTACGCCCCGTACACCGAGGCTAAGGGCACGAGATATGAGGATCTGGCCGAGCGTGCGGAGCGCGGGGAACTGACCGTGAAGCCAGGCGGCGTCAGCTTGCAGGGTGCCGCTGCCGCTGCCGAGGCCCGACGCGCACTTATGGATGCGACCGGCGCGACAAACATCGAAGACGTCACTAGTGCTGCGCTCGGACGCCCGACTGCAGACGCGGATGAACTCGGCGTCGACCCCACAACGAAGGATTGACAGACCAATGGCTATCAACGAAGAAACGCGACAGCTCGAAATCGCACGCGAAGTCGAATCGCTGACACGCACGCTCGCGCACTCGACGCGCACAATTCCCAACCCGAGCGAGTCATACAACCTACTCGCCGAGCTGTGGCTCACCGTGGATCACTTGCGGCAGGTCTCCCAGCAGCTCGCACAGTGGTACCAGGGCGTCGTCGACGGCACACACTACAACGGCCTCGACGGGGAAAAGTATGCCCCCGAAAACGTCGTGCCGTTCCTGCACAGTGCTGCAATCGCGCTCGGGGAAGCATACGGGGCGATCGGCTCGGCGCACTCGATCAACAGCGGCGTGCGTTGGTTTGACGAGGTCAAGGAAACCGAGGAGGCCTGAGCGGATGCAATCTACGAACGATGCAAAGACTCGTATCACGCAGCGCGTTGCACGATACCGGCGTGACCCTCAGCCGGTCGAGCACGAAGAGCTGGTGCAGCTAATCGACGAATTTTACGGGCGAAATGCCGCAGAGTTCTTCGATCAGGAAGGGCGGCTGCCCGTGACAGGCAAGGTTGGGTTAGGCGGATTCCCGTGGCCGATGGAGCCGCAGGAAAAGACGATGTATGCGATGCACGTGGTTGGGTGGAGCGCAGTACTAGTGCTCACATTGACATGGGCGCTATCGCGCATCGTCGATACTCGAATAGCAGCTCTGATTGGCGTGGGCGTAGGTTTCGCCCTCTGGTACGGAGCAACGCCCCTCATTTCTCGACTGTTCAAACCCAAAGACCTCACCGAGAGGCAGCGTCTCGTCGAGGTGTTCGACGAAATCATCGAACGGAACGCCGCGGCCGCCGCGGAGCGAGCCCAACGAGCGCGAGCAGAACGGCAGTTCAAGCGGATTGCAGACGACCTGAACGATTCCAGTCGCACAACCGACTAAGCCCGGACGGTCGCAAGCTCACCCCAGTGTGTCGTCGCTCGCGGGGTGAGCATGTCCCGTTTCATCGTCCAAGATGGACCCGGCTTAAGCCCGCCGTAACCAAGCCCGATCACTTCGCGGCCGCCCGTCTTCTTCTGCACCGCGTCAATGAGCGTTGCGATACTCGCGTCCTCATGCGACGCCCGGAAAAGCTCGAGCGATAGGTGCGTGTCAGCCGGCAGTAGATCGGTGAGCATCAGGCCGGCCCGGGCGTAGCGTGTACCGTCCTGAATCTGGGGGAGGAGCTGGTGAGCTGCGCGCGTGAGCTCGACGGGATCGGCAGTCGGGAACGGGAGCCGCACGCGCGCACTCGGATAATGCTTCTGCTCGTGCCAATGGCTCGTGCCGGCAAACGCCGTGAGCGAGCGTGCAACCTGTGAATGCCGCACCAGGCGCGTCGCCGCCTGCTGCGCGTAGACCGACAGTGCTTGCCGGATACCCGATACCGTCGTCACTTTCTCAGAGAACGACCGCGAGACGATGGGCTCTGTTGCAAAGATTGGCGGCAGTCAGAGGTAGGCTGTCGCTCTGCGCCGATCAGGCGGCTGCTGCGAAATGG
>NZ_JBYSYO010000018.1:0-28920 GCF_058783455.1 Herbiconiux sp. FW305-C-125 | reverse complement strand
AGACAGCTCCAACCCTCCACCGGAGGTCTTCGTCAACTCAAGACATCACACATCAACCAACGCCCCTGGGCAGTACACCTAGCCCGCCACCGGGCTAGCCCGCCACCGGGATGTGGCGGGACAGCAGGGCCTCGAGCCGCCGCTGGTCGTGCTGCTTGCGCGCACGCCCGATGGCGAGATCGGCGACCACGACGACGGCCGCGGTGACGACGAGGCTCACCACCCAGATCCATCCGCCGTCCCAGGCCCAGCCGAGCCAGGTGAGTCCCACCCAGACCACCGCGGCGACCGCGGCACCGATGGCGGGGATGAGCACCACGCCGTGCCGGTCGCGGTTGGGCAGCAGGTAGCGGGCACCGAGGCCGAGGATCACACCGCCGAGGGTGATGAACAGCAGTTCCATGGCGAGAGGTCAGCCGACGAAGCCGACGCGGCGCGACTCTTCGCTGCCGATCTCGACGTAGGAGAGGGAGGCGACGGGGACGACGTACAGCTTGCCCTTGTTGTCGCTCAGGGAGACGTGCGTTCCGCCGTCGGTCAGTGCGGCTGCGACGACCTGCTCGATCTCGGCGGGAGTCTGGCTCGACTCGAAGCTGAGTTCACGGGGTGAGTTCGCGATACCGATTCGGATGTCCATCTGGTGTGCCTTTCCCATCACGTGGTCGGACGACGACCACCAGCCCAGATTACGGCACGCTCATCGGGTCGCCGGGCCATCCGGAGGGTCGGATGAACAGCCCTCAGCGAACAGGATGCGGGCACGCGTCGCCGCTCGCCGGCGATGTCGGTGGGGGCGGCTAGCGTGGTGGCCGTGAACGAGCCTGCGTCCGAGCGAACCGAGTCCGCGCCCCACCGCGCGCCCCACTCCGGGGCCGCCGGTACGGTGCTGCACGCGGGGGCGCGGGAGGCGGTGGTGCTGGATGCGGCCCAGCGCCACGTGCTCGAGCGGCCGGTCGACGCATCCTTCGCCGTGCTCGGGGCGCCGGGCACGGGAAAGACGGTGACGTTGCTCGAACTGGTCGCCGACCGGGTGGAGCGGCTCGGGCTCGCGCCCGAGGCCGTTCTCGTGCTCGCGCCGACCCGGCAGAGCGCCACCCGTCTGCGCGACCGGGTGGCGCTGCGGCTCGGCGTGCCGAGCAATGGTCCGCTGGCGCGGACCCCGACGTCGGCCGCGTTCGAGCTGGTGCGCCGGAGCGCGGCCGCCCGCCCGGGAGCGGCGCGCCCGGTGGCGCTGCTCACCGGTGCCGAGCAGGATCGCATCCTCGCCGATCTGATCGACGGCGGGTTCGCCGACGCCGAGGAGGGCGTGGCGAGGGTGGTCTGGCCCGACGAGCTCCCACCCGAGGTGCGACGCCTGCGGGCGTTCCGCACCGAGCTGCGTGAGCTCATGATGCGCGCCACCGAGAACGGCGTGTCGCCCGCGACGCTCGAGGTGCTCGGCCGGCGGCACGGAGTTCCGGAGTGGGTGGCGGCGGCCGCGTTCCTCCGCGACTACCAGGCCACGATGGAGGGGTACGAGACGGCGAGACTCGACTCGGCTGAGCTCCTGGCAGAAGGGCGACGCATCGTGCGCGAGTCGGGCGCCCTGTCGGGTGTGCGGCTGGTGGTGGCCGACGACTTCCAGGACTTCGCCGTCGGCGCCGTCAACCTCGTGCGTGAGCTGGCGCGGCAGGGGGCCGTGGTGGTGGCCTTCGGCGATCCGGATGCCGGGACGGCCGGCTTCCGCGGGTCGGACGTGCGGGCGCTCGGGCAGCTCTCCCGTGCGCTGGGGGTGCCGACCGCACCACCGGTCGTGCTGCACACCTCCTACCGTCAGGACGGCGCGCTCCGTGCCCTGACCCGGCGGGTCACCGAGCGCATCGGCACGGCGGCAGCCGGTTCGCAGCGCCGCACGGTGGAGCCGGCGCCGGATGCGCCGGACGCGGTGGGAGCGAACGGGGCGGCGGCCGGTGGCCCCCGCGGCCAGGTGCTGACGGTGCAGGCCGACTCGCGGGCCGCCGAAGTGGGCACCATCGCGCGCATCCTGCGCGAGCGCTTCCTCCTGCACGGCACCGATTGGTCGAGCATGGCCGTCGTGGTGCGTTCCGGCGCGCTCGTGCCGGCCCTCGCCCGCGGGCTGGCTCTGGCCGAGGTGCCGACGCGCACGCTCTCGGCCGTGCAGGCGTTGCGCGACGACTATGCGGCCCGGCACCTCGTGGAGGGCGTGGCGCTCGCCATCGGAGCAGCCGAGCTCACGCCCGAGGCGGTGAGCTCGGTCATTCTCGGGCCGCTCTGCGGTGTCGACGCGGTGGGGTTGCGTCGGCTCCGCTTGGCCCTCCGGCACGAGGAGCTGGCAGCGGGTGGCTCACGACACTCCGACGAGTTGCTGCGCGAGGCCGTGCTGACGCCCGGGGTGCTCGTCACGATCGACTCGGCTCCGGCTCGCCGCGTGGCCGCACTGGGCACGACCTTACAGGCGCTGGCGCGCAGCCATGCCCGCGGCGCGAGCATCGAAGAGCTGCTCTGGGAGCTCTGGCAGCGCACGGGACTGGCCAAACGCTGGGGCGATCTCGCTGCCGGCACCGGCATCGTCGCCGACGAGGCGAACCGCAACCTCGACGGCGCGGTCGCCCTGTTCACCGCCGCGAAACGGTCCGTGGAACGGGAGCCCGAACGCCCGGCGGAGCTGTTCATCACCGAGTTCCTCACCGCGGAAGTGCCCGAAGACACTCTGTCGCCGCGCTCGCGCGGCGGATCGGTGCTCGTCACCACGCCGACGGGCGCCGTGGGCCTCGATGTCGCGGTGGTGGTCGTCGCAGGACTGCAGGAGTCGGTCTGGCCGAACCTGCGGCAGCGCGGCTCGTTGCTGCACGCCCAGCGGTTGAGCGCGCTCGCCGACGCCGATCGGGCCGCAGGGCTGCCGGCGGACGACCCGCGTGCCGAGGTGCTCTCCGATGAGCTGCGCATGTTCGCGCTGGCGGTGTCGCGGTCGCGCGAGCTCACCGTGCTCAGTTGCGTCGCCAACGACGACGAGCAGCCGTCCCCGTTCTTCGGGCTGGCGCCCGACGCCGATCCGGTGCGTCCCGCACGGCATCCGCTCTCACTGCGCGGCCTCACCGGCCACCTGCGCCGCCGGGTCGCCGAAGAAGGGGATCCCCGGGCGGCCGCAGCGCTGGCGCGGTTGGCAGCCGAGAACGTGCCGGGAGCGCATCCGGCTGACTGGTACGGCCTGCTGCCCGCGTCAACAGACGAGCCGCTCGTCGACCCCGCCGACGAGGAGGCGGTGGTTCGCGTGTCACCCTCGCGCATCGAGGCGTTCGAGGAGTCGCCCCTGGTCTGGTTCATCGATCATGTCGCGGGTGGGTCGAAGGGCTTGGCCGCCGGCATCGGCACGATCGTGCACGCGGTGATGGAGCAGGCGGCGGCCGATCCGCAGTCGTCGCTCGACACCGAGGAGTTGTGGCGGGCAGCGGAGGAGCGCTGGCGCGAATTGCGTTTCGAGGCCCCCTGGATCGAGGAGCGTGAGAAGCGGGCGCTCCGCACCAAGCTCGACGGTCTGTCGGAGTACCTCCGCCACTTCTCGGCCGCCGACCACGAGCTCGTGGGTGCCGAGGCACCGTTCGCCTTCCGCCAGGGCCGGGCACAGGTGAACGGCTCGATCGACCGGGTCGAACGGCGTTCCGACGGCCGAGTGCTCGTGATCGACCTGAAAACCGGCAAGTACCCGGCGTCGATGCGTGATCTGCCCCGGCACGCCCAGCTGGCCAGCTATCAGTTGGCGCTTCGCAGCGGGTCCGTCGAAGGCGTCGACGCGGCGCCCGACCCCGAGACGCGCGCCAGTGGCGGCGGCGCGCCGGGGCCGGCGACGGATGCGGGTGGTGCGGCGCTGCTCTACGTCGCCAAGGGGGAGAAGGGCTTGCGTTTCACGCTGCGCGCGCAGGAGCCGCTCGACGACGAGTCGCTCGCCGACATCGCCCGGCGCATCGAGGAGGTGGCCGACGGAATGGCCGGCGCGACCTTCCGCGGGGTCGCCGAACCTGAGGAGCGGGATCGGCAGAACGCCTACGACTACCGCATCCAGCTCATCAAGGCGGTCTCCGAATGACCGACGCGCTGTTCGACCTCGAGGCGCTCGACGATCCCGACGCCTTCGCCGTGCCCCGGCGCGGCGATGCCGCGACGGGTGCGGGGGCCGGGGCCGGGGCCGAGGCCCCCGACGGGACGGCCGGCCGAGCCCCGCGCCCCGACGGTCTCCTGTCGGCTGCCGAGATCGCCGACCGCCTCGGCCTTCCGCAGCCCACCGCGCAGCAGCGGGCGGTGATCGAAGCGCCGCTCGAGCCGCGCATCGTCGTGGCCGGCGCCGGGAGCGGCAAGACCGAGACGATGGCCAACCGGGTGGTGTGGCTCATCGCCAACGGGCTCGTGCGCGTGCCGGAGGTGCTCGGCCTCACCTTCACCCGCAAGGCGGCCGGGGAGCTGGCGGAGCGCATCCGTCGCCGGCTCGGCGAACTGGCGCAGTCCGGGCTCGGGGCGGTGGCGTTCGACCCGTTCGACGCCCCGTCGATCGCCACCTACAACGCGTTCGCGAACAGCATCTTCCGCGAGAACGCCGTCCTCATCGGCCGCGAGGGGGAGGCCGCGGTGCTGAGCGAGGCCTCGGCGTGGCAGCTGGCGCGGAAGGTCGTGGTCTCCAGCGCCGATCCCCGCCTCCTGCAGGTCGAGAAGTCGGTCGATGTGGTCACCTCCGCCGTGCTCGCGCTCAGCCGCGCCATCGCGGAGAACGTCGTCGAGTCGGCTGAGGTCAGCCGGTACGCCGAGCAGTTCACCCGCCTCACCGAGCTGCCGCTCGGCTCGGCGCGCCTGCGTGGTGTGCCGGCCGAACTCGCACGGGCGGTGGAGAACATCGCCACGCTGCCGCTGCTGGTCGAATTGGCGGATGCCTATGCCGCCGAGAAGCTGCGGCGCGGCTACGTGGAGTACTCCGATCAGATCGCGCTCGCACTCGCGATCGTCGAGGGGACGCCTCGGGTCGGCGCCGACTACCGCGACCGGTACCGGGTGGTGTTGCTCGACGAGTACCAGGACACGAGTGTCGTGCAGACCCGACTGCTCTCGGCGTTGTTCCGGGGGCATCCGGTCATGGCGGTCGGTGACCCGCACCAGTCGATCTACGGCTGGCGAGGCGCGAGCGCTGCCAATCTGGCCCGATTCGACGCCGACTTCGGCGGCAGCGAGCAACCATTCGCACTGTCGACCAGTTGGCGCAATCCCCGCCTCGTGCTCGATGCGGCCAACACTCTGGTGGGGCCGCTCTCGGCCACCGCCGGGGTGCCGGTGGAGCAACTGGTGGCTCGCCCGGGCGTCGGCCTCGGGTCGCTCGACGTCGCATTCACCGAGACGGTGCGCGACGAAGCGAAAGAGGTGGCCGGCTGGCTGGAGCGTCAACTCGCGGTGCTCGACGACGAGGGGCGCAAACGGTCGGCCGCTCTGCTCTGCCGGTCGGTGAAGAAGATCGAGCCGTTCACGGCGGTCCTCGACGAGCGGGGCATCCCTTACCACGTCCTCGGCATCGGTGGCCTGCTCGGGCAGCCGGCAGTGGCCGACCTCGTGTCGACACTCCGGGTGCTCTATCACCCCACCGCGGGCGCCGATCTGGTGCGGGTGCTGGCCGGCGCGCGCTGGCGGATCGGCACGAAGGATCTGCTGGCGCTGCGCACCCTGGCGTCATGGATCGCGCAGCGCGACCACCGCTTCCAGAAGCTCGAGCCCGAGGTGGCGGGGCACATCCGCGGCTCCGTCGTCGCCGACGAGGACAGATCCATCGTCGACGCCCTCGACTTCCTCGCGACCGCATCACCGGTCCACGCCGCGATCACGGGGTTCAGCGAGACCGGTCTGCAGCGGCTGCGCCGCGCTGCCGAGCAGTTCGCCTATCTGCGCACGCGCGCCGGGCTCGGGCTCGTCGATTACGTCGACCTGGTGCAGCAGGAACTCCTGCTCGACATCGAAGTGCTGGCGAGCCCGCACGCCACGGCGGGCCGCGCGAGCCTGGACGCGTTCGCCGAACAGCTCGATTCGTTCCTGGCGCTCGACCCGTCGGCCGGGCTCGGCGAGTTCCTCGCCTGGCTCGAGGAGGCCGAGAAGCGCGACCGTCTCGAACCGCGCACCGAGGAGCCCGAGCCGGGAACGGTGCAGATTCTCACCATCCATGGCGCCAAGGGTCTGGAATGGGACGTGGTGGCCATCCCGCGGATGGTCGAGAGCGAACTTCCCGGTGCGCCGCTGTCGACCCTCGGGTGGTTGGGCTTCGGTGAGCTGCCGTTCGAGTTCCGCGGCGACTCGGCCGAGCTCCCGGCACTGGCCTGGCGCGGCCTGGCGGGCCAGAACGAGTTCAAGCCCGCGCTCGAGCGGTTCAAGGCGGCCAACGCCGACCACTACGCCGCCGAGCAGCGCCGACTCATCTACGTGGCGGTCACCCGCGCCAAATCCGACCTGCTGCTTTCCGGTTCGTTCTGGACGACCGGGGTGAAGAAGGTCCGCGGCCCGGGACGGTACCTGCGCGAACTCGACGAGGTGGGCCTGGTGGCTGAGGGCATCCTTCCGGAGGTGTCGGCGTTCGACGAGAATCCGCTGGCCGAATCGGAGAGCTGGACGAGCTGGCCCCGCGAGCCGCTCGGCGCGCGCCGCCCGCGCGTCGCGGCGGCGGCCGAGGCGGTGCTCGCGGCCGATCCCGGCGCGCCCACCCCCTACGACCACGACATCGAGCTGCTCCTGGCTGAGCGCGCCGCCTTGCGAGGCGAACGGATGCTCGACGTGCCGGTTCGCATCCCGGCCTCCCGCTTCAAGGATTACGTCGCCGATCCCCAAGCCGTCGTTCGTGCGCTGCAGCGGCCGATGCCCGAACGGCCGTTCCGGGCGACCCGGCTGGGCACGCGGTTCCACAGCTGGGTGGAGGAGCGGTTCCGGCGGCGCGGGGGCGGTTCGTCGCTGCTCCCGCTCGACGTCGTCGCGGGGGAGAGCCTCGACCGGTACGACGACGAAGACGACGAGTTGGACGGCGACGAGCTCGCCGTCGGGACGGTTGCCGACGAGCTGCGTCTCGGCGCTCTCGGCTCGGCCGCGGAGGAGCCGCTCGAAGTCGCCGACGACCGACGGTTCGACGAACTCGTCGCCACCTTCGAGGCGTCGGAGTTCGCCGGCCGGCAGCCGGTGGAGGTCGAGGTGGAGATCCACTTGGTGCTCGCCGGCCGGGTCGTGGTGTGCAAGATCGACGCGATCTTCGCCGAGGGCGACTCGTTCCAGGTGGTGGACTGGAAGACGGGGAAAGCCCCGGTCGACGCCGCCGACCTCGAGTTGAAGCAGCTGCAGCTCGCGCTGTACCGCCTCGCTTACGCCCGCTGGCGCGGCATCGACGTTGAGCGGGTCGACGCGGCGTTCTACTTCGTGGCCGAGGATCGAGTTGTGCGGCCGGAACGGTTGTACTCCGAGGACGAGTTGGTGACGCTCATCCGCACGTCGCTGCCCTGAGCCCCGAGCGCTGACTCCTGCGCCCGGGGCGCAGCTCCGTCAGTCCTCGGCGATGCGGTTCGCGTGCTCGCTGCCGGCACTGCGGCTGGGCAACGGGGTGCGGTCGAGCATGGCCTCGACGTCTTCGACCGCCATGATCTGACCGGTGTCGGTCGACAGCGGGTTCAGCAGGTCGTTCTGCACGGTGCTGCTGAGGCTCGCGAGCATCGACTCCGCATCGGCCACGATCGACGCGTCGCGGGTGTCGACGCCGTGGAGCAGCCAGCGGGCGATCTCGAGTTCGGCGTACAGCCGCGCTCGCTTGCGCAGCTGACGATCGGCGGGCTTCGACACGCTGTGCTCGTAGGCGGCGTACACCCGATCGGCGCTGGCAGCGCTCGAGGCCGAGTTCAGCCAGAACAGGTCGAGCGCGGGGTCGCCGACGCGGAGGTTCTGCCAGCCGATGATCCCCGTGACCTGGTCGTCGACGAGGAGGAACGACTCGGGTGCGAGGGCGCCGTTCACCACCGTCGGCTGGAACTGCCACAGCGCGCTGTCTTCGAGGGCGAGCGCCCAGCGGGTCGAGAGCTCGCTCGGCACCTTCCCCGATGCGACGGCACGATCGGCCAGCTTGCGGGAGGTCGTCGCGATCTGCGCGGGGGTGTTCGTGGTGAGGCCCGCGTCCGACACCACCGACGTGGGCAGGGAGTGGACGGCGGCGATGGCGCGGCCGATCGAATCGGACGCACTGTGCTCGTCGCCGATGTCGTCGAGCGTGCCGGGAATCCCCTGGATGAAGTCGTAGACGATCGCACGCGTCTCGCCGATCGGGGCCTGACCGACCATGGCGGGGATGTGGAACGGCAGCCGGGACCGCACCCCCGGGGTGAGCGCATTGAGCGCGACCAGGTCGCGTGACTGCTCCGCCTCGGCATCCGAGTCGACCGGAACCCGCACGATGTACTCCTCGCCGGAGCGCAGCGTCACCACCGCGGAATCGAAACGACCGTGCGTGCGGCTGGAGACCGGGCGGGTCGCGACGATGTCGGCACCGGCGACGGCGGAGGTCGCGAGCGCGGCTAGAGTGAGGTGGGATCTCGCCATGCCTTCTAGGGTAGGCGGCACCTCGCCGGTCACGGCTTTCGCCACGCACGATTGGTCAACCATGTCACGCGCTTTCCAGTCCCTGCTGCCGCTGTCCCGCCACCGGGTCGATCGCGATCACGTGACGCGCGCGAACGCCGAGCTGCTGGACGAGCGCTGGGCCGGCGACGATGCGCGCGTGTTGGTGCTGCACCGCGGCCAGGCCCTCGCGACGGCCGGAGTGAACCCCGCCGGGTACGACGGGTTCGGCCCACGGCCCGAGGTGACCGTGCATCCTGCGCTCGATCTGAGGTCGCCCGCGTCGCTTCCGGAATCGGTGCGGGATCAACTCGCCGCGGGCGCCGTGCGGCTCTACCTCGGCTTCGGTCTCGACGACAGCCCGGAGCTTCCCGCCGGGGCGCCGCTGTTCGCCGTCTCCGTCACGGATGCGGATGCGCGCGCGCTCGAGACCGCCGGCTCCAGCTGGCTGAACCTCCGCATGGTGGCCGCCGATCTCGATGACGTGGGGGCCGGCGTGTTCACCGAGGCGTTGGCCATGTTCAACTGGCACAGCACGCACACACACTGCCCCCGATGCGGCGAGGCCACTCTCGTGGAGAGCGGCGGCTGGGTGCGGCGCTGCCCGCGGGAGGACATCGAACTCTTCCCGCGCACCGATCCCGCGGTGATCGTGGGGATCGTGGATCACGACGATCGCATCCTGCTCGGTTCCAACGCGCTCTGGGAGAACAACCGCTACTCGCTGCTCGCCGGATTCGTCGAACCGGGTGAGTCGCTCGAAGCGGCCGCCATCCGTGAGATCGCCGAGGAGTCCGGTGTGGTGATCGACGACCCGGAGTACGTCGGGTCGCAGCCCTGGCCGTTCCCCGCCTCGCTCATGGTGGGCTTCATGGCGCGGGTGTCGGATGCTCATCCCGCTGCCCTCCGGCCCGACGGCGACGAGATCCTCGACCTGCGCTGGTTCACCCGGGAGCAGCTCGCCGATCCGGCCACCGATGTGCTCCTGCCCGGCCCTGCCTCGATCGCGCGCGCGATCATCGAGCGGTGGTACGGCGGCCCTCTCCCGGAGTCTGCCCAGCGGTGACAGATCCCTCCGCCGACGACCTCCTGAACGCCCTCGATCCGCAGCAGCGGGTCGCCGCCCGCGCTCTGCTCGGCCCGGTGTGCGTTCTCGCCGGTGCGGGCACGGGCAAGACCCGTGCCATCACGCATCGCATCGCCTATGGCGTGGCGACCGGGGTCTACTCGCCGAACCGCGTGATGGCGCTGACCTTCACGGCGCGGGCCGCTGCCGAGTTGCGGGCTCGCCTGCGGCCGCTCGGGGCGGGCGGGGTCGCGGCACGCACCTTCCATGCTGCAGCGCTCGCGCAACTCAACTACTTCTGGCCGCAGGTCATCGGCGGCGACGCCCCGAAGATCATCGACAACAAGGCCAAAGCCATCGCACACGCCGCCGAGACGCTGCGACTGCGGGTCGACACGGCGACCCTGCGTGATGTCGCCGCCGAGATCGAGTGGCGCAAGGTCTCGAACCTCAGCATCGCCGAGTACGAGGTGAAAGCGCGGACGGTGCGCTCCCTCCCGTCGGCGGTGCCCGTGGAACAGATGCTCGCCCTGCACGAACGCTATGAGCAACTGAAGGACGAGCGACGGCAGCTCGACTTCGAGGACGTGCTGCTGGTCACTGCGGGGATGATCAAGATCGAGCCGTCGGTCGCGATCCAGGTGCGGGAACAGTATCGCTTCTTCGTGGTGGACGAGTACCAAGACGTCTCTCCTCTGCAACACCATTTGCTCGAGCAATGGCTGGGTGATCGGCGGGACCTGTGTGTGGTGGGAGACGCGAGCCAGACCATCTACTCGTTCGCGGGTGCGAGCGCCGAGTACCTGCTCGACTTCGAGCGGCGACACGAGAACGCGACCGTGGTGACCCTGGAGCAGAACTACCGCTCCACGCCCGCGATCGTCGCCCTGGCGAATCGGCTGATGCGCGGCCGCCCCGGCGCGTTGACCCTCCACGCCGCCGAGCCTTCGCAGCCGCATCCCCATCCCCAGCCCCAGCCGCAGCCGCAGATGCAGCCACAGCCCACCGAGTCGGCGTCCGCGGAGGCCGTGCCCGCCGGGCCACCGTCCGCGGCGGCCGTGCGCGCCGAGCCGGTGGTGACTGCCTACCGTGACGACCAGGCCGAAGCCGAGGGCATCGCCGCCGCCGTCGCCGACCTCATCGCAGCGGGCACCGCACCTCAGGACATCGCGCTGCTCTACCGGGTCAACGCCCAGTCGGCCGTGCTCGAGCAAGCGCTCACCGCAGCTGGAGTCAGCTACCAACTCCGTGGTTCCACCCGGTTCTTCGATCAGCCCGACGTGAAGCGCGCCGTGATGGAGCTGCGCGCCGCGTCGGTGTCGATCGCCGAGGAGCCGCTGTTCAAATCGGTGAGTGACGTGCTCCGCTCCCGCGGCTGGTCGCAGGAACCGCCTGAGGGAGTCGGCGCGGTACGTGACCGATGGGAAGCGCTGAACGCGCTCATGGGGCTGGCCGAGGCGATGCCGCCGGGCACCACGTTCCGGCAGTTCACCGACGAGCTCCTCGAACGGCAGTCGGCGCAGCACGAGCCGACCCTGCGCGCGGTCACGCTCGCGACCCTGCACTCGGCGAAGGGCCTGGAGTGGCCGGTCGTCTTCATCGTCGGGGTGGCAGAAGGCCTCCTGCCGATCAGCTACGCGACCGGGTTCGACGCGATCGACGAAGAGCGCCGCCTGCTCTATGTCGGCATCACCCGCGCCCGGGAACGCCTCGCGCTCTCCTGGGCGGCGGCCGGATCACGCCGTTCGGGGGAGCGTCTGCCGTCGCGGTTCCTGGCAGAGAGTGGCATCCGCAGCTCGGATGCGGTCTGATCCGCTCCCGCACGACCGCTTGACCGGGCTGACCCGGGCGGAGCACGCGGAATGCATGGTCGTGCCACGAGTTCTGGCCGGCGACGTACTCGGCCAGCACCCGACCGCCGAGCGCCGCGGCGGTGACCGAGCCCAGCGCGTCTGCCGACGGCGCCGTTCGGCGGAGCGCCTGCACCGCGATGGTGGGCCAGTCCGGGTCGGCGTCGGTGCGCGCGTGTTCGATGCACAGCGCGCACGGACCCGGCTCCCGGCGTGAGCCCGGTGCGAGCGCGGGCCCGACGACCGGCCCGACACGGATCGAGCGGTCGCCGAATTCGACGAGCAGGTGCGGCACGTCGTCGCGCAACCACATCGCGGTTCGACGGGGCTCGGTGACGTAGTGCGACACGACCACCGCCAGATCGGGGGCGGCGGTGCTGCCGGACTCCCGTGCGGGGCGTGGCCAGAGCCGACCACCCATCCGCCACACGAGCGCCGCCAGCTCGGTTGCAGCCGGGCAGGTGCGCGCATGTGAGTCACCGGCACCATCTGCGTCACCGCCACCGGCACCACCGCCATCGACGGCCACCACGAGTCCCTCGAGCGGCGCCGCCCGCGTGGACTCGTCGATCAGCACCGCCGACAGCTCGCCGAGCAATTCGTCGAGCGCCGACCCGGACAGCCCGTTCTCGGCGGCCAGATGGGTCAGCAGGGGCCGGCCGACGCCGCGTGCGAGCACGTCGAGCATCAGCTCCCGCGGTCGCTCCAGGCCGCCACGCTCGGTCGAATGCGACGGCACGGTGCTGATCGGCGCCTCGATGCCGAATTGCAGCAGGTGCGGGGTGCGCCAGACCATCGGATGATCGGGGTCGAGTCGGAGAACCATGCAGGCATCCTGCCGGACCCGTCACCCCAGGATCGGGTTATCCACAACTCACGGTGCGGGCGGCTGATCATCCCCATCTTTGGTGGTCTCCTCGCGGAGGAGATCCTCGAGCGCCTGGTCCATCTCGTCGGGCTCCGGTTCGCCGGCGAGCAGCCGTGCCACGAGCGCGGCGGGGTCGTCGAGGTCGGCCGACGTGGGCACCAGGTCGGGATGCGACCAGAGGGCATCACGCTGTTCCTGGCCGACCGCATCCGTCACCGCCTGCCACATCGCCGCGGCGTCGCGCAGTCGCCGGGGCCGCAGCTCCAGGCCGATCAGGGCGCCGAACGCCGACTCGGCCGGACCACCCGTGGCACGCCGGCGGCGGACCGTCTCGGCGATGGCGTTCCAGCGCGGCAGCCGACTCGACGCGTTGGCGGTGACGATGTCGACCCACCCTTCGATCAGCGCCAGCGTGGTCTCCAGGCGCGCCAGGGCGTGCTGCTGCTGTTCGGTCTTCGGCGGGATGAGGGCACCGCTCGCCATCGCGTTGCGCAACTCTTCGGGGTTCGACGGATCGAAGCTCTCCGCGAGCTCCTCGAGGCGGCTCGTGTCGATCGCGATGCCCTTGGCGAACTCGGTGATGGACGAGATGACGTGCAGCCGCAGCCACCGCGCGTGCCGGAACAGGCGGGCGTGCGCCAGCTCCCGGATCGCCAGGTACAGCTGCACCTCCTCGATCGGGATGTCCAGACCGTCACCGAATTCCGCCACGTTCTGCGGCACGAGCGCCGCCTGACCCTCTTCGAGGAGCGGAATGCCGACGTCGCCGCCCGACACCACCTCCTGGGAGAGCTGGCCGACGATCTGGCCGAGCTGCATCGCGAACAGCGTGCCGCCGAGGTTGCGCATGAGCTGGCTCGCGCCGGCCAGCATGCCCGCCATCTCTTCGGGCGCCTGGTCGCGCAGCACCTCGGTCAGCGCATCCGAGATGCTGACCGCCACCGGCTCGGCGAGCTGGGTCCAGACCGGCACCGTCGCGGTGGCCCACTCGGCGCGGGTCATCAGGCGCGGCGCGACCGCCGAGTCGGACAACGCGGTGGCCTCGTCGAGCCAGAGCGAGGCGATGTGCAGCGCCTGGTCGAGCTGCGCCCGGGTCTGGTCGGTGATGCTGAGACTCGACTTGCCGGCGATCTCCTGCGCCTGGGTGCGCGCGGCGTCCCAGTTCACACCGTCGGCGCTGGCCTGCATCGCGTTCTGCAGCTGCGACATCAACTGCGAGACGGCAGCCGGGTCGGACGGCAGGCCGGCGGCGCTGGCCAGCTTCGACGGGTCGATGTCGGAGTTCCCGG
Source organism: Herbiconiux sp. FW305-C-125 (assembly GCF_058783455.1). NCBI lineage: Bacteria > Bacillati > Actinomycetota > Actinomycetes > Micrococcales > Microbacteriaceae > Herbiconiux > Herbiconiux sp. FW305-C-125. Next base: position 15,240 of record NZ_JBYSYO010000018.1, on the reverse strand, counting down.
ACAGGAACTGCCGCAGCATGTCGCGGAACTCGTCCTCGGGTTCGTCGCGGGGATCGTCGCTCACGATCTGTCCTTCCTCGGTGACAGCAACGGCGGCCGGGCCGCTCGGGCGGCTCAGAAGAACCTCCATGCGGGCTGTCAGTTAGTGTTTCTACGCTAACTCGTGGCCCGCCGCCCAGGCTGGGTTTTCCCATAAGCTTGAGCGCCCCGCCGTGCGCCCGTGGCGAACACCCGGGCCATCCGGCCCGCGCGAGAGGATTCCGTGAGTCTGTTCGAAACCGAGGAGCGTCCTCGCGCCTCGCGCCGTGCCCGCCGCGGCTGGACCGTGCTGGTCGTGGCCCTCGTCCTCGGTCTCGTGATGAGCTTCCTGCCGGCGCCGTACGTCATCGAACAGCCCGGGCCGGTGTACAACACCCTCGGCACCCAGGAGCAGGGCGGCAAGGATGTGCCGCTCATCTCGATCGACGGCGCCACTACCTATCCGACCGCCGGCGCGCTCGACATGCTCACCGTGTCGGTGCGCGGCACCCGTGAATCGCGCCCGTCCTGGGCGGAGATCCTCACCTCCTGGTTCGACTCCAGCCGGGCCGTCGTGCCGATCGACGCCATCTACCCGCCCAGCATCACCACCGAGCAGCGCGACCAGCAGAACGCCGCCCTGATGGTCGACAGCCAGCAGGAGGCCATCGCCGCGGCGCTCGCCGAGCAGGGCATCGAGTACACCACCAACGTCGCCGTCGGCGCGGTCGACCCCGACGGGGCCGCGGCCGGTTCACTCGTGGCCGGCGACATCATCCTCTCGGTGAACGCGCAGGCCGCCACCGACATCGATGCTTTGCGGGCGGCGCTCGCGGCGAACGGGACGTCGGTTCCGGCGCAGGTGCAGGTGCGCCACGCCGACGGCACCGAGGAGACGGTGGCCATCACGCCGACGGTGTCGGAGACGACGGATGCGCCTGCCCTCGGCATCAGCGTCGCCTACGACTACGATTTCCCCTTCGACGTCGAGATCCAGCTGAACGACGTGGGCGGCCCGAGCGCCGGCATGATGTTCGCACTCGGCATCATCGACATGCTCACCCCGGGGGAGCTGAACGGTGGGCAGAACGTCGCCGGCACCGGCACGATCGACGCGGCCGGCACCGTGGGCCCGATCGGCGGCATCCGGCAGAAGCTCTTCGGTGCGCGGGACGCCGGGGCCACCTGGTTCCTCGCGCCGGCGACGAACTGCGACGAAGTCGTCGGTCACGTGCCCGACGGGCTGACCGTGTTCGCGGTGTCGACGCTGTCGGACTCGATGACCGCCCTGAAGACCATCGCCGACGGCGGTGACACCGGAGCGTTGCAGAGTTGTGACGCCGTGCTGGCGGCTGCCCGACCCGCGACCTGACGCCTCGCATCCGCTCCTGCACATTCGGGCGGTCGCTCCAGGCTTCCCACGGATTCCGGCCAGGGTGTTCTCAGCGACGCCACCCTACGATTCAGTTGTCTAGGATTGTTGGACACCGCACCACGGATCCGTGAACGAGCACGCGCCGTAGACGAGCACGGCGCCGTCAACGAGCACGGCACCGTCAACGAGCACAGAGGCATACGTGACTTCCCAAACAGCAGAGAAGCCCGCACGACGATCGAGAGTCACGCTCGCGATCGCGATCGCCATCGTGGTCGTGCTGGCCATACTCTTCTTCGTCTTCTCGACCCTCTACACCGAGATCCTCTGGTACGACCAGCTCGGCTTCCTGAACGTGCTCACCACGCAGTGGGCGGCCGGCGCCATCATGTTCGTCATCGGCTTCCTCGCCATGGCGGTGCCGGTCTGGGCGTCCATCGAGATCGCGTTCCGATGGCGGCCGGTCTACGCGAAGCTCAATTCGCAGCTCGACCGCTACCAGCAGGTCATCGAGCCCCTGCGGCGCCTGGCCTCCTTCGGCGTGCCGGCGGTGCTCGGTCTGTTCGCCGGTGTCGCCACCGCTTCGCGCTGGCAGCTGACCCTGCAATACCTGAACCGCACCTCGTTCGGTCAGACCGATCCGCAGTTCAACCTCGACATCTCGTTCTACCTGTACGATCTGCCGTTCTGGCGCGGGGTCGTCGGCTTCGCGTCGGCCGTCGTGATCGTGGCGGGCCTCGCCGGCATCGCGACGAGCTATCTCTACGGTGCCATCCGGTTCAGCCAGCGGGAGGTGCGCATCTCGAAGATCGCGCGCATCCAGATGGCCGTGACCGCCGCCGTCTATCTGCTCCTCCAGGCGGTGAGCATCTGGCTCGACCAGTTCGCCACCCTGGCGAACAGTTCGGGAATCATCACGGGCGCCTCCTACTCCGACGTCAACGCCACCATCCCGGGTCTCCAGATCCTCGCCGGAATCGCGGCCATCGTGGCCGTGCTCTTCATCGTGGCCGCGGTCATCGGGCGCTGGCGACTGCCCATCATCGGCACGGCCCTCCTCATCGTGAGTGCGCTCATCCTCGGTTCCCTGGCGCCGTGGGTGGTGCAGCGGTTCCAGGTCGACCCCTCCGAGCGCACGCTCGAGCAGGACTACATCCAGCGCAACATCGACATGACGCGTGACGCCTACGACGTCTCCGACGTCGAAGAGACCCCCTACGAGGCGACCACCACGGCAGAGGCGGGAGCGCTCCGCAACGACGCGGCGACGACCGCCAACATCCGCATCCTCGACCCGGCGCTCGTCACGAAGTCGTTCCAGCAACTGCAGCAGTTCCGCCAGTATTACCAGTTCCCGGACCACCTCGACGTCGACCGCTACAACATCGACGGCCAGGTTCAGGATGCGGTCGTCACGGTGCGCGACATCAACATCGACCAGTTGGGCTCGTCGGCCACCTGGTACAACCAGACCGTGGTCTACACGCACGGCTATGGCGTGGTCGCGGCCTACGGCAACCAGCGCTCGGCCGACGGGCAGCCGGTGTTCATCGAGTCGGGCATCCCTTCGGTGGGTTCGCTCGGCGACTTCGAGCCGCGCGTGTACTTCGGTGAGAACTCCCCGCCGTACTCGATCGTGGGCGGCCCCGAGGGCTCGTCGAAGATCGAGCTCGACTACCCCTCGGGTGAAGACGGCGCCTCGCAGACCTACACCACCTTCCAGGGTGACGGCGGACCGAAGCTCGACAACATCTTCAAGCGGTTGGTCTACGCGCTGAAGTTCCAGTCGGAGCAGATTTTCCTGTCCGATGCGGTGAACGACGACTCGCAGATCCTCTACGACCGCGACCCGGCGCAGCGCGTCTCCAAAGTGGCGCCGTACCTCACCATCGACTCCGACCCGTACCCCTCGGTGGTCGACGGGCGCATCGTGTGGATCGTCGACGGGTACACCACGTCGGCCAACTACCCGTACTCGAAGGTGCAGTCGCTCAGCGAGACCATCGCCGACACGTACACGCCGTCGCCCGCGTACCCGGTCGACGACATCAACTACATCCGCAACTCGGTGAAGGCAACCGTCGACGCCTACGACGGCAAGGTCACGCTGTACGCCTGGGACGACAAAGACCCCGTGCTGCAGACCTGGGAGAAGATCTTCCCGGCCACCGTGAAGCCGATCAGCGACATGTCGGGCGATCTGATGAGTCACGTGCGGTACCCGGCCGACCTCTTCAAGGTGCAGCGCTCGATCCTCGGCCAGTACCACGTGACGGATGCGGGGGCGTTCTACTCCCAGGAAGACGCGTGGACGACGCCCAACGACCCGACCTCGCCCTCGACCAACCCCACGCTGCAACCGCCCTACTACCTCACGTTGCAGATGCCGACGCAGGACAACCCGTCCTACTCGCTCTACTCCACCTTCATCCCGCTCTCGCAGCAGGGCGAATCCTCGCGGAGCGTGCTCACGGGTTACCTGGCGGTCGACGCGAACGCGGGCGACACCTCGGGGGAGAAGTCCGGCGACTACGGCAAGCTGAGGCTGCTCACACTGCCGAAGGACGACACGATCCCGGGCCCCGGCCAGGTGCAGAACAGCTTCTCCTCCGACCCGGGGGTGAGCTCTGCCCTCAACCTGCTGCGACAGGGCGAGAGCCAGGTCATCAGCGGCAACCTGCTCACCCTGCCCGTGGGTGGCGGTCTGCTGTACGTGCAGCCGGTCTACGTGCAGTCGCGCGGTGAGACCAGTTTCCCGTTGCTGCAGAAGGTGCTCGTCTCGTTCGGTAACAAGATCGCGTTCGAGAGCACGCTCGACGGCGCCCTCGACTCCCTCTTCGGCGGCGACTCAGGCGCGCAGGCCGGTGACAACGACGTGACTCCGACCGACGGTTCGGGCGGTGGCACGTCGGACACCGGCGGCACCTCCGATACCGGTGGCACGGGCGGCACCGGTAGCACCGACCAGTCGAACCCCGGCACCGGGGGCACCGACACGACCGGCAACCCTGCGGTGGCGTCGGCGCTGGCCGCGGCTCAGCAGGCGCTGACCGACCGCGATGCGGCTATGGCGGCGGGCGACTGGGGAGCTTACGGTGAGGCCGACAAGCGGCTGAAGGATGCGATCGCACAGGCGATCGCCGCCGCCAACAAGTGACGCTCGGAGCGTCAGCCGCAGCTGGCTGAATCAATCCCGCACTAAGGGCAAATTATTGCCCTTACGACTGGATTTCTCGCTCAAGGTGCAGGATAATGCCCTTTATGACGATGGGTAGACCAGAGAGTGCGGTCGGCGATTCAGCCACTGTGACCGAGGCCGAGGAGCGGCTGGGGGAGCGCATCCGTGCTCTCCGGCTGTCGAAGAACCTCGATCAGGCGGCGGTCGCCGAGCGTGCCGGGGTGAGCCTGCGCACCGTCAAGAACCTTGAGAACGGGCGCGGATCGAGCGTGGCGACCCTGGTGCGCGTCGTGCGCGCCCTCGGCAGAGCGGACTGGCTGGACGCGCTGCAGCCGCTGGTCGCGGTGAGCCCGCTCCGGATGCTCGCCCAGGAGCGGCGCGAGAGCGCACCCCAGCGCGCGTCCCGTCCGCGTCGGTCGCGGCCGGCTGACGGTGGAGACGACCGGAGCGGGGCTGCGGCCACAGCGTCGTCGGGGGGTCGCTGATGGCGTACACGCCCGTGTCGGTCATCGAGGTGCGGGCGTGGGACCGGCTCGTCGGCGCGATCGCGCTCGACCCCGCGACCGAGTACTTCGCGTTTGAGTACGACCCGAGCTGGATCGAGAGCGGTATCGAACTCTCCCCGCTGAGCACCCCGCTCGGCGATCGTGTGCGGGTGTACCCCGGACTGGCTGAACCCACCTATCACCGCCTGCCCCCGTTCGTGGCGGATGCCCTGCCCGACGACTTCGGCAACGCCCTCGTCACGGCCTACCTCGCCTCGCAGGGCGTCGAGCGGCGGTCGATCACGGCGCTCGACCGGCTGGCGTACCTCGGGCGGCGCGGAATGGGGGCGCTCGAGTTCCGCCCGACTCGCGGTCCGCAGCGTCGCAAACCGACGGCGCTCGAGCTCTCCGAACTGGTGGTGGGGGCACGCGGAGCACTGTCGGGCCGCATCGAGGGCGACCGTGAGGCGGCCGCGGCGCTCGCCACGCTCATCCAGGTCGGCACCTCGGCGGGCGGGGCGCGCGCCAAGGCGATCATCGCGTGGAACCCGGCGACCGGCGAGGTGCGCTCCGGCCAGCTGCCGGCCGAGGACGGGTTCGAGCAATGGATGATCAAGCTCGACGGGGTGGGCCGCGACACCGAGCTCGGCAGCTCGGCCGGTTACGGACGCATCGAGTACGCGTACTACCTGATGGCGACCGCCGCGGGCATCGAGATGTCGCCTTCACGGTTGCTGGAGGAGAACGGGCGCGCGCATTTCATGACCAAGCGCTTCGACCGGGTGGCCGGCCATGAGGGGCTCGACAGTGCGCACGGCAAAGTGCATCTGCAGACCCTCTGCGCCATGGCCGAACTCGACTACAAGCAGCGGGCGACCCACGACTACGCGCAGTACTTCCAGGCCATCGCCGGTCTCGGCCTCGGTGACGACGCCCGCACCGAAGCGTTCCGGCGCATGGTGTTCAACGTGCTCGCCCGCAATTGCGACGATCACACGAAGAACTTCTCGTTCTTGCTCGACCCGCCCGGAGCTCCCGGGCGCACGGCGAACGGGTGGCGCCTCGCGCCGGCCTACGACGTGACCTACGCCTTCAACCCCTCGGGGCAGTGGACCTACCAGCACCTGATGTCGGTGAACGGCAGCTTCGGTGAGATCACCCGCGACGACCTGCTCGTGGTCGCCGATCGCTTTCAGGTGCCGCACCGCTTCGAGGTCATCGACCAGGTCGTGGAGGCGATCGCCGACTGGGGCGGATTCGCCGATCAGGCGGGCATTGCCGCGGCCGATGTGGAGCGCATCCGTGAGACGTTCCCGGCGATGTGAACACACGGCGCCCGAACCCGTGCTAGAGTAAATTCTCGTGCCGCGGGGTGGAGCAGTTCGGTAGCTCGCTGGGCTCATAACCCAGAGGTCGCAGGTTCAAATCCTGTCCCCGCAACAGAAGAAGGCAATACAAGAAAAGGGCTCGGTCGCAGACCGGGCCCTTTTCGTTTGCCTCGCCGGCCGCCTTACCGGCCGCCGTCGCGGACTTGTGCCTCTTCGGCCTGCCGCGCCTGGATCAGGTCACGCACCGTGACCCGACGGCGCGGCCGCTCCTCGAGCATGTCGGCCGTGAGGCCGTGCACGAGCGTCGAGAGTTCGAGGTTCAGTGCGGCGGCGATCCGCAGCAACGTGTCGAGCGTGGCGTTCGCCTGGCCTCGCTCGATGCGCCCGAGGTTCGTGAAGTGCAGCCCGGCGAGCTCGGCCAGCTCCATCTGGCTCACTGCGAAGCGCTGCCGCTCATCCCGGATGCGAGCGCCCAGGACGCGCGCAGCATCGGACTTCGCAGAACTCACACCTCATGCTCGCCAGCCAGACGCTCTCGGCACCAGAGCGCCTGTAGTAGTGGTGTTTAGGCCACACCTGCCGTCCATCCCGTGAACATCGCCGTCAGCGTGCGCTCGACCCTCGGCTCGACGTCGACCACGGCGTGGGCGAGCCGCGGGTCGGCCCGGTACAACTCCTCGATGGCGGCGCCCGGAGTCGCCATCTGCCAGTACGCCCCGGAAAGCGCCGTGGCAGCCGCGACGGCGTCGATCGCCTGGGCTTCGCTGAGTGCGGGGAGAGCGTGCCGCAGCGCTCCGACGATCGCCTGCACCTGCTCGAGGGTCACCAGCTTGAAAGCGCGAACCGACTCGAGCGAGACGTTGCGTTCGAGGTTGAGCGGCGCCTGCGCGAGCAGATCGCAGAACAGCGGGCGCTCGGCCAGCGTCGCCGCGAACGCCCGAGCCACGGCGGCCGGTGTCCGGGCGCCCTCGAGCGCCGTCAGCACGGCCGGCCCCCATTCCCGCCAGCCGGCCGCCGTCAGGCGCAGGAAGATCTGTTCCCGGGTCTCGAAATAGCGCAACAGCGCCGACTTGTGCAGCCCGACCGCGTCGGCGATGTCGGTGAGCGTGACCGACCGGATGCCCTGAGTCGTGCCCAGTTGCACGGCGGCGTCGAGGATCGCCGACTCCCGCTGCTGTTTCGCCTCGGCGCTGCGGGCGCGCTGGAACTCGCCACCCGAGGGAGCGTTCTCTGCCATCTTCACAGTCTAGTGCAACCGTGTTGCATTAATAACGCAACAGTGTTGTACTAGGACCATGTCAGAACAGATATGGTTCATCACCGGTTCCTCCCGCGGCTTCGGTCGCTCCCTCGCTGTCGCCGCGCTCGAGGCCGGCGACCGGGTGGTCGCCACGGCCCGCCGCCCCGAGCAGTTCGCCGACCTGGTGGAGCGTCACGGGGATCGCATCCTTCCGGTGGCGCTCGACGTCACCGACGCCGACCAGGCCGGCGCAGCGCTGGCCCGGGGTGTGGAGCGCTTCGGCCGGCTCGACGTCATCGTGAACAACGCCGGCTACGCCAACGTCTCACCCATCGAGCACACGCCCGACGAGGACTTCCGCGCGCAGTTCGAGACCAACTTCTGGGGTGTCTACAACGTCTCGAAAGCGGCCATCCCGCTGCTCCGTGGGCAGGGCGGCGGCCTCGTGATGCAGTTCTCCTCGGTCGGCGGCCGAGTGGGCGGCTCGCCGGGCATCGCCTCCTATCAAGCGGCCAAGTTCGCGATCGACGGATTCAGCCGGGTGCTGCAGACGGAGACGGCGCCCTTCGGCATCCGCGTGCTGGTGGTGGAGCCGAGTGGTTTCGCCACCGACTGGGCGGGTTCGTCGATGACCGTGCACGAGCCCGGCGAGGGCTACGAACAGACCGTCGGCGCCATGAACGCCCGGATGCGCCAGAGCACCGCCGGGCCGGCGGGCGACCCGGATCGCGCGGCACGCATCCTGGTGCAGATCGCCAAGCGTCGCGACGTGCCGTTCCACCTGCCACTCGGCGTGACCGCGACGGAGATGTCGATCGCCCAGGACCGGCGCCTGCTCGCCGAGGACGAGCGGTGGGCGGCGGTGGGCCGGTCCGCCGACTTCGCCGAACCGTTCCCCGTCGCCTTTCCGGACGACGTCGCGGCCGCCTGAGGTCGGCCGGGTCGCCAGGGGACGGTCGCGCACGCGGGGCAGGCCGGTGGGTGCAGAGTAGTGGCATGGCAGCGCTGAGATCTCCGGGCAGCACGATCGTCGTCGTCGTGGGTGCGGTCACCGACCGCATCCTGCGCGATCTGGGCCGGTTGCCGAACGTGCAGGCGCTCCGCCTCACCGAGCCGGACTCCCCGCCGCTGCGGGAGGTTGTCAGCGCCGCGAGCCGCCCGTTCCTCGTGCACGACCTCGATCCGCTGGGCGCCGTCGAGGCGGCCTGGCACGGCTTCTTCGACGACCCGTCGAGCATCGGCGTGCTGCGGGTCGAGGTGGAGTCGGCGCTGACCGCATTGGCGGCCGGCGAAGCCGTGCTGCCCGACTACTACCTGGTGCTCGACCCCGCCGGCATCGGCGAGGCGGCGAGCCAGTGGTGGCTCGGCGTGCTCGCGGCGATCGCGCCGACCCGGGTGCTCCCGGTCGAGGCCACGACGGCGGCGGTGCAACGGATGCTCGGCTCCCTTCCCGCAGGCCGCGCGTGGCCCGATCCGGCCGGCTGGCTCCGGGAGCTGCACCTCCAGGTGCCCGACCGTGTGGGCCTGATCTGAGGCGGATCGGAATGATCGGGCCCGTCGCACGCTTGGAGATGATGCAATAGAGGTGCGGATGCGGTCGCACGGCGACCCGCGCCGCGCCGACTCCCGACACCCCGCGACCGAGGCACCTGTGACGATCGATCTCAACCACCCGACGGACACCACCATGAGCGCGGCCGGCGCCGGCATCGCCACCCTCGACGAGGCGGCCGTCGAGCGCATCCGGGGCGACTTCCCGATTCTCAGCCGGACCGTGAACGGGCATCCGCTCGTCTACCTCGACTCGGGGGCGACCTCGCAGAAGCCGCAGAGCGTGATCGACGTCGAACGCGCCTACTACGAGCTCAGCAACGCCGCCGTGCACCGCGGTGCGCACACCCTTGCAGGCGAGGCGACCGAGCTGTTCGAGAATGCCCGCGCCACCGTCGCCCGCTTCGTCGGCGCGGCCGACGACGAGATCGTCTGGACCTCCAACGCCACCGAGGGCGTCAACCTCGTCGCGTACGGCATGTCGAACGCGTCGCTCGGCCGTGGCGGGGAAGCCGCCGAGCGGTTCCGGCTCGGCCCGGGCGACGAGATCGTGGTCACCGAGCTCGAGCACCACGCCAACCTCGTGCCGTGGCAGGAGCTGGCGCTCCGCACGGGGGCGACCCTCCGGCACATCGCGCTCGACGACGCGGGCCGCATCCGTCTCGATCACGCCGCCGAGGTGATCGGGGAGCGCACCCGGGTCGTGGCCTTCGCTCACGTCTCGAACGTCCTTGGCGCCGTGAACCCGGTGGCCGAACTCGTGGCGCTCGCCCACGGCGTCGGCGCCCTCGTGCTGCTCGACGCCTGCCAGTCGGCACCGCACCTGCCGCTCGACCTGCGGGCGCTCGACGTCGACTTCGCCGTGTTCTCGGGGCACAAGATGCTCGCGCCCACGGGTGTCGGGGTGCTCTACGGCCGGTCGGAGCTGCTGAACGCCCTGCCCCCCTTCCTCACCGGCGGGTCGATGATCACCACGGTCGGTCTCACCGAATCCGAGTTCCTCCCCGCGCCGATGCGTTTCGAGGCCGGCACGCAGCGGGTGTCGCAGGCGATCGCGCTGGCCGCCGCCGTCGACTACCTCGAGGCGGTCGGCCTCGACCGGATCGCGGGCTGGGAGGCCGAGCTCGGCCGCCGGATGTATGACGGTCTCGCGGCGATCCCCGGTGTCCGGGTGCTCGGCCCGTCACCGGCGGAGGCCGAGCGGGTGGGGCTCGCGAGCTTCGTGGTGGCGGGCATCCACGCGCACGACGTGGGGCAGTTCCTCGACGACCGGGGCATCGCGGTGCGGGTGGGTCACCACTGCGCCCAGCCGGTGCACCGCCGCTTCGGGGTCACCGCCACGACGCGGGCGAGCGCCTACCTCTACAACACGGCGGCCGAGGTGGATGCCGCGGTCGAAGCCGTGGCGGATGCCCGCGTGTTCTTCGGGGAGGCGTGATGACCTCCAGCGAGCTGCAGAGCATGTACCAGACGGTCATCCTCGACCATTCGAAGCAGAAGCACGGCTACGGCCTGCAGCCCACCGACGACGGCTCGTCGCACCAGATCAACCCGACCTGCGGCGACGAGGTGACCCTCCAGGTGCATCGCGGCGCCGACGGCACGGTCGCCTCGATCAGCTGGGAGGGCCAGGGCTGCTCCATCTCCACGGCCTCGGCGTCGCTGCTCAGCGACCTCGTGCACGATCTCAGCGACGACCAGGTGGCCGAACGGGTCGGTGCCTTCCGCGAGCTGCTGCAGTCGAAAGGCGCGATCGAGGGCGACGAGGAGCTGCTCGGCGACGCGGTGGCGCTCGGCGGCGTCTCCCGGTACATCACGCGCATCAAGTGCGCGATGCTGCCCTGGGTGGCGATGGAGCACGCGCTCCGCGCGGCGGACTCGGCGTAGCGGCGGGAGGCGCCGCGCGGCCCCTAAACTCGCACCATGACCGACAGTCCCGACCCCGAGCGCGCCCGTATCGCCGAAGCCGACTCGGGCGGCTGGCGGGACTGGGGCCCCTATCTCGCCGAACGGGCGTGGGGCACGGTCCGTGAGGACTACAGCGCCGAGGGCGATGCCTGGCGCTTCTTCCCGCACGATCACGCCCGCTCCCGCACCTACCGCTGGAACGAGGACGGCATGGCCGGCTTCTGCGACCGCGAACAGAGCTGGTGCCTCGGGCTCGCGCTCTGGAACGGGGTCGACCCCATCCTGAAAGAGCGGATGTTCGGGCTCTCCGGCCCCGAGGGCAACCACGGCGAGGACGCCAAGGAGTACTGGTGGCACCTCGACGCCACGCCGTCGCACGCCTGGCAGCGCTGGCGGTACCACTACCCGCAGCGCGCCTTCCCCTACGACGAACTCGTGCAGGCGAACGCCGCACGGCCGAAGACCGAGACCGAGTTCGAACTCGTCGACACCGGTGTCTTCGACGACGACCGGTACTGGGTGGTGACGGTCGACTACGCCAAGGCGGGCCCGCACGACCTGCTGATGCGGGTGACGGTGGAGAACGCGGGGCCGGAGACCGCGAGCATCCACGTGCTGCCGAGCCTGTGGTTCCGCAACACCTGGGACTGGGAGCGGGAGCCGCCCGCGAAGCCGGTGATCCGCGCATCCGGAGCCCACACCCTGCTCGCCGACCGGCCGACCGGCGACGACCTCGTGCTGCGGCTCGACGGGAGCACAGCGCCCGGCGCCGAGACGCTGTTCTGCGAGAACGAGACCAACCGCGAGCGCATCTTCGGGGAGCCGAACTCCACGCCGTACCCGAAAGACGGCATCAACGACCACGTCATAGCGGGCGCGGAGACGGTGAACCCGGCCCTGCGCGGCACGAAGGCGGCTTTCCACGAGGTGCTCACCGTTCCGCCGGGCGAGAAGCGCGAACTGCGTCTGCGACTGACGCGGGCGGCGGATGCACCGGATGCGGCCCTCGCCTTCACCGACTTCGACGCGGTGCTCGCCATCCGTGAGGCCGAGGCCGACGCCTTCTACGCGACCGTGATCCCGGCGGCGGCCGGCGCCCAGGAGACCCTCGTCGCCCGCCAGGCGTTCGCAGGCCTGCTCTGGTCGAAGCAGTTCTACCACTTCGACGTGCGCCGCTGGCTCGCCGGCGACCCGACCTCGCCGCCCCCACCGGCCGGGCGGGGTGCGGTGCGCAACGGCGACTGGCGCCACCTGTCGAGCCACGACGTCATCCTCATGCCCGACCCCTGGGAGTACCCGTGGTTCGCGGCCTGGGACCTGGCCTTCCACTGCGTGACGATGGCGCACATCGATCCCGAGTACGCGAAGGCGCAGCTCATCCTGATGCTCCGTGAGTGGTACATGCACCCGAACGGCCAGTTGCCGGCCTACGAGTGGGACTTCGGCGACGTGAACCCGCCGATCGAGGCCTGGGCCGCGCTCCGCGTGTTCGAGATCGACGGGTCGCGCGACTTCCAGTTTCTCGGCCGCATCTTCCACAAGCTGCTGATGAACTTCACCTGGTGGACCAACAATAAGGACCACGGCGACAACAACCTGTTCGAGGGCGGCTTCATGGGCCTCGACAACATCGCCCCGCTCGACCGTTCGACGCTACCGCCCGAGGTGGGTGAGCTCGAGCAGGCCGACGCCACCGCCTGGATGGCCACCTACGCCCTGCACCTGCTCGACCTGGCGCTGCTGCTCACCATCCACGACCGCGCCTACGAAGACGTGGCCACCAAGTTCTTCGAGCACTTCCTCACCATCGCCGCCTCGGCCAACGACGCCGGGCTCTGGGACGAGGAGGACGCCTTCTACTACGACATGCTGCACCTCGCCGACGGGCGCGAGGTGCCGATGAAGGTGCGCTCCCTGGTGGGCCTCGTGCCGGTGACCGCCGCCCTCGTCTTCGACCGCGGGCAGATGGGCAACCTCGAGGAGTTCGTCGCCCGCGGCCGGGCGTTCCTCGACCGCAATCCCGCGTATCGCAAGCACGTGCACATCCGGGTGGACCCCGATGGCGCCGGCGGTGAGCGGGTGACGAGCCTCATGGCACTCGTCGACCCGGAGCGGCTGACGCGCATCCTCGGCGGTGTGCTCGCGACCGAGCGGATGCTCTCGCCCTACGGAATCCGCAGCATCTCGGCCTGGCACCGCGATCATCCGTTCCGGGTGGAGGTCGACGGGGTGGAGGCGGTCGTCGACTACGAGCCGGGGGAGTCGACCTCAGGGTTGTTCGGCGGCAACTCGAACTGGCGCGGGCCGGTGTGGTTTCCGCTCAACGTGCTCATCATCGAGTCGCTGCGCGGGTACAACGCGAGTCTCGGCGAGACCCACCGGGTGGAGTACCCGGCCGGATCGGGCGTGCAGCACACCCTCGGCGAGGTCGCCGACGACCTCTCCCGCCGGCTGATCGCGCTCTTCGTGCGCACCGGTGACGCCCCACGCCCGGCGGATGCGCGGTACCCCTTGCTCTCGGCCGATCCGCGGTGGCGCGACAACATCGCCTTCTACGAGTACTACCACGGCGACACCGGGCAGGGGCTCGGCGCCTCGCACCAGACGGGCTGGACGGCACTGGTCGCCCACCTCATCGTCACGCAGCGGCGCTGAGCGTCCGCGCGCGCCGGCCGCGCCACGGCACGGCCAGGATGATGAGTCCGGCGGCCAGCACCACGAGGCCGGCGACGGCCATGCCGGTCAGCGATTCGCCGAGCACGAGGGTGCCGAGGAGGGTCGCCGTGAGTGGTTCGGCCAGGGTGAGGGTGGAGACGGTGGCGGCCCGCAGCCGGCTGAGCCCCCAGCCGAACAGGAGGTAGGCCGCGGCGGTGGTGACGAGGCCGAGCCAGAGCGCCATGGTCGCGCCCGCCGGGGTGGCGAGCCAGCGCAGATCGGTGCTGAGCAGAACGGGAACACTGAGAGCGGCCGCGAGCCCGAACACCGAGCCCATGGTGGTGGTGGGCGACCAGCCGCGCTCCAGCAACGCCTTGCTGGCCAGGGTGTAGACCGCGTAGGCGGCACCCGCCCCGACCGAACCCATCAGACCGGGGAGGTCGATGGGCCGCCCGCCCGCGTCGCCCACGACCCCGCTGATGAGCACGACGCCGGCGGTGGCGACGACGGTGGCGACGAGCCAGACGGCGCCCGGGAAGCGCCGGTGCAGCGCCCAATCGAGCAGTCCCGTGATGATCGGTGCCGACCCCAGCGAGACCACGGTACCGACGGCGACGCCGTTGGCGCTCGTGCCGAGGAAGAAGGCGGGCTGGTAGGCGAGCACCCCGAGGGATCCGATGGCGAGCAGGAGCCAGCTCGGCACCCGGCGGGAGGCGGAACGATGATCGGGCGCCGGTGCCGATGGTGTGGGTCTGCGCATCCGCACCACCGCGGCGACGCCCGCGAGCACCGCGCCGCCGATCAGGATGCGCGCGGCGCCGATCGAGAGCGCCGACGCGTCGCCCGGCCCGAACGCCTGCGCGGTGCCCGTGGTGCCGAAACAGACGGCGGCGAGCAGCACGGCGAGGAAGGGGAGCATGGGCGACAGTGTGCCACGTCCCGTCAGGCGGGGATCTGCGACATCCCGATCACGAGCACGCCGACGAGTGCTGCGGCCGCGATCGCTCCGAAGCACACGGCCAGGAGGAGCAGCCGCAGCCTGCCGCCGCGCACCAGCAACCGGATCTCGACCATGGCCAGGTAGAGCAGCACGATGACCACGATGCCGATGAGGGCGACGCCGCTGGAGTTCACCTGCTGCAGCGACCAGAGCAGCACCACCGCGATCGCGGCCATGATGCCTCCGAGGATCAGCCAGCTGCGGCCCGTCGAGGTGGTGAGGGAGGGCTGGTTGGTGACCTTGGTCGGATCGTCGGCGGGGTCGTCTCCGCCGGGGATCCGGCTGCCGTCGTGGTCGTCCTCGTTCATCCGTCGCCGTCCGTCTCCGCTGCTCGGAGTCTACCCCCGGCGGGTGCGCGGGTTTGCGATTCCCCCTTGTGGAACGCCCCCTGAAAGGGGGTAGTCTGCCACAAACGTTCACGCGATCTAGGTGTACTGCCCAGGCAGGTTAGTTAGCCGGCTGATGGGTGGTTTTGCTCCGATGGCGGTGTGGGGCCTGTGGT
>NZ_JBYSYO010000017.1:0-36672 GCF_058783455.1 Herbiconiux sp. FW305-C-125 | reverse complement strand
CGGCCGAACCAGTAGCCACTTCCCGCGTCTCCCATGATGTTGCCCCACCCGTCAATCCTGGCCACCTGGGTCGCCCCGACGGCGAGAGTCACTACCCCCGTGCCGGCGGCCACAACCGCCCCTTCCTGGGCGCCGAGAGCGCCGAGGTAAGAGGTCGTGGAATCGTGCGCCAGAAGAATGCTGCGCACACCAAGAGCGGCTAGCGCATCGAAATCACCGAGTTCTTCATTCCCGGTGAAACCCGTCGACCCAATTGCAACTTCACCAACTGCCGGTGTTTCCGAAACCACAGCTGCCACGATCTGTGCAAGCTGCCGCGCCAGAGGAAGATCGGTCCGGATGCCGGGTTGTTCTGTGACCTGTCCGCGTGGCGTTGTTTGGTGGTCATCAATTAGGCATACTCGTGTTCCGCTTTGGCCTGCATCGATGAGAAGGTTCCGCGCTGTCATCGCTGTGCCAGACGATCTCGGAGTTCCCGGCGAAGGATTTTTCCGGAGGCCGACTTTGGCACCCCTTCGCAAAACTCGACCTGCCGCACCCGCTTGTAAGGGCTCACCTGGGCAGCCACAAAATTCATCACGTCGTCTGCCGACAACGAACCTGGTTCGCGAAGGACAACGAATGCCACCGGTATCTCTCCTGCGTCGGCTTGGGGTCGGCCCACGACCGCCGCATCCGCGATGAGGGGGTGGGAGATGAGGAGGGCTTCCAGCTCAGCAGGGGGTACCTGATAACCCTTGTACTTGATGAGTTCTTTGAGACGATCCACGACATACACATTCAGGTTCTCGTCCACTCGGACGAGGTCGCCGGTGTGCAGGAAGCCATCAGCGTCGAGCGCGGTGGCGGTCGCGGCGGGGTTATCCAGATATTCGGTCATCACGTTCGGACCGCGCACCCAAAGTTCTCCCGGTTCACTCATCCCCTGCGACGGCACCTCAACGGCGACCCCGTCGAGACCGACGACGCGATTCTCCGTCCCAGGTACGGGTGTGCCGATGCTGGAGTGGGGCACCGTCTCACCGTGGCCTACGAAGTGGGAGACCGGGCTGAGTTCGGTCATCCCGTAACCCTGCCGGACGGTGACGCCCAGTCGCTTTTCGACGGAGGCCGCTAACGCGGAATCCATCGGCGCGGCGCCCGAAAAGAGCTCGCGAAGGCTTGAGATGTCGGCATCGTCGATGCTCGGGTGTTTTGCCAACGCCAGGGCAATGGGGGGTGCGATGAAGGCGAACGTTGCTCGGTGTTTCTGAATGAGTGCCAGGAACCCGGCGAGGTCGAATCGGGGCATGGTGACCAGGCTCGCCCTGCGCCGCAGCGCGAGGTTGACTAGGACGGTGAGACCGTAAATATGAAAGAACGGAAGAACAGCCATCACGGTGTCGTTGCTTTCGACACCGATACGGTCTTCAATTTGGATGACGTTCGCTACGAGATTGCGGTGGCTTAGTCGTACTCCCTTGGGGTGCCCCGTCGTTCCGGAAGAGAAAGGAAGCACCGCGTCGGCCGAAGGCGGCGCCCAGGCGGTCAGCCATGCTCCATCTGCTGCTCCGCTGGTCAACTCTCCTGCATCTAGAACGACCCCGGATCCTTCGAGCGCCGCATCGACACCGGCGCGGGTTGCTTCATTGGTGACGGCAAATGATGCCTTCGCGGCGTCCAGTTGCCTGCGAATGTCGTCCGGGCCCGACAATACGGGCACCGGCGTCACCGTGGCGCCGAGGGCGCCGACTGCGTGAAAAACGATAATGAATTCGGGCGAGTTGGGCAGGTTGAGGGCTACCACGTCGCCTGGAGCCACCCCACAGTCGTGCAGCGCGGCCGCGGTAGAACGTACGAGTTCACGTAGACGCCGGTAGCTGATAACAACGCCGGTACTGCCATCGATGATCGCCGGGCGGTCAGGGTAGGGGCCCAGCGCTGCGTCGTCAGCGAGATCTCCAAAGAGAAACTCCTGCAGGGACACATTGGGAATGACTGGTAGGGGGTGCGGGCTACGAATCAGATCCATGGTGAGACGTCCTTGTCATTTGCGTCGGAACTTCAGCGATGCCCGACGGTAATATCAAAATAGCTCATCTGCAATAATTTCGTCAGCGGAACCCATCTGTTCTTAACCACTTTTCGTTGGCGTGTGGGTCGAGAGGTAACTTTCGGCGTGCGGTGCAGAGGGCGTGACGGCGGCGGTCGTAAGGGTGACGTTCGCGACGCCCGGTCGCGTCACGGCAGGTTTCCCACGCAGGCTCAGGAGGTGGCGGTGGCTGTTAAATCAGGTGAAATACGTCATCGCGTCCGGCAGCGGCTGATCGCGGCCGGCAGGATCGCGCTCGTGCAGGGCGGCGGAGTTAGCGATGAGTTCATCGAGGATGTGTGCCGTCAATCCGGCATTCACCCGCATGCGTTCCGGGTCCTATTTCCCGCCGATGAAAAGTACTTCGAAGCCGTCTACGACCTCCTGGTCATTGACTGCGCCGAACGCCTCCGCGGTGGAGTAGCTGTCTTCATTGCTTCGAAGCCAGACGAGAACGCACTGAGTGCCGCTGCTGTAGCTCTTGCGGCGTCGTGGCCGCTCGACCGTGGCTCGATGGTGTTCCGTGGAGAACGCCGCCTTCGTGCTCTTCGTGACGGGATCCATGGATCAGCCGTAGCGAAGTCGGAGCGCCAATTTCTCGGCGCCCTCGCGCAAGCGTTCGAGGACCTCATGACTGGTCTCGGCCGTGAATTTACTTGGACACCTCTACTGGCGGTGCGCGTCATCGTGGATACCTACGAACGCTCCTTTGAGACCTGGCTTCAAACCGGTCACGACGAAACCGATTTTGAACATTCACCTTTCGTCAGGCGTACTCTCCCGAAACTCCTCAACGAGCTCAGTCGAGTCCGTCCGGGCTGAGTCCCGCTACCGGCGCACATGCAGGCCGATCGACAGGTGGTGGTCTCGCCCATTCCCGCCCGGTCGACTCCGGCGTTGCGCGTCAGCGCGCGGATCGGAAGACGGCGACGGAGGATCTGAGTCGAAAATCAGACCAAGGGCGTCTGGGCGGGTTGTCCTTGGAGAAGTCGCACGTATGCTGCAAATGCACCATGAGCATCGACTTTCTCGTCCAGGAGCCACTGCAACTGCAGCCCATCCATGATCGCTGCCAAAAGGATCGCTGCGTGTTCGGGGTCTACGGCGAGGTATTCTCCAGCTGCCTCGGCGGCCGCGAGCTCGTCGGCGAACTGCGCCCGAATGCGTGCGTAGCGGTCGACGAAGAATTGGTGCGCAGGATGATCCCGCCCCACGGCCTCGCCCGACACGGTCGTGAAAACCTCGGTGATTGAGGGCTCGTCGAGTACTTGGTCAAGCAGTGCGATGAGGGCGTCGAGCAGGCCCATTCCATGAATGTCAGCCTGCTGAGCGCTGTGCTCTTCGTCACGCTGTTCGAGGACGGCGATAAGGAGTTCGTCTTTGGTTGCAAAATGGTGCCGCAGGCCCGTGAACGTGATGCCCGCCTCCTCGGCTATGCCGCGCATCGAGGAGCCGTTGTAGCCGAGCTGGGCGAACACCCGCCGGGCTGCGGCCAGGATGTTGTCTCGTTGCGCGACGGATTTCGCGTAGGGCCCTCGCGCTTGACGTGCTGCCATGAACACAAGTTTAGATCAGCGCCTTTCTTTTAAAATGTTGCACGTGAGCTGTTTTAGGCCTACTCTGTGATTCATCTTCCCTCCCCGATGACGTGAACGGAGTCAACAGCATCGTGACCATTCCCGAGATCAATCGCCCGACGGCCACTTCCCCTGAGACGTGGATCGGCGTGAACTTCTGGTCGCGAGTCGGCGGACCGTTCATGTGGCGCACCTTCGACGAGGTCGTGGTGCGCGACGAGCTTCAACTTCTGGTTGATCAGTCGCTTACGGTAACAAGGTCGTTTTTCTTCTGGCCAGACTTCCACCCGGAGCCCTATCGCATCGACGAAGAGAAATGCGCAGCCTTCGACCGGTTCTTGGACTTGCACGTGGAGACGGGAATGCAGACCATTCCCACTTTCATCGTCGGACATATGTCGGGCCAGAACTGGGACCCCGCGTGGCGAAACGGCCGGGACCTCTACCGCGACGTGTGGATGGTAGGTCGTCAGGCCTGGTTCATCGAACAGATGGTGCGCCGTTTCGCTGACCACCCGGCCGTCGCCGGCTGGTTGATTTCCAACGAGATGCCTCTCTACGGGGGCGGCGGCGGCCTGATGGGACCCGTTGAGCAGGTGGACGGGGACGCGGTCCGCACCTGGTCCGAGTTGATGGTCTCTGCCGTCAGGGCAGCCGGCGGAACGCAACCGGTGTCTCTCGGAGATGGCGCCTGGGGCCTGGAAGTGATGGGTCAGGACAACGGATTCCGACTGTCGTGGTCGGCTCCACTGATCGATTGGATCGGCCCCCACTCGTACCACATGAATGACGACCCGGTTCGGCAGAACCTCATTCCCGCGTTCAATTCTGAGCTTTGCGCACCCTTCGGGCGACCGGTCGTGATGGAGGAGTTCGGGGTGACAAGCGAGTTCGCCGCCGACGACAATGCCGCCGACTACTACCGGCAGGTCCTACACTCCACCCTTGCTGCAGGGGTGACAGGATGGCTGGGCTGGAACAACACCGACTTCGACCTCGACGCCCAGGAACCCTACAACCACCGGCCCTTCGAACTGCACTTCGGCCTCACCACCCCTGATGGCACACCGAAGCCCGCGATGCTTGAGCTAGGAGAGTTCGCGGCCACCGTCCGCGAACGTGGGCTTGCCCAAGCGACCCGCTCCAGCACGCGCACCGGACTGGTCGTCAGCGGGTATTTCGACGGCGGGTTCCCATTCTGGGGGCCTGAAGAAGCGCCCGCCCTCCGCGATTCGCTCTTAGAGGGATACATCGCCGGCCGTCTCGCTGACATCTCACCTGCGATCGTCCGTGACTCCGCGGAGGTGCCCGCGCTGCCGCTGCTTCTGGTGCCGTCGGCCAAAGCGATCACTACCCCGGGTGCTCGGGCCCTGGCCGAAGCAGCCAGGCAGGGGTCCACCGTCTGGGTTTCTGTCAGCTGCGGAGAGACGCTTAACCAGCGCGGCTGGTGGTGGCCGAGCGTTGATGAGACCTTCGGGGTCCGTCACGCCGCCCGGTATGGACTCGCTGAGCCGGTTAAGGGCGACGCCGTCACGTTCCACTTCGAGGAAGACTTTGGAAACCTCGCCGCGGGTGAGGAACTCGTGTTTCCGGTCGGCGGGTCAAATGTCGCCCGCGCCGTGTTCCCTCTGCAGGAAGCCGGAGCGCGTGTCGTCGCCCGCGACGGCAACGGGCGCCCAGCGATCCTCGTACATGAGACTGGTGCCGGCCGGATGGTGCTGTGCACATATCCCCTGGAACTATTCACCGCCCGAACCAGCTTCGTCGATCGGAGTGGACTCGTCCGGCTCTACGCCGCTCTCGCTTCCCTTGCTGACGCTGCAGGAGCGGTACAGGTCTCTGCAATGGACGTCTACGGCGATCTACTCCACAGCCAGTCCGGAGAGACCACCATCGTGGTGATCAGCGAAGCGGACGAATCCCGTGACGTCACCGTCCGAGCAGCCGGAGGGGCCGAGTTCGAAATCACCCTTGCTCCCTTCGGTGCCGCCCTCGTGCCAGGCTCAACCCTCCCTTCCTGAACTCAGCCCATCTTGTCCCTGCTCCTTCCAACCATCCCCACCTCAACGAAGAGAAAGGCACCACAGCAATGACACCACCCACCACCCGCCAGACACGACGGGCCGTCCTTGCAGCCGGCACAGTTCTTGCCCTTGCCCTGGGAACCTCGGCCTGCTCAACCGGAGATGCGCCGCCAAGTGGCGGTGACAACACCATCACAACGCTGAGTCTCTACTCCGCCGACAGCCCCGCGGGGGCGTGGCTCACAACCATGGCCGAGGACTTCAAGAAGGAAACCGGCATCACGGTCACCAACGACTTCGTGTTGCAGACCGACCTTCCGACCACCTACGGCAAGTCCGTGGTAGCCGGCAACGAGCAGGACCTCGTGATGACGAACCTGGTGGGCGACCCCACCACGTGGCTCGCCAACGGGGCTACGGTCGACGTATCGAGCTACCTCGACGAATGGGGCCTGAACGACGTCTTCTCCGATAGCGCACTCTCCGCTTGGAAGAACTCCGACGGCGCGCTCCAAGCCTTTCCCCTCGAGGGGTACAACTGGCCCATGTGGTTCAACATGGATCTCTTCGCCCAGGCCGGTATCGACACTCCTCCCACCACCTGGGATGAACTGATCGCCGACTCCAAGGCGCTGCGAGCCATTGGCGTGCAGCCGTTCATCGTAGGCGGCGCTGACTACCCCGCATCAGCCGTGGTCACTCTCGTCGCGCTTTCGCTGCTCAGCGAAGAAGAGGTGACTGACCTATACGCTACGGGCGACTGGGCGGGCGAGGCGGGCCAGAAGGTCGTCAACGGCATCCTGGAGCTCCAGGCCGCCGGCGTCTTTGCCGACGACTCCGCGGGACTGAGCTACTCCGACCAAATCGCGGCGTTCGGTGCAGGCCAGGCCGCCATGCTTTTCGACGGGTCCTGGGGCTACGGAAACGCGCAGAGCACCTTCCCCGATCTGAACATCCAGCTCGGCGGCTTCCCGCTGGCGTCAACCGCGCCGATCTCTAAGCCCGTCAGCTTCGCCGGTCAGTCGACCGGCGTGTGGGTATCGCCGAACGGGCAGAAGAATATCGACGCCGTGCAGAAGTTCATATCGTTCCTCTACGAGCCGGAGAACCTCGCGCAGTTCGTCAACATCGGCTACATCTCGCCGGCAAAGCCGGGGTACCTGACCCTGGACACCGCAGCGCTCCCGCCGCTGAACGTGGCATCGCAGGAGGAGCTACCCGAGACGACGACCGTGTACGCGCCGACGTACAACTCGCTCTCGCCGACGGTCACCAGCGCATTCTTCCGCGCCAGCACCCAAGCGTTCGTCCCCGGCACCACCGCGGAGCAGCTGACCCAGAGCATGGAGCAGGCGTGGCAAGCGCAGTAATCAACACCCCCCGGCGGCGTGCTACGGCCCGCCGCCGGGGGCCCGCCGGCCAAGTCGCCGAGGTCACTCCCGCCCTCGCCTGGTACGGCCTATTCATGGTGGCGCCCCTTGTCGCGATGATCGTCCTCAGCTTCTTCAGCTGGAACAGCCTCGTCGCGTCCCCACAGCCCAACGGGCTGGACAACTACGCCTACCTCTTCCAGGACCAGATCCTGCGCGTCGCGGTCGTCAACACGATCCTCTACGTCGGGATCGGGCTGCTGCTGATCATCCCATTCGGGTTCCTGCTGGGCTTCTTCCTCTCCAGGCGGCCACGCGGGCACGCGGTGCTGTCCATCATCTTCTTCACCCCATGGATCGTCTCGGCATCCGCCCGGGCGATGATGTTCACCGGCCTCTACCAGCCCAACGGAGCCATCAACAGCATCCTCGACGCCATCGGTCTGGGAGACCTCAGCAGGGTCTGGCTTGCTGACCCGGCCACCGCGCTCGCCGCCGTCATCGCCACGGAAGCATGGGCGGGCATCGGCGCCACAGCCGTGATCTTCTCCTCGGCCCTCGGCCGAATCCCCGACGAGGTGTACGAAGCGGCCCGGTTAGACGGCGCGGGCATCTGGCGGGAGATCTTCGCCATCGCGATGCCGCTCTCGAAAGACTTCATCGGCCTGATGACCATGCTGCAGTTCCTCTGGCTGTTCCTCGGTTCGGCCGGCACGGTCCTCCTACTCACCAAGGGCGGGCCGGGCTCGACCACCATGACTCTGTCCTTCTACCTCTACGACCAGGCGTTCGTATCAGGACGGCTCGGCTACAGCCAGACCATTGGCGTGGTCGGGCTGTTGGTTGGCCTGTTGGGTATGGGCATCATCCGCTACGCGTTCCGCACAAAGGACTGACCATGCGATCCCTCCGTTTCCGCAGTGCCGTCGGCTGGACCGCCGCCTACATTCCGGTCCTTCTTTACGCCGCAGCTATCCTGGTGCCCCTCTACTACGTGGTCGTCAGCGCCTTCAAGACCAACGCGGAGATCTCCCTCAACCCGGTGGGACTGCCTAGCTCATTCAGCTTCGAGAAGTTCTTCGACGCGAACGACTCCGTGCACCTCGTAGCCGCCGAAGGCAACTCACTCCTGGTCGCAGCCGGATCCGTGCTGCTCACCATCCTGTTCGCCGCACCGGCCGCCCACGGCATCGCTCGACGCGTGAACCGGTTCTCCTCGGGTGCTCAGCTCGCCTTCGGCCTGGCATTCCTCATCCCGCAGTTCGCGGTGCTCGTGCCCGTATACCTAATAGCAGTTCGATCCGGCCTGATCCAGGTGCCGCTGTTCTTCCTGATCCTCTTCTACGCGGCCATGAACATCCCCCTGGCCGTGCTGCTGCTCGTGCCCTTCTTCCGCGCCATCCCCAAAGAGATCGAAGAGTCGGCCGAACTCGACGGCGCCGGCCTGGCATCCCGGCTGCGCCATGTGCTGCTGCCGATCGTGGTGCCCGGTCTCACGACCGTCGCCATCCTCTGCTTCCTCGCGGCCTGGAACGAGTACATCTTCGCTCAGGTCATCACAAACAGCACCTCCTACACGGTGCAGGTCGCGCTTCCGCTGCTCCGGAACGAGGGCGCATTCCAGGGTGCCGATGTCGACCTCGGCCGGTTGGCTGCCGGCGTGGTCATCAGCATCCTGCCGGTCTTCGTGGTCTACGCGATCCTGCGACGGCGCCTCATCGACGCCTTCGCCGCCGGCGCGGTGAAAGGCTGACCGTGGGCATGAGTATTGATTGGGATTGCGGAGACAGAAGGACGAGATGACGATCCGCTCCAGGCTGCTGGCCGCAGCGGCGAAGCTGCCCGCGCGTACCGATGACGCCGAGGTCACCCGTGATCTCAGGATCCCGACCAGGGATGGCGGAACGCTACGGGCGGATCTGTGGCGGCCGGCGCATGACGACGGCGCACGCGCCCTCGTGATCGTTCGCACTCCCTACGATCGATCAGGGCTCGACTTGATCGGCCGACTCTTTGCCGAGCGCGGACATCCGGTGCTCCTTCAGAACAGTCGAGGAACTTTCGGCTCGAGCGGTGCGTTCGTCCCGTTCCAGAACGAACCGGACGACGGAGTGGATCTGCTCGAGTGGCTGGATACCATGCCGTGGGCACGACGCCCGCTCGCCCTACTCGGTGCCAGTTACCTCGGGTACACGTCTTACACCCTCTTGAAAACAGCCCCTGAGCGCGTCGTAGCAATGTCGCTCGCGGTGACAAGCGCAGACTTTCACACCGGGGTGATGTACCCGCACGGCGCGATCGGCTCCGAAACGGCCCTGATCTGGATTGGCGGGATGCTCACGCAGGAGTTGCCGGCGGTAAGCCGCCGCCGCGCCGAGCGTCGCATCCGTCGCCGGATGCGCAGCGCTCTCCTGACAACGCCGCCGCAAGCAGACACGGCTCTCCTAGACGCCCCCTACCCGCCCTATCAGGAGTGGGTCGAGCATGACCGGATGGACGACCCGTGGTGGGACCGTTTGGATCGGCGCTCACTCCTCCCTCAACTTCCCCCAGCCACCCTCGTGGGCGGATGGTACGACCCCTTTCTGGTGGGCCAACTCGCCGACTACGCAGCTGTCGTCCGAAACAATCGGCCCGTGCGCCTGGTTATAGGACCATGGACCCACGGCTCACCCGGCATCCTCACCGCTCTGGCGCGTGAAAGCCTCCGACTGCTGGGCAATCCTCCCGCCGCGAGCGGTGTGAGAGTGAACGATACGGGCACCGGTTCCTGGGTGCAGTTGCCACAGTGGCCACCGGCAACCCGCGAGCAAACACTGTTCCTCGTGGCCGGTGGCCGACTGCAGAAACGGATGGGATCACGCCTCGACGTGAGTTGGACGATCGATCCCGACGACCCGCCGCCAGTGGCGGGAGGTAGGGGGTTGAACCCCGCGTACGCCGGTCGGCGTCTTCAATGGTCCCGTGAACGCCGAACCGATGTGTTCAACGCAACCACCGGCCCGCTCCGACAATCTTTGACGGTTGCCGGCTGCCCCACTGTGCAGCTGCGCGTGCCGATTACATCCGGCGCGCAGGAATGGTTTGTGCGGCTGTGCGACGTCGACCGGCTCGGTGTCTCCCGCAACGTGTGCGATGGCTACACGTTGGTTCCCGGCAGAGGGGACGAGGACAGCGGCCCGTCCGCAGGTGAGACGGAGCAGACGCTACACATCGAACTCGCACCGGCCGCGCACACCTTGCGGCGTGGCCACCGAGTCCGCCTTCAGATCTCCGGGTCGGGGTTCCCGTTCCATCCCGTTGCGGCAGGCGCCGTTGTGCATCGGCGACTTATCTCCCGCGTCGACGCACCCAGCTCTATCACGCTGCCGACGGTGCCGGGTGGCTGGAACGCCCTCCACGCCGACCGTCCGACGATCGAGGGAGATGCGGCATGAGTTCTGAGCTCCGACAGGGGACTTGGGTTCCGGGCTTCGAACCGGTGCGTGACGCCTTCGACGCCTTCCTTGAAGCCGATCCAGAATTCAGCGCGCAGCTCTGCGCCTACGTTGATGGCGTCCGCGTGGTGGATCTCGCCGGCGGACCGGGCCTCGGCCTCGACGACGTCACGGGAGTCTTCTCCGTCACTAAAGGCGTCGCCGCTCTGACGCTCGCAACGATCATCGACGCCGGGCGGCTCGAGCTCGATGCAACGGTCGCCTCGTACTGGCCGGAGTTCGCGGCCCGGGGAAAGGGCTCGATCACAGTGCGGCAACTCCTGTCCCACCAGGCAGGCCTGCCCGCGCCAGATGGAGGCGTCACGCAGGACGACGTGCTCAACTCGAAGAGTGGTGCCGCTCGCCTCGCCGCCGCCGCGCCACTCTGGCACCCAGGATCGATGTTCGGCTATCACGGACTCACCATCGGCATACTGATGGAAGAGCTCGTCCGCCGCACGACCGGCCGCGAGCTGCAGCGGCTATACGAGACTGACGTCCGAGAGATTCACGGCATCGACTTCCATCTCGGATTACCGGCGGCCGATGAGAGGCGGTACCGGGCGGTCCTACCGCCGCGGGGAGTCGAAACCGTATCGGCGGAGGGAAGCACCCCGCCCTCGGATACTCTTGCGGACGCGGCCTTTGGCCGACTGCTCGGCCGGGTGGACGAGGGCCTGTCAGCCTTCAGCCCGAACGCGCCGGAAATTCGCCAGGCCGGTCCCGCCGCCTCAGGCGGCACGGGCTCGGCACGTGGCCTCGCTCGTCTCTACGCCGCAGCACTCGGACAGTTCGGGACGCCATTCGTGAGCCCCGAGACGCTCGAGCAGATGGCGCAACTCCAGGTCAGCGGACACGACCAGGTCGTCGATGACGAGATGAGCTTCGGTGTCGTGTTCATGAAGCCCCAGCCGCGCATGCCTTTCGGCAGCTACCAGGCCTTCGGCCACGACGGAGCGGGCGGGGCCATCGCCTTCGCCGATCCGCTGTACCAGCTGGCGTTCGCCTACATCCCGACCCCCATGACCACCCCCGGTGGAGCTGACCCCCGGGCCGTCGAGCTGTCGCGCATCTTGCGCCACTGCCTCTGACAGCTCATCGTCGCGACACCACATTTCCCGACAGACAAACCAGGAAGCAGGAAAACATGCGCGCAATTGTGTTCGATCGGGCTGGATCGATCAGCCTCACTGAGGTGCCCGAGCCGACGCCCGGCCCGAAAGACGTAATCGTGGAGGTCGCCGCCGTCGGAATCTGCGGCACGGACACCCACGTACACGACGGCGAGTTCGAAGGCACCGTTTATCCCCTCATCCCCGGCCACGAGGCCAGCGGCCGGGTCACAGCCATTGGGTCGGAGGTGACAGATTTGAACGTCGGGGACCCAGTCGTTGTCAACCCGAGCACAACCTGCGGCGAATGCGAATTCTGCCTCGCCGGCCGAACCAACCTCTGTCGCAACTGGAACGGACTCGGCGTCGTCGCCAGCGACGGCGCCTGTGCCAAGCTCCTCAAGGCACCGGTGGCGAACGTCTACCGTCTGAAGGAGAGCACCGACCTGTACCAGGCGGCCCTCATCGAACCGCTGGCCTGCGCGCTCCGCGGCTACGATCTGCTACCGCGCACGATGGGTTCTCACTACCTCGTCTACGGCTCCGGCACGATGGGCCTACTGATGGCCCAGCTCGCCCCGCGCGCGGGAGCGGCGAGCGTCACGATCGTCGACACTAATCCGTCACGGCTCGAAGCGGCCCGGGAACTTGGTATCGACCACGCCCTCGCCTCAGCCGACGACGCTGCCCGGGAGCGATGGGACGTAGTGATCGACTGCACGGGAAATGTGCGCGCGATCGAAGACGGCCTGGGTCGGGTCAAGCCTGGCGGCTACTTCCAACACTTCGGCGTGGCGCCGACGGAGGCCCGCGCACAGTATTCCCCCTTCCGCGTCTACCGTGACGAAATCACGATCGTCGGCACCATGGCCGTGCTCAACACCTTCGGGCGTGCGGTGGAGATGTTCGAGGCGGGGGCCATCAACCCCGAGCCGATGATCAGTCACTCGTTCTCACTGGACGACTACTCGGAGGCGCTCCAGATGTTCCGCGACGGCACCGGCCGGAAGCTCCAGATCCGGCCCGGCGATAACCAGTCCCGGTCGCTGCTCACCTCTCCGGAACAGAGCGTCGCATGAGCTACGTCCTCAACGCGCCGGAGCGCTTCCGGTCCGAGATGATCACCGGCTTCGTGCGTGCACACGGCCGCACCGTCCGGGCGGTGCCGGGAGGGGTCGTGCGGAGCCGACCCGGAGCGGCAGGCAAGGTCTCACTCGTCATCGGAGGTGGATCAGGACACTACCCGGCCTTCGCCGGTCTGGTCGGAGAAGGGCTGGCCGACGGTGCCGCCATGGGGGAGGTGTTCGCCTCACCGTCGGCAACTCAGATTGCGGATGTGGCCACCAAGGCGGAACGCGGCGGTGGAGTGCTGCTCTGCTACGGCAATTACACCGGGGACGTGCTCAATTTCTCCCTCGCCGAGCAACGGCTGCGCCACGAGGGCATCGAATGCCGGACGGTGCGAGTCACCGACGACGTCTCGAGCGCCGACTCGACGGAAACCCACCGGCGACGAGGCGTCGCCGGTGACCTTGTGGTGTTTAAGGTCGCTGGCGCCGCGGCAGAACGTGGGGACGACCTCGCGGCAGTCGCGGCCGTCGCCGAGCGCGCGAACGCTCGCACCTTCACCATCGGGGTCGCCTTCTCCGGCTGCACCCTACCCGGCGCGACGGAGCCACTCTTCACCGTTCCAGCCGGCCGAATGGCGGTCGGGATGGGAATACACGGCGAACCAGGCCTCCATGAGACAGAAATCGTCCCAGCCGAACAGATCGCCCGGATGATGGTGACCTCACTCGCCGATGAGGGCGGAACGCTCGATGGCGCACGGCTGGCGGTCATCGTGAACGGACTCGGTTCCGTGAGTCTCGAAGAGCTCTTCGTGCTTTTCCGCGACGTCGCCCACGCACTCGACGACGCCGGAGCGGTAATCGTCGCCCCCGAGGTCGGCGAGCTAGTCACCAGCTTTGAGATGGCCGGTGTTTCCCTGACGCTCACTTGGCTCGACGACGAACTCGAAGCACTTTGGTGCGCGCCCTCCACTGCACCAGCCTTCATCCGCACGGCGGATGCATGGGTCTCCCTGCCCGGCACGGCTGCCGGGACAGATGACACGTCGACGACAGCGCCCCACAACATCGGCGAGACGAATTACCGAACGCCGACGGAAGGTACGGCGAAGGACGGTGCCATTGGGCGGCTCCTCGACGCAGCCCTCTCGGCCGTCGATGCCGAGGCCGATGCCCTCGGCCGCCTCGACGCCATCGCAGGCGACGGCGATCACGGCATCGGCATGCAACGCGGACTCACGGCCGCCGCCGCCGCTGCAAGAGGCGTCCGATCCACGCGAGAAGCCCTGCGAATGGCCGGCGACGCATGGGCCGACCACGCCGGCGGCACCTCGGGCGCCCTTTGGGGACTCGTTCTCGGATCTCTATCCGCACACCTACCCGACGGCTGCCCGTCCACTCGGCAGGTCGCGGATGGATGGTCCGCCGCCTCTGAGGCAGTGCAGACCGCCGGAGGGGCCCGGCACGGCGACAAGACTATGCTCGACGCACTGCAACCCTTCGCAGCCGAACTCGCAGCCGATCCCGACCGCAGCCTCCCTCATGCCTGGGCCGCCGCCGTAGCCGCCGCACAGGGAGGTGCAGCCGGCACCACGCAGCTGGTCGCGAGGCAGGGGCGCGCACGCTCGCACGGTGCCGCAGGTGTGGGGCACCCCGACCCTGGCGCCGTCTCGTTTGCCCTCATCGTCGCCGCCGTCCAGCCCGAGCTGGAGATGTCCAAATGACCGGGCTCCGGATCGTCGTCGGATCCGACGACGCAGGATTCGACTACAAAGAAATCTTGAGGCGCGATCTCGAAAGCGACGCGCGGGTGGCTTCAGTTACGGACGTCGGAGTGGATGCGACGGGACACACACCATACCCACGAATCGCGATCACAGCCGCCCGAGAGGTGGCCGAGGGCCGCGCCGATCGAGCCCTTCTCATCTGCGGGACCGGTCTTGGAGTGGCCATCGCCGCGAACAAAGTGGCAGGCATCCGAGCCGTGACCGCGCACGACAGCTATTCCGTTGAACGTGCCATCCTGAGCAATAACGCTCAGGTGCTTACCATGGGGCAACGCGTAATTGGCCTCGAGCTTGCTCGCCGACTGGTGAAGGAGTGGCTGCAATACCACTTCGACGACACGTCGACCTCCGCCGCGAAGGTTGATGAGATCTCAAGTTACGAATCGACGCAGTGACATGTCGAGGCCGCTGATCGCCGTCAGCCTGAAGATGTACTTCGACCACTTGGCAACGCTCGAATGGGCCCGCGCAGTTCACCGCCACAAGGGCATCCGCTCCGCGGTCGGCGCGAGCGAGGTGGACCTCGTAATCCTGCCCGGCATGGCGAGCCTCGACGCCGTCGCCCAGATCTTCGATGGCACGGCGGTGCGCCTTGGCGCGCAGGACCTTTCCTGGGCCGACTCTGGGGCGTTCACCGGCGACGTAGCGGGAGCGAGCATTCGCCAAGTGGGCGGAATGTTCGCGGAAGTCGCGCATGCCGAGCGCCTCGCACACCACGGGGAAAGCCTGCATCGCGCCGGCGACAAGCTCGCCGCCGCTCTTCGGAATGGACTTCGGCCTCTGATATGCGTCGGTGAGCATGAGCGGACGAGCCCAGAGACGGCAGCGGACATCTGCGTCGGCCAATGGAACGAGATGCTCACGCAGGTGCCGAACCGAGGTCGCACGTTCTTCACCGAGCTGCCGCCGGTCATCGCGTACGAGCCGGTCTGGGCCATCGGGGCCGAAGAACCAGCCAGCCCCGACTACGTGATGGCCGTTTTCGACCGCATCGCCAAGACTGGTAATCTTCCTGCCGGAACAAGAATGATCTACGGCGGGTCGGCGGGACCGGAACTTGTGCCGCGCATGGGCGGAGCGATCGGCGGCTACTTTCTCGGCCGCCGTGCCCACGATCCGGAGGTGCTGTGGCAGGTGATCGCGGCAGCGGTGCGGGCGGGAGACCAAGTCGATCGGTAGACGGCTACTGAGACCTCGCCCTCAGATCCGCACCTCCGACGTCAGCAGGATGAGAGGCTGCGGCGCTGGGGAATTCTCGAATGCGGTCGTCGGACCGCGACGCTAGGGGTTCAAAGCGCTTTGAAGGGCGCGGACGGCAGACTGGGGAGACTCAACGGCACCCTTCTGGTCAGTCCGCGATTATCTGCATGATTTATCAGGTAGCTGGAGATCTATCGCCAGTCCGCCAGACGTCTCAACAAGGGCGCCGTCCATCTCCCACGCGATCCAATAGTGAATGTCCTCGATCCCGCGCGCGACGTAAAGTTCACCGTCGTGGCCGGTTGTTGAGCTCCGCGGCCCAAGCCGGCGTAGTGTGCGCTGCCCGGCTGCGTCAGTCGTTGGCAGACGTCAGAGTCACGCAGGCGTAGCAAATCCGACATCACTGCCGTCCCCCACTGGTATGACGCGAAGCACTGGAGCGAGCGCGAACTGAGTCTGCCGCGCCCAGCCGACATCCTCTGGCTCCTGTGCGACCCCGAGGTCGAACAGGAGCCAGTGGCTTTCCGCGACCGGGGGGAGTGGAGGCGGTACCGGGGACGGTAGAACGTGACCGACGGCGACCACGAGGCGCGCCTCGGCAACGGGGACGCGACGTTGACCCGGGCGGGTGCGTGCTGGGCCCAGTGGTGGCTGCGATCGCGGGCGTCTCGGCGGATCGGTTCGGCGGGGCACGTCATCGTCGAGGCGGCGCGACGGGCGACTGCGCGCGGGTGAGGGCGGTGCAGGTGCGGGAGAAGGACGCGACCGCGCGGACGTTCTTCGACACCGTGCTGCGGGTCGCGGGCGGTGCCGGATTACGTCGCGGTGCTCGTGAATGACCGAGTGGACGTGTTCCTCGCTGCGCGCGACGCAGGAGCGCAGGTGGCCGGTCTCCATGTCGTCCAATCCGACTTGCCGCGCTCCGCGGTGCGGCATCTCATCGGAGTGGAGGCCGTGCTCGGGTTGTGCGCCTCGACTCGGCACTGTTGGGCCTATGCCGCGCTTCGTCCCACTGCCAGACAGGGACGGCCCCGCCGGAATGCGTCAAGGCGTGAGCGAGGTGGGCATCCCGTCGTGGTTGTTGCCGTATGGATCCCGGGCCCTACGGGTGATGATCGCATGCGCACCTTCCAATCGTCACCAGTCTTGACCGGGACGTAAGGATGGCCGAGAGAAGATCGGTGTGAGAGTGGATGAGATAGGGATGCTTCTGCCGGCAATCTGCCCTCCCAAATCCGACTGCTCGACCTCGCCGCGTCCATTCCAATGCTACGCTACTGTAGCGTAGCTGAAGAAAGAGTGGGTCATCATGGAGCTTGCATCGGTACGGCTAATTAGTGATCAGACGGCCGTGGTCGCAGCCTTCTATTCGAGGCTGCTTGGCGTCAAGCCTGTCGGTGGTCCGGATTACGCCGAGGTGTCGACCGCGCGAGGGACGATCGCCGTCGTGAGCCGCACGGCGATGACCGACGGCGGGCAGCCCGTTCGCGAGCCGTTGGCCAACTCGTCGGCGATCCTCGAGTTCGAGGTGGACGACGTTGACGCCGTGCGGGAGGGGCTCGGCGACTCGGGAGGCCAGGTGCTGCAGGAGCCCATGGATCAGCCGTGGGGCAATCGATCCATGTTGCTGGTCGATCCGGATGGCACAATGGTGAACGTGTACAGCGCGATCGCCGGAGCCGACCGGCAGTGGCCCTCGCAAGGAGCATGACGAGTCCGGACGAGCCCGGTCCGGCCCCGGTCAGCGTACGGGTCGCCCGTTCCAAGAGTCGGGTGCTCGAGGCGACCTATCAGCTGTTGACGGAGAATGGTCTCGGCGGCGTGACCGTCGACGACATCGCGCGGCGTTCCGGCGTGGCCAAGACCACGATCTACCGTCACTGGGCCGACCGGTCGGGTCTCCTCCTGGAGGCGTGCTCGTCGCTTGCCCCAGCCCCCGTCGCTCCTAACACCGGGCGACTGAAGTCTGACCTGGATGCTTTGCTGCGTGGGGTGCGCGACGAATTCCTCCAGCCCTGGGCGACCGTCTATCCCTCCGTCATCGACGCTGCCGAGCGTGATCCGCAACTTCGCGCTCTGCAGCTCCTAGTGCACCAGCGCTACTTGGCGCCCTTCGAGGAGGTGCTCCGCCGGGCTCGGCAGCGGGGTGAGTCGACCTCGGCCATCTCTGCCGGACAGCTGAGTGCCGTGCTGCTCGGTCACCTCTCCTACCGCCGATGGTTCTCCCGCGAGCCGCTGGACGACCGCGCCCTCGACGAACTGGGCGCGCTTGCCGAACTCCTCTTCGCCGACAGCCCATCAAGAGCTCACCCGTGAGACCGACCCTGGGATCAGCCGTCGGTGTCGTGGTTTTCGACTTCGAGGTAGGGGTGGTCGTCAAGCATCCCGATCGAGGTCGCGCCGGCTTGACCCTTCCATGCTTCCATCGCCTCGCGGGTCATGAAGACGACGATGACGAGAGCGGCGATCGTTTCGGCCCAGTGCATCCGCAGAGGCGGTCAGCAGCAGTCCGAGGAGCTGGTCGCATGGATTTGGGTGGAGCGGATGGAGCAAGTGTAAGTCGGGGGAGCGCGCTACGAGCACTCAACCTGCGACCCTTTTCGCCAGTTTGAGGCATCAGCACCCGCGTGCGCAGGAGCCCTGACCTAATTCGTAGCTGGTGCGCCAGTGGATTCCGTCCCAACCAGCGGTTCGGCCGCCCACTGCGGGCCGCTACGGTCAACTGCAACCCAGCACGGTCAACTGCAACCCAGCGCATCGGGTCGATCACCGGCGCGGCCGGCCCTACTTCTCCGCTGGATGCCGACGTCATTACCCTTGAAGTCATGGCCGCTTCAAAGAAAGATGACGAAGATCACCAGAATGTCGTTCGGCTTTGGCCCGAGTGGGGTCCACGTGATCTAGTCCCCAACTCAATGCCGATCTCCGATTCGCTTCGCCTTCGACTCCACGACTGGAATCGCACCTGGCAGACAGTGCTCGATCCGGTGGTGGAGATCAGGTGGCCGGATGCCGAAGTAGGAAGACGATGGATCGCGGAGGGCGAAAGCTTGGTCCGTGACCTGCAGGTCGAACTCGGGCCACAGGTGCGCGTCGTGGAGGGATTCAAGGAATATGACCCGGACGGGAAGCGCCCGTCCGGGTCATAGTGCCGTGGCGGCGGTTACTCCTGGGAGCAGTCCGAAACTTGCGAGTTGGTGCTCGGATACGCGGTCACGACAAGGAAGTTGCTCTTCGAGAGGATCGTGTTCACGTAGTACGAAGCGTATATTTGCGCTCCTTTGAAGATGTGGAATGGCGCAGAGAAGCACACCTTCTGGTTGCCGATGTCCGTGGGATACGGATATGAATAATCCAGGCTGTCGTGCACTGCGTGGACCATGTACTCGTCCCAAACCTGCGGGGACGTGTAACCCAAGGCGTCGCTGGCTGACTGGCGGACCGTTTCCCATGCGTTGGGAAGAGTGGGCGTAGGGTGCTGATGGCGTTGGCGGATGTGCTTGTAGCCGCTGGTCGCGTCTGTGCCACACCGCAGATCCACATCCCCACCAGGCCAGACGTAATTGGCGCCGTCGCTGTATGGATATGTCTCGATCTCGAGAACCACGTGGTCGGCATTGCCTAGGAAGTCGCACTCAAGGACGTCTTGCGGATTCAAGGGGATGGATTGGGCAGAAATCTGGGGCTCCTCACCGGAGATGCCAAGAAGGACAGAATCCTCCAGAGTTTCCCCGATGCGGACCTCCTCCCCAGTGCCGGCATTCGGCGGATCCGCTGGGCCTGGCTCCAGGGGTTGAGCGTTCGTCCCGACTGATGTCGATGCGGAATGAGCCGAAGCGTCGTCTGATGCGGCGTAAGCCACGCCGCCATTGACTATGAGCATTGAGACCGCGGATGTGAGGCCGAGGCTCCATAGAAAGCGCCGTGCTTTGGATGGTGATGTTGCCATGCGGTGTTCCTTCCGAGTATTGACGCCACGTCCTTGCGGCTGCATACCCCCGAACGGGGGGTACGCTCTACCCTCGCGTCCAATTCGACACCTGTCAACAGCGAGCTCGACGACTGTCGATGACAACTCGGCGGCCACCCTGCTCACCTTGCACCACGCCGTCACGCTGGTCTCAGTGCCAGTGTTCTCGCCTGTCGTCGAGACAGTGCTGCCCACGAAGTGCTTCTGAATCGCGTGAGGCCCCCGGGAGTGGCCTGAGCCGAGGTGTTACACGTGACGTGTGACTCACCCGATGTGCCGCATCCTGTGCCTGCGGAACGACTCCACTGATTGCGGATTCCAAGCGATCGAGGGCCGACCGATCCGTCCGCCGATCTCCGCGATGAGCCGTTCACTGGTCGTCGTGCGGCCGGATGCAGTCACTCCGCCCTCGTCCACCGTGATGTACCCGTGCTCGAAGAGCGCGTCGCATCCGAAAAGGCAGACCAGCATTGCGATTCGATCGAACTTCCATCGATCCTCGTCAGAGATCTCGGAACGCGGCACGATGTGCCCGGCAACGAGTAATACAGCTGGGGTCTCCGTCCCGCACAGCGCGCACGGCGCAGTCGAGCGCCCGTTCAGGAGGTAGGCGCGGAGGCTTCCCTGCTCACGTCGGATGCGGGCGATCGCCTCGGCGTCCGTCTCACCCGTGCCTGGCGCCCAGTTCTCGTGGGGACGGCCGGGCAGGTGCCGGTCTGGGACGTTCAGGCTGAGCTCGCCTAGGAGAGCGTCGGCATCCTGGTCGGACAAAGGGGAGAGGTAGGCCTCTCGTGGGACGCCGAGTCGCGAGAGTGGGCCTGGGGTGCCCCAGGTAATGAGGTCAGCGACGCGGTCTCGGTGGAGCTCGAGGCCGCTTGAGATGAGCTCGACGCGCACAAGCCGGCCTTGGTCGTTGGCAGATGTCTCTTTGGGACCGTATGGGTAGCCTTCTGGGCGGAGGGCATCGGTTGCTGGAGCTACTACTCGGCTGACTGCTCTGACGTAGGGGCTTCCGTAGTGGAAGACGATGTCGTCAGGGACGAGATCTTCGATGGCTCGTCGGTTCTCTGGGTAGACGCCGTCGACACGGGGACGCGTCCAGAGGGTGCCGTTCGGGATTGCGATTCGATAGTTCTTGTTCTGACTTGCCCACCAGTACGCCATGAGTGAGGGTATCGCGGGCCGGCAGCCCGAGGGCGTGCATTTGCATACCATGGCCGTCGGGCCTGAGGGTCAACCCAAGTGCACGCGCTCTGCAATCAGTTGGATGGCGCCGTCGAAAGCGAGATATAGAGGGCGCTCGGCGTCTGCTTCAATTCGGCGCCACAGTTAAGGCGATCGCCCAGCTCTAACAGCTCCAGGAGTGAAGATGCGATACTTGCCGAGAGGCGAGCGTCTCCCGCGTCCACCAGCGCGAAGACGAGTAGCTTTGTAACGGTCAGCGGCGAGTCACCAGGGGTACCTGCGGTGCTCGTAGGGGACGTTCACTGAGTGCGCCCGCTCATTACCCCCGTTCGATCGCGGCCTTTGATCTGGGGACTAGGTGGCATTCAATCTCACATATCGACCACTCCGACACGTGCCAGTCGTATTTTTGACGCGCCGAGGGGAAAGAACCCTAAATAAGATTGCGCAACTCGATAGTCTCCAGGAATGCTGAATCGGCTGTTTTATGGCGACAATCTGGAAGTTCTGCGTGGAACGATCGCTGACGAGTCCGTGGATCTCATCTACCTCGATCCGCCCTTCAACTCAGATGCGG
Source organism: Herbiconiux sp. FW305-C-125 (assembly GCF_058783455.1). Lineage (NCBI taxonomy): Bacteria > Bacillati > Actinomycetota > Actinomycetes > Micrococcales > Microbacteriaceae > Herbiconiux > Herbiconiux sp. FW305-C-125. The sequence continues at coordinate 15,253 of NZ_JBYSYO010000017.1, read as the reverse complement.
TGTACAACGTCAACTTTTCGTCCTCTGGTGGGGACGCCACAGCGCAGATCCATGCGTTCGACGACACTTGGCGATGGTCGGCCGAGACTAGTGCTACTTACGACCAGCTTGTCGGAGGCGGCGGTCTTCCTCCGGTAGCGGCCGAGTGCCTCATCGCAATCCGTGCATTGACGAAAGAATCCCCGCTCACTGCATACATGGTTGCAATGGCTCCGCGACTAGTGGAACTTCACCGAGTTCTGAAATCGACAGGGTCTTTGTACCTTCACTGCGATCCGACAGCCAGCCACTACCTGAAGATTATGCTCGACGCCATATTCGGACCCTCCAATTTTCGCAACGAGATCATCTGGCGGCGTACAGGTGCCCATAGCCCCAGGAAATCGTTCGGGCCGATGCACGACGTGATCCTGTTCTATTCAAAAGCGGATGGGTATTACTTCAAACATCAGGTCCGCCCATACATGAAGGATCATGTCCAGCGGCGATATACGCAGGATGCGAAGGGATTCAAATTCACGAGTGGCGGGAACGTTCTGACGGGCGCCGGGATTCGAGCGGGAGATTCGGGGAAGCCGTGGATGGGATTTGACCCGTCCGCAAAGAACCGTCACTGGGCGGTGCCGTCGTTTGTAGCTGAACAGATGCCGCCCGATTTTGAGCTCATGAACCAACTCGAGAAGTTGGACGCTGCTTATGCGGCGGGATTGATCGAAGTCACGCCTGGCAAGGCATGGCCAGAACCGGTGCGCTACTTAAAGGCCACCGATGGGAACCCGCTCGGTGACATTTGGGCTTATCAGCCTGGCACGCAGGGCATGCTTCACGGAACCGACAAGGCCATCGATGAAGACGTGATGTGGTTAGGTCCTACCTCGCCCGAACGGCTTGGATACCCGACTCAAAAGCCTGTGGGGCTGTTAGAGCGAATCGTCAAGGCGTCATGCCCGCCCAATGGGACAGTACTCGATCCGTTCTGCGGATGCGGAACCACCATCGCAGCCGCACAAAAGCTCGAGAGAAAGTGGATCGGAATTGATATCACTTTCATCGCAGTGGATCTTATTCGGAATCGCCTGCGTGATGTGTTCGGAGACGAAATTGAGGGCACGTACGAAGTCCTCGGAGTGCCGGCTGACCTGGCGGCTGCGCACTCCCTTTTCGATAGAAACCCGTTCGACTTCGAACGCTGGGCAGTCTCCTTGGCCAAGGGCACTCCGAATGCAAAGCAGCGAGGTGACCATGGGCGGGACGGGCTTATTCGTTTCTTCCGCGGCAGGAAGACAAAGCCCGGCCAGATCGTGGTGAGCGTCAAGGGTGGCAAGCAGCTAAACCCTACGATGCTTCGCGATCTTGAAGGTGTCATCGCCCGGGATGACAACGTGGACGGTGGACTGCTGATTACGTTGTGGAAGCCGACTAAGGGGATGCAGGCTCACGCCGACACCGCCGGCACATTTGCAGATCCAGTCGGTAATCCATACCCCAAACTCCAGATACGAACCGTCGAAGAGCTGCTCGCGGGCGCAAATGCCAAGCTGCCACCTGTGATCCGCCCTTACTCAGAAGCGCTAGCGCAGGTCGAAGACACTTCGACGCCTCTATTCGACCTTTGACCCGCTGCAAGAATCAGTCGGAGCCAGGGCTGCGGGTCGATGTGCCGAGCACCTCAGAGTCTGCCGTGCTCACGACGAATCGGTGTGAGTCGCCCGCAACGTGCTCGTTTGACAAGTCGGCGAGCCGGCCAATCCATCGAAGAAATGTCGCGTCGTTCGGATCCGTGAGATTCATCGTGTCGACCTCGATATCACCGACCTGAAATTCAGCGCCGTAGCGTGCCCCGATCAACAACCGTGACGGTGAGAGTGGCATGAGGAGACCTGTCGGACCGGCCTTCGGCCCGTCGGCACCTGCGAACAAGGTGACCATGGCGTCACCGGTGATGAGTTGACCGTTTCGGACCGGTGCCACTCCGAGGTGTGCCCATGTTGAGAGATTCAATTGTGGCGGCTGCCCTTGGATGGGTGCGCCCGCGAGTGTTGTGATTCCGTCATGCGCGGCGTCCGTGAGTGCCTTCTGAATGGCGATCCCGTCAGAGCCATTCGCGTTGCGGATCTCACCATCATTCATCAGAAGCACTGCACCGACTTCGGCTTGCCCAGCGAACCGGGTGAAGTGGTGCCGCAGCAGGGCCATGTTCACCCATCGGCTGAGCGCTGCCCAGTCAGATTCACGAAAGACATTGGTGCTTTGTGCTTCGGCCCATCGTCGGATCAACTCGATTTCCCGTTCGGCCACCCACAAGCCGTTCTCGATGTGCTCAGGATGATTGAAGGCGTCCACGACGGTCGCCTGCTTCAATCCGCGAAGCTGGACGCTTCCTTCTCGCTTGTCCCAGACTTTTACCTGGGACTTATTCGATGCCCAAGCCGCGAGATAGGCGCGTTGAATCATGTGCTGCCGTTGTCTCGCCACGCGTCTATTTTGGGCTTGCTGGTGCTCATTCGCCTTCTAGCCCGAAGGAATCGGGCATCGGAGGACCACCTGCGAACGCAGCGGCCATCGATGTCGGTGGTCGCCCCCATACTGAACGCGCAGGGCAACGATCGGCGAAAGAAGTTCGAAGAGAATGAGCCATGAGTATTGAGATCACTCACGTTCGGTACGGAAGTACACCGAAGACGGAGAGCACGATCACCGCCTACAGGTGGAAGGAGATCGGTACGGGTGACGTGGGCTCGAGCGACAAACCAACTTTGGTCGCCTGGGTCGAGCGTGGAAACAACGCATATGTTGGTTCGGGCAGCAACCGCGTCGACGTGGGCGTGGTGGATGCCTTTCCGAAGTATCTGCGCACTTACGCTGACGGCAAGTGGACAAACAACTTGTCGAGCCTGCCGGAGTTTTGAGCGCCCAACGTTCGCGGCGCGCATAGCCTCGAATATTGAAGACGAGGTCAGTACCATCGAACATAATTTCGACACCGAGTAGAATCTAGACCTGCACCACCGATCGCAACATAAGCGTCTTTGGAGGTTCTAATGCCGGCACGACCGCGCGTTCACGAGATCGCTGCAGAGTTAGGATTCAACTCGAAGGTCGCCATCTCAGAGCTCCGACGGCTTGGCGTTCGTGTCAAAGGGCCGAGTAGTCAGGTTTCGTGGCAGGTCGCCCAGAAGCTGCGAGCTGCACTCGCTCAGATGACTTCTCGTAGCAACACGTCGCCGTTGTCAAGTCATCGCCGGCGGCCTGCGCCGCGGTGGAGTCATAACGATGAATTCCTCTTCTCGCAGGCTCGAGCCGTGCCGACGCGTCAGGACGAGCGACCGACACACATTCGACCTGACGTACGGGATCTGAGACTCGGTTTGGGCTTGAGCCTGGACGAAGCTGCTCGAATTGTTGAAGAGGCACCGTCGCTTTTTCAGCGTCAGGAGGGACTGGCGGCGTCGGCTGATCCCGACTTTGTGACTGTGGCTGCAGCAGCTCTAATCGAATACGGAGTGAGGATGGTCGCCGCGGACACTTTCCCGCGGCCGGCCACTGAGCGTGGTCGGCCGACTATTGCGCACATGCGTGCCGGGCTAGGTCTCTCGACAAAGGATGCAGCGCTCATAGTGCGTCTCGACCTTCAGGTGGTTGCGGAGATGGAGCGAACTAACAACCCGCTACCACGCAACTTCCGAGAGAATGCTTTCAAGAAGTACATCGAGTGGGCTGCGCCAATAAGCCGAGGGTGGAAAACGCTCATTGAAGAGCGAGAGCTCGGGAGCAGGAAGCTTGAGTCGCAGTTTCGCGCGACGACGCCTAGCGACGCGGCCGACTTGGATCGGAAAGCGGCAGAGATTCTGCGCGCTGCCTACTTGCCCCCTATTGCGGCGGCAGAGCGGGCGGTGCAGGAATTTCTCCTCCGAGGTTAGCGGGACGAACCCGTCACTTCTTGGCGCGGCGGCGGGCAACTCCTTAGCTTAGAGACGTGCGCATATTCGCGAGTCGACGTCGAACGGATAGAACGCCCCGAAAAGCTAACGAAACCATCTTCGCTTTCTTGGATCGGACTGGTGCGACATACTACGAGCCCGTCCGCGATCTGCTCGAGTCTTGGATTGATCGGGTGCCGGAAAGCCACCGGTCCAGCCTCGTTAGCGCGCTCTCCGATAGCGACGCCAAGTTCGACAGCGCATTCTGGGAGATGTACGTTTACACGGTTTCAACCAGCCTGGGGCTTGAGGTTGAGATTCATCCCGACGTCCCTGGCACCGCGAAGCATCCGGACTTCCTGGTCCACGACGATGTTCCCTACTATCTGGAGGCGGTCTCAGTCGGGCACCGACCAGAAGCCCTTGCAAGAGACCGCCGTCGAGCGGAGGTAGAGGCCGTTCTCGACAGGATGACCGCACAAGACGTCACTTTGAATTTCGAGCACCACCAAATAGGGACACGACCAATTTCAGCCGACCGACTCGGAAAGGAGCTCAAGTCCTGGCTTGCGTCACCGGAGATTCAGTCCGCCAGCTGGAGGTCGCAAGCGCAGAAAATCGGGGCCGCGAGACCAACGAAATACTATGAGGACGACGGCTGGCTGCTGAAGTTCGAGGCTATCCCAACCAAGGGTGAGGGGCCGCTAGTCGGTGTACGAGGCCCCGGGAGAGCGCAGGGAGTGAACAATGTTGAACACCTCCGACGGGTACTCGACGCGAAGGTAAATCGCTACGGCAGCAACTTACCCCACCCGCTCGTTTCAGCCGTCCTGAGCAACACCGATTACGAGACGCGACTATTCGAAGTGTCCGAAGCTTTATACGGGACGAGTTCATCATCGCCGAGCGAAGATCCGCCCGATCATCTCCAGGTGGAAGGTCATTGGCGGACTGCTAATGGGTGGCGGCGCAGCCACAATCCAACCGTAGTAGTCGCGGCGGGTCTGAACGTGCACAACCTCGCGGTGCGCACTCCCACTTCGTGGTCGACGCTCGACCCCATGGCGACAACCGTCAACATCGCGTGGGCTGATCCGATAATGGTCTCCGGAACGGGCCCCCAGTCTGGGAGGCGTTCCCCTGCCTTAGCTGCCTTGGGTATCGACGAGTTCTGGTGCTCCGGAAGGCCCGATTTTGTGTGATCTACTCTGTTTGACTGTACGGCGGGGTTGCAACCTGTTATGTCGATCGGTCTTTGTTCAAGCGGACATAACTGCCCGCACCGCGGGACACCCTCGCGTCCCGGCTGATGTCGTGGGTTGCGTCTACGGTTGAGTCGTCCGATGAAGATCCAAGGGAGCCGTAATGACGAACGAGTCCGTCCGCGATCTCGTCCGAGAGATCGCAGCGCAGTTACCGCAAAATTCTCGCATTACCCTTCGTCGAGTGTCGGCGGCTCCACGCGTGCAAAAGAGGGTCGCCGGCGCCATCCAAAGTGAAGCTCTGATTCAAAAAGCAAGACAGATTCGGTCCGACGAAGGTACGCCGTTCTGGCATGCGCTATTTGACGTGGGTGAGGATCAGCGTGGCGGTGTGCCTATCGAGATCTTGCGCTCTGCTTTGTTCCACCAGGACCCGCAAAATGACCCGGCCGTTTCGGTACGAGTCGATGACACGGTAGCCGAGAAGATTGCTGAGCTGGCTGCAGGAGTTCATGGGAGGGACGCCATGACGATCGACTCGGCCGTGACGACAATCGACGGTTCGATTCGGTATATACCAATGCTCGATTTCTCTGTGAAATCAGCCCGCCCCGGTGGAACGCAAACCGCAGAAGCATGTGTGCAAGCGATTGCCGAACCCGGCGTCTTGGTTGCGTCCGGAAGATCCTTTCATTTCTACGGGAGCCGCCTACTGACATTCGATGAGCAGATCCGATTCTGGGCCCGCGCATTACTGCTCACCCCGATTGTCGATGAGCGATGGATCGCGCATCAAATGCTCGGCGGCCGTGCGGCTCTTCGGATCTCCGCAAACGAACACGGAGATGTCCCCCGCGTCGTGTGGAAGCTGCCTGACGCGTCAACATCTGTTGTGTCCTAGTACCGTATTGAGATGGTCATCTCAGAGCGAGACCTCGTCGCCGGATTCGCCCGTGCGATGCACGTTGGAGATGCAACGCTCTTCATAGGCGCTGGCATCTCGCAAGGCGCCGGTTTGCCAGGGTGGAATGGACTGATCGGAGGTGCCCGTGCAAGCGCGCAGGTACCGGAGTCCATTGCAGATGCTCCGCTCGCTGCCGAGTACATCGCGTTGGTTCGTGGTGAGGGGTGGCTCGATGGCGAAATCAGGAAAGTAATAGATGTCGAGATAGGACCTACCGCGACTCAGAGGACGTTAGCTGCACTACGTGTGCGCGATTACTGGACGACCAATTACGACAACCTCATCGAGGCCGCCCTAGGAGAGCGTTCGAGCGCGTTTCAACGGATTGTGGATGAGTCAGATTACGCAAGCAATCCGGCGGCCTCGGGATCTGGCACTAAGCGCGTAACCAAGATGCACGGTTCGTTGACTTTAGGCAGACCGGGCGAGCTGCAGTGGCAACGACCGCCGGTGATAACGCGCTCTCACTTCGAGCAGTATGAAGCTCAGCACCCAATTACGTGGTCACGGCTCCGCGCAACGTGGTTGACGAACAGCATGCTGTTTCTCGGGTTTAGTTTCGACGACCCAAATCTCAATCTTCTGCTGCGACTTTCGCGTTCACTGCCCACCGGGGTGGACGTGCCGCAGCATTATGCGGTGTTTTCAAAGAAGGCGGACCGCACCGACGATCGACTACAGCAGTTGCGCATTATGGATCTAGAAAGGTCGGGTGTGAGCGTGCACGAAATTGACTCACACAATGCTCTCGACCCCCTCTTAGGAAGGCTCGAAGTTCGCAGCCGTCCGCCGACTCTTTTTGTGTCGGGGAGCTTCAAGAAGGAGGACGAGACAGCTCGGCGTCTCGCGGAGACGATTGCTGTTGCGCTCGACTCGATGCCCGACCCAGAGTTCGGAGTCGTTTCGTTCGGCGGGGACGCGGGCCAAGTGGTCAGTAAGGCCTATCGGGATGCAATGAGCCCAGCGACATATCGTCCCGAGAAGATCAAGTTCTACTTCCGCAAGGCCAGGCCGGGTTCAAGGGAATCCATACCCATTGAACATCGAGTCGGAACCGCGATTTTCACTGAGCTCGACATTGAGGAGATGCGTCAGCTCGTGTTTCCCGGTGTGCGTGCGCTACTTCTCGTTGGAGGAGGGTCTCGCACATCCGAGGAGGTCGCACTGGCGCGCACCTTCGCTATCCCCGTAATTCCCGTAGCCGCAAGCGGGGGAGCCGCAAAGGAACTTTGGGAAAGCAGTTCTCCCGAAGCACTTGGGCTTGATGACCCTAACGTCGAAACACTCTGGAAGCAGCTGGACAGCACCCAGATTGCCCTTGCGGCTAATGCTGCAGTTCAGGCAGTCCGAAATGCGATGTTTGCCTGATCGCGTTCGGCAAGGCTCCACATGAACGGTGTGCGACGCTGAGCGGCTAGCACGCCCGCAGCTGTCTCACTATAGGTCGGGTTGTATCGCCGTCCAAGGACGCATAACGCCTTCACTTCAGCTCCGGCAGCGGACAGCGCAAAGGCGGCGCTTTGTGCACGTGCGCCAGATGTGTAGACATCGTCGACGAGTAGCACACGCTCGCCCTCGTGGCTGCCGTCCGCTACGAATGCCGCCGCGTGGGGCGCGTTGTGCCCCAATGGTTCGGTAGTGCGACGAAGGACAGACTCGAAGCTCATCTGAGGACGCTGGTCTCCCAAGACCATTGCGAGCGGGTGTGGGGCTGGGCGGATCGTCGAAGGGACGACCACGGAATAATCGATTCCCAACTTTCGTAACCAAGTCTCGTTCGCATTGAAGAAGTTCGAGAAGATTGACGAAATGGCAGACACCGCAGCCTGGTCCGCTAGAGATTCATCGGTGCTTTTGTAGAAGGTAAGCCAGTCCCGAAGGCGACTGGGGCGCTCATAAAGCGAGATAACAGTCAGCGGTATGCATGGAGTCTGAAGTGAAGAGGCGTTTTCGCGGCAGTTCTCGCAGTACGATCCGTGATCGTAATCCACTCCGCGGCAGATCGAACAGATGTCCCGACCGCCAGTTGGAGGGAGAATCAGTTCTCTCTCCTCGTCGCCCGGCATGAAGCTTATCGGGTGGGACGGGCCGTCATGCAACACACCTTGAGGCTAGACCACGTGTGAACCTCGGTGAGTGCGCCACCAACGAATGGTCTTAGGATTCTCCTAAGACACGATGGTGGCGGACGGATTAGGCGTCCTCGGGTCGATGCGAGGGTGTCGAACTAGAGCCGTTAGGCGCGGCTCCGTCTCAATTTCATTGCCGCGTCGATAGTCCCCGCGACGCGATATGTACCTACCTGGTGGGCCGTATCCTCGGCCAGGCGGTAGCAGCCCAGGTGCCCTCGCCAGGTACCTCTACTCGTTCCGACGATCCCGGAGTTCGCGCGCAGCGAATGCTCGCGCCAGACCGCAGCTAGCAACCGAAAGCGAGGCGGCACGCCGTCCTCGACCTCCGCAGGATGGATGGAGGCCGTGACACCTGATGCTCTGTTGTGCTGCCGATGCCCGCGCGCGTTAATGCGTAATCGCTTACACCCCTGAGTGTCGAACAATCGGAGAGCGTGCAGGGCGAGGAGGGGCCGTTCTCGAGTGCAACAACACGCCGAGAGTAAAAATTGACACAGGGTGCACTGGCCATGGGGTAATTTCTGACTATGACCGCTGAACGAGACGCCCTGGCCGCCCTCCAGGAATCTGGACTGCTCGATGCATTCAAGTGGGGAGCTCCGGTGGCTTTCGCCGCGACAGACCAGCTCTACGATGAGGACCAAGGCCACGACCAGGGCGTCATCGGCTTTCTCAATTTCAAGCACCTGCGAGATCTCCTCGACCGGGCAACCGCGAACGGCCGTTTCAAGCTGGGCGAGGGGCTTGGTGACCGCCGCGGCGAGGACGTCCTCAAGAGAGGCATAACCCCTCGGGCCTTCGACTCTATGCCGACGCTTTCGGCGGACGCGATAACCCGCCGGGACTACAAGGGATCTCCAGGCTGGGCTGCCGGGGATTATCGCGTATTGCTGCAGTCCTACCCCTTCGGTGAGATCGACGAGATCAATTGGGTGCGGCGTAGCAACGCCAAGAAGCGCGTTGCGGACCAGCTGTTCGTGGCTGGCGATACGCTTTTCAATGACGAAGAGTTCGGCTTGGAGTCGATCCCTGGCATTCCCGACGACGGTGACTTCGAGGGGATCACCCTCGTCGCGGCACACGCCTTTGATCCCACGACTAAGCAGTTCGAGCTCTACATCGGGCAGAGCAAGAACCCGGCGTCCGCCGAGGATGAGTGCTGGCACTGGAAGGTATTGGTGCTCTCTGGCGGCACCCCGACGGGCGGAACAGGACTTCCGATGTTGCCAGACATGCCTATGAGCGGAGCATCGACAGACGTCGAGGACATTCCGGTGCGCATCAAACGAACCGCTGCGGGGGAAGGATCGGGCGCCACCCGTGGCTGACGCGCGTCGGCCGTCCCAGACACTCGCCGCCGCAGCTTCGTTCTTCAACGGTGAGCGCCTCACTATGGCGCGACAGCTCAAGGGGCTCAAGAAGTCTCATCTAGCTAGCTTGATCGAGATGTCGCCGGCCTCAGTGACCGCCTGGGAGAGCGGCGCCAAGCAGCCGAACCGGGCCACCGTGGCAAAGCTCGCACTGGCGCTCCAAGTCGAGCCACAGTTCTTCGGGGGAGGGGCACCCCCGAAGGCAAACAAGCCGCACTTCCGCTCACTCCGTTCGACGCCGCAGATCGCACAGGACGAAGCTGAGGCGTATGGTCGTTTCGTCGCGGAGATCGCCGGCATGTTGGACAACGCGGTTGAGTTCCCGGAGGCGCTCCTCCCGGATCTGCCAGTCGACCCAGACGAGGTGTCCATGACACCAGAGCAGGCTGCGCGAGAAGCACGTGATTTCTTCGGTATCGCGCCTGGGCCGGTGCAGCATGTGGTTCGGCTCGTCGAGCGCAGCGGTGTCGTCGTGGTGTTTAGCGAGCCGGGCGTGGCCTCGATCGACGCTTACTCACTGCACTCGGCGACCCGGCCGATCATAGTTTTGAACCCGGTGAAGGATGACTACTACCGGCAACGCTTCGACGCTGCTCACGAGCTTGGGCATCTGATCATGCACCACGACGCTGAGCCCGGTGGGAAGATCGCGGAGGTTCAGGCCAACCGGTTCGCGTCGGAGTTCCTAATGCCGGCCGAGGAGATTGCACCGTCTCTTCCGACCTCGACAGCGGGTAAAGCGTGGGCCACTCTTGCCGAGCTCAAAGAGTACTGGGGTGTGAGCCTCGCGGCGCTTCTCTACCGAGCTCGGGCTCTCGGCGTGATGAGTGACGTGTCCTACCGTAACGCCGTCATTCGGATGTCGCAGAACGGTTGGAGACGGGCGGAGCCAGGGCGAATCTCATCACTAGAGATGCCTTCGATGTTGCCGCGTGCGCGCGAGGTGCTACGCGACGCGGGCATTGACGAGGTGTCGTTTCTTGCGGGATCGGGGCTGCCGGTCGGGCTGTACGAGATCGCGGCATCACGGGTGCCGATATCGGCGGCGTTGTCATGAGGGTCGCCAAGATTCGGATCGAGCGCTTTCGCGGATTTGAGACCGCGAACTTCTTACTGCCAGCGGATACAGTAATAGCGGGTGAGCCGCGGGCCGGACGGAGCGACTTCGTCGAGGCACTCCGTCGCGTGCTTGATCCAAGAAGTACCCGCGCGCGGGTTAATCCCCTCGACATCTTTCGGCCCGTGGTAGCCACCTCGGACGAGTTGCTCACGGAGGTCGAAGTCACACTCCTTGATCTGGGCGAGCAACTCGAAGCGCTGCTGAACGACAGCCTCGAGGCGTTCGACGTTGCGACCGCGGAGCCAGCCGGGACTACTGGTGCTGGCGAGGCGGTGCTAGGTGTCCGGCTTTGCTACCGGATCCGCTATGACCTCGATTCGGACAGCGGCGAACACTGGGTGGACTTCCCGGCGCGAAGCGATCCGGCAGCCAACTCGTTCAAGCGTATTAGCCGCGTGGAGCGCGAGGCACTTCCGGTGCAGTTCATCGACAGTTCGCCCGCGTTGCAGCTCCGTGCCGAAGGCGCCCTGCGTACCCTTCTTGTGGCGGCAGATTCGAGCGCACTTGATGAGGCGCTGTTGCAGCTCGATCAAGGAGTGCAGTCCGTGACCGCCGATTTCGCGACCACGTCCGTTGTGACTGAGGTAATCGGCAATGTGCTGGATGCGGGTCCGGACGTGCTGTTAGGCATTGAGGATCCGAATACGGTGGAGTTCGCCGCGGATGACGGATCGCTCGCGTCTCTCCTACGTGCTCTGCAGCCTGTCCTCGCTCTGAATGCGGCCGGACCTTTACCTATTCGTTCCCACGGATCCACAATCCAGAACGTATTTTCTGTGGCTGAGGCGGTCGCGGCCGCGCGTGACGCAGACTCCGGCGTCGTTGTCATCGCAGATGACTTCGGGGATGGTTTGGACGCCTCGTCGTCCGAGTACATGGCGGGCCTGCTTCATTCGACCGCAGGTCAGTCAATATTGACCACGCGTCGCTCCGAAGTCGTTCGCGCGTTCAAGCCAGAAGAACTCATGCGCTTCGTGCGTACCGACAACGGTCGCGCTCAGTATCGACTCACGGAGACTACAGACAAGGCCGCCCGCATCACGCGTCGACTGGTTCTCGATCAGTTGCTTTCCGCGCTCAGCACGCGTGTCGTTGCTCTGGTGGAGGGTCCTCTGGACGTAGAAGGCTACGGCCCGCTTGCCGCAAGACTTTACAAGAAGTCCGGCGAGCGAAGGCACAGTCTGGCCGCAAACGGCATCCGTCTGATAGCCCCACCGGGCACTGACGGCGGCATTTCGCGCTTGCCGGGTGTAGCCGATATTGCGCTCCAGCTCGGGTTCCGCGTGCGCGCCATTGTGGACAACGATAGGCCCGGGCAGGAGGACCCAGCCGTCGCTCGGTTGGCCGAAGTCTGCGAACAGCTCGTTGTACTCCCAGACCGTACGGCGGTCGAAGCTGCGCTTATTCGTGGGGTCCCGGGGGTGAAGCTGCGGGAGGTCGTCGAATCGCTCGCGGAGCTTGGAATGCCTGCGCTGCCGGATGGCATTGATGACGATGCAATTGCGGAGCACCTCATCACGAGGAAGATCCTGAAGAAACAGGGTCTTGGGTCGGCATGGGTCGAAGCCCTGACCTATCAGCCCCCAACGGGGCGAGCTGTCATTGAGGCCCTGTGCGCCGGCGATCTGGGGCGCATCGATGTCCCTCCGCCGTCATGACTTGGAACGCGCAGAACCCCGAGCAGGCGCAGGTCGTTGCGACTGAAGCGGAGTTGACGGTGGTGCTCGGCGGGGCTGGAGTCGGAAAAACGACGAGCGCGTTGGCTGCCGCGGCCGCGCATCTCGATCGAGTTCGAGAGGCCAAGCCGTACGAGAGGGTGTTGTTCCTTTCATTCTCTCGAGCTTCCGTGGCGCGGATCGCTTCGAGAACGAGCGCAGTTCTCGGGATTCATGCTGACCGCGTCGATGTGATGACATTTCACTCCTTGGCCTTCTCCGTCGTGCGGAGGTTTGGAAGCTTGATCGGGCACGGTGATGCGGCGCTGGTAAGTCCCGCCCGAGAGAAGCTTGGGCTGGCGCCGAACGAGATCGGGTTCGGGCGGCTGATCCCGCTTGCGCTCGAGATCGCACAGTCAGCGCCGGCTGTAGCGACGCACCTTCGTTCTCGATGGGGTCTTGTCATCGTCGACGAGTTCCAGGACACCGGCGACGCGCAGCAAGAATTGCTCGCGCTTATTTCTCCTGTCAGCCGCGTGATTCTGCTCGGAGATCCTAATCAGTGCATCTACACATTCCTTGCTGCAGACGGGGTTCGCGTGGAGAGAATCAATGAAGCGTGCTTGGCGGCCGGACAAGAGAACACGATCCATCTACCGGAGACGTCGTTCCGCGACCCTTCCGGGGTCATTCCCGCAGTTGCGAACGCCGTTCGAACGCGTGCGTTCGGCTCACCCGCCTTAGCCGCCGCAATCGACGACGGCCGTCTAGAAGTGCGGTGCGGAATCGACCTCGGCGACGAAGCATCCAGCGTGGCGCAACTCATTACCGAACTCCGAGCTGATGAGCTCGGAGTGGCGGTGTTCACCCATCACAATGACATGCTTGCGTCGCTCTCCGATGCACTAGAGGCGGAAGGCATCGAGCACGAGATCGCCGGGCTAAGTGATGCGCTTGCCGCTGCGCTCGATGCTCAAGCCACGATGATGCGGTTCAGATTTGGAGACGCGACATGGGAACAGGTACTTGAGACTCTGGCTGTGTTTCTGACCAGCGCGCAGCGCGGGGCCAGGGTTCCGCCTCTCGCAAGGCAGGTATTGGATGGCACGGGCCCGCAGACGCTTGGCCAGCGGCTCAATGCGCTTCAGGGCCGGCTTGTTGAAGCGTCATCCATCGACGCCGTAGTTGGCGAGGCGCGCGAGGCGCACGATGCCCTAGGCCTGCCCCAGAAGTCGGGCGCATGGCAACAGGCAGGAATTCTTCTTTCGGTGATGACTGCTCGTGCAACGCGAACCAGCAGCGCCCTGAGCGACACGCAGATCGTCTCGTCGATTTGCGCAGAGGCGCGCGAGGCGGGCTACGCAGCGCTGACTGACTCGGACCTTAATCCGAGGGAAGTGCAGTTGATGAATTTGTACCAGACGAAGGGCCGAGAAGCTGACGTGACCGTGGTTGTGCTTCGTGAAGGTGATTTCATGGGCAACGAGGCCGAGCCGTTTCCGAACACGAGCCGGCTGCTCTACGTTGTGTTCTCACGCGCACGTCAGCGAATTATCGTGCTGCTTGTCGGGAGGCATTGGCATGCGGCCGTCGCGCCGCTCGCGAACCTGGCGGTATAGGAAGGGAAGCGATCGCACCCAGGCCGCTCAAACGACGCGCGCGTCGTCCCGACTGCGCGGACCAGACCAATCACCGTCGTGCTGTCGCGTAGCAATGACCGCCTCGGAGCCGTACGAGCGATGTGGCGTTTCCGAGTGGTCGCTAGTTGACTTCGCGACTCGTCATTGCTTCATTCCTTACATGGGACGACGACATTTCAACCTAAGTGCTTTGGAAGCTTCAAGGCTGTGTCGGTTGCACGCTGTTGTTAATTTGACGGCTTCACTTGAGCGCTTCCGACCCTCATACTCAAGCCCAAGAGACGATCATGACTATTTCGACAGCTGCGTTACTAACGATTCCGGACACTCCCGACGACAACCCGGCTTTGATACCTGTCGGTGAGTTGCGCGTACTAGGGCGAATGGTTCTGGACGAAATGGGCGACGTGTCCCATGAACTGGACTTGGACGAAGCTGTGGCGCTTCGGCAAGCTCAGTGGATCGCCACTCACGCCCTCAGAGGCTGGATTTCTGGATGGGGTGCCGCATGGCGAGCGCTCGCAATCGAGCTCGTCGAGGACGATCTATCGCCGAGCGCACTCGAGCGTGTAAGCGCGCAGTTGAGGGAACTGAAAGGTGAGGTGGACGGAAGCGAAGATCCGCATCTCGACGAGTTGTTCGCTGATCGCACGCTGGAACTCGTTAGCTTCTTCAAACGACATCGATTGTTCGAAAAGAGATCAGTAACGGGACGATCGGCGGATTGACTGGCCAGCTAAATCAGTCACACTCAGACTTAGCGAGACGGCACTCGCCTTCAACGGCTCATTGGGTGCCCTGGCGGGGGTACCTCAGCGAGGATGGTCCCCGGTTGATGGGGCCTTGTTCGCGTGTTCCTGGTCTAGTGGGTATGCCCTGATCGCGGAGGATGCGTAGGACGCTGCTCTTCCCAATCTCGTAGCGCTTCATGATCTGAATCGTCGAGTGTCCGGCGATGTAGTCAAGCCCGATTTGAGCTAGGCGCTCTGGGCCGAGGCGCCGATCGAGATTTCGTACTTCTCGCTTCACCCCGTCCCGCTGCGGCCTGCCGCAGCGGGACCGCTCGTGTAGAAGCTCGAGATTTCGCAGGCCGACCTCTGTAAATGAGTGGTTTGAATAGCGACCTATTAGGCCGACCAAGAAGTCCCGGAAATCGAAGGATTTTCGGGACTTAGTAGTGCCCCGTAGAGTGGTGTAACGAACCCCGAGTAACAACGGCCCCACTGAAAGAACAGCGTGGCCACCGGGGA
>NZ_JBYSYO010000016.1:0-49191 GCF_058783455.1 Herbiconiux sp. FW305-C-125 | reverse complement strand
CTCGATCTCCCGCGACAACTCCGCGAACAGCGGGTTGCTGCTGTCCGGGAGGAGCAGGCCGAAGGTGCGGGTGCTGCCCCGCCGTAGTGCTCGAGCAACGGCATTCGGGCGATACCCGAGCACGGTGATGGCTTCGAGCACCTTGGCTCGGGCGTGCGACGAGACCGGCCGGTCACTGTCGTTGAGAACGTAGCTGACCACGGCCGGGCTCACACCCGCGTGGCGAGCCACGTCGGCGCGCGTGACCGCCATGCGTCGTGGTGCGGCTGGGTCTCTCGCCATACTCATCAACTCTAGGAGACGGCTTGCCGCGACGACGCATCGCTGAGGTGCGCCGGTGGGGAGCCGAGATCGGGAATGGTGAGACGCTCGCCGTTGCGGAGGGCCGACTCGTGCGCGATCACCCCCGGTAGGGTGAACCGAGCGGCGGTCCAGGCATTGATGGGCGGCAGGGTGCCTTCGTCGACGGCCGTCGCGAAGTCGTCGACGAGGAAGTGGTGTGCGCCTTCATGGCCGTTGGGGGCGTTCTCGAACTCCCGCGGGAGACGGGTGAGGTCGTGGATGGGGGCGTGCCCCGACACGAAGGCATCCCGGAGAGCTTCGGGAACTCCCGCCAGAGCGGGGTCGTCGAGACTCATCGAGGCGTGTGCGCGGAGGAGTTCGGAGACATCCGTGACCGTGTTCTTGTCCTGCCAGACCGACACCGTGGCCAGCTGCTCCAGCGAGCCTTCGGTGCCGAAGAACCGGAAACGCGACTCCTTGATGTGGGCGGGATACCCGACACGTCGCATCTCGTTGGTGCGCATGACCCCGCCGTCGGCGAGCTCGAAGAGGGCCGACGCGTTCGAGAAGTCGTTGTCGAACATGCTGACCGCTCGATCGAAGACGCCGTCGCCTCGCTGGTCGGACACACCGATGGCACTCACGGAGACGGCGTGGGTGGGCAGTGCTCCGAGCACTCCGCCGATGGAGTGGGTGGGATAGAGCAGCGGAGGGTAGCTCGCCGTCGTCTTCCACTCCTCGCCGCCGCTGTAGCGATAGGCGTCGTAGAAGCCGAGATCCATGTCGTGCACGTAGTCGCCTTCGGCGTAGAAGACGCGGCCGAACGCACCCTCCGCCAGTTTCTGTCTGGCGTACACGGTCGCCGGGTTGTAATAGCTGGTCTCGCCCATCATGTAGGTGAGTCCGGTCTCGGCGACCAGCCGGGTGATGGTCTCCATCTCCTCGACGGTGATGGCCATCGGCACCGCCGAGTAGACGTGCTTACCGGCCCGAAGCGCGCGCTCGACAATGGGACCGTGGGTCCAGCGCTGGGTGAAGACGGCGACCGCGTCGACGGCGCTCGACGCGAGCATGTCATCGAGGCTGCTGAACGTTCCCGCGAGCCCGAGGCGGTCGACCAGGGCCGCAGATCGTTCCGGCAGCAGGTCGGTGACGGTGATGTCGCCGACCCGGGGATGCAGGGCGAACAGCTTCGCGAATTGACCCGCGAACTGGCCGGCACCGACGAATCCAAGAGTGAATGGCATGTGTGTGATCTCCAGAGTGATGGCTGTCAGTGGGCCGCGAGGGCGGGCGCCGCGTCGAGGATGCGATCCAGGGCCGCCGCTGCGACCTCCGGAGGGCAGGCGAGCGAGATGAAGCGATGTGCGCCACCCGCCAGGGCGTGGAACGTCGTCCGTCCCGTCGCGTCGATCTCGACCCTGCCGGGCGCGCTCAAGCGGTACAACTCGGGGTCGTCGGTGATGGCCGCGTGCATGGCGAGCAGATCCCAGCTCTCCCGCCCGGTGCCGGCACCGTTGTACGCGCGATACGCGTCGCCGATCACGCCATCCTGCGTGGAGATCCGCTTCCCCGTCACGACCGGCGCCCCGACCTCCCAGCCGAGGAAGTCGACCGGCGTGGGCCAGGTGTCGACGAACGCCTGCGCGGCCGGGATGTCCTCCGTGATGTTGTACTCGTGACCGGTCGGGAAGTAGCCGCCCATCACGACGGCGCGTCGGACCTTCTGGCCGACCAGCTCGCGACCGTCGAGCGGGCTGTGCTCGTCGGGTGCCGACTCGAGCAGATCGCGGAGGTTGTTCAGAAATCCCAGCGAGACGACGGTGACACTGCCGTCGTCGCTCTCGCTGAGCGCCCGCCGGTGCACCTGCACCGCCGGGAGAGGCTCCGTGCGCTCGCCCTCGGTCGCGTGCGTCTCCGCGATGATCTTGGCGTAGTCCAGCTCGAAGACGGAGTCGTCGAGCGGGAGCAGACCGCCGACCGGAATCCCGGGTCGCCCGTACCACCGGTTGACCACCCTCACCGTCTGACTTCCGAACCGGCTGGGCGTGTTGACGCCGATCGCGATGATCTCGCATCTGCCGATGTCAGCGAGGTGGTGAGCGACGGCGAGCGCCCCGACGTCGTCGACGTCGCCGAAGACATCCGTCTCGACGAGCAGGCGAGCATAGCTCTGCATGAATTTCTCCTTCGAAGTACGCAACTCGTGTCATCTAACCATATGGAGCGCCCAATGCGCACAAACACTGAAATGAATTCGAGAGTTGTGATTTCTACGCAACTCGTGTCACTATCTGTTCCAGTCAACTTCGACTCGACCCGCAGCGCTCAAAGGAGATCGTGAATGTCCACAGCCAGACGAACCGCCGCCCTTGCGGCCGGTGCCGCCACCGCCCTGCTCCTGGCGGGGTGTTCTTCCTCGAGCGGCAGCGCCGCCACCACCGATTGGTCGATTCCCGACACCGATCCCACCGCCACGGTGACGGTGGTCAGCATCGCCGGCCTGGGTGACGACACCGACGGCATGCAGCACGTGGTGGACGCCTTCGAGGAAGCGCATCCCACGATCACCATCGACTGGCAGACCGTGCCGGGTGACCAGCTCAGCAGTGTTCTCGAGACCCGGCTGGGCAACAAGGAGACCTCGCTGGACCTGTACTGGGCCGACCAGCCCCGCATTCCGGCTCTTGCTTCGCGCGGTTACGCGCTCGACATCAGCAAGCAGTTCGGCGAGCTCTCGGATGCGTGGCAGCCGCCGGCGACGGAGGGCTCCTCCTTCGACGGCAAGCTCTACGGGGCACCGCTGGCGACCAGCACCCAGCTGCTCTACTACAACAAGGCCCTGCTCGACCAGGCAGGTCTGCCGGCCCCCTCGGCCGACCCGGAGACCCGCATCACCTGGGAGGAGCTGACCGCCGACGCCAAGAAGGCTCAGGCTGCCGGCGCCACCTACGGTCTCACCTTCGGTCAGGTGAACACCTACTACCAACTCGAGCCGCTGCCGGTGTCGCTCGGTGGCGGACCCGGTGCCGACGGCGACGGCAACCTCACTCCGCAGCTCACCAACGACGGCTGGGAGAAGGCCATGACGTGGTACGGCTCCCTGTTCGCCGACGGCGTCGCGCCGCGAGGTGTCACCGACAACGCATCCGATTTCCTCGCCGGAAAGACGGCGTACTTCGTGGAGGGGAACTGGATGCTCGACCGCCTCGCCGCACAGGACTCCGTCGATTGGGGGGTCGCCGCGCATCCGATGTTCGAGGGCGGCGAAGCGGCCACCCCGACCGGCTCGTGGTCGATGGCCATGAACCCGTTCTCGGCCAACAAGGAAGCCGCCTCGATCTTCATGAAGTGGATGACCATCGATGACGGCGGCAACTACAGCCGTTACCGGCCGGCACCCGAACTCCCGGCGAACCCCGACGGTCTCACCACGTACCTGGAGAAGGACATCTTCCAGACCGACGAGGGCAAGAAGGCTGCGGCACTCATCGACTACGAGACCACGAACACCGGCGTCCCCCGTCTCCAGACCGTCGGCTACCTCGAGTTCGAGAGCATCATCGGCTCGGCGTTCTCCGACATCAGCAACGGCAGCGATCCGGCCGGCACACTCGAGAACGCCTCGGCCGAACTCGACAAAGCCTGGGCGAAATACCAGAAATAGGAACTGAATCCGTGCCAATCACGAGGCGCACATCGATGCGTCGGCGCGAGGTCATGTGGGCGATCGCCTTCCTCGCGCCGACGCTCGTCGTCATCATCACCCTGCGGCTGTGGCCGATCATCGGCGCCACCCTCACGAGCATGCAGTTCGGTCTGCCCGGGGGCCTCGTCGCTCCCGAATGGGTGGGGCTCGACAACTACGCCGGACTGTTCAGCGACCCGGCCTTCCTCGAGACCCTCTGGCGCACCGTCGTCTTCAACCTGATCATCAATCCGCTGCAGGTCATCCTGGCCCTCTTCCTCGCCGTCCTCCTGGTGCAGCGGGTCGCGGGCGCACGCTACTGGCGGCTGCTGATGTTCATCCCGTGCCTCATCCCGATCGCCGGCTCGTCGGTGGCCTGGGGCATCGCACTCCGGCCGGACGGGCCGGTCAACCTCATCCTGGGCGCCATCGGCATCGGGCCGCAGCCCTTCTTCACCTCCCCGTCCCAGGCCATGGGCAGCATCATCCTCGTCGCCTCCTGGGTCGGCATCGGCTACTGGATGATCTTCCTGATCGCCGGTCTCAACGCCATCCCCACCGAGTACTACGAGGCGGCGCGGATCGATCGGGCGGGACCCATCCGCACATTCGTGTCGGTCACGATCCCGCTGCTCCGGCGGCCGTTGCTGTTCGTCATCGTCGCCACCACGATCGCCAACTTCGTGCTCTTCGTCCCCATCCAGGCGCTCACGAACGGCGGACCGGAGAACAGCACGACCGTCCTCATGTTCGAGGCGTTCCGAACCTCCTTCACCTACGGGGACCGGTACACCGGCTCCGCTCAGGTCATGTTGCTCACCGTCGTGATGTTGATCTGTGTCGCACTCCAGTTCCGGCTTCTCCGAGAGGACGACGACAAGCGATGACGATCTTCCGATTCCCCCATCGCGCCGCGACCCTGAACGGCGGAATGCGGCGCCGATCCCGGCGACGCGTGAACGTTCCGCTCACCATCCTCGCGGCCGCGCTCGGTCTCCTCTTCATCGTTCCGGCGGTGTGGATCCTGTCCGGTTCGGTGCGGCCGTCCACCGAGATCTTCGGCAGTCTCACCTCGCTGAACTGGGGGATTCTCGTCCCCGGCTCGGTGACGTGGGAGAACTACGCCGGGATCCTGTCGACCGGGTTCGCCCGCGCGTTGGCGAATTCGCTGATCGTCTGCCTCGGCACGGTGGCGATCGGACTGGTGATCACGGCCACGGCCTCCTACGCGCTCGCGGTGCTTCGGTTCCCCTTCCGCAACCTGGTCTTCGGCATCGTCGTCATCAGCTTCATGGTGCCGTTCGAGGCCATCGCCATTCCGCTGGCGCAGCAGTTCTCCGACTGGAACCTCACGAACACCTTCATCGGGCTCATCCTGCCGGGTATCGGCAACGGCCTGGCGGTGTTCAACCTCCGTCAGTTCTTCCTGAGTGTGCCCCCGTCGCTGCGCGAAGCAGCTCTCATCGACGGGGCGTCCGAACCGCGGATCATGGCATCCGTCTACCTGCCCATCAGCGGGGCGGCCCTGGCGAACACGGCTCTTCTGCTCTTTCTCGGGCAGTGGGGTTCCTACCTCTGGCCGCTTCTCGTGGTCACGAACCCCGACATGCAATTGGCGCCCGTGGCGCTCACCAAGACCGTGTCCGAACACGCCACCGACTACGGGCAGAACTTCGCCGGCGTGATCCTCCTCACCATCGTCCCCGCTGTCCTCATGCTGTTCCTCCAGCGCTACTTCACCAGCACCACCCTCGCCGGCATCGAACGCTGACACCAAGGAGATCTCACTGATGCGATCCATCGTCACCGCCATCGCCGCCGTCGCCACCGTGGCGTCGGCGGTCGCCCTCACACCGGTCGCCGCCACGGCCGCCGTGAGCGGCACCGTCCAGACCGTCTTCCCGACGGCCACCGAGGTCGCCCCACGTAACCCCGACCAGGGGTGGACGCTCGTCGACTACGCCCTCCCCGCATCCGACGACGACAACCGCGTGTCGCTCGGCCCCTACTGGCAGCGCATCACCACTCACGAGCAGACGCTGCCCTCGGTTCCGAACGTCGCGATCGTCTCCACCTGGGACGAACTGGAGCCGAGCGACGGGGTCTACGACTGGGACCTCCTCGATCAGACGATGGACTACTGGTCCGAGCAGGGCAAGAAGATCCACTTCCGCATCAGCACCGAGCCGTACACCTACTCGCTCGAGCAGGGCGGAGAGCTGGTCTGGGACTACCACGGCGGGGCGCCCGACTGGCTGCGCGAGGCGAAGGGTGCGAACGGCGATCCCGCGAACATCGCCTACACCGTGCGGTCGGTCGACGCCGACTACTACTACGACCTCGGCAACCCCGTCTACCAGCAGAAGTTGACGGCCTTCGTGACGGCCCTTGCCGACCGGTACAAGGACGATCCGCGGGTCGCGCTGGTGGATCTGCGCGGGTACGGCACGTGGGGGGAATGGCACTCGGGCTACGACGGCTTCGGGAGCATCGCCGCACGAGAGGATGCACTCGCATCCGTCATCGACATCTGGACGGCGGCGTGGGGGTCGAGCAAGATCCTCGCCCTGTCCAACTCGTACGAGTTCCTCGACGGGCTGAACCCCGACGTCAACGACCCCGCCTCGCAGGCGGACTACGAGAGCTGGTCGGCGTTCGACCACGCGCAGACGAAGAGCAACCTGACGTTCCGGCGCGATGGGGTCGCCGGAGCAGTTCGACCCTTCGACATGGCCCTGCTGCAGTCGACCTTCGCGAATCGGCCGACCCTCCCGGTGATCACCGAGTTCTGGCGTGGGTACGACGAGTACAAGCAGCCGGGAGGGTACAACCGCTCGTACTCACCCGATACCGCCCTCGACGACGCTCTGAAGTACCGCCCCAACTACGTGACCCTGATGGGCTGGGATGCCGACTCGAGCGCCGACGAGTTCGTCTACGAACGCCCGGATCTCATCGCCCAGGGCACGGCCGGCATGGGCTATGCCCTGACGCCGACGCGGATCGCGCTGCCGACCACGATCGCAGCCGGCTCGTCGTTCACGCTGTCGAGCGACTGGATCAACACCGCTCGCGGCCGTGCGTTCCGGGATGCCGACCTCACGGCCTCCCTCACCGACACGAGCGGTGACACCGTCTGGTCCGGTGCCGACTCCTCTTTCGAGACCCACGACATCACTCTCGGGAGCCCGCAGAGCTTCACGTCGACCTACTCGGTTCCGGCCACCATCCCGCCGGGCACCTACGAACTGCGCATCGCCATCACCGATCCGTCGGGCCGATCCTCGATCGCCATCGCCGCTCAGGGCAGCGACGAACTGAACCGGCTCCGGGTGGGAACGCTCACGGTCACCGGCTCGTCCACGCCCGCTCCGTCACGACCGTTCCTCTCCGAAGACTTCGAGACGGCGCCGAGCTGGTCGGCGCTGAGCGGCACCGGGAGCTTCGTCACCGGCTCGAGCGCCCTCGCTGGGACGACGAGCGTTCAGGGTTCGACCGTCTCCGGGCAGGCGACCTTCCTCCGCACCGACAACGATCGCCTGCGCCTGCGCCCGTCCACCGGGTACACGGTGTCGTTCGAGCACGCCGTGACGGCGGCCGCGGGCGGGGCGCTGCAGCTCGTCGCGCGCAGTCCCCGCCTCGGCTCGGCCGGGGATGTCGTCGTCGCCACGGTCACGCAGCCCGACGGCACGACGAGCGCGTCGTTCACGACGGGCGCCGCCGACGACTACCTGCTCGAATGGCGAACCACGGGTCAGGCGACCGCGCGAGTCGACTCGATCGCCATCGTTCCCGCCAGCGCCCCCGGCGTCACGGGCCGGCCCGACACCGAGGGCTTCGAGTCCGGCAGCTTCGCCTCCTCGAGCTATGTCGCGGCGTCGCCGGCCGGGACCATCACGTCGGCCGCGTCGGAGGTCGTCGCAGGAGCTTTCTCGGCCAAGGGGAGCACGACCTCGGCGGGTTACACCGAGTACCTCTACTCCGATCCCGCCAAGATCGCGCTGAAGCCCCTGCACGACTACGAGGTCAGTTACGACTACTTCGCCCACGGCGCCGGAACCTTCTACTCGCTGGCACGGTCGGCGGGCGGCGGCTCGAGCCTGGACAGGGGGTTCACCCAACGCACCTTCGCCGCAGGCGATGTCGGATCGCAGACGTTCTCGTTCAGGACCGGAGATCGTTCGGACTACTTCCTCGTCTGGGGCATCCTGAACGGCGGAGACATCGCTGTCGACAACATCCGAGTGCGCGAACTCGACGTGATCCAGGCGGACTTCGAGTCCGGTTCGTTCGCCGGAAGCGGCTTCACGAACGGCTTCAACAACTACGGCACCATCACGAGCGGCAGCGATCGGGTCGCCGGTTCCTACTCCGTCTCGGGCGCGAACGACGGCAGTGTCGAGTGGTACGAGTTCCTCTACTCCGACCCCTCGGCCGTGAAACTCGACGGCGGAAAGCGCTACAAGATCGAGATCGCCTACCGCCAGCTGGAGGCCCCGCTCCCGGGCGGCGCCTACTACACCCTGGCCCGCACCCCCTCGGGCGGGAACGGCAACGACGTCGGATTCGTGCAGTGGTTCGACGAACCGGAGACGATGGGCATGACGACCACGCGCACCTTCACCTACGACCTCGAGAACTACAGCGACTACTTCATCATCTTCGGTCTCCACAACGGCGGGAAGCTCAGCATCGACGACATCACCATCACCGAGTATTGACGCCGCCGCTACAGCCAGTGGTTGCGTTTGAAGACCTTGTAGAGCAGCACCGCCATCACCACCATCCCGGCGAGCGCCGCCGGGTACCCCCATACCCAGTGCAGCTCGGGCATGTAGTCGAAGTTCATGCCGTAGATCGCGGCGATCAAACTCGGCGCGAACAGGATGGCCGCCCACGCCGAGATCTTCTTCACCTCGTCGCCCTGCTTGATGCTCGCCTCGGAGAGCTTCCGGGTGTCCTCGGCGAGCGTGAGGTTCGCCTCCGAGATGCGGCGCATCTCCTCGTTCTGCTGCTGAGTGGTGAGCGTCGAATGAACCGTGAGCGCGTTCTGCAGCGTCGCCCTGAATCCGTCGGCGTGCCCGACGATGGCGAGCACGTGGTCGAGCACGTCGCGAAGGCCCCGCTGAACCTCGAGATCGACCCGGTACTTCTCGGCACCGCGCAACAGACCCTCGAGCATCACGGCGAGCGGATGCACGGCGCGCTGAAAATCCATCACCTCACCGATCAGGTCGTAGATGCGCCGCGACACGTCGAGGTCGCCGCCGAACAGCTGCTTCTCGATCTCGTCGATGTCGTTCTGCAGGCCCGACACCACCGGCCAGTACTCGTCGACCACCTCGTCGAGGATGGCGTAGAGCACCGCTTCAGGCCCGAGCGCGAGCAGCTCGGGGTTGCCCTCGAGGCGGTGCCGCACCGCGCCGAGGTTCGGCGACTCGGCGTGCCGAACCGTCACCACGAAGCCCGGGCCGATGAACACGTGCACCTCGCCGAACTCCACCTCCTCGGCGGCGTCGAGGTAGCGCGCGGGGCGCAGCACCACGAAGAGGGTGTCGCCGTACCGCTCGAGCTTGGCGCGCTGGTGCCCGATGAGCGCGTCTTCGATCGCGAGGTGATGCAGCCCGAACTCGGTCTCGATGGAGTGGATCTCCCGCGCATCCGGCCGGTAGAGCCCGATCCAGGCCATGCCGCCGAGCCGGCGCATGAGCTCGTAGGTCTCGTCGAGGCTCTTCGGGTCGTCGGTGCGGTGGCCGGCGACGTACACCGCGTTGTCGATGAGGGGCATGGATGCCGACCATACGACCGGTCGGTGAACGGATGGTGACAGGCGCGCCGCGGGCGGGCATCCGGCGGGCGCGCCGCATCGTCACGGGCTAGGTCGTGGCAGGCTGCCGGTTGGCGAGCACCGGATGCGGCACCGCACGATAGGCCGCCACGCAGGTGAAGGCGAGCCACGCCCAGCCGGCGACGACCGCCACCCAGAGGAGCGCCACACCCGCCGGCCCGGCCGAGAGCGCCCCGCCCGCCACGAACGCGACGATGACGAGGATGCCCGCCACCAGCGACCACACCGCGCCCGATCGTGACCCTCGGCGGCGGAACCAGCCCGACGCGACGATCGCCGCGACCCCGAGCGCGACGAACCCGATGCCGCCGAACGCGAGATGCAGGATGCCGCCGACCGTGGCCGTGCCGCTGCCCGGCCGGTCGGGCGCCGCGAAGGCGCTCAGCACCAGCCCGAGACCATAGACCCCGACCAGAATCGCGGCCGTGCGCGACCAGCCCGGCGTGCGCCACAACCCGACAGCGGCGACCACCGTCATGAGGCCCGCGAGCACGAGATTGAGTGCCTGCAGCCAGCCGGCATCGCCGAGCAACAGGATGCTCAGCGCGTCACGCCCGAGGTCGAAGCCGGGCCGCGTGAGGGCGAGGATGAGCCCGAAGACGAGGTAGAACGGGCCGGCCACGACGCCCCAGCCGAGCATCGAGCGGGTGACGGCTGCAGCACGGTCGAATCCGGTGGCGGTGGCTGCGGTCATGTCGACTCCTTCATGCACTGCTGAGTACAGTAATGCACTCATCAGTGCACGTCTTGTCAGTGCATAATGGCAGCATGCGCGGCACGACGGCAAGTGGGAGCGCGGCTCCGGCCGCACCCGAGCGCGCCGACCCTCGAGTGGTTCGCTCGCGCGAGCTCGTCCTCGACGCGGCGCGCGGCGAATTCCTCACACACGGGTACCTCGCGGCCACGGTCGACGGCATCGCCGAGGCGGCGGGCGTGGCCAAACGCACCGTGTACAACCTGTTCGTCAGCAAGGACGAACTGTTCCGGGCGGTCATCGGCCGCGCCACCGACACCGCCGAGCGGTTCGTCGCCGAGCGGGTGAAGGCGCCGGTGGGGGTGCGACCGGTCGAGGAGGAGATCCGCGACTTCGCCGTCGCCCACGCGCGCGCCGTGGTCACGCCGCAGGTCGTCGCGACGCGGCGGCTGCTGATCGGGGAGGCACAGCGCTTTCCGGAGCTCGCGGCCGAGTACTTCGAGCGGGTGCCGCACGCGGTGATCGTGGCCATCGCCGAGCGTCTGCGCCGGTACGACGAGAAGGGGTTGCTCGCGGTTCCCGACCCCCCCATGGCCGCGGACCACTTCGCCTACCTCGTGCTCGGCGCCGCCCTCGACCGCGCCCTGTTCGATCCCGCCGCCCTCGCGCCGGCGGCGCGCGATCGCGCCGCGCGGGCGGGTGCTGCCGCCTTCCTGCGCGCCTACGCCGTGCCGCGCCGGTGAGCCACCAGCAGGTCCGGCCGGTCAGCCGACGGCGCTGAGCGCCTCGGAGAGTTGCACGAACCGGCGGTGCCGATCGCGCACCAGCGGCACGAGGCGCGCATCGGGCTCCGCGAGCTCGGCTGACGCGGTGTCGGCGGCGGCGAATTCGTCCGCCCACGACGCGGCTTCGGCCGCGATCACGGCCGCGCCGAAGGAGGAGTCACGATCGGTGAACACCACCGTGCTCTCGAGCGCCGTCGCGATGACGGTGCGCCAGCGGGCACTGCGGCCGCCGCCCCCGCCGAGACGCACGGTGCCGTCAGCCGTGGGCAGTCCGCCGATCGCCGCGCCGAGGCGGGCCAGCTCGAACGCCACGCCCTCCATCGCCGCGTAGGCGAGGTGTTCCGCGGTGTGCTGCGCGGTCAGCCCTACGAACGAGCCCGGCGCACCGCCCGCCGCCTCGCGGTGGCCCTGGAGGTAGGGCAGGTAGATGGGCGAGTCGCGCGCACCGGCCGTCGTCGCGGTGAGCTGCGCCACCGAGGATCGCGTGATGCCGGCCAGCCAGGTGAGCGAGAGGCCCGCCGCGTGCGTGGAGTCCAACGCCAGCCACACGTCGTCGTAGGAGTGGCGGAAGGCGCCGGCCCGGGGCGCGCCGTCGCCCGCGAAGGCCACCCCAGAAGTGCCGAGCGACAGTCCGAGCGTCCCCGGTGCGGTCACGCCGAGAGCCACCGCCTGGGTGGCCTGGTCGCCGCCGCCGCCCACCACGGGCACGCCGGTGAGCAGGCCCAGCAGTTCGTCGTCGAAGGCGCCGGTCGTGGTGACGACACCGCTCACGGCGTGCGAGGGCAGCACCGCCGGCAAGATGCTCGCATCGACATCGGCTGCCGCAGCCACCTCCGCCGACCACGACCCGGAGCGCGTGTCGAAGAGGCCGGTGGCCGAGGCGTCCGCGGGTTCGGTGGAGACGCCGGCGCCGAGCCGGCGGCGGATGTCGTCCTTCGGGTTCAGCACGAGGCGCACCCGCGCGAAAGTCTCCGGTCGGTGCCGGCGCAGCCACATCAGGTGCGCCACCGTGAAAGCCGGCATCGGGGTGTTGCCGGTGATCTCCACGTAGTCGGGCACTGCATCCTGCAGCATCCGGCACTCGGCCACGGCCCGCTTGTCGCTCCAGAGCAACGCCGGATGCACGACCTCGCCGAACTCCCCGAGCAGTACGCTCGTGTGCATCTGGCCGGTGAGGCCGATGGTGGTGGTGTCGGGACCGATCACCGCTCCGGCGGCGACCAGGTCGGCGAGCAGACTCCGAGCGGCCTCCGTGACGGCGCGCCACCAGTCGTCGGGGTCCTGTTCGACGGCACCCTCGAACGGGATGGCGGTGGGGTAGGGCGACGAGCTGGCGAGGAAGACGCGGCCGGACTCGGTGAGAGCGGTGGCCTTGACCGAACTCGTACCGACATCGAAACCGATCGCGATGCGGCCGAGCCCCGCGTCGGCCGCCTGGCCCGCTGGGCCACTCACCACAGGGTGTACCCGCCGTCGATCACGATCACCGAGCCGGTCATGAACGACGACGCCTCTGACGCCAGGTACAGGGCGGTGGGAGCGATCTCCTCGACCGAGCCGTACCGCTGCATCGGCACCTCGTCGCGCCAGTAGTGGCGGTAGTCCTCGTACTCCGTCGACGCGATCTCGGTCTGCACGTAGCCGGGAGCGATCGCGTTCACGCGCACGCCCTTGGTCGCCCACTCGGCCGCCAGCGAGCGGGTGAGGTGGTGCACCGCCGCCTTGGAGATGCCGTAGGGCGAGTGCCACTGCGGACGGTTCACGATGAGCCCCGACATCGAACCGACGTTCACCATCGTGCCGGAGCCGTTCGCGGTCATGGTGCGGCCGAAGATCTGGCTGGCCTTCCACACCGCGTCGAGGTTGGTGTCGAACAGGCGCCGCCATTCGGCGTCGTCGAGTTCGAGCGCGTCGGCGTGGAAGCCGATGCCGGCGTTGTTCACGAGTACGTCGACGGTGCCGAAGCGCTCGACGACCTCGTCGTGCAGCGCCTGCAGCGAGTCGCGCTCGCTGACATCGGTGGCGATGGCGACCGCCGCTCCGCCCGCGGCCTCGATCTCGGCGACCGCCTCGGCCGACTTGGCCTCGTCGCGGGCCGCGATCACCACCTGGGCGCCGGCATCCGCGAAGCCGTCGGCGATGCCCCGGCCGATGCCGCGATTGCCGCCCGTGACCACGGCGACCTTCCCGGCGAGGGAGAACTTCTCGAAGATGGACATGCTGTTTTCCTTCTGGCTAGATGCGACAGTGCAGGCGGTGGATCGGGGCGATCAGGGCGTGGCGGGCAGGCGCAGT
The DNA here is from genome assembly GCF_058783455.1 of Herbiconiux sp. FW305-C-125. Classification (NCBI taxonomy): domain Bacteria; kingdom Bacillati; phylum Actinomycetota; class Actinomycetes; order Micrococcales; family Microbacteriaceae; genus Herbiconiux; species Herbiconiux sp. FW305-C-125. The sequence goes on along the minus strand of NZ_JBYSYO010000016.1, from coordinate 35,599 downwards.
GCCGACGCGACATCCGTGCCCGGCAAGGCGCCCGTCATCACCGCGACGACGTCTTGCATGGAGGTGACCTTGGGGTCGACGACCGCCTCGCGGCGGCCCAGGCGGTGGATGTGGATGCGATCGGCCACCTGGAAGATCTCGGGCATGCTGTGGCTGATCAGCACCACGGGCAGCCCGCGTTCCTTGACCCGGAGGATGAGGTCGAGCACCTGCCCGGTCTCGCGCACGCCGAGCGCTGCGGTCGGCTCGTCCATGATGACGACGTTCCTCGCCCAGGCCGCCGCGCGCGCCACGGCCACGGCCTGGCGTTGACCACCCGAGAGGGTCTCGACCCGCTGCGTGATGGACTGCACCCGGATGCCCAGATCGGCCATGTGCTGCGCCGCTTCCTTGCGCATGCGGGCCTTGTCGAGGTTGCGGAAGAGCGCACCGCCGATGCCCGGCTTCCGGAGTTCACGGCCGAGGAAGAGGTTCGCGGCGATGTCGAGCTCGGGCGCCACGGCGAGTTCCTGGTAGACGGTCTCGATGCCGGCGTGCCGGGCGTCGAGCGGAGTCTTGAACTGCATCCGTTCGCCGTTCAGCCGGATCTCGCCCGCATCCGGGATGAGTGCTCCGGTGAGCGCCTTGATCAGGCTCGACTTGCCCGCTCCGTTGTCGCCAACCACCGCCAGCACCTCGCCTTCGGCGAGCTCGAAGTCGGCGCCGCCGATGGCGGTGACGTGCCCGTACTTCTTCTTCAGCCCGGTCGCCTGGAGCACGATCCCGTCGGTCATGTCCGCTCCTTCCGTCGCACGATCTGGTCGACCAGCACCGCGATGATGACGAGCGCGCCGGTGGCGATCTGCTGGTAGAGGGAGTCGATGCCCGCCTGCGTCAGTCCGTTGGTGAGCACGACGACGATGAGCGTTCCGATCAGGGTGCCGATCACGCCGCCGCGCCCGCCGAACAGGCTCGTGCCGCCGATGACCACCGCGGTGATGCTGTCGAGGTTGGCCGTCTGGTAGGCACTCGGATCGGCGATCGGGGTGCGGCCCATGGCCTGCCAGGCGGCGAGTGCGTAGATGAGGCCGGCCACCACGTAGACCGAGAAGAGCACCCGGCCCACCTTGATGCCGTTGAGCTTCGCGGCGTTCGGCGAGTCGCCGACCGCGTAGACGTGTGTGCCCCACGCGGTGCGGGCGAGTACGTAGGCGACGCCTGCCGTGAGACCGAGCCAGAGCAGCATGCCCCAGGTGACGGTGAAGCCGCCGAAGCTCGGGCCCTGGCCGAGCACCGTGAGGAGTCCTCGTTCCACCGGCAGCGACTGCGAGTTCGTGAGCAGGCGCGCCGCGGCGGTGAGGATGGTGAGCATGCCGAGCGTGACGATGAACGGGGGCAGCTTCCAGCGCGAGACGATCCAGCCGTTCAGGGCGCCGGCGGCCGCGCACAGCACGAAGCCGAGCAGCAGCGCCACCACCACGTTGCCGCCGGAGGCGAACTGCGCGATGACGATGGTGCCGAGCACCATGATGGCGCCGTTGGCCAGGTCGATGCCCGAGGTGAGGATGATGAGCGTCTGCCCGATGGCGAGCGTGCCGATCACGACCGACTGCTGCAGCATGAGCGAGAAGTTCGGCGCCGTCAGGAAGGTGTCGGTGGCGACCGAGAAGACCACCACGGCCACCACGAGAGCCACCAGCGGACCGGCTAGCTGCGTGGCGAAGAGCGCCCGCGACCGGTCGCGGAGGCCCTGTCTCTGCGTCGACGGCTCGGGGCCGGGGCTGCCGTGCGGCCCGGCGGCCGCGGGCCGGGCTCCGGCGGGAGTGGTGCTCACCAGGTGCTCCTTCGTTCGGGGTGGGACGGGAGCCGGCCGCGCACGTCGCGGCCGGCCGGTCGGGCTACTCGCCCCAGCAGTTCTGCAGGCCCCACTCGCTCGTCTCCGACTCCACGCCGTCGACGGGCTGGTCGGTGATGAGGGTGGTGCCGGAGTCGACCACGCCGCTCGGCTTGGTGCCGTCGGCCACGTAGTCCATGATCGCCTGCACGGCGAGTTCGCCCATCTTCGACGGGAACTGCATCACGGTGGCGCCGATCTCGCCGTCGGCGACACTCTGCACGCCCGAGCAGGAGCCGTCGATCGACGTGATCTTCACCTGATCCTGCTTGCCGGCGTTGCTGATGGCGATGTAGGCGCCCTGCGCGGCGGGCTCGTTGATGGTGTAGATCGCGTTGATGTCGGGGTGGGCCGACAGCAGGTTCTCCATGGCGCTCTGGCCGGTCTCGACGTTCGCCTTCGTGAGCGCGGTGCCCACGATCTCGGGCGAGTCATCCGTGAGCCCGAAGCCCTTGAGGAAACCGTCGTGGCGGGCGCCCGCCGTCTTGTCGGAGAGGTCGTAGTCGAGCATCGCGATCTGCGGCTGCTCGTCGCCGAGGGCGGCCTTGGCCCACTGGCCCATCAGCTCTCCACCGGCGAGGTTGTCGGTCTCGAACGAGCCGTCGGCGGCATCCACCGGGTCGAGCGAGGTGTTGACGGTGACGACCAGGATGCCGGCGTCGCGCGCCTTCTGCACCACGTCGACGAGCGCGCTCGCGTTCGCGGGGTCGAGCACGATGCCCTTCACGCCGCGGGCGATCATGTTCTCGATGGCGGCGACCTGGGTGGCGGAGTCGCCGGCGGTCTTCGACTCGGCGGTCATCACCTCGAGGCCGGCGTCTTCGGCGGCGGCCTTGGCGGCCTGCTGCAGCTTGGCGAAGAAGGGGTTGGCGAGCTGCTGCTCGACGATGCCGATGGTGTAGCCGTCTCCGTCGCCCGCCGCAGCGGTGGAGTCGGCGTCGCCGCCCCCGGAACATGCGGTCAGGGCCAGACCGGTGGCCAGGACGGCGGCGGATGCGAGGCCCAGGCGCAGCGTGCGGCGCGCCCTCGATGTGCTGCGAAGCGTCATTGCTTTCTCCTTACGTCGTTGTGGTGCAGGGTGCGTGATCGGCACCAGCCTCCCATCACTTATGCAGCTTGTCAAACCTTATGGGGCTTCGTTATGTAAATGGGTTTACCATAGCTAGACTCCTGGTCACGGAGTCTGAGCAGCGCCGCTGGGAATGGAACAGACGTGAACGACAGGCAGATCCCCTCGACCAACGCGGGGCCGGGGGCGGTGCTGGCCACCATCATCCGGGGCGAGGCGACGACCAAGTCGGCCATCGAGGCCGCGACCGGGTTGTCTCGCCCGACCGTGGCCGAGCGCGTGCGAACTCTGACCGAAGCCGGCCTGGTGAAGCAGACGAACCGGCGGATGTCGTCGGGCGGCCGGCCGGCCACCGTACTCGAGTTCGACCCTCGGGCAGCGGTGACGCTCTGTGCCGACATCGGGGAGGAGCGGACGCGGGTGGCGATCGCCGACCTCCGGGCGAGCATCATCGTCGAGACGGTGCTCGAGGTGGCCGTGGGAGAGGGGCCGCAAGCGGTTCTCTCCGCCATCGCCGCCGCGGGGCGGACCCTGCTCGGCGACGACGAGGTGCGCGGTGCACCCCTGGCCGGCGTCGGCGTCGGGCTGCCCGCTCCCGTCGACTTCGGCACCGGGCGCACGGTGGGCTGGTCGGTGATGGCGGGCTGGGACGGCTACGGCGTCAAGGAGCACTTCGCCCGCGAGTTCGGCGTGCCGGTGTACGTCGACAACGACGTGAACCTGCTCCTGCTGGCCGAACAACGACTCGACTGGCCGACGCAGTCGCACCTGCTGTTCGTCAAGATCGGCACCGGCATCGGCAGCGGGCTCGTCGTCGACGGGCACATCAACCGGGGAGCGTTGGGTGCGGCCGGCGACATCGGGCACGCGCACGTCTCGGGCTACGGCGACCCGCTCTGCCGCTGTGGCAACCACGGCTGCCTGGAGGCGCTGGCCGGCGGCTGGGCGCTGGCCCGCGATCTGCGCAGCCGCAACCCGCAGTACGCGGGCGTGACGAGTGCCCGCGACGTGGTCGCGACCATCCGCCGAGGCGATCCGGATGCGGTGGCCCTCATCCGTGAGGCCGGGCGCATGCTGGGCGAGGCAGTCGCCTTCGCCACCAGCCTGCTCAACCCCCAGGTGATCGTGGTGGGCGGCGAGCTGGCGAAGGCCGGAGATCAGCTCATGGCGGGCGTGCGCGAACTCGTCTACCAGCGCTCTTTGCCGCTGGCCACGAAAGACCTCGTCATCGCACCGAGCCGCCTCGGCGAGGAGGCCGGCGTGATCGGCGCCGCCTTCCTGGTGTCCGACGCCCTGCTCGATCCCGACCGCATCGACCGGATGCTCAGCGTCGCCCGACCGTGAGGATCGCCTCCCGCACCCGGTCGACCGTCATACCGCGCGCCGCGAGCGCCTGATCGGCCGGGGCGGACAGGCCGAAGCCGTCGATGCCGACGATCACGCCCGCCGGACCGGCGACGTCGTGCCACCCGAAGGGTGTTGCGGCCTCCACCACGACGCGTGCGGTGACGGCGCGGGGCAGCACCTCTTCCCGGTAGCCGTCGCTCTGCTCGTCGAACCACTCCCGGCAGGGCATGGAGACCACGCGCACCCTGCTGCCGCTGGCGCGCGCCTCGGCGGCTGCCGCCCGCGCGAGCGCGACCTCGCTCCCCGTGGCGACGACGATCACGGTGAAATCGTCGTCCTCGTCGACGACGTGCGCGCCGCGCCGCACCCCCTCCGCGACGGCGGCGCCGGATGCCATGGTGACCGACACGGCCTGACGAGCCAGCACGATCCCGGCCGGCCGGCCCCGCTCCAGCACGGCGAGCCACGCCGCACCCGTCTCGGCGGCATCGGCCGGGCGCACCACGGCGAACCCGGGCAGTGCTCGGAGCGCTGCCAGATGTTCGATGGGCTGATGAGTGGGCCCGTCGCTGCCGAGGGCGACCGAGTCGTGGCTCCAGAGGTGCACGACCGGTAGCTGCATGAGTGCGGCCAGACGCAATGCGGGCTTCTGGTAGTCGCTGAAGACGAGGAAGGTGCCCGCGAACGCCGGCGCCCGGCTCGGGCCGGTGGCGAGGGCGATGCCGTTGAGGGCCGCCGCCATGGCGTGCTCACGCACACCCCAGTGCACGTTGCGGCCCGTGCGCGACTCGGGGAGGAAGCTGCCGGCGTCCGCGATGGCGGTGCGGTTGGGTTCGGCGAGGTCGGCGGAACCGCCCCAGAGGCCCGGCAGCGCCGCGGCCAGCGCCTGGATGCTCGCTCCGGAGGCATCCCGGGTGGACACCGACTGCCCGGCCTCGTACCGGGGCAGCACGGCGGCGAGCTCGGCGAGATCGTCGGGGCCGAGGGGGCGGCGCTCGCGATCGACGGCGGCCGCAGCATCCGGATCGGCCTCCGCCCACGCCGCGCGCACAGCGCTCCAGCGCTCGTGCTCAGCGCGGCCGCGTTCCCGGGCACGGCGCGCGTGCGCCACCGCCTTCTCGTCGAGGGCGAACGGAACCGGGCTCGCCCCCAGAGCCTCGCGTACGAGCGCTGCTTCGGCACCGCCGAGCGGAGCGCCGTGAGCGGCCGCGGTGTTGCGGGCGTTGGGTGCCGGCCACGCGATCTGCGACTTCAGCACGACGAGCCGCGGCTTGCCGGCTTCCCGGGGTGCGGCGAGCACCTCCGCCAGACGGGCGAGGTCGACGTCGCCATCGGCCGCGAGCGCCACGTGCTCGACCTGCCAACCCTGCGCGGCGAATCGCGCCCCCGTGTCCTCGGCACTCGTGAGCGACGTGTCGCCGTCGATCTGGATGTCGTTGTCGTCGTAGACGACGGTGAGGTTGTCGAGTCGGTGGCGGCCGGCGAGCGCTCCGGCCTCGGCCGAGATGCCCTCCTGCAGGTCGCCGTCGCTCGCGAGCACGTACACCTGCTGGTCGAACGGGGTCGGTGCCTCCGGATCGATCGCCGCCGGGGCTCCGGGGGCGAAGCGGGCACGGTCGCGGGCGAACGCGAGCGCCATGCCCACGGCGGTGGCGAAGCCCTGACCGAGTGGTCCGGTGGTGGTCTCGACGCCCGGCGTGTGACCGAACTCGGGGTGGCCCGGCGTCAGCGAGTCGAGGGCGCGGAAGCGCTTGAGCTCGTCGAGTGGCAGCTCGTACCCGGTGAGGAAGAGCTGGGTGTAGAGCAGGATGCTGGCGTGCCCGCAGGAGAGCACGAAGCGATCGCGTCCGGCCCACCCGGGGTCGGCGGGGTCGTGTCGCAGCACCCGCTGGAACAGCAGGTGGGCCACCGGCGCGAGGGCGATGGCCGTGCCAGGGTGCCCCGAGCCCGCCTCCTCGACCGCGTCGAGGGCCAGCAGCCGGGCCTGCACGATAGCGGCGGCGTCGAGTTCGGCATCGCTGCGAGGGGTGTTCTGGTGGGCACGGTCGTTCGAGGTCATGGCACCGACGGTAGGCGACTCATCATGACGTCATAATGAATCAAGACGACTGGCCTGGGGGTGACGGATGCGCGCGGGACTCGCGAAATACGTCGCCGTTCGCGAGGCCCTCGCCGAACGGCTGCGATCGTTGCCGGTCGGCGAACGCCTGCCGGCCGAGCCGGTGCTGTGCGCCGAATACGGCGTGAGCCGCATCACCCTCCGGCACGCCGTCGATGCGCTGGTCGACGCGGGCCTGGTGCGGCGGGAGCACGGGCGAGGCACCTTCGTCGCCGGCACGACCGCTGTGGTGCGGTATCCCGAGCGCTTCGCGCGCGGAGTCACCGGGTTCCACACGCAGCAACGTGCCGAGGGGCGAACGGTGCGTTCGGTGGTCGACCGGCAGCACGTGACACCGGCGTGGCCGGAGATCGCCGCAGCGCTCGACCTCGCGCCGGGCGCCCCCGTCGTGGCGCTCGAGCGACGTCGCAGCGTGAACGGGTCGCTGCATCATTTCGCGCGGAGCTTCGTCGCGGCCGACCGCTTCCCGGCCATCGCGACGCATGACTTCACCGACGCGAGCCTTCTGGAGTTCCTGCGCGCCGAGTACGGTGTCGCACCGCAGCGCAACGACGTCGTCGTGTCGCTCGGAACCATCGGCGCACGCGAGTCCGAGGCGCTCGGAGCCGAGGTGGGTGCCGCGGTGCTGGTCGCGCGGTCGACGGTGTTCGACGCCGCCGGCCCCTTCCTGCACGGCATCGCGTCGTTCGCCTCCGGCAGCAGTCAGTTGGCCTTCGGCCTCTCGGTGGATTGACCTCCGGCGCGCGCGGGCGCCCGCCTCATCGCTGCGCCACGAGCTTGGCGGAGATCGTGTCGCGAAGGGCTCGGGCATCCGGGTCGGCCGGGGAGAGCTCGACGATGCGGTCGAGGGTTGCGAGTTCGGCCGTGAGGTCGCCCTGTGCATCCTGGGCGGCGGCCAGCGCCCGGAGCGACGGGATGGAGTCGGGCGTGAGCGTCAGCGAGCGTTCCGCCCAGGCTGCGGCGAGCGCCGGGTCGACGCCGGTCTGCAGCGCCGCGTTCGCGAGCGATTGCGCGGCGATGGATGCGACATCCGCGTCCCATGGGCGCAGCGTCGCAGCGACGTCGAACGCGGATTGCGCGGCAGCGCCGTCGCCGCTCGCAGCCGCGACGACGCCCTGCTGCAGCGGGATCTCGGCCACCGCCGTGATGGTGAGCGCCAGCGCCCAGAGCGCCAGCGCCCAGAGCGCCAGCAGCGAGGTGCGCACGAGTGCGGGAACCCGCCGTCGGGGCGCACTCGGTGTGCCGGCCGGCTGCGTCAGCCCGTCGGCCGCCGAGCGGGTGGGGGCCGCGACCAGCACGCCGGCCAGCACTGCGCCCAGGATGCCCGTCGCCGGCACGGTGAAGCTCGTCAGGAGGGCCACCGCGAGTGCCGTGAGCGCGGCGAGGGCGCCGGCCAGAACGGTGGTGTGCGCACCCGCTCGGTCTCGTGCGGGATCGCCGCGGCGATCGTCTGCCGCACCGCGCGCGGGCAGGGTGCGCCACCAGGCGCGCGCGCCGACGGCGAGCACGGCGACGCCCAGTGCGACCACCGCGAGCGCCAGCAGCACCCCACCGCCGAGCGCGGCCTGGAGCACCACATTGTGCGGCGAATCGAGCACCGTCTGGCTTCCCACCACCTCGAACCACGCCACATCGTGAACCGCCGGCACGGCGTCGACGAAGGAGTTGGGGCCGAGTCCGGTGAGCGGTCGCTGGGCGAGCAGGATGATCGCGTCGCGCCAGATCGCGACGCGGTCGGACACGCTCTGCGCCGAGAACGCGTCGGTGCCGAGCAGCCGCTCGCGGGTCGCGGGGAGGGCGAGCGCCGCGGCCACGACGACGAGCAGCCCGCCGACGGATGCGCCCAGCATGGCGAGCATCCGCGCGACGCCGCACGACACGGGGGCCGGCGCGGCGCGGCGCAGCCGCAGCACCTCGAGCACGATCAGCACCACCGCGCCTGCCGCGAAGCCGAGCAGCGCACCCCGCGACGCCGAGAGCACCACCGACACCACGCCTCCGGCCGCGCCGGCGACGGGGAGCAGCCAGCCCGAACCCCGCGGCCGGCTGCCGCGAGCGGGTGTCGCCGCCACCCGCGCGACCACGACCCGCACTGCGACCGGCGCCAGCACGAGCGCGAACGCGGCGCCCACGGCGCCCTGATCGGTGGCGCTGCCGAGCAGCGCACCGGGCCGATCGAGGTTCGTGGGGATGGGCTGGAGCCCCAATGCCTCGAGCACCCCCACGACGCCCAGCAGAACGGAGGCGGTGGCGACGGCGGTGTGCCAGGTCATCCGCCGCCCGGCGCTCGCCCCCGGGCCGAGGAGTCGCGCACCCAACCACGCTGCACCGATGTAGACCGGAAGCGTGACCGCGCCCTCGTAGCGGGGCCACCGACCCCAGAACGCCGCCCACGGGGTGTCGGAGAAGGCGACGCCCACGAGCAGGAGGGCTGCGACAGCGGCGAGGGCGCCGACGAACCATCGCGGCAGCCGGCCGGCGCCGAGGGCGAGGCTGGCCGCGACCACGGCGAAGGCGGCAACGGCGTCCTTCGGCAGATACCAGCGGGTCATCGCCTCGGGCAGGAAGACGATCAGCGATGCCACCACGAGCCAGAGCCCTGCCCGCGCCCAGGCGAGGTCCCGCGGATGCTCGGCCACCGAGCCGCTCGCGCGTTGCGTCGAGGAGCGGCCGGGCGCCGAAGACGAGCGACGGCTTCGCGGCGGTGCCCCAGCGGGCGACGGAGCACGCTTGGGGGAGGGCGAGCGCGAGGATGCGCGTGCTGCCATCGTCGCCTCCCCCGGTGCCGTGCGGTGCTCGTCGCCGCGGCGCGCAGCCGGCGCGGTGTGGCGCCGCACGAGAACGCTACACGCTCCGCCCGCGCGCGAGCGCGCCCCCATTTGGGCGGGCAGGCGCTGGATCGTCGCGGTCAGGCCGCCACGCCCGCGCCGGTGACGGTGAGGGCGATGAGCACGACGTTGAGGGTGACGATGAGAGCGACCACCGTCCACGCGACGATGCGCACGGGCATCCGGTCGGCGAACTCGCCCATCAGCGCCCGGTCGCCGGTGAGCCGGATGAGCGGGATGAGTGCGAACGGGATGCCGACGCTCAGCAGCACCTGGCTGAGCACCAGCGCCCAGGTCGGGTCGATGCCGGCGCCGAGCACGATCAGCGCCGGCACGAGCGTCACCACCCGGCGCGCCACGACCGGAATGCGAACGCGGAGCAGGCCCTTCATGATGACCGATCCGGCGTAGGCGCCCACCGAGGTCGACGCGAGGCCCGAGGCGAGGAGACCGATTGCGAAGATCGTCGCGATGACTGGCCCGAGCGCGCTCTGGATGGCGGCGTAGGCGCCCGGGATCGTGTCGGTGCCGTCGACCCCGCGCAGGCTCGACGCGGCGAGCAGCAGCATCGCGATGTTGACGGCGCCGGCGAGCACGAGCGCGATCACGACGTCGGCGCGGGTGGCGCGCAGCAGCCGGCGCAGCCGCGGCGCCGACACGTCGAGCTGCGGCGCGACCGACGGCGCGTTCGTGAAGTCGGTGGTCTCGGCGAGGGCGGCGAACTCGACGTGGTGGCGGTCGCGCGCGAGCGCCGAGTGGAGGTAGATGGCGTGCGGCATGACCGTCGCGCCGAGCATGCTGGCGGCCAGGAGCACGGTGGGGGCGCCGTCGAAGCGCGGCACCAGGCCGTCGGCGGCGGCGGGCCAGTCGACGTTCGAGACGAAGACGCCGGCAAGGAAGCCGAAGGCGATGACGGCGAGCAACCCGATGATGAGGAACTCGAAGGTGCGCTGCCGCCGGGCGTTCTGCACGAGCAGGAGGGCGAGCGAGACGACGCCCACGATGAGCCCGCCGAGCACGAGGGGCACGCCGAACAGGAGGTTGAGCGCGATCGCGCCGCCCAGCACCTCGGCGATGTCGGTCGCTGCGGCGACGATCTCGGCCTGCACCCAGTACGCCCGGCGCCCCCAGCGTCGCGTGCGCGCGCCGACGTGCTCGGGCAGGGTCTTGCCTGTGACGATTCCGAGCTTGGCCGACTGGAACTGGATCAGCACCGCCATCGCGTTCGCCAGCACCAGCACCCACACCAGCAGGTAGCCGTACTGCGCGCCCGAGGTGAGGTTGGCGGCGACGTTGCCGGGGTCGACGTACGCGATCGAGGCGACGAAGGCCGGCCCGAACAGCGCGAGCGCGTGCCACCAGCGGGGCCGCGCGCCGGCAGGGTCGCCTGCCCGCCCCACCCGCGGCGCCGTCGCATTTTTAGGCATGCCTAAAAGTAGCACAGCAGCGCTATCGATCCGTCACGTGTGGTTGGTATGAGCGGCCGATTCCAACCACACGTGACGGGTCGGTGCATCCGCTCGCTGCGATACTGGCGGGATGGAGCTGCTGACCGACGAGGGCATGGAATTCGTGCGCGATCGTCACCTCGCGACGCTGTCGACCCTGCTGGCGGATGGCTCGCCGCACGTGGTGCCGGTCGGGTTCACCTTCGACGGGGAGACGGTTCGCATCATCACGAACGGCCCGAGTCAGAAGGTGCTCAACGTGCGGCGTGACCCGCGCGCGAGCGTGTCGCAGCTCGACGGCGGACGCTGGGTGACGCTGAGCGGGCGGGCGCGCATCCTCGACGATCCCGCCTCCGTGGCCGACGCGGTCGCCCGGTACGCTGTGCGCTACCGCCAGCCGCGCGAGAATCCGCTGCGCGTCGTCATCGCCATCGACGTCACCCGCGCGATGGGGTCGGCCGGCCTCGTGCTGCCGCGCTCGGGGCGGCCGCAGTCGGCGGGCACGGCCTAGGCTGGAGCGGTCATGTCGAGCCCAGCATCCGCATCCGGTGCCCCCCGTTTCGTCGCGGGCCGGGATGTCGCGGCCGAGAACTACCTCAAGACCATCTACGCGCACACCGAGTGGCAGCCCGACCCCATCACGCCGTCGGTGCTCGCGGCACGGCTGGGGGTCGCGCCGTCGTCGGTGACCGAGATGGTGAAGAAGCTCGCGGCGGGCGGGTTGCTGGCGCATGTGCCGTACGGTCCGCTGACGCTGACCGAGGAGGGGCGGATGCGCGCCACCGGCGTGGTGCGCCGGCACCGTTTGATCGAGACCTGGCTCGTGCGCGAGATGGGATACGAGTGGGACGAGGTGCACGACGAGGCCGAGGTGCTCGAGCACTCGATCAGCGACCGGTTGCTCGACGCGATCGACGAGCGGCTGGGGCGGCCGGCGCAGGACCCGCACGGTGATCCCATCCCCACGGCGACCGGCGAGGTGCCGGTGTTCGCGGCGGTGCAGCTGACGGATGCGGCGCCCGGCCACGAAGGACGGGTGGTGCGCATCGCGGACCGCGATCCGGCGTTGCTGCGGCACCTCGCGGGGTGCGGGGTCGGGCCCGGCACACGGGTGCGGGTGCTCGGCGCGGGCGCCGGTGCGGGCGCGGCGCGGGCCGTTGAGGTGCTGGGCGATGGGCCGGAGCGGGTGCTCGAGGTGGTCGAGGTGTCGGCTCCCGAGGCGGTGTGGCTGAGCGCGTGATGCCGCCCGCTGCTGGCGGCGCGACGCGCTGAGGGCGCGAGACCGGAGTCCGAGCTGGATTGGCCGCGCTGCAGATCAGGTTGGCGACGGGACGATCCCGCGAGCCCAGAACGCGCGAGCGATGGAGCGCGCTGAGGGTCAGGGTGCGGGCGGGTCGGCGTCCGACGCCCGGAGGGCCGCGAGGGCGCGCGCGAGACCGGTGAGCTGGGCGGCGCGGGTGGCGTCCTCGCGGTGGAAGACGGCGAGCGCCTCATCGGCCCGACGACGGTCGGCCTTCGAGTCGGGGCGGGCGAACGCGGTGCGGGCCAGCTCCGTCATGCGGGCCCGGTCGGCGTCGCGGGCGGCCGGGTCGTCGACGCGAGCGAGGTATTGGCGGAGCACGCCCACGGCCTCGCCCGGTCCGTCGTAGGCGGCCACGAAGGTCGCGCGCGCGGTCGCAGAGCGAGTCACCGTGTCGAGCGCCGAGCGCGCGGCACGAACATCCACCGCGGCCGTAGCCGGCCCGGCACCCCGCGACCCGACCGCGTCACCCACCGCCCCGTCCGACGGCGGGTTCTGGCCCGTGGGCGATACGACCGCACCGCCTTCGCCGCCATGCGTCGCTGCCGCCAGGGCCACTCCGGTCGCCGCCCGTCCATGCGCGAGCCCGTCCGTCCCAGACGCATTCGGATCGGACATGCTCCGATGCTAAGCCGCGCCGTCATCCCTCCTACCCTCAGCCACCAGTCGTTCACCGAGGCTTCGCCCAACCGATGCCCGCGCCCACCCGCGAGGGGCGGGGAGGGGCGAGGCGAGGTGCGCGCGGGGTCAGCGGAGCGCCGCGAGCGCAGCGACGGACTCGCGCAGCGCGTGCGCGGCGGCGGCGAGCTCGTCGCGCGTCGTGTCGGGCGTCAGCGTGAAGCGCACCGCCGTCTGCGCGACCTCGGGCGCCAGCCCGATCGCGAGCAGCACGGGCGACGGGTCGTCGCTGCCGGCCGCGCAGGCCGAGCCGCTCGACACGATCACGCCGCGCTCCTCGAGCTGCAAGAGCACCGCCTCGCCGCTCGTGCCGGGAAAGCAGAACGAGGCCACCGAGGGCAGCCGGAGCTGCGGATGCCCGGTGAGCCGCGCATCGGGAACCTCGCGCAGCACCACACCGATGAACTCGTCGCGCAGCGCACTCGTGCGGGCGGCCGCAGCCGCGACGAGAGCCGGTGACGCCGCGCGCACGGCCGCCGCGAGCCCCACCGCGAACGCCACGTTCTCGGTGCCCGAGCGGCGCCCCCGCTCCTGGCCGCCGCCGTGCACGACGGGCTCGAGCAGCAGACGTTGCCGCACCGCGAGCGCCCCGACGCCCTTGGGCGCGCCGAGCTTGTGCCCCGAGATGCTCAGCGCATCGACGCTGAGCGAGTCGAGCCGGACGTCGAGCCACCCCGCCGCCTGCACCGCATCGCTGTGGAACGGCACTCCGGCGGCCCGCGCGATCTCGCCCAGCCGCGCGATCGGCTGCACCGTGCCGATCTCGTTGTTCGCCGTCATCACCGTCGCGAGCGTCGTGTCGGGGCGCAGCACCTCGGCGAACGCATCCGGGTCGACCTGCCCGTACCGGTCGACCGGCACCACCGACACCGCGAACCCGTGCACCCGCTCGAGGAATTCGACCGATTCGACGACGGCCGGATGCTCGACCGCACTCAGCACCACGTGCCGGCCCCGAGGGTTCCCCAGCGCGATCCCCTTCACCGCGAGGTTGTCGGCCTCGGTGCCGCCGGAGGTGAAGACGACCTCGGCGGGCCGGCAGCCGAGCCACTCGGCGAGCGTGCGGCGGGCGTCGGCGAGCGCCCGCGACGCCGACTCGCCTACGCCGTGATGGCTCGACGGGTTGCCGAACTCACCGGTCAGGTAGGGCCACATCGCCTCGAGCACCTCGCGCTTGACGGGGGTCGTCGCGGCGGCGTCGAGGTAGATCATGGCGCGAAGCCGATGTCGAGCCCGAGGTCGAGCGAGCGCACACTATGTGTCAGGGCGCCCACCGAGATGATGTCGACGCCGGTGGCCGCGATCGCCGCCACCGTGTCGAGGTTCACCCCGCCGCTCGCCTCGACGAGTGCGCGGCCGGCCACCTGCACGACGCCTGCCCGGAGGTCGTCGAGGCTGAAGTTGTCGAGCATGATCGTGTCGACGCCGGCGGCGAGCACCGCCTCGATCTGGTCGGGGCGGTCGACCTCCACCTCGAGGTGGGTGGTGTGCGACATCCGTGCCCGCACCGAGCGGAGCGCCGCCGTCACGTCGCCGCCGTGCTGGGCGGCGAGCACCGCGAGGTGGTTGTCCTTCGCCATCACGGCGTCCGACAGCGAGTAACGGTGGTTGTGGCCGCCGCCGTCGCGCACCGCGGCGCGTTCGAGGGCGCGGAGCCCGGGCGTGGTCTTGCGGGTGTCGACGATGCGCGCAGCCGTTCCCGCGACGCGCGCGACGTACTCGGCGGTGAGCGTCGCGATGCCGCTCATGCGCTGCGTGAGGTTGAGCGCCACCCGCTCGCCGCGCAGCATGCCGCGGGCCGGGCCGGTGACCGTGGCGAGCACGGCGCCGGCCTCGAACGGCGCACCGTCGGGCTGGTGCAGGGTGGTGCGGATGCGCGGGTCGGCCGCCGCCATCGCCGCCGCGAACACCGCCCCGCCGCTGAACACGCCGGGCTCACGCGCGTCGAGGGTGGCCTCGACCTCGGCGTCTTCGGGGATGAGCAGCTCGGAGGTGATGTCGCCCCAGGGCGCGTCCTCGGCGAGGGCTCGGGTGACGACGTCGTCGATGAGCTGGGCGGTGAGCATCACGCGGGAACCTGTTCGTCGGGGGTGGGAGCGAGCGCGGACTCCAGCGTGCCGGTTGCCGAGGCGGGCGATGCGGTCGGAGCGGTGGGGACGCGAGAGAAGCGGGGCACGGAGGCGCTGGCGGCATCGGGCGCAGACGCGAATGCGAGCGCCGGCGCGGGAAGGTCTGAACGCGTTCCCGCCGGCCCGTGGGCCGTGAGGTGGTGGGCGAAGCGCGGCTCGGTGGCGGGGTGGTCGGCCCGGAAGTGGGCGCCGCGCGACTCCTCGCGGGCGAGCGCGGCGTCGACCAGCACGCGGGCCAGCTGCAGCAGGTTGGCAGTCTCGCGGCGGTCGACCGGCGAGCGCTCGTCGAGCGAGAGCTCCCAGCCTGCCAGCACGTCGCGGGCGTCGCGCAGCCCGGCGGCGTCTCGGTGTACGCCGGCGGCGCGCCACATGAGCGCGTGCAGCTCGGCTCGGGTGGGTTCGGTGGTCTCACCGCGCCGCGCCCGCTTTGAGCGCGTGCCCGACAGCAGCGCGACCGAGTTCGGCAGTCCGGCCCAGGTGCCACCGGCGACGGTCGAGCGCCCCGCGTCCGCGTCGATCGCGGCGGCGCAGCGGTGCGCGAACACGAGCGACTCGAGCAGCGAGTTCGACGCCAGCCGGTTCGCCCCGTGCACCCCTGTGCACGCGACCTCGCCCACCGCGAACAGGCCGGGCACCGAGGTGCGCGCGTCGAGGTCGGTGGCGACCCCGCCCATCCAGTAGTGCGCCGCGGGCGCCACCGGCACCGGCTCGCGCGCCCAGTCGAAGCCGTGCTCGCGGCTCGCGGCCGAGATCGTGGGGAACCGCCGCTCCAGCTCCTCGGCCCCGATCGCGGTGGCGTCGAGCACGACCGGCGCACCGGTGCGCTCCATCTCGGTCGCGATCGCTCTGGCGACCACGTCGCGCGGCGCCAGTTCGGCCAGCGGATGCTCGCCCACCATGAACCGCTCCCCCGCCGCGTTGCGAAGCACGGCGCCGTCGCCGCGCACCGCCTCCGACACCAGGAAGGCCCCCGGCACCGCGAGCGCGGTGGGGTGGAACTGCACGAACTCGACGTCGGCGAGCACAGCGCCGGCGCGGAAGGCCGCCGCAGCACCGTCGCCCGTCGTCACGGCGGGGTTCGTGGTGTGCGGGTAGAGCTGCCCGATCCCCCCGCTCGCCAGCACGACCACATCGGCCTCGAGGGTCTCGGCGCGGCCGTCGCGCAGCACCACCACACCGGTCGCGTGCCCGTCGCGCACCACGATCTCGGCCAGGAACGTGTGCTCGAGCATCCGCACCGCCGTCGCCCGCACCGCACGCACGAGCGCCCGTTCGACCTCGAAGCCGGTGGCGTCGCCGCCCGCGTGCAGGATGCGGTGGAACGAGTGCGCTCCCTCGAGCCCGGCGTCGAACGCGTCAGGGTCGTCGGCCGCACGGTCGAACTGCACGCCCCAGGCGATCAGATCCCGGATGCGCGCCGGCCCCTCCGTGCAGAGCACCCGCACCGCCTCGGGGTCGCTGAGCCCGGCGCCGGCGGCCAGCGTGTCGGCGATGTGCGACTCCACGCTGTCGCCGGGCATCACGGCAGCGGCGATGCCGCCCTGGGCGTACCGCGTGTTGCCCTCGTCGATCGTCGACTTCGTCACGACGGTGACGTCGTGCCGCTCGCCCAGCGTCAACGCGGTCACGAGCCCCGCGACACCGCTGCCGACGACGACCACGCGCATCCGCCGCGCCCCGGGCCCGCGGCCGACTGCATCGGCGCTCATGGGCGGGCCGCGAGCATCCGCTCGAGCGCCACGCGCGCCGGCACCGCCACGTCGTCGCCGACCGTGATCTGATTGACGACCCGGCCCGCCACGAGCTCCTCGAGCACCCAGGCGAGGTAGCCGGGGTGGATGCGGTACATCGTCGAACAGGGGCAGATCACGTCGTCGAGGCAGAAGATGGTGTGCTGCGGGTACTCGTTCGCGAGGCGCTGCACCAGGTTGATCTCGGTGCCGATGGCGAAGGTCGACCCGGCGGGTGCCGCCTGGATGGCCTTCACGATGAAGTCGGTCGACCCGGCCGCGTCGGCGGCGTCGACCACGGGCATCGGGCACTCGGGGTGCACGATCACGCGCACGCCGGGGTGCTCCGCCCGGGCCTTCTCGATCTGCGCCACCGAGAAGCGCTTGTGCACCGAGCAGAACCCGTGCCACAGGATGACCTGCGCGTCGACCAGCTCGTCGACGCTCGAACCGCCGAGGGGCTTGCGCGGGTTCCACATCGGCATGCGCTCGATCGGCACACCCATCGCCTTGGCGGTGTTGCGGCCGAGGTGCTGGTCGGGGAAGAACAGCACCCGCTGCCCGCGCTCGAACGCCCACTCCAGCACGGTGGCCGCGTTCGACGAGGTGCAGACGATGCCGCCGTTGCGGCCGCAGAAGCCCTTGAGGGCGGCCGAGGAGTTCATGTAGGTGACCGGGATGAGCGGCACCCGGCCCTCGGCATCCGGCTCGGTTCCGTAGATCTCCTGCAGCTGCGCCCACGCCTCCTCGACCGAGTCGATGTCGGCCATGTCGGCCATCGAGCAGCCCGCCGCGAGGTTCGGCAGGATGACCGACTGCGACGGCTTCGCGAGGATGTCGGCCGTCTCGGCCATGAAGTGCACCCCGCAGAACACGATCGCCTCGGCCTGCGGCACGGTCAGCGCGGCATTGGCGAGCTGGAACGAGTCGCCCACGAAGTCGGCGTACTGCACCACCTCGTCGCGCTGATAGAAGTGGCCGAGAACGACGACGCGGTCGCCGAGCGTCTCTTTGGCGGCACGGATGCGCGCATCCAGTTCGTCTTTCGACGCCGTCTTGTACTCCTCGGGCAGCTGGCCCTGGCGCGGCGCCTCGGCGGGGATGGGGTCGGCCATCGAGGCGCCCGGCCCGTAGGAGGGCATCGGGAGGGCGTCGAACACCCACGGGCCGTCGGCGAGGTCGGGCGTGCACGCCTCGGCGGTGACGGCGGGGTCGCCGGCCACGATGAGCTGGATCTCGGTGTCGACCGACATCGTCGCGGGAGTGTTCATGAGAGTGCGGCTTTCTCGCGGAGGGGTGATGCGCCGACGGGCCCGCGGGCGAGCGGGTCGAGGGCGCTGTTGTAGCGGTAGAGCTTGGGCGGGCGGTGGCGGGTGC
Organism: Herbiconiux sp. FW305-C-125; assembly: GCF_058783455.1. Taxonomy (NCBI): domain Bacteria; kingdom Bacillati; phylum Actinomycetota; class Actinomycetes; order Micrococcales; family Microbacteriaceae; genus Herbiconiux; species Herbiconiux sp. FW305-C-125. Next base: position 17,701 of record NZ_JBYSYO010000016.1, on the reverse strand, counting down.
CGGCGACGACGTCGCCGGTGGGCACGATGGCGCCCGCCGATTCGAGCTGGCGACGGAAGTTCGCCGGGTCGAGCGAGCGGCCGAGCACCGCCTCGTGCACCTCGCGCAGCGCCGCGAGGGTGAACGTCTCGCCGAGGAAGGCGTGGGCGATGCGGCTGTACTCCACCTTGTTGCGCAGCCGCCAGACGGCGTACTCGACGATGGAGTTGTGGTCGAAGGCGAGCGGTGGCAGATCGTCGACCGAGAACCAGGCGACGTTCTCGCTCGAGTTGCTGCCGGCCGACTGCGTGACCTCCGCCGAGTTCACCAGGGCCCAGTAGACGATCGACACCACCCGTTCGCGCGGCTCAGGCGCCTCGCCGGGCCGCTCGTCGAGCGGCGAGCGGTCGAGGGTGCCGAACGCGTAGAGCTGTTCGAGGTAGCTCGGCGCGAGCGCGGTGGTCGCGGCGAGGGTGCGGGCGGCCGAGGTCTCGAGGTCTTCGTCGGCTCGCAGCGGCCCGCCGGGCAGCGCCCAGTGCCCCTGATAGGGCGGCCGGATGCGCCGCACGAGCGGCACCCAGAGCGACGGCAGCGCGGTCGGCCGGTCGGGCCGGAGCGCGAAGATGACCGTCGAGACGGCAAGTGTCACGCCGGCGTCGTTCGCGGTCATCGCGCTCTCCGATCTAAAGGTTGTTCTGACTATAACCCTTAATGTCGTTCGCACCAAAACCACGCAAGCTGCGATAGGCGCGTCCTTATCTCGGGTTAGCTTGATAACCCGAGATAGCGACGCACCGCACGGCGCGCTGGAGTTGTCAGTGCCGGAGGTCGCTCAGCAGCCGGGCCCGTAGGGCGGAAACAGCTCCTGGTGGGTCTCGCCCGTGACAGGGTTGGTGGCCTGCGTCGCCTGGTGGAAGCCCTCGACGTCGGCGGCGATGCGGGCCTCGTCGACGGGAGGCGAGGCCTGACTGGCGGCCGGACCGCTCGCCTGCGAGAGCTGCACCACGTTCACGTCTCGCTCGAGGGTCTGCGTCGCCACGTCGAGCTGCGTCCGCGCCTCGACAGGCGCCAGACCGTCGGTGCCGCCCACGAGCTGGTGCCCCGCCTGCACCATTGGCGCGGCGAGCGGGCCGGCCGCGCCCGAGAACTCTGCTCGCTCAGGTGGCCGCTGTACCCTGGACACCAGCCGGGTGAGAGCCGGGCACGAGCGGGAGGAGTTGCTGATGGCGGGGCGCGACGAGATCGAGTGCTGGCTCACCGACATGGACGGCGTGCTCGTGCACGAGAACCAGCCCATCCCGGGGGCGGCCGAGCTCCTGCAGCAATGGCGCGACCAGGGCAAGCCCTACCTCGTGCTCACCAACAACTCCATCTTCACGCCGCGCGATCTCTCGGCGCGGCTGCGGGCATCCGGTCTCGAGGTGCCGGAGGAGTTCATCTGGACGTCGGCGCTCGCCACCGCCGCCTTCCTCAAGGACCAGATGCCGGGCGGCAGCGCCTTCGTCATCGGCGAGGCGGGCATCACCACGGCCCTGCACGAGGCGGGGTTCATCATGACCGAGACCGCGCCCGACTACGTCGTCATCGGCGAGACGCGCAACTACTCGTTCGAGGCGATCACGAAGGCCATCCGGCTCATCGGCAACGGGTCGCGGTTCATCGTCACCAACCCGGATGCGACGGGGCCGAGCTCCGAGGGCCCACTGCCGGCCACCGGGGCGATCGCCGCACTCATCACCAAGGCGACCGGCCGCGAGCCGTACGTCGTGGGCAAGCCCAACCCGATGATGTTCCGGTCGGCGATGAACCGCATCGGTGCCCACTCCGAGAACACGGGCATGATCGGCGACCGGATGGACACCGACGTCGTGGCGGGCATCGAGGCGGGGTTGCACACCATCCTCGTGCTCACCGGCATCAGCGACCAGGCCGAGATCAACCGCTACCCGTTCCGCCCCGACGAGGTCATCGACTCGGTCGCCGACCTCGTGCTCCCCTTCCCGCTCGAGACCGAGCTCTGACGCGGGCCACCCGCACCGCCGCGGGCTGCGACTCGGCGCTCGGCGCAGCCCGCGGTGGGGGCGAGGTCAGGGGCGCGTGAGGGCAAGGGCGAATCCGCCCGCCGGCACGCGGATGCTCGTGGGCGACGTGATCGTGCGCTCCGACACGAGCGCGCCCGCGGCGTCGTAGGTGCGCAGCGTCTGCGTCGAGCCCGACACGCCCACGGTCACCCGCTGCGGCACGGCGAGCACGTTCTGCGCGAGCTGCGCCGACGCGCCCCCGCCCGACGCCGAGAGAGTGCCGACGGCGGGCCGCACGAGCAGCGCGTCCACGTCGAGCTCGCCGGCGAGCGCCCGCACCTCCACCGAGCTGCGCGACGCGGGCACCGGCACGGTCAGCCGCTGCGGCAGCAGGGCTCCGGATGCTGCGGTGATGCCCTGCTCACCCACCGACGACGAGAGCACACCGAGCGGCAGCAGCCTCGCGTGCCAGAGCGAGACGGGCGTCGGCGCCGTGCCCTGTTCGACCTGCCAGATCACCGGCTCGACCACCCGCGGCACTCCGGGAGTGCCCGCGCCGAGGTCGAACCTCGCCTTCTGGCCCTTGCTCAGCGCGAGGTACGAGCCGCTCCACGACGACTCCTCGGTCCAGCTCGACTCGGGCGTGACGACACTGCCGGTGGTCGACGTCGCATCCTCGGCCTCGACGACCCGCAGGCCGTCGCGCGCGTCGAGGGTGGTCACCGACTGCGCGATCGCCGAGACCTCCGGATGCGCATCCAGCGCCAGCATCGACAACAACCCGTGGATCGTGCTCTCCGCCCCCGAATTGCGGTTGATCGACCCGTCGGGCTGGATGCCGTCGAACGTCACGCCCGTCGCGGGGTCGTACATCGGCTCGCCGGCCGGGTTGAGGCCGAAGTACCAGGCCGCCTGCAGCCCCGCGAGGTCGGCGAGCCCGGGCAGCTGGGCCGCATCCGCCGTGGCGAGCAGGTTCTGCAGCCGCGAGTCGGCGCCGTAGGCGATCTGCACCCGTTCGGTGGGCGAGGGGTACCAGGCGTTGTCGGGGCCGCCCGCGGTGAGCAGCGTCGGGGCGAACTGCGCCGACTCGGTCACCGCCGGCTGCAGCAGTTCGGCGTCGTCGAGAGCGACGGATGCGCGTGCGAGCGCCCCGGCCATCTGCGACGACCACGCGTGCCACATCGACCGCGACTCGGCCCACGGCAGAATCGCCCCGTACGGCCAGGCCGCGGCGGCTGTCCGCCCGACGAGCGGTGCGCCGCCGCCGAGCCCGCTCGCGTCGGCCGCCGCCGCGGCCCCCGCGCTCGCATCCGCGCTGCCCGCACTGCCCGCACCCGCAGCGTCCGCGGCCGGGTCGGCCGGCGCGGCAGGCTTCGCACCCGAGCCCGGCCCCGCGGGGTCGGTGGTGGGCGACGCCATCGCGGCGACACCCTCCGCGAGCTTCGCCAGCGTGTCCCGCGTTCCCGCGTCGTCGGGGGCGGCCGCGGTGTAGGCCGCGAGTCCGAGCACGGCCTCGGCCGTCGCATCCGCGCCGTCGACGATCAGCCAGGCCGGAACCTGCACGCCGTCGGCGACCGCGTAGCTGCCGTAGGCGTCGAGGACCTCCCGGTCGACGGCGCCGACCCCGAGTCGCAGCCGCTCCTGCAGGAACGACGCGAACGCCGGATCGGCGTCGCGGAACGCCGCATAGCCCTCCCCGAACGCCCACAGCGAGCGCGCCAGCCAGTAGCTCTCGGCCGAGTCGCTCGGGTCGGGCAGCTCGACGGGCTCGGCGCTCGGGTTGAGCAGACCGTCGGGCTGCATCCACAGCACGACGTTGCCGGCGTCCTCCCCGGTCGTCGTCTGGAAGTACGCCAGCGCGCGCAGCACCTCGTAGGCCTTGTCGCGACTGGCCGCCGAGCCCGTCAGCTGCCAGTGCCGCAGGTACACCACCGCGGCCCGCGCGACGTCGTCGCTGTTGAACGCGCCCTGGGCGTAGTGCCCGGTGCTCGCATCCAGCGGGCCGCCGCCGACCCGCTCGAAGGTGCCGCCGTCGCGGGCGTCGGCGTAGGTCCAGGGCAGCGTGAGCGCGGGCTCGGTGTCGAGCCGGTACGTCGTGCGCCCCGGCACCGCCGCCGGCGAGACGTCGTCGAGCAGGAAGTCGAGGTGCGCCGTGTTGGTGAGCGGCGCGGGCGCACCCGTGTCGGTCGGCGCGCCGGCTGCGGAGGCCGCGCCGGCCGCCCCGATCGAGACCGATGCGACCACGAGGGCGAGGCTGGCGGCTGAGGCGGCGATCCGCCGGCGGAATGAGTTCATCGTCGAGCTCCTGTTCGAGGGCGAGTGCGGGAAGGCGGCGCGGATCAGGTGTGCACGAGGCGCGCGACCCCGATCTTCGAGTCGGCCATGCCGTAGAAGACGTAGTGGGTGCCGTCGATCTCCTCGATGGCGGTCGGGAAGACCACGTTCGGCACGATGCCGCTGCGCTCCTCCTCGGTCTCCGGCGCGAGCAGCGGCTCGGGCGTGCGGGCGATCACCCGCGACGGGACGTCGGCGTCGAGCAGAATGGCGCCGGCGGCGTAGTTCACCTTCTGCTGCTGCGAGAAGGCGCTGTCGATCACCCCGGTCACCCCGTGGTGGATGAGCAGCCACCCCTCCGGCACCCGCAGCGGCGCGGGGCCGCCGCCGATCTTGAGCTCCTCGAACGGGAACTCCGGTCCGGCGAGGAAGCGGTGCCGCGTCCAGCGGGTGAGCTCCGCGATGTCCCGTTCGACGGCGGCGACCGGCACGTAGCTGATCCAGATGCTCTGCCGCGCATCCGTCACCCCGGCCGGCAGCCGCACGCCCTCGCCGGGCTTGGTCTCGCCGAGATCCCACATCGGCCGGTGCAGCACCGCGAACGACGGCGTGCCGTCGGGCGCCGTCACCGGCTCCGGGAAGAACACCGTGTCCTTGTTGTGGAACAGACCGAGGTCGATCGACAGCGCGTCGTCGTAGGCGAACGTCGCCGGGCCGAGCCGGGTCCACTCCCGGAGGTCGGACGAGACGGCGACGGCCGTTCGCGGCCCGAGCGGCCCGTACGCGACGTAGGTCATGACGTGCAGCCCGAGCGCGGGGATGAACGTCACCCGCGGGTCTTCGACCCCGGAGTTGTGCGCTCCGCGCTCGAACTCGCGGTCGGGCGCCAGCACGACCCCCTCGCGGTCGACGCCGGTCGGGACACCCTCGGGGGAGAGCAGCACCCGCGCGAGACCGACTCGCGACACGTTTCCGGATGCGACGAGTCGCGGCAGCAGGTACAGCGTGCCGTCGGGGGTGCGGCCGGATGCCGGATTCAGCACCCCCTCGGCCTCGAGCTCGTTGCCGGGCTCGGGTTCCATCACGATCCCAACCCGCTCGAGGCGGTAGGGCACGGTGGACACGGTGGTGGTTTCGGGGGTCATCATTATCCTTTCACTCCCGATCCGAGGTCGTTCGAGACGAAGTAGCGCTGGAACACGATGAACAGCACCACGACCGGAGCCGCGAGCACCACCGCGCCGGCGAGGATCGCCCCGAACGGGTTGTCGGTCGACGCTGCGACCGTTGAGATGTAGTTGGCGAGGGACACCGCGAGCGGCTGCAGGGCCGCATCCTTGGTGATGAGGAAGGGCCAGAGGAACTCGTTCCACGGGCCGATGAAGGTCAGCAGCACGGCGGTCACGAGCGCCGGCCGCACGAGCGGCAGCGCGATGCTCCAGAGCAGGCGGATCTCGCCCGCCCCGTCGATCCGAGCGGCCTCGAACAGCTCTTTGGGCAGCTGCAGGAAGTACTGCCGGAAGATGATCACGGCCGTCGAGTTGATGGCGAACGGCAGGATCATGCCGACGTGCGTGTCGGCCAGCCCGTAGTCGCGCGCGATCAGCACGTAGAGCGGGATCTGCAGCAGCTGGAACGGGATGACCTGCACCAGCAGCGCCAACGCGAACGTCGCCTTGGCACCGCGCCACTTCAGCATCGCGAGGGCGTAGCCCACCAGAACCCCGAAGACCACGGTGCACAGCAGCACGCCGCCGGTGAAGATGCCCGAGTTGATCAGCCCCGTACCGAGGTTGATCCGCTCGTTGACGTTGACGAAGTTGTCGAAGGTGAGGTTCGACGGGTTCGGGAACGCACCCGCGATGGTGGGGTCGGGGTCTTTCTGCAGGGCCCCGATGACCATGTAGTAGAAGGGGAACAGGAACACGATCGCCCCGAGCCCCAGCACGACGCCGCGGATGACGGTCTGCGTGCGCGACCAGCCCGTCGGCCGGGTGTGGCGCATCCGGCCGGCGCGTTCTTCGGTGATCTCGGCCATCAGTCCCTCTCCCCCACCAGTCGGTTCTGGATGAATGCGACGATCAGCACGCCGATGACGAGCACCACGCCGATCGCGGACGCGACATCCGGTTGCCCCTGCTGGATGCCGAGCTGGTACATGAGCAGCACCGGGCTGGCGGATGCGCCGTTCGGGCCGCCGCCCCCGGTGAGCAGGTACGGCTCGGTGAACAGGTTGGCTCCCGTGACGGTCGAGACGAGCAGCACCAGCAGGGTCGCGGGCCGCACGCCCGGCACGGTGACCGAGAAGAACTGGCGGATGCGCCCGGCGCCGTCGGTCGCGGCCGACTCGTAGAGCTCTTTGGGCACGTTCTGCAACGCCGCGAGGTAGAGCAGGATGTAGAAGCCGAGCTGCTTCCAGGTGACGTAGATCGCGATCACCGGCATGGCCAGGTTCTCGTTGATCAGCCACGACGGGTCGGGCGCGAGCGGCCCGAGCACGGTGTTGACGAGACCGTTGCCGTTGAACAGGAACAGCCACACCGCCACCACGGCGACACTCGCCGTGACGTAGGGCACGTAGAAGCTCACCCGCAGGAAGGTGCGGGCGTGCACCACCTTATTGAGCGCGCTCGCGAGCAGGAGCGACAACACGACGGTGAGCGGCACGTTGATCAGCAGGAAGATGCCGACGTTGCCGAACGAGCGGATGACCGCGGGGTTGCTGAACGCATTGATGTAGTTGTCCAGGCCCACGAACGGCCGCTCGGGGTTGGCGCCGGGGGCGGCGAAGAAGAAGTCGTGGAACGAGATCCAGACCGAGTAGACGATTGGGAAGGCGAAGACCGCGATCACGAACACCAGGTAGGGCGAGCTGAACAGCAGGCCGAGCGGCTGGCGGCCGAAGATCCGGTGCGAGAGCCGGCGCTTGGCGCGCGGCCCGGAGGCGGGGGCGGTGGAGCCCGGCCCCGGGGCCCCGGCGCGTGCGGGCGCCGGGGCTCCTGGGCTGTCGACGGCGGAGGTCATCGCACGGCCTACGGCTGCGACGCCAGCTGGTCGATCTTGTCGGCGGCATCCTGCAGCGACTGCTTCACGTCGCCCTCGCCGAAGATCACCGACTTGCCCCAGGCGTCCCGGAACGCCTGCATGATCTGCACCGTGTTCGGGCCGCCCGGCACCTCGACGGTGCGGCTGGCCTGGTCGCCGAAGGCCTGGTAGTCGGGGTTGGCGGCGAAGTAGTCGGCGTAGACGGTCGGCAGGTCCTGGCGCAGCGGCATCTGCCCGGTGGTCTCGAGGAACTTGCCGTCCTGCTCCTGGCTGGTGGCGAACTTCAGCACGTCCCAGGCCGTGCCCTTGTTCTTGCAGGCACTGAACAGACCGATGTTCTTCGCGTCGCTGAACGTCCAGACATCCTTCGGGTCGGTGGCCTCGGGCGTCGGAACCGGCACGGAGCCGAAGTTCACCCCGTCGTAGACCGAGATGGCCCACGGCCCCACGATCGCCATGGCGGCCTGGCCGTCGGCGAAGGCATCGCCCTGGTACTGCTCCTGGCCGGCGAGCTTCTGGTCGTACATGTCGCGCCAGAACTGGGCAACCTCGTCGCCGGCGTCGTCGGCGAAGGTCGCCTTCCCGTCTTCGATCAGCGGGGTACCGCCGGTCGCCGCGGCGTACAGCGGCATGAAGTCGAACTGCATCTGGAAGAACTCGCTGGTCGGCGCGGGCTGGATGGCGTAGGGCGCGACACCCGAATCCACCAGCGTCTTGGAGGTGGCCAGGAAGTCGTCGTAGGTCGACAGCTTCGGGTTCTCGGGGTCGAGGCCGGCCTTGGCGAAGAGGTCCTTGTTGTAGAAGATGACGACGGGGTTCGACTTCCACGGGAACTGGTAGTAGTCGCCGTCGGCGTTCTGGTACTGCTTCGCCAGGTCGCCCGAGCGCTCCTCGATGTAGGAGGCACCGTCGTCGAAGTCGGAGAGGTTCACCAGCCCGCCCTGCTTCTCGAACTGGCCGACCGCGCTCGGCGCGGTGTTCAGCACGAGGCAGGGTGCGTTGCCCGCCGTGATCGCGGCGCCGATCACCTCTTCGCTCGACTTGCCGGCCGGGATCTCCTGCGCCGTGATCTTCTGGTCGGGGTTGGCCGAATTCCAGGCCTCCACCATCTGCTTGCCCCACTCGAGCTCGGCGGGGTTGTTCGAGTACCAGAGGTCGATGGGCCCGGTGGCGGTGAGGTCGCCCGAGCTGCTACCTCCGCCTCCGCCGCCGGAACAGGCGGCGAGGGCGATTCCGGCGGCGACGGCGACGGCTGCCGCCACGATGCGCTTCGACCTCTTCACTGAGGGTGTCTGCACGATGGTGCTCCTTTCGATGGCGGTCGGCTGACCGCGGCTGGTCAGGCCCGTACGGGCCCGGTCGAGGCGCGCGTGATGACGCGCGCGGGTTCGAGGTCGACGTCGTCGGCGTGACCTGTGGTGGTGAGGCGGAGGAGGGTGCGCGCCGCCGCCTCGCCCCAGAGCAGCGGATCGGTGCGCACCGACGTGAGCGAGGGGTAGACGAAACGCGCGAGCTCGGAGTCGTCGAAGCCCGTGATCGAGAGGTCGTCGGGCAGACGAAGGCCGCGCTCGTGGGCGACGCCGATGGCCGCGATGGCCATCGGGTCGTTGCCGAAGACGATGGCGGTGGGCCGGTCGGCGAGATCGAGCAGGTGCTCGGTGGCGGATGCGCCTTGCGCGGCCGTGAAGTCGGTCTCGACCACGAGGTCGGCCGGCAGGCCCGCGGCGCGGAGGGTGTCGACGAAGGCGGCGTTGCGGCGGGTCGCGTGCAGCATCCGCCGCGGCCCGATCACATGCGCGATGCGACGGTGACCGAGGTCGATGAGGTGCTGCACGGCGGCCACGACGCCGGGGGTGTCGTCGAGGGACACCGCGGGGTAGGGCGCGTCTGCGGGCTCGGACCCGCTCGTCTCGGGGTGGCCGAGCGTGACGGCGGGCATCCCGAGGCGTTGGAGCAGGGGGATGCGCGGGTCGTCGTGCCGCAGATCGGTGAGGAAGACGCCGTCGACGCGGGCATCGGCGGCGAGGCGCTGGTAGGCCGCGGCTTCGTGCTCGTCGTCGCCCACGACACTCAGCACCAGCGCTTGGCCCTCGGTCAGCAGGGCACGTTCGACACCCGCGATGAACGAGGGGAAGAAGGGATCGGCACCCAGGATGTCGGGGTCGCGGGCGATCACGAGACCCACGGCGTAGGAGCTGCGGGTGGAGAGTGAGCGAGCCGACACCGAGGGCTGGTAGTCGAGCTCCCGCGCGACGGTGAGGATGCGGTCACGGGTCTCGGTGGAGACGCCGGGCCGGTCGTTGAGGGCGAAGGAGACGAGGCCCTTGCTGACCCCCGCCTCGCGGGCGACGTCGTTGATGGTCGCCTTGCGCTTCATCGTCGCCTCCTTGCGTCGGGCGGCTCCGCCCGTTGTCTGAACCGGTTTAGGAGAATCTATACCGGTTTAGAACCCCCCGCAAGGGGGGCACCTGTTCAGGGGCGCCGGTCGACGTCACGGACTGGCAGGCGGCGGTAGCCGTCGCGGACGACGTCCCGGATCGTCGCCGCCACGCCGATCGCCGCCAGGGAGCCGAAGAGGATCATCGCAAGAGTCATGGCAGTAACGCTATGTTCAGCGTGAAAGCGTCGCGAGCGGGTCGCATGCCGTCGTTCGTCGAATTCCTGCCAACATGGTCTGTGACCCCTCCCGGGGATTCTGGGAAAACCCCCGGTGGACGCCGAAATGCGTCGGCTATGCTCATCCGTCGACACGGTGCGTGCCCACCCGAGGCCGCTCCCGACCCCGAAGGACTTCCGTTTGACCGACTTCCACGAGCGCCCGTCGCGGCACAGCACCGGCCCCATCCGGCACGGCCGTCAGCACACGCCCTCGTCCCTCGGGGCGATCGTGAAGACGCTCGCCGTGGTGCTCGCGGTGGCCCTCGTGAGCATCGGGTCCGTGGCCGCGTACGCCATCAACAACATCGCGCAGCAGGTCACGGCGAACGCGGTCGACCTCGGCGGGAACGACGCCACGCCGCTGCCCGCACCTCCGGTGCTCGGAGCGTTCGAGGGCGGCTTCAACCTCCTGGTGGTGGGCACCGACAACGACCCGAACCAGGGCGACAGCTTCGGCGAGCGCGACGCCACCCTGAACGACGTCAACATCCTGCTGCACGTCTCGGCCGATCACAAGAACGCCGTGGTGGTGAGCTTTCCGCGCGACCTCGTGATCGCGCATCCGGAGTGCACCGACCCGAACACCGGCGAGGTCTTCGACGCCATGAGCGCTCAGCCGCTCAACGACGCTTGGGAACGCGGCGGGCTCGCCTGCGTGAACTCGACCATCGAGAACCTCACCGGCCTCGACATCAACTACGCCGCCGCCACCTCGTTCGACGGCGTGATCGAGATGACCAACGCGGTCGGCGGGGTGCCGGTGTGCCTCAACGAACCCATCTTCGACGCCGACTCGGGGCTCGACCTGCCGGCCGGCACGAGCGTGATCGAGGGGCAGATGGCGTTGTCGTTCCTCCGCAACCGGCACGGTGTGGGCGACGGCAGCGACCTGGCGCGCATCGCCTCGCAGCAGCAATACCTGTCGTCGATGGCGCGCACGTTGAAGAGCGCCAACACGCTCACCGACATCACGAAGCTGTACGGGCTCGCGCAGGCCGCCGCCCAGAACATCAAGCTCTCGACCTCGCTCTCGAGCCTCGACTCGATGGTGTCGCTCGCGCTCACCATGAAAGACGTCGACCTCAACAACATCGTGTTCGTGCAGTACCCGTCAGGCGCCTCCTCGGCCGACCCGAACAAGGTCGTCCCCTCGCAGGATCTCGCCGACGCCCTGTTCGCGAAGATCCAGGCCGACCAGCCCTTCACCCTCGCCGAGGACTCGACCGGTACCGGCTCGACCGTCGTGCCGACCGACCCGACGACTCCGACCGATCCCACGACCCCCTCGACGGATGCACCCGCCACGGATTCGCCAGGCACCTCGGTCGAGGCCGCCCCCGAGGTCATCGACGGCCTGAAGGGCCAGACGGCAGCCGAACAGACCTGCGCGAGCGCCTTCACCGACTGACCCGGGCCCGCCGGCCCCGGGTTCGGCGCCCTCGCGCCGGTTCGGCCTGAATCAGCGCGCGCGGACTCGTGCTGGGGTACCACGAAGATGAGCCCGCGGTCGGATGCCCGCCACCGCCCCTCTTCGTAGCGTTGAACCATGACGAACGACACCCCCACCCCCGAGACCCCCACCCCGGCCGACACCGCCACCACCCCCGCCACCGCCGGCCCCGCCGACACCGCCGCCACCCCCGCCCCGGCCACACCCACCGCGGCCACCGCGGCCCTGCCCGGGTACCCCGCGGGCGGCACCACGACGCTGCCGCAGTACCCGACCGCCGCCACCGCCACGCTGCCCGGATACCCGGAGGCGCAGGGCCCGCAGGCCCCCCAGTACGCGCCGGCCGCCGCCGCACCCGCCTACGGCACTCCGGTCGCACCGCAGCCGGCGCAGCTGTACCCGCCCCAGCCGAAGACGAACGTGCTCGGCATCCTGACCCTGGTGCTCGGCATCCTCGGGTTCGGCCTGATCCCGGTGATCACCGGCCACATCGCGCTGAGCCAGATCAAGAAGTCGGGCGAAGACGGCCGGGGGATCACCCTCGCCGGCCTCATCCTCGGCTACGTCACTCTCGCCGGGTGGCTCCTCGTGGCCTTCTTCTGGGTCGCCGTCGCCGGCTTCGCCCTCATCGGGGCGGCGGCGAGCAGCTACTGACCCCAGCGGGATCCGGGGACTCGGCGGCGGAGCGGTCTGGTCAGGTCAGACCCCTCCGCCGCCGCCACCTCCGCCACCACCGCCCGAGAAACCGCCGCCGCCCGAGAACCCGCTCGAGCTGCTCGACGAACTCCCCGAGTACGATGACGCGGCGCTCGTCGACATCGCACCGATACTCGACGCGAACAGGTAGGCGTTGAACGTCCCCGAGCTGCCGCCGTACCAGTCGGGCTGACTGCCGAGGCTCTCGTAGTAGGTGCCCAGCACCTTCGCCCACTCGGTCTCCTGGCCGAGAAGCACCGCGTACGGCAACAGCTTCTCGTAGAGCTTCACCACCTGGCCCCAGTCGGGCGCGTTGATCCCCGTCTTCAGCGCCCCCTCCGGGCTCTGCAGCATCTTGTACCGGTCTTCTTCGGCCCAGTCGATGTACATCTCGACACCACGGATGTAGTCGCGCAGCTCGGCCCCCTTCGCGGTGAGCGGGTTGCGGAACGCGATGGCTCCCACCGCGAGCACCGCCACGACGAGCACCGGGATGAGCAGGATGGGCAGCCCACCACCGAGATCGTCGTTCGCCGAGTTGAGCCCGCTGACGACTCCGACCACGGCCAGCACGATCGTGAGCGCCAGGAGCAGACCGCCGACGCGGCGCACCCCCGACCGCAGGTAGCCCTCGGTGAAGGCGCGCTTCTTCGTGGCCTGCATCACCGCGTAGACCGATTTCGACAGCGTCGTGTCGTTCTTCTTCAGTTCACGCCAGGTTCCCGGCGTGAGTTCGGAACCGAACAGCACCCGCGCGAACTCGATCTCGCTCGGATTCAGCCCCTGCCAGGTGAGCAGGCGCAGCCAGTACGCGGTCTTCGGCCCGAAGATGGCATCCTGTTCCTGCTCGACGATCTGGATGTTGTGCCGCACCGCGTAGTCGACGAAGGAGGCGGCGGCCGCGCGCGACGTCTTCTTCATCACCACCGAGGCGATGAGCAGGTCGGCGCCCGGCGGCGGCGTGTACTCCGGCACGATGACCGGCCGGCCCGGCGCATCCCGCAGCCCGAGGATGCGGTAGACCACCGCCAGCACGACTGCCCCGAAGGCGAGGATCACGCTGATCAGCTGCACCCAGCTCGACGCCGCCGAGAGATACGACGTGTCGCGCTCCGCGAAGGCGTGCGGCTCGAACGCGATGCCGATGGTGACGTTGTCGCCCGGCGCGAGGTTCTCGTTGCGGGTGGTGAAGACCGCCACATCGCCGTCGTCGCTCTGCTCGATCGTGCACGGTTCACCCGACCCCTCGGGCCCCACGAAACAGGCGTTGCTGCCCGTGAGCGCGCCGGTGAGACCCGCCGGCACCGTCGTCGTGGTGGTGTGCACGGCGAAGGGCTGGCGCCAGAGCGTGCCGTTGGTGTCCCAGTAGAACTCGTCGTCGTCGGTGTCGGGGAAGTAGGCCGTGACGTCGCGCTGCGTGTAGTGCAGCACATAGCTCTGCTCGCCGTGCACGAACTCGTCGCCGGCGATCGTGACGATGAGGTTCTCGTCGTCGGTCTCGGTGCTGTATTCGCGGGGAGCTCCCGTCGCATCCGTCACCGAGGTGAGCGTGAGGTCGGTCGGATGCCCCTGGTAGCGCAGCGGGATCGCGCGCTGGATGCCGTGGTTCTGATCGAAGTCGGGGAACTCGGCGACGAAGGTCTCGGTGGTGTCGAGAGTGGAGTGGCCATCGTCGGCGACGCCGAGGTCGTAGCGGGCGTCGAAGGAGGCGAAGGTGAAGTCGTTGACGTCGCCCGGCACCGCGGCGAGCGCCCCGCGGCTCGACACAGCACCGGCAGCCGATGCGGCGGGCGCGGCGCCGATCGACGCCGCCAGCAGCACGAGCGCGAGCGCGGCGAGCACCCCGAACACGGGGACGCGGAGGAGGCGGGCGAGCGGAGTCATCGCGTTCACTCTATCCGGCACCCTCCGACATCGCAGAGGAAACCTCACCCCGCCGGCGTCGCGACGAGCGTGCCGCCGAGCGGCTCACCCGAGGTGCGCGAGAAGAAGCAGAAGTAGGAGCGGTCTCCGCTCGCCCAGCGACTCTCATCGGCGGGGTAGGCGGCCTGCCACTGGATGTCCGGAACCGCCTGCGCGGCCGCGTAGTCGAGCACCCCCGGAGCCGTGCACAGCAGGTTGAGCCGCGAGATCAGCTCGGCTTCACCGGGGTACGGCGCCGAGGCGTCCTCGGCGAACGCACCGCGCGACACGAGCTGAGCGGTGTGGTCGCCGGCGCAGTCGACCACGGTGTACTGCGGCTCCCACGGCGAGCTGTACCCGCTCAGGCACTCGCCGCCGTGCAGCGCCTCCCAGTCGTGCACGCCGGGCGCGAGCGGCCCGGGCGGCGCGGCCGCGTCAGCCGAGGCGTCGGCCCCGGCATCCGCTCCGGCCCCGGGCGACGTCGGGCTCGCCGTCGCGGCACCCGCCGGCGATCCGTCCCCCGCCGGGCTCCCGGATGCACCCACCCCGTCGCCCGCATCCGTCGCCGACCCGAGGCGCGCCGCTTCGCCGCCGTTCCCGCCGTCGCCCGCCGCCCCCATCCGCAACCCCACGAAGAACAGCCCCACGATCACCGCCAGCACCACGACGCCACCGCCCACGAGCCACCACCGCGATCCCGACGGCGCGCCCGCGTGCACCGGGCCCCCGCCCGGGCCGCTCGCCGCGCGATGCGCCCCCACGTACCGCCCGCGCGCCGCATCCGCACCGCTCCCGGCGCCACCACCCCCGCCGCGCTCGACCCCGTGGGCCGCCGCAGGCCGCCCCGTCGCGGCCGGCCGCGCGGCGCCGTCGCCATCGCGGCTCGGCGAGTCGTTCGGGGAGTCGCTCATGTCACTCCAGACCGAGGTCCGCCAATCCGATCGCGTAGTGGTAGGGGTAGCCCGCCTCCTCGATGCGCTCGCCCGCGCCCGTGCTGCGGTCGACCACCACGGCGACGCCCGCGATGATCGCGCCCGCCTTCTCCAGCGCGGCGATCGCGGCGAGCGGCGAACCGCCCGTGGTGGAGGTGTCTTCGAGCACGATCACGCGCTTGCCCGCCACATCCGGCCCCTCGACCTGCCGGCCGCGCCCGTGGTCTTTCGGCTCCTTGCGCACCACGAAGGCGTCGTACGCGAGGCCGCGAGCGGCGCCCTGGTGCAGCACGGCGGCCGCGATGGGGTCGGCGCCCATGGTCATCCCACCCACCGCATCGACGTCGCGGATGCCCGCGATGAGGTCGAGCATCACCTGCCCGATGAGGGGCGCGACCCGGTGGTCGAGGGAGACCCGCCGCAGGTCGACGTAGTAGGAGGCCTTCTTGCCGCTCGTGAGCGTGAAGTCGCCGTGGAACACGGCATCCGTCTTGATGTACTCGATGAGTTGGCTGCGCGCGTCGGTCACGGGCCCAGTTTATCCGGGGCGCGGAACACGCTTAGCTGGTGGGGTGACCACCACCCCTTCTGTTCTCGCCCTCGCAGGCCTCTCCACCACGGCCGAGCAGATCTACCTCTTCGTCATCCATCGCGGCAAGACGCTCCTCGCCGACGTCACCGCGCGGTTCGAGCTCGACGAGACGGCCGCCGCCGCCGAGCTCGAAGCGCTCCGGCACCTCGGCCTGATCTCGCGCGAGCGCAGCGACGCCGGGTTCTACGTGCCGGTCGATCCGCGGTACTCGCTCACCTCGATGGTGGAGCAGCTGAGCGACGGCGTGGGCCGCATCCGTCAGCTCATCCCCACCCTCGCCGACCAGTTCGACAAGAGCACGACGAGCATCGAGGACAGCACCGAGACGCGCATCCTGAGCGACCGCGACGCCGTGGCCAGCTGGTACGTGCGCCTGCAGCACCAGGCCACGCGCGAGTTGCTCGTGTTCGACCGGCCGCCCTACGTCTCGTCGTCGCTCGAGCCGCTCGAGGCCGTGGTGCTCGCGCGCGGGGTCTCGTGGCGCGCGGTCTACACCGCAGAGAGCTTCACCCGCGAGGGCAGTTGGGAGGAGGCGGAGCGGCTCGCCGAGCACGGCGAGCAGGCGCGCATCATCGCCGATCTCCCGGTGAAGCTCGCCATCGCCGACCGCACCACGGCGCTCGTCTCGCTGAGCGTGGAGGAGGGGCGGAGCGACGCCATCGTCACCGAATCGGCGCCGATGGTGGCCGCGCTCTGCGACCTGTTCGAGTTCAACTGGGCACGCGCCCTTCCGCTGCCCGAAGCGCGCGAACGGATGCACGCGACCACGCACCCCGACCCGGCACCGCCCACCGCACCGACCGCGGCGGTGCCCTCGCGGCGCATCACCCGGGAGGAGCAGGCCATTCTGGCGCTGATCGGGGCCGGGCTCAAGGACGAGGTGATCGCTCGCCGCCTCGGCATGTCGACGCGTTCGTTGCGCCGCAGAAGTCACGAGCTGATGGTGGAACTCGGCGCCGACAACCGCTTCCAAGCGGGCGTCGAGGCCGCCCGCCGAGGCTGGGTGTGACCGCGGTGTGACACCCCCGTTACGGGCACGTTTCAGAAAGTGGCAGCCTGCGGCCAGCGTCCGCTGAAGGCCACGAACGGCCATCCCGCTCCCTCCACACTGGGAGGCGCCGCGCTCTGCGGCACCGTTTCCCTTCGGAGGTCTCCCCCTGTGATCGGCTCCTCGAACCGCACCCCTCGCTCGCTCGGCGCCCAGCGCCCGCGCCACCCGCGCCGCCTGGCCGGGGTGCTCGCCGCCGTCTCCTCAGCCGCCCTCGTCGGCGTCGGCTGTCTCCTGCCGTCGGGAGCCGCCCTCGCCGCGCCGGCGCCCACCTCCGCACCCGCTGCCGCCGGTGCATCCGGCGCCCCCGCCTTCGAGACGCCCGGCGCTCCCACGGGCGGCTACCAGGCCGGGCACTACATCGTCACCCTGAAAGACCCCGCGGTCGCGAGCTACTCCGGGGGCATCGCCGGCCTCCGCGCCACCCGCGCCCGCGACGACTCCGACCTCGACACCACCTCGCGGGCTGTGCAGAGCTACGCGGCCCATCTGACCTCGACGCAGGATGAGCTCGCGGCCGGGGTCGGCGCATCCGTCACCACCTCCTACACCCTCGCCACCAACGGCTTCTCGAGCGAGCTCACCGCCGAGCAGGCCGAGAAGCTCGCCGACAACCCGCGCGTGGCCGCCGTGGTGCCCGACGAGATCCTGCACCTCGACGAGCCCGAGTCGTCGACCCAGTTCCTCGGCCTCGACGGCGACGACGGGGTGTGGGCCGCGATCGGCGGCGTCGAGAACGCCGGCAAGGGCGTGGTGCTCGGCATCATCGACACCGGTATCGCCCCCGAGAACCCGTCCTTCGCCGGTGACCCGCTCGGCACCACGCCGGGCGACGCGCCTTACCGCGACGGCGACACCATCGTGTTCGACAAGGCCGACGGGTCGCAGTTCCACGGCACCTGCGTCGAGGGCGTGCAGTTCACGGCCGACGACTGCTCCACCAAGATCGTGGGCGCGCAGTACTTCGTCGACAACTTCGGCGAGGCCAACATCGGCGACCCCGGCATCGGCGAGTACCTCTCGCCGCGCGACGGCGCGGGCCACGGTTCGCACACCGCCAGCACCGCCGGCGGTCGGCACGACGTGCCGGCGACCGTCGCCGGC
>NZ_JBYSYO010000015.1:0-83599 GCF_058783455.1 Herbiconiux sp. FW305-C-125 | reverse complement strand
GATGGCCGTCCGCGCGCACTCGCGTCACCAGATGCCCACGATGGGGCGTCAGCTGGGGGTATTTGGTGACGGTGCAGCAGCACCACCGGTCGATCTCTAGCCAAGAGCTCGACCCAAGGTTGGCTTAGGCGACGTCGCCGACGGTCCAGCGACTGCCGGGCCGAAGGTAGCCGGCCTCGACGTAATATCGGGCCTCCCGGTGGTTGGCCCAGCCGTCGGCGGACCGTGGGTATCTGGGCCAGGTCCGCTCTCCAGACCCGTTGTCACGGAAGAGCGGTCTGGCTGAGACGTGGGGGCGTTTGGGACGTTGCCGCGGGCTGCTGTGCATAGTGTCGTATTCGGCGAGCCACCAGGCCCACACTTCGCGTTCGTACGCATATCGACGAGCTCGAGCAGCCAGCGTCCCCAGTACTCCGATCGTACGCGCCGCCGCGTCTCGGAGATCGCGCACCGACCTCACCCATCCTTTTCCGCGTTTGACGACGAGACGTGAGCGCTTGAGGCGGCTGAGTGCTGTGGTCGCCGTTCGCCTGTCAATTCCGAGTAGCCGGGCTGCGCCATCGACGGTGATGGGTTCGGCCTGATCGCGGAGCTCTGCGTAGATGCGCCCCGCGGTGTGACCGTGACCTGCTCGCGTGAAAAGGTCGTGCCGGCCGTCTGTGAGGAGGTGGGTGAGTTTGTCCAGGATGACGGTTCGGAGGCTGAAGAGGTGGCCCGGGGGGCGGGGGTTCTTAAGTGGTTGTGACCGGTCTTTGTCCGATGGTGTGGAAAAGTGCAGGGTTAGCCTGAATTCGCTGGCGTTGGGACCGTCTGCAGTTCGGATGGTTTCGATCCATCCGTCTGCTGCAAGGGCCGTGAGGGCGCGGTTGGCTGTGGTACGGCCGATGCCGGCGAGAAGAGCGACGTCGCGGATGGAGGCGCCGACGGTCTCTTTGCCGGTGTGCACGCTGAGGTAGGTCAGGGCGAGGAGCACGGAGCGTTCGCTGACGGCGGCTTCGGTGCGTCCCCATCTGCCGGGGCTTGCGTGCATGCGCTGCAGGAGCGTCTCGGTGGCCGCGATGATGGTGTCGAGCTGGGTGAGGTCGAGGACCCGGGTGTCTGCCGGCAGACTGCTGCGGAAGGTTGCGATTTCCTGCGCTTTGGCCCATTGCCGGTGGAGGCGGTCTGTGGCTTCGCGGGTTGCTCGTGGGCGGCGTGTGCCCCGGCCGGTGTTTTTGGTGCGGTAATGCTCCATGCCGGGGGCGGTGCGGGCGGCGTGTTCGATGTCGCGGGTGCTCCAGCCGGCCGTTGCAGCGGCCAGGAGGCACATGAATCCGGTCCAGGAGGGGTTGCTGCCGCCGCGGACGGTGGCCATGTGGGATTCGCCCCAGGCGGTGAGTTTTCGGTGGGGTCTGTGATTGTTGGTGGGTCCCGAGGGGGCGCTCTGTTCGGTCCGGGTGTTCGGGGCGGTGTCCTCGAGCGCTCTGGTGAGTGCCGTGAGCGCTTCAGGCTCGGCGGCCGCGTCAAGAAGGCTGTCGGTGGTGCCGCGGAGAACTCTGGAGTGGCTCCCGTTGCGGTGGGGCGACAGCGGCGGCCGGGCGGCGCCTTCGCGGGAGTTGAGGAGCATTCCGTGGTCGAGGCTTCGGTAGTGGGCGCGAGCTGCGGTCGCGAGGGCGGCGGTGGCGTGGGCGGGGAGGCCACCACGGGGGGCGATCCAGATGTGCCGGCCTCCGGAGGCGGAGGATTCGCAGACTAGGTGCGGGACGTTGTGGGTGGTGAGGAGGGCGCTGAGGGCGTCGCAGTCGTCGGATGCGGTCTCGGGTTCGTCGATCTTGGCGTCGAAGTCGAAGCAGAGGAGCCGGAACGTGCCGTGTTCGTCAGCGAGCCTTATGCACCAGGGGGTGCTGGGTGTGTGTGGGCTGAGGCGGTGCAGGTGGGGGTACTCGTTGGCGTGGAGCTGGCCGTCGGCTTCGCGGACCATGATTCGGACTTGGTCGCGGGGGCTGATCTTGCGGGTCAGTTGCCAGGCGGTGTGGGTATCTTGTGACGGGTGGGTATTTGGTGACACGCCGCCCGGTTGTGCTGCATCGTCTTGGGGTTGGCGCGTTACGATGGGGTTACCTCCACTCCGGTGGGTGGGCACGACAAAGGCCCGGATCTGATCCGGTCTTTGCTGGTAGATCGGCCGCGGTACCTGTTTGGGTCGCCAAACTTTTCGCAGGTTCGTGGCTGAGAGGCTTTGGCCCGTCGCTGTGCGGCGGGCCGCTTCTTGTTAAGCGGCTGTGATGCGGGCCTCCTTGGGTAGGGGGCGCACGCGGTCGTCTGCCGCTGCGAGCTGTGGGGCGTGGGTATTTGGTGACACGCCGGTGTTGCCGCTGTGCTCAGTTGTGGCGGAGCCTACAATCCTGAACATAGGGAGACCTCCCGTGAGGGTTGGTTGATCTGGTTGAGCTCGAGCCTTCGTGCCTGGAAGCTGGTTGGTTCGAGCTTGTTATTGGGAGAGGCCCGCCGCGGTTGCGGCGGGCTCTTTCGTTTAAGCCACCTCTGAGATCGGCAACTCCTGGTAGCGGGGCAAGATGGGGGACTGGGGGGCGAGTTCGGTCATGCCGACCTCGCGGGCGAGGACCGACGCGATGTAGTCGTTGACGCTCATCCCTCGGGCTTCGGCTTTTTCGCGGACAGCTTCGCCGAGGGGAGTGGCGACACGGGAGATCAGTGCTTGGCGGTCGCCTTTGCTTTGCCGGCCGCCTCGGTATCGCTGGCTAGTCATGGCACTGAATCTATGGGCGTTAAGAATCAGATTCTGTGAGGACGGTCGGTGTGTCGACGGTTTTCTGAATCTGATTCTGGAAAGCCGACACTTCACGGCCCAGGCCCCAACGAGCTCGGGGGACTGCCCGGCTATGAGTACGCGCGGACTGGTACTGGTCAAGCACAACTCCTTGACGTTTTAGTGATGTGGCGAGAACCACTTCCTGTGCATCCTATGACCATCGAAAATAGTCCATCTATCGATAATGACCGATATGACTCGCTGTCAGGGCGTGCCGAGTTGCGGACATATCCCCCTTTCGGGGTGTAATGGAATCTCAAACCAGGGGAGACAAGTGTTGAATTTGCAGAGCGGGTGGAAGTTCTCAGAGATTGAGGGGGCCCGCCTGTCGTGGGCCCTCGTGAATCCACAAGGCGTGACTCTCGCCTTGATAGAAGGTCGAGAGGATTCCACCTTTCGGTTTTCGCCCGGTGACCTTGCCGCTTCTCCCCAGTTTGTCTTCACGACCAAGTGGTGTGCGGCCGAGACGCCGCATCCCGGTCTGTTCTCCTCACCTTCACTTCGCGCATTGGGCGAGGCGCTGGTCGAATGGACGGAGATTTTCCGCGATCGTTTCGCACCGGACGTCGAGCAGATCGCAACGGATCGGGACCGCTCGCTGTTTGGTGACGTGGACGCTCCCCGGCGGGTAATCGCGCTCGATGCGGCGATCGATGCGGCCGCCCAGGAACTCGTCGATCGCAGAGGATTGGCACGCTGCGCGTATGAAGTGGTGCCGGTGTCGTCGTGGCTATCGGCCCCTGAGACGACTGAGCTGCGCCGGGCCTCCCGCGAGCTCCACCTAACGATGCCGACTGCCTGGGATGGATACGAGTTGATGGACGAGGCGCAGCTGCGTGCCTTCGTGGCGGAGCGTCTTGGTCCTCGATACGACGCAGCCACGATTCAGCTCGGTAAGTTCGTGGTGGAAATCAGTCTGCTGAACCCAACCGAGCTGGCGGAGCGCGAAGCGGTCCTGCAGAAGCTGATCAGCAGCCTTGGTGATGAGAACAGCTCGAACGTAGCTCAGTCCATGCAGTGGCTCGAATATCTCGCGGTCATCTCTGGCGAAATGACGCCGCTTCTCATGACGATTCTCGAAGAGCGCCAGGAAGAGTTCGAGACCGTAATGAGCGACTTCTACGGGTGGGTCTGCAAGTCCCTCGGCTACGAGTTGAAGGACGAATACCGGGCAACCGGCTACGTCGCTCTCGTTCGTGCAGGCAGCGCGATCGTCGAGAGCGCCGCTCTACGCGCGTTGGGTCTGAGCAACGAGCGGTGGCTGTGGCACGAAAAGGAGCAAGGCTCTTTCCGGTGGTCGGAGCCGGCGTACGCGCTGTGGGAGACCTTCCGCGACATGATCCAGCCTCGCGAAATGGAGAGGGCCCGGAGCTAAGCGTCCGGCTCTGATTCGCGCGTCACTGACGCGTTGAAGAGTACTCGCGCCGCTTCGGCCACGCCGGAGCGGCTGATTCGGAAGCGTCCTTCTGAGTCTTCGGTGACGAATCCTAGGCCGACCATCGTTGTCAGTCGTGCTCGTGCGGCGCGGTCGTCGATGTGCTCCCGAATTTCTTCGAGGGTCGCTGGCGAGTGGCTGGCGAGCATGTTCAGGATTTGAGCGCTCACGGGTCCGAACGGTTCGCCAGCGTCCGCGGTCGGATGCAGGGCAGCAGCTCCGCCGTGACCTTCCTGGGGGAGCAGCCCGAGCATGTAGTCGAGCTGGCGTGAGACCAGGTACTGAAGCCTCGTAGGCACCAGCGAATAGCGCACCACTTTGCCTCGGCCGCGCTGGTCGCGGGGAAGATCACCGGTGATGACGCCGGCGCCTTCCAGGGTCCGCAGTCGGTGAGACAGAGTTCCTTTGACCACGTCGATGCCGCGCTCCTGCAGAGCCTTGGAAATCTGCCCGAAGGTGGCTTCCGAGTGAGCTGCTAGATAGGACGCAATCTCGGAGTTGTGGGGACTCCCCAGGACCTCCGCTGCTAGAACGACGTCGTTTGGCATCGGGTCAGGTCCCGGATTGGTTGCACTGTCCCCACGCATCCCCCCATTTTGGCCGACTGTGCCGTTCATTCCCGCTCATGAATCACATCCTTCCATGACTAATTGTCGGAAATGCGCATTTCATCGCTCACCTGATTACAATGAACGATATGACAAGGTCATTTCGCTCTACGGGGCATTCGGGTTGGCGTGAGTTCGTAAGTGAAGTCAACGGCTCAGTCACGGTGGATGGTGAGCAGGTTCGGGCGGACGATGGAGCGAGCGCGTATGGCGCCGCCATCGCTTCATTTGCCGTGGAAGCGCACGAGAGTGGCGCTCCGGTGCTCGTGCGAAGCACCGGAGGGGACGGACAGACCTGGTTCACCGTCGCTGCTGATGGCGCGGTGGCGATGGCACAGCCACCCGTCGACGGGCAGCTGACGCCGGCGGAAGGAGACGTGGCGGCTCCCGTGCCGCGGCCGACGTCGATAGCGGCTGCGACGTCCGCGCCAGCACGTGGGGGAGAGGCGCTACAAACTCGCCGGAAGCCCTCTGCTGCGGATTTCGGGGCGACGATCGCAGAACCTCCGCCACATCCGGCGCAGTACGGCTGGCGCGGAGTGCTGAATGGTCTTGGGCTGCGAATCGCACCTGGAGCTCCCGAGCTTCAAGAGCGCGTGTGGCGGGCGGCGGTGCAGCGCGGCCTTGCCGGTCATAAGACCGTGGTTTTCGCGAACCTGAAGGGCGGCGCGACAAAGACCACGGCGACCGAGCTCGTGGGAGCCACGGCTGGGCGAGTGCGCGGCGGCAACATCCTGGCGTGGGATAACAACGAGAATCAGGGCACTCTCGGCGACCTGGCCATGCCGGCATCGCACGACTTGACGGCAGCGGATCTTCTGACGAACATCGATCGTTTCGCCGTACCGTCAAACTCACCGGAACTGATGAACTACGTGCGTCCGCAGGGTGAGAACCGGTTCCACGTTCTCGCCTCACAGAACAAGGCGTCGAATCAGGAAGTCATCGACGGTACTGCGTTCGTGCAGCTACACGGAATGCTGCGCCAGTTCTACCACCTGATCCTCGTCGACACAGGAAACGCGGCGACCGCGAGCACCTGGCAGGCAGCGATGGAGATCGCTGACGAAATCGTGCTCGTAGCGCTGAACAAGCGCGACTCTGCGAAGAAGCTCGCGGCGACGGTCGACACCCTGATCGCTCAGGGCCTGGAATCGAAACTCGCACGCGGCGTACTGATCCTCACCGAACCGGCGCGGCCGGCCCGGAAGGGGAGTCCCCGCGACAAGGCCGCGGCCGAGCAGCGAGCGTCGACGATCGAGCACTTCAGCCATTACGTGCGAGAGGTGGTGACCGTGCCCTATGACGAAGCCCTCGCGGACGGCTCCCAGATCGTGTACGAGAACCTGGCACCGGCTACCCAGCGGGCCTATCTCGCGGCCACGGCCGCGATCGTCGGCGGGCTTTAGCCATGGTGACCGTCGCACAATTGGCCGGCCCGATGTGGCTCGTCGGCGGGCAGACAGTCGAAGTTCCGGCCGGCGCCGAACCGGCCAGGTTCATCATCGACTTGTTAGGAATCGATAGCGGCGGCCTGGGGGAGCGCGAACTCGATGTGCACCCCACAGGGCAGCCGGCGTTCACGCTGACTCTCAGCGCTGACGGATCGGTGACCACCACGGCACTGACCGACCCCCGCATCCTGCAATGGCTCCGGCCGGCCCGCGGCCGCGCTGAAACACCCACGGTCGATGAACAAGCCATAAGGGCCGGCTGGACGCTCTACGGGCCCCATCACGGCTCCGGGGTGACGACCTGGGCCGAGCTGCTTGGTGGCATCGAGATACCGGCTCCTGACGCCGCCAAGAGCCGGCTTCTGCTGGTGGCGCGCACCACGTTGCGCGGCGTCGAGGAAGCCAAACAGCTGACCTACCGAGCAGGCGCGGTGCTGATGGTCGCGGATGCCCCCGGCAAAGTACCCCCGGACGTACGCCGCGGCATCAGAGTTCTCTCCGGCGCTGCGCCGATTATCCGCGTTCCCTGGATTCCCGCTCTGCGGGGAACGCTGACAGTCCCACACCACCCCACCGTGGCAAAAGCCGCGGCAAAGATCGCTGCGGCAGTCCGCGGCTCATGGAAGGAATCAACATGATCGACCTGGTACACGCCGCCGTCGCGGCGGTTCCCGCGGCCCCATACTGCTTGCCCGCCGATGCGACGAATGCGCTCGACACGGCGAAGTTCTGGACTCAGCTGATCGCTGTCGCTCTCGCTGTCGTGGCGCTGATCCTGATCGGTATCGGCATGTTCTTCTCCTCCCGCCGCGGCGACGGCGGCGAAATGATGAAGTCGCTGGGCTGGTGGATCGCCGGCGTGGTTCTGATCGGTGCCGCCTCCGGCATTGTCTCGATCTTCCTGAACCCTGACCCCAACTGCGTGCCGGGCGTCGGCTAGGGGAGGCGGTTAGACCGTGATGGTGAAGGAAAGCAACCGCGCGAGCAAGATCACCCTGATTCTGTCTTTGGGAGTACTCGCCGTCGCGATCGTGGCCGCGCTCGTGATCTTCTTCCTGCCTGCCGGCACCCCGACCACCACACCTGACGGGGCCGCAACATCTTCGTCGGCGGCCGCCTCGAGCATGCCGACCGCGGACGCAGGCGGCATCGGCTGCAAAGCGCCACCGAGCGAGGACCGGGAAGTGCCCGCCGACTTGCGGTGGGCCGCGGTTGACGGGATTACGTGGCCGGTATCCGACTCGACCGGACCGACGACAAGCACCGAGGGATTCCCTGCGTGCTTCGAACACTCACCGGTCGGTGCGGCGCTTGCCGCGGTGACGTTCTTGTATTCGCAGGTCGATCACACACCACTCGACACCACCCAGTTCTACGTAGCCGATTCGCCCGGAAAGGACGTGCTTCTCGAGCAACTGAAAGACAATCCTCCGTCTGAACTCAAGGAGTCAATCGAATCCAACGGGGTAACGATAGTTGGATTCCAAATCGAGGAATACGACGGCGACCGCGCCATGGTGCGTGTCGTACTCCGGTACCCCGGCAGTACTACAGGACAGCGCGGACTGCCGTTCCCGATGGTATGGGCTGACGGCGATTGGAAGGTAAAACCGCTCGACACCGGCTCCACCGGCCAGGCCACTGATGTAGGCCCAACCGACTACACATCGTGGACGGCGGTCGGTAATGGCTGACGACTGCTCCAACCCGGCCAACTGGATCGGGTGCGGCATTTCCTCGGTTGCTCAGGGCGAGTTGGAGAAGTTCGCTCAGCAACTGATGCAGGGCGCGAACGATCTGTGGAACGGGTTCTACACGTCATGGATCGGCGCCGGGCTTGACGGGGTTATCGGCGGAAGCACGGCCGATTGGTTCCGCGGGATCGCGCTACCGGTTCAGGTGTTCCTTCTGGCTCTCGGGCTCATGGTTGCCGGCATCCGGATCGCTCTAGCGGCTCGCGGTGATGTGGCGGCGGAGGCGGCGAAGAAATTCCTGCGCGCTATTCTCGTCGCGATCGCGGGAGTGGCGTTCTTCTCGGTGTTGCAAACCGGGTCGAATGCGCTGGCGAAGTTCATCCTTGAATCGGCCCAAGCCACGGAGGGCACTAACCAAGTGCTGTGGGACTCGGCAACGTTCGCAAGCAACGTGGCCATGCAGCTGATATTCGGGCTGCTCGGGGCGCTGGCGGTCGGTATCCAGTGGATCATCATGCTGCTGCGCGCGGTCGCAGTGTCGGTGTTGCTGCCGTTCTGGCCGATCGCCGCGGCGGGCGCGATGTTCGAGAAGCAAGAAGCCCTGTGGGAGAAGACGACGGGTTGGCTGCTGGCCTTCGTGCTCTATTCGCCGGTCGCAGCGTCGCTCTATGGGCTCGCGATCCGGTTCAAGCAGGGCCGCGACGGCCCGGAGGCCGCAATGGTCGGTCTGGCTGTGTTCGCGCTGGCGATCTTCGCCCTGCCGGCGCTCATGCGCCTGGTGGTGCCGATCACATCGGCGGTGGGTAGAGCCAGTGCGGGCGGAATTCTCGTCGGTACGGCTAAGACTGCCGCGGTCGCAACAGTCGCGGTGGGCTCGGCAGTCGCAACGGCCGGCGCATCCGCGCCGGCTAGTGCGGCTGCGGCCGGCTCCGCCGGCTCGGCGGGTTCCGCCGGCGCGGCCGGCAGTGCGGGGGCTACGGGATCTGCTGGGGCTGCCGGCGCGACGGGCCCAGCTGGGCCCGCGGGTAGCGCTGGCTCTGGTGGCGGTACCGGATCGGCGGGCGGCTCAGACTCGGGCGGCGCATCGGGTTCTTCTGGCGCGGCGGGTTCTTCGGGGTCGTCGGGCTCTGGTCGTTCGGGCTGGGATTCGGCGCGTGATCTAGCGGGCGCGATCCCTTCGGGGAGTCGCGGAGTGGGAGAGATGATTGACGATGACTGAGGAGACGACGCCGAAACGGGTGCGGTTCGGGGTGTGGCTGCCGACGACGCGCGCGACCCTGGCCGGACTGACGTTGCCCGGCTGGGCGGTCCTTCTTGGTGGAGTCATCCTCATGGTGATGATGTTCACCCGCGGATGGTTTGGGGGCGGGCTCATCGTGTTCGCGGTGGCGGCCGGCTTCAACCTGGTGTTCGTGCTGCGGTTCGGTGGCGACACAACCGGCCGCACCCTCGCCGCCATGGTCGTAGAGCGGGCATCGGGTAAGAGCCGAGCCCGCCGCGGGGAAGCGTCGTTCCGGTCGGGGCTGTTCTCGACTCTGCCGGCCGATCACCTCACCTCGCTGCCGGGCATCCTGGCCAACGTGGTCGAAATCAGCGGAACGGACGGCTTTGGCCGGCCGTTCACTCTGCTGCACAACCCCCGCACCAAGACTCTGACGGCCGTTCTGTCGTGCAATCCAGACGGCACCGACATGCAGACCCAACCCACCATCGATGGGTCGGTCGTGGCATACGGGGCGTGGATCTCCTCGCTGTCGCAAGACGACGCGTTGGCCGGCGCGACAGTGGTTGTGGAATCGGCGCTGCGCGACAAGGGGCCACTGGTCGAGCGCATCATCTCCGACCTCGACCCCGACGCACCGGAGATTGCACGCCGGCACAGCCTGGAAGCGGGCGAGCAGCTGCCCGCGCGCTATTCAGAGGTCTCGACTTGGGCGACTCTCACCTGGTTGATTCCCTCACTGGGCATGTCGGTGGAGGACGCTGTGGCGGAGGTCGCGGCGAAGCTGCCCTATCAGGTCGAGGCGCTGCGCGCGGCGGGCGGGGGCGCGGTATCGGTGGCCACGAGCACGGTTCTCGCTGAGGCCGTCCGCGTCGCCTACAACCCGGAGCGGTCGGCCGAGTTCGCCAGTGACGCGCTGCGCGGGCAGGGTTCGGGACTACACGTCACGGAGGCCGGCCCCGACTACTTTGACGACAGTTCCAAGCGCATCTGCCAACACGATGGGGTCGCGTCGATGACGGCGCTCGTGCTGGCACCACCGGCCTTGCATATCACCGAAGACACCATGGCCCCGCTGTTCAGCCCGGCCGACCGGTTCCTCCGCAAGCGGGTGGCGATCTTCTACCGGCCGGTGTCACCCGACAAGGCGGTGCAGCTGGTGCAGCGCCTGGACGCCCGCGCCCACACCACGGCCTCCGCGAAGGCACGAGAGACAGCCGCTGACCGTGCTCTGAAAGGCAAGGCGCAGAAGCTCGAAACCGAAGTGGTCGAGGGTGCGGCCGTGACCCGGTTCAGCATGGCCGTGACAGTCAGCTTCGAGCCGGATCACCGGGCGTACAAGGATGCCGAGTTGAAACTCAAGTCCCTGCTTAATTCGTCTGCGCTGTCGTATCGGTTCTGCGACTACGACGCCGGACCCGCGTTCCATACGACGCTGCCCCTCGGGGTGCTGCCGTGGCTGCACGAGACAACCGTAGAAGCTGCCATGAAGGGGATCGTATGAAACTCACACCAGCCTGGAAGCGTTCCAAGCCGCGCACCCTGACCCCGACCGGATACCTGGGCCGCGGCGGTGGGCGGTGGAACCGTGTCCCCGCCGCGCCGCTCTGGTACGGGTCGTCCGTGCAGACCAACGGCATCTTCCCGTTCACGGCCGGCACCGCCCGCCCCGTGTCGGGTGCTCCGTGCGGCACCGACCTGCTGACCGGCACCGCCGTGGCGCTGGATCACCACGCTTTCTATATGGACGGCGTTATCTCGTCGCCGTCGATGTTCCTGTTCGGCATCAACGGGGTGGGGAAGTCCTCGACCGCGCAGACGATGACGCTCGGGATGATGGCCAGAGGAATGATTCCCGCCGTGTTCAACCCGTTGAAGAAGGGCGAGCACACCCCGCTCGTGGAGCAAGCGGGCGGCGCGGTGTTCGAGTTCGGGCCGAACGCCAGACACCAACTGAACCTGCTCTCCCGCGGGCCACTAGGCCGTGCCGCTGACCAGATCGGCGGGACCGTGGGGGCGGAGCTCACCGACCTGGCCATGTGGAAAGTCACCAAGCAAGCCCAGCTCGTGCTCCGGATAAGCCGCGGTGGGGAACCAATCTTGGACATCGAGAACACGGTGCTAGAAGCGCTCGTGAAGACCATCCTGGAACGCACCCTCTCTCCCGTGACCAGCGATCTGCGGCAGGCATTCCGAGAGCCCTCCGAGCGTGTCTTGTCGGTTGCTCGGATGCGGACCGCCGAACTATTTGAAGCGAAGTTCTCCAAGTTGGGCGACTCGATCGAGTCCATGCTCTCGGGCGACCTCGGCCGGCTCCTGGGCGGCACCGGATCGGTAGAGATCGACCTCGGTAACCGGGGCGGTTTCTGCTTCGACACGTCCTCGATCCCACAATCGGCCACGGAGCTGCTGTCCACCGCCATGCTCATGTCGTGGTCCCTCGGCATGGATTCGATCG
Source organism: Herbiconiux sp. FW305-C-125 (assembly GCF_058783455.1). Taxonomy (NCBI): domain Bacteria; kingdom Bacillati; phylum Actinomycetota; class Actinomycetes; order Micrococcales; family Microbacteriaceae; genus Herbiconiux; species Herbiconiux sp. FW305-C-125. The sequence goes on along the minus strand of NZ_JBYSYO010000015.1, from coordinate 71,916 downwards.
ACGCCCACTGGGAGGTCGCGAAGGCCGAAGCGGCCAAGCAGGCGGAGGCCGCGGCCGAGGGCGAGGTGTACGTGCCCGCGGTGATGTGGAGCGGATACACAACGCTGATGGACGAATTCTGGTATCCGATGCGTGCCACCAAAGGAATCGTTGACCAGGTGGACGCGCTCTCGCGCTCAAACCGCTCAGTCGGAACCGCCGAAATGAAGATCACGCACTCTCCCAAAGACATGATGTCGCTGCCGGACCCGGAAGACCGAGAGAAGGCGCGCGGCCTGGCCGAGCGTTCTGGCCTGCTCGGGCTCATGGCCCTCACGAATGAGGACCTCGACGTGCTCGGCGAAATCAAGCCGCTCACGAACAAGGAAAAGGCGATGGTTTCTGGCTTCAACGCGGCGAAATCCTGGGGAGCCGGTCCTCGCACCGGAGCGGCCAGCGCGCCGCCTCCCGGTGCCGGCAAGGTGCTGTTCAAGGTCGAAGGCCGGCCCGGCGTTCCTGTGCAAATGATCCAGACCCCGACCCAAGTGGGCTTCCACATCGCTGACGAGCGATTCCGGGCTCAGCGCCGGCACGACAACGAACGTCGGGTGGTGGTCTAATGTCGGCCGTCACCCGCCGCGGCGGCTCCTACGCCCCTCTCGTGGTCATGGGCGTGCTGCTGCTGGCCGCGGCCGGCGTGGTGTCCGTCTGGACGCTCGCCGGGTGGTGGACGGGCACCGCGACCGGCGTCGTTAACCCCGTTCTGGCGATCCGCGACGGTGCACCGTGGACGGGCGCACACACCGCGGCCGCGGTGCTGGTGGGCATCATCGTCCTGGTCGTGATCGTCGTGGCGATCGTCATTGCCGCCCGCAGCGGCCGCGATCGCTCGCCGGCCGATCGCGCCGCCGCGAAGATGGGGGCGGGCAACTCGATCAAGCCGCTCCTGCCGGCCGCGCTGCGCAAGCGTCACGAGCGGATGGGGATTCCGGCGCAATTCGTCGGCGTCACCGTGGGGCACACGTTGACCGGCTCCGTGCCGGTGCGCGCGTCCTATGAGGACACCGTGACTGCCATTGCCGGGCCGCGCCGCAACAAGTCCGCGTCGATCGTCACGCCGAACATTCTGGCGGCGCCGGGGCCGCTGCTGGCCACGTCGGTCAAGCCCGATATCCTGGCCGACACCCTCTCGGTGCGTGCTGCGGCCGGCACGGTCTACATCTTCGACCCCCAGCGGCTCGCCTCGGCGTACCGGGGGCACGACTGCTGGTGGAACCCCCTGGCGGGCGTTCGCACGGTGGAGGATGGCTCCAGCCTCGCCGCGGTGTTCGCCGCGGCGACGTACGGAGCTGAGGGCGACAAAGACCCGTTCTTTCCCCAGACCGGGCGCACGCTTATGTCGCGCTACCTCTTCGCGGCCGCGATCGCGGGCGAATACCTCCCGACCGTCACCGCCTGGCTCGGCCGCGAGGACGACCCGAAGCCGATCGAGATTCTGGACGCCAACGGCTACCCGCACATTGCGGCCGAAATTGAGTCGATGCAGCAGATGACCGAGCGCACCCGCTCCGGTGTCTTTGCCTACGCCCGCGAGGCCCTGAGCTTCCTCTCCTCCGAGTCGGTGCGGGAGTGGGTGCAGCCCCACGAGGACGGGCACCCCGAGTTCGACCCTCAGCAGCTCGTCACGGCTCCCTCTGACACCCTGTACCTGTTCAGCGAGGAAGGGCCGGGCTCGGCCGGCCCGCTAATTGCAGCACTCACCAGGGCGGTTCTGACGGCCGCGGAGAACACCGCACGGCAGGAACCCTCGGGGCGGCTGCAGAAACCGTTCATGGCGATCCTCGATGAGGCCGGGAACATCTGCCGGATTCCCGACCTTCCCGACAAGTACACGACCTACGGCTCTCGCGGAATCATCGTCATCACGATTCTTCAAACCCAGGAGCAGGGCGAACAGGTGTGGGGCGTGACCGGGTTCGGGAAGCTGTGGGCGTCGTCGACGGTGCGGGTGTTCGGTGGCGGTAACGCCTCCAACACCTTCCTGCGCGACCTCTCCGAGCTGATCGGAGATTACGAATACACCGAGCGGTCGGTGTCCACGCACGACGGCAAACGCTCCGTGAATCGCTCCCGTAAGGCAGAGCGCATCATGGACGTTTCCGACCTCGCGTCCCTGACCCTTGGCCGCATGGTCGTTTTCGCCTCTGGGTGTCGGCCGGTGCTCGTCCGGTCGATCCCATGGTGGAAAGACAAGCAGCTGGTCAAGCTGAACCAGACGGCCGCGGCGACTGCCGCGGCGAGCCGAACGGATGACGCTGATGCTGCCTGACCGCCTCCCGATCACGGCTGTTCCTGACGGTCTGCCCGAGTGGGTCAATTACGTGCTCCTGCCGACGCTCACGAGCGGCGGCAAGGGCACTGTGTGGTGCCTAGAGTGGCGCGAGCACCCCGACGCTGTAACCCGCCTCGCCGCGATCTGGGACGCCTGGACACACATGCTCGCCGAAGAGGATGCAATGCTTCACTCGTTCCTCCGCGACGTGCTCGACCACCACATCCCGATGCTCGTCGACGCCGAGCGTGGCGCGTTTCGCCGCTGCAATTACGGGCACAAGCCGGCCGAGCTGCTGAACGACGTGAAGCCCGGCACCGGTAAAGCAGCCCACCGTGCGGGACTGTCGCCGTGTCAAGATAGCCCAGACCATAGGAGGGCGGACAGGTGAGCGATCGCTTTGGGCTCAGCACAATTGGAAGTATTGAAGTCTTCCACGATGAGGCGGCCGGTTGGGCCATTCGGGCTTTCTCTGGCCCCGAGCGCACAGGTGATTTTGGCTCGCGCGTCTCGTTCAGCCCCGACGATGATCAGCACCTCAGTGTGACGGCCTTGCTCACGGTGTCGACCGTGCTTGCGGCCGATGACTACGCCACGGTGGGCGACTGGCACGTCGACGAATCAGCGCGGATCATCTGGATTGATGCTCGACTGGCTTCCGAATCTTTGGCGCCGAACCCTCCGAGCATCGCCTCCGTCGACGCAGTGATGGATGCTGAAAGACGCTGGGGTCGTGCGGACTTCGGTACCCAGTGAAGGCTGACGCCTCCACCCCCGGGTGGAGGCGTTCCGTAGCCCCCTGACCACCTGTGCACAGCACGAGCTCAACCCTCCGGGCTCGTCCTGCCCACAGGTGGACAGCGGGACCCCCCGCACACAGGACGCGTCGTCACCAAGGTCCGCACGTCACGGTACCGATGCCGCGTCCTGTGCACGGGCTCGACCCATAACCATCACGTCACGAAGACGCGGCGCAAGGCCGCGTTCGATGCGCAAGCCAGGAGCGAGAGCCCATGAAATTCGTCCACAACCCGACCCTGATCGGACAGCTCGGCGAGAGCACCGTCCGAACCCTCGAGGAGACCACGGAGCCGTGGGGCGAGTGCATGGTATGTCAACAGGAACTCGGCCACGGGCCGCTGCGCCTCACCGCGCAAGTGACCGACACGAGCGCGGTCGTGGCGGCAATCCACGCGCACTGCGGGACCGGACCCGCCGTCCCGGGACTGACCGTCATCGTGCCCGCGACGAACCAGACCGTCGGCACGCACGAGCACCGAGTAAGGACCGGGCAGGTCCGCAGCTGGCTGCCGTGGCGGCGGCGCACCGTCACCCAGGAGCGCCACACCCTCGCCGTCCTCCACAAACCATCCGGCGACATCTTCAAGATCCGCCGCGATGACACTGCCCGCCCATGGAGCGACCCACGCTCCCTCGACTTCTACACCGCCCTCGGATTCAGCAGCAGCCGCGATGAAGCCATAGCGAACCCGATCCCGCTCACCGCCGAAGCTGTCGGCGGCGAGCTCTCCTTCCACCTCGGCATCGACCTCGTCGAGATGACATTCCCCGCCGACGCCGGCGCGCTCGTGAGAACAACCGGTGGCGCGCTGATCTGCGTCACGTACGAAACGCTGCCCACCTCAGAGAACTCCGACGCTCTCGCGAACGTCCTCACCAGCGAATGGACCGTTTTCGCCTGGCTCCGCGCATCCCAGATCACCGGACTCGACCAGTAGGACACGCAGCGGAGGAGCGCGAGGGGGCGCCGAGCCGTCTCGCCAACCATCCACAGCAACCGCGCCTTAGCACGGGCCATAGCGGCTGACGACGCTGGTCCGTGACATTCACCCGGCCCTGCCGATACCTTGTCGGTAAGGGGGCAGGGATGACGTCGCATAATTTCGAGGCGCTGCGCAACGCCGTTGTCGCTGCGTCTCGGGCAACTAGGTGGTCGAGCGCGGTCACCGAATGGCGCGTCGTCAGCCTCGAGGAAGATCCCGCTGCGGGCGGGGTCTGTGTGTGCGGAAAGACGAATCTCCGGTACCTCTATACAATTCACAACCAAGGTGCCGGCACGCAGCTGTTCCCGATCGGGAGCAGCTGTGTCAACATGTTCGACGTTGAAGAGCTCGACCTAGACGTCTCAGTGCTTCGACAGCTCATCGATCTAAAGACGACGTTCACCGACGGCGGCCGCGTCGAGCTCACAACCGATCACTTCTCCCGAGCCACGCTCGCGGACCTCTGGCAAAACGGCGCATTCCCGCCCAACCAATACAACCGTTGGAACGGCGATAACGACTACAAATTCTTGCTGGACATGTTCAACCAACGGCATCCCTTCACCGAAAATGAATCCAAGAAGGTCTGGGTGCTTCTCAATCGGTCGATCAGAAGCTTTCTCATGCAAGACGACCGCCTGAAATAGCCAGCGATCGCACCCAGTGCAGCTGGGAGGAAAGTCCCCGGCAGTCAATGATCTTGCCCCGCACGCTGCGGGGCCAGTACGTTACATCCGTGAGTATCGCTGGTGATCCACAGCATCCGAAGTGGGAGCAGGTGGCGGAGCGCCTCGAGCAGGAATTCGCGGGCCCGACAGAACAGCAGCGCACATTGGCGAGACAGCTTGGCGTTGACGTCGACGATGTTCCTGCCCAGGTGTTCGCGATCGTGCTGCAGGACCACCTCTCTGACGAGCTCTTCGCACGTGAGTTTCCGATCCGGGAGGGCGATCTTGAAGGCCTCAACGACCTGGAGAAGGAACTTGAGCTTCCGGTAACGAGAGAACTCATCACGGGCACGAAGGCGGAGAAGTCAGCTCGGTTCGCCGCAACGTACGGATTGAAAACGGCCCGGGGCCTTCGCGCGCTACGTCCTCTGCCAGGAGATATCGTCCTACTCAATGCTCCCGCGAGCGAGCCGCAACTGCAGCGAGAGATTTCGAGCATCGGTGACGCTGGCCGGATTTACCTTCGCGGGGTACCGAGTAAAAGTGCATGGCCCAACTACTTGACGACCATTGCCCGAGCCGGGGACCCAGGTTACGAAGAAGCTCGGGCCGCGCTGGACGCCGCATTGCTCAATGACCCCAATCGAGTCGGCGGATCTGTCAACTTCGCCGCACTCGCAGATCTCGATCCGTACATCGTGGCGAACCGGATACCCCCACCCGAAGCAACCCTCGAACTCGAACGTCGCCTCGTCGACGAGCGAACGGAGCGACCATTCCAAGAACTCCTCGAGCGGTACCCGTCGCTCCTTGCCTGTCTGGTAGCCGGGAACTGGCAGACATACGTCATCCCACAAGCCAGGCTTGGGAGCGAGTACGTCACGGATTTCCTCGTGTTAGGCATCAATAGTCTCGGGATGCAGTGGGTCGCCGTCGAGCTCGAAGCTCCTACTCATCGTCTCCACAATCTAGACGGCACACTCCCTGGTGGAGTGCGCCACGCGATCAATCAGATCGATACCTGGCGTGAATGGCTGACATCGAACGTTGCATACGCGCAACGGGCAAGAAGGGACGATGGGCTCGGCCTTCGCGGCATCACCAACATCGACCCTGGCCTTGTCATCATCGGCCGCGGTGAGTCGACCACGGAGCGAGACTCCCAGCGACGCCGAGAATCAGAGAGAGCGGCCATCGAAATCCACTCCTACGACTGGCTCCTCCGGCAAGCGATGTCATTACAAGCGGACGCATTCAGCCTCGCACCCGCGAGCTGGAACAACTTCTAGCTCGATCAGACCTGGGTCTCACCCAACCCGATCTGCTCGTCCTGTTGCTCCAGAAGCTCCAGATAGAACTTCAGAATCCCCGCGGTGCTTCTTCCTCCTTGCGACCACTCAGCGAGCACCGTCATCGCCGCGGTGACGTACCGAGTTCGCTTGGCCAACTCCAAATTGGATCGCGCGCCCGCGGTTAAGAGCCTCACAACTTGGGATAGCTCTCTGTCAGAGACGCTCACCGTGAGGTCGAGTTGGGTGATCAGTCGCACCTCACGCGAGGCCGGGCGAATGCCATTGACCCTGTTCTCGACCCGGTTCGCGTTCTCTGCTGCAACTTCAAGGATCTGCGGCAGAAGTGTCATGATCGCTGCGCGATTCTGACGCCGGATCTCCGCACCGCGTCGCGCTCGCTCAGTGCCGATAGGGATGAGCGTTCCCGCGACGATGGTCGTAGCGGCGACGATCAGCGCGCTCACGATCGCGGCAGTCCCTGAGTCCATCTCGGCCCTTCATCTCTGGATTACGCTGGGCACGTTCCAAAGCGGCGCCTGCCGCTCGTAGATGCTGTAGAAGAGACCATATGGCTGATCTCACTCCCAACCAACACGCAAATCATGGCTTCGACGCCGCCGAACGTATCCTGGCGAGAGCGCTCGAATACCTCGGATCTCCGACCGATAAGGAAGATCAACGGCTCAACTTCGGCGCGCTAATCGAGAGAGCTCACGAGTTGAAGGACGTCCTATGGAACGCAAGACGACTTCAACCGAAAAGCTCCTATGGCACTCCCAGTTCCGAGCTTATCGCCGCACTGAACCTGGTCGACGAGTTCGCGAGCGATGCCCTCATTCGGGCACATGGCTTGGACATTCAGGCTGCCCAGATCGAATTGCGGAACGACATCCGATGCTCTCAGGCGTAACTTCTGGCGCCGGCTTGGCTCGGCACTGAGGAATGCCGGCGAGTTCGATGCCGCTTCGCCGAAAGGTGGTCGCCCGTTCGGTGATCATCGGTAGGTGGTCGAGGCGATCATCTGGCGGTATCGGACCGGGGTTCCGTGGCGGAATCTGACGGCAGGCACCGCGATGGTTGCATCGAGTTCTACGCGGGGCTGAGGTCCACGTCGAACCCGAGTCGCCCCACCACAACCCCGTCGACCTGGGGCGCGACAACGAACCCGATCGCGGCCGAGAGCGTCAACGCAACAATCGTCGCGACGCGCGCCACCTTCACGAGCCGGGGTGCTTGCATTGGTCTCTCGGGCGTATCAGTCGAGCGCGCGGAGGTGCCTCACAGGTGTCTGCGCCCTCTGCTCTTGTAGGTGCGCCGCGATCGCCTCTTGCGCCGATCGCTGGCGTTGGTCGTTGTGTGCTGCGAGTTCCTCCGGACTAGGTTTCCAATCCGGATCGAAAACCCACACCGCGTCGTCGTCATATAGACGGGTGTGGACACGCATCCCCGCGGCCTTCGCCGCCCGACGTAACCGCACTCTCAGCTCGGGCAGGTCGTCTTCGTCTCCATCGAATTCGTCCCAGGCAATGTAGAACTCGTGATCGGTCTTCAGATACCCGATCTGCTCCTCAATGAATTCGTCAGTAATTCGCCCCATGCCCACACGGTACCCAATCGAAGCAACGACGCCGAGCCTTATCGCTCGCTCGGCGTCAACGACGATGGGCAGGTGCCCCACCAAACTGATCTGGATCGCGCAGTACACGAAGGGCAACGCCGCCTCGAGACCGCCCGAGAACGAGGTGATCTCGGTCAGAGCGTGAGTCGCGCCTTGCGAATCGAAGAGAGCCGTGCACGCCGGAATCCCGCGTGCCGAAGTTTTCGGAGAAGGCGGCCGCGTAGCGGCTTGCTCTCCCCAGCCAGGTCCATATGCTGCCGAAGGATTCAGGGCAAACAACGACCCGCGGGGTCCAGACACCGTGCCGGCCCCTTGGCCGGTTCCGCATGCCTATCGTCCGTTCGAGAGGTCACTGCCAGCCGGCACATGTTGTCGGGCAGGTCAAAACCTCGGATGCGACGCAGCATGGTCTGGCCAATCGGATGTTCGATCAGCCAGACCATGCTTGCGTCATTATCGGTAGGCGCCTTTTACCTCGTCGGCCACGTCTGCGAACGATCCCACTTCGTGCTGCAGCTGCTCGAGGATTGCGGCCGCATCGGCATCGAATTGGTCACGACGGGCCACCGCGCCCCATCCTATGTTCTCGTCGTATTCGCGTTCCCAGCTGTCGTACCACGCCCGCATCCGTTCGCGAAGGTTGGCGGACAGGTCGAGGTCGTCAGGTGTGAGCGCATACTTCGAGGTGCCGTTCTCCCAGAGCGGCCATGGGTGCCCCCAGTCGAGCATGAACCGGATGGTCCTGCGCGGGTCAGGTGTTGGAGCAGCTTCCTGAGCTGGTGGGAATGGCGGTGATGATTGATTCATTGTTGATCGACCAGACGATGGTGGGTTGGAAGATGTAGGTGATGTGCCCTTCGCTGTCGTACCAGGCGACGGTCCCGTATGCGCAGCGCTTGTTGCCGGGGCGGTCTTCGAGCCAGTCGGACCAGTCCAGCGCGGAGACGATCGCCACGCTCATCAGGTCGTCCCATGACCCCCAGGACGCCCCGCCTGGTACGGCGTTGAGTCGATCCTCCCATTGACTCTTGTGTTGGGCCTCGATGTGCTTGTAGCCGCCGCTCGCGCTGCCGCAGCGGAGGGTGATGTCGTTCACGACGCCGTTCCAGGGCTGGTTGTAGTGCTTGAGGATGTAGCCCTCGTTGTTGAACAGATAGCACTCGGCCCACTGGTCGAAGCTGATGAGCTGCGTGCTCGGCTCGGACGATTCGGTCGGGGGCTCCATCCCGAGTTCACCGAGGGCCACGAGCTCGTCAGCGGGAATCCAGGTGTCGCCGGCTTTCACGTGCCAACCGCTCTGGTCATCTTCGCCCGCCCATGCCGGCGAAGCCGCCAATGTCATCGTGGTTGCCATCACCGCGGCCATAGCCGCCCGTGCCAGTTTTCGCCTCATTGCGATTACCCCCCATTTTCTCCGTTGAAGCCCCGCCGCTCGCGGATGACAGGATGTTATTGGCGCCGTGGGTGCCGCGTCGTAACGTTTAGATATGAATCTTGGAGTCTCAACTACCAAGAAAAGAGGCAAACGACACTACGGTGACATATCGCTGATAATGGACGTTATGTCAATAGAAGTCAGGCGGAGCTGATTTCTCGACGGGTCTCGACCGGCAGCTCCACGCGGACCTCCGGAACTGGGTCCTGCTGCATGCGAACTGCCCAGAGGCGATCATCTTCGACAGTCACGTTCGCGTGGAAGGGCATCCCGATGAAGTCGCTGTGATGTAACGGCTGCTACACTTAAGATTGTGACGGACACTATCGCCTGGGTTCTTGTTCTGGTTCAGCTTCCGAAGGAGCCGTCGCGCCATCGCGTTGCGGTGTGGCGTGAGTTGCGGAAGGGCGGTGCAGTCCCGGTGTCCCCCGGGACATGGGCACTCCCGGCTGGTGAGGCGTTTCAGCCAGTCCTTGATCGGGCAGCTGACTTGAGTGCCGCTGGCGGTGGCACCTTCGCGGTCATCGATGCGGCCCCGCGTGACGCAGCATCAACGGGCCTGATCAGAGACGCCTTTTCGGCCGCCCGGCTGGATGAGTGGGCTGAATTCGAGGCCGACTGCGGCAAGTTCGAGGATGAGATTGCTCGGGAGCACGCAAAGCGGAAATACAGCTTTGGGGAGCTCGAGGAGGAGGAGCAGAGCCTGGACCGCTTGCGGCGCTGGTATCGGGACTTGAAGAAGCGGGATGTGCTGCAGCTCCCGCAGGCCGTGTCGGCCGAGTCGCGTCTGCAGCAGTGCTCCGATGTGCTCGACGAGTATGCGGAGAAGGTCTACGCCGTGATGCGAGCGAGCAGCCCGGCGCTCGACTCCCCCGAGTAGGAGGGCCGATGGATCAGCCGTGGTCGATCGTCGCCGGTATCGTCGGCGGGCTCGTTGTGGGGTGGCTCGCCTTGGTCGTGATCCTGGCAATCAGTGCCCGTCGACGATCTGAACCGCTGTCGCTCATCGCGGCACTGCGATGACGATGCAGGCCACCACGACGATGGTCGGGTGCTGAGGAATCGACTCACGAGCACCGAGAGAGACATTTAGCGCTGCAAACAGCCAGCCATCTATCGCTGCGGTTCACAGGGTAAGGGAGTGGCTGTGCCTCCTCTTTGATTCTTGTGAGGTTATTACGTTGCGTATTCATCGAGCGGGAACGCCGCCTTCGATAGGTCGATCGTCTAGCGGGCGCCGATCGGACCGGCGGTTCAGGTCAGTAGACCGCGGGCTTGCCCGCAAGAAGCAATGACGCCGCCCTAGTGAGAATGCCCACTGGGGGATGGTATGCGGGCTCCACGTACCCCCTAGGTCACTTGCTCATCATTCGTCGATCAGCGAGCCTAGATGTATGACAGGCACCCGTGGCGACACCACTTCGCCCGCAATCATGCCCGGCGCCCTCGTCCCACCAGCCGATGTCGACCGGATTTCGTCCGACCCAATCCTGCTCGGCACATTTGAGAAGAACTACACCGGCACCGAGAGCCCCTTAGATGCACTCTGGTGGTGGAACCATCCGACCGAGTCCACTCCCAGCGGTCGCCCGTCTCCGCTAGACCAGGTCAGGACCCTTGAAGCCATCGTGTATGGGCCCCCCTCCCCCGCCCTGGCGGCGGCTACAGAAGAGCATCACCGCCTCATGGAAGCGATCGAGGCGGAACGATCGCGCACCCGCGTTGCGATCGACGCGGTGCTCACAGCCGAATCGCACACTGAAAGAGAGGCTGCCCACGAGTCGGCGCCCGCGCCGACCTACCGATTGCCGATGATGAAAAAGCGACGAGTGGCCCCAAGTCGCACAATCATCGCGGTGAGCGCAGCGGCCATCTCTCTAGCGGGAGTCCTCGTCGGCATCGTCATTGGTCATCAGGTCGGCAGCCCGGCGGTGAATGCGGCGGGTGCTGTCGCTATCTTCGATCAGCCGCAGACCACGATCGATCTCCCGCGGGTGGCTCTCGACGCACCCGCTCTCAGCGTTCTCAGTTTCCGGGCGCTCGTGGACTCACCTCCCGTGTACGTAGCGCGCAGCACGAGTGGAAACGAGGTGTGTCTCGTTCTCGTGCAGCCCACGGGTCGCTCGTCAGCGAGCTGCGCCGTGGTCGATTCGTTTCCTGCAACTGGCCTCAATATCAAGGGTTCGTATCAGAATCCCGGCTCAAGCCAGCCCGACGACCCTGGCGCGGGCACGTTCCGTCAGGTGGATGTGACCTGGCTGCCCGACGGGAGCGTCACCGTCGCCGGCCCGCCAGAGGCCGAAGCGCTTTTCAGCACGGCTGGTTAGCTCCTCTGATCCCCCATCAGCAATGTGCCCGTTGAGGCATCCCTCATCGAGACGCCCTAAGCGGAACCGGGATGAGCTGTCTGAGGAACTGTGCCCAGCGAGCATTGGCCTCGGCGCTGGGCCCGAAAGGCTCAGGACAGGGTTTAGGCACGATTCGGTTTCGGCACAGAGTTGCGGCACGGCGTGTCGCGTCACGGCGCTGCACCTGGTCGACGTGCCGTAATCGATCAGTTTCGGGCGATTGCGTGAACCTACAAATGATGCAGACCGAGCGGGCGGCCCAGCTCATGCCCCGCACCGACGCTCCGGTTCGAAATGATCGGTCAACTCCGATATGATCGGAAAGTGCCGATGACAACCAAACTGACAGCAGCCGTGTCGCTGTTCCACTCCTTAGCCGACCCGAGTCGCCTGTCGATCCTGCGACGGCTCAGTGAAGGCGAAGCGCGTGTGCGAGACCTCACCGACGAACTTGGGCTGGCCCAGTCCACCGTTTCCGAGCACATCGCCTGCCTCCGAGACTGCGGGCTGATCGTCGGTCGAAGCGAGGGGCGTCAGAACTTCTATTCGGTGACCACGCCAGAAGTTATCGACGTCCTCGAATCCGCCGAACGACTTCTGGCGCAGACCGGCTACCAGGTCGACCTCTGCACGACGTACGGGCGTGACGCACGATGATCGGAACGATTGCAGCGGCCATCGGCCTGTTCGCCGCCACCAACATCGATGACATCGTTGTTCTCACCGTCTTGTTCCTCGCCGCGAGCAGGGGCGCCCTACCGAGCTGGAAGGTCGTCGTCGGGCAATATCTCGGCTTCATCGCGCTGGTCGCGATCAGCGTTATCGCCGCTGCGGGCCTCACCATCGTTCCCGACGAGTGGGTGGGCTTCCTCGGACTCATCCCCCTCGCAATCGGTATCTACGGCTTGATCCGCACCCTTCGTCGCCGGGGTGATGACGACGATGACGACGAGAGTTCCATTCGAGCCGGCGGCCTGCTCGGCGTGGCCGGCATCACTATCGCCAACGGCGCCGACAACATCTCGCTCTACACTCCGGTCTTCCGCACCAGCGCCGTCTGGGACACCGTCATCACGATCATTGTCTTTTTGGTTCTCGTGGCTGTGTGGTGCGTCGTCGCCCGCTTCGTAGGCACGAACAAGACCGTCACCGAGGCCCTCGAAAAGGTCGAACACTGGCTCGTGCCCGCCGTCTTCATCGGCCTCGGCCTCTACATCCTCATCGAGTCCGGAGTCATCATCCGCCTCATCGACGCGCTCTCATGAGAGCAACCCTCAGGGTGGCCGCAGCGACCCTCGCCGTAGCGGCCGCCCTGGCGGTGGATCAACTCACCAAGGCCTGGGCTCTCACAGCCCTGGGGCCCACCCGCGAAGTCGAGCTAGGCCTCGGCGCGAGCTTACGACTCATCTTCAACCCCGGCGTCGCGTTCGGGATCGGTAGCGATGTCGGAGCCCCGCTCGTCATCGGGATCATGGTCCTCACCACTGCTCTCCTAGGCTGGATCGCAACGCGCGCGGTACAGGGTCGCCGTACGCTTCCCACCATGCTCCTCGCGGTCGCCGCGGGAGGAGCGATCGGGAACCTCTGGGATCGCATCGCGCGCGCTGAAAAGGGTCCGCTCACGGGCGAAGTGGTCGATTTCATCGCTGTCGACTGGTTCGCAATCTTCAATGTGGCCGACATTTTCACCACCCTCGGCCTCACCGGTTTCGTACTCCTATCGCTATTCCAGCGCGACACACGAAGCAAGGACCGCCACCCCGCGGTCCTGAACACGGCACCGTAGTGTCCATGCGGGTGCGTACCGAGTTCGCCGAGGGGCGCGAACGTGGGTATGAGCACCACGCCTGACATTCTCCGCAACGACCTCGAAACGGTCACCGGACCGAAACTGATTTTCTCGAAATCGAGTTTCGATACGGACGACGTTTGCGGCCAACGATCGCGATCACGGCTAGACCTATCGCGAGCTGAAGCGCGCTCCGACGAGCTGGAACGGGCTGTGCCTCTCCGGCCCCCTCGATGTCCCACGCTGATTCCGGCATCATTCCCTCTCGGGTGCCAGCTCAACACTGGTCAGGGCTGTCTTCAATCGTCTTCGCGCGGGAGTAGCGCGCGCGGGCTACGTCCGGGCGAATACCTAGCACCGCCGCCGCGTCGACAAGGGAAAATCCTTCCCAGGCGACCAGGAGCACCAGTTCGCGATCGTCGATCCGGAGACTGGCGAGCGCATCTCCAAGCTCCTCCCCTCGCCCGGTGCCCGGCTCGTTCTGATGAGTTACGAGGAGAGCCGCGCGGAAAGACCCTGTGAGGGCGGAGCGTCGCGCTGAGGCCCGGTAGTGGCTTTTCAGCACGCGGTGGGCCACCCCGAAGGCCCACGCTCGCTTCTCGCTTAGTGGGCTCGGGAGGGCGTCTCGTCGACGCCAGAGCACGAGCAGCACATCGCCCAGGCAGTCTGCCGCCGCATCCGGCGGCGAGACCCGCCGGGCGAAGTAGTCCAGCAGGTCGGGAGCGACGTCGCGCACGAACGCCTCGAAGCCAGCCGGCACCGGCTCGGGCGCGGTCACTGGAAGATCCGTCCGAACGCGTCGCAGCTTCTCCCGTAGTACCGGACCATCAGCCCCCGGTCGCTGGCCGCGGCCGCGTCGACCTTCTCCTGCAGATAGGCAGCGGCTCCGCCGTCCAGACCAGTTCGACTCTGTGGTCCAGACCTGCAACTTAGCCGTCGCGGCTCTCGCGGCGGCGATCAATACGCTTCTCGATCCGGATGCGAAGCCGCATGAACGGACGCTCGACGGCTAAGTAGAGGAGTTGTGCTGCGGCGATTGAAAGGACGAGGCCTATTGCGTCGGTCAGAGGTGGTGCGTCGATGGCGGGCGTGACGAGGGCGAGGACAGTTTTGTGAAGCAGATAGATCGAGAACGAGAGCACCCCGATACGCACGGCGATTCTGCTGTTGAGCATCCGGCCGACCCTGCCCTCGGGCTGAGTGATCACGAACCAGAAGATCGGAGCGAGCGCGATTCCTTGGATAGTGCCCGCGATGCTCAGCTCGAAGGCCATTGACGGCACGACGGAGCTGATCCCCACGACGATCGCCGCGGCAGCGGCGACGAGTGGGAGGTGTGCGACAACCCATCTCCCAACTCGGCCGGGTCGTCTGAGACGGTCGCCCATGGCGGGGTTCAAAAGCAGCGCTAATGCGGCACCCCACAGGATCGCGTCGACGCGCGTGTCGGTCGAGTTGTAGATGCGCTCGAAAGTTGCCCCGTTTAGTCCTAGGACGATGCGCCAGACGGGCACCAGCAGAGCGATGGCGACGATCACTCGGCCGATCCGGATGCGGCCGGCGCCCACCCTGTAGGCGAGTAGCAGGAGGATTGGGACGACCAGGTAGTACTGCTCCTCGACGGCGAGCGACCAGAGCTGGCTGGTTTCTGGGGGCAGACCTGTGTCTCCGTTGACCGCGATGTAGTAGTTCGTGATGTTGAGAAATTCCGCGGCGACTCCCCAACTGGTTACTGCGGAGGGAAGAACTCCGGTCGCGGCTAAAAGCAACGCGAGGAGGATGGTGAAGTATGCCGCGGGAAGAATGCGGAACGCTCGGCGAAGATAGAACCGTCCCAGGCTGATTGTTCTGGAGGATTCGAACTCGCGGCGAAGCAAGGTCGTGATCAGGTATCCGCTGAGAAAGAAGAATATGGTCACGCCGAGATGGCCGGGCCAGAATCCTTGGTCAGTCGTGCCGTGCCCGACGAATACGATCAGGACCGCAATAGCCCGCAGACCATCCATGGAGGGTATGCGAGTGCTCGTCGGCACAGGTTCTGCAGTGCTGACGTTTGAGCGGAGGGAGGGCGGCGAGGTGCCGGCGTGAATTGCCACGAGAGAAGTCCTCGATCTCAGACAGATCGGGTCGGCGTGAGCGACCCGGAAAACGATCAGGAATGCGCGGCCGCTAAACCCCGAAGGTGAGGACGCGGCGCTTGCGCGCGCATGAGCCTCGCAACCGGGCAATGGACGGGCTGCGAAGAGACCGCTTCTACGTTCTGTTGATCGATAGGGCAATGAGCGAGGGCGGCGCGACAGAACTCGCAGTGACGGGATCGTTGGTGGCCCAGGCATTGATGGTGGGGTTCAGGACGTGCTGGGCGGAGGCGGGTAGTGTGCCGACGTCGGCGCCGGTGAGGTCGGGCGCCCGATGCCGCAATGTCGAGTCGTGATCGATCTGGGAGTGTCCGGGATCGGCAGCTTGCGACCGAGCATCGCCGACTGCGATGTTGCTGGGGGCGGCGTCCGGTTCAGCGACAGTCACCACGTGCGTGGAGCGCGCAGTGGAATGCACGGGCACAACATGAACGAAGACTGCCGTCGCCACAAGCGCGATGACGGTGAGGAGTACGGCGAGTGCTCCGCCGTGAGGCTGGCGCAATGCGGGCGAGTTGCGCATTACATCTCCTCGTTCATTCATCTATAGTTCAGGGTTTTTGCCGTGCGGGCGAGGTGCGTGCGCGGCTGACACCACACTCTCAGGCTGAGGTGGGCCGGGTCAGCACACGCCGGTGGCGGTTGAGAGCGCGGTTTGAAGTTCCTCGCTGAGTTCGTCGATGCGTGTCTGATCGAGGGCCTCGCCAGCCTCGAGGGCTTGAGCCTGTTCGATGAGGCCGTCGATAGTAGCGCTGGCCGTGTCGGCGGCGTTGGATGCGGCTCCTTCCGCTATCTGACTGGCGACCGTGTCGAGAAGCACCTTCGCGGCCGTGAGGTTCTTCTTGGCGGCGGCCGGATCAACGGGGATGTCCGCGACTGCCGTTTGGACGTCGGAGGCGACCTGCTCGATGACCGGTGTGATGATCGTGCACGCAGCATTTCCGGCCTCTTGTGCGACGATCTCGCCGACGGATGTACACCCGCTCAAGAGTGCCCCACTGAGGACGGTGGCAGCGATTGCGGCGGCTAGCCGGCCGGTTCGGGGGATGGTCATCGCGGGTCTCTTTCGTGTAGGGCTGGGGTGTGACCGGTGAGGTGCAGGGCAGATTCGTGGGGTTTACGGGGAGATCGAGAGGAAGATGAAGGTAGCGAATATCACCAGGTGCACGCCACCTTGGAGGCGAGTGGCCTTCCCCGGCACAAGCGTCAGCGTGCTAACGACCACGGTCAGGATGAAGAGGGTGATTTGGGTGGGGCCGAGGCCAAGGATCAGGGAGCCCTCGAACCAGAAGGTGGAGATGGCGATCACCGGGATGGTGAGCCCGATGCTGGCCATTGCTGATCCCAGGGCGAGGTTGTAGCTGGTCTGGATTTCGTTTCGTCGAGCTGCTCGTAGGGCTGCGATGCTTTCGGGCAAGAGCACGAGGATCGCGATGATGACGCCCACAAAGGATGGTGGGAAGCCGACCGCTGCAACCGCTGCTTCGATCGAGGGCGACTCGAGCTTCGCCAATCCAACTACCGCAATCAGCGATATCAGGAGTAGGCCAAGGCTGAGCAAGGTCTGGCGGAGGGACGGGACGTGTCCCGTCCCCTGGGGTGCAGGGGCTGCGACGATCTTCTTGACCGGCACGAACATCTCTCGGTGACTCACGGTCTGGATGCCGACGAAGATGCCGTATAGGACGAGGGAGGCTATCGCGACGAATACGAGCTGGCTCGTTGTGAATACTGGCCCCTCGGCGGATGTGAACGTCGGAAGAACCAGTCCCAAGGTGGCGAGGGCGGTGACTGTCGCAAGGGCGGCCCCGGTTCCTTCGGCGTTGAACTTCACGATCCCGTGCTTGAAAGTCCCAATGACGAGGGCGAGGCCGACGATTCCATTCATGGTGATCATGACGGCGGCGAACACGGTGTCACGCGCGAGCGTTTCTGAGCCAGGCCCTCCTGCACTGACAAGCGTGACAATCAGTGCGACCTCGATCGCCGTGACGGAGATTGCAAGGACCAGGGAGCCGAACGGCTCTCCCACGCGATGAGCGATGACTTCTGCATGGTACACAGCGACGAGGACTGCCGCGGCGAGCACGATTGCGACGAGGACGACCAGTGCCCCGTCTAGTTTCTGGCCCCAGAACGCCACGAGCGTGATGGCGGCGACGATCGGAATGCCAGTGCTCAGCCATGTCTTGTAGGCCGCCTGCTTGGGCGATTGGGTCTTGCCGGGCACGATCTCGTCTCGGGTTGGGATCCGTTTATCTATGAACGAGTGCTCATACGTTCATACGATTCCATAGCCGTCTGGAGAAGCTCTGGGAGTACACGCGAACCTGTACTGTATAGGATTTCGCTCATCTAAGGCTGTGCGACGCGGGGTATCCTCGGGCTCATGCCCCCCGTAGCGCCCGGCGCACCTTCCAGAAGAGAGGCCTTCTCGGCCCCGACCGTCGATCGCGAACACGTCGATGCCGTGCGCGCGTTGATGCCGGCGCCGGCGGACATTGCGGACCTGGCTGATGTTTTTGGGCTCTTGGGAGAGCCGAACCGGGTGCGACTCCTGATCGCGTTGCTTGATGGTCCTATGTGCGTTCGCGACCTTGCTGCGGCGATCCGCCTCAGCGAGTCCGCCGTCTCGCATGCCCTTCGCCTTCTGCGTGCCCACCGCGTCGTCGATGTGCGCCGCGATGGCAGGGTGGCCTTTTACGAGATCGCGGACACTCATGTGCAGCATCTACTCGAGATCGGCCTTGAGCATGTCGGCCACACGGAGCTGATGCACCCCACTCCCCTGTCGGCCGGTGAGCTCAACGTGGATTAAATACAGCTTTCGCTGTACGGTCAGCGTGTGCTGACTATTGCTTCGCGTCTTGACGTCATGAACCGCCTCGGTCGCGCGATGGCCGATCCGACCCGCTCGCGCATCCTGTTGAGCCTGATCCAGCAGCCCGGGTACCCGGCCGAGCTGGCCCGAGATCTCGAGCTCACCCGATCGAATGTGTCCAATCACCTGACCTGCCTCCGCGGGTGCGGCATCGTCGCCGCGATCTCCGAAGGGCGGCAGACCCGTTATGAGATCGCCGATCCTCATCTGACGAAGTCGCTTCTCGCGTTGATGGACGTCGTCCTCGCCGTCGATGACGGTGTGGAGTGCACGGATGAGAACTGCGATGTCCCGCTGTGCTGCGGAGCGGAGGTAGCCCCGTGAGCAAGGAATGCTGCGGACCCGAAGATCCCATGCCGTTGTCGATCGGGCGGCGACCCGGCTTGAACCTCTCCACCAGCAACTCCGTGGCGGGGAGTGACGCCTGCGCCCACGACACCACGAACGGCCATCAGAGTCACGGTCCCGACGAGAGTGACGACGAGCACGATCATGCCGGCGGCGAAGGCGAAGAGCTGACTCCGTGGTGGAAGGACCGTCATCTGCTCGTCCCGATCGCCGCTGGGGCGCTCCTCGCGGTCGGCTACGCGCTGGAGTGGTCCGGTGTCGGCCTCCCCGCGACGATCGTGCTCGCGCTGAGCCTCATCGCGGGCGCCTCGACCTTCGTGCCGGGCGCCATTCGCCGTCTCCTCCGCCGCCGACTCGGCGTCGGTTTGTTGATGACGATTGCAGCGGTCGGTGCCGTCCTCCTCGGCTATGTCGGCGAGGCGGCCGCGCTAGCGTTCTTGTTCTCGATCGCCGAGGCTCTCGAGGACCGTGCGATGGACCGAGCCCGAAACGGTCTGCGGGCTCTGCTCTCCCTGGTCCCGGAGACCGCAACCGTGTCCCGGCTAGCCGGCCCGGTCGAGATTCGTACCGCTGAGATCCAGGAGCTCGACCTCCTTCTCGTGAAGGCGGGCGAGCGGATCGCAACCGATGGAATCGTGACTTCTGGGCGCAGCAGTATCGATGCCTCCGCCATCACCGGCGAATCCATCCCCATCGAAGTCGGTCCGGGCGACCCGGTGCCGGCGGGCGCCATCAACGGCACGGGCAGCCTCCAGATCGAAGCGACCGCGAACGGCACCGACAACTCCCTCACCACGATTGTGCGGCTGGTTGAGCAGGCCCAGGCCGAGAAGGGCGAACGCGCCCGCCTTGCCGACCGCATCGCCCGGCCACTGGTTCCGATCGTATTGATCGTTGCGGCACTAGTAGTGGCCTTCGGTTTCCTCGTCGGTGATCCCCTGACCTGGACCGAACGAGCTCTGGTTGTTCTGGTCGCCGCATCGCCCTGCGCTCTGGCCATCGCGGTGCCCGTGACCGTGGTGTCCGCCATCGGCGCGGCCAGCCGGTTCGGAGTAGTCATTAAGTCCGGAGAGGCTTTCGAGCAACTTGGCACCATTGATCTGGTGGCGTTCGACAAGACCGGCACCCTCACGCGGAACAAGCCGACGGTTGTCGCCGTCGAGACAACGGCCGCAGCCGATCGCCCCCGTGTTCTCGACGTCGCCGCGGCACTGGAGTCACACAGCACCCACCCCCTGGCGAGAGCAATCCTCACCGAGCAGCCTCACCCACCCACCGTCTCCGATGTGACGGAACATCCCGGCCAGGGGGTATCCGGACTCATCGACAATACGGACGTGCGGGTCGGTAGTCCCCGCTGGGTCTCGCCCGGCGCGCTCCTCGAGCGCTGCGAGGGCATGGAAGCCGAAGGCATGACGGTGATCGTCGTCGAGATCGACGGCTCCCCTGCGGGCCTGATCGGCATCCGAGACGAACTGAAACCGGAAGCTAAGGCTGCAATCACAGAGCTGAAGACTCTCGGCGTGGCCGCAGTTATGCTCACGGGCGACAACACCCGCACTGCGAAGGCTCTTGCCGCCCAGGTTGGTATCTCTGACGTCAGGGCGGAGCAGATGCCTGCGGACAAGGCTGCCGTGATCGAGTCGTTCCGCCGGTCACGTCGCACGGCGATGATCGGCGACGGCATCAACGACTCCCCCGCTCTCGCCGCGGCCGACGTCGGAGTCGCGATGGGTGCCACCGGCTCCGCGGCCGCCATCGAGTCCGCCGATATTGCCTTCACCGGTTCCGATCTGCGTCTCATCCCGCAGGCTCTTGCTCACGCCCGTCGTGGCCGCCGGATCATGTCCGGGAACATCGTGCTCGCCTTGGTGATCATCATTGCGCTCTTCCCGCTTGCCCTGTTCGGCGTGCTGGGATTAGCCGGAGTGGTTCTAGTGCACGAGATCGCGGAGGTGGTTGTGATCGCCAACGGCCTCCGAGCCGCGCGAGGCCGAGCCGTGCTCCCCGCCCTACCGGAGCCTCAGGATGCGCCTGCTGAAGGCATAAGGATCTCGGGTCATCCGACTATTCGCACGAAGTAGTAGCTGCCCCAGAGGGGGCGATGCTCCACGTAGCGACCCCAGTCGGGCGAGTCGATGCTCTGGCCGTTTCCGTCGTAGATGCCGATGTGGGTTCCCGGCCAGACCACAAGGTCCCCGGCTTGTGCGTCTGCCGGGGCGATGGGAATTCCCATGGCCGCTTGATTTGAGACCATCCTGGGCAGGTAGATGCCGAAGGCCGCGAACACATACTGGGTGAGTCCGTCGCAACCGAAGCTTGTGTCGGGGCTGGCACCGGTGCCGTACGGAACCACTCCCACGAATTGTTGCGCGTAGGCGACGATCGCTTCACCGCTGTAGGGGCCCGAAGGCGGGTTCACGGTGAAGGGAGTTGCAGCCGGGCTGCTGGTCTTGGCCGCTGCAGCTGCCGCCGCGGCCTCTGCAGCCTGTGTGGCCGCGACAGCGGCGGCGGCGGCCTGACGGGACGCTTCGAGTTCTTCTCGGCTGGGTGCCACGTAGTTGTCTCGGCTCACCGCGAGGGCTGCCGACGCGTCCGGCACGATGAGGGTTTGATCTCCCGCGATCGCACGGTCTGTCTGTTCGCTTCCGAAGTTCCCGCCGCCTCCGAATGCGTAAGCCGGGAGCGCCATCGTCGCGACTAGCCCGGCCGTGAAGGTCATGACTACGACCGTGGCCGCGCGCCGCCGTGGAGACCCCGTAGCCTTCTTGGGAGGGCGAGCCGGCGTTACCAGCCGCACGACTGGGGTGTGCTTGCTTCGCGCTTCGAGCTCTCGGAGCTCTCGTCGTGTCTGCGGCTGTGGAGCACTGTCTTCTAGGGGCACGAATGTCCTTGGGTTCCAATTCGGCGTTGGTGTGCCGCTCGCCTTCCCGTTCTTGGTTCGCTCGCCGGCCAAGAGGCGAAAGGAATTCCTTGGCCGGGTCCGCCAGCTTCGGGTGCAAAGCGGATTCCTCGACGGTACGCGACGCAGCGCCGCATGTCGAGTACATCCAAACATTTACTAACAGATTGATAACGGGCGATGGCCGGTCCCTCGCCGTCGCCGAATGGTCAGTGAGTCAACAGGATGATGATCCAGGCCAAGGACCCAGCCAGGGGCAGGAGCACGACGCAGATGAACCACGCGCCCTTCTCCCCCTCCGTCAGACCGGGAGCGTGAGCAATGGTGACCGCTCCAACTGCCAGAATCGCGATGCTGATGAATGGCAGTACGTACTGGAATGGCCCGGAGCTGGAGAGGAGAACCAGCTCCTCCCCCCACGTGTCGTTCACGGCGCGGTGTGCGGCCGGAGCGCGGTGGAGTGCTGCACAGGTGCCGCCCCGGATTACCCGAAGAGGTCACTGATCCATGATTCGCGTCCGCGCTTCTTTTGGCTGCCGTGCGAGTTGCGGTCGCTGCCATGTCCGGACCGCGTGTCCCTGTCATGGCCACCGCGGTCATCGTAACCGTAGGCCGGTGCGGGTAGTGGAGCGACCGGGGAGGCGGAGCGTTCGACGATCTTGTCGAGCTCACCGCGGTCCAGCCACACGCCGCGGCATTGCGGGCAATAGTCGATCTCGATTCCTTCCCTGTTGGACATGACCAGGGTGGAGTCGTCGATGGGGCACTTCATGGGGCTTCTCCTTGCGTGATGGGTTGGGGTGTTGCCGGATCTGGGGAGTGCTCGAGAATTTGGACGAGAGTGTCGGGGTGTCGGGTGGAGACCAGCCAGTACGGTACGGGGTCGGCGGGGTCGGTGATTGCGACGCGGATGACGGGTTTGACCCACCCGCGGATGCACAGCCAGGCGCGGGCGTCGAGGGCGGGGCCACGTTGCCGGGTGGCCTCTGCTCCGTCGAATGCCTTGACGGCGCCCAGAAAGGCGCGGGGAATGATGGCGCGTCCGACTCGGAGGTTGGTGTCGGTGACTTCGATCACGGGAGCCGTCGCAACGAACAGCAAGATGACCCCGGAGTACAGGAGTATCCCGAGCACGATTCCGATTACGATCCCCGGGATGCCTCCCTGGGGTGCGATCGGCAAGAACACGATGATGCTGGCCGGGATGACCAAGCCGATGTAGAAGTACATGGAGATGGCTGGCCGAAGTCGTTCACGGTAGAGCTTCACGCGTCGCTCTCCTGTCGCTCGAGTCGTTCCGCCAAGGTGACGAGGAAACGTTCTGCCATTTCGGGTGGGAGGGTTCCGCAGTCGACGGCGCGGGCGATTTCGATCAGTCGAAGTTTGCTCGCCGCCACGGTGCTGCTGTTCGGCTGGGCGGCGAGAACGCGGAGCAAGCGAAGCCGGGCAGTCAGTGCTGCCGCGGTCCATCTGGTGGGCATGGGCTCAGAGTACACACGATAGTTCAGGATTTTCTGTATAGTCGTTGGGTGGCCGACATTCGATCTGACCTCCCCGGTCGTCGCCTGGTCGGCGCTCTCATCGTCCTTTTCGCGGTCGTGGTCGGCGTCGTCATCGATCAGCTCGTGAAGCAATGGGCGATCGCCGATCTTTCGAATGGGCGGGTCATCGAGGTTTTTCCGACGTTCGAGCTGCGGCTGGTGTTCAATCCGGGGGTGGCCTTCGGCATGGGTGCCGGCCTGGGGCCGATTGTTGGGGTGGTTCTCATCGCCGTCTTGACCGGTCTGACTGTGTGGATTGCCATCAAGGTCTGGCGGGGGCAGCAGCTTGTTGATGTGTTTCTCCTTTCGGTGGTTCTCGCGGGCGGTCTGGGGAACGTGGTGGACAGGGTCTTCCGTGCGCCGCCCGGGGCACCCTTGACGGGTGAGGTCGTCGACTATCTCGCCGTGTCGTGGTTCGCGATCTTCAACCTCGCTGACGTGTTCGCGGTCGGTGGGGTGCTGGTCTGGCTTGTGCTCGTCACGCTTCGCTCCCGGGCTCATGAGGCAGCGCGCTGAGGGTGCTGCGGTGAGCGGTCTGAAAGGCACGGACGGCTTCCTCCAGCCGAGGGTCGTCGCCGCGCGCTAGGCCTGCGTACTCGATGGTGGTTTCTCCGTCGACCGTGGGGGTGATCTTGATCCACATGCGCCGTCGGGAGATGAACAGGGATGTCAGTAGTCCGGCTGTGGCGAGGAGCGCGAAGATCAGCACGATGTCTTGTGCGGGGTCGTAGCTGAGGTCGAAGGACGCGAACCGGCTGATCTCGTCAAGCGTGATGCTGCCCAGCTGGTTCGGCAGGTCGACGGTCTCGCCGGGGCGCAGTTGGAGGGACTGCACGCCGGTGTCGCCGCCGGTGAGTTGTGTGAGGGTGCTGGTGTCGAGCGAGTACACCGATGTCGGGACGCCGCCGTCGAGGCCGAGGTCTCCCTGGAAGACGTTCAGGGTCACGGTCGGGTAGATGAGGTCCGGGTAGGAAGAGTACTTCGCCCCGGAGTCGCTGGTCTCTTCCGTGGGGTAGAGGAATGAGAGCATTCCGATCTGTTCTTTGAGCCCGTCGGGCACTTTGATGACGCCCAGCGAGGTGAGGTTGGAGTCCTGGGGAAGGAAGGGGATCGCTCCGGAGTACACGGTGTCGCCGGAGGGGTTTCGGATGGTGATGTGGGGCGCGTATCCGTTGCCGAGGAGGAAGATGTCGGCGCCGGCGAGCTCGAGCGGCTTGTTGACCTTGATGGTGTCGGTGCGGGCCGTATCGGTTCCCGGTTCGGTGATCGATACGGAGGCGGTGTAGTCGAGTGGTTGGCCGAGTGCTCCCCTGTCGGCGTCCTCGTAGTCGACGGTGAACTCGTCCAGGGTGATGCGGTAGGGGGAAAGGACCTCGGGGGTGAACAGGCGTCCGGGGTTGAAGGTGTCGTAGGAGCTTTGCACGTTGGCGAATCCTTCGCCCTCGACGACGACGCGCTGTCCTGCGTAGCCGAAGAGGCCGCCGAGCGCGACCGCGAGGAGGAGTCCGACGAGGGAGATGTGGAAGACGAGATTGCCGGTTTCTCGCAGGTATCCGCGCTCGGCTGAGAGCGAGACCGACGATCCGCTGGTGAAGCGCGCGACCCGGTATCGTCCCTTGCGCAGAATCGCTTCTGCGCTCTGCAGTGCATTCTCGGTGTTGACGCCCGCCGGGTGGTCGTCGCGGGCGTAGGCGGGTAGCCGGTTCAATCGTGCGGGGGTTCGTGGTGGTTGGGCCCGGAGCGCGTCCCAGTGGTGTTTGGCACGGGGGATCACGCAGCCGATCAGGGAAACGAACAGCAGGATGTAAATGCTCGAGTACCAGAAGGAGCTGTAGGCGTCGAACGCTTGCACGGCTTCGAGCAGGGGTGCGATTCCGGGGTTCTTGTCGATGTATTGGATGACGCCGTTAGGGTCGGAGCTGCGCTGTGGGAGCAGCGATCCGGGGATCGATGCGAGGGCGAGCAGGAGGAGCAGGAAGAGGGCGGTGCGCATGCTGGTCAGCTGCCGCCACGCCCATCTCCCCCAGCCGGCCGCGGCGGAGGTGCGGGGCAGTTCGGAGTCGACGTGGTCGTCGGGTCGGCGAGGGTCCGTGGCCGACGCATCGGACTGGGTGGGTGCGCTCATCCGAGGGTCGCGCCGCGGGCAGTCATGAAGGCTTCGGGGTCGATGCGGGTGCCGTCGACGGTGACTTCGTAGTGGAGGTGGCAGCCGGTGGAGACTCCGGTCGTTCCGGCTAGCGAGATCAGCTGGCCGGCGGCGACCGACTCGCCCGGATTCACGACGAGCTGGCTGTTGTGCGCATAGCTCGTCTGCACACCGGCACCATGGTCGAGCTGCACCCAGTTGCCGAGGCCCCCGAACCACCCCGCGTAACTTACGGTGCCCGCGGACGCGGCGTAGACCGGGGTTCCGCAACCCGCGCCGAGGTCGACGCCACGATGGTAGGAGCTCGCGCCTGCCGTGGGAGCGACGCGTGGCCCGAAGCCGTCGGAGATCCGGCCACCGACTGGTCGGGTCCAGCCTTGATCGGAGAGCTGGCCGGAGTCCAGTTGCGGGTAGCCGCCCGCGGCTGCGGCTGCCGCTGCGGCCGCCGCGGCGGCGGCGCGGCGGACTTCTTCGCCGCGTGCATAATCGGCCTCGGTGGCCTGGCGGTTCTCGGTGAGGACGGCCAGTTGTGCTTTGAGGGTTTCGGAGTTCTGCAGTTGCTGCCCGAGCTGGTATTCGACCTCTTGGGATGCCGCGATGGCGGCGTCCATGGCCACCTGTGCTTCTTCGGCGAGACGGGCGCGTTCGGCTTGGGCCACGCCGGCCTGGTCGGTGAGCGCTTGCGCCGTGTTGCCGGCGGCTTCGGCCTGCACGTACAGCTGATCGATGTTCTGCGATAACCGGGACGCGATGGCGAGGCGGCTGAGGAAGTTATCCGAGTCGGCACCGGAGAGCAGGAGCTGGGCGCTGAGCTGATCGCTGCCACCCGTTCTGGCCATCGAGCTGACGAGCCTACCGACTGTGTTCCGGGCTGTTCCGGCTGCCTGCTCGGCTTCGGTCGCTTGCGCGTCGAGTTCGCGTGCCTTTTCTCCTGCCCGGTCCAGGGCGTCTTGAGCCAGGTCCCACTCGTTGCTGCGGGTGAGTGCGAGCTGCTGGGCCTGGGCAAGGTCCGCTTCGATCTGGCCGATGAGTGCCGTGAGTTCGCTGATCTGGGCCTGTTTGCTGGATTCGTCGGCGCGAGCGGCTTCGACTTCCGGCCACGTTGGGTACTCCTCGGCGGCGGCCGAGAACGGAGTGGTCGTCAGGCCTGCAGTAATGATGATGGTCAGAGCGGCCGAGAGAAGGATTCGGGACCGGTGCCGCGACGTGCGACGATCGGCCCTCGGGGTCGAGGGGTCCATGAGAATTCTGCTTTCCAATGCGGGAGTGGGCGCGCGCGGGCGCTGTGCAAGGGATCGCAGATTCTAGATGCGGAGCAGGCCTGCTCTTGATGCGAGGACGAGTGACAGGAATTCGGACCGCGACGCCCGCGGAGGCGCGTTGCCGGCCGCCGGGGTCATTTCTGCGCGAGCCGAGCGGCGCGCTTGCGCTGTGACGAGCACGAGCAGGCCGATCGCCGCTACGCAGATCAGAGCAGCCCCGAGACACTCCACCACTCCCCCACCGTCCCTATCGGGAGCATGGGTGGCCGGGGCGGCGGCGGGCACGATCACGGAGGCGGCGACGTCGGCGTCGTGGTTGCTTGATGCGGCGTGGAGAACGGTCGATGTCGCTGCGGCGACGCAGATCAACAGGGCAAGAAGCACGGTGTGGAGCAGTCGTGGGAGCGCGCGCTGCGTGATGCGCATGCGTGTCACTGCCTTCCGCTCGGGGGTAATTCCTGTCACAGCGATTGTAAAGGAGATCCTGTACTCTCGGAGAGATTTGATCGCCGCTGTGAATGGAATGTCGTGCCTTCTTCTGGTCTCCAGCCGCCCGAACGTCCACGGTGGACATCGGCCCAGTATGCCTATCTGGCGTTGGGTCTGAATGGGGTGTGCTTGCTGATCCTGTTCGCGAACCTGCTCACTGGGAACACCTGGTGGGAGATCGCGGTTCCGATCGCGGTCGGCTTTCTGGTGCTGGGTGGTCTCTCGGGCATCCAGACGAGGCGAATGCGGTCGAGGGAGCGCCGTCAGGGTCGCTGACATTCAGCGGTTGCTTCGCGCCGGTACAGGCCCGCTGGTATCCACGGTTCGGAACAGCACGCCGACGGCGATGAACACGGCTGATCCGACGAGGGTGAGAACCTGCCAGACGTCGTCGCCGAATTCGAACGGCCATGCCGGGTTCCACAACACGGCCAGAGGCACCATGGGTATTCCCCACCACCAGCGCCGGTGCTGGAGGGCGATCACTGCGAAGATCAGCGCCAGGATGCTGACCGCGTACCTGACGTACAGGTAGAAGTCGGTTCCGATGAGACCGATGGTAGCCAGCAGCGCGATGGCTCCGAGCACGGCAGGAAGCATGCCGGGTCGAATGTTCCGGCTGCGGTTGTTTCCCTTGGCCATCAGCGCGGGTCCTGCTCGGCGTTGCGGCGTCTGCTACGGATCGAGACAACGACGGCGATGGCGACGACGAGGACGACGACGATGATGCCGCCGATCAGGGCTATGGGGAACAGGGCCGAGTACACGTCCCCCTCCGCCGTTGAGGTCGCGGCCGAGGTTTCGGTGGGCGGGGTCGTCGAGGGCTCCATGCTGGGCGTCGGTTCGGTCGTCTCGGTGGCTGTGGGTGAGGGCACGACGGTGGGTGCCGGCTCGACGGTGTAGCTGAAACCGTATTGGCCGGAGATGGGGTGTCCGTCGGCAGAGACGGTCTGCCAGAGCACCTGGTAGCTGCCCGCCGTGGTGGGCGTCACCGCCTTGGTGAGGGTGGTGTTGTCGATGGTGATGTCACCGGTGGAGACGTCGGTCCCGGCCGGGTCGAGCACAGCGATTGCGATGCCGGTGTCGAATCCGGCGAGGGGCGCTTCGTTGAAGGTGAGTTGCACCTGGGTGATCGGCGTCGTGATGGTCTGGTCTGCTGCCGGAGTGGCGGACGCGAGGGCGTCGTGGGCAGTCGCGGTCGGGGCGGCTCCGAAAAGGATCGCGGCGGTCGCGAGGATGGCGGCGACGGTCGCGGGGATTCGGTGGCGTGGGCGGGAGGTCATGGGGCTTCTTTCGTGTTGCGGCGGTTGAGGCGTTGGAGGTAGTCGTTGTAGGCGTCCAGGTCGGCGTCGCCGTGGGCGTCGTGGCGACGGTCGGCGGCTTTGGCTCGGGTGGTGTCGTCGCGGTGCCAGCGGGAGAGCAGTACGAGCACGATGATGAGGGTGGGAAGTTCGCCGTACGACCAGGCGAGGGCGCCGGCGACGAGCTGGTCTTGCACCGGGTCGATGCCCCAGGAGGCAGGCGGTGTGGCGAAGTACGCGACCAGCGGCAGCGTGGCAAGCATGATGATGACGCCGAAGAAGGCGTGCAACGGCATCTCGGCGAACACGTCGAGGAGGCGCCCGAGGTGGGTCTGCCGGGCGGGAAGTGGGTCGGCGGAGATGAGGGGGATCGTGAACAGGATTCCGCTGACCAGGAACAAGAGCTCGAGCCCGACGTGCCCTGTCCATGTCCCGAGCAGGGCGCTTGCGATGCCGCTGAGATAGAGGCCGTAGAAGGTGAACAGGAATAGCGGGATCATGACGGCGGGGTGCAGGGCGGTACGTGCTGCGCGCGATCGCAGCCCGGTCAGTGCGGCGCGCTGCACGAATCGACCGAGGCCGCGGTGCGGGACGGCTTTCAGGAGCAGGGTGCCCGGGGAGCCGAGGACGAGCAGTGGCGGCACGGCCATCATGAGGGTGAGCTGCTGGAACATGAACACGGAGAACATCCGGTACCCGTAGCCCTCGAGGCCGGCTCCCATGGTGACGATGAGGATGACGCAGCCGGCGAGGAAGCAGATCGTGCGGGTGACCGACCAGCGCCGCCCGGTGGCCCAGAGTCGGAGGGCACCAAGGCTGTAGGCGACGAACAGGATCAGCCCGATCGCGGGGATCAGCGGGATCGGCTGCAGGTTCGGGGCGAGGAACTGGGTGAGGTCGGGGGGTTGGGCCGGCACCCAGACCGGGCCGAGGGGGTCGCCGGTCATTGCGGGGTGTTTCGGTCGTTGAGGGTGCGGAGCATGGCGTTGTAGTCGTTCAGGTCACGGTCGCCGGTGCGGTCGGCGTTGCGATCGATTCTCCGGGTCTCGCGGGCATCGGAGCGCGACCACAGGGTGACCATGGTGATCGCGAGGACGAGGGTGGGGATTTCGCCGACGCTCCAGGCCACTCCCCCGGCGGCCTGCTGGTCGCTGAGGGGGTCGACGTTCCAGCCTTCGGTGATGACCCCGTACCAGTCCGGGAGCAGCAGTTCGGTGGACGTGATGATGGAGAGCCCGAAGAAGGCGTGGAAGGCCATGACGACGAGGAGGGTCACGAGTCGCAGCGGGTAGGGGAACCGGTACGGCACGGGGTCGGTTCCAATCATTGAGAGGGCGAAGAGGTAGCCGACGATCAGGAAGTGGGCGATCATCCACTGGTGCCCGAGCGGGTCGGCGAGTGACCAGCCGAACAGCGGTGAGTAGTAGAACAGCAGGGTCGATCCGACGAAGAGGATCGCGACCACGAGCGGGTGGGTGATGATGGCGGTGACCCGAGCGTGGGTGAGGGCCATCAGCCATTCCCGGGGACCGCGGCTGCCGTCTTTACGGGGATGGATGGAGCGGAGCGCCAGCGTGACCGGGGCGCCGAGCACGAGGAAGATTGGCACCATCATGCCGAGCGTCATGTGCTCGAGCATGTGCTGGCTGAACAGGTAGGTACCGTAGACGGCCGGAGCTCCGTTGGTGACGTACGCGAGCAGGATCAGGCCGATGATCCACGACACTGCTCGCAGCGCCGGCCATTTGTCGCCGCGCTGGCGGAGCCGTCGTAGAGCAGCGAGATAGAGCACGATGCCGAAGGCGGCGCCGATCGCCCAGATGGGGTCGATGGTCCAACTGTCGAAGTACCGTGCTGGTGACAGGGCAGCGGGCAGCGGTTGGCCGGTGAGGATCTCCGAGGCGGTGACAGCGAGGCCTTCTCCGACCGGTGGTGGTGTGCGTGCGAGCACGACGGCCGCGCCGGATGCGAGCCCCATCAGCAGCATCTCGGAGGTGATCAGCCAGGCAATGATCTGGCGGGTTCGGGGGGACTCGGCGAAACGGCGGATGAGGAAGCGGCGATGCGCGGCACCTGCGGCGCCGAGTGCGAGGAGGGCGGCGATCTTGACGAGCAGGATCTGCCCGTAGCCGGTCGTCCACAGCTGGGAGGGCTGGTCGAATCGGATCACAGCGGAGACGAGTCCCGAGGCGGCGACGATCACGAAGCTGATCAGGGCGATGGAGGAGTACCGGCGAAGCAGTGTGTGTGCGTCGCTCCTCGTGCTGCGACTGACGAGGAAGGCGGTGACGACGAGCCCTCCGATCCAGGTTCCGGCGGCGGCGGCGTGCAGCCAGAGAGCTGAGGATGCGGCGGAGTGGCTGCCGGCACCGGCCGCGTGACCTTGGAGGGCAATCGGAACGAGAGTGGCGAAGCCAAGCACCAGGGCGGTCGCGACGAGGGCCGGGCCCCGCACGGCGAAGCACAGTACCGCGAGAACGGCTGCGGCTACCGTGGTCATCAGCCAGGCTTGGCCGAGGCTGACGTCGGTGAGGAACTGACCGAAGCTGGCGGGGAAGATCTCCACGGGAACGGGGCCGGCGAGCGAGAAGTACGCCAGGATCGCGGTGAGGAACGACAGCACAGCCCAGGCACACGCGCTCCCGGCGGCGATGTCCATGGCCGTGTTGTAGGCGGATTTCCCGATGGGGAGAGCGAAGGTGGCGAGGACCAGTGCTCCGAGCACGACCGCAGAGGTGAGGTTGACCGCGCTTTTAGCGAGCGGCAGCCCGATGTCGACGACTGGCCCGGCGTCGATCAGGAGGGTCGGCTGCTGCAGCCAAGCAAGCACGGCCAGGACGCCGCCGACGACAAGGGTGCTGGCCACCAATGTGGCCGGGGCGGCAATGGCGAGCACCCGGCGAACGTCTCGGCCATCTTGCTGCGTGGCGGCCGTCACGATGAGCTCTTCTCGCCGTCCCCGGTCTCAAGACGCTTGGCGAGGCGCGCGCGTTCCTGGGCTTCGACCTTCGCTCGTGCCTTGCGTTCGTGGGCGTCGGCCTTGATGATCGCGCGCATGATGACGAAGAAGATTCCTCCGACCAGCACGGTGGGGGCGAGTGAGTAGATGGCGTTGAACCAATAGTTGTCCATGCCCATAGGGCGCTCCTGATACGGACGGGCTCCCGCGCGCAGGCGCGTGGCGGGGGAACCATTGACGAGTGGGTGCGACAAGGGTCGCTGAGAACACCCGTCGGGATCAGATGCGGGAAACGCCCAATTGGGTCAATGCCGGGGCCTGGGGGCGCAGGGTCCGCTGCAGGGTGGGCACGGCACTAGGTGGCCCGGGTGCAGGAAGCAAACGCATCACGCCGACGCGAAGAAGCGCGAGAACGGCGAGCAGGCAGCCGATGCCCAGGGTCAAGCACAGGGCTGAGCAACCGGCGACCAGCAGATTCGCGGTGCCGTCGGTGACTGCGGACGGCGCATCCGGAATTACGTCGACCTGGTCGATGCTGGCCGCGGAGACGGCTGCGGGGACTTCGGTCATGGTGGAGTCCATCAGATGCCCGAACAGCAGCGCGGCGACTGCGGTGAGAACCGCGAGTCCAGCGACCGTCGCCCAGCGGACCCGTCGCGGGTCGGTGCGGGTGCTGATCACGGGCGGCGGCTCTCGATCCGGTGGTAAGTCTCGGTGACGTCCAGGGTATCAAGCCCGGCTGGGGCGCCCCGCGCGGCGAATTCACGGACTCGGGCTTTAGTGTCGCGTCTCGTGACCCCCGCTCCGCGCCGACCGCTGCCGTTGTGGGCGGCCGTTCTTGTCGCCGTGCTCTCCGGCCCGATGATGGATGCGGGCTTCCCAAGTCAGAATCTGTGGCCCCTGACCGTGGTCGGCGTAGCGATGGTTCTCCTGGCGCTGCGCCGGCAGTCGGTTCCGCGGGGGCTGCTGATCGGTTTCCTGGCAGGTGTGTCGTTCTATCTCGTCCAAATCTCCTGGGCAGGCGAGTACCTGGGGCCCGTTCCGTGGTTGGCGCTGACGGTCACCGAGTCGCTCTTCTGGGCGGCATTCGGTGCGCTGACAGCGATCGCCTATCGGCTGGTCCCGCGTGCCTGGCCCGGACGGTGGGGTGGGCTTCTCCTCCTTCCGGTCGTGATCTCGGGGTTGTGGGTCGGGCGCGAAGAATTCTCGGGAGCGTGGCCGTATGGCGGCTTCTCCTGGGGGCGGGTCGCGATGTCACAGTCGATGGGGCCGTTCGCTGAGCTGGTCTCCTGGGGCGGAATGGCGTTCCTCTCCTTCGTCCTCGTTGCTCTGGTCGCCGTGACGCTCGCCATGGTGGAAGAAGGAGCGAGGCTCGCGCCGCTCTCCGTCGCGTTGCTGTCGGCAGCGACCGCGCTGATCCTCGTTCCCGTGTTCCCGGTCGAGCCGACCGGAACGTTTCGTGTCGGTGCCGTGCAGGGCAATGGCCCTGCCGGGTACTTCTCGAACCGGGCGCCAGGCGACCTTCTCGCGGCTCAGGTCGAAGCGAGCACCCTGCTGG
This sequence comes from Herbiconiux sp. FW305-C-125, assembly GCF_058783455.1. Lineage (NCBI taxonomy): Bacteria > Bacillati > Actinomycetota > Actinomycetes > Micrococcales > Microbacteriaceae > Herbiconiux > Herbiconiux sp. FW305-C-125. Next base: position 39,146 of record NZ_JBYSYO010000015.1, on the reverse strand, counting down.
GCGGGGAGCGGGTCGATGCGGTGGTGTGGCCGGAGAATGCGAGCGAGTTCGACCCCCTCGCTTCCCCCTCCGAGATGGCACGCCTCACGGCGATCGCGTCCTCGCTTGGCGCTCCGCTCACGTTGGGCACGATCACCGAACGCGAGGGGCTCTTTTACAACTCGACTCTCTCCGTTGATCCTGTCGATGGGGTGGTTGATGTCTATGACAAGAAGCACCCGGTCCCGTTCGGCGAGTATGTGCCCGACCGATCCTTCTGGGAGTCGTTGGCGCCGGACCTGATCGGACTGATACAGCGCGAGTACGTTCCGGGGCAGCGCGACGGGGTGCTGCCGCTCGGGCCGATTTCCGCCGGATCGGCGATCTGCTTCGACATCACCGACGACCGGGTGATGCGAGCACTGATCACCGATGGTGCGCAGATCGTTCTCGCTCAGTCCAACAACGCCGATTTCGGGCGAACCGACGAGAGCGTGCAGCAGTTGGCGATCGCCCGGCTTCGCGCGATCGAACTGGGCCGGACCGTGGTCAACATCTCCACCGTCGGAACGAGCGCGATAATCACACCAGATGGCACCACAACCGCGCAGATCGACCCGTTCACCGCCGGAGTGATGGTGGACGACGTTCAGACGTCCGAGACCGTGACGCCCGCGGTGCGGTTCGGAAGCAGCATCGCCCTGCTGATCAGTCTCAGCCCGCTCTTCGTCCTCGCGGCCGCGGCCGCAGCCCGGCTCAGACTGGTGGCGCGTCCATCTCGTGGGCCGGATCGGTGACCAGGACGACGCCGAGGAGATCGGTGAGTGCGTGCGCGAGCCGCTGGTCAGCGAGCTCGTAACGCACCCGCCGGCCCTCGGGCACGACAACCACGAGGCCGCAGCCGCGCAGACACGCGAGGTGATTCGACATTCGCTGCCGGGTCACGTCGAAAAGCTCGGAGAGTTCGGCGGGATACGCCGGGCCGGCCGAGAGTTCGACGAGAATGCGAGATCGGATGGGGTCGGAGAGTGCATGACCGAAGCGAGCGAGAGCGTCGACGGCGGTCAGAGTTTCCATAGTGGAATGATATCCGTTATCAACTGAGAAAAGACCGCCTAACAGTTCACCCGAATGTGTACCATTCTGGGTATGGGACTTGACCATTCGCATGCGCCTGCCTCCACGGCGAGAAGCCACAGCAAGCGTCTCGCTCTCGCTCTGTCGATCACGGCGACGATCTTCGTCGCCGAGGTGTTCGGCTCGATCCTCACCGGCAGCCTGGCCCTGCTCATCGACGCCACCCACATGCTCACCGATGTCCTCGGACTGAGCGTCGCCCTGGTGGCAGCCCGGCTGATGGCCCGGCCCACGTCCGCGAAACGCACTTGGGGGTTCGCTCGCGCCGAAGTTCTGGCAGCGCTTGGTCAAGCGACCATCCTTCTCGCAGTCGGAGTTTTCGTCTTCGTCGAAGGCATCCAGCGGCTGTTCGCTCCGCCGGAGATCGCGTCGGGCGAGCTCATCGTCTTCGGTGTGATCGGCCTCGTCGGCAACGTTGCCTCGATCATCATCCTGGCGGGCGACCGGGCGGCGAACTTCAACCTCAGGGCTGCGTTCCTCGAGGTCGTGAACGACGCGCTCGGCTCGGTCGCCGTCATCGTCAGCGCCATCATCATCGGACTGACCGGCTTCTATCAGGCGGACGCGATTGTGGCCATGCTGATCGGCGTGTTGATCATTCCGCGCACCCTGAAGCTGTTGAAGGAGACGGTCAGCGTGCTGCTCGAAACCACACCAAAGGGTCTGGATCTCGACGAGGTCCGCACGCACATGCTGCGGCTCCCGAACGTGTTGCAGGTGCATGACCTGCACGCCAGCCGGGTGGCCTCTGACCTGCCGGTGATCAGTGCACACGTGGTGATCGCCGATGAGTGCTTCCGGGACGGAAGCGCTCCGAAGATCCTGGACGATCTGCAGAGTTGCGTGGCGACTCATTTCGCGGTGTCGATCGAGCATTCGACGTTCCAGTTGGAGCCGGCGAGTCACTCCGAACACGAGGATGCCGTCCACACCTGACCCGGCTCAGATCGGGGTGACGAACCCGCCGATCAAGCCTTGGAGCTGGTAGATGATCGCCGTCCAGAGACCGGTGACCATGAGGCTGCCCAGGATGATCAGGAGCACTCCCCCGGCGATGTTGAGCGGCCTGATGAAGCGGCGCAGCCAGGCGGTCGCCCGGAGTGCGAAGCTGAAGCCCCAGGCCAGGAGCAGGAACGGGATGCCCAGGCCGAGGCAGTAGGCGAATCCGAGGAGCGCTCCGCGGGCGGCTGAACCGCTTTCCAGACTGAGCGCGGAGATCGCGACGAGGGTCGGGCCGAAACAGGGCGTCCAGCCGAGCCCGAACACGATCCCGAGCAGCGGCGCCCCACCGAGTCCGACGGCGGGCTTGAGGGACAGTCTCGCCGTTCGTTGAAGGCCGGGAACGAACCCGAGGAACACCACGCCCATGACGATGACCGGGACTCCGAGAATGCGGGTGATGATGTCCTGCCACTGCACCAGCCAGGAGCCGAGAGCCCCGAAGAGTACCCCGTAAGCGATGAACACGATGGCGAAGCCGATGACGAAGAGGGATGCTCCCAGCAGCACTCTGCCTCGGGAGCGGCTCGATTCTGCCGAGCCTCCGACGTAGGCGAGATATCCGGGCACCAGAGGAAGGACGCAGGGAGATGCAAAAGACACCAGGCCGGCGAGGGCGGCGAACGGGATGGCTGCTGCGAGCTGTCCGCTGAACACCAGCTCCGGGATCACCCGGTCTCCTGCAGGACGCGGTCGATCAGCGATTCCAGAATGGACACCTCGGTCACGCGGCCGAGTATGCGGGCGGCCACCCGCCCCTGCCGGTCCAGGACGAGGGTGGTGGGAACGGCGTTCGGTGCGACCTGTCCGGCGAAGCTGAGTTGCACACCGGCGTCGGTGTCGATGATCGACGGGTAGGTGACGCCGAAGGTGGTGGCGAATTCTTGAGCTGTCGCGGCCCGGTCGCGCACGTTCACGCCGAGGAATCCGACCTCCTGAGGCAGATAGGACTGGTAGATCGCCTCGAGATCGGGTGCCTCGAGCCGGCATGGCGCGCACCCAGCGTACCAGAAGTTCACCACCAGGACGTCGCCGGCGTAGTCGGTCGACGCTATCGGCTGACCGTCGTCTCCGATGCCAGCGAAGTCGATCGGGTCGCCGCGCTCAGCCTCCGGGATCTCCAGCACGGAGCCGTCGCCGGCAACATACCCGATGTCGGGGTCGTTCGGAGACACAGCGCCGCCTGCGCAGCCCGTGAGCCCGAGAAGGAGGAGGGCAACGGCACCTGACGCCGCTGCCCTCCGGCTATTCACCCAGCGCAGCATCGAGTTGCGCCCGGAAACCTTCGAGACTGTCGATGGTCATCTTCTCCCCATTGAGAAAGAACGTGGGGGTGCTGTCGACACCGAGAGCGATGCCTTCGTCGTAGTCCTGCAGCACCCGCTCGAGGGTGGCGGGATCGGCGACCGCCTCGTCGTAGGCGGCCAGGTCGAGACCGATCTGCTCCGCATAGGTGCGGAAGAGGGGCGCCTGCGAGGATTGATTCTCTCCCCACGCTTTCTGGGTCTGGAACATCAGCTGGTACATCTCTTCGAACTTGTCCTGCTGTGCAGCCGCTTCCACTGCGACCGCAGCGGTTCGGGAGTTCTGGTGCGACGGGATCGGAAAATACCGCGTGACAAAGGTGATCTTCCCCTTGTATTCCTCCCGGAACTGTTCGACGTACGGGTAGAACGCTCCGCAGGCTTCGCATTCGAAGTCGAGGAATTCGACGAGGGTGACCTTCCCGTCTGCTGCTTGATCGAGGACGTGGCTGTTCTCCCGTACCACCGACGCCTCTTCGGCAGCCGCGGTGGTGCGGTCGATGCCCTGGGTGACGCTCACCGCGATGATCGCGATTGCGGCGACGATCGCGACGAACACGGCGACCAGAGCGATGATCATCGGTTTGCTCCTGGGTTTTCGCGTTGCCGCCATCCGCTCGGCGGTTGTCCGTGCTGCTGCGGCGCGCGCGTCGGCGTTCGGATTCTTCTTCTGTGACATGGCTGGGGTCCGTTTCGTCAGTTTCGTGCGGAGATCCAGGCGAAGGGGTCGACGGGGGTGTCTTCGACGTGAATTTCCAGGTGGGTATGGGCTCCGGTGGAGACGCCCGTGTTGCCGACGGCGCCGAGTTGCTGGCCCGGCAGGACGACTTGACCCTCGGTCACGACGGGTGAGCCTGTGAGCATGTGTCCGTACCAGCTGCTGACCTTCACGCCGTCGATGACATGGTCGATGACGACGTAGACGCCGAGGCCTCCCTCGTCGGTTTCTTGGACGAGTCGGACGACGCCGGCGGCGACCGCGTTCACCGGGGTTCCCTGCCCAGGGGTGAAGTCGACCCCCTTGTGGTTAGTGCTTCCGATGCCGCCGGGCGATTCGCGGGGTCCGAACCCGTCGCTGATGGGGACACCGACGGGGAAGGGCCATTGGACGGCGTTGGTGGGATTGTTCGTGAAGGTGTTGGCCGTGCGGTAGCCGGCGGCCGCGGCCTTCGCTTCGGCGACAACTTCGGGTTTCGTGACCGAATATCCGTCTCGGCTGATCGCTTGGGCCTGGGTCGCGGCGACAGTCAGCAGCTCTTGTGGTTCGAGTTCCGCCACCGGCGGAGTCGAGGCGAACGACAGCGATGCATTCGTTGCCGAGAGCGAGGTTCCGGCGACGAGGAGAGCCGCGAACGATAAGGCGATGGCTGCGCGGATACGCGGAGTCCGACGCGCGGGCCGACCGGCGGATGCCGCTGTGGATCGCGAGGCAGCCGGTGCCGGGCGGAAGCCTGGAACCTGGCGGGCTCCCGCTCCGCGAGCGTTCACCGCAGCTGGCCAGCCTGGCGGGAGTGGGGCAAGGGGGGTCTGAGCGGTTACTTGGATCGGTATCGGTTCAGGCTCGCGGCTTGGAACGATCGGTTCATCGACAGGTGGAGCGGGCTCAATGGGAGCTTGTTCGCCCCTGCGGGAGTCTTCGGCTTCTTCTCGCTCGGCGCGCTCGAGTTGTCGCATCTCGCGGCGGGTCAGCGCCAAGGCGCTTGTCGATTCGAGGACGTGGCGCCCCCGTCGCGTCGACGCAGGGGTTTCGTGCTGAGATGCACGCTCCTGCTCACGGAGGGCTCGGCGGGTGGGCAGGCCAGCGCCCTGATCGGAACTCTGGTTCACAGATGTCACTTTCGTGCTGCGCCTGCGGAAATGGACGCCACGCCGATTCGTGCACCGACTCGGCGCGGTGGGGCGTGAGTGTCCGTCCGAGATCCACAGGCTGCGGATCTAGTCGGTCATGTGCGGGCACGCGAACGGCCCAGGTGAGCCGGGCCTAGGTACGAATGACCCTGAGCGCGAAAGGTGACGGAGCTGTGGTTGGAATACTGATCGTCGCGGTCAGCGGAGCCACCCGCGGTGGGGCCTTGGCGGCGTTCTTCACCGACGGGGTCCGTGCGTACAGGGACCGCTTGATCAGCCAGATGACCCCGAGGGCGCAAAGCAGCCCCGCGGCCGCGCACCCGATGAGTCCAGCACCCTGGAGTACGTCGCTCGAGGAGGTCGTGGAGACAATGGAATCAACGTGGTCCGTCGTGACGAGCATTTCGGCGATCACAGCTGTGGGCTGACCGGAGTGGCTGGTCGTCACGTCGAGCGCGTGCATCGACATCAATCCAGTGACTACCGCAAGCAGGGCAACCAAACCGACGAGCAACTTCGTGGTGGAAGCCGTGAAGAGTCGAGGAGCGGAGCGCGAATTCAGTCGCATTCCTTCTCCTGTCTGTCATCTCTGGTGTCGATTAGCTTGGCCGGTTTGTCAGTTGAGAAACCTTGCGGGCCCCGACTCGACGAGTCAATGATACAGAACCTGCTTAATACAGGAAATCCTGAACTATCGCCGCTAGGGTACACACATCTGCCCCCGGCTCTGCGGGCAGCCCCGACCGATAGGAGAAATGACTTCAAGGTGGAACTCTCGTTCGCTTTCACGCCGGATCTGATTATTGCGTTCCTGACCTTGTTCGTCCTCGAGATCGTTCTCGGCGTCGATAACGTCATCTTCATCTCAATCCTTGCGGGCAAGCTGCCACCTGAGCAGCAAGGCAGGGCCCGGGTACTCGGCTTGACGTTGGCGATGCTCGTCCGGATCGCTCTGCTGTTCGGGGCCTCCTGGATCATCACCCTCACTACCGACCTCTTCAGCGTATTCGGCATGGGATTCTCCGGCCGAGACCTCATCCTGATCATCGGCGGGCTCTTCCTCGTCTACAAAGCAGTCCGCGAGATCCACGACAAACTCGAGGGCAAGAGCGAGAGCGCCGCCGCAACGGGAAGGGTCGTTTCGTTTCGGGGCGTGATCGTGCAGATCTTGCTGCTGGACATTGTGTTCTCGTTCGACTCTGTCATCACTGCAGTCGGAATGGTCGACAACCTGGTGATCATCATTTCGGCCGTAGTGCTGTCCTTCGGGGTGATGCTGCTCAGTTCGAAGTACATCTTCGCGTTCGTGAATCGGCACCCCACTGTCAAGATGCTCGCACTCGCCTTCCTGGTGCTGATCGGAGCATTCCTGATCACGGACGGATTCGGAGTCAAAATCGACAAGGCACTCATCTACGGCCCAATTGCGTTCGCGATCGTCGTCGAGGCGCTCAATCTCGCGTACAAGCGTCGACAGGACAAGCGCAACGGTGCAAGCCGCGAGCCCGTGAAGCTCTACGAGGAATGATAGATGTGTAAATCGTTCGGCCTCCCGAGAGACCAGGCAGTCAAGAAATGACCGAAGACCCGGCGACGGATGCTTATCGCCGAACCGAACTCACGCCTCAACGCACTGGCGAACTCATTTCGCCAGTCGCACGGCGAGGAGTTCCGGTCGCGGTGTACGACACCGTTACCGCGGGGATGATCGGGTGGCGGTTCCTTCGCACATGGCGGTGGTACGGATATATGGCCTCAGCTATCATCTTCGCGATCGCCTGCGTGCTTCTTTCCAATTGGCAGTTCAATCGCGGTCAACAGACGTCAGTCGACAACAGCATCGTCGCAACCAACTTCTCCGGCACGCCCGTGCCGATTGAAGAGGCTTTACCTTCGCTCGGCTCCTTTGACGCGAGCCAAAACTGGCAGCGAGTTACCCTCAGAGGTGTCTACCGCACGGACGATGAACTCATCGTCCGGAACCGCTTGAACGCCGGCAACAACGGCTTCGAGGTACTCACTCCCCTACAACTCGGCGACGGCTCGACGTTCATGATTGACCGCGGATGGGTGCCCCCCTCCGCCGACGATGCACTGGCCCCCGATCCGATACCTCAGCCACCGTCGGGGACAGTCGAAATTGTCGCGCAGCTGAGGCCCAGCGAAGCACCACGCGGAACACTAACACCGTCGGGAAATCAGATTGGTTCGATCACTCTGCCTTGGGTGCAGCAGAAGATTGCCGGAGACCTTTACACCAGGGCATACGGTGTGCTCGACAGTCAGTCCTCTACTGCGCAAGCTGGGCTCACGCCCATCCAAACGACTATGCCTATCAAGGATGTCAGCACCCATTACTCCTACGCGCTGCAATGGCTCCTCTTCGCCCTCATCGGGTTCATAGCGCTCGGTCTCGGTATGCGTAGAGAGTATCGCCGGCTCAACGTCGATGAACCCGAAGAGCAAGTCCGTGCGTCTAAGCGGCTGCGCAAACGCGCGAGCAAGCCATTTACCGATGAGGAGCTTGAAGACGAGTCACTCGACGGATACATTCCCCTCAGTCGCTGGGGCGTCTCCGGGGGTACGGCGTCGCCGCCTTTATCCCAGCCACGCACCCTGTCTTCCGGAACCAACACGACCCACGCCGGCGATCAAACCACAGGCGTCGATAGTTCCTCTTCAGCACCGACTGTTTACAGCATCCACGCACTCCAGGAGCCCGACCACAACGAGCCCTAACTGCTCGCGGGGACGCGTCAGGAGAGTTGGTGTCGCCGGAATCAGCGGTCGAGGCGAGACGACGCGTCGACGGGTAGGCACGACGATCCAGTGGCGAGATCTGACGGCGCTTCCAAGTGCGGATCGGCCACCTCGCCGGGCTAGGCCGGCCGGATGTCGCGTGGGGTCATGTGCGGACGGTTCGCGATCGACGGCAAGGTGAATGAGGCGATCACCGCCTACGTGCACGCCGGCGGGAAGCCTCAGAACTGGCGCCCCTCGACGACCCGGCCGAGATAGTCGACATGCTCATGGCGACGTCCGAGGCAATCGCCTCCACGATCACCACCTATCCGGTGAGCAAGGCGATCAACAACGTGCGTGCCCGCCTTGTCTGGGACGACCCCGAGCTGCTGGAGCGCGTCGACGTCGACGGGTGAGTGCGCGACGTCGGCGGATGGGTCGATAATCGCCGCATGCTCTTCATCGCTCGCGGCATCGAGGATGACCATTTCTGGGTCGTCCGAGAAGTCGACGGCGTGCTCGTGGAGACGCCCTGGCGGGTCGAACGCGAGTCAGATGGCTACCGCCTCAGTCACGCTGATGACAGCCGCGAGACGGCGCGGGGCTACGCGCTGGGGGCGTTCCTGTCGCCGGAGTCCGCGGTGGAGGCGCTGCGCGGCATCCTCTAGCTCTGTTGCTGCACGGGGCGATATTGTGTCGCCGGGGGCTCACGCCGATGTGGGCCAGCAGGGAGCAGATCATGGCCGGCAAGTTTGAGCTGTACCAGTCCTCGAACGGTGAGTACCGTTTCCGTCTAAAAGCCGGCAACGGCGAGATCATCGCCACGTCCGAGGGGTACACCTCGAAGGCGTCCGCGAAGAACGGCATCGAGTCCGTGAAGAGCAACGCGCCGGATGCTGAGGTCGTCGACCAGACGTAGGGCTGCCGCGCGCAGAGCGCTTGCCCTCGAAGGGCTCGTGTTCAGTCGTGAGGAACGTTGCCGATCGCTCCGGTGGGTCCGGGCGGGATGTTCTTCTGCGCGTCGAGCCAGAGCTGGTGGCGGCGGAGCGCGCTTTGCACGGCGGATCGGATGACCCAGTGGAGTGCGAACAGCACAATGGCTGCGAGCACGAGGTAGATGAGCCGGCTGCTGATGAGGATGTTCTCAACCACCTACACGGTTAAGCGAATTTGAATCGTAACCCTAGGCCTTGGGTTACGACGCGGCGGGGTAACGTTGCTCTCTTCGCCTGTGCGGAGTCGGATAGGAAGATTCCATGAAGCGTTACGACGCTGTCGCGTTCCAGGACCGCACCTGGTGGATGATCGAAGTTCCCGAGCTCGGCACGATAACTCAAGCCCTGAGTCGATCCGAAGTAGCCTCTCAAGCCCGCGAGCTTATCGCCGTGTGGCTCGACATCAATGAGAAGCATGTTGCGCCCCCACGCATTCGCTGGTCATCGCCGCGACACTTCGACTGAACCGCACGCGAAACGTCAATTCATCGAGCTCAACAAGAAGACTCGAGAGCGTCTGCCACGAATCAAGAACTGGGTAGTCCAGCTTCGCCAACTGTCGCTCGCACCGACTAACGCTCGGGGGTAGGTGCCCTATCGCGAGACTTCTGGTGAGAGGCCGTCCGGGCATTCTGCGCAGTCTGGTCAGCTGACGCACCTTGCTGACGGTTCCAGCTGGCCCGCCGCGCCCGGTAAGCGGCATCCTTGCCGGCCTCCTGCTGCGCGGTGCCTGGCCGCGGTGCAGCCGGCTGTACTGCGGACGGCGGCGGGTCGGCCAGCAACCGGGCTCGGCGCGCGATCGCCGCTTGCTCGGCCGCACGCGCCACGTCGAGACCGGCACTTGCCCCTGCGCGAATCGCTGCACGCGCCCACGCCGCTCTTTGAGCGGGGCCAGCAGTTGGCGCCGGCACGGCCTTATGGTGCGCCCGGAAGCGGTTCCGCGTCGCCTCCGCCTCCTTCTGGGCGGCGCTGCGGCGGAACACCGACGCGGACTGCGCCGCGGCTTCCGCCTCTGCCACGGCGGCGTAATCAGTCCTCCACTGCTGCTCGCCCGCGCTCACGCCCTCGGCCGCGATCGTCCGCTCGAGCGAATCCCGCGCCGCGGTCGCCTCGACGGCCGCGAGCTCGGCAGCGGCGGCTACCGCCGGGTAGCCAGCCACCGGAACGTCGGGATTGCGCTCTTGCCACTGCTCCCGCGCCGCCTCCCACGCGCGCATTTCGCCCTGGTAGACGCGTTCCTCGGCAGCAAGCCGCTTTGCGCGCACTTCGGGGTCGTAATCGTGCTCAGGCAAAACAATCCCCTCCAAGTCGCGCTGCGCGGCCAGGCGTGCTGCCTCGGTGCCGCGGTCGCCGCCTTCGCGGTTCATGGCGCTCACGAAGATGTCGCGGGCCTCTTCGCGGTCGCCAGCCACGATGTGCAGCGCGTTGTGCTCGCGCCCACGGGTCGCGGCCACGTAGACCGCCTGAGCCGACGACGAGTCGGTGACAACACCATGGCCGTAATCGACGGTTGCGCCCTGCACGCCGTACTCGGTCGACGCGTACGCCAGGTGCGTATTTTCCTCGACGTACTCACGCGGCAACCGGGCCTCGCGTGCGCCGTCGCTGATCGACACTGAGCCGTCGCGGTGCACCCGATCGACGGTCCAAGTGTCGCGGTTCGCGACGCCCAGGTCGGCGTCGTTTTGTCGGGTCATCAGCCGGTCACCTACCCGAAGGGTGAGCGCGTCCGCGCCGGCGACCTCCACGGCAGGCTTCCGAGTGCGGCCAGCTTCGCGATGCGCGGCTTGCACGAGTGCGTTGAGCTCGGTCGCCTGGTCGTTGGTGGCGACGGCCACGGCGACGGATGCACCAGCCTCGGCGCGCGCTGCAACATCAGCGGTGATCGCTTCCCACGCTTCGTCGGCTGTGGCATGTAGCACGATGTTGGCTCGGGCCACCAAGTCATCGAACAGGGCTTTAGGTTCGGCGCGATCGCGCATCTGCAACGTCAGCTCGGCGTACCCCTCTTCGCGGAACCGATACAGCTCCGACAGGTCGAGCGGGCGCGGGTGCGCGGCCACGGCCATGTCGAGCACTCCCCCGCGCCCGATCGCCGGCAGCTGCGCCCGGTCGCCCACGAGCGCCAACGGTGCGCCGTTCTCGTCCGCCACAGTCATCAGGGCGTGTGCCAAGTCCTGGTCGATCATGCCAGCCTCGTCGATCACCAACCGGGTGTCGGCAGTGACAGCGAACGCCGCGGCCGGCCCGTCGTAGATCGCACCGGTCATCGGGTCAACATCGCCCACGGCAAGGCGGCTCCACCGGCCGTTATCGTCCCATCGGAAACCGTGCTCGTGCACGAGCTTGTGCACACTCGACGCCCGGGCGCTGATCGAGCTGGCGGCCTCGTTCGCTGCGCGAAGAGTTGGGGCGAGCACCATGAAGCGGATGCCGTTTGCGGCGGCGAGATCGCGTGCCGCGGCGAGCATCGTGGTCTTGCCAGCACCGGCCGCGCCCTCGACCACGACGAGCGGTGCTCGGGTCGCCAGAGCACGAGCTGCGGTCGACTGCTCACCATTCAGACCGGCGACATCGGGCGCGGTTGGATCAACTGCGAGGCCGGAATTCAGGCCGCGCTGGTTGAAGGCGACGCGCAACTCTCGTTCGATGCGCTGTACCCGCTCGCTGGTCAGATGACGTACCCACGTCGGCACCTGGCCGGGCACGTCCATGTGTAGCTGCGGGAGGTTCACTGCGACTTCGGCCGCGATCGTCCGCGCGAACACCGTGACCTCTTCCGGGGTGGCTCGCACGCCCGCCTGCCCCACCGTGACGCCCACGTGGCCTTCCAAGTCCGCAAGCGACCAGGCCGACGATTTCGAGCCGGCAATCGTCACGACGCGCTCTGCGATCGCGGCGCGGTTGAGCTGATCGAGCGTCGCAGCCGTCGGCCGGTTCACGGGCGTGAACCCGTCTACCTGGAGGCCGTCCTCGCGCAACTCACGAACCCACTTTTCCTCGGCATTTTCGGTCGCCCGTCGCTTCCTCGGCCGCTCGAACGCCCACGCCTTCTGATCCCACTCACGGCGCACGGTCGCATCGGGTTCCTGCGCCGGATTCTGCCGCCTCCACTCGGCTTCGAACCGTGCCCGGTTCGCCTCGATCTGGTTGGCGCGCTTCGACATAGCGCGCGCCTGCTGCTCCAAGTTGGTCACCTTGCCGGTGGCTGCGTCGAACGAAAAGCCGGCGTCAGCAAGTGCTGATTGCAATCGCTCGTCAGAATTGATCGCGGCCTCCGCGACACCGCGCAGCGCGCCCTGTTGCTTCAATGTCGCAGCGGTGTGCAGGCCACGCCACTTCCCCTCTGCGAGCACCCGGGTGTTCCACTGCACATGCACGTGGCGGTGCGGGTCGCCCGCGCGTGACGAACGGTGCACCACGGACACCGACTCGATGCGCTCGACCGGCACGAGACGTTGTTGACCTCGGGCACCAATTCGGGTCACGGAGTTCTGCGCCATGTACCTGTTCATGGCCTCCCCCGCCGCCGCCTGTGCGTCATCGAGCGCGGTCGAAACCTTCGGATCAAGCGCCGCGGCGACGGACAAGCTCTTGTCGCAGTTCACGGTCATTTCCACGAATCGCGGCGAGGCCGGATTCACGACAATCTCACCGTTGCGATTGATGCGGGTCTCTTCCCGCGGGATGCCGCGCTCCGCCCCGCTCTCGGGATTGAGCCAATCGACCCACGCTTGATACTGCGTGCCGTCCAGCGCTGCGGCGCGCTGCTCCTGGCCACTGCCGTCCCAGGCCGTCCAGTCTGCGACAGCTCCCGCCTCAGCGAGGTAGTACTCGTCGGCGTGCGAGTGATCGGATTCGAGGTACGCGCGGGCCGCCGCGCCCGCTCCTCGAAAGAACACCAGACCCCCGCGCATGCATCGAATGTACTACGGCGAAGCGCCGTAGCATACGTGCATCTGTCCCATTGCTCTTAAATGACATCTTGTAGATGGTCATTTTGCTGTATGGGAACTACGCTTCTACATATGACGAAGACAGTTCAAGAACTCGTGCACGAACAGGTCGCAGCGAAGATCGTTGCCGGAGAAGCGCTGCAGGAAGCTGTGGAGCTGGCCCAGACGGCAGCCGACAAATTGGCGGAGGCAGAGGCGCAGGCCAATACGGCACGGAGGGCCGCGCTGAAAACAGGTTGGACGGAGTCGGAACTGAAGACGCTCGGGTTGGCGTCGAAGACCCGGCCGCGGCGTCGATCCTCGGGACCCACATCCGTTCCGGCTGCTGATCTGCTCGAGGCCGGCGAGTGATGCGCGGGGCGCGCGCCGGGATGCTGGCCGTGCTGCTCGCAGTCACGTGCGGCGCTCTCGCCGGGTGCGTGCCCCCCGACACAATGTCGATCGTCCCACAGTCCGATCTCCCCACCACGGAGTCCACGCCAAGCACTCCAGGCGCGGGCGTCCCGGCCATACCTCCCCAGGATGCCAAACCGGAAGATGACCCGGCCGCGGCGACCGACGCGGTAGCAGCTGCGATCGCCGCCGTCACGGCATACTGCCGGCCGAGCGTGAGCAAAGGCGAGTGGATAGCGGCGCTGTCTCCGCTCCTGACCGACGCCGGCGCGGTCGCCTACAACACGGTCAACCCTGCGACCGTGCCGTGCAAGTCCGTCACCGGGGATGCGAGCGTGCGGGACGGCGATAACGCCTACGTGTTTCGCGTGAACGTGCCGACCGATGCCGGCGTGTATGAGGCTTATGTGACGCGGCCGGTGACCTCGGCACCGTGGCGGGTTGAGAGAATGGCACCCCCGGAATGAAGGCCGGTGGAATCGTCCTCGCGGTGATCGCGCTTCCCATGGCGCTGATCCTCGGCCTGGTGCTCGGGATCACATCACTGGGCAGTGATCCCGCGAACGCCTGCACGCCGTCTGCGGCCGGCACGGTCAACGCAGCGGCGATCCCCGCCGACGCAAATGTGTCGGGGTTTGGACGCGAGCAGTTGGCGAACGCTGCCGCGATCATCAACGCTGCCGCCGCGATGAAATTGCCGGCCGCGGCGCAGACTCTCGGCGTGCAGGCGGCGATCGGTGAATCGAGCCTGAACAACACGAGCGAAGGTGACGGCGCGATCAACCCTGACGGTTCGGTAGCCGATTCCATGGGACTGTTCCAGCAGCAGCACTGGTGGGGCACTGTCGCGGAACGGATGGACCCTCCAACGGCCGCGCGGCTGTTCTACCAAGCCCTGGTGGGCGTGGCCGGTTGGGAGCAGATGGAACCCTCGATCGCGATCAACGCCGTGCAGGGCAACTCCGATCCCTACCACTACGTGAAATCCCGCCCCGGCGCCGTCGCGGTGACCGACTACCTCGCCAAGCTCGGCGGCTCTTCGGGCTCGGCGTGCAGCGTTTCCGGTGATGCTCGGCAAGTCGCGCAGCAGCTCCAAACCGCCATGGATAACGGGTCGTTGATCCTTGCGGAGGACCGCTACGCGGAGCAGATCACGAACATGGCCAACGGCACTGCGGTGGACGGCTGCAAGATCGACGTTCGCGTGTTGCAGTTCATCGCCCTCGCGGTCCAGAAGTTCGATTCGGTCGGAGTGTCCGACCTCAACCGGCACTGCACCGGTTCTCTGGAAGGTGCCGGCACCGGCTCGGCGCACTACTTCAAGGGCGGCGGCTACGCCGTGGACTTCTTCTCCATCAACGGCGGCGACCTTGGCAACGACGGGGACAACAACCTCGCCCTTATCGATCTCCTGTCATCGGTCGCGCCGGACGGCACGCGCGCCGGCCAGATTCAGTGCCGTAGCGGCGAAGAGTGGCCGCACATCACGCAATTCGAGGACACCTGCAACCACCAACACGTCGACTTCGGATACACCGACGGCCCACTCAACGTCACCAACTGACCGACCGAAAGGAACTCACCATGCCGAACTCAGATCGCGCAGGCCACCACCTCAGCGAGACCTGGCCGCGCCGCCTCCGGGACGGCCTGTTGTCCCTTATGGTGCTGCTGGTTGCAGCTCTCACGCTCGGGATAACGATCATCTTCGTTCTGCAAGCCGTGACGCTGACGCAAACCGACGCCTTCGGCTGGCCATACATGCTCTACCTGCTGTTGACCGTCGTCGGAGGCGTGGCCACCGTGCAGCTGGCCCGCGGTTTCGTGATGCTGATTTCAAACGCGCTCAGCGCATCACTCGCATCGCCAGGCCGCGTCCTGGTCACCTACCCTCGAGAATCGGACTGACCAATGAGCACCACTCCCCCGCAACCCGGCCCGCCTCAGCCCGTGTACATCGTGCAGCCGATCGTCTACGCCAGGCCCGCACGACTGAAAGCCGCATGGTCACTCACGCTCGGCATCCTGTCACTGTTCGTCGGATTCACCATCGTGCCGCCCGTTCTCGGTTTCGTGCTCGGCCTTACGGCATTGAAGTCAGAGCCGGCCGGCCGCGGAGCTGCGATCGCCGGCGTCATCTTCAACGGCTTCGTGCTGTTGTGCCTCGTCCTCGGAGTCGTGTTCATCGTGCTCGTGCTGGTACTCGCCAACATGGGACAGGAAACCAGCACCACAAGCCCGTAACCCGTCGATGGGCTTGAACCGGGGAGCGCTATGCCGTTACGAGAAGAATCCAGCTGATGGCCAGCCAGCCAACCAGCACGGCGGCCAAGCCGCACAGAAGGACACTCAGCAGGGCCTCCGTCTCGTCTTCTCGACTGGTCGAATACAGCCACGCCTGACGAACGGTTGCAGCGACCAGGACGAGAGAGCTGATTCCCGCGCATGTGGCTAGAAGAATTTGAAGACTCTGCGGCAACCACTCAATCGCAAGCGGCGCCACCCGGGCTAATTCCGGAACGCTCGTAGCAACGAGACCAACACCGATCCCGGCGACAGCGGCGACGACGGCGCGCGTGAGCGATGACCTCGACACGCTCCTCACACCTGCTCGCGAGTCCCCACCTGGTTCCACGACAGTATCCTCTCACTGGCCACCGACATCGATCGATGTTTATATACAGGGTGCTACGAGTAGGCTCGCGATCCATGACAGATGGATGGGGAATCGTTGCCGCGATCGCGACTTCGGTCAGTGCGATTGTCGTTGGGTTCCAAGCTTGGTTCACGCGCCGAAGTGTTGTCGACACAGCGGCCGCGCTTGAGTTGGCTCGTCAGGAGTTTGCCCGCGGCGAGGAGTTGCGTGTTCAGGCCGAACGGTCTCGAATCGACGCAGAAATGCCGCGGCTGACCGTGGTCATGGGTACCGGTTTCAGTGATCCACGGGAGCCGGGTTGGGTGCCGGCCCTCAATAACGTGACCGGGCATTACGAAACGAGTCTGGCACTGGAGCGCGTCTACTTGATGCCGCGCGACGCTGAAACGCAGATCGAGATCAGCTTTCAAGTTTCGGTGTTGAATGATGGACCGCGCTCAGCCGCCCTGCTCGTCTCCGAGCGACTGAACGATGACCAATCGGATAGAACCGTAATCCTCTCGCCTGGCGAGACCTCCAGTTTCATGGTCACAGTGCGCCGATCACTGCGCCGCTGGATCGAATTGGCAATGCCGTATATCGACCCTCCAGGGGCGGTAGCCGTCGACGAGTCAGCGTTCGAGCTGGCCTATACATTCCCCGGGGATGCCGGCGCAATAGAGAATCATTCCGTGGTTGTCGGGGGTTCGATCGTCGAGCGGGAGCCGGGGAATGATGCAGGCTGGCGGGTCTTGCCATTCAAGCCCGAAGGTCGCTACGGGCAGGTCGGCGGTGGGACCCAACCGTTTACCCGCCGATACTGGGCTTCGCGTCTAAACGAGCGGCAGCTTTGAGCTTTAGCTTCATTGACATGGCCGTTTCTCCAATAGCCTGTTGGAGAAATCACTGAGCCGTGCTGGAGCGCCCGAATGACTGAGATCGAGCCGGAAGGCTATCGCGAGACTCTCGCTCTGCTGAAGCAGCAGGTTCGAGAAGCACGATTCACCGTGCAACGTCAGGCGAACAACGGCATGCTTCGCCTGTATTGGCGAATCGGCGACACGATCGTTGCCCGCCAGCGGGTGGAGCGGTGGGGAACCGGGATCTTGTCGCGACTGGCCACGGATCTCCGGAAGGAGTTCCCCACGATGAAAGGGTTCTCACTCGCCAACCTCGCTTACATGCGCCGGTTCGCTGAGGGCTGGACGGAGGACGCAATTCTCCAACAGCCTGTTGGAGAATTGCCGTGGAGCCACATAGTCTCACTCCTCGACAAGCTCGGTGACCCCGCCATTCGGGATTGGTACGCGCTCAAGGACCTGCAATACGGCTGGAGCCGGGCGGTCCTCACTCACCAGATCGCCACCAGCCTCCACGAGCGCGAGGGCGCCGCGCCGAGCAACTTCGGCACCGCGCTCGAGGCGACCGACTCAGAACTGGCGCAACAAATCACCAAGGACCCCTATACGCTCGATTTCCTCGCGATCGACTCGGATGCGTCTGAACGCCAGCTGGAGGACCGGCTCACAGCTCGGATCATGGACACCCTTCGCGAGCTCGGCCGCGGGTTTGCGTTCGTCGGCCGGCAGGTCCATTTCGACGTCGACGGTGATGACTTCTTCGTCGATTTGCTGTTCTTCCACGTACAGCAACTCCGCTATATCGTGATCGAGCTGAAGACCACGAAGTTCGATCCTCGTGATGCCGGCCAGCTCGGCTTCTACGTCGCTCTCGTCGACGACCGCCTCCGCGACGAGGCCATCCACCGGCCGACCATGGGAATGCTGCTCGTCGCCGATAAGAACGAGACGGTAGTCCGCTACGCCCTCGCCGGAACCGCCCAACCGGTCGCCATATCGAGGTACGAACTCTCCGCCGCCGATGCGGCAGCCCTCCCCGCAGAAGACACACTCACCAGAATCGCTGCCGACACCGTCGCAGAGCCCGAATAGAAGTGGCGCACTACCGCGAGGTCTAGATCGCCAACTTTCCGCGTCTCAGGTAACCGGTCCGAAACTGGGTCAGGAGTCGATGGCTCATGTGAGATGCCGTCCACCGTCTGCTGCGACCCGCGACTTCACGCTGGGCGCTGCTCGAGCGCGCGAATCCTTCGGTACAAAGTCGCCCGGGACATTCCGAGCTCCTTGGCCACCTGCGCCGCCGGCTCGTTCTGCTCGAGCAGGTGAGCGGCTCCGCGGATCTGCGAGTCCGTGAATTTGATGCGGCGTCCGCCGAGATCTTTGCCGGCTGCGCGTCGCTTGCTGACGGAGTCGCCGATTCGCTCCCGCTTGATGTCCAACTCCATCTGAGCGAGCGCGGACATCACCGTGAAGATCATCGCCCCCATGGGGGTTCTCGTGTCGACGTCGCCGCCGCCGAGATTCAGCACCCGAAGGCCGGCTCCGCGGTCGCGGAGATTCTCGGCGAAAGCCAGCATGTTTTGTGTCGACCGGCCGAGGCGGTCGAGCGTCGTGATCACGAGAGTGTCGCCTTCCTCGAGCGCGGCGATTGCGCGATCGAACTCCGGGCGAGATGCGCGCGCACCTGACACTCCCCTATCGACGTAGAGGTCATCGCGCCGAACGCCGGCCGCGATCAGGTCTGCGAGCTGCCGATCGGTGTCCTGCTGCTTTGTCGACACTCGCGCGTACCCGATCAGCTTCCCCATGTGTCCAACCCGTCTCACAACTCACCTTGATTACACGAATCATGACATCTGGTTGCGACACATAGTTGCAAGAATCGCCGCCCGCCGAATTCTGGGTCGCGACGATGACGCGCCCCTGCTGAAACGAGACATCTCGCATCCCTAGGGCTGCGAGACGCGATTGCCCGCCCGTTTAGGGCACCTGTGTGGGCAAACAATGCGGGCGGGGTAAACGGGCATCCCAAAAAATGCCGGGGCCGCGGCAACAGACGACACCAACCACCGCCCGTTTCTCGACCGGCTACCGGGCACCTCAGCCACACCCATCTTCCGCGCATGGGCGGCGACTCAAGGTCGAGGCCTCGCCTGAAGTAAGCGAGACCGAATTGATCTCCCGCGATCTCATTGCTGTCGTCACCGAGCTCGAGTCGCCATCATCGAAGACCACCGTGTTAACGCTACGGTCGCATCATGACAAGCGCAGGCCCGCAGAGCCATGTTCTAAGACAACTGGTCTTCCCTGACAGGTACGAACCGCTAGTTGCGGCGTTGGGACCGGAAGTAGCTCGCCTGATTGTTTCGCCGGCAGCTGACACCTCGTTGGTGTTTCAGACCCTCGCGGAGGACGTACGAGCCAGGCGACAGGGTCTGTTTGTTCCAATCGTTGCAGCTACCGGAACTGGGAAATCGACTCTCGCCAACAATCTAACCGTGTTCTATCCCGACGACTTCGCTCCGACCGTTTCGTTCGATTTTTCGCAAGTCACGTTCGACGGACTGGTAACCACGGTAGAACAAGCCATATCTCATGGTCCGGCCAATGAAACAAGAATCGTCCCGCTGCTAGTTGATGGCCGTGAGAGTAATCCCCCTTCGACCGAAGAACTTGCTTTCATCAAGCGATTCTTAAGAGAGCCGAAGGTGGGCTGGAGAACCGTTGTCCTTTGGCCAGAAACGTCGCAGCCCCTAGCTAAGTCCATGGCGGATAGCTATGTAGAAATAGCAGGCACCGCTGCGATCGATCTTCCCGCCCAGGTCAGCGGACCACACCGTGAGGAGTGGCAGCAGATTGCTATCCACACGTTGGATTTAGTAAACCAAGCTGGCAATCTCGAGGCTCTCGGCGTGAATCCTCGCGACTACGATCCAGCTGCCTCGAACACTCTGGGTGAGTTCCTTCGAAAGATTTCGACTGATTTCACTGCACTACGTGTTCGGTTATTGAATAGCACCAAGAGGCCTCTGCGCCTGTCCATCGTCTTTGCGAGTGAATCTAGTGACGCAGGCGTACTTAGCCAATTAACCAACTCTGCAAAGTATGGGCTTGTGGACGGAAGCGCCCTCATATCGGCAACTAAGACGAGCGTAATTGGAAAGTACTGGGCGGCCAATCGAGGTCTTCTTACTCAACTGATCGTACAACTCGACATTCGCGCGTTCTCACTACCTCCGCAGGTGACCATTCCATCGTTGCGACGATTCGGCGGCGCGGCAGTTCAAAGCGATTTAGAGGCCTTAGGGATCTCGGACCGGGCGGACCGAATAAACGTGGCTTGGGGCCGTACCGACCTCGGAAGGTACTTGGACGGCACTGCTCGCGAGACATTTGAAAGCCGCGGCACACCGGCTACGAGTTCGACCAGTGCCTTCCAGCTCCTAGCCGAACAGGGATTCAACGCGGGCAAGGACAAGAGTCTCAATCGTGGCGTTCTCGATGCACTTACGACCTTCATGGCGGCGAACGGCATTCCGTTCAGTGAGGACAAGGCAGAGACGATTCTCGATTTCTGCCCGCTAATTCCCGATAACTCGTTCATGCTGAACGGTGACCAGCACTGCATCGAGTACACGTGGCGCGCTGGAGAATTCCTCGCACCGAAGCGCAAGAGTGAGGCCGCGACATACATCCTCACCAAGATCCAAAATTACGGCCGCGAATTGGGTCAAGCATAGGACGCATTTGCGATCGGTACCGTTATCGACCAATCCACATTTCACTCTTACGGCGTGAGGAAAGCGCCCCGTGAGGATCGGCTTACGCGCATCGAACCCGCCACATAGCGATCAGAGAATGCCGCCAGATAGCGCGCAACTCCACAGGAGTGAGGACTCACGCCTGATCGATCGTTTCTGACTTGCCTCCTCAGCGCTGCGCACTGACCACCTGCTGCAACTCGTCGAGCGCCGACTTCACGTCGTACACCGGCGCCTCTTCCATGAATTCGTCAAATAGAGCGAGGGCGCCAAGGCTTGCGGGCGCCCACTCCGGAGCTCCCACGCCTTGGAGCGTCGTAGGCCCGCGAAAGAAGTTGTCCGTCACCAGCGGGTTTGACAAGTGGCGGATGCCAAGACCCTCAACGACCGCCGAGCACAGGACGGCGTAGAGACGATAATTGTCGCCAAACTCAGCCTTCATCCGGAAACCCAACAGTCGGGTAAACCATCGATGGAAGTCGGCAAGCGCAGTAATGAAGCTGTCACCGCTGACTACTAGGGTTCGATTGAATCTGTTTCGAACCGCGCCGGGCACTTCTCCCAGCAATGCGGCTGACAGCGTGACCAAGGCCTGCCATGCCACGGAGTCGATGACCGCATAGTAGTTATGCTCAATTGCAACTCTGATCACCTCTCGCATCAGGTCCCGTCGTTGAGCTGAGCTTGCAAAGAGGCTCTGGTTGTCCGCCACTACAGCGATAGCGACCGCGAATGTCGAGCGATCCACGAGTTGATCACCGCTATCTCGTGCGATTTCCTCCAAGAGGTCCGTCAAATAGGCATCCTTGGCGGGCCAGAGACGGTATACCGAAGCGCGCGGAACATCTGCGCGCCTGATTAGATCATCCATATGGAAGTGGTCGACTCCGACCGTCAAGCCGTGAACTCGAACTTGTCGCAGGCCCTCCCCTAGCATTCGACTTCGCACCTCGTGAGGGCTCAGCCGCGGCCTATTTTTGTGCTCCTTCGACGCCGTCAATTTCACCCCTCTCCCGCGCCACAGACTCGCGGACACGCTCCACAGTAGTTACTACAGCTGTCGAACACGAGAGTTGGAGATGATACGACAGGGTTCTCGGCCGCCTGAGATTCTGCGTATCAATTTGCTCCTATCACTACCCGATCCTCAGGGAACATCATCGGAACACTAAGCGGCTGACCTCGCCGACGAGGCTCCGCTTCCCCGCGTCGAAAACATGACGTGGGGTCTCAATGGGAAGGGGAGAACACGTTGTCTGTAACCGACAAGACGGAAATCGAGCCAACCAGGATCGTGCCGCGGCAGAAGCGCAGGCTTCGGCACCTGGTGCCCTGGCTGATCGCGGCTCTGGCCCTTGCAATCGCCTCGCCGGCGGCCGCCAGCGCTGCCACCGTGGCGCTGAACGGCGATGTGCCGGTGGGCTACTACAAGCTCTACTACGGCAACTTCCGATCGCACACATCGGGGCCTGCGAGCCTAAGGCTCGACAGCGTCACAAACCTATGCGGTGGAGCCGAGCGATTCGGCCTCTACAACGGCTCCGGCGGAGAGACCGGGCAGAACCTGTTTACGGGCACCGGCTACTACCAGAGCTTCACGTGGGGCGGGGGAACCAACCTCCCGACCAACACATACGCGGTCTACGCGGGCAACACAGGTTCCTGCGGATCGCCGCTGACCAGCTACTGGACCGGCACCCTTCAGTGGTGACAGAACGGAGATGAAGAAGATGATCAAAAGCAACACTCGACGCCGTTCAATCACCGCCGTGGGATGGGGTGTGGCCGCATGCTCAGTCGGAGTGCTGGTAGCGTCCATGACCGCTACCGCCGCCTCTGCTGACCCCGACATCGGCAACTCCTTCGGCAACGCGATCAGCGCCAAGGTCGCACCGGATGTCTTCCTGTCGGCGCAGGCGGAGTTCCCGGAAGCGCTGCCTGACGGCGTGAGCTGGCCCGATGCGCTGCCACCCGAATTCCTAGAAGACGGGGTAGGCATGCAGGCGAACGTGCCTCGGGCGATCGCATCGATCTACTGGAAGTGCGCCTGGGAGGATTCGTACATCGCGGCTTCCCGGGCGGGTGACGCGGACTCTGCAAAGGCCGCTCTCGGTCAACTCTCGGGCTACGTCGATCTTCCGTTCTACAAGGAACAGGTCGAAGACCCGGATGGGCAGTGGTCGAAGCTCATCCTGGAGCCGGCCCTGGCCGGTGACGCTTCTGGCGTGGTCGCTGACTTCACCGCCGGCTGCGAGTGGTACGCAGGGAACCAGAAGTAAATCCCCCCGCACGCCGCTAGGAGTCGAGCCCTGGCCTGCCAAAAAGGTGGGTCAGGGCTCGACTGCGTGCGTCAGGTAGGCACCTGTACCAGCGATTGCCTAAGGCGCTTTCTAGCCCGTGAGTATCGGGCTCTTGCGGCTTCGGTGCGGATGCCGAGTACGCGCGCCGCGTCGCCGAGCGAGAATCCCTCCCATGCCACAAGCAGCACCAGCTCGCGGTCCTCAATTCGGAGTGCTGCAAGGGCATCGCCCAACTCGCTCTCTGCCAGAGTTGTGCGGCTTTCTTGCTCCGCTACGAGCAGAGCTGATCGGAGACTTTCTGTAAGAACTGATCGCCGTGTCGTCTCTTTGTAGTGAGTTTTGAGAACTCTGTGTGCGACTCCGAAAGCCCAGGCCCTTCGGTCTGAGAGCGGCTGAGGAAGCGCATCCCGCCGTCGCCACAGCACGAGGAGAACTTCACCCAGACAGTCACCGGCCGCGTCGGGTGGTGAGACTCGCCGTGAGAAGTAGTTGAGGAGGTCGGGGGCGAGATCTCTGATGTACTCCTCGAATCCCTCGCTTTCGCCGGTCACCGGATCACGTTCCCGTAGTAGGAGTCGCAACCACGCCCGTAGTAGATAAGCATCCAACCGCGATCGCCCGCGGCTGCCGCGTCGGACTGAGTCTGCAGATAGTCGATCACTCCCCCACCGTCGCTTGCGACGGTGGCAGGCCAGGTCAGCGAGTTCTGAATGCCTTCCGTCGCGGCATTTAGGCGCTGCTGGTCGTTGGCACTATCCGCGTCGAGCCACTCTCGAAACCAGAGGCAGCGGGCGGCATTCTCGTAGAACACCTGCACTGTGGTTTCCTGCATGGTTACATGGCCGGAAGAGCCAGGAGACACGAGTCCCTTCTCGGCTAGAACTTTTGCAACAGGGGCGATTACGTCATCGCTCGTTGCTCCGGGCGGCAGCGGCAGGTCGGCGGGATACGCGTCCACGATTGCCTCGGGCGCGTCGGAGGCATCTAGGCCGAGCCATTCCGAGCGGTCGACGACCTCGCTTCCGTCGCCCCCATAGGTATCAGTGTGGGCGCTCCACAGGCTTACTCCCACCGCCGCGGCCGGCGCACCAACCACGAGGCCTGCGATTGCAAATCCGATGCCAAGACGCCAGCGGCGGCTTTGCCGTCGCCTACTGAGTTCGCGCTCCATGCGGTGCCGGGCCTGGGGATCTTCGAGCGCTTCTACCAGCCGATCAGTCTGAGTCCTCACGTGCTGGGACATGGGAGCGCTTTCGAGCCTTGCTAGCGCCCCATCCAGTTCGTCGTCGGTAACCATATCTTCCGCCTCTCGTTACCAACCACATGGCACTTCGGATCAAAAACGTGACAGGAGAGAACGTTCAACCGGGAAACCCATCGCCGCCGTCTCTGGTCGATACACTCACGACTACGCGGCCTTGGTCGTCGGTTCCCTGCTCGCGAATGGAGCTGAGAGGGTCGGATGAGGATGGCGTGACACTGCCAGCTGGCATCGCAACCGTCGCGGTCATGCTTGAGATGCCCGTCACGTTGTTGGTTCCGTGGACCGAATCCAGCACTTCGCTCCCGTCCGGGAAGTTGTACCCGGTGTAGGTCTCGACGGTTGCAAGGGGAAGTGCATCGTGGCAGTAGCCATTCGCATCACATCCTGCGGCCGGCGATAGGAGCCCAACGATTACTACGATCGTTCCGGCGGCGAGGGCGACGAGAACTGCGATTAGTACGACGAGAAGCACTCCGAGCTGGGCCGCGCTGCGCCGTTTCGGGACAACGGAAACCTCCTCAGGGGCACCCCCTGCCCATGTCATCTCTGGCTGGTCAGAGTCACTTGCCTCTACTTGCATGACAGCCTCCCGCAGCGGGAGCATAACCCCCCGGTGTTGAGTTTCCTATGAAGCGGCCGCGATGAGTGCTTCCACGAAAGCCTGAGCAGTCTGATTTTTATCGGTAGTGGTCAATTGGGAGAGATTGAACGTATCGTCGTTCGCGATCTGACCTCGAGCGACGACGATTGCGGGGACTGTGCTGAAGAACAGATCCTTGGCGGCGGCGAGAGCGGTCGCCTGCGTCGAGTTGAAGCGCGACGTGTAGAAGGAGCTGTACCGGTTAGGGAATGTACCACCGACCTTGTAGGTGGATTTGAACAGTGCTGCGAAGGATGTGGTGGGGGCGAGCCAGATCGTTCTTCCTATGTTGTAGGCGGAGGCGTCCTGGCTGAAATCCACGCGACCATAACCGCTGGCGAGCACGTTCTCGTTGGCGTTGATTAGGGCTCGAGCCCAGGCGAGCGTTGAGGTGTACCCGGGCCGCGTGTTCTGCCAGCCGGCTAGACGGAACAGCGACAAGATGTCGCCGGCCCAGTTGGTCATGTCCATCAGAGTGCAGGTGTTCTTTGAACTCTCGACCGACCCTAGGAACATCGTGCTGTTGATGGCGCCGGCCAGGTGGTACATGTCGGCTCCGACTTTGAAGGCGGGTTCGACGTAGCTGCGGAGGAGGGGCACAGCGAGGCCGTCCATCCAGTTGATCCAGTCGTAGTCGAGCGGGCCTGCCCATCCGGTCCAGTATTCGCCTTGGAACTTCGGGTATCGCAGGTACTGGGCGGTGAGGAAGCTCTCGGTGTAACCGAACGGGCTGGTGTGCGTTTGTAGGTAGTCATGTGCTTTGGTCTGCACCCAGTCGACGTAATCGAAAATTGCCTTGTTGGGGTCGACGGGTGTACTGAGGCTGGTTACTCCGTTGTCGCGGCCAGACTTCACATTCTTGTCGATTTCTACCGCACCGGTGCCAGTGCCGATTGTGAGGTTCTGGATCTGGTTGAATGCCCAGTTGGCCGGGAGCCGGAACCCTAGGTTGCCGCTCCAACCTGTCGACAGCCCGGCGATGAAGCTGCTGATGGCCAGGTCCACCTCCGGAGCACACACTCGCGCACACACGTTCCTCGTGCCATATACACCGACTGTGTACGGGGAGGCGAGAGTGTTGAGTCCCTTGCGAACGCCCTGGAAGTAGCTGAGGACGCTCACCGCCGCGGGGCCGTCGCCGAAGTCAATTTCCTCGTCAATGGCGTCGAAGTCGACAGCGAAGTAGATGATCGTACCGGCAGGGAAGCCATAGCCGGTCGCCGCCTGGTGGGCGCGGCCAGCATCCGTGACTCCCTGGTTATAGGTGAACCAACTTGCTTCATCTCCGCCCTCCTCAAATATGGGGAAAATCGAGAGTCCAGCATTGAGAATCGTGGTCAGTTCGCCTGGCTTGATGTTCTTGTCGAGCGCGCCCGGCGCCTGGAAGTTGGTGAGGTACCGGCCCACGGTCTTGTATCCAGCTGCCACGAGGGAAGTGGCTCGATTGACCGTGATCGTTGATGCCATGTCAGCTGCTGTGCCGGTGCGGTTCGGGTCACCAGTGCTGACGAGAAACTCCGACCATGTGCGGAAGTCACCTTTGCCTGTGAGTTCCGCAGAAGTGAACGCTGAGAAGCCCTGAAAGCGCTGGACTGAAAGGCTGTCCGCGCTCGTGAATGTGCCGTCGAAAGTCGTGGAGGACTGGTTGAAGAGCATCAGGCACTTGAACAGCCGAACCCACCGCTTGGTGGAATCCGTCGTTCCGATCTGGATAGCCACAGCCGCAGATGCCTGCAACTGCGAGGCGGTTCCGGGACCGTACTGGCCGTCTGCCTGAGCATCGGTCTGTCCCAAGTCATATTGAAGCGCCATCACGAACGCTGTCTGGGTGTTGCGGTTGAAAACCCCATCCGTGGGGCAGTACAGGTAGTTGGTCTTGGCAATGTAGGTGCGGTTCAGCCACTGCTGAGCAGTCCGAATGCTCGCGATCCCGGTGGGGAGAAGAACGAAAGCATCAGTGTTCAGTAGTGCGCGGAATTGCTTGGGAGTTACTGACGCGGCCGTAGAGGTGTGTCCCATGTCGGTTTGGAGAGCCTTGAGCGCGTCTCCGGTGCGGTTGTCCGTCCAGGTGCCGCTAATCGCGTCACCGTCGTAGCCTTTGCAGTAGAGGGCGCACTGCAGCAGTTTCGTCCGGTTCGTGGTGGTGTGGGTTGCACTGATCGTGCCGTATTGCTTCATCAGCGACCATGTCGTCGGACCGAGACTGTCGACCACTGGACTGATGCCCATTTCGTGTTGCAGACCCATGATGATTCGATCGATTGTCTGCTGACCCGTTAGGCCGTCCTCCACACAGGGCGTGTAGCCCGCCACGCTGCCGTACGTTGTGTTGAGCCACTGCTGAGCTGCAAGTACCATCGGATCGGCCATTTGAACCTCCAAGTGAAAGCGCAGCGATTGCGCGAGATGACGCGCAGACTCGGCTCGCTCGCCCGCTGGATCACCGTACCGATGCGACCTCCGACGAAACGAGATCCCCCGGCTCCGAAGTTGAGACGCTACGTATCAGCCGCACCCGCACTTTGCAGGCTACTCATTGCTCCGCTTCGTCCTCGGGGGCGCCATGGAAGGTGGTCGCTGGCGGCCGCGCACGCGAGCGCCAGCGATTCCCCATTGCCGGGCGCTGTAGCGGATGACCCGGACGCCGGGGCCGTCGTGCCACTACAAGCGCAGCTGCTCGGGCGTCGTCATGGCTCGTTGATCCGTGCGAACGCCGTCTCGATGGCTTCGACGTAGCTGTCGACGTCGGTGGAGTCGCTGTTGGTCCACTCTTCGAGGATGGCGAAGAGACCGCCTGCCAGGAATGCGGCCATCAGGCGGCCGTCGGCCCGGCGACTGACAATCGTCGCAGCTTGGTCGTGGAGAGCGCGTCGGAATCCGACATCGAGGGGTCCGAACACGAGACGATAGAACGGCCGGTGCTCCAGGATATAGGCCAGCATGCGGGGAATGTGGTCCGGGCCGGCGGCGGTGGCCACAGTAAGCCGGTTGAGCTCGCCGGTGCAGAGGTCGGCCGCGAAGGCGAAGATGTCTGGATAGTGCCCGTAGAACGTGGTGCGGTGCACACCTGCAGCGTCGACGAGCTCGTTGATGGTGATGGCGTGGAGTGGTTTCGTCACCACGAGGCGTGTCAGGGCGGTTGTCAGGGCCTCGTAGGTGCGGATGGTGCGCGGGTCGTCATCGACCCTTCTGGAGCTTCGTCGAGCCGCGCCGGCGGCGTTCTTGGCTCGTGACGTCGAGGTTTTCGCGCTCATCCTCAGCAATCTACGCCCAGGGCAGAGCAACGCCCCCGACCGGGAGAGAGAGTGGGCCGGGGGCGTGCTGATTGCGGGTGCTAGGCGTCGAGCTGCTGCTCGGTCTCGTCCATGAGTTGCCGGGCGACCGCAGCATCAGCGCGAAAGCGAGTGGCAATGGCACCGCCTGGTTCGCGGCCGTTGTAGGTGTCTGACTGATCTTCGCTCTCGGCCTGGTGCTCGAGCGTGGCCGCGTACTCTTCCAAGGCGTTCACGAGCACGGAGTAGCGAGCGTTGCGCGCATCGTTGTCTGCATTCAGGTCAAGCTCTATGCAGCCGGTCATGCTTGCATCCTTTCAGTCTCGGCCGACAACGGGATAGAGCCAGCGGCCGGCTTCCACACGACTGCCTTCTTGCCCTGCGGGCTGAGACCCCAGGATTTGAACTGGTCAAGGTAGAGCTTCTGGACTTTCTCGTTGGCTGCGTTCCCGTAAAGCTCGACGTTCGCCGCTGTGGCTGCCGCCTGCATCGGCTCCGCCATCGCCTCGCGAAGTGCTGCGCCGAGTCCCACGCCTGTATGCTGCACGACGTGGTTCTTCAACTCCCACCGGGCGTTGTGCCTGTCCTCCGTCATCACGATGGCGGCCCGCCGCGACGGACTCATGTAGATACGCGATCTACTCCGGAGGGCGTACACGATCCACACCACCGCTGACGCGGCAAGAACGACCAACGCGAAGGCGGCTACCAAGATGACGAGATCCGCGAGGATCAGGCGTGCATTTCCGTTCTCGATCAGCCAGAAGAGCACGCCCGTGACGGCGATTGCGAGTAAAGGCGAGGCCACTGCTAAGGGGTTGAATCGGACGCCTTTGAGTGACCACCACGCCATGCGCGGGAAGTCCCGCATGCGGGGCTCCCGACAGCCGATCGTGGCTGCATCTGGCAGCCCGGGGAGTGTGCTTGCTGAAACGTTAGTCATGGAGCTTTGCCCCTATTGGCCGTTGTCTTCGCGGGTGACACGTCGAACCTGGGCGACCTGGCGTCCGAGATCGACGCCGACGTGGTCGGCCTGGATGACGCGTCCGTAGGTCTTGTTTCCTTCCGGTCCCCAACTGCTGGTGTGCTCGCGGCCGACGATGATCACGGCGTCGCCTTTGTGGAGAGTCGCTGCGGCGTTCTCGCCCAGTTCGAACTTTGCCTCGACGAAATGCGTGGTGGCGGCGGGGTGCTCGACGTACTTCCCGCCCAGGTACTCCCCCGTGTTCTCGATGACTCGGAGTTTGGTGATGTTGATGCTGCCGACCTGGACGACTTCGACGTCGACGGCCAGGTTTCCGGTGATGGTGCGTGTTGACATGAGTTCTTCTCCTTCGATTTTGTTCGGTTACACGAGCTTGTCGATGAGGTCGGGCCGGTAGCCGGCCCAGTGGTTGTGGTCGTCGACGACGACGATGGGTGCTGCGCTGTAGCCGAGTTCTTCGGTCACGTACTCCAGCGCTGCAGGGTTGGTCGTGACGTCGACCTCTTCGTAATGGATGCCTTTCGCTGTGAGGTGCCGTTTCGTTCCGATGCACTGCCCACAAATCGGCTTCGTGTACACGGTCACGGTTGTCTCAGTCATGACGTCCATCCCCTTCCCCACCAACAATTTTTTGAGCCTGTCTGGCAGAGGGAATCGTTTGTGAGCGGGAGCGCCGCAGTGCCGGGTCGTGGAATACCGGAGTGAGCGCAGCGAGTGTGGATGTGCCGCGAAAGCCTGGAACGGTAGGCGTGGAGCGAGCTACGGTGAACGGCCAGACAGGTGAAAAATGGTCAAGCCCTACTGTGCCGCGCCGCGGCTCCACGAGCGTCCGGCCTCCGTGCCGGCCGCACTCCCCGCACTCGATCGCATGGCACCCCCGTGCTTTCATGAGGACTGCTCTGTCCGACTACCGGTGAGGCACGAGACGCCTCGAGTGAGATCCACGAGCTCATACCCGCGTTCCTGACTCCCGAAACCTAACCCACTTCTTGCGCGATGTTCCCTAGATGCTACCCAAACGGAGAACAGACGTTCGATTATGGCGTGGCGTCTCCACCGCATGAATCCGCGGATTCTCCCCCGGGCGCCGATTTCGATGCACCTCTCGGCGGCCTCTGGCGGCCTTCAGAACCGCTTTTGCCCTTGATCTGGGTCAATTGCCCACGCCCCCGAGATTCGGCCATTCTGAGCCAATTCCGCGTTCGAACGCGGCTGTGCGGTTCGATCAAAGCACTATGAATCACTGGTATTCTTGCATTACAGGTGTTGCTTGTTTCGATTGCATATATTGCATTTCATGCAATGGTTTAATTGCTGGCAATTAGAGCACCCGTGGGCCGCCACATATCCCGTACCGCTCCTCTAAGCTGGCCTGGTTGGGTTGCGAGAAATACCTTGATTGCAAGCATTCATTGCTATTCTGGGATTACCCGAATAACCATGAATACTTGCATTACTTGTTTTAGGAGACTTGCCGTGGTTGAGATTGACCGGAGCGTCCTGCAGCGAACCGTTGCCGTCATCAATAACAAGGGCGGTGTCGGCAAGACGACCCTCACCACGAACATTGGTGGTCTCCTGGCGGCATCAGGATGGCGAACGCTGATAATCGATTTGGATCATCAAGGCAATGCAGGCCTGGATCTGGGCTATCGAAACACCAACAAGGATGATGATGGCGCAAACCTCCTAAAGGCACTCCTGATGGGGGAGAGACTTCATCCGGTTGAGGTGCGACCGAACTTAGATGTCGTGGTGGGCGGCAGCCTGCTCGAGAACGCCAACGGACCGCAGCCGGCGTCTGCATCGAAGAGGGGAGATGCCCGCCTATCGGTCGCGCGCGCGTTGGAACCTATTGCCGCCGATTACGACATCATCTTGCTCGATTGTCCTCCCAGCAGTGACAGCATCCAGTCCGCCGCGGTCGCAGCGGCCCGTTACGTCCTGGTGCCGGTGAAGACAGACAGGGCGAGTCTCGAGGGCCTAGCTCTGACAGCCAACCGCCTTAGCGCCATCTACCAGCTGAATCCAGACATCGATCTACTCGGCATCGTTCTGTTCTCGTCAACAACGTCGGCCGTGAAGGTACGCGAGGAGTTCGTCGACCAGATCGTCGAGGTGCTGGTCAGCGATGACGCGGATTCTGAGGAACGGGACGCGGCCAAGAAGTCGATCTTCGACAACTTCGTTCGTAACGCCGAGGCCGTGGCAAACTCAGCGCGGAACAAGGGGGTCCTCGTGCACGAACTCGATGAGCAGGTGCGAAAGGCTGACAAGTGGTGGGTGTCACTTCGCAAGGGGGAGCCGGCAAAGCGGGTGGGACCAGCGTCCTCGAAGAGTGTTGCTGATGACTTGCAGGCCATCACGCAAGAGCTAGTGGCCCGGCTGACCGAGCTCGAGGCAGAGGCAGAAGTGGAGGAAGCGAATGTCTGATGATGCGTCCCGCTTTGTTGGCGGCCCGCCTCCGCCACCGCGAAAGGCGCGTGGGCTGACCAGGGCCTCCCGGCCAGCAGTGGCCGCCGACCCCGAGCATGAGAGCACGCAAGCGATCGTGACCATGCCGCCGCTCAACCAGCCGAGCGACGAGACCGAGTCTGAGCAGGCTTCGGCTGTCGAACAGCTTACGCGCATCTCGCCTGCACCCGTCATTCTGCAACGTCCGGCTAATGAGCAGCGGCCAGTCGTTGAACAGCAGCCCTCGGGGGAGCAGTTTGATGTTCCAGTGCCCCGTCGGCATAAAATCAAGGTCACATTCGAGCTCGACTCGGAGCTCAGGATGCGGGCTCGGACGATGTTCAAGCTGACAGGCGAGGATGAGGGAGACGTGTCCTTCGGAGGAATGCTCGCGACACTGATCGAGAACGAGTGCGTCCGCCGCGAACGCGTATACAACGGGGGTCGTCCTTTCGAGGGCACAGACCGCAAGCTTCGTCCGGGCCGACCTTTAGGCTGACCGGTAGACTCAGTGCCGCCTGTGGCGGCTCCGCTGGTCCGACGCACCAGGGTAGGGCTTGGATGCTTTGGGTGTTGCGTCTTCACTCGAACTACTTGCAGCGGGCGGGCGTCAGGTCCCGCTCTGCGAGGGCGAGGTGCACGGCCATGTGCGCGTCGAGGTAGGGGTACTGCTGCACGCGGCCGCCGATCACGGCCACGTCATCTTCGGGGCCGACGAGGTTGCCCTGAATGAGCTTTCCGGTGTCGTCGCAGATGACGAGATCCCGCTTGTTGCTGTCGATCGCGATGATGCGCTGCGCCTCGAGGTGCGCGGCTGGGCTGAATGTGCGGGTGATGTTCACGCCGTCGCAGAGGTAGCGAACCTCTACGGGCATGTCTTCGCCCTGGCCAGCAATCAGGGCGGTTCCCTGGTCGTCGTAGCTGTCGGTCATGCCGTTGAACGAGCGGCCTTCGAACGTTCGGGCGATTCTCGCCACCTGGTCGTAGGTCGGGCCGTCGTCGTAACTGACACCGATCCACGCCGACGCGGTGCCGGTGGAGCAGCGAACGGAGAACTTCACGCCGGGGAATGCGGCTTTGAGCTGCGCACGGATCAGCTTGGCCACGTCTTTGGTGATGATGTAGTTGGTCATCGTGTCTTCTCTCTCCCCTCCACGTTTTTTGCCGTGAAGGCGGTTTACCGCCGCTAGGGAGAGACGGCCGGAGTGCCAGTGACCGTGGAATACCGGACGGAGCGCAGCGGAGGAGGATATGCCGCGAAAGCGCTGGCGCGCAGGCCGGCCGACCGTATGCTGCCGAAGGCTTCACGGCAAATGAACGGGCCCCCCGTGGGTGCTTGCAGTCGGCCGGTCCGCCGGCCGTCCGATCGCCGGCGCGGGCTCCGTCCCGCGTCGGCCGCGTCCTGAAGCTAGTGCACACCAAAGCGCCACCCCGTCCGGTGGGAGAGAGCACGGGACGGGGTGGTGCTTAGTGGGGGAGTGGCGCTAGTCGGACACCTCGCAATCGAGGCAGACCGGGGCGAGTACGGTCCCGCCGAGCCGGTGTGGCCTGCCTGTCGAGGGGCAGAGCAGGTTCCTGGTGCGCTTTTGCACCTGGGCTTCGGCCTCTTGCGTCTCGTCCTGGGTCAGCTCGCCCGCGTGTTCGTCCGTGGGGTTGTTGCGTCGATCCCACTCCACACGCTCCCAGGCGAGCACGATGAGGTAGGCGTGAGCGGCCTCGTCGCCGTGGTCCTCGAATTCTCCGGCGCCGGGCTTGCCGTACCCCGTTCCGCGCTCGGGCAGGTAGCAGGAATCCGTGACGTACCGGTATGTGGTGGCCTGGTCGGGAAGGTCGGCGGCGTCGAGCCATTCTTCGCGGATGCACTGGGCCTGGATGAAATCGACGGCGGCCGCGACCTTCGGCGGGAGCGGGATGGGTGAGAGTTCGTTGCTCATGGTGCCCTCCTTGAGGCTCGGGGTGTGTGGGTGGATGGTGCGGGGCCGGCCTCCGTGGCGGCCCCGCACCTGGGCGGGTCAGAGCGACCGGAGCATGGCGATGATGGGCAGGAATGCCAGATGCACGTTGAGCGTGGCCACCACGGCGTCGACGACCTCGGGGGAGGGCTTCTGCTCGATCGCGTCGGTGACGGCCTTGGCCTGTGCGTCGCTGAGTCCTCGGGTGTCGCCCTCGTTGTCGGCGGTGAGCGCCAGTGCGGAGCCGAACAGGGCGGCGGGGTGGCCGAGTGCGTGGGCGATGATCGTCAGCGGGAGATTGAACGGTGCCCCGTTGATCGCCCCCTCGTCGTCCACGTACAGGTCGATGCCGTCGCGGCAGCGCACGACGTCGAAGTTCCGGGCGCTGATCGCGATCTGGATTGCCTTCCACGTCTTCTCGGCGGGCACGGCGACCTGCTGCAGCTGGTCGACGCCGATAAGGATGCCCCGGTAACTGGCTGTGTCGGTGGTGGTCATGGTGTCTCTCCTCGGTGGTCAGATGTGGTGGGTTCGGTGACGGCGTATCCGTCGATCACGCCGGAGCGCATCAGGTCGAGCTCCTCGATGGCGGAAAACATGGCGTCGTGCTCGTCGAATGGGATCAGGCCGGTTGCCCAGTCAGTCCCGTACTGCTTGGCGAGCCATTTCGATGCCAGCTCGACGTCGGTCGCGGCGGTGATGGTGTCGCCGTTTGGTGTTGTCAGGATCAGCACGACGGCTTCTCGTTCTCGGGGAGGGTGAATCCGCGGGTGTCCTCGAAGTAGGCGCGAGCTTTCGCGGTGGTCTTGATCGCCGCCCACGCTTCGGGGGATACGACGTAGGCCGGATCGCCGTCGGCGTCGGTGAATGCCACGCACGTCCGCGCGTCGAGCACGGCTCCGGTGACGGGGCAGGTGATGACCCGCCCGACGAGATAGGCGACCATCTGGCCGCGCACGATGTTCTCAAGGGTTGTGCTCATGGAGTTCTCTCCCTCAACCGATCTTTTGCCTGTCTGGCAAGCGCAGCGATTGAGAGCGCACGGCCCGCAGTGCACGCCAATTCGGGCGAAATAAGCCCGTGAGGGCGCGTCCTAATTGGTGGGCACGAAGGGTCGGGAGCGAACTATCGTGAAGTGGCCAGACAGACGGAAAATCTCTAATAGGCAGCGCCGCCGGCGGCGGCTCCGATCGGTCAGCGCAGTACGCCGGCCGCGCCGGCGTTCCTCCTGCAGCTCCGTGTCGATCTGCTTTCGTTTTGATATCAGAGTGAAAGTGTTCCGATATCGGAAGAAGGGTCCGGCCTCCGTGCCGGGGCCGGGGGAGTGGCCCGGCGTGACAGCGGGGGAAGACTGCCACGCCGGGAGCTTGCTACTCCTCGGACTCGTCGAAGTCGTCGCTGGTGTCGTCCTGGTCGACCGGCTCGGCCTCGACCGGCTGGGCGTCACCCTTCGCGGCCTGCTCAGCGCGGGCGGCGACACGGTTCTTCTCGTGCTCGGTGATGATCTGCTCAACCTCGCTCAGGCTGTAGCCCCAGGCAGCGATCTGGTTGAGGTAGAGCGCATCACGAGTGCCCGGGTTCCGCCAGCTCATCTTCGACGTGCTGGCCTCGATGCCGCCGAGCACCACGGCAAGGGCGACGTGCTGCGCCTTGCTCGGGGTGGCCTCGACCAGGCCGGAGAGCTTGTCGCGGTCGTAGTAGCCGCCGCGCTCCAACCCCATCAGTTCATGCGCCAGGGCGTTGCCGTCGCGGGACGCGCTGCCGACCGTGGGACCGTGGATAGTGAGGCCCTGGGCGATGAACTGTGCGGCATCCTTCGGCAGGGTCTTGCGGGAAAGGAAGGTGGCCAGCCACTCCCGGCGCACGGTTTCGGCGCTGGCCCATGCCTTGTTGTTGGCGATCAGGGTCTTCCGCTCAGCCTTCTGCTCGTCGGTCATCGGTCCGCTGTTCGCGCCGCTCCCGCTGTCCTTCCGGAATCCTGCCGCCTTGGGGTCAGCCAGGTAGTAGACCGGGCGCACCTGCCCGCCGAAGTAGGTCGCCACGTACACGGCGCGCCCTTCGGCGGCGTCGATCTGCTCCTGACTCGGGCGGCTGCCCTCAGCGGTCACCAGGTCGCGCACGAGCGTGTAGTCGTTCTCGTAGTAGCCACGCTCCCGGTCGAGGATGACGTACCCGCGCTCGGCGTGCTCCGCCTCGACCGCAGCCTTCCGCTCGGCCCTGGCCTTCTCGTCACGCGCCCGCTGGGCGGTGTGGGCGAACTGGCCGGGTTCGGTGGTGGCCACCTCGATCAGCTCGGCCACGGTGTCCTCGTCGCCCTCGAACTCGATCAGCGTCGCCGCCTGGTCGAGAGTGAGCGAGTGCGACACGATGGCGGATGCGGCGGCGGCATTCTCCGCGACCGCGATTCCCGCTTTCACGGTCGCAGGCTTGGTGTTGAGCCGCTTGGCGATCACCGTGGGGGTAAGCCCTTCGAAGGCGAGTTGCTGGTACGCGGCCACCCGGTCGGCGTCGGTGACGGCCTCGCGGTGCTCGTTCTCGGCCATCTGCTGCACGATGCGATCCACGGTCTTTTCGTCGGCGTCGACGATGTACGCGGGGATGCTCGCCAGCCCGACCTCACGCGCGGCGAGGGTGCGCCGCTGACCGGCTCGCACGATCACGTTGCCCTGCTCGTCTCGGCGGGCAAGGATCGGCGTCAGCACGCCGTTCTGCTTGATGCTCGCCAGGAACTCGGCGGGCAATTTCGCGTCGGTGCGCACATTCGCCTCGACAACGATCACGTTCGGGTCGATGTGCTCGACGGTGCCCTGCTGGGTGCTGACGGTGGCGGTGTTGGTAGTCATTGGGTTCTCTCTCCCTCAACTGATTTTTTTGCCTGTCTGGCAAGCGCAGCGATTGAGAGCGGACGGGCCGTAGTGCCGGGTCGTGGAATACCGGAGCGCAGCGAGGATATGCCGCGAAAGCCCGGAACGAAGGCCAGGGAGCGAACTATCGTGGAGTGGCCAGACAGACGAAAAAATTCGATCGGTCAGGCCGCGCAGCGGCTCCGCCAAAGGAGCCTGAGGCGACTTACCGGGGGAACATATCTATGAATCAGCAGCAGCTCTACCGTGACGCACACCCGACGTTATTTCTAATCCGACTAGGTCTGGGGGCTGCGGGGATTGCCATCGCAGTTGTACTTGCGCTCGTATTAACGAGTTTGCCTGATGGGGATAGGGATCTGGAGCAAGCAAAGGATGGCCTTGAGGCCGTGACAGCCGTCGTATTCACATTCGTACCAGTCGCACTCACCGTCTACGACAAGGTGGTGCCTTTCATAATCAGCGTCGGAGGACTTCTTGTGTCGCTGGCCCTGCTCTACTTTTCACCGGGGATACCAACATTTGTACCGGTGCTTCTTGGCGGGGTTGTGGCGCTTATCGTGAGCTTCTTCGGCGGAGGCACGCACTTCATCTGGCGATAGCACGCGCGCCTTACGCCACGACTGCGATCAGCTCGACCTGCAGCACGCCGGCCTGGACGAGCTGCAGCGCTGTTCGGTGATCGGCTCGACCGTTGGGCCCACGGGGTAGCGAGAGTGGTCGGCACGTTCGTCCGGGCGAACATCACTACGCCCTCGGGGGAGCGGCAACCTCGACGCTTCTTACGCATCCACGCACACTGGCGCAGCCGGGACGCGCGGCGCTGTTGTGAGGTTGACCGTCCAACATGGACTTCCTGGTCCGCATCTAGTCTCGACACGCCGGGGCTGAATCCGGCCCGATGAGGTGATGGCCTCCAGGATTGATAGCACGCTAGCGAGCTATCAACTCTTGTGGAGGAACGATGACGGCGATCGACAACAGGCCCCCGAAGAAGCGTGATGTCGCCGTTCAGTTGAACACTCGAGTATCGCTTGATTACCGCGAGCTGCTGGACGAGGTTGTGGCCCGGGAGGGCATCAGCTTGCGCGCTGCGGTTGAGACGGCCATTCGAACCACGTGGGGGAGTGGGGCTCAGAAGGCGGATCCGTCGTGAGCGCCGTCGAACCAGTGCTCCCTCGAGTTCCACGCGACCGCCTGAAGGCTCTGAATTTCGCGGCAGCTCAGGAGCACGATGACAGCAATCCTCTCGTGGGTTACAGCGCCCGGGTCTGGGCGCAGGTGTCCCTGCCGTACCGTGACCCGGGCAATGTGCCGTATTGGACTCGGAAGAACGGCGACGTCGAACTGACGATGCGTCCTGCTCTCCTGTCGAATCCGGACGGTTCGAAGTACGAGGGTTTCGCGTACGGGTTGTTGCCGAGGCATGCGCTCACCTGGATCGCAACGGAGGCGGTCCGTACGCAGAGCCCGGTGCTGCAGCTGGGCTCGAGCATGAATACGTTCATGCAGAAGATCGGGCTGGCCAAGGGGGGCCGCGATGCAAAGCGGCTCACTGAGCAGCTGCAGCGCTTGTTCGGTTCGCAGCTGTTCGTGCGTGGTCTGGCGATGAACGAGAACGGCCGCGGCGAGATGACGAAGTACTTCCAGATCGCTGACACGGTCCAGTTGTGGTTCTCGAAGGAGGTCGGCGACGAGAACAAGGGTTTGTGGTCCTCATCGGTGACCTTGTCGGAGTCGTTCTACCGGTCGATCGTCGATGCGCCGGTTCCGGTGCATCTGGAGGCGATGCGGGCGTTAGGCTCCTCGCCGATGCGGCTCGATATCTATCTTTGGGCGACGTACCGCGTGTTCACCCTGACCCGTCCGGCGAAGATTCGCTGGACGGAGCTGAATGACCAGTTCGGCGGCCAGTACGGGTCGATTCGTCAATTCAAGGCGGCCTTCATCAAGAACCTGCACGAGGTGAAGCTGGTCTATCCCGAGTTGAACGTCGAGGTGACTCCAGAGTTTCTAGTGCTGCGCCCGTCGCGCCCGCACATTCCGCCGACGAAGCGCAGAGTGGAGCTCCTTTAGCGCTCGGCAAGCCCAATGCGAAGCCGACGGTGACGTCACCAGATACCCACGGCGTATCCCGTCACCAATTGCCAACGCTCCGTTGTCACCATTTACCCACCCGCCGATTCATGGGACGCGCCCTCAGCGGGGCCGTGAGCCCTTCGAGAGGTGCTCGGCGAGCCGCGCGACGCAGGACCTGGTGCAAGGCAAGGGCCCGGAAGTTGCCTTCGGCGGGCATCTGGCGGATTGCGCGTGAGGGCGTCCTCTCGCCCCGGAGGTCTGAGTGTCGAATGTAGGTATTTCGAGTTTGGAACTCGGAGCAGGCTGCGTAGCGCTCTATGGTTGTGTCGGGTCGTCAAGTCTTCTAAGGGTAGGGCCAGTTGTAGAACTACAGCAGGAGTAACGAAACTGGCCCGACATCCGCACCATTTCAGCGATCGGGGTGCGTTGGTCCGGCATCGGTTGTTACCAATTACCCACGGTGACGTCACGACTTATCCACGGGGCCGTCACTGAACACCCCTCGACTGTCACCAAGTACCCACGGTTTTCGCGGGGGTCTTTGGTGACATTGAACGATCGGCAGGCGCCCGCGCGTCTGTGTCACCAGATACCCACGATCCGTGGTCGAGCCGCGTCACCAGGTACCCACGGCAGCAGCTTCGGCGCGCGATGGCCGTCCGCGCGCACTCGCGTCACCAGATGCCCACGATGGGGCGTCAGCTGGGGGTATTTGGTGACGGTGCAG
>NZ_JBYSYO010000014.1:0-99401 GCF_058783455.1 Herbiconiux sp. FW305-C-125 | reverse complement strand
TCACGAGGTCGTACACGTCCGTCTCGAACGCGAACAACGCATCCGGAGCGGTCATCCGAATGTCGACCGGGTAGCCCGATTCGGTCAGCGCCCGTCGGAGGATGTCGACGATGCGCTGATCGTCTTCGACGGCCAGAATTCGCATCCTCGGCCTCCTTCGTTGTCGATCGCGTGTTGCCTGTGCGGATTCAGACGGTACTGAGAGCTGTCGCCGAGCTTCTGAGAAATGGGGGCTTCGATCATGAAGATTCGTTCAGACGGCAGACGCAACCGCCCGGTACCAGGAGAATTGCCGCATGGCCGCACCCTCCGATCGCCCGGTCCGAGTCCTGATCGTCGAAGACGACACGGAACTCGGACCGCTACTCGCCCGCGGCCTGGCCGACGAGGGCTACCAGGCCGACTGGGTCGAAGACGGCACCGCCGGTCTCATCCGGGCGCAATCAGAAGACTTCTCGATCGCCGTGCTCGACGTGATGCTGCCGGGAATGTCGGGTTTCGAGCTATGCCGCCGACTTCGGGATGCCGAGCCGGGGTTGATCATCCTGATGCTCACGGCCCGCGACGACGTGAATGACCGGGTGCGGGGCCTGGACGCCGGCGCCGACGACTACCTGATCAAACCCTTCGCGTTCAGCGAGCTAGCCGCCCGCCTTCGCGCGCTCCGCCGGCGCGAGAGCCTGGCCACGAGCCCCCGCATCGAGATCGGTCAGCTCGTAATCGACAGCCACGACCACCTCGTCCACGCGGCGGGCACGATCATCTCGCTCAGTCCGAAGGAGTTCGCGCTGCTCCGGTTCCTCGCGCAGCACGCCGACGAGACCGTACGCCGTGACGCGATCCTGCTCGAGATCTGGGGCACGGTGCTGCACGCCGACCCGAACATCGTCGACCAGTACATCAGCTATCTCCGCCGCAAGCTCGAACCATTCGAGACCGGTGTCAGCCTCCTCACCGTCCGCGGAGTTGGCTTCGAACTGGCACGCGACTGATGCGACCCCTCAGCCGCCTCTCGATACGCGCACGGATTACGATCGGCACCCTCCTGCTCGCCGGATTGTTCTTCGGCGGCGTCGGACTCGTCGTGCGGCATCAGGTGGAGGGCATCCTCTCCGACGCCCTCTTCGAAGTACTCAAAAGCGATGCCGCTCCATTCGAGACCGCTATCCAACAAGAACCGAACGACTCCGTCGACAACCCCGGAGAGGGCCAGCTGCTGGCCGTCATCGATCCGACCGGCACCACCCAGACGTCGACCCTTCCCGCCGCCGTCACAGCGCAGCTCGCGTCGATCGACCTGGCCAACCCGGGGCCGCAGGAGATCACGGCCGGCGGGTCGACCTACCTCGTTGCAGTAGAGATCGTGGAGAACGGCACGGGCGACTGGACCATCATCTCCGCCCGAAACCAGGACTCGTCGGAACTGGTGCTCGCCGACCTCACCACCGGGCTGGTGATCGGGCTCAGCGCACTCACCCTCATCTTCGGCGGCGTCTCGTGGCTGCTCACCGGCGCTGCGCTGCGACCTGTCACCCAGTTGCGCCGCAGCGCAGACGCGATCGTCGCGTCCGGTTCCGACGAGCTGTTGCCCGTCGGAACCGCGAAAGACGAGATCACCGATCTCGCGACCACGCTCAACCAGCTCATCGGGGACCTCCGTGCCTCCGCGGCCCGCGAACGCCAGATGGTCTCGGATGCAAGCCACGAGCTCCGCACTCCTCTCGCAGTGCTCCAAGCGCAGCTCGAACTTTTTCGCGGCAGGGACAGCGAGACGTTCGACGCCGACATCCACGCCGCCCAGAGGGCTACCGCACGTCTGACGCAACTCGTCGGCAGTCTCCTCGAACTGTCACGATTGGATGCCGGCCGTCCGACGACCCCGGCAACCGTCTACGCCGTGGTCGAAGAGGCCGGCGAAGCAATCGACCGAGCCCGCCTCCGCGCGATGAGCGACCCCGTCGAAATCGAACTGACCGTCCCCGCAAACACCTCGGGCGCGGAGGTCGCGATGTCGGAATTGCTCTTCGGCCGGGTGCTCGACAATCTGCTCTCCAATTCTCTCCGAGCCGTGGCCGGCCACGGACACATCGACGTCACCATCACTGAGCGGCAGTCCCAGGTCATCACCATCGTCACCGACGACGGCCCTGGCATCTCCCCCGAATTCCTGCCCCACGCTTTCGACCGCTTCTCCCAGCAGGACGAATCCCGCGGCACTACCCACGGCTCTGGCCTGGGCCTGGCCATCGTCGCTGCGGCCGCGGCCGCAGCCGGCGGAACAGTCACGCTGGCGAACGCGAACCCCACCGGATTGATCGTGACCATGACGCTCCCCATCCGCGAGAACTCGCAAACCCTCGTCTGAGAGACCTCACAGGCTCGCCGGTTCGGCGCAGCCCCGCAGATAACGTGATCCGGTCACCCACCCCCATTGCGCTTCGCCGCGCCCTCCGGAGGAACCTCTGCATGACCGTGATCAACGCCATCGTCCTGGGCCTGGTGCAAGGGCTCACTGAGTTCCTGCCGATCTCCTCAAGCGCGCACGTCAGGATCGTCGGCGAACTCCTCGGCACAGGAACCGACCCTGGTGCTGCGTTCACGGCCATCACGCAACTCGGCACCGAAGCGGCGGTGATCGTCTACTTCTGGCGGGACATGACCCGTATCATCAGCCACTGGGCCGGGTCGCTCACCGGCCGACTCCCCCGATCCGACCCTAATGCCCGGCTCGGCTGGTTCATCATCCTCGGCTCCCTCCCCATCATCGTGCTTGGCATCGCCTTCCAGTCCGCGATCGAATCGGTCCTGCGGTCGCTCTGGATCGTCGCGATCACGCTGATCGTGTTCGGCATCCTGCTCGGCATCGCCGACACGGTCGGCGTCAAGTGGCGACGCCTCCGCGAGCTGACGGTGCCGCACGCCGTCGTGTTCGGATTCGCCCAGGCCCTGGCCCTCATCCCCGGTGTCTCTCGATCAGGCGGCACCATCACAGCCGGTCTGTTCCTCGGCTACGAACGCAAGGCCGCCGCCCGCTACTCATTTCTGCTAGCCATCCCCGCAGTGCTCGGGAGTGGACTCTACGAATTGTTCAAAGTCATCACCCAGCACTGCTCCGGCGCCTGCCCGCCCGAGGCCTTCACACTCGGCGAAACGGCAATCGCCACCGTGGTCGCATTCCTGGTCGGGCTGCTGATCGTGGCGTTCTTCATGCGCTACATCTCCCGACACAGCTTCCTGCCGTTCGTGGTCTACCGAATCGTGCTCGGCACCGCCCTGCTCATCGCCCTCTCGACCGGAGCCCTGCAACCCTGATGCTCGCCAACTACCTGATCGGCCTCCGCGAAGGGCCTTGAAGCCGCACTCGTCGGCATCCTCATCTCCTACCTGAAGAAGATCGACCGCCTTGACGTGGCCCGGCCGCGAGGTTGCGTGTCCGGATCGAGCGGCGATTCTTAAGGCCGCCGTCGACGGCGTAGCCGGGAATACGAACAAGGCAAAGACACTTACAGTGTGTACCCCTAGGGGGTATAATTGGGATGGGCAGGAGACTTCATGGATAACCACACAGGACATCAGCACCCAGCAACCACAGCCGAGCCGACCCCCGCGGTGACAGCAGATC
Organism: Herbiconiux sp. FW305-C-125; assembly: GCF_058783455.1. Taxonomy (NCBI): domain Bacteria; kingdom Bacillati; phylum Actinomycetota; class Actinomycetes; order Micrococcales; family Microbacteriaceae; genus Herbiconiux; species Herbiconiux sp. FW305-C-125. The sequence continues at coordinate 95,779 of NZ_JBYSYO010000014.1, read as the reverse complement.
CTCACGCCGGACACGGGATGGCGGATGAGCACGCGGGCCATGGCGACGGTTCCGGTCATTCGGGTCATTCGGGTCACGTAGGGCAGTTCCGGCGGTTGTTCTGGATCATGCTGGTCATCGCGATACCGGTGGTGGTGTTCTCGCCGATGTTCGCGATGATTCTTGGCTACTCTCTTCCGGACGCGGCGTGGGTTGGTTGGATCTCGCCCGTTCTTGGAACGGTGATGTACGTCTGGGGTGGCCGCCCCTTCCTCACGGGCGCGGTGAGCGAACTGCGTGCTCTCAAGCCCGGGATGATGCTGCTGATCGCACTGGCGATCACGGTGGCGTTCTTTGCGTCCTGGGGTGCGACACTGGGCCTGGTCGACCACGAACTGGACTTCTGGTGGGAACTGGCCCTGCTGATCGTGATCATGCTTCTCGGGCACTGGATCGAGATGCGGTCCCTGGCTCAGACGACCTCCGCTCTCGATTCACTCGCCGCGTTGCTGCCAGATGAGGCCGAACGCGTCGACGGAGACAACATTGTTTTGGTCTCGCCGGCAGACCTGGTGCTTGGTGACGTGGTCGTTGTTCGACCCGGTGGTCGGGTGCCGGCAGATGGCCGCATTGTTTCCGGGTCCGCGAGCATGGACGAGTCGATGATCACCGGTGAATCCCGGCCGGTCCGCAAGGGTGAGGGGCAGCTGGTTGTCGCCGGTACTGTCGCAACGGATTCCGGGCTGCGGGTCGAGATCACTGCGGTTGGCGCGGATACCGCTCTGGCCGGTATCCAGCGTTTGGTCACAGACGCTCAGAACTCCTCCTCTCGCGCGCAGCGCATAGCGGACATCGCAGCCGGTTGGTTGTTCTGGTTCGCACTCGGCGCCGGCATCATCACCGCGGTGGTGTGGACGGCGATCGGCCTTCCCGACGAAGCAGTTGTCCGCACCATCACGGTGCTCGTCATCGCCTGCCCGCACGCTCTCGGCCTGGCGATTCCTCTGGTGGTGTCCATCGCTACCGAGCGCGCCGCTCGAGGCGGGGTGCTGATCAAGGACCGTCTGGCGTTGGAGAGCATGCGCACCGTCAACACTTTGCTGTTCGACAAGACCGGGACACTCACCAAAGGTGAACCCACCGTCACCGCGATCGAAGCGACCCCGGGCCGAACCGATGAGGAGGTGCTGGCACTGGCGGCGGCAGCCGAGGCGGATTCGGAGCACCCGCTGGCTCGAGCCATCATCGCAGCTGCTCGAGCACGAAACCTTTCCGTTGAGGCGGCCTCTGATTTCGCGTCCTCACCCGCTGTTGGGGTGACCGCGACCGTCACCGGGGTCCGGGTGCAGGTGGGTGGCCCGCACCTGCTGGAGCAGGAGCACCAGGTGGAGCTCGGCGTTGCGGATGCGTGGCGAGAGGACGGGGCGATCATCCTGCACGTCCTGGTCGACGGCCAGGTCGTTGGTGCCCTCAAGCTCGCTGACGAAGTCCGGGAAGAGTCCCGGCAGGCGATCGACGCCCTTCGCGCGCAAGGCATCCAGGTGGTGATGATCACCGGTGATGCCGAGGCGGTCGCTCACTCAGTCGCCGCGGAGTTAGGTATCGACCGGTACTTCGCTGGGGTGCGCCCGGAGGACAAGTCGAGCAAAGTGAAGGAGCTGCAGGCAGAGGGCCGGCGGGTCGCGATGGTCGGTGATGGCGTCAATGACGCTCCCGCACTGGCACAGGCAGATGTCGGAATCGCGATCGGCGCCGGCACCGACGTCGCGATCGCCTCCGCAGGGGTGATCCTGGCCAGCGACGACCCCCGCTCGGTGCTCAGCGTCATCGAACTATCGAGGGCCAGCTACCGGAAGATGAAGCAGAACCTGTGGTGGGCGGCAGGCTACAACCTGATCTCCGTTCCACTGGCGGCTGGGGTTCTGGCTCCGATTGGGTTCGTCCTTCCGATGTCGGTGGGTGCGATCTTGATGTCGTTGTCTACGATCGTGGTGGCAGTGAACGCTCAGCTCCTGCGCCGGCTGCAGCTGGACCCCGAGACGAGCATCCGCGCAGCTTTGGACCGCTCCACCCCCACCGCCCGCATGTCAGACGCCGCGTCCCGGTGATCGGGCTATCAGGAAGAAGAACACGATGACCGACGTCGTCTCCGCGCATCACGGCTACATCACCGATAAAGAGAAGTACCTCGCGCGGCTGAAGCGCATCGAGGGCCAAGCCCGAGGTGTCGCCCGCATGGTCGATGAGGAGAAGTACTGCATCGACATTCTGACGCAGATTTCGGCTCTGACCTCGGCGTTGGAGAGCGTGGCCCTGGGGCTGCTGAATGACCACCTGAAGCACTGCGTTGTGGACGCGGTGCAGCTGGGTGGACCGGAAGGCGAAGCGAAAATCAAGGAGGCCTCGGACGCGATCGCTCGACTGGTGCGTTCGTGACCGTCTGACTGATTCTGATGAGTTGAGTGAGGATCGCTTCCGCTTGTTCGGAAGCGATCCTCCCCTCATCTAGGTCAGCAGCGAGGTCGGACGCGCACCAGTGGACAGCGTCGCGACGGCTGCTGGGCGGAGCGTGATCCAGCGCGCTGATCAGTTCAGCGTGACGCTGTCTGACGGCCGCACTCCACGTCGGTGTGGTGGGGCTGTTTAGAGGGTCGCGAGGAGATCGGTGCATGCCTGCTCACAGCGCCGACATGCTTCGGCGCAGATCCGGCAATGCTCATGCATGTGGGCGTGCTTCTCGCACTCACCCGCACAGCTTTCGCACGCAGCACGGCACGCTTCGACAACGGCTCGGATGGTGGCTTCGTTGGAGCCGGTGTTCCGGGAAAGGACTGCGGTGGTGGTCGCGCAGACATCAGCGCAGTCGAGATTGGTGCGGATACAGGAGGTGAGTTCGCTCACCATCTCTTCACTCAGGCACGCGTCGGCGCAGGCGGTACACGACTGGGAGCACTCCAGACAGGCAGCGATACAGGCGGCGAGTTTTTCTTTGTCGATGGCGCCGAGATCGCGCGGGTAGGTGTTCAGCATTTCTTCGATAACAGACATTAGATCTCCTCCGATTGGGCTGATTGAGGCTACTTTTCTGACCGTACGCCGGACGAGCAGTTGGCTTTATGGACGGCCGTCGAATCTTAGTTAGTCCGTCACGGCACCTCCATGAGGGGAACGGTGGTAGCTCCGAAATCGGCAGTGGCGACCACTCCACGATCGTCACTGATGAGCAGCCACGGTTCGGAGCCTCCGACATAGTCGAGGGCCTGCGCGCTGCCGGTGATAGTTGCGCCTTGCACCCATCCGGTCCCGTCGTTGATCCAGATGGCTCCTGCGGTGTCGATGCCGACGTAGCCGGTGTCGGTGGCGTCGATGAGGACCAGCGCGGGTGCATCGGCGACCGGGGTGAAAGAGCGTGCAACGTCGTCACTGACCTGAAGGCCAGCTGCTGTTGTGGCGTAGATGCGGTCGGGGTTGCTTGGGTCGGTGGTCATGTCGCGCAGCTCCAAAGCGGCACCGTCCGACCAGGTGGTTCCGTTGTCATCGCTAATGAGGATCGTGGCCCGGGTGGCGTCGTACCCGTAGACGCGCAAAGCACCCGAAGCGGCCGTGGTCGCGGCGATGTCGTGGAAGTCGACCTCGCCGTAGAGGGACACGGCGGACCACGTCTTGGCTGCGTCGTCGCTTGTGATTAGGCCGAGGTTGGCGGGAGCGGTTGGATCGGCCGGGTCGGGATGTCCGGAGCCGAGGAGGGTGCCCGTGTCGGTCACGAAGAAGCCCATCGTGTCTTGCTGACGATCCTCGATGAGGACCGGAGCGTCGTTCGGGGTGCTGACGAGGCTTCCTGAGCCGAACGATGAAGGAAGCCGGTCAGTGGGCAGTTTCCACACGCCGGTGTGTGTGGCGGCGAAGACGATTCCGGTTTTGGAGTCGTAGCCCAAACCGTGGGTGTGCTCGAACTCGATGGCTGGTTCTGCGCGGGGGCTGGTTTCGGAGCTGCAGGCGACCAGTGTGGTGCCCGCTAGCACGACTGTGGTGAAGGCGAGGATGGTGCGAATACGGGATTTCAATAGCTTTGTCCTGGTCGTTTGACGGGTCGACGGTCTCGGCGCTGCCGGGTGGTGGAGACGAGTACGGCGAGTAGCACCGCGAGCACCGGCAGGGAGATCACGACGCCTGTCAGCCAGGCAACGTCATCGGCAACGCTGTCCGGTATCGCTGGTTCCGGCTGGGGCGGCACGGTCGGGGTGCGGTTGCTGCTGGGCTTCTGCACGGACTGCGCTGCAGAGGTGGACAGCGTCGGGATGTGCGCGTGTGCGATTTGAGCGGGGAGGGTGACAAGGAAGATTCCGAGAGCGAGGATGCCGGCCGTGAGAAGCAGTCTTATGCAGCGTTTCATCCGAATCCCACTCCTCGGTCAGCCATGAATGCGCGAGGGTCTTGCGGGTTCCCGCCCACACGGGTCTCGAAGTGGAGATGGCATCCGGTGGAGTTCCCGGTCGTGCCGGCGTAGGCGAGGATCTGGCCGGCTGCGACAGATTCGCCTCGACCGACGACGAGGCTGGTGTTGTGGGCGTAGCTGGTGGTCACACCGCCGCCGTGCCCGACCTGAACGTTGTTACCCAAGCCACCATTGGGGCCGGCAAAGGTCACTTCACCGGCAGCTGCGGCATAGACCGGCGCCCCGCAGGTCCCACCGTTGTAGGCGAGATCCAGCCCGGCATGGAGACGGTAGCCGCCGTCGACGGGATTCACACGCATCCCGTATTCGTCAGTGGAGAACGCGCCCGGGAAGGGACTGGACCATCCCGACGTGCCCGCTACCGGCTGGCCCGCCCCCGCTGCGGCTTCTGCGGCCGCGGCTGCGGCAGCGGCACGTGCCGCGGCCGCGGCGGCCTCCGCGGCCGCGGCGGCCTCCGCGGCCGCTCGAGCGGCGACACCGGCGTTGTAGTCGGCCTCGGTGGCGGTCCTGTTTTCCGTCAGGACCGCCAACTGTGCCTCGAGGTCGGCTTGGTTGGCTTGCTGAGCTTCGAGGGCGTCTTCCACGGCTTGTTGAGCCGCTATTGCTTCGTCTCTGACTCGGGCGGCTTCTCTTGCGAGTGATTCCAGCTCTCCCGCGGCAACGTCGGCTTGATCGGTAAGGGCTGCGGCGGTGTTCGTGTCTTGGGCGGCTTGTCGATACACCTGCGAGGACGATTCGGTGATCTTGCTCATCGTGCCCAGCTGGTACAGCAGGCTGTCGGCGTCGCCGGATTCGCTCAAAAGTAACGTCATCGACAGCCCGCCGCCACCGGACCGTGAGAGAAGGGCTGCGAACCGGCCGGCCTGCTGCGCGGACGCGTCCGCGGTCGCCTGCGCAGCGACGGCTTGAGCTCTTAACTCGTCGGATCGGAATAGTGCCGTGTCGAAGCGTTCCTGGGCTATTTCGTAGTCGGCGCCGAGCTGGGCGGAGCGTTCCTGGGCGGAGACGACTTCAGCACTCAAATTGGAGATCAGGCTCTGGAGGTTCCCGATCTCGGCTTGTTTCGTCGTTTCGTTCGCTTGTGCCGCGAGGACGTCCTCCCAGCTCGGATACTCCGCCGCGGCCGTGGGCGCGGCCATGCCGCCGCCCACAATCGCGGACGCGGTCAGGACCACCGCGAGGAGACGAGTGCGGGCGTTCAGGGCCCAGGTCATGGCAGCACGTGGGCGCTCATCCACGCGTAGGGATCGATTGGTGACCCGTCGACGTGGATCTCAAAGTGGAGGTGAGCCCCCGTACTGGTTCCCGTGTTGCCGACGTTCCCGACCTGCTGTCCGACAGTCACGATCTGGCCTTCGGTCAGCTGGAGGGAGCCTTCGAGCATGTGCCCGTACACGCTCGTGATCCTCTGCCCATCGATGACGTGCTCGATCTCGGCATAGACCCCCAGCCCTCCGTTATCGGTGGACTGCGCAACAGTCACAACTCCTTCTGCGACCACTTGTATCGGGGTGCCTTGCCCCGGGTTCATGTCCAAGCCCTTGTGGTAGCTGGAGCAGCCGCCGCAAGGGGCCGCACGGGGGCCGAACCCGTCGCTGATCGGCACTCCGGTGGTGAAGGGCCACTGGATGGGCGACAGCGGGTTGTTGGTGAAGGTATCCGCCGTTCGTGCGAACACATTCGACGCCGCGGGCACCACAACAGGCGGCGGCGGGGGCGGGGGTGCTTCTGTCACGGAGTACCCGTCGCGCTGCACGGCAACGGCTGCGCCGTTTGCGACCAGCGTCTGCGTGTCCCACCCGGACGACGTCGGCAGGGGCCCATTCGCGCCAGGGGCCGCCGCAGCAGGGATCGCGATCGTGACCGCGAGTAGCCCGATGAAAGTCATCGCGATGCTCGCATGGACACGGCGCACTGCTGTGGCGGCGCGGCGAAGGGGACGCGTTTGTGGGAGCGGCAGCGGCAGCGGCAGCGGCTGTGCTGTGGGTTCGGGGCGGTTGTTGGATGGCCGGTCGACGGCCGGGGTGCTGACCTGCGGCAGGGCCAGCGCGGCCACCAGGGGGGCCGCGACGGCGGTGGTTTCGAGCTCGTCGAGTCCGGTGGTGTCCGGAGTTGACGGAGTCCGGAGGTCTCGACGTCGTACTGGTTCGGGGTTGCTGGAGGGTTCGCGGAGGTCGCGGCGGCGAGGGTAGGGGGTGTTGTCGGGTTGTGAGGGTGGGGTGCGGAGAGAGCGCCGGCTTGGGTAGGCCGGGGCGTCGGGAGTTGGGTTAGTCAAGAGCACATTTCGTCAGGAGAGCAAAGAACCAGCGGACGCTGCGGCAGGAGAGCGCGCGCGGAGCGTCCGTCCTCGCCGTGTCGGTCGAGGGTGAGGGCCAGAGGTGTGGCCGGGTTCTACGTTCTGCTGATACCCAAGACGAGAGGTGGTGGGGTCAAACGTCGAGGCAGTGTCGCTATGGCTCCGCTGATCACGCGACCTCGGTCGATGAGGCGTGCGAAGACAGCCGGGTTCTGCATGAGAATGAAGGCCGCGGCCAGGAGCAGGAGCAGAAGCGCGGCACCTGTTGCCCCGGCTACCGTTCCCAGTGCGCAGCCGTCGCACGTTGCAAGGAACCCAGAGGCCCCGTCCGTCTCTTCAGAACCGGCGAGGGTGGTTGCTCCGCTTGTCTGGATGTCGGAGTGGCTGTGGACGCCGCTGACACCGTCGTGTGAGTGGGCGAGCTGGTGGCTGTCCGTGGAGTGCAGAGTGACGAGACCCAGGCAGGCGGCGGCGATGGCCAGAACGACGACCGCGACCCGGGCCCAGAACGGCAGGCGAGGCGGAGAAACGCGGGGCGTGTTCTCCGTCATCGTGTCCTCATTCGTCGTTGGGCCGGGCCGGGCATACCGCCCTAGGGTAACGGTTTGATCACAGAGAACCAACCGTGATTCTGTCAGGGGCGGGTAGCGGGGCCACCGCGAAGGCGCGAACGTTGTCTCGCGGTGGCCCCACTGAGGGTGTTAGAGAGAGGCGAGCATGGACTGCATTTCCGCAATCTCTGCCGTCTGGTCGGTGACGATCTTCTTGGCGAGGGCGACGGCGTCCGAGTTCTCACCGGAGTCAGCTTCGGTCTGAGCCATGTCGATGGCTCCCTGGTGGTGCTGGATCATCTGCTCGAGGAACAGCTTCCCTGCAGCAGGGCCGTCGGCCTGCTCGAGCGCGGCCATATCGTCGTCACTCATCATCCCGCCACCACTGTGATCCATGCCCGACATGCTGTCGGTGGACTCCCCCCACGACTCCAGCCAGCCGGTCATGGTTTCGATCTCTGGCTGCTGCGCGGCTTTGATCTTCTCGGCGAACGCAGCGACGTCTTCGTTGACACCGGACTTGCTCAGGAGCATGTCTGACATCTCGATGGCTTGCTGGTGGTGGGCGGTCATCATTTGGGCGAACATGACGTCCTGGTCGTTGAAGCTACTCGCATCAACGCCTGGGGAAGGTGCCACGGTGCTGCTGGAGCCGTGGTCCATTCCGGACATGGAACCGGAGTCCGAGGAACAGCCGGCGAGGGTCAGTGCGGCAGCGAGAGCGCCGGTGAGGACAAGGGTGGTGCGAATTCGTGACATGGGTGAGTCCGTTCAGTCGATGTGGTGGTGATGATTCTGGGCACGGAGAAGCGGCCGGTGAGGGCAGCTGTGTGATGAATCAGGTTCGACTGATGGACAATTTGAGGAGGTCGGGCGGATCTCGGAATGGTGCTGATCGGACGGAGCGGAATGCGGAAACGAGGACGCGGATCTGCGGCCTCGGATCACGCTGCTGCGCACTGCGAAACAGACCGACCAGTAGCAGTGCCCCGCCGACCATCAAGGCGAGGACGCACACCATTGCGGTCATGTCATGACTGGGCTCTGGCACGCAATCACCCGAGCACGGGCCGGAGTCAGGGTGAGTACCTGACATCTGGTGATCCGCGTCGACCGTCATCACGGTGGCTGCCGGTTCGCTGTGCCCGCCCATGCCGGAGGCGATGGTGTGCATCGCGAGTAGACCCAGCACGATCGCGAGCACCACACCGAGCAGCACAACGGTTCGTTGCACGGCGGCGGGACGCAGGATGGCGGCGCGGAGCGTCATCAGCCTCATCCGTTCACCACCTCCTGCCCGTCACCGTATCCCCCGCTACCGGGATCCCGCTGTGGATGTGCGGGGGGTGAATCGGCGTAAGCGGAGACTGTTCGACACCACGAAAACGGACGAGAACGCCATCGCAGCTCCTGCGACCAGAGGGTTCAGAAGCCCCAGCATTGCGATCGGAATCGCGGCCACGTTATAAGCGAAGGCCCAGAACAGGTTGCCCTTGATGATTCCAAAGGTCCGACGGGACAGCCGCAACGCGTCCGCGGCCGCGCCAAGATCGTCACGCATGACTGTGATGTCGGCGGCGGCGATCGCTGCATCGGAGCCGGCACCCATCGCGATCCCGAGATCCGAGGCGGCCAGGGCGGCGGCGTCATTCACTCCGTCGCCCACCATCGCCACGATATGACCCTGCGCCTGGAGATCCCGGATGGCATCGAGCTTGCCCTGTGGCGTGACACCGGCGCGGACATCTGTGATACCGGCGGCGTGACCGATCAGATGTGCTGCGCCCGCGTTATCTCCTGTTAGCAGGACGGGCTCGAGGCCCAGCTTCCGGAACTCGGCTATCGCCGCGATGCTGCCGGGCTTGAGGGTGTCCCCGACGACGACGATGCCGCGCACGGCGCCGTCCCACGCCACAGCTATGGCGGTCCGCCCGTCCTTCTCCGCAGCTGCCTTAGCTGCGACCAGATGAGGGTCCGGAAGGATGTTCCATTGCTCGGCAAGCCAGCTCGTGCGGCCAGCGAGGACAAGGTGCCCGTCAACGATCGCCTGCACTCCGTGACCGCTGTGCGACGTGAACGATTCGATCGGCGCGATCACCGGCACTGCAGCCGCGATGGCCCGGGCGATGGGGTGCTCCGATCCGCTTTCTGCAGCGGCTGCGATGCACCTGATCTCCTCCGCGCTCTCGCCCGGTGCCGGCACCACGCCGAGCACAGTCATGTTGCCCGTGGTGACGGTTCCTGTCTTGTCGAGCACGATCGTGTCGATGCGACGGGTTTGTTCGAGCACCTGGGGGCCCCTGATCAGAATGCCCAGTTGCGATCCGCGGCCCGTGCCAACCAGCAGCGCGGTCGGGGTTGCCAGGCCGAGAGCGCACGGGCAGGCGATGATCAGTGTCGCAACCGACGCGGTGAACGCCGTTTCAACGGACCCGGACGCGATCACCCATCCGATGAAGGTGAGGACGGCCAGTCCGATCACGACGGGAACGAAGATTCCGGAAACGCGATCGGCGAGTCGCTGCACGTCTGCCTTGCCGGCCTGAGCGTCCTCGACGAGGCGTCCCATACGGGCGAGTTCCGTGTCGGCTCCGGTGCGAGTGACCTCGACCTGGAGGCGACCTCCGACATTGACGCTCGCGCCAACGACACGGTCACCCGTTCCAACTTCAACAGGCACCGATTCACCGGTCAGCATGCTGAGATCGACCGCCGAAGCGCCATCCATGATCAATCCGTCGGTGGCGATCTTCTCTCCCGGACGGACGATGAACTGGTCACCGGGCTTGAGCGCAGTGACGGGCACGCGCACTTCCTGGCCGTCCCGAAGCTGAACCGCTTCTTTGGCTCCGAGTTCCAGAAGCGCTCGAAGCGCTGCGCCGGAGTCCCGTTTCGCGCGGGCTTCGAAGTACCGGCCCGCGAGGATGAACACGGTCACCGCCGAAGCGACCTCAAGGTAGATCTCCTCGCCGTGGCTCGAACCGAAGAGGTTGAACGTCATCCGCATCCCGGGCTCGCCTGCGGTTCCGAGAAACAGGGCGTAGAGAGACCAGCCGAACGCGGCGAGCACTCCCACACTGATCAGGGTGTCCATCGTCGCGGCGCCATGACGGGCGTTGATCCACGCCGCCCGGTGGAAGGGCCACGCTCCCCAGATTGCGACGGGGGCAGCAAGGGTCAACGCCAGCCACTGCCAGTTCGTGAACTGCAGCACCGGGATCATCGACAGTACGGCGACAGGGATGGAGAGCGCGGTCGAGATCAGGAGACGTCGACGGAGCTGATTTGTCTCCGAATCTGTAATTGAGGCTTGGGCTTCTTCGCCGCTGATGGCGGGCAAAGGAAGGGATGCGCTGTAGCCCGCGGCTTCGACTACCGAGATCAGCTCGTCGGCGGTGAGTTCCGAGCTTGCTCGAATTCGCGCCTTCTCTGTGGCGTAGTTGACGGTCGCTTCCACGCCGGGGACTTTGTTGAGCTTGCGTTCGATCCGGTTGGCGCAGGATGCGCACGTCATCCCGCCGATGCTCAGCTCCACATCGGCGACAGCCATCAGGAGGTGGCCGCCACGGAGTAGCCCGCTTCCTCGACGGCCGCCTGCACAGCGGCCGCATCGATCGGCGCCGCACTGGAGACGGTCACTCGGGAGTTGCCCCCAACTCGGAGGTCCACCTGCACACCGTCGACGCCCTCGATAGCGGAGATTTCCTCGGTGACGCTCGCCACGCAGTGCGAGCACGTCATCCCAGTAACGAAGAAGTCCTCGGAGACAACGCTGCTGGCCGCCACATTGCCTGCTGAGTGGCCGGTGGTCGAACAGCTGCAGCCGCCGCGGGCATCGGTGAGGCCGAGGTCATTGGTGACGCTGTGCATGGTGCTCCTTCAGTAGGTGAATTGCATACCCCCTTGGGGTACACCCACTATACCCCCACCCCGTAATAGTTAGAGCTCATAGGTGGACCTGCAGCGCGATGAGGCAGGTCTGTCGCGCCTCCCAGTAAAGAGCGCTGAATTAGCCGCTTTCAGCACTAGGATCTGCAGGCGTGCTGAGCGCTTCGACAGGGCCGCCGGTAGGCCGGTTGGTTCTTCTCTAGGCTGAGCCGGGTGAAGACGATGGTGGAGTGGTGGGATCGGCAGCAGGTGCCCCTCTACGTTGCCGCGATTATTCTCGGCGGTCTGATCGGTTCGCTCGCCCCGGGCATCGCGCCGGCGCTGACGGTCGCGATCAACCCGGTGTTGGCGCTGCTGCTGTTCGCGACGTTCCTCGGGGTGCCGCTGATCGAGGTCGGCCGCTCGTTCCGCGACATCCGGTTCCTCGGCACTGTCCTGATCGTCAACTTCGTCGTCGTGCCCCTGGTCGTGTTCGGTCTCTCCCGGTTCGTGGCGGATGACCGCGGCCTGCTCCTCGGCGTGCTCCTCGTGCTGTTGACCCCGTGCATCGACTACGTGATCGTGTTCACCGGCCTCGCCGGCGGCGCGAAGGCCCGTCTCCTTGCTGCAGCGCCCCTGTTGATGCTGCTGCAGATCGTTCTGCTGCCGCTCTACCTGCTGCTGTTCGCTGGCAGTGATGCGGTCGAGCTGATCGAGATCGAGCCGTTCGTGGAGGCGTTCCTGATCCTGATCGTCGCCCCGCTCGTCGCGGCCGCGATCGTGCAAGCGATCGCCCGCCGGCACCGCGCTGGCCGCGCTATCGAGGACGTCATGGCGGCCGCGATGGTGCCGCTGATGATGGTCACCCTCGCGGTCGTGATCGGCTCTCAGATCGCCGCCGTCGGCGGCCAAGCCGTCGCACTGATCCGGGTCGTCCCGATCTACGTGGCGTTCCTGGCGGTGCTGCTGTTCGTTGGCCTCGCCGCAGGCCGGTTTGCGCGTCTCGATGTGCCGGCGACCCGTGCGGTGATGTTCAGCGGCTCGACCCGGAACTCTCTGGTCGTGCTCCCGCTTGCATTGGCATTGCCGGCGTCTCTGAGTATCGCCCCGCTCGCGGTCGTCACGCAGACCCTCGTGGAGCTGGTGGGCATGGTGATCTTTGTTCGCCTGGTGCCCAGCCTGACCCGTGGCCGTGCGGTTGACCGTGGCAAGATTGCGCCATGACGTCGACCGAGCGCACCGCTGAATGCTCTTGCTGCGGGCGGAATCTGCCCCTGCAGCGGCTTCATGAACTCCACGGCGACGGCACCTACATCTGCCGCCGATGCGGGCTCTGGGTCGCCCTCTCCCCTCGGTCGACGCGCAAATGACGAACGATGAAGGATGTCGGATGAACGTTGAGATTCTGCACATCGATGAGTGCCCGAACTGGATCGAGGCCGGCCGCCGCGTGCAGGAGGCCCTCGATCGACAAGGGCTTTCTGACACCGCCGTGACCTACCGGCTGCTGGCCTCGCCCGACGATGCCGCAGCCGTCCCTTTCGCGGGGTCACCAACGATTCTGATCGATGGCACCGACGCGTTCCCGGAAGGGGCACGAACCACCGAGCTGGCCTGCCGGGTCTACCGCACCGCAACCGGGTTCGCGGGGATGCCGACGGTCGAAGCGCTGGAAGACACGATCCGCACTCGTAGGCACTGACCGCACGGCAGTGCGGTCACCGGGCTGCCGTGCTCAGTTCGGCTCGTCGCTGCCGGCTCCAGGCTTGGGTGGCGACCTGCACGGCGTCCCACGGGGAGCCGAGCGGAGGCGTGTAGGAGAGGTCAAGGTCGCTCATCGCGTCAACGGTCATGCCGTGGTGCAGCGCGACGGCGTAGGTATCGACCCGCTTGGCGACCTCAGCTCCCCGGGCGCCGACGAGCTGCGCGCCAAGCAGGAGCCCGTTGTCGGTGTCGCCGGTGATGCGGATGCTGAGCGGCTTCGCGCCCGGGTAGTACGCCTTGTGGTCGTCTGCGATCGCGGTGCCGCTGAGGGGCGTGTAGCCGGCGGAGACGGCTTCGTGGTCGCGGAGTCCGGTGCGGGCGGCGACGAGGTCGAAGATTTTCACGACCTGGGTGCCGAGGCTGCCGGCGAACCGGGCATCACCGCCGATCGCGTTCTCCCCGGCCACACGGCCCTGCTTGTGGGACGTGGTGCCGAGGGGCAGGTAGGTGACGCCCAGGAGGCGATGGTGGGTGACGATGCCGTCGCCGGCAGCCCAAACATGGGGCAGCCCGGTGCGCATCTGTTCGTCGACGACGACCGCTCCGCCGGCACCGGTGCTCGCGCCGGCCGCGGTGAGGAGGCTGGTGTTGGGTCGCACGCCGACGACGACGAGCACGAGGTCGGCGGCGCGGGCGAAGCCATAGCCGTTCTCAAACCCGGTGACGGTGAGGCGGCCGCCGTCACGGGTGATGCCTTCGACGCGGGCGTTCGTGACGACGTCGACGCCGTGGCGGGTGAGTTCGTCGTGAACGAGAGAGCCGAGTTCGGGGTCGAGAGTGGAGAGCACTTCGGGGCCGCGCTGCAGTTGGGCGACTTTCAGGCCGCGGACGGTGAGGGCTTCGGCCATTTCGAGGCCCACGTAGCCAGCGCCGACGATGATCGCGGTTTCGGGCTGATGCTCGTCGAGGTAGCGCTCGAGCGCGAAGGTGTCGCCCATCGAGTGCAGCACGTGCACCCCGTCGTCCGGGCCAAGCCCATCGGGGCCAATCCCGGCGATGCCGACAGTCGACGGGGATGCACCGGTGCCGACCATCAGCTCGTCATAGGCGATCGTCGACTCCACCCCGTTGGCGTCACAGACGGTGAGCTGCTGGCCAGCGACGTCGATGCTGGTGGCGAGGGTGTCAAGACGGAGCTGCATCCCAGTCGCCTCAAGGTCCGCGTGAGTGCGGTGCGCGAGCGACTGCCACGGGTTGACCTCGCGGGAGAAGTAGTACGGGATGCCGCAGATGGAGAAGTTCGGATAGGCGTCTGCGACGACGACGGTGACGTCGACGGTGGGGTCGAGTTCGCGGGCGCGGAGCGCGGTGGAGATTCCGGCGTCGCTTCCGCCGATCGCTACAAGATGCATGAGGGTGTGCCTTTCAGTGGGCTTCGACAGGGATGACGACGTCGCGCGCGGTGCGGGCAGCGGTCGGGTAGAACACGAGCAGCAGGCCGAGGCCGATGGCCCCGCCGAGCAGCTGCGCGAGGATGAACGGGGCGACAGATGCGGGCGCGATGCCGGCGAACGTGTCGGTGAACATGCGGGCGATGGTCACGGCCGGGTTCGCGAACGACGTCGAGCTGGTGAACCAATACGCCGCCCCGATGTAGGCGCCGACCGCGGCCGCGGTGACCACGCCCGTGCTGGTGCGAGCGAGAGTGAAGATCAGCAGCACCAGGCCGGCCGTGGCGACGACCTCACCGACCAGGTGCCCGCCCGTGGCCCGGGCAGTCGTCGAGAGGGTCGGGGCGGTGTCGAACATGACGCCAGCCAGGAGAGTGCCGGCAATCCCGCCGCCGATCTGAGCCAGCAGATACGGGGCGAGATCGCGCCCCGGGAGGCCGTGGCCGCGGCGACCGATGAGCCAGTCCGCGATGGACACCACCGGGTTGAAGTGCGCCCCCGACACCGGGCCGAGCATCAAGATCAGCACCGCAAGCCCGAGCATGGTGGCAATGCTGTTCTCCAGCAGTTGCAGGCCGACGTCGCCGGCCGAGAGCTGCTGCGCCGCGATCCCGGAACCCACTACGACCGTCACGAGCAGCCCGGTGCCCACGAACTCGGCGGCCGTCCGGCGTGCCAGATGCGGCCGGGCCGGCACGGTGTGAGGGGGTTTGGTTTGCATGTCGGCCCCATCTTGACTCGAACCATATAGTTCAGTCAAGATTGAAACAATGAACATTGAGCGAAGTGACCAGGTGGAGTGGCGGGCAGCGAAGCACGCCGCGCTCAGCGAACCCGCACGGCTCCGGATCGTCGACCTCCTCACGTTGGGAGATCTTTCCCCGACGGAAATCCAGGTGGCGCTCGGCATCAAGTCGAACCTCATCACCCACCACTTGAATGCGCTCGAGGCGGCCGGGATGGTTGCCCGGTCCCGGTCGGAAGCCGACAAGCGCCGCTCCTATGTGCACCTCACCGACACCGCGCTCGACGGGCTCACCCCTGGCGCGCTCGAGCGCGCCGATCGGGTGGTGTTCGTTTGCACCGCGAACTCAGCCCGATCGCAGCTCGCGGCCGCGCTCTGGGAGCAACAGTCGGCTATCCCGGCCACGTCCGGGGGCACGCATCCGGCCGAGCGGATCGACCCGGGCGCGATCGCCGCCGCTCGCCGTCACGACCTCACCCTCGCGGATGCGCAGCCACGCGTTCTGGCTGAGGTGCTCACGGACAACGATTTCGTTGTCACTGTCTGCGATAACGCCCATGAAGAGTTGGGCGTGACCGGGAACCTTCACTGGTCGATCCCGGACCCGGTTCGGATCGGCACTGCTGCCGCGTTCGATACCACCTACGCCGAGCTGCAACGACGCATCTCGGACCTCGCTCCGCGGCTTGCCGCATCCTGAAAGGGAGCACCCATGAATCCCGCCATCACCCTCGATCAGCAGTACGCGTTGAAGACCGCGGCGACTCGCCTCGAGCGCGACTTCGCCGGCACCTTCAACGTGGAGACGATCGAACGGTTCCTGCATTCCTCCTACGACCAGTTCGCGGGATGCGCAAAAGTCACCACGTTCTTGCCGCTGCTGGCCGAGAAGTTCGCCCGCCAGCGACTGAACGGCCTCGCCCGGGTCGAGGGAAAGCACCTCGACGGCAAACCCACCGTGCTGTTCCTCTGCGTCCACAACGCTGGCCGCTCGCAGATGGCGCTCGGCTTCTTCGAGCACTACGCCGGCGATAACGCGGTCGCCTGGTCGGGCGGTTCCGAGCCGGGCGACCAGGTGAACGGGGAGGCGATCGCCGTGATGACCGAGCGCGGCATCGACATCTCGAACGAGTACCCGAAGCCGTGGACGGATGAGGTCGTGCGCGCCGCGGACGTCGTCATCACGATGGGCTGCGGAGACGCCTGCCCGATCTTCCCCGGGAAACGCTACGAGGAATGGGTGCTCGACGACCCGGCGGGATTGGCCGCGACCGATATTCGGCCGATTCGCGACGAGATCGAGCGCCGCGTCCTCGCCCTCCTCGACGAGCTCCACGTCGCCTCTCGATTCACCAGCTCGCACGCCTGAACGATCCCGCACTCCTACTGAAAGCGATCCATGACCGCCGCACCCACCGTCTTGTTCATCTGCCAGCACAACGCCGGCCGCTCCCAGCTCGGGGCCGCGCTCCTCGACCACCTGGCCGGTGACCGGTTCACCGCTTCCTCGGCCGGGCTCTCGCCCGCCGACGAAGTGAACCCGGCCGTGGCCGCAACGGTCGCCGAGCTGGGCGTGGACATCTCGGGCAACGTGCCGCGCGCGGTCACAACTACGGACCTCGACGAGGCCGACATTGTGGTGCTGATGAAGCCGGGACTGGCTCTGCCGTCGACACCTCGCGGCGAGGTGCTGGAATGGTCATTCCCGAACCCGGAGGCCTGGGACGCCGACGCGGTGCGGCCTCTGCGCGAGGCCGTCGCCGCTCAGATTCAGTCGACAATCCTCACGCGCTGACCCGCGACTGAATCGCCGGCCGGCCATGATGCGTGCCGGTCAGCGAGGAACGCGCAGCCCGCGCCCGCCAGAGCAATGCCGGCAAACACCGCGGCGGCGGCCGGGTAGGACGCCAAGCCCACCCCGAGGGCAACACCGGCAACGGGCGCAACTGCTGTCGCGGCGGTAATCGGTGCGGAGAACATGCCATTGAGGGCTCCGAGCCGGGCTGTTCCCCACCGGGCCGGGACAGCGGTTGCCTGCACCAGCGTGAGCGCACCCCGGGCCGCGCCGGCCAGAACCGAGACGACGGCGATCAGCCACACCGGACCAGGCACGATCGCGAACAGCCCCAGGGTGATCGCCACGAACGCGCCCACGGCGAGCGGCCGATGGTGCGCTGGCACCGTGCGGGTGAGGACGGTGAGGCCGATCCGGCCGGCGACCTGGCCGACGCCGACGAGAGCGAACGCGAGTGCTGCGATACCGGCGGAGTAGCCGCGCTCGGTCACCAGCGGCAGCAGGTTCAAGGTCACGGCGTAGGAGCTGAACGTGACTGCGGTGATGCCGGCGGCCAGGAGCACGAACCGCCGCGACCGCACCACCAGCCCTCGCCCGTCACGCTCCGGTCGTGGGGCCGGGGCGGTGTCTCGGGTCGTGGGCAGGAGGAGATGCAGGGGGATGGTGATGGTGGCGAGGATGCCGGCGAGCACGAGATAGGTGGCGCGCCAGTCGAGCACGACGAGGAGGCCGAGGGTGATCGGTACGAAGATCGTGGACGCAAGCCCCCCGGCGAGGGTGAGGATCAGCATCGGTTTGTCGCGGCCGGAGCCGTAGTGGCGGGCGATGACCGTGAACGCGGGCTGATACAGCACCGCGGCCTGAGCGACCCCGATCAGAAGCCACGCGGCCAGGAACACCGGCACCGTCGTCGCCCCGGCAAGCAGCACCAGGCCGAGCACCGCGAGGACCGACCCGGCAGCCATGACGGCCCGCGGTCCCCACCGGTCGAGGAAGCGGCCGGCGAGGATGCCGACCGCGGCCGAGACGATCAGGCCGGCCGAGAAACAGCCGGTGATCGTCACGACCGCCCATCCTGTGTCGGCGCTGATGGCTCCGACCGCGGCAGGCAGGGAGTAGTACAGGCTGCCCCAGCTCACGACCTCCGTGATGCACAACAGCACCACGACCCGGTCAAGCCCCGCCCACCACCTCATCGAAATGACGCTGCGGTTACACGCTGGCGGGCGCGCGACCGATCTGGATCAGCGGCTGCTCCGGCAGAGCGCAGCAGCTCCCGCCGATCGCGGTGCCGGTGGAGTCGAACAGGCCCGCTCCCCCGCACACGCCCGTGTCGGGCAGAACCAGCTCCACGCGGGCTGCGGCTTCGTGGTCGCCGGCGAGTTCCGCGACGACCGAGCGGACCTGCTCGTAGCCGGTCATGGCCAGGAACGTCGGGGCTCGGCCGTAGGACTTGGCGCCGACCAGATAGAAGTTCGGCTCCGGCTGCGCAAGGTCAGCGGCGCCGGTCGCAGCGACCGACCCGCAGGAGTGCAGGTTGGGGTCGACCTCGGCCGCGATTCGCACCGGCGCCTGCAGCGTTGCGTCCAGCTCCAGTCGCAGCTCCGACAGGAACGACAGATCGGGGCGGAACCCGGTCAGCACCGCCACGTGATCGGCGGGTGCGAGGGTGCGACCGTCTTCGCTGGTGAGAAGCACCTGATCGCCGTCACGGGCGATCTTCTCGACCCGGAACCCGGTCACCAGGTCGATCAGGCCGGCGTCGACGAACTCTTTCGCGGTGATGCCGAGCTGGCCGCGCGCGGGCAGCTCATCGGCCTCTCCCCCACCGAACGTGTTCCCCACGGTGCCGCGGCGCAGCACCCAGGTGACCTTCGTCGACGGGTCACGGCGCGCGATCCGGCCGAGCGCGATCACGGCCGTCACGGCCGAATGCCCGGAACCGACGACGAAGCTGTGCGCGCCCTCGTACTTCGTTCGGGCACGGTAGTCGGGGATGCGGTAGTCCAGCAGCTCCGCGGCCGCACGCTCCCCCAGGGCGGGCAAGCCATCGGCGCCGGCGGGGTTCGGAGTCGACCATGTGCCGGATGCGTCGATCACCGCGCGCGCATCCACCCGGTACTCGGTGCCATCAGCAGCCTCGACGTGGACGGTGAAGGGCTGCTCTGCGTGGCCCGCGTCGACCAGGCGGTCGCGGCCTCGGCGGGAGACGCCGACGACGCGCGAACCGTAGCGGATGCGGTCACCCAGCTCCGCGGCCAGCGGGGCGAGGTAGCCGCTGATCCACTGCGCACCCGTCGGGTAACCGGTCGTGGGCGCTTCCCAGCCGGTAGACCCGAGCAGCCGGGCCGCGGCCTGGTCGACCAGCTCACTCCACTCGGAGAACAGCCGCACGTGACCCCACTGGGACACCGCGGCCGCGGCGCTCTCGCCGGCCTCGAGCACCAGCACCGGCTGATCCCGCTCGACCAGGTGCGCGGCTGCAGCCAACCCCTGGGGGCCGGCACCGATCACGACGACAGGTAGCTCGTTCTGCACCGTTCAACTCCTCACACATCGACACACCTCTATACATCGAGATTGCTCGATGCATCGACAGATGTCAATACGACGTGAGAGGATCGAACCATGACGATCGCACTTCCCCTGCTGGCCACGGATGCGGCGGCCTGCTGCACTCCCGTCACCGGCGGGGTGCTCACGGCGGAGGAAGCCGAGCGAATCGCACACACCTTCAAGGCGCTCGGTGACCCGACACGGGTGCGCCTGCTGTCCCTGATCGCGGCAAGTGAGGGCGGGGAGGCGTGCATCTGCGACCTCACCGAGCCCGTCGGGCTGTCACAGCCGACCGTGTCGCACCACATGAAGCAGCTCGTCGATGCCGGCCTTGCCGTGCGGGAGCAGCGCGGCCGCTGGGCCTACTACCGCGTCGTCGATGACGCCCTCGACCGGGCGGCCCAAGCGCTCCGTTCATGACCGGCACCGTGACCATCCGGCCGATGGCCGGCACGGACTGGCCCGCCGTTGAGGCGATCTACCGCGCCGGTATCGACACCGGCAACGCCACCTTCGAAGCGAACCCGCCGAGCTGGGAACAGTTCGACGCCAGCAAGCTCGACATCGGACGCCTCGTCGCCATCGACGACACCGGGGCCGTGATCGGCTGGGTAGCCGCCTCCCCCGTCTCCGCCCGCGAGGTCTACCGCGGAGTCATCGAGCACTCCGTGTACGTCTCCCCCGCGGCCGCAGGACACGGCGTCGGGCGGCAGCTCGTCGACGCCTTCATCGCCGCCACCGAGAACGCAGGCATCTGGACGATCCAATCGAGCATCTTCCCCGAGAACACCGCCAGCCTCGCCCTCCACGACCGGGCCGGCTTCCGCCGCATTGGCACCCGCGAACGCATCGCCTTGATGACCTACGGCCCCTGGGCCAACCAATGGCGAGACACCATCCTCATCGAACGACGAAGCGTTCGATGAGCGGTTTCCCCCTCCGCTCTTCAACCAAGTCCGGCTAGAAACCCTTTCCAGCGCTCGTCGGCATCGGCTGCTGATTCGAATGCGCCGAGCCATGCGTCGAATGCAGGCGTGCCGACAAGTTTGATCTCAGCACGCAGGATGTGCCGAGCCCCGTCCGTGCCAAGTTTCGGGACGAGCGAGACAATGTGCTCGGGATTGATCCACATGCGCGCAGCGCCTGCGGGCCCTTCCCGATCCGGGAGAGAAACGAAGCGCGCCATACGGCCACTCTGGCGAACCGTCGCGCTGGTTTGCAATAAGTCCCCGCATTTGGTCCCTGGCCTATCGGTCGAATAAGTTCAGCCTTCGCTGTATGGTCAGTGGGTGCTGACTATTGCCTCTCAACTCGACGTCATGAATCGTCTCGGTCGCGCGATGGCCGATCCGACCCGTTCGCGAATTCTGCTGAGTCTGATCGAGGAGCCTGGCTATCCAGCCGAGCTGGCTCGTGATCTGGAACTCACTCGCTCGAACGTGTCGAATCATCTGACATGTCTCCGCGGCTGCGGCATCGTCGCGGCGATCCCGGAAGGGCGCCAGACGCGTTACGAGATCGCGGACCCTCACCTCACCCGCGCGCTCCTCGGGCTGCTCGACGTCGTGCTGGCCGTCGAGGACGGCACCGGATGCGTAGACGACAACTGTGATGTACCTCTGTGCTGCGGACCGGGAGCGATCGCATGAGCAAGGAGTGCTGCGGACCCGACGAGCCGATCGCCCTCTCGATCGGCGGCCGCACGGCGCTGAACCTCGGCGCCCCGCGTACTGCACCGCCGGCTACTCAATGCGCTCACGACACCGACGACCACGATCACACAGCTCACGGCCACGACGAGCACGAACAGCATTCGGATGATGAACACGATCACGGCGATGGTGAGGAGCTGTCGGCGTGGTGGAAGGACCGCCACCTTCTGGTCTCAATCGCCGCTGGCGTGTTCCTGGCCGTCGGCTACATCCTGGAATGGACCGGCTTCGGCCTGGCCGGCATGATCGTTCTCGCGCTGAGCCTGATCGCTGGGGCGTCGACATTCGTGCCAGGCGCGATCCGCCGGCTGATCCGCCACCGCCTCGGTGTAGGCCTGCTGATGACGATCGCCGCCATCGGCGCCGTGCTGCTCGGTCACATCGGTGAAGCAGCTGCGCTGGCGTTCCTATTCTCGATCGCGGAAGCTCTCGAGGATCGAGCAATGGACCGTGCCAGAAACGGCCTCCGCGCACTATTGTCGCTGATCCCGGAAACAGCCACAGTCTCGCGCCCCTCTGGCCCAGTCGACGTGCCGGCGTCAGAGATTCAGGAACTCGACATCCTCCTGGTGAAGGCAGGCGAGCGCGTCGCCACCGACGGTGTCGTGACCTCGGGGCGCAGCAGCATCGATGCGTCGGCCATCACGGGCGAGTCCATCCCGGTCGAGGTCGGCCCCGGTGACCCGGTGCCGGCGGGAGCGATCAACGGCACCGGAAGCCTTCAGGTAGAAGCAACCGCGAACGGCCGCGACAACTCGCTCACCACGATCGTGCGCCTGGTCGAGCAGGCTCAGGCCCGCAAGGGCGAGCGCGCTCGGCTCGCCGACAGGATCGCACGCCCCCTCGTTCCGATCGTTCTGATCATCGCCGCACTGGTGGCCGTGTTCGGACTCCTCGTGGGCGACCCGACGACCTGGACGGAGCGCGCCCTGGTGGTGCTGGTTGCGGCGTCGCCGTGCGCGTTGGCGATCGCAGTTCCAGTGACGGTGATCTCCGCGATCGGGGCAGCGAGCCGGTTTGGAGTGGTCATCAAGTCCGGCGAGGCGTTCGAGCAACTGGGGGCAGTGCAGCTCGTCGCGTTCGACAAGACCGGCACCCTCACCCGCAACCGCCCCGCGGTCGTCGCCGTCGAAACTACCCGCACGGCCGATCGCCGCCAGGTGGTCGACGTGGCGGCCGCGCTCGAAGCGCACAGCACGCACCCGTTGGCCTCCGCGATCCTGGCCGAGCAGCCGCATCCGCCGACCGTGACGGACGTGACCGAGTTCCCCGGCCAGGGCGTCTCCGGCCGGATCGAGACCTCCCCTGTCCGCGCGGGGAGCCCTCGGTGGGTGGCCGCGGGTGAGCTCGCGGCGCGATGCGAGGCGTTGGAGGCGGAGGGCATGACGGTCATCGTCGTCGAGATCGACGGCGAGCCCGCCGGTCTTCTCGGCATCCGGGACGAACTGAAGCCCGAAGCGGCGTCCGCGGTTGCCCAGCTGCGGGAGCAGGGAGTGAGCACGGTGATGCTCACCGGCGACAACGAGCGCACCGCGAAAGCGCTGGCCGGCCAGGTCGGGATCACCGAGTACCGGGCCGAGCAGATGCCCGCGGACAAAGCCGCAGCGATCGAGAGCTACCGGGCCGAACGGCGCACGGCGATGATCGGTGACGGAATCAACGATGCTCCCGCCCTCGCCGCGGCCGATGTCGGCATCGCGATGGGCGCCACCGGGTCGGCTGCGGCGATCGAATCCGCCGACGTCGCGTTCACCGGCACCGACCTACGACTGATCCCGCAGGCTCTGGCCCACGCCCGCCGTGGACGGCGGATCATGACAGGCAACATCGTGCTCGCCTTGGCGATCATCATCGCGCTGTTCCCACTCGCCCTGTTCGGAGTGCTCAGCCTTGCCGGTGTGGTGCTGGTGCACGAGATCGCGGAAGTCGTCGTCATCGCCAACGGCCTCCGTGCCGCGCGTGGCCGAGCAGTTCTCCCCGCCCTCCCTGACCCGACCGGCACACCGCCAGCCGCGTCAAGGGTACGGAATCAGCCGAGTATCCGCACGAAGTAGTAGCTGCCCCAGAGTGGGCGATGCTCTACGAAGCGGCCCCAGTCCGGAGAGTCGATGCTCTGGCCGTTTCCGTCGTATATGCCGATGTGGGTGCCTGGCCAGACCACGAGGTCGCCGGTTTGCGCGTCCTCAGGGGCAATTGGGATTCCCATCGCGGCCTGGTTTGAGACCATTCTCGGCAAGTAGATGCCGAATGCGGCAAACACGTATTGAGTGAGTCCGTCACATCCGAAGCTCGTGTCCGGCGTGGCGCCCGTTCCGTAAGGGACGACGCCCACGAACTGCTGCGCGTAGGCGACGATTGCCTCTCCGCTGTAGGGGCCTGAGGGTGGGTTGACGGCGAAGGGGGCCGCCGCGGGCGCGCTCTTCTTGGCTGCGGCAGCGGCCTCAGCTGCCTGGGTGGCGGCAACCGCGGCCGCAGCGGCTTGGCGAGAGGCCTCAAGTTCTTCGAGCGTGGGCGCGGTGTAATTGTCCCGGCTCACCGCGAGGGCTGCGGATGCGTCAGGCACAATCAAGGTTTGCTCCCCTGATTCGGCACCACTCTGCTCGATTCCGAAGTTGCCGCCGCCACCGAAGGCGTAGGCGGGCAGGGCCATCGTCGCGATCAGTCCCCCGGTGAGGGTCATCACCACGATGGTCGCTGCCTTCCGCCGCGGCGACCCCGACGACTTCTTCGGCGGGCCGGCCGAAGGCCGCTGCTTGGGCGCCACGGCGGTCTTTCGACGAGATTCGAGTTCTCGGAGTTCCCGTCGTGTTTGAGGCTGCGGGTTGGGCCGGCGGTCGTCGTCTTTTTTGGGCACGAATGTCCTTGGGTTCCTGCTCGGCGGATGCGCCGCTCGCCTTCCCGTGCTGGTTCGCGTGCCGGCCAAGAGGCGAGAGGAATGCCTTGGCCCGGTCCGGTCGCTTCGGGTGCGAAACGGATTCCTCGACGGTACGTGACTGACGGCACCGTGTCGAGTACATCCAAACATTTACTAACAGAACGGTAACGGCCCCCTGTTCGCAAGCTAGGCGGGCCCGGTGGTCAGTGGGTGACCAGAATGATGATCCAGGCCACAGACCCGACGAGAGGCAGGAGGACTACGCAAATGAGCCAGCCGCCCTTCTGGGCTTCTGCGAGCGTCGGGCTTACCCGAAGAGGTCGCCGATCCAGGATTCGCGGCCGCGCTTCTTCTGTCCGCCGTGTGAGCTGCGGTCGTCACCGTGACCGCTGCGCTTGTCCCGGTCGAACCCCCCGCGGTCGTCGTAACCGTAGGCAGGCCCGGGCTGGGGTGCCAGTGTCGGGGCGGAACGTTCGACGATCTTGTCGAGTTCGCCGCGGTCCAGCCACACGCCGCGGCATTCAGGGCAATAGTCGATCTCGATTCCTTCTCTGTTGGACATGACGAGGGTCGAGGAGTCGATCGGACACTTCATGGGGTTTCTCCTTGGTTGATCGGGTGCGAGGTCGTGGGGGTGGAAGGTGTATCGAGCAGTTCCGCAAGGATGTCGGGGCGCCGGGTCGAGACGAGCCAGTAGGGGGTTGGATCGTTCGGGTCGGTGATGGCGATCCGGATCACTGGCTTGACCCAGCCGCGGATGCACAGGAATGCACGGGCGTCGAGGCTCGGACCGCGTTGCTGGGTGGCGTCCTCGCCGTCATATCCCTGCACCTGGCCCACGAGCGAGCGAGGGATTCTGGCCCGTCCGACTCGGAGGGTGTCGGCGGTGACTTCGATGAGAGGGGCCGTGACCACGAACAGGGCGATGACACCGGTGTACAGCACCAGTCCCGTGGTGATTCCGATGGCCAGGCCGGAGACGCCTCCCTGTGGGGCGATCGGCAGGAAGACGATGATGCTGGCAGGGATGACGAGGGCGACGTAGAAGTACATGGAAGTCGCTGGATGGAGTCGTTCGCGGTAGAGCGTCGTCATTCGCGGTCCTCTCGTGCCTCTATACGGTTCGATAGATCAGCCAGGAGCCGTTCGGCCTGTTCGGGTGACAGGGCGCCGCGGTCGACGTCGTTCGCGATGTTGACCAGACAGAGCTTGGTCGATGCCGCGAGGCTGCTGTTCGGAACGGTGGTGAGAGTGCGGATCAAACGCAGGCGAGCGGTCAGGGCCGGCGCGTTCCACTTAGTCGTCATAGGGGCAGGGTATGCACAATAGTTCAGGATTTTCTGTATAGTCGTCGGGTGGCTGACGTTCGATCTGGTCTCCCTCAGCGCCGTCTCGTCGGCGCACTCATCGTCGTCTCCGTGGTGGCGGTGGGCGTATTCCTCGACCAGCTCGTGAAGCAATGGGCTTTGGTAGACCTCGCGAATGGGCGGATCATCGAGGTCGTTCCGACCTTCGACCTGCGGCTGGTTTTTAACCCGGGAGCGGCGTTTGGACTTGGCGCGGGCCTGGGTCCGATCGTGGCGGTAGTTCTCATCGGGGTGCTGATCGGGTTGACGGGATGGATAGCGGTCAAGGTATGGCGCGGGCGGCAGCTTGTTGATGTGCTTCTCCTTTCGGTGGTTCTGGCCGGTGGTCTGGGGAACGTTGTGGACAGGGTTTTCCGAGCACCCGCTGACGCACCTCTGACGGGTGAGGTCGTGGACTATCTCGCAGTGTCGTGGTTCGCGATCTTCAACCTCGCCGATGTCTTCGCGGTCGGTGGCGTGCTCGTCTGGATCGTTGTCGTCATGCTTCGGTCCCGTCGTCAGGGCGTTGCGTCCTGAGACTGCTGCGGTGCTGGTCCTGGAAGGCTCGAACCGCATCGTCTAGGCGGGGGTCGTCGCCTCGGGCAAGGCCGGCGTACTCGATGACCGAGCTTCCGTCAGGACCGGTGGTGATCTTCACCCACATGCGTCGTCTGGAGATGAACAGGGACGTCAGTAGTCCTGCAGTGGCGAGAAGGGCAAAAATCAGCACGACATCTTGGGCGGGGTCGTAGCTGAGGTCGAAGGAGGCGAATCGGCTGATCTCATCCAGCGTGATTGTTCCCAACTGGTTCGGGAGTTCCGCGGTCTCGCCGGGCCGTAGTTGAACTGAGTCGACCCCGGTGTCCCCGCCGGTCAGTTGGGTGAGAGTGCTGGTGTCTAGCGAGTACACGGAGGTGGGAACGCCGCCATCGAGGCCGAGATCGCCCTCGAAGACGTTCAGCGTCATCGTGGGGTAGATCAGGTCCGGGTAGGACGAGTACTTCGCTCCGGACGAGCTGGTCTCCTCTGTGGGGTAGAGGAAGGACAGCATTCCGATCTGCTCGCTGAGTCCGTCGGGCACTTTGATGACGCCGAGCGAGGTGAGATTGGAGTCCTGAGGGAGGAACGGGATCGCCCCGGAGTACACCGTGTCGCCGTCGGGATTGCGAATGGTGATGTGGGGGGCGTACCCGTTTCCGAGGAGGAAGATGTCGGCGCCGGCGAGTTCGAGCGGCTTGTTGACCTTGATGGTGTCGTTCCGGACGGTGTCGGTTCCCGGCTCCGTGATCGAGACGGAGGCGGTGTAGTCCAGTGGCTGACCGAGCGCCCCCCGGTCGGCATCTTCGTAGGTGACCGTGAACTCGTCGAGGGTGATCCGGTACGGGCTGAGAACCCCAGGGGTGAACAGTCGTCCCGGATTGAAGGTGTCGTAGGAGCTCTGCACGTTGGCGAACCCTTCGCCTTCGACGACGACTCGTTGCCCGGCGTACCCGAAGAGTCCTCCGAGAGCGACCGCGAGTAACAGTCCGACGAGCGAGATGTGGAAGACGAGGTTGCCGGTCTCGCGCAGGTATCCACGTTCGGCCGAGAGTGAGGTCGTCGACCCGCTTGTGAAGCGTGCGACCCGGTATCTCGCCTTTCGCAAGATGGCGTTCGCGCTTTCGAGCGCCTCGTCGGTTGTCACGCCGGCGGCGTACTCGTCCCGGCTGTAGGCGGGTAGCCGGCTCAACCGGGCGGGGGTGCGAGGCGGTTTGGCGCGCAGCGCGTCCAGATGGTGTTTGGCGCGCGGGATGACGCAGCCGATCAGGGAGACGAACAGAAGAATGTAGATGCTCGAGTACCAGAAGGAGCTGTAGGCGTCGAAGGCCTGAACGGCTTCGAGAAGCGGTGCGATTCCGGGGTTGTTGTCGAGGTATTGCACGACACCGTTGGGATCAGAGCTGCGTTGGGGAAGCAATGATCCGGGGATCGATGCCAGGGCGAGCAGGAGAAGGAGGAACAGCGCGGTGCGCATGCTGGTGAGTTGCCGCCATGCCCATCGCCCCCATCCTGCCGCGGCTGAGGTTCGCGGGAGTTCGGAGTCGACATGGTCTTCGGGACGGCGGGGGTCGGTGTCCGAGACGTCCGACTGGGTGGGCGCGCTCATCCGAGGGGCGCGCCGCGGGCGGCCATGAAGGCTTCGGGGTCGATGCGTGTGCCGTCCACAGTGACTTCGTAGTGGAGGTGACATCCGGTTGAGACCCCCGTGGTGCCGGCCAGGGAGATGAGTTGTCCGGCGGCGACGGATTCGCCGGGGCTGACGACGAGCTGGCTGTTGTGGGCGTAGCTGGTCTGCACGCCCGCACCGTGGCTGAGCTGTACCCAGTTGCCGAGGCCTCCGAACCAACCCGCGTAATTCACGGTGCCGGCGGATGCCGCATAGACAGGCGTTCCGCACCCGGCACCGAGGTCGACACCGCGGTGATAGGAGCTCGCACCGGCGGTCGGTGCGACGCGTGGCCCGAATCCGTCGGAGATCCTGCCGCCGACGGGGCGTGTCCACCCCTGGTCGGAAAGCTGCCCGGAATCCAGCTGCGGGGAACCGTTCGAGGCGGCTGCAGCAGCGGCCGCGGCAGCCGCCGCTGCAGCTGCAGCTGCGCGACGGATCTCTTCGCCGCGAGCGTAGTCCGCTTCGGTGGCCTGACGGTTCTCTGTCAGAACGGCGAGCTGTGCTTTGAGGGTCTCGGAGTTCTGCAGTTGCAGGCCGAGCTGATACTCCACCTCTTGAGATGCCACGATGGCGGCGTCCATGGCGACTTGAGCTTCGCCGGCGAGACGGGCTCGCTCGGCTTGGGCAACGTCGGCCTGATCGGTGAGCGCTTGGGCGGTGTTGCTGGCAGTCTCCGCCTTGACGTACAGCTGGTCGATGTTCTCCGACAGCCTCGAGGTGGTGGCGAGACGAACGAGGAAGTTGTCGGCATCAGCGCCGGCGAGAAGAAGCTGCGCGCTGAGCTGATCGCTGCCCCCGGTTCTGGCCATCGAGCCGACGAGGCGGCCGACGGTGTCTCGCGCTGCGCCGGCGGCCTGTTCGGCGACGGCTGCTTGGGCTTCAAGCTCGCTAGCTTTCTCCCCGGCTCGGTCAAGTGCATCCTGCGCGAGATCCCACTCGTTGGTGAGATCGAGGGCGAGCTGCTGCGCCTGGGCGAGATCCGCTTCGATCTGGCCGATAAGTGCGGTGAGCTCGCTGATCTGAGCTTGTTTGGTGGACTCGTCCGCGCGGGCGGCTTCCACCTCCGACCAGGTCGGGTATTCCTCGGCTGCGGCCGAAAACGGCGTGGCTGCAAGACCTGCCGTGATGGCAAAGCTGAGTGCGACCGAGAGGATGATTCGGGACCGGCGCCGCGACGTGCGACGACTGGCCCTCGGGGTCGAGGGAACCATGAGGTGTCTGCTTTCCGATGCAAGAGAACGAGGGCGCGCGAAAGCGCGTGCAAGGGATCGCGAAATCTAGATGCGGAGCAGGCCCGTGGTTTGTAGCGTGGCGACCGGCTGGAACGACAACAGCCGCGGGCGCGGTGGTGCGCTTCCGGCGGCCGGTAAGGGTTCTGCGCGGGCGGAGCGGCGCGCCTGCGCCGTGACGAGGACGAGTAGACCGATTGCCGCGACACAGATGATGACCGCGCCGAGACAGTCCGCCACTCCCCCGCTGTCGCCGACAGGAGCGTGAGCTGCCGGGGTGGCGTCGAGGACGATCACGGACGCGGCTACGTCGGCGTCGTGATTGGTTGAGGCGGCGTGAAGAACCGTCGCTGTCGCCGCGGCGACGCAGATCAGTAGGGCGAGCAGCACAGTGTGCAGAAGGCGAGGAAGCGCACGCGGCATAAGACGCATGGATGTCACTGCCTTCCGCTTGCGGGGATCCCTGTCACAGCGATTGTAAACGAGATCCTGTACTCTCGGAGGGATTTGCCCGCAACCGCGAATGGAATGTCGTGTCTTCTTCTGGCCCCACTCCTCCCCGACGGCGACGCTGGACCTCTGCCCAGTTCGCTTATTTGGCGTTGGGACTGAACGGGTTGTGCCTGTTGATCCTCTTCGCGAACCTGCTGACCGGGAACTCCTGGTGGGAGATCGCCGTCCCTCTCGCGGTCAGTTGTCTCGTGTTGGGTGGCCTGTCCGGTTTCCAGACCAGACGCCTGCGTCTGAAGGAACGCCACCAGAACCGCTGACATTCAGCGGGTGCTTCGGGTCGGCACCGGACCGCTGGTATCCACGGTGCGGAAAAGAACCCCGACGGCGATGAAGAATGCCGATCCGAGCAGGATCAGAACCTGCCAGACCTCGCTTGTGAACTCGAACGGCCAGGCCGGGTTCCACAGCACGGCGAGAGGCAGCATCGGCAGACCCCACCACCACTTCCGGTACTGGATGGCGATGACGGCGAAGATCAACGCCAGGATGCTGACCCCGTATCGGACGTACAGGTAGAAGTCGGTTCCGATCAGACCGATGCTGGCCAGAAGCACGATCGCTCCCAGCACGGCGGGGAGCATGCCGGGTCGGATGATCCGGCTTCGATTTTCCCGCTTGGCCATCAGCGGGGGTCCTGCTCGGCGTTGCGTCGTTTGCTGCGGATCGAGACGACGATCGCGACTGCGACGATGGCGAGCACGACGACGATGCCGCCAACGAGCGCGATCGGGAACAACGTCGAGTACACATCGGTGTCGGCAGCCGCCGTTTCGGACGGCGTCTCCGCTGGTGCGTCGGTGCTTGTCTCCGCGGGGGCCGTGGTGGGTTCTGGCGTCTCGGTGGCGGTGGGCGTGGTGGTGACAGTGGGCATCGGTTCGACTGCGTAGGTGAAGCCGTATTGGCCGGAGATCGGGTGCCCATCGGCGGAGACGGTTTGCCAGAGCACCTGATAGGCACCCGCCGTTGTGGGGCTCACGGCTTTAGTGAGGGTGGTGTTGTCGATGGTGATTTCGCCGGTGGAGACGTCCGTGCCCGCCGGGTCAAGGACCGCGATCGCGATGCCGGTGTCGAAGCCGGCGAGAGGCGCTTCGTTGAAAGTGAGCTGCACCTGTGCGATCGGGGTAACGACGGTCTCGTCGACTCCAGGGGTGGAGCCGGCGAGGGCGTCGTGCGCGGTTGCCATCGGGGCTGCTCCGAAGACGATTGCTGCTGCGGCAAGGAAGGCAGTGGCGGCCGCGGAGATCCGGCGGCGGGTACGGCGTGTCATGGTGCTTCTTTCGGGTTGCGGGCGTCGGTGTTGTGGCTGCTAAGGCGTTGGAGGTAATCGTTGTAGGCGTCGAGGTCAGCGTCTCCGTGGACGTCGTGGCGGCGATCGGCGGCTTTGGCTCGGGTGGTGTCATCGCGGTGCCAGCGGGAGAGCAGCACGAGCACGATGATCAGGGTGGGAAGTTCGCCGTACGACCAGGCAAGGGCGCCGGCGACGAGCTGGTCCTGGAGCGGGTCGATCCCCCAGGAGGGCGGTGGTGTGGCGAAGTAGGTCACCAAGGGCAGTGACGCGAGCATGATGATGACGCCGAAGAAGGCGTGCAGCGGCATCTCGGCGAAGACGTCGAGGAGGCGACCGAGATGGGTCTGTCGGGCCGGGAGCGGATCGGCGGAGATCAGCGGGATGGTGAACAGAATCCCGCTGACGAGGAACAGCAGCTCAAGGCCAATGTGCCCCGTCCAGGTTCCGAGCAGCGCGCTTGCGATGCCGCTGAGATAGAGGCCGTAGAACGTGAACAGGAAGAGCGGGATCATGACGGCCGGGTGGAGAGCGATGCGTGCGGCACGGGACCGGAGCCCGGCCAGGGCGGCGCGCTGCACGTACGTGCCGAGGCCGCGGTGAGGGACGGCTTTCAGCAGCAGAGTGCCTGGGGACCCGAGGATGAGCAGGGGCGGAACGGCCATCATGAGGGTGAGCTGCTGGAACATGAACACGGAAAACATGCGATACCCGTAGCCTTCGAGGCCGGCGCCCATCGTGACGATGAGGATGACGCATCCGACGAGGAAGCAGATCGTGCGAGTCACCGACCAGCGGCGCCCGGTCGTCCACAGCCGAACTGCGCCCACGGCGTAGGCGACGAAAAGGATCACGCCGATGGCAGGGATCAGCGGGATCGGCTGCAGGTTGGGGGCGAGGAATTGGGTGAGGTCCGGGGGTTGTGCTGGCACCCAGACCGGGCCGAGGGGATCGCCGGTCATTGCGGTGGCTTCCGGTCGTGGAGGGAGCGGAGCATGGCGTTGTAGTCGTTGAGGTCACGATCACCGGTGCGCTCGGCGTTCCGATCGATTCTTTTAGTCTCTCGAGCATCGGAGCGCGACCACAAGGTCACCATGGTGATCGCCAGAACCAGTGTCGGGATCTCGCCCACGCTCCAGGCCACGCCACCGGCAGCTTGCTGGTCGGACAGAGGGTCGATGGCCCATCCCTCTGTGATGACGCCGTACCAGTCGGGGAGCAGAAGTTCCGTGGAGGTGATGATGCTGAGTCCGAAGAAGGCGTGGAATGCCATCACGACGAGGAGGGTCACCAACCGCAGCGGGTAGGGGAATCGGTACGGGAGGGGGTCTGTTCCGATCATCGACAGTGCGAAGAGATAGCCCACGATCAGGAAGTGGGCGATCATCCATTGGTGCCCGAGCGGGTCGGACAGTGACCACCCGAACAGCGGCGAATAGTAGAACAGCAACGTCGATGCGACGAAGAGGATCGCGACGACCAGCGGGTGAGTGATGACGGCCGTGATCCGGGAGTGGCTGAGGGCCATGAGCCATTCCCGGGGGCCGCGGCTTCCGTCCTTGCGGGGCCGGATGGAGCGGAGCGCGAGAGTGACCGGTGCGCCGAGGACGAGGAAGATCGGGACCATCATGCCGAGGGTCATGTGCTCGAGCATGTGTTGGCTGAAGAGGTATGTCCCGTAAACCGCGGGAGCTCCGTTGGTGACATAGACGAGCAGAGCCAGGCCGATGATCCAGGACACTGTCCGAAGCAGCGGCCAGCCGTCTCCGCGCCGGCTGAGCCGACGTACCGCGGCGAGGTACAAAACGATGCCGAACCCGGCACCGATCGCCCAGATCGGATCGATCGTCCAGCTGTCGAAGTAGCGTTCTGGAGACAGCACGGCGGGCAAGGGTTCACCTGTCAAGATCTCCGCAGGGGTGACGGCGAGGTCTTCTCCGACTGGCGGTGGGGTTCGCGCAAGCACGACGGCCGCTCCAGAGGCGAGGCCCATCAGCAGCATCTCGGACGCGACCAACCAGGCGAGAATCCGGCGCGTTCGGGAGGATTCCGCGAACCGGCGAATAAGGAACCGGCGGTGCATCGCCCCAGCGACGCCGAGCGCGAGGAGCGCCCCGATCTTGATGAGCAGGATCTGCCCGTAGCCGGTGGTCCACAGCTGGCTGGGCTGATCGAATCGGATCACCGCGGAGACGAGACCCGAGGCGGCGACGATCACGAAGCTGATCAGGGCGATGGTCGAGTACCGGCGAAGCATCGCCTGTGCCTCGTTGTGCGAGCTGCGCGCGACCAGAAGGGCGGTGACGGCGAGGCCCCCAATCCAGGTTGCGGCGGCCGCGGCGTGCAGCCAGAGCGCCGAGGATGCGGCGGAGTGGCTTCCGGCGCCGGCCGCGTGTCCCTGCAGGGCGATTGGGATGAGAGTCGCGAATGCGATGACCAGGGCGGTCGCGACCAGGGCGGGTGCGCGGACGGCGAAGCACAGCACGGCAAGGACCGCGGCCGCGAGGGTTGTCGTCAGCCAGGCCTGGCCGATGCTTACTTCCGTGAGGAACTGACCGAAGCTGGCGGGGAATATCTCCAAGGAGACGGGCCCGGCGAGGGAGAAGTACGCCAGGATCGACGTGATGAAGGACAGCACCGCCCAGGCGCAGGCTCCCCCGGCGGCGATATCCATGGCCATGTTGTAGGCGGGTTTGCCTACCGGCAGGGTAAAGGTGGCCAGCACGAGGGCTCCGAGCACCAACCCGGAGCTGAGGTTGACGGTACTTTTGAGGACGGGAAGGCCGATATCGACCACCGGCCCGGCGTCGATCAGCAATGTCGGTTGTTGTAGCCAGGCGATGACGGCCAACACGCTTCCCACCGCCAGAGTGCTGGCCAGCAGGGTCGCGGGGGCGATGATTGTCAGCACACGTCGCGAGTCACGACTGGCGATCTTTTCTGCAACGGCCGTCATGACGAACTCTTCTTGCCGTCCTCGGCCGCGAGACGCTTGGCGAGCCGCGCCCGTTCTTCGACCTCGACCTTTGCTCGCGCTTTGCGCTCGTGCGAGTCCGCCTTGATGATCGAGCGCATGATCACGAAGAAGATCGCCCCGACCAGCACCGTGGGTGCGAGCGAGTAGATGGCGTTGAACCAAAAATTGTCCATGCCCATGAGGGCGCTCCTGATACGGACGGACTCCCCCATAGCGTGCAGGCGGAAGTCATTGACGGGTGGGTGCGACAGCGTCGCTGAGAGCCACCGGTCGGATCAGATGCGGGAGACGCCCAACTGGGTCAGAGCCGGGGCGTGAGGGTGCAGGCTCCACTGCACGGCGGCTACCAGCCGGGGTGGTCCTGGTGCCGGGAGCAGCCGCATCACCCCAACCCGAAGAAGGGCGAGAACGGCGAGTAAACAGCCGACCCCCAACGTGAGGCAGAGCGCGGCACACCCAGCAACCAGCAGAGCGACAGCACCGTCGGTGGACCCGGCCGGCTCATCTGGAACGACGTTGACCTGGTCGATGTTGACCGCGGACACCGCTGCCGGCCCGTCGGTGACGGTTGAGTCCATCAGGTGTCCGAACAGCAACGCGGCGACGGCGGCGAGAACCGCGAGCCCAGCAATCGTCGCCCAGCGGACCCGTCGCGGGTCAGTGCGGGTGCTGTTCACGGGCGTGCGGCTCTCGATCCGGATCGGTGTGTCGGTGCACCCAGGGTATCAACCCGCTGCGGGGGTGCTTGGCGCGGCGATTTCACGGAAAGGGCCCTTATGGTCACATTTCGTGACTCCCGAACCGCGCCGACCGTTGCCGTTGTGGGTGGCTTTGCTTGTCGCGGTCCTGGCGGGGCCAATGATGGATGCCGGCTTTCCGAGTCAGAATTGGTGGCCGTTGACCTTGGTCGGGGTGGCCATGGTTCTCGTCGCGATTCGCCGGCAAAGCGTCCCGCGCGGTCTGCTGCTCGGTTTCGTTACGGGAGTGTCGTTCTACCTGGTCCAGATCTCCTGGGCCGGTGAATATCTGGGGCCCGTTCCGTGGTGGGCGTTGACGGTCACGGAGTCGCTTTTCTGGGCGGGGTTCGGAGCGTTCGCGGCGCTCGGTTACCGGCTGATCCCGCAAGCGTGGCCGGGTCGATGGGGTCGGCTTCTCGTGTTGCCGGTCGTGCTCGCGGGTCTGTGGGTTGGCCGCGAAGAGTTCTCGGGAGCGTGGCCGTATGGTGGGTTCTCCTGGGGGCGCGTTGCGATGTCGCAGTCGATGGGGCCATTCGCGGAGGTGGTGTCCTGGGGCGGGATGGCGCTGCTGTCCTTCGTGCTGGTGACTCTTGTCGCCGTGACGGTATCGGTGCTCGAGGAGGGGGTTCGTCTTGAGCCGGTGTCCATTACCGTCGTGACGGCGGCGACTGTTCTGATGATCGTTCCGGTGTATCCAGGGGAGTCCATCGGAACGTTCCGCGTCGGAGCGGTTCAGGGCAATGGGCCGGCCGGCTATTTCTCCGAACGCGCGCCGGGAGATCTCGTCGCGGCTCAGATCGATGCGAGCGCTTTACTGGCTGGGGAGCGAGTTGATGCGGTGGTGTGGCCCGAGAATGCGAGTGAGTTCGACCCACTTGAATCCCCGGCCGAGATGGCGCGACTCACCGCGATTGCCGCTTCGTTCGGCGCTCCACTCACTCTGGGCACCATCACCCAGCGCGGGGGGCTCTTCTTCAACTCGACCCTGGCGGTCGATCCCGTCAGAGGGGTCGTAGATGTCTACGACAAGAAACACCCCGTCCCGTTCGGTGAGTACGTCCCCGATCGCGCTTTCTGGGAGACGTTGGCACCGGATCTGATCGGATTGATCCAGCGCGAGTACGTCCCGGGACAGCGAGACGGGATTCTCCCTCTTGGGCCGATCGCCGCTGGATCGGCCATCTGCTTCGATATCACCGACGATCGGGTGATGCGTTCGCTGATTGTCGACGGCGCCGAGATCGTCCTGGCCCAGTCGAACAACGCCGACTTCGGGCGAACCGACGAAAGCGTGCAGCAGTTGGCGATCGCGCGACTTCGCGCAATCGAATTGGGACGGACCGTCGTCAACATTTCCACCGTCGGGACAAGCGCCATCATCACACCCGATGGCGCGACGGTCGCTCAGCTGGAGCCGTTCGCCCCCGGGGTAATGGTCGAAAACGTGCAGACCTTCGACACCGTCACGCCAGCTGTGCGATACGGAAGCGCGGTGGCCATGGTGCTTAGTCTCGGCCCACTTTTGGTCCTTGCGGGCGCGGCCGCAACCCAACTCAGGCGGTTTCGGCGCCCATCTCGTGTTCGGGGTCGGTGACGAGAACCACACCGAGCAGATCGCTCAGTGCGTGGGCAAGGCGCTTGTCGGCCAGTTCGTAGCGCACCCGGCGACCCTCGGGCACGACCACGACCAGGCCGCAGCCGCGGAGGCAGGCAAGGTGGTTCGACATCCTCTGACGGGTCACATCAAGCAACTCCGACAGTTCGGCCGGATAGGCCGGGCCGGAGGACAGCTCCACCAGGATGCGCGACCGGAGCGGGTCTGAGAGCGCGTGACCGAAGCGAGCAAGTGCGTCAACGGCGGTCAAAGTCTCCATACCGGAATGATATCCGTTATCAACAAATAAAAGTCCTCCAGACAGTTCATCTAAATGTGTACCATTCTCGGTATGGGACTCGATCATTCGCACGCGCCTGCCTCGACGGCGAGAAGCCACAGCAAGCGCCTCGCCCTGGCTTTGTCGATTACGGCGACAATCTTCGTCGCCGAGGTGTTCGGGTCCATTCTCACCGGCAGCTTGGCGCTTCTGATCGACGCCACCCACATGCTGACCGACGTCGTGGGACTCAGCGTCGCGCTGGTGGCCGCCCGATTGATGGCCCGGCCGACGTCGGCGAAGCGCACGTGGGGGTTTGCACGAGCCGAGGTTTTGGCGGCGCTGGGTCAAGCGGTCGTGCTTCTGGCGGTCGGCGTGTTTGTGTTCGTCGAGGGCATTCAGCGGTTGTTCGCGCCCCCGGAGATCGCGTCGGGCGAACTCATCATCTTCGGTGTGATCGGTCTCCTCGGAAACGTCGCTTCGATCATCATCTTGGCCGGAGACCGCGCTGCGAACTTCAACCTGCGTGCCGCCTTCTTGGAGGTCGTGAACGACGCCCTCGGTTCGGTCGCGGTGATTGTCAGCGCCATCATCATCGGACTGACCGGCTTCTACCAGGCGGACGCGATCGGGGCCATGCTGATCGGTGTGCTGATCATCCCGCGCACGTTGAAGCTGCTGAAAGAAACGATCAGCGTGCTGCTGGAGACCACACCGGCGGGGCTGGATCTCGACGAGGTCCGCACCCAC
Organism: Herbiconiux sp. FW305-C-125; assembly: GCF_058783455.1. Lineage (NCBI taxonomy): Bacteria > Bacillati > Actinomycetota > Actinomycetes > Micrococcales > Microbacteriaceae > Herbiconiux > Herbiconiux sp. FW305-C-125. The sequence continues at coordinate 58,872 of NZ_JBYSYO010000014.1, read as the reverse complement.
ATGCTGGGACTCCCCAACGTGCTCGAAGTCCACGACCTGCACGCCAGCCGGGTCTCGTCGGATCTTCCCGTCATCAGCGCCCATGTCGTGATCGCGGACGAGTGCTTCCGCGATGGAAGCGCCCCGAAGATCCTCGACGATCTGCAGAGTTGTGTGGCAAGCCATTTCTCGGTGTCCATCGAACACTCGACATTCCAGCTCGAGCCCAAGAGTCACTCCGAGCACGAGGACGCCGTCCATACCTGATTCGCTCAGATGGGTGTGACGAACCCGCCGATCAGGCCCTGCAACTGATAGATGATGGCCGTCCAGAGGCCGGTGACCATGAGGCTTCCCAGAACGATCAGAAGCACCCCTCCAGCGATGTTGAGGGGGCGGATGAAGCGGCGCAGCCAGGCCGTGGCGCGAAGCGCGAAGCTGAACCCCCAGGCCAGCAGCAGGAACGGGACACCCAGCCCGACGCAGTAGGCAAAGCCGAGGAGTGCACCTCGGGCCGCGGAGCCGCTTTCCAAGCTGAGCGCGGAGATAGCAACGAGTGTCGGCCCGAAGCACGGAGTCCAGCCAAGACCGAAGACGATCCCGAGCAGGGGAGCCCCACCGAGTCCGACCGCGGGTTTGAGGGAGAGTCGGGCCGTGCGCTGGAGACCAGGCAGGAAGCCGAGGAAAACGACGCCCATCACGATCACGGCAAGACCGAGGATTCGCGTGATGATGTCCTGCCACTGCACCAGCCAGGTACCGAGCGCTCCGAACAGCACCCCGTAGGCGATGAACACGATCGCGAACCCAAGGACAAACAGGGATGCTCCGAGGAGGACCCGCCCCCGGGACCGGGTTGAGTCGGCCGAGCCGCCGACGTAGGCGAGGTATCCGGGAACCAGCGGCAGCACGCACGGAGAAGCGAATGACACGAGCCCGGCGAGTGCTGCGAAAGGGATCGCGGCGGCGAGCTGTCCGCTGAAGACAAGCTCGGGGATCACGCTGCCTCCTGAAGGACGCGGTCGATGAGCGATTCAAGAATCGACACCTCTGTGACGCGACCCAGGATGCGGGCCGCGACCCGGCCCTCCCGGTCCAGGACCAGGGTGGTCGGCACGGCATTCGGGGCGACCTGCCCAGCGAAGCTGAGCTGCACGCCGGCGTCCGTGTCGATGATCGACGGGTAGGTGACACCGAAGGTGGTGGCGAATTCCTGTGCGGTCGCCGCCTGATCACGCACATTCACGCCGAGAAAGCTCACCTCTTCGGGCAGGTAGGTCTGATAGGTCGATTCGAGATCAGGTGCCTCCAGCCGGCACGGCGCACACGCGGCGTACCAGAAGTTCACCACCAAGACTTTTCCCTCGTAGCTCGTCGAGGAGATCTGTTCGCCGTTTTCGCCGGTGCCGGCGAAGCTGATCGGAGCCCCTCGTTCGCTTTCTGCGATCTCAAGGACCGAACCGTCGCCGGCAACGTATCCCGTGTCCAGACCCGCATCGCTGAGGTCTGTTGTCTCGCTGGTGCAGCCAGTGAGGGTGAGGAGAAGGATGGCAGCGGCGCCCGCCGCCGCTGCCATCCGGCTATTCGGCCAGCGCGGCATCGAGTTGGGCTCGGAATCCCTCGAGGCTGTCGATGGTCATCTTCTCCCCGTTGAGGAAGAACGTCGGGGTGCTGTCGACGCCGAGCGCGATGCCTTCGTCGTAGTCCTGCAACACTCGCTCAAGGGTTGCGGGGTCTGCGACCGCTTGGTCGTAGGCCTCCAGATCGAGTCCGATCTGTTCCGCGTAGGTGCGGAACAGGGGTGCTTGCGAGGTCTGGTTCTCTCCCCACGCACTTTGGGTCTCGAACATCATTTTGTACATCTCTTCGAACTTGTCCTGTTGTGACGCTGCTTCCACGGCGACGGCGGCGGTCCGGGAGTTCTGGTGCGACGGGATCGGGAAGTAGCGGGTGACGAAGGTGATTTGCCCCGCGTAGTCTTCCCGGAACTGTTCGACATTGGGGTAGAACGCTCCGCAGGCTTCGCATTCGAAGTCCAGGAACTCGACGAGGGTGACTTTCCCGTCAGGGGCTTCGTCGAGAACATGGCTGTTCTCACGCACGACGGAGGCGCCTTCTGCGGCCGAGCTGGTGCGGTCGATGCTCTGCGTGACGCTGACGGCAATGATCGCGATCGCGGCAACGATCACGACGAACACCGCGACGAGGATGACGATGACCAACTTGCTCTTGGGTTTTCGAGCGGCAGACATTCGTTCGGCGGTCGCGCGAGCGGCCGCCGTTCGTGCTGATGGGCTGGACGTGGAGGGGTTCTTTTTGTTCGACATGGGGGAGGTCCGTTCGGTCAGTTTCGAGCAGAGATCCAGGCGTAGGGATCGACCGGTGTGTTCTCGACGTGGATTTCAAGGTGGGTGTGGGCGCCGGTGGAGACGCCGGTGTTGCCGACGTTGCCGAGCTGCTGGCCTGGCACGACTACTTGGCCTTCGGTGACGACGGGCGATCCGGTCAGCATGTGGCCGTACCAGCTGCTGACGTTCACCCCGTCGATGACATGGTCGATGACGACGTAGACGCCGAGCCCGCCCTGGTCGGTCTCTTGGACCAACCGGACGACGCCGGCGGCAACAGCGTTCACGGGGGTTCCCTGCCCGGGGGTGAAGTCGACACCTTTATGGTTGGTGCTTCCGATGCCGCCCGGAGATTCTCGAGGGCCGAATCCGTCGCTGATGGGAACGCCGACCGGGAAGGGCCACTGGATGGCGCTGGTGGGGTTGTTGGTGAAGGTATTGGCGGTCCTGTACCCGGCGGCCGCGGCCTTTTTCTCCGCGATGACTTCCGCTGCAGTGACCGAGTACCCGTCGCGACTGATCGGCTGGCCCGGGGTGGCGGCCGCCGTGAGGAGTTCTTGGGGTTCGAGTTCCGCCACCGGCGGGGTCGATGCGAACGACAGCGAGGGGTTCGTGGCAGAGAGTGAGGTTCCGGCGACGAGGAGGGCGGAGAAGGACAGTGCGATGACCGCGCGAAGTCGCGGCGCGCGCCGGGCGGACCGGCCGGTGGCTGGCCCGGTGGCCCGGGCTGACGCGGTCAGCGGCCGAGAGACTCGAAGTCGCGGTGTACTCGAGTGTGACCCAGTGACGTCGGCGGGCATCACAGTGGCCTGCCAGGACGGAACAAGCGGAGCGTCGGTCGGTGGGCTCAGCAGGATCGGCGCTGGTTCTGACTGGTCACCGTCGACGACGGACTCCTTATGCGGGGAGGCGATGTCAGACTGCGGTTGTAGTCGGCTGGAATCAGCTGTGCTTTCGTGTTGTGCGCGCTCGAGTTGACGGATCTCCCGACGGGTGAGCACCGGGAGTGCTGCGGGGTCGAGTGCGTGGCGTCCACGCCTCGTGGGGACAGGTACTGCTTGCTGGTGCGCCCGCTCTTGCTCTCGGAGGGCTCGGCGGGTGGGCAGACCAGCGCCCTGATCGGGTCTCTGGGTCACAGATTTCGCTTTCGTGCTGCGCCTGTGGCCATGATTCGAGGTTGCCTGCGGTCTCTGCGCCCTATTGGGGTCACAGGTGGCGGGACCTCATCACGAAGCCACTGGCTGCGGATCTAGTCGGTCACGTTGGGGACGCACGGGTGCGTCTGACGTCGGTCTAGGTGCGAAGTACTGTGAGGGCAAATAGCGAGGGGGCAGCACGGAGGATGGATCGAGTGGCCGCTTGGGGAGCCACCTCACGCGGCGCTGTGGCTGTTGTCCCGGAGGGCGGCCGTGTACCAGTCGCCCGCCTCATGAGAGCAATGACGCCGAGCGCGCAGAGCATTCCCGCGGCAGCACAGCCGAGGAGACCGCCCGCCAATGCGATGTCGTCGGACGAGGCGGAGGTGGTGATGGAGTCGACATGGTCAGTGCTGTCCAGCAGCACGTCAGCGATTGCGGCTGTCGGCTGCCCCGAATGACTGATCGTCGTGTCGAGAGCATGCAACGAGAGCAGTCCGGCGATCACCGCGAGCAGTGCAAGGAACACCACAAGCAGCTTGGTCGTGGCCGTCGCGGGGGGTCGAGGAGCGGAGCGCGAGTTCAGTCGCATTCCGTCTCCTGTCTAGTCCTGGTGGGTGAGGTGTCAGTCCGCGGCGCCATCCGGGAACGCGTGAGGGCCTACTGCCGACGGGACAATGATACAGACCCTGCTTTATACAGGGAAAGCTGAACCATAACCGCTAGGTTACTCACACCTACCGCCGCGCCAGCGGTCGCCCTAAACCGACAGGAGATAAGACTTCAAGGTGGAACTCTCGTTCGCTTTCACACCGGATCTGATCATTGCGTTCCTGACCTTGTTCGTCCTCGAGATCGTTCTCGGCGTCGATAACGTCATCTTCATCTCGATCCTCGCGGGAAAGCTCCCCCCTGAGCAGCAGGGAAAGGCCCGGATACTCGGTCTCACCCTGGCAATGTTTGCCCGGATCGCCTTGCTATTTGGGGCGTCCTGGATCATCACCCTGACCACGGATCTGTTCAGCGTTTTCGGCAAGGGGTTCTCCGGTCGAGACCTCATCTTGATCTTCGGTGGACTCTTCCTGGTCTACAAAGCTGTCCGCGAGATTCACGACAAACTCGAGGGCAAAAGCGAGAGTGCTGCAGCAACGGGTAAGGCGGTGTCGTTCCGGGCTGTGATCGTCCAGATCCTGCTGTTGGATATTGTGTTCTCATTCGACTCCGTGATCACGGCCGTGGGCATGGTCGACAATCTGGTGATCATCATCGGAGCCGTAGTGCTCTCCTTCGGTGTGATGCTGATCAGCTCGAAGTACATCTTCGCCTTCGTGAATCGACATCCGACGGTCAAGATGCTCGCCCTTGCGTTCCTGGTACTGATCGGAGCCTTCCTCATCGCTGACGGATTCGAGGTCAAAATCGATAAGGCCCTCATCTATGGTCCGATCGCCTTCGCCATCATCGTCGAGGCCCTGAACCTCGCGTACAAGCGACGCCAGGACAAGCACAACGGTGCAAGCCGCGAACCGGTGAAGCTCTACGAAGAGTGACCAACGAACCCAGTAGCCGTCAGGGAGCCCCGATGAGACCAGGCGACGGAAAGGAAGTGGACGGCTCGGCGATCAGGGCCGGAACCCGGGCTGATCTCGAGCCTCAGAAAGCCAGAGAGCTCGCTACTCGGATGGCCCGGCCAGGGGGCCCTGTCGCGGTGTACGACACCGTCACCGAAGGGATGACCGGGTGGCGATTCCTGCGCACATGGCGGTGGGTCGGATATATCGCTTCGGCCCTCCTTTTCGCGGTCGTCTGCGCACTTCTCTCGAACTGGCAGTTTGATCGCGGCCGGCAGGCAACGGCCGATAACGCGATTGTCGCCGCGAACTTCTTCGCCGACCCGATCCTGATCGAAGAAGCCCTAACCACCCTTGACACCTACGACCCCGACCAGAACTGGCAACGCGTCACCGTCACGGGTGTCTTCCGCGCCGAGGACGAACTCGTTGTGCGAAACCGGCCCAACAGCGGCAACAACGGGTTCGAAGTTCTCACGCCTCTGCAGCTGAGCGATGGCTCAATCTTCGTGGTCGACCGTGGCTGGGTGGCCCCCGCCCCCGATGACCCACTAGCCCCCGACTTCATACCCCAGCCCCCGCCCGGAACGGTGAAGATCGTCGCTCAACTGCGGCCGAGCGAAACGCTACGAGGATCTGGAACTCCGGCGGGAGACCAGATCGGGTCGATCACTCTTTCCACCGTCCAACAGAAAATCGACGGGCGCCTCTATACCGGGGCGTACGGGGTGCTCGACAGCGAGTCGCCCGCCGCGCAAACGGGGCTCACCCCGATCCAGACGACGCCGCCTATTAAAGACGTCGGAACTCACTATTCCTACGCGGGGCAATGGTTGCTGTTTGCCCTGATCGGCTTCGTGGCGCTCGGACTCGCCATCCGCAAGGAGTACCGTCGGCTGAACATCGACGACCCGGAAGAGCGGGTCCGAGCGTCGAAGCGGATGCGCAAGCGCGCGAGTAAGCCGTTCACGGACGAAGAGCTTGAGGATGAATCGATCGACGGGTACATTCCACTCTCTCGTTGGGGCCTCTCTGCCGATTCAGCATCACAACCCGGCTCGTTGCCGCGAGCTATCTCACCGGGAGCGAGAGACGATGCCGACAGAACGGGCATCAGCACCGGAGAAATCTCCGAGTCGCCAACCATCTACGTCATTCACATGCCGCTCGATCCCGTGGACGACGAGCCCTGATGGACCTTCGTCGGCGAAGAACGGCATCGAGTCCGTGAAGAAAGACGCTGCGGATGCTGAGGTTGTTGATCTGTCGTAGGGCTGCCGCGCGCGGGGCGCTTGCCCTCGATGGTGTGGGTTAGTTGGTGGGGTCGTTTCCGATGGCGCCGGTGGGGCCGCGGCGGTTGTCGAGGTCGCGCGCTTCGAGCCAGAGCTGGTGCCGCCGTAGAGCGCTTTGCACCGCCGAGCGGATGACCCAGTAGGAGGCGAATAGGACGATCGCGATGGGGATGGCGTAGGCGAGGATGGCGATGAGGATCCCTGAGAGGTTGAAGCCGCTGGAGATCACGGGGGCTTCTTTCTGCTTGAGCTGGTTGACGCGTAGGTGTCAACCGGCGGTGAGGGTGCCGTCGGTGAATCCGACGTCGATGTGCAGGTGGGTACAGGTGTCATCGAACTGAGTGAAGTGCGTCGTGGCGATCGTGGTTCCGGCTTCGGCCCGGCATTCGATTTGGCCGACGCGTGCGCCGTCGGGCATGACGGGGTCGAGGGCGCTGATGAGGCGGAGCGAGTTCCCGTCGGCGCCGGTGAGTCCCTGCCCGTTGAGTCGGTAGAAGTCGACGGCGAGCCCGCCGCCCTCGAAGTAGTGCGATGAGGCGGTGCCGGCGCCTTCGATTTGGCCGGTGCACTTCCGGTTGATGTCGGAGACACCAACCTGGTCAAAAACCTGGAGTGAGAGTACGAGCACTTGAAGGATGCGGACGTCGACGCCGCAGTCAGGCACCGCCTGCCCCTGCGCGATCCATCGGATTTCTTTGATGTGGTCGGGGGTGGAGCCGATGAGTCGTCCTTGGTCGGCGGCGTCGACGAGCTGCTGCGCGAGCTGCACCGCATCCCCGCTGATTGCGCACGCCCCGGCACCGCCGGTCGAGATCAGCCCCTGCACGATGGCCGTGGCGGGGGCGTAGAACGGCGTGTAGTAGTTCGGGTCGAGGTTGATCTGAACCGCGTGCGCGGCCAGCGTGGGTTCCATCGTCTGCCACCCGGGCACCCCCATGAGGCGGGTGAAGAACGCGGTCGCCGCCTTGAACGGGTCCATCCGATCGGCGAGCGGCCCGTAGCCGCGTTCCTGCTGCTGGAACAGCCCGACGGAGTCAGCGATGGTCCCGTCGGGGTTGATGGCGTTGTCGCCGTGGTCGAGGTTCCGGAGGGTCGATTCGCCGATCGCGGTCATCACCCCGATCGTTTGTGCCTCGGTGGGGAGTTGGAGCTCCGCGGCCGCGTTCATGATCTGTGCGGCGTTCTCGAGCTGTTCTCCGGAGAAGCCCGCAATGGACTGGCTGCCGGCGGCGCCCGCATTCACGACGCCGCCGCCGCATCCGGCGCGGGCGTCGGGTGCCATGCCGAACAGCACCGCGGTGGCCGTGAAGGCAACAACGGTGGCGGCGGCGATCGTGGGGAGTTTCCAGCCCATCTGGTTATCCCTGGATGCCGGCGGCGGCTTTGAATGCTTCGTCGGTGTCGGTGATCTGCGTCTCCCACGGGGACCGGATGTGCTGCACCAGCGTCTCGGGCCGGGAGGCGTATTTGAAGATGTGGTGCCCGTCGGCCAGGCGCTCGATCTGCTGCGCGGTATCGGTCCCGAACGCGAAGGTACGGGCCGCCCAGAGGGCGTCTTCGCGGAGGGTTTGCCGGTGCACGTGCACGGTTTGGGCTTCCTGGATCATGGCCATGCCGGGCGATCCGGGTGGGATGTCGGTGCCTTTGTGGAACACGAACACGTTCGACAGCCCGAGCCCGCGGGAGAGTTTCTGGTTCGAGCGGGCGAGCTGGGCGGAGGGTCCGGCGGCGATGTGCCAGCCCTCTTCGTAGATGCAGTTCGTCGCCCACCCGCGATCTTCGCGGAGACGTCCGAGGAGCCACATGTGCCCGATCGCCATGACCGCCGGCACCGCCGGCCCCTGGTCGGGGAGCTGCGAGATGTCGAACACGGTCAGCTTGCCCCGAAGGTCAACGTTCTTCGACGTCTCGCCGTCGAGGAGCCCGCCGTAGTCCTGCAGCAGCGTGTTGAGCGTGAACCGTACCGACAGGCCGGCCTGGTGGAGGGCGTCGATCGCTTGAGGTGAGAGGCCGGCGTAGTCGTCCATGTCGGCGACCCGGGAAAGGTTTGGCAGCACATCCGCCAGGGTCGGCGTGCGGCCCTCCTGGTGCTCGGCGACTGTGCGGCGTAGCGCGGCCCGGAGGGCTTCTTCCTCCCATTCGTTGAGTGCTTGATCTTCGCGGGCGAGCCGGGCGACGACGTTCAGGAGCTGCATCTGCCCAACCATGCCGGTGCCGCGGCTGATCATCGGGTCGAGAAGGTTGAGGCGTGTGCCGGAACCGTCGACGGCGAATTTGATCGGCTCGTGCCCGTAAGCGCGCGCCAGCTCACCGTATTCGCCCTCTCCCCCGCGATCCTTCTTGTCGAACGTGCACGCCCGCCGCTTGTTCAGCAGCAGCGGCCGGATCACGTAGACGGTCTTCGTCAGCGATGACTTCCCGGAGCCGACGTCGCCGATCACGACGACGTTGGGGCTCGACACGAGCCGGGGGGATGCGTTGTAGGCGGTGACTGGGTCGTGGGCGATCATCGTGCGCGAGAGCACGTCCCGGCCGATCACCACCCCGTTGGTGCCTGTCGGTGCCCCGATGATCGCCGTGTTGAGGATTTCAGCCTGCCGGGTCGACGTCGGCGCACCTGGCAGTGCGGGTGCGTAGAAGCCGCGGCGGGCCGCGCTGAGCTTGGTGCGGAGCCGCGTCCCGGGCATCGTCCACGGCACGATCTCGCGCGCCTCGCCGGTAACTTCGTCGACCTGCGACGCGGTCTCGACGGGCGGTGCGAACGCGCGCAGCACCGGCATCGTGTGCCACGCCTTCGCGGCGTCCTTGCGTTCGGTCTTCCGGCGCTTGTCGGTGTCTGCGGTGTGTGCGCTCACAGCGCCTCCCTCTCGCTCTTGCCCGCGAGGGCGTTGATGAACTTCGACCCGAACGACGAGCGGCCGGGGGTGAGGCCGCGGCCGATCGGCCAGGTCGTGCCGGATGAGGCCGCCTGGTAGGAGTCCTGCCACTCCAGCCGCTCAATCCCGAGCCCGGTCGCGCACGTTTCCTCGAGCGCGCGGGAGGCGCGCATGAGTGCGTCCCGGTCTCGTTCGGAGATCGTCACGTAGCCGACCCAGGCGCCGCCGTGGTGAGGCGACCCGTGGGCGAGATCGAGCGCCCGCCGGCGAGCTGCGGACAGGTTGGCTCCGGTCTCGTCGTTCTCGACTCGGCCCTTCTGGGCGTCGTCAAGACGGTCGGCGCGGTCGCGGGTGACGTCTTTCGCGGTCGCGGCTTTCGCCTCGCCCTTCGGTACGAGGTGGAGGTGGAACGACAGGGTGCGGATGAAGCGGATGTCGGAGCCGGTGAGGAGGTCAAGCGCCCAGAGTTGGCCGCGGGCGCCCATCGCCATGTTCTCCGATCGGATCGCGGCCGTGCGGTGCCACCACTGCACCTGGCCACCCATGATCGGGTCGACGTCCTCGACGATCTGCGCTGAGAACTCATCGTGCGACGCGACACCGAGACGGGCCGGGTCGACGCCTTTCACGAGGTCGATTGGTCGTGATGGGTTCTGCTGGTGCAGCATCACCGCGGCCAGGCGGCGTGCGGTGAGCACGTCGACGTGCCCGACGCGGGCCTCGGTGAGGCCGCGGAGCGTCGAGGCGATCTCTTGCCGCATCAACCCGCGCCACCCGTCACGGCCCTGGCCGTACTTCGCGGCCGCGTCATGGAACGCGGCCGTGATCGGCCAGGAGACGGTGAAGAAGTGCCGCTGCACCATCGCGTCTTCGCTATTGAGGCGCAGCACGTTCTCGTAAGAACGCACAGCCTCGGCCGGTGCGTCCGGGTCAAGGGAGCTGAGCACCCAGAACTCCTGCATCGCCGAATCTGCCGGCAGTACGCGGGTGGTCATCTGCACGTCGCTGACCAGGTTCATTGGCGTTGCCCGAGACGCCAGGAACAGACCGAACGCCTCAGCCGCGCGGCGGAGCTTCGCGGACGACTCTGACCCGGATACCTGCCCGGTCGCGGTAAACGTGACCGACAGGTACGGCTGCTCACCGAGCGGAGCGTGCCAGGCGATCCCGGGCTCGTTGTGGCCGCACTGCAACCAGCCCATCCCGTCGGCGCCGTCCGGGTGGCTTCGCATGATCGTGAGCTGCCGGGCGGCCTCCCACTTCTCGGTGCGGCCGTGGGCCTGCGCTGCGGCTTGTTCGCGCTGGTCCCATTCGGCGACATCGAACGGCTCGAACGCATCTGTTCCGGTCTTCACCCGTGCTCGCCACCGTGCCCGGCGGGTGCGCCGGTCGAGGATCGACCCGCGGTGCGTGCGCTGGGTCAGGAAGAACACCACCAGGCCCACGCCGAGGCCGAGCGCAAGGCCCCAGATGCCGAGAATAGGCGTGAGGACAAGCATGGCGAGGAACGCGCCGAGGAGGCCCACGATGCGGGTCTTGGAGACGGTGCCGCCGAAGAACGAGCGGTGCCCGCTCTCGCCGCCGATGTGGCGGGCGGCATCACTGTGGAGTTGTTCCGTGGTCACTGGCCGGCTCCTTCGTCATCCATCGTGTCCAGCGACTGCTGCGCGGCCGCGTCGGTGTACTCGATCGCCTTCTCCCCGACCTTCGCTCCTGCCGCCATCGCACCGGCGGCCACCAGCGTCGGAACACCGATCACGGCGCCGACGCCCGTGGCGGACTCCCCGGCCCCGGCCGCCGCAGTTCCCGCAGCGATGCCTTCACCTGCGCCGGCCATGCCCGCTGCAGCACCGGATGCGCCGGCCCCTGCACCGGCACCAGCAGCGGCGCCGCTACCTGCGCCTGCGGTTCCGATGCTGGCTCGCTGGGCGGCTGCCGCGCCGAGCCCTCCACCACCTGCGCTCGAGGCCGGCAGCTCGTCCGCGACCCCGGATGCGCCCTGGAACTCACTCGTGGGACGCGCCTGCTGAGTGGATTCGGGGTGCTGCTTCTCCGCGACGGAGGTGAGCTTGTCCGAGCCCCACGAGCCAGGGTCCTTCCCGGCACCGTTGTTGCCGCCTGTGCCCAGCGGGATCACGGGCGCGAAGCTCTTCAACAACAGCGGTGAGAATGCGGCGATGAACAGCGCAATCACCGCCACGATGAGCCCGACAAGCGATTGCAGGGAGGCGTTGTTGCCGAAGGTGTTCACGCTCGAACCCATCATCTGGAACGCGACCCCCAGCAGCAGGAACAGCAGCGGGTGGGCGGCGAGGATGCCGACCCAGAGGCCGATGACGCGCAGCCCGAATCGGCGGTGGTTCTCGTCGATGATCCACACGATCCCGAGCGGCACGATGACGCCCATGAAGTACAGCGCGACGAGCTGCACGATCAGGATGCACAGCACCAGCAGCAAGCCGATGAGCATCAGGATCATCAAGATCGCGGCGACGGGCACCCCGCCGGCCATGCCGACCGGGTCAGCTTCGTCGAGCATCGTCTGGAACCCGTTGATGGTGTCGTCGATGCTGCCGGTGATGCCCCAGCTCATGAACACCCTCGAGAGCGAGTGGAAGAAGTTCACCAGCAGCAGGCCGATCAGCGGCCCGAACATCGCCCCGCCGAGGAACAGCGGCGTGTAAAGGCCGAGCGATTCGGCCAGTGCCCGGCCCGACTGCTGGCCGCGTGCTGTGCGCACGAGCTGCATGAGCAGAATGACGACCATGACGAGGATCGCCGTCGCGAACGAAATCGCGTAGGCGCTCAGGAACCAGTCGACAGACAGGTCGGGCAGGGTCGCCGACGTCAACGCTGGCAGCAGGTCATTGGCGAGGCTCTTGGATGCGTCCCGCATCGCCTCGAACGTCTTGCCCCACGGGTCTTGGAAGAACCCGAGAACCTGACCACCGCCGTTGATGACGTCTCCGATACCGCCTGCAGCGCAGTCGATCCAGTTCTGGCACTCGTTGTCCATCAGCAGCCTCCGGTGAAGGTGGTTCCGATCGCGTAGAGGTCCTGCGTCGTGCGCGAGATCGAGCCGCTCTCGAGCTTCCAGTTATCGTCTTCCCAGACGAGCGCCAGCGTTGATGACGATCGCAGTTGGGCACTCAGCTCGCCGTCGACGACGTACCCCGCGCCAACTGATACCTCGACGCGGTCAGGCTCGGCCGACTCGACGTGCCAGACCCCAGGGACAGTCGACAGGTAGAACGGCGTGCCGTTCGGCACGACGCCCGACGAATTGTTCTGTCCCTGGGGCAGAGCGCCGGTCAAGTCGCGGAACTGAGGTGTGGCGGTAGAGGCGAAAAGGATCGGCTCGACCTGTGCTGCTTCATCGGCTGACACAGCCGGGTCACGGAAGGTAAAACGCACCATTGCTGCGGCCACTTCGACTGCCCCATTAGTCGTGTGAGGCGCTGCCGCCTGTGCCGCGAGCAGCATCGCTGCGTCGCGCTCCGGCCCGCCGAGGCATCCTGTCGGTTCCTGGTCTGTCACGACCGTGGTGCTCGGCGTGGGGGTCGGCACGGGTGCGGCGTCGACCTGGTTGGTCGGTGCCGGCCGGAGGGCGATCACGAGCACGACGACCGCGGCTGCGATCACGGCGGCGCCGGCGAGGAACCAGGGCCAGATGCGGCGCGGTGGTCGCGCTTCGGCTCGCATGGATCAGCTCCCGAAGACGGCCAGGATCGCCCCCACGATAACTGCGAGGGCGGCGAGGATGCCGAGGGAGATTCCCGACACGAGTGCGCGGGTGCGGCTGGTCTTGTACTCCATCGGGTTGTTGCCGGCGGAGGCGGTCGCCATCGACGCAACGTTGACGATCAGGAACACGACCGCGGCAACGATCGCCAAGCCCCAGAGGCCAGCGAGGAGCTTCTGCCAGAGGGCGGTGAACTCGGCGCCGAAGATTGCGAAGTCCGGGATGATGCCGTCGATCGGGTTGTCGATCGCCAGCACGCGGGTGGTGAGGCTCATGATTGTCTCCTTCTGGCCTACTTGGTGTTCTTCTGGATGGTGTGAACGACGGCGGCCGCGGCCGCGGTGAATGCGGCCCGGGTAGCCGGCGATACCTTGCTGAGGGCGATTTGGCCGCGTTCTGCGATGTGGGCGTCGTAGGGGATGGTGAACACTCCCCCGACGCCGGCGCGGTCGATGATGTTGTCGAGCCGCGCCACGAGTTGCGGGTTCTCCGGACGTCCGTCGACCAGGCGCACGATGATTGCCGTGTTCGCGAGCTGGGCACCCTTCGGGCTCTCCGAGCGGAGCCGGTCGAGCATTGCGACGGCCTCGAGCACCACGTCGGCCGAGTTCAGCACCGGCACGACGAGCGCATCCGTTGTCTCGATCGCGCCGGCGAATGCGGAGCTAGTCGGCTGGTTCCCGGAGTCCATGACCCGGATGGCGTAGAACTCATCAATGACCCGAGCCGCCAACACAACATCGTCGTGGGTCAACGGGGCACGGTTCCCGACGGAACCGATGATCGAGGCGTAGCTGGTCTGCGGGGCGGTATAGCCGGCAAGCTGGCCAGCACTGCGGATACCCTCCGCATCCCGCACCAGCTCCGCCACCCCACGCGACGGGTTGCCCTCGGCACGGAAGGAGAGCGTTCCTCGGTCGTCGGAAACCTCGAGGACTGCGACCGATCCGCCGCGGATCGTGGCGAGCAACCCGCCGAGCACGATCGACGTGGGGGTCTTGCCGCTCGAGCCCTTCGGGTTCGCGACGAGGACCCCGACGGCCTCCGTGCCGACGAACTGCCGAATCACCGTCTCCCACTGCCCAAGCTGCGCGGCCGCCTGCAGCTGCTGCTTCTCCGCCTCGCCCGGCTCCATCTTCAACCCGAGTCGACTCATCAGCCCGCGCCACCCCTGGGTGGCCGTGGGCGCCTTCTCAATTGTGCTGATGACTGCCAGGTCGTCCAGTGGTTCGGGCGCGAGCTCCGCCTGGAACTCTGCATCCGTGATCGGTGCCGCGTGAGCCCCGACAGCGCGTCCGGGCTCCTCGTTGACCTCGACTGCTATAACGACCTCGGCCGGCAGTGAGGCCGGGGCGACCTCGGTTGCCACTCCCCCGCCGACGGCCCGGAGGCCAGCAGGCGGGGCCGAGTCCTCGACGTAGCCGGCGGCCTGGTAGGCCCCCGAGAAGTGGGATGTACGCGACTCACCGACAGGTTCTGAACTCATCTTTGGGACTCCCAGTCTCATTTCGTGTGCATGAAAGTTATAGACAACCGGAAAGGCTGACTACACACACCGCGAATCTCACGACTCACAGCGCGCTGCCCGACCATCAGCTAGACGCTTCCTGACTCCCGCCTGCACGACACCAACCCGCGGGATTGAGCCAATGCGACTCAGATCGCTCATGCTCTTCTACCCCCGTAATGGTCACGTGATCAGTAGGCTACCCCCAACCTCCGACGGCAAGCCACATTGGCTTACCTTGTAATTGAAATCCAAGGTAGGAGATCTGATCCCATGAATGACCCGCTGCCTGACCTTTCAGGCCACACGGCGGTCCGTCAGGCACCGAGGCACAATGGAGCCATGCCGAGCCGTCGCGACCCGACAGACATGCCCGAGCGAGCCGAAGTGGCGTATCGCTCGATTTCCGGCAGCTCGCGCATGATGACGCTGCGCTTCCTCCTCGACCACCCCAAGTCGACAGTGGCCGCGATCGCGGACGCGACAGGGGTGAGCCCCGCATCCGCGCGCGTCTCGCTCACCGACCTAGAAGAGGCCGGCTACGTCACCGCCGACGTCGAAGGCCAACGCAACGGGCGCACCGTCCGATACTCCGCTGATCGCGGAAAGTTCGTCGACGACCTCAGCCTGTTGTGGTCCTGGATGGTTCGCTGACTCCGTCAGCTCGAGCTGATTGACACCTACGTGTCAACCCCACTCCCCCGCTACGCGGTCACCCCAATGCCAAGACCGGCCGCCACATCGTAGCTCGCTCCCACCGCTCCGTTCCGGACTTCTCGGACGCGCCCTGACGGGCTTATTTCGCCCGACAAGTCCGGCACCACGCGCCTCCCGCTCACTCTCGATGCTCTTGCCGGTTTAGGCATTTCGAAACGTCTAGGAGGAACAGATCATGGTCACCGTTTACGGACGAAGCGGCTGCGTGCAATGCGACGCCACAATCCGAACCCTTGAGATCAAAGACGTCACCCACCAGTACCTCGACGTCGATGAGCTGCCTGAATCCGGCAGCTTCCTGCGCTCCCTCGGCCACCAACAGCTCCCCGTGGTGATCGCTGGCCCAATTCACTGGTCTGGCTTTCGCCCTGACCTGATTGTCCCGCTTGCACGTCTATGTATTGGAATGCAATAGATTATTGCATTCCAATAGTTACCGTAAAGTATGTGAATACAATACTTTAAAGTATTGGTTATATGTGAACTATTGCGATAACGTAAATGCAATACTTCTAGGAGGAGTAATGCCGCACATCACGACGATCGCGAACAACAAGGGCGGGGTGGGCAAATCGCACCTCACTGTGCAGCTCGCTGCGGCTCTAGCGCGCCGCGGTTTGCGAATCCTCGTTGTTGATCTCGACCCGCAAGCCAACACAACGCGACGGCTGGGGATCGACATCGATCCGCAGAACGCGATTGTGACAATGTCGGAAGTCATCAAGTCGGGCGAAGACGGCGCGGGGGAGTCAGCCGTTCTCGCGTGCGGCTGGGTCGACGGCGACGGGAACCCCACCCGAGAGTCAGAACTGATTGACGTTCTTCCCTCACGCTATGACCTCATCAATCGCGAATCCGAGGCTGCCGTACTGGGTGCCGTCCGTCGACTCCGTCGAGCACTCACAGGCTGGATCGATGATTACGACGTCATCCTGATCGATACCCGTCCGGACCTCGGGCACCTGGTGCAGATGGCATTTGCCGCAGCCGACACCATCCTCATCCCGACCGACCCGGCGTACGACTCCATCGAGGCGGCTATACGCGTCCGCGACTTCGTCGAGCGCCACGCCGTCGACCTGGTCAATCCAGACCTCAGGGTCGCCGGCGTTGTCGTCACTCGTCGCAAACCGACTGCAGAGCATGACTTCCAAATCCAGGGCATCGAAGAACAGTTCGGTGATCTGGTCTGGAATCTCAAGGGCCCAGTTCATTGGCCAGATGGGGGAGTCACAGTCAATCCTCCGTACATCCCCGAGTGGTCGAGGTTTACCGAAGCCGACGCGGCTGCAGCATCGCTGAACTCATACAACGATCGAAACTCGCGAAAGACAGTGGCCCTCTACGACGCACTCGCATCGCGATTCATCGACCAACTGATTCCGACGGGAGCAAACGCATGACTCAGCCTCAGCGACGACGCCCAGGCAGCGCGAGCCCCATCAAGCTTGTGCCAATAGTCGAGCCGGTGCAGACACCAGCGGCAGCGCCCACGGAGACTCCGTCGGAATCGGCCACGGCCACGAATGGCGCTCCTTCCTCACCGCCCAGGCAGAAGGCATCGACTCCACGGCGGAAGCCCGTCGGATCGCCTGCCCCGCCCGCGCCAGTGGCCACTGATGCCGCACAAGACGCTAAGGCGCCTGTGACCGTAACGCTACGGCGGTCAATTAAGAAGACTGCTGAGACGGCGGTGTTGCGAACGGCTGGGCTTCCCGATGGGTACCAATCATTCTCGGCACTGGTCGAGGGTGCCGTTCAGCGCGAACTACAACGGCTGGCGGACGAGTACAACGGGGGAGAGGCCTTCACCCCCAACGGGGGAGCCTTCCGGCAGGGGCGGCCCTTCGGCTCGTGAACTCGAAGCGTTTCCTGTGTCAGTCGGTCGCTTCTTCGACCAGGGGTGGGTAACCGCCGTCTGCATGGGGAAGGGTTTCCATCCACAGCATCGCGTCGAGTGCTTGCTCGAGCGAGCCGATAGCGGCATCGAGTGCTTGGCGCGAGTCGGTCCAGTCAGTGTTGTACCGGTCTTGTGTCATGACGACACGGCCCTGCTCGCGAAGTTCGACGAGTTGCTGCAGCGACTCGCGCACGTTGAGGCGGATGTCGTTGGCACCGGCGGGTTGAGGGTTCATGTCAGTGCGAGAGCTGGCTGATTCGTTGGGCGGAGAGGCCGAGCGCTCGGGCGACGTCGGCCTGTGTGAGTCCGCTTTTCTTGAGGGTTTGCACGGCCTCGCGCCGAAGGCGCGCGGCCGCTGCTGCCGCTTCGCGGGAGTGCTCTTCGTTCTCGTTGGCTTCGGCCCACATCGTGGCCGCGGCTTCGGGGAGCTCGACGGTCACCTCAACCATAATCTCGTCGTCGTCGACGTCGAGCCAGACGGCGGCGAGGTCGCGGGCGGCCTGGTCGACGTCCTTCAACGCGACGGCGCCGCCGATTGCGACGATGGTGGAGCCGTTGGGGCCGGTGGAGGTGAGTTCGGGAATCTCGATCGTCCACCACTTGCCAGCGTCACGGTAGGCGCGTGCCTGGAGCGTACGGGGCATCTGGCTTGTCTTCACATCAATTCCATTCACGAGGCGCATCCGGGAAAATCTGCTGAATCTGTCGAACCACTCCGACCGAAACCTCGCCCTTGTGAGCGACGAGTGAGAAGATCATGCCGGATTCGGACGGCCCCCAGATTTCGTGGCTGCCCTTTTGGCGTTTGAACTCCCAGCCCTTCGATCGCAGGAACCTGGTAACGTCCCGGTACTTCTGCGGCTTCGTCATAAGACTAGTCTAGTCCCCCTAGATAGTAAACATCAAGGGGGACTAGATGTTTTCACCTAGTTGATACAGGATCGCGTGGCCGATCAGGCCAACGATGAGAGGGCCGATGATGAGCATCAGCCCGAGCGCGAATGCGGCGAGGGATACGCGGGTAATTCCGCGGCGGCCGCGGCCGCGGATCGGCAGCACACGGGGGAGTACGAACAGCACGGCGCCACAGGCGAAGACGACAAAGCCTGCCGCCTGTAGCGCCTGCATGGTTCACCCCTCATCGTCCTCAGCTTCGAACTCAGCGTTGCACACACCGCAGACGATAGGGCCGACCTCGAACGTGGAGCGGCTGACGCGGAGCTTCCGCCCGCACTCGCACACAGCCACCACACCGTTGTTCGTCTTCTTGGTCACGGCTCCGATGTCGGTGAGGCGGTAGGCCACCATCGCGGCGTCGAGAGCGTCAATGACGTGCCGGTAGCTGTCGGCGGTGGTGTCGGGGACGTCGGTGATCGACCAGCCGATCGAGGGGTCTTTGGTGAGGGTGAGCCCGAACTCTTCTCCGATGGCCTTGAAGCGGGTGTTGTGGAATCGGCCCTGGCGGCTGGTGTCTTTGATCCCGCGGGCCTCGGCGGCCGCGTGGGCGGCTTCGTGGATGAGGGTGCCGAGCACCGCGCGGCCGCCGCGCTGGAGTCCTTCACCGCCCACCAGCAGCTCGTGCACGAGGGCGTCGCCGCGAGCCCAGCGCGAGGCGGCGAAGTGACCGAAGGCCATGCCGCCGCGGCCATTGCCGGAGGCGAGGGTCACGACGACCTCGGGAACGTCCTCGTGGCGTTCCTGGATCGCGGCCCAGGCTCCTTCGATCGCGGCCACGAGCGGCACGGTAATGGTTGTGGTGGTCATCGTCCTGCCTCCTGGTCGTCGGCGCTGAGATAGTGGGCGTCGCCTTCTTCGTCGCCTTCGGCGTGGCGCTCGATCCAGAGGGTTGCCCGGTCGGGGGCTCCAGCGGCGCGGAGAAGATCGGCTAGAGCGTCGATCTCGCCGCAGTTGAGGGTCGCGGCGACGTCGCCCGCGGTGTCCCAGGTGAAGGCGTCGACGAATCGATCGAGGATGGCCGTGTCGATGGGGGTGCTCTCTGTGACGGTGTAGCCGGTGAGGATGCCGTCGCGCATCAGGGCGAGTTCGTCGAGGGTGGAATACATGATGTCGTTCTGGTCGAAGGGGATGAGTCCGGTGCCCCAGTTCTTCCCGTGCTGGTGGTCGAGCCATTTCGAGGCAAGTTCGACGTCGGTGTCGGCGGTGATCGCGGTGCCGTCGGGGATGGTGAGTGTGAGCATGGCTGTCGTCCTCTCTCAGAGCGGTCGGGTCAGAGTGCGTCGATGCAGTCGGGGCGGAATCCGCACCAGCCATCCCAGGTGCCGGTGACGATCACGACGGGCAGCTGCAGGTAGCCGAGTTCGCGCAGCAGCTCGTCAGCTCCGGGCGTCTGGTCGACGTCGACAGGCTTGTAGGTGATGCCTTTGCGGTCGAGCGCGCGATACGTGGCGGTGCACTGCACGCAGCCCGGGCGGCTATAGACGGTGACTTTCGTCGTGATGGTGGTTGTCATGGTGCTCTCCAAACTTTTTCTCGGGTCGAACCCTCACGTGCATGGCAGTGAGCGGGAGGCGCGCAGTGCCGGAGTTCTCGGGCGAAATAAGCCCCGAAGGGGCGCGTCCGAGAAGTCCGGAACGGAGCGCCGGGAGCGAACTACCGTGTGAGCGAGGGTTTGGCCGGAGATGTCGAGCGCAGCGGGAAAGAGACAGCGGCCGGCAGGCCGGCCCTATTTGCCTGGCCGGCCAGGTTTCGGGATCGTCACCGCGGAGCGCCAAACCCACGCCTGATGGGTGGGCGGTTTCTGTTCCACCATTCTTAGCGGCGTTCATGAACGGAGACATCAAGTGATTTGCTGTCCGGCTCAGCCAAAGGGGTGCTAATGATCTGACCCCCGTTGTGGTGAGGTGAGAGGTCCCCATCGTGTGGACACTTGGTCGCCGATACGATTCTCCCAAGTAGTTCTGAGGGGAATCATTGTGAGGCAGAAGACCGCGTGGACGACCACATCATCCGGCTTCGATAACAAGAAGCGGATCTGGACGAAACAGGCAGCGATGGCGGTCGCCGTAGTGGCGACGATCGTGCTGGCCGGCTGCTCGAGCCCGACCCCTGAACCGGCAAGCACACCGACCCCTGAGGCTGCCAGTGTCCTGATATTGGACGTCAACAACACCTGCGCGGAACTAAAGGCACTCTCCGTGAACGAGCAGGCCAAGGCCATCAAGGCGATTGCCGAGACCAGAGATGCTTTCTCCAACGGCCCCGGACCGGTGATCCAGTACTGCACAACCAATCCCGACGCGACGCTCGATTCAGCAATTTTCGGTAGCCACTTCGACGTCGACGCGGCTACCGCAGCACCCGCACCATCGGAGTTGCTTCGCGTACCGATCTCGAACAGCGATGGCTTCCAAGCCGTGGTCGTCGTCACCGGATGGGCCGAGGTATCCGCGCCCGACACCTCGGCGTGCCCTGCTCTTGAGTATCAGAGCACGTACCTCACGCACGCGGTGGAAATCAGCGGGATCATCGAATACCCCAGCGTCAACGGGCTCACCTGGGCAGGCCCGATCGAACTCATCGGCGGCGCCGTAGGGGCAGCGACTATGTCCCAGCCGAACGAGCCAGTGATCGCGGCAACCTGCGCCACACCGGTCTCCTCCCCGAACTCCGCGTCCGTTGCACCCGGAATACAGGACAGCGCGTGGATCATGCCCCCGGACGACAAATTCGCGATCACCATCGTCTACGGCAGCAAGCAGACCCCCAACAACCCCGCTGGCCAGTTCGCTGAAGCCGGGCCACAAACCCAGTTCCTGGGCTTCCCCAACGTCATCGCGGACTGCGCAGCCATGAACACAAACGGTTTCACCGCCGTCGACGTCGGCCACTGCCAAGTAACCCGAAATACGCTCCTGTCCTAGTCACCCGCCGCCCACATTCATAGCCGCTCCTTGATCATGCTTTCGTTTGCCTTTGCAGAGACTGTTCGAAGACGATGAACGGATGGACTCGGCGGCGGCACTTGACAGGTGCCGCCGGAATCCGGCGAATTCGGCTTTGTGAGCTCGCTCCGTGTCGTCGATCGCTGCGTTCACCGTCACCACGTCCGGCCCTCGCCTGCCCTCCTTTGGCGAGGCCGGGTTCTTGGTCGCAAATCGTGCCTACCTCATTGATCTACTCACAGCGGGCACTACGCGATGCCAGCGATGGCCCGCCAGCAGCGGGGTACCTCTTGAGTAGCTTGTGTGCCGGCGGCGAGAGTGAGAGAATTGATGTACGACGGACCGGTTACCGGGACGTTGCCAGCCGAAGGCCCCGCTTGCGGGGTCTTCGTTCTTTAACCCGCGATTACGGAATCCACGTCCAGTTATGGGCCGTGTTCAGATCGATCTCACCGGTCAGGCGCCGCATCGTCGCGGCCGCCGCCGGGTGCGTTTCCGTCACCGTGTTTCGGCGGTGGTGGACATAGGCGGCGAGGTCAGCGATCTGGAGACCTGCGCTCGAGCGGGATGACGCAAAGTTGATTGGCGCCGAGATGCGGGTGAGTTGGCTCGACCGGTAGCCGGGCGTGCCGATCTGCTGGTAGCTCTCGAACTGCTTTTTGTGGACGTCCTGAGTAGCGATTTCGTCGGCAACAACAATCACGGGCTCGGTTTGCTGGGTACGCCGGGCGTACTCATCGATGCGCTCGAGGAGATGGCCGAACACGATGCTGTGCGGCTGTCCGGGGTAGGAGTAACGGGCATTGAGGCGGTTGATGTCCAAGCCGCGGAACAGGTACACAACGCCCGCATCGCGGGCGACTCGGAGTGCTGCCCGGTAGATGCCGGCGGCTTCGCGGTGCTTGCCGCGGAGGGGTTTCCATTCGCCGGCGCCGCCCATGATCTCGTGCCCGTGTAGCTCAGCGTCCGGCGGGGTGCCATGCAGCGTTGACGTTGTTGTGCGGATCTGTGTCAGGCCGTCGTCGACTCGGTCCCAGGCATCCTGGTGGGCCACTGCGGCGGCAATGTAGTAATGGTCCTTGTTGTAGGACTCGTCAACATAGGCAATGAGCATCACGGCCCATTCTGCCGCTCGTGGCGGGTAAACCTCTTATACAGGGCGCCCACCCGCTGCACAATCAGAGAGACGCGGCTTGAGTCGGCAGGGTGGGCCTAAGCGTCGCTGTGATCAGACCCTCCAGCATCAGCGAGGCCTGGACCAACATTGCTGACCTTCGACGCGTCGGCCTCGTCAACAGCGATTTCCGCTGCTTTTGGTGCCGGGATGTTCGCGTTGGTCGTCACCGACTGGGGGAGGAACTGGGCTCGTCGTGTGGGGAGCGCTCGGAACGGAGCGATTCCGCCGGCCTGGATGATCCAAAAGGCACCATCGGCGGCTTCCCGGACGTCTTGGGGCGGGACGAGGAAAGTGTGTTGGGCGCGGCCGGATTTCAGCTCTTCACCGGTGGCGGCGCCGGAGGCTTCCATCTGCATGATGGTGCCGGCGTATTGCACGACGTCTTCGGGGTCTTTGGATCGCCCGAAGATCAGTGCGGCCCCGGAGGAGAGGGCGCGGCGGCGGGAGATTTCGTCGCGGGAGAGGCCGGCGACGGATTGGGCGGCGAGGATGAGGCCCATGCCGGCGCTGCGGGCCGTCTCAAACAGGCTCGTGGCGGTGTCGCCGGGGTCGGTGGTGCCGGTGACGAGCTGGGGGAACTCGTCGACGACGACGAGCGTGGGGGTCTTGTCGCGGCGCTCGAGGCGGGTGGCGAGGTAGTTGCGGAGGTCGAGCAGCAGCAGATCACCCAAACGCGCCTGAGTCTCGCTGATGGGGGAGAGGGGCACGATCCGGATGTCAGCCTGCGGGTTGTCGTAGGACCATCCGTCGGGGCCGATCCACTGCTGCAGCGGGCGGAGCTCCACGAGCAAACTCGATAGGGCCCGTTCGCCAGCGGTGGTGCCGTCGCGATCAACCTTGTGCAGCACGATGCCGAGGTCGACGCGGTCATCGATGAAGTTCTCCGGCCGGGTGAGACGTTCGCGGAGGTCGTCGACGCTGGCCAGTGGCGACGTCGCTTGCACGACCTGCAGTACGCCGCGGATTTCGTTGAGGTAGTGCTGGTTTGCGCCATCCGGGGGTGGCATGAGCCGCATCAGCTTGGAGGTCACCTGGTCGGCGGTGCCGGTGAACAGATTCCACGGCCCGCCAACCTCGGCGGTGCGGCCGAACGATCGGGCGATCGACTGCAGCTTTTCGGCGTCGGCAGGGTCGCCCTTGGCGTCGATAAACACGACCGGCCACCCATACATCAGCGCACACAGCATCAGGGCCGACAACAGCACCGTCTTCCCGGTTCCGGACTCGGCGATCAGCAGCGCACGCACGCTGGCCGCGTCCGCGGGGAGCATCATCAGCTTGCCCTCGTCGTCGGTCCAATCCCGCACCCGGCGCACGTCGTAGAACCGTTCCGCGAGGTTCCTGACCGTCGCGCGTGACACGAACCCGAACCCCTGCCGGCCGTGTGGGCCGGGCAGGGGAGCGGTGAGGGCTTTGTCGGAGGTGCCGGCGATGGCGCCGGTTTCGGCGTCGAGCTGCACACCAACCCGGCGCGCTGCGGCCGCGTCCGCGGCACGCTTCCGGGCCTGCTCGATCTGGGTCTGCCGCAGCACGTCCGAAATGCGGCGGGTGCGCACCCGGCGGGCGATCCGGCGGCGGTGGACCGACATCGCGACCGGGATCAGGAACACGCCGGAGGCGAGGTTGGCGACAGCCCACGGCAGGAACGTCGGGAGAATCTGATCGCCCCAGTCGGGGGAGCTGCGGAAGGCCTCGGCCTGGCCGGAGCTGAACCACCCGGCCAGCAGCACCACCTCCACCGTGAGGAGGGCGACGACCAGGAGCACGCCGACGGTGTTGAGTACCCACCGCCAGGGCGAGACGATCCAGAACCGGGTCTTGGTCGCAACGATCTCACCCGACACCGCCACCACAATCAACGGCACCAACAGCGGCAGCAACAGGAGCGCCAGCACCACCTTGAACGCGAGCGCGACGACGGCAGTGAGGGCGTCGCCGCCCGGGTCGCTTTGGGGCTGGTCGGTCTGTTGCGGGTTGCTCATCCTCGTGTCCCCTTCATCGGGTCATCGGTGCGCCGCGGTCGTTGACACGTAGGTGTCAATGACTCGAACGCGCGCCTTCCAGTTCGACGGCCACGGCCTGATCTGCGATCGTCTGCCAGGCCGCCGCGTCGTCCTTCGGCCATTGCCCACGAGCGTCCAAGAGTGGCAGCCACAGGAACCTAGTGCGGAGCGATCCGAGTGCTCTGGTGTGTTCGTCGGCGCCGGCCGCGCGCAGCGCCACCGGTGTGCCGAAGTAGATCACCCGGGCGAAGCCTTCGCGCTCGAGCCGGCGGGCATGATCGTCGATGATCTTCCCGTACCGGGCACCCGTCTTCGGCGTCAGCTCCACCTCGACCAACTCACGCACACCGTCCCGGATGGCGACACCATCGGCCTGGTGATCGTTCCTATTCTGAGGTTTCCGGTCACGCTCCCAGCTGTAGCCGCGACACAGGAACCGGGCCGCGGCCGACGCCACCACGATCTCGTGCCGCGTCGTCTGCCTGTACAGATTCGGGGCCGCTTTCCCGGTCGCCTGATGCGTCGCCCACACGATCGACCCATCCCGGAACGTGAGCCGCTGCCGGTCGACCAAACCGACCTCAGCGACCCTCGCGACCCACTGCTGAGCCTTCCGCAAACTCACCGGCTCACCCGCCCCAGACAAGCCTCCAAGCGCGAACCGGATCGCATCCATATCGCACAACCGGACCACATCCAGCCACGCCAACATCTGCTCATCCCGCTCGGTCAACCGCATACAACCCCCTAGAGCCTTTCAATTCGACCCTACGTTGCGCCCGCGACAACCGTTGAACAAACACCCCCTAAACGAGTCACACCGCGTCACCGCAGCAGCACCACGCTCTCTCTTCGAACTCAGCCCGCACACCCCGCACGCCATCATCCGAAGAACCACAAACTCACTACTCCACCACCCCCACCACTACCTATTCACTTTCACTTACTCTTTTCTTTTTCTCTCTGTTTTCCCGCACCACTCCACCACCCCCTTTACTTCCCAACCTCCATCAAATCTGCATCGCTGAGTTGGGGGAGGTTGGGAAGCGGGCACAGCCCGGGGGTGGTGGAGTGGTGCGGGAAAACAGGCCCTAACCGTTCGCCAACCTATTCGCGCTCGGTGAATAGGTTTACGAACCGCCCTGCTGGGGGTGTGTGGCCGGCGCTATGCGGCGTGGGCTCGGCATTCAGAAGCCGTTCCCTGCACGATAGGCGACCCGACGCTGGATTCAAACCCCTCACCGCACCGTGCTCGAGCACGTGGCCACGCCCGTGAGGCAGTCGCCTCGGCTGCAGCTCGACGTCGACGAACCGGGTCGCCTCTCACGACATCCGATCGGCTCCGTAACCGCTGGCGCCGACTGTCTACTGAGCACCTTGCAGCTGAGGTGAAAGCTCGTGCGCTCACTTGGCACCTCCGCCCGGATGCGGGCGGGCACGTTCCCACGATCGCTGCTGCTCGTGCATCGCGGCGATCGCCTCGTCAATCGCAGCTTGGTCGCGGGACGCCCACCGTACTTCTTCGACCTCGCGTTCGCGCCGGCGGGCCTCCAGCTCGGCCCGCGCCTGGATCGCCCGGAGCTGCGCTTCCTCGGCCGGCGTCGGCTCGTTCGGGTCGATCGCATTCTTGATCTGCCACCCCAGATACGCCACCGGATCACGCTGCCCGGCAGGCTCCGCGACGGTGAAGCCTGCACGCTTGTTGCCCGTGGCGAGAGCATCCATGAATGCGTCGATCGTCCACCTGTCCGGGTCGATCTCGCAGCGCTCGAGCATCGCGCACACCTGACCGATATGCCGCCCATCCGCCAACCACCGCATCCGCGCCACCAGCCCTGCAGCAAACCGCTGCACACCAATCGACCTCGGCTGACCCGACCTCTGGAATCCGTGGCGGGGTGATCCTTTCGTCTTTGCTGGAGGTCGCGAAGCGGCCGACTCGCGCGCGCTTGCGCGCGTTGGTTTAACTTCTAAATCAGGAGCTTTAACACCAAGGTCACCCCTACGGGGTAGATGGACATTTTCCACAGCCCACCGTTTCGGCATCGTCAGCGCACGCACCGACGCAGCCTTGATCTGACGCCCCCCGTGAGCGCCCTGCGCGGCCTCACGCTCGGCCACAGTGAGGTAGCGGCCCTCCACGACAGTCACGGCCAGCCCGAGCGCTTCCAGCAGCCCCCGGGCGCGCTGCACCGTCTTCTTACACACCCCTGTCACCTCGGCCACCGTCTCGTGCGCGGTACTCACACCGCGGCCCGTGTCGACGTCGGCCGCGAGCATATCCGCGTGGGCAATCCGCAGCAGCGTGTCCGGCGCGATCGACACCCGCCGGCGCAGCTCCTCACCCTCCGGAGTGCGCAAAGCATCCATCACCGCATCGAACCACGCGGCGCCGCTCGTCCAGGCCGGCACAGCCGCATACGCCCCCGGAGGGGCCTCCAGGCTCCATGAGCCCGACCGCCTCGGACTCGTCGCTCCTGGGGCATCCTGTGGCCCCGAAATCGGGTCGTCGAAGTGATCTGACACGCCGACAGGCGTGTTTGCGCGCGAAAACGGGACTGTAAGTCCCACGTGAGGTACGATCGACACGTCTCCTTGAAGACGCGGAAGAGCCTCCCGGCTCTACCGGGTTCTTGTACTGGGATTGCTCCACACCTCGTCAGTCGCCAAACTTTCCCGAGGTAGGGAGCCAGAGCTTCGGGCCCGCCTCTGGCGGGCCTCTCTCGTTAAGCCGAGTCGATAGGCAACTCCCCATCGCGCGGAAGGGGCTCCCACCAAACGGGGATGCCCTGGTCAGTCAGCTCCAGGTGATCGATCATCTTCTCGATCAGAACTGCACTGGATACGCCGGCATTGCGGGCGATCGCGTCTAGGCGTTCTTTCTGCGGCCGCTCGATCTTGTAGCCGAGCGACACCGCATCCACTCGTGTGCCACGAGGTAATCGACGGGGAGCCATAGACTGAGGCTAGAGATGTATCTAGCCTTAACCACGTCTGACACGCCACTGATGCTAGATCTAGCTTTAAAGTTCCGGCCGCCCGTGCATGACAGCGGGATTCTCGTTGCTACTCGAACGCAGTCTGGTCGACCCGGAACCTCTGAAACTGATCGATTCCGTACTGATCATCCCAGCGGACACAGACGAGACAGTCCTTTGCGCGAGTCCTAGAGCCCAGGGGGATCATCAACGGCAGCCAAGGCTGCAGCTGCGCGAGCTGGATCGTCTTCGCGGTGATCATTCGAGGCTTCGAGTCGCTAGGCTGTTGCCCACTAGGGCCGCGCCTCGGAGGATTCCGGGGCATTTCTCGTTTGGCGTGTCGCTCATCCCGTGCGCGGCTACCGAGCTAGACTGCCCATGCGCTCTAAGGCTGTGCCTCGAACTTGTTCGGGGCTTTTTTCTTGCCCGGAAACACTGTCCGAACGGGCTTGACAGCCCCGGCATGTGACACTCAGACTCGAAAGTGCCTGTTATGTGCGCGCCAGGCCGCCGGATTCTTATCCGGCTTTTTTTATGCCCAGATTGAGCACCATCCGCTCTCTCGGCCCCCTCCTTGTTCAGACACCCTGCTGCGGCTCGTCCGCAGCTCCAGCTCACCACGTCACCAGGCGTGGTGTCACCGGCGCGCTCGCGCGCCCTCACCCAGCGGAGGCTCGAATGCTCGACCTGCTGCTCGAGAAGCTCGGGGAGGTGAACCCCAACATCCTGATCGCGCTCGTTTTCGCACCCCTCGTGTACATCACGATCCTCGGCAAGAGCGACAAGCCGGCGAAGCGCATCACGATGATCGTCAACGGGTTCGCCAACCTGCTGCGCCGCACGCCCAAGGCGTAGCGCTCTCGAAAATCGCATCCTCCCTGGGTAGGGAGGAGTCTGCCCAAAATCAGCTCTAACGACTGTTTTAGAACAGTCGCGATATAGCGGATAATGGACGTTATGTAAAGAGAAGTCAAGCGGAGAACCGCCCCTATGCGCCCACTTTCTTCGCCGAGCGCTGAGCTACAACTCGCGGCCCTTTCATCTGCATTTGAGCAAATTGCTCGCTGACGCCGTAACTATGGGCGACTTCCGCATTGCTCCATCCCGCATAGGCTGCCTTGAACGCCGCAGAGTCCGGCACAAGCAGCTCACCAGCCATGAACGTCGCCTGCTTCTCTTTAGCGGCGTCGAATAGCAGATTATGGTCCCCCATCAGGGCTTCACTGAATTCGTGCTCCAACAGATGGTGCCCAAGCTCATGGGCGATACTCGCTCGACGCCGCACCTCCGCGTGCCCGTCGTTCTCCACGATTAGCCGGCCCCGGCCTAGGGGAACAAGCGCCGCCGACCAGTTACCTGTCCTATTCGTAAAGAAGTGATCGTGCGCCTCTTCACTGAGATCCCAGCCCACCAGCTCCGACAGCGAATAGACAGGAATACCGTGTTCTGCGGCCAGTTCATAAGGGTCGAACTTGTCGGTAGGGACAAGGCCCAGCGCCTGGCGCTCCTCCTGCGCTACCTCACGCATGAGCTTCTGGGTCCAACGGATCACTAGTTACTCCGTGATTCGTTTCCTGCACGGAATCTGCGAGCCGCAGCTGCAATGACATCCTCAAGATAATCGACGTCGCTACTGGTGAGATCTTTCCGTGCGCGCAGGAGTGGCACTAGCTGGGCAACCAGGTCCGGTTGCTCTCCAGAGGCGGCGCCACCGACATAGAAGTCTTCAGCGGGCATCTTCAACCACATTGTCATGGCGGCGAAAGCAGTTAGATCTGGCTTCAGACCATTCGCCATGCGAGAGATTGTGGAAGCGCTCACGCCTATCTCCTTTGCCAGCTGCCGCCAAGATAGACCGCGGCTCTCCCGCGCTCTATCTAATGCGGAATGAAGCAACTGGACGTCCACCTTCAGTTCCTCGGTCACCGGCGCCTCGCTTTTCGCACACTGCTCGACATGTAGATCACACGTGATAGTCTACTACTGCTCGACATTTCGAGCACCGTACCGCATGTGGCGCGTTTGGTTCGGGCATAGGCAGCGCCGAAGGAGAATGAACATGAACGAGCAAGACAAGGCGCCTGGCAAGCCGGCGACGATGATCTTCGTCAACACGCGTGAGTTTGGTTGGGATCAGAAGGAGATCTCGTTCGAACAGGTCTATGCGCTCGCTTTCCCGAATGAGCCCCTCAATGACGGGGACGTCGTGCGTGTGGAGTATGCGCGTGGGCACAACGGCGGCGGAGCTGGCGCTCTCCAGCCGGGTGGCAAGGTCAACGTGAAGAAGGACATGGTCTTCGATGTCTACGTCACTGTTCGCAGCTGACCCCTCCACGAGGCGTTTGCTCGATGAGGACTTCTGCCTGACGGTGGAAGGGAACCATCTGATCGTCGAGCACGTTCCGTACGTGACGGCGGACAAGGTCGTGGCGTACGGGCGGCTCGCCCTACCCATTGTTTTGAGTGGAACTCTCGTCCAGGACGGCGCCGGAGACCACAGGATTTGGTTTATTGGCCAGCAGCCGTGCGACGAACTCGGCGATCCGTTACCTGGACCCTCACCCGAGCCACATGCGATTACGCCTCAACTCATCGCGGATTTCATGATCTCCAGTAAGCCAAGAAACACGGGCACATTCGACTCTGTCTACGACAAGGTCACTTCGTACGTTCGCGTCCTCAGCCACCCCGCAAAACTTCTCGATGGGGCCGTGACCGCTACGCCTGGCGCCGGCTGGACGGAGATCCCTGATGACCTGCCCTTCGTCTATCCCGACACTGGCACAGCACGCGCAGGCCTTGCGGAAATGAACGCTGTATTCCGCGGCCAGCGCATCGGGATCATCGGACTTGGCGGAACCGGCAGTTACATCCTCGATCAGGTTGCGAAGACCTGGGTCGATGCGATCGACCTCTTCGACGGCGACACGTTCGACAACCACAATGCTTATAGGGCTCCCGGTGCCGCGGATGTAGCGGAGCTGCAGTTGCGACCCAATAAGGCGGACTACTTCGCGCGCCAGTACTCCCATATGCACACTGGAATCAGCGCGCACCCGGTGTTTGTCAACGCCGAGAACCTCGATGATCTCAGTTCATGCACGTTCGTTTTCATGGCTGCGGCCGACGCGAACGAGAAGCCGTTGATCTTGACCTGGCTTCGAGAGCGGCGAATCCCCGCGATCGAAGTCGGCATGGGAATCCGAGACGAAGACGGTCACCTCTCCGGACTCCTCGCAGTAGTCAACCACTATCCGGAAGCTGCTGAGCAGACCACCTCCGCGTCGCCCGGCGGCCCCAACGAATACGACCGCAACATCCAGGTTGCCGACTTGAATAGCCTGAACGCGATGCTCGCTGTCGTCAACTGGAAAAAGCGCCTGGGATACTACGCAAGCGCTGATTCCATCGGCGAATCCGTTTACAAACTCTTCTCTGGCACGATCCGGAACGGCATCAGCAACGCGAACACCGACACCAAGGAGGTTCAGGCGTGAGGGCGAGCCAAATGGACGTTCAGTTCGTTAAGTCATTCCCTCAGCAGCTGGAGCTAGAAGTGCTTTATGTCTCATCACACTTCTCGACCGCCGCCCACAGCTGCGCTTGTGGATGCGGGCGAGAGGTAATCACACCACTCTCGCCAGCCCAGTGGGTGCTGACCTTCGACGGGTCCGCCTCCCTCTGGCCATCGATCGGCAGCTGGACGCTTCCATGCCAATCGCACTACGTAATTGACCATGGGAGCATTCGATGGGCGCGCGACTTTTCTCATGACGAGATCCGCCGCAATCAAACCGCAGATGAGCGCGTACTCGAAGCGCAACGGCCCCCGGTACGGCGGAAGTGGTGGCAGCGACTGTTTCACCGCAGTTAGTGCTATCCGGCTGGGACGGCCCGCCGAGGTGCACTATTCAGGGCACTGATCAGGTCTCAGAAAACAAAAGATTTACGAGACATCGAAGGCGCGCTTGGCCGACCACTCCTGTGAGCCCCAGCCAAGAACGACCGATATCAGGCGGCGGTAAATGGCCGACCGGCAGAGCAAATTTGTTAGCTGCGGTTGGCGTATGCGCTCACGCCGCCAACGTGGCCACAGCCTCCTCTGAAACATTGATGTTAAGAATCCTGCAGACGCGTGTCTCGTACGCGATGTCAACGCGATCGGCGGGTCTATAGCGTAAGCGACCACGTCGGGAGGAAAAGCTGCTGTCCGTCAGTGGCTTTCCTCCCGAGGTCGCTTGGCCTGTGACGGCACGGTCTGGCGAAACACCGAACATTCATCCCGTGTCAGGGGGAAGCTCAATGATTCGGCTCAGAGGCCTTCGTTGAGGACCCGGAGCAGGGTGGCGAACCCCCGCACCTCGTCTTCAGGGCGGCTCTGCAGGTAGTCGTGGAGTCGCCCTCGTTGCTCGGCCCTGACGGACTTCACCCGCTCGATCGCGTAGGGGGTGGCTTGGAGGATGCGTGCACGGCGATCGGTATCGTCCTTGCGTGTGGTGATCAAACCCCAGGCTTCGAGGAGGCGCGCCTGGCGGCTGATGACGCTCTTGTCCATCTCAAGCGTGGCAGCCAAGATGTGTCCGCTCGCTCCCTCCAGGTGGATGACTGTGCGCAGCAGCTTGTAACCGGCCGGCTGCAGTTCCGGATGGACACGGATCGCCGCCTCCTTCCACAGCTGCCGGGCTCGACCGGTCGCGAAGGCGAGTTCTTGCTCGACGTCCGCGATCGCCGCATCCATCCCCGTCGACAGAGCGACGAGTCCGACGTCAACCGTCATCGCGTGCAGACCCTCTCGAGTGTTCGCGTTCCTCACGGCTCCCCTCGATGAGATCGATCGACCCGGTGATCGGAGAGCCGATCTCCGCCTCGGCCAGGCCGATGGCGGATTCCTCGGCCTGTTCGGCCAACGTCTCGGTCGCGGATTTGGTGGAGAGGGACTTGTTGGGCAGGAAGATGATGGCCAGCAGACTGAGCACCGCGAGTGGCACCGCCACGAGGAACGCCTCGCCGATCCCGAGCCCGTATGCTCCCTCGACGATGACCCGGATGGCGTCAGGCAACTCAGCGACATGCGGGACGGTCCCGGACGCCAGGGTGCCGAGCGCATCGACCTCGGCCTGTGACGTCGGCACGAACTCGCTGAGCGACGACGAGAGGTGGGTTCCCACCTGGCTGGCGAGGATGCTGCCCATCACCGTAACGCCGATCGCGCCGGCCACGGAGCGGAAGAAGTTGACGTTGGCGCTGGCGGCGCCGAGTTGCGCGACGGGGGTGTCGTTCTGCACGACGAGCGTGAGGTTCTGCATCACCATGCCCAATCCCGCACCGAGGATGATCATGTAGAGGGCAACCAGGATGAAGTCCGTGTCGAAGCGGATCGTCGACATCAGAGTGACGCCGACCAGGTTCAGAACAGAGCCGATGATCATCCAGCGCTTCCACTTCCCCCACCGGCTGATGATCTGGCCGACCACGATCGAGGCGAGGATCTGCCCCAGCACCATGGGGATGGTGAGCAGACCCGATTCGGTCGGGTTGGCCCCGCGGGCGAGCTGGAAGTACTGGGCCAGGAAGACCGCGGAAGCGAACATCGACACGCCCACGGCGATGCTGGCCACGACTGCCATCGTGAACGTGCGGTTCTTGAACAGCGTCATCGGGATGATGGGCTCTTTGACTTTGAACTCCACGAACACGAAAGCCAGCAGCGCAAGCACGCCGCCACCGAGCATGACGTAGCTTCCCATCGAATCCCACTCGATCTGATTGCCGCCGAGGGACACCCAGATCAGCAGCACGGACACGCCGATGGTGAGCAGTGCTGCGCCGAGGTAGTCGATGCTCACCGTGGTGCGCGTGCTGCGGGGCAGGTGGAGGGTCTTTTGGATGATGATGATCGCGGCGATGGCGAACGGGATGCCGACGAAGAAGTTCGCCCGCCAGCCGAAGGCGTCGGTGAGCACGCCGCCGATGAGTGGGCCTCCGATCGTCGCGAGCGACATGACGCCTCCCACGAGGCCCATGTACTTGCCGCGCTCGCGCGGACTGATGATCAGCGCGATCGCGACGAAAACCAGCGACATGAGCCCGCCGGCACCGATACCCTGCACCACCCGCAAGGCGATCAGCATCGTCGTGTCCTGGGCGAAACCAGCGATGGCGGTTCCCACGACGAACAGGATCAGCGACAGCTGGAGCAGCAGCTTGCGGTCGAGCAGGTCGCTGAGCTTGCCCCAGATGGGCGTCGAGACAGCGGTCGCGAGCAGGCTCGCCGTGATCACCCAGGTGTACGCGGTCTGGTCGCCGTTGAGGTCGGAGATGATGCGCGGCAGGGAGGTCGAGACGACCGTGCCCGAGAGTACAGCGACGAACATCCCCATGACGAGACCGGACAGGGCAATCAGGATCTGGCGATTGGTGCGTTTCTCGAGAGGCATAGGGGCCGACGTCACGACACATCCATTCAATTGGTTGACAGCGGTCAACCGAATAGGTGACCAAAGTCAACTATAGTCCTGCGACCCAGACAGTATCACCATGCGAATTCCAGGGCGGTCGGTCATGTGACCGACCGCCCTGTGGTGGATGGTGTCAGCCTCGCGCGCCAGGCTCCCGATCGCCGTCGTTCGCGGCTGCCAGCTCGTCAGCGTCCCCCACGTGTGTGCCAGCGGCCTTGGCGCCGTCGGCCAGCCAGACATGGTTCGCTCCATCGATCTCGAGGCTCTCGGCCGGAATGTCACGTTCGATCGTTGTGGCCAGCGGCTTCTCCTTCACGAAGAAGAGCAAGACGACGGCGATGAGAACGAGCGGAACCATCATGAGGAAAACCGGAGTGAGCGCGTCGTTGTACGAGCCGATGATGACGTCCTTCAGTTCCGCCGGCAGCTGCTTGACGATTGCGGGAGTGAAAGAGTTGGAGCCGTCTCCGGATGCGCCACCCGCGCCGGTTGGCATGCGCTCGGACAGTAGCCCCGTGAGCTTGGCGACGAACAGGCTTCCCACGATCGCGGAGCCGAGCGATGCGCCGATCTGGCGGAAGTAGTTGTTCGATGCGGTCGCCGTGCCGACCTCTTTCACAGGGAACGAGTTCTGCACGATCAGGATCAGGATCTGCATGCTCATGCCGAGGCCGACGCCCATGAGGGCGAGGTAGGCGCAGAGCAGCGGGATCGGTGTGGTCGGCGTCATGGTCGACATCAAGGTCAGGGCGCCGGCGACGATAATCGTTCCGGTGATCGGGAGCCATTTGTAACGCCCAGTGCGGGAGACCAGCTGGCCGGAGACGATCGAGGCGACGAGCAGGCCCGCCATCATGGGGATCATCAGGAAACCGGCCTCGGTGGCATTCGCACCGGTCACCATCTGCAGG
This sequence comes from Herbiconiux sp. FW305-C-125, assembly GCF_058783455.1. NCBI lineage: Bacteria > Bacillati > Actinomycetota > Actinomycetes > Micrococcales > Microbacteriaceae > Herbiconiux > Herbiconiux sp. FW305-C-125. The sequence goes on along the minus strand of NZ_JBYSYO010000014.1, from coordinate 24,375 downwards.
TAAGTCGGGATGTAGGCGAGCGCGCCGAACATCGCGATTCCGGTGATAAGGCCAGCCACGGTCGTGAGGTTGAAGTTGCGGTCCTTGAACAGGTGCAGGGGCATGATCGGCTCGGCGGCGCGCCGTTCGACCATGACAAACGCGACAGCGGCGACAACGGTGCCGATAATCAGGCCAATGATCGTGAACGAATCCCAGTCATAGGTGGTTCCACCCCAGGTGGTGACGAGCACCAGGCAGGTCGAGGCGATTGCCAGGAGCCCCATGCCGGCGAAGTCGAGCTTCGGCCTCGTGGCGTTGCTGACCTTCGGCAGACGCAGGAAGAACACGGCCGTGAGGATCGCGAGCGCGCCGAGCGGCAGGTTCATCCAGAACGCCCAGCGCCACCCAATGCCCTCAGTGAACCAGCCGCCCAACAGTGGACCGGCCACGGAGGACAGGGCGAAGACACCGCCCATGATGCCCATGTACTTTCCACGCTCTCGAGCGGGAACAACATCGGCGATGATCGCCTGCGACAAGATCATGAGACCGCCGCCGCCGAGACCCTGGATGGCCCGGCCGGTGATCAGCCAGGTCATGTCCGGCGCGAGGCCGCCCACGATGGAGCCCGCAATGAACAACGAGATCGCCCCGATGAACAGGCCTTTGCGGCCGATGAGGTCACCGAGCTTGCCGTAGACCGGAAGCATGATGGTTGAAGCGAGAATGTAGGCGGTGGTGACCCACAGCATGTGGTCGACGCCATCGAGCTCACCCACGATCGTGGGGAGGGCCGTCGAAAAGATGGTTTGATCCAGCGATGCTAGGAGCATCGTGACCATCAGGCCCGCGAAGACCAGCAGGATGTGGCGCTTTGCCGGATCGTGGCCTACGGCGGGTGTCACGACGGACGTGGCTGGTGTGGATGCGCTCATGCGAGTTTCTTCAATACCTCTCTGACGAGCTCGACGGCTCGCGGTTCCAATAGGTCGGTTGATTCGGTGCTGCCACCGGCAATCCATTCCTTCACGGCGAAGCGCACGGCTCCGCCGCAGAGGGAAAGCAGAAGCTCCGACCAGGCAAACGAATCGCCGGAGGAGTCTGCGGGCGCGGCCTGTCGGGCAAGAGTCTCGATGGCGGCGGTAAGCTTCTCACCCATGCGCGTCATCAGCACGATGTGCCGTTCGAGAAGTTCCGGATGCGTTTTCACAACCTGCATACGCCGGGCGCGCATCGTCGAGTCGATGATCGAGCTTCCGAGCGCGGCGAACAACAGGCCGACAACCGAGGTGACCAGGTCGCTGCCGTCGTAGCGGGCCGCGTGCTGGCGCATCGTCTCATCAGTCAGATCGAAGTCATACAGCCCGAGGATCGCATCCTCTTTGCTGTCAAAATAATTGAAGAAGGTTCGCGGAGAGACGTCAGCCCGATCACTAATCGCGTCAACGGTCACGTTCTCAAGTCCGCGTTCGATAACCAAGCCCACGGCCGCCTCTTCGAGGCGCGCGCGGGTCTCGAGACGCTTACGCTCGCGGAGCCCTAATTGTTCAGCCATGGCTAAATCATTGCACACCCGCAAAGTTGCGGACAGGCAAGTTTGCATATGCGCAGCAAACGTCGAGCTATCGCGCACAAAGCCGAGGGCTCTCGGATACGAGTCGCCGATAGGGTTCCTGGGAAACCACGAATGCCGAGTCTTCCGCCAGTCCCGCTGCACCTCGCGAGGCATTCGTTCTTCGTCTGGTGGAGCTTCGCGGCTTGCGAACCGTGTCGCGGGGTTTGGGGAAGTGTGAGACTGAGCGGGACGGCTCCGACGCGGCCGCGCGTCTGGTGTCGCCGGTCCGGAGTGCTGCCATCGGCATGATCGCGAGGGGCCCGACGATCAACACAGCCGAAGCGACGTGCAGGATGCTGAAAGCAGTCTCCGGGAAGGGTTCCTGGGCGAGCGGGCGGGTCAGTGACGTTACGCGGCGGCGAGGGTGTCGACGAGTCGGCCGTCGACGAGGTGGACGACTCCGTGCATGCGGGGCAGGTGCACAAGGTCGTGGGTGACGAGGAGGGTTGACGTGTTGAGCTCGTCGGTCAGTCGCAGGATGAGGTCGATGATGCTGGCACCTCGTTCCTGATCGAGGGCGCTGGTGGGCTCATCGATCAGCAAGACGCTGGGGTCGTTCATCAGGGCGCGGGCGATGTTGATGCGCTGACGTTGACCCCCGGAGAGCTGGTGCGGTCTCTTGTCGCTGTGATCTGTGAGACCGACAGCGTCCAGGAGCGCGTCTGCTCGTGCCATCGCATCGGAGCGGTGGTGTCGGCTGTGTCGGGCGCCGAGCTCGTTCATGACAGTCAGTTGCTCACGGGCGGTGAGTGAGGGGATCAGGTTCGACTGCTGGAACACGATCCCGATCTTGCTCCGGCGCAACTCGGTCGCTTCGCCGGGGTTGAGAAGGGTGGCGTCGATGTCGTCGATCAGGACCTGTCCGGCGTCCGGGTGGATCAGGGTCGCAGCGACGGCGAGGAGGCTGGATTTGCCGGACCCGCTGGGCCCGGTGATCCCGGTGACTGTTCCGGGGTGGGCGGTGAGGGAGACGTCGTCGACGGCGGTGACGCGGGTGTCGCCGTCGGGGAAGGTGAGGGTGATGGTGTTCAGGCGGATCATCGATTGCTCCCAAGGGCGGTGAGGGGGTCGGCGGAGGTGACGGAACGGAGCGCGAACGCGGCCCCGGCGAGGCCGAGGATGATCATGATCGCCCCGGGTAGGAGAGTGGTGATCGGGCTGAGCAGGAACGGCAGTGCGGTGCCGGCGAGGGCGCCGAAGATGGTGACGAGTCCTAGACCGATTCCGATGCCCAGAAGCAGCACGATCAGCGCTTGTCCGAGTGCGTCGCGGATCAGGGATCGCGTGCTGGCGCCGAGAGCTTTGAGAACGGCGACATCACCTTTTCGTTGCATGGTCCAGACGGTGAAGAACGCGCCGATCACGAGCCCGGAGATGCCGAACAGCATCACGACCATGAGCAGCAACGATCCGATCTCGGACCGGAACGCGCTCAGCGCCATCAAACTGCCGAGGGTGGTCTCGGACACGGTGGTGTTCGCGGTGTCGGCGGCATCCCAATCCGGACTGCCGGTGATGGCCAGAACAGTGGCATAGGCATCGGGGTTGCCGGTCGCCGCCGAGTACGCCTGCCAGTCGTGGAGGGTCATTTCCACGACAGGAGTGTGGCTGTACCAACCGTCCCCACCGATCGTTTCGACGGTGTAGGTGGTGCCGGCGATGGTGACGTCGTCTCCGCTGGTCACGTCGAGGGCTTCGGCGGCGGGATCGGACAGGCCGAGGCGGCCGTCTGCTGAGGGTGCGGTGGCGTCGAACCCGGGGTTCACACCGAACACGGCTATCGCTGCGCGGAGGTCGCCTGCTTCGCCGCGGGTCTGGCTGATGCCGACAGGTTCGGCGGCGGTGACGCCGGCCGTCGCCATCCAGTCCGCTGCCTGCTGCTGGGTGATGCTGGAGTCGGAGAAACTGGCGCTGCTGGCTCCCGTCGTGGGGGCAGAGAAAACGACACGGTCCCCGGGCAGCGCGAGGACGGCCGAGATGTTCTGGGTGGCGAGCCCACCGGTCAGACCGCTGAGGAACCCGACGAGGACGGTGATGAGAGCCACGACGGAGCCGATGAGGATGAACCGGCCGCGGGCGAAGCGGAGATCGCGTAACGCGACGAACATGGTGTTCCTTTCCTGCCACCGGATGCGGCGACTACTCCACTCTCCCTGTCCGCGACGGCCGGGTCATCGGCTATCCGGACCCCGTTTTCCGCCCGGAGTACGTAGCCTCAAGTCGTCCATTTGGACGATGACCGGCACCACGACGGCGCGTAGAGTTCAGGCCATGCCGCACACCGCATTGACCCCCGTTTTCGTGGGTCTGCGCACCGGCCTGCACGTCCTCTTCATCGCTCTCACCGTGCTCGTCATCGCCCGCGCGATCCTGGCTCCGACCGACACGAGCATCACCGTGATCGTTGTCGCGGTGATCCTCGGGCTGACCTATGCACTCGGCGCTGTTCTGACCCGAACCGTTCGGGCACGAGGGTCACTGCGGTTGGGTTGGTTGGCGGCCCTGACCGTGGAATGGGTCGTTCTGCTGTGGCTGAGCCCGGATGCCGCTTACCTGGTGTTCCCGCTGTTCTTCCTCTACCTTCATCTCCTCGGCCGCTGGTGGGGGGCGGCTGCGATCCTGGTATCCACGATCACCGCGATCTGCGCCCTCGGCATCCACAGCGGCTGGACCGTCGGCGGTGTCGTCGGCCCTCTCGTCGGCGCCGGTGTCGCGCTCCTGATCGGGCTCGGCTATCAAGCTCTCGCCCGCGAAGCCGCACAGCGTGAAGCGCTCGTGACAGAGCTCCTCGCCACCCAGGGACGACTCGCGGCGACCGAACACGAATCCGGTGTCCTCGCCGAACGGGCACGGCTCGCCCGAGAGATCCACGACACTCTCGCTCAGGGTCTCTCGAGCATCCAGATGCTCCTGCACGCCGCCGAACGCGCCGACCCCGGCCGCCCCGGAATCGAGCACATCCGCCTCGCCCGCGAAACAGCTGCCGCGAACCTCGTCGAGGCGCGCCGATTCATCCGCGAACTCACCCCACCCCAGCTTGATGATCAGACCCTCGGCGGGGCACTCCGCCGGCTGGCGCGCACCCAGTGGGCGGCCCAGGGACTCGACGTGCAGGTACGGGTCTCCGACACGATCCCCCTGCCGATGCACCTGCAGACGGCTTTTCTGCGCATCGCGCAAGGAGCGATCGCGAACGCGATCCAGCACGCTCACGCCAGCACGGCGACCATCACCATCGCCACCGATCGCGACCAGCTCCGCTTCACGGTCTCCGACAACGGAACAGGCTTCGACCCCCACCGGGCGGTGAGAGAACTCGCTGAGAAGTCAGACTCGTTCGGGCTCCGGGCCACGTCGGAGCGCGTGCAGCAACTCGGCGGAACTCTCACCATCGACGCTGCACCCGGGCGTGGGACGACCCTGGCCGTCGACCTTCAGTTGACGGAGCACGCGTGATCCGGCTCGTGATCGCTGACGATCACCCCATCGTCCGCGCCGGCCTCATCGCCCTGTTCAGCCTCGAGGATGACGTCGAGGTTGTCGCCGAAGCCGGCACGCCGGATGAGGCGGTCGCCTTGGCGGAACGCGAGAACCCCGACGTTGTGCTGATGGACCTCCAATTCGGGGCTCAGCAGGAAGCCACCGGAGCGGACGCGACCCGTCGCATCCGCGCCCTCGAAGCACCCCCGTACGTTCTCGTTCTGACGAACTACGACTCCGACGCCGACATTCTCAGCGCCGTCGAAACGGGCGCCAGCGGTTACCTCCTCAAAGATGCCCCGCCCCACGAACTCATCGCCGCCGTCCGAGCAGCCGCGGCCGGCGAGAGCGCTCTTGCCCCGGTTATCGCGTCCCGGCTACTGAACCGAATGCGTGCACCGCAGATCAGTCTCAGTGTCCGCGAGATTCAAGTCCTCGAACTCGTCGCGGCAGGCCGATCGAACACCGAGGTCGCCGAGGAGCTCTTCGTCAGTGGAACGACCGTGAAGTCCCATCTCGCGCACATCTTCTCCAAACTCAACGTCACCTCCCGCACCGCTGCCGTCTCCGCCGCCCGCCGCCAAGGAATTCTCCGCTGAATGCCCGGCCGAACGCCTCTGGTGCACTGCATTGCGACGTCTTAGAACGGACACGTGTAGTGGGAGCTGCGCGAGCCGATACGGTGGAGTAGCCGGATTCCGTCGCGACGCGAACCATCTGTTTTCGGCTCACCACATCGCGATGGAGGCTGACCTGTGCCTGTTCTTGACGAGCGACTTGTTCCCGTGTTCGAGGAAGTACTCAGTCGTAACCCGGGCGAGAAGGAGTTTCACCAGGCTGTTCGGGAGGTTCTCGAAAGCCTGGGACCGGTGGTGTCCAAGCATCCTCAGTACGCTGATTCGGCGGTGATCAGGCGCCTGTGTGAACCGGAGCGGCAGATCATCTTCCGGGTGCCGTGGGTGACCGATACGGGCAAGATCGAGGTCAATCGTGGTTTTCGGGTGGAGTTCAATTCCACCCTCGGCCCTTATAAGGGCGGGTTGCGGTTCCACCCCAGCGTCTACCTGGGCATCGTGAAGTTCCTCGGATTCGAGCAGATCTTCAAGAACGCTCTCACCGGGTTGCCGATCGGTGGCGGCAAGGGTGGCTCTGATTTCGATCCGAAGGGTCGGACGGATGCGGAGGTGATGAGGTTCTGCCAGTCGTTCATGACCGAGCTGTACCGTCACCTCGGCGAATACACCGACGTTCCCGCCGGCGACATCGGTGTCGGCGGCCGGGAGTTGGGCTACATGTTCGGTCAGTACAAGCGGATCACCAACCGATATGAGTCAGGAACCCTCACCGGCAAGGGGTTGAGCTGGGGCGGGTCACAGGTCCGTACCGAGGCCACCGGGTACGGGACCGTGTTCTTCGTCGACGAGATGCTCCGCTCCCGAGCCGACAGCATCGACGGCAAGAAGGTCGTCGTCTCCGGGTCGGGGAATGTCGCGATCTACGCGATCGAGAAGGTGCATCAGCTCGGCGGAACCGTCGTCGCATGCTCTGACTCCTCCGGCTACGTCGTTGATGAGTCCGGCATCGACGTGGAGGTCCTCACCGACGTGAAGAATGTCCGCCGCGGCAGAATCTCTGACTACGCCGACCTGCGCGGCGGGCAGGCACGCTTCGTGAGTGGCGGCAGCATCTGGGATGTGCCATGTGACATCGCTCTGCCCTGCGCGACGCAGAACGAACTCGACACCGCCGGTGCGACCGCGTTGATCCGGAACGGCTGCCTGATCGTGGCCGAGGGCGCGAACATGCCAACCACCCCGGATGCCACCCGGCTCCTGCTCGACGCCGGTGTGCGGTTCGCGCCCGGGAAAGCGGTAAACGCCGGCGGAGTCGCGACCAGCGCCCTTGAGATGCAGCAGAACGCGTCCCGAGACTCGTGGACCTTCGAGCACACCCAGGATCGACTCGCGGAGATCATGCGCGGAATCCACGACCGGTGCCTTGAAACGGCAGACGAATACGGCACGCCCGGAAACTATGTTGCAGGCGCCAACATCGGCGGGTTCACCCGAGTCGCCGACGCCATGCTCGCCCTCGGCGTGATCTAACGCCCGCCGCCCGGACCGTACACGGGGCCGGCTTGCCTTTACTGGGGTAACGGCTATGGTGATGGCATGCCTACCCCTCGCGCGACATCCGGATGCGGTCACCGCACCCGTGTGCTGCCCGGGTACCTCAACCAGCCGGGCACCGGTGTCACTCCTGCCCGCCAGTTCGACCGGGCAGGTCGTGTTCTCCTCATCCTGTCGCTCACGCGCGCTCCACCGCACTGATCATCCACACCACTCGGATCAGTCCGGTACCAGGAGCGCGTCGCAGTTGCGGCGCGTTTTGTCATTTAAGCGCGAAGGAATCCCCATGACCACCCTGCCAACCCCCGGCCCTGTCGACGTGACCGATGATGACGACGACCTCCTGAGCTTCCGCCGGCAGCTCGAAGAACAACTCCGTGAGCGGGAGGCATTCATCGCCGAGATCGACCCGCGAGCGGCCCCTCACATCGACATCGTGGCCTGGGCGTCTAGCCAGTCCGCTCTCCAGGTCGTCGCTCAGATCAACGCGGCACTGATCCGCATCGAAGCGGGCACCTTCGGTACATGCAGTCGCTGCGCCGGCCCGATCGCCAAGGCCCGGTTGGAGATCATCCCCTACGCCGACACCTGCGTGCCCTGCCACACCGACGGCACATCATGACCCGCCCGACGGGTGACGGGCGAGATCATGACGATCACGCAACACCACGACAGGCGCGCACACCAGTCCGCCGCACCAGAGCCACAGAGCTCTGAAAGAGGGCGGCCGATCGTTCTCCTTGGAGACACCATCGACTGCCTTCGCACCTTCCAATCCCTCCCCGGCGTCACGACTGAACCCCGCGGCACATCCATACGTGGCCGGCCGACGGCAGCGGTCATCGGGATGGACTTATCGGCCGTCACCGATCGAACCGAACTCGGTGCCAAACTGCGCGCCCAGGTGCCGTTCTGCGCGAACATCTGCGCCAAGACACCGTCCATAAAGCGTCTCATTCTGATCATCGAAAGACCGACAACCGTGCCCGGATCAGTGCTGCAGCGGATCTGTGAATCAGTCGAAGACCGCATCCACCGAAACATCGAACAACATTGCGGCACCTACGTCATCCTCACCATCCTGCTCGTCACCGGCTGCGACAACCCCGACCTCCTCGCTCACCGCGTCCACCACCGAGCACTCCAACCCCAAGGCATCGACGCGACCATGACCCTCCCCTGGGAAGCCCTTAAGAAGGAGCCCATCAGACTCACCGCCGCGAACTACTACGTCTAAACCACGCCCCAGACCGAAGGAACCGACCATGGAAAAGACACGATGGACAGCCTGCGCGCTCCGCGCCCGGCTGCGCGCTGAACAAGCGCTCGACGCTGGCGGTCCAGCACGACGGCCCCTGGCACTGAAACGACTCGAACTCCTCCGAATCATCAAACAAGTCGACGCTAACGCCATCAGTGCGGAACTCGCCACCGAACAACTCGACGCACTCACCGCCACCGTTCACACCATCCGACAGCTGCCCCCCGAGGCCACGATGCCCCTCTTCAGGCACGCGTACTGACCGGCCCAGATCACCTTCAGTCGCGAACCGCAGCGGATGGTCCAGAAACGAACGTTCGCGAGACGGTCGACGCCCTTCGATCCGAGATCGGCGTGTCGTGTCTCATGACTCGTGTTCGCAATCTATGTAATGGAAGCGGCGTTCGCGTTACAGTGAGGCATGGCAACGATCGGTTACGCGCGCGTCTCGACCCGGGATCAGAATCCCGACGGACAGACCGACGTGCTCGAGGCTGCTGGCTGCGACAAGATCTTCGTCGAACACGCATCGGGCACACTCGCTAAGCGACCGGCCCTGGCGGATGCGCTGGCGTATCTGCGCGACGGCGACACGCTCGTCGTGACGAAGCTCGATCGGCTCGGCCGATCGGTGCGGAACCTCAAGCACGTGGCCGACGAACTGCAGCAGCGCGGAATCGGGTTGAAGGCACTGTCTCAGGGGATTGATACGACCACCCCGGGGGGTCGGCTGTTCTTCCATATGCTCGCTGCGATCGCCGAGTTCGAGCACGACCTCATCGTCGAACGCACCCACGACGGACTCGCCGCTGCTCGAGCCCGGGGCCGGAAGGGTGGGCCGAAGTTCAAGATGACTGCGAACAAGATCCGGCAGGCCCGGTCGATGTATGACAGCGGGAATCACACTGTCCAAGAGATTGCGGACACTTTCGGGGTCTCCCGGCCGACCATCTACCGTCACCTCCAGTCCGAGGTCGGTCAGGCCTAGCCGGTGGTGAGTCGTGGCGCAGCACAGTGTCGAGGAGAAACTGGCACTGCTGCGCGAACACGACGACGGCGTCCCCTGGGTCAAGATCGCCGCGGACTCGGGAGTGCCAGCTCGCACGCTCCGGCGGTGGGCGGCCGCGTACCGAGCTGATCCGACGTCGCTGCGGCGGCCGGCCCGCAGCGACAAAGGGCAGCGGCGCACGCCAGCCGAGCTGATCGAGGCGGTCGAAGCTCTCGCGCTCCGTCATCCGACGCCGACGACCGCGTACATTCACCGCCGGGTGAGTGACATCGCCCGCGACCGCGGCCTGCCGACGCCGAGCTACTCCAGCATCCGCTCCACCGTGCAGGCGCTCGACCCGGGCCTGCGCGTGCTGGCCACGAAAGGTGATGCCGCGTACCGTGACCGGTTCGAGCTCGTGTTCCGACGTAACGCTGAGCGGCCGAACGAGCAATGGCAAGCAGACCATACTCTCCTCGACGTCGCTGTGCTTGGTAAGGGCGGTGCCGCGGTGCGTCCGTGGCTCACGATCGTACTCGACGACTACTCCCGCGCAGTCGCCGGCTTCACCTTGTTCCTCGGTGCACCGAATGCTGAGCAGACCGCACTCGCGCTGCACCAAGCCATCAACCGGAAGACGAACCAGGCCTGGCCGATCTCAGGTCTGCCCGATGTCCTCTACAGCGACCACGGCTCCGACTTCACCTCGGTCCGGCTGGAACGAGTCTGCCTAGACACCCACATTCGACTCATCCACTCCCGGCCCGGAGTGCCGCAGGGTCGCGGGAAGATCGAGCGGTTCTACCGCACCATCACCACCGAACTCCTCCCACACCTCGCCGGATTCATCCCGCACGGCACCAACGGGGAGCCACTCACCGATCCTGCGCTCAGCCTCGAGCAACTCGACGGCATCATCGAGCACTTCATCGTCGACGGATACAACAGCCGCCAGCATTCCGAAACCCGACAGACCCCAGTCGAACGGTGGAGCTCGACGGGGTTCATTCCAAGAGCGCCCGCCCATCCCGAGGATCTCGACCTTCTCCTCTTAACTGCAGCCGCATCGCGGAGGGTGCAGCGCGACGGCATCCAATTCGCCTCCACCCGCTACGTGTCCCCGATCCTGGCCGCCTACGTCGGAGAAGACGTCACCGTGCGGTTCGATCCACGCGACATCGGCGAAATCCGCGTCTACTTCAACGACGCCTTCCTCTGCCGCGCAATCGCCCCCGAGCTCGCTGCCGACTCCGTCTCGCTTCAGCAGCTGCAGTCGGCTCGAGCACGACGCCGGCGCGACCTCAGGCAGCAACTGCGGAGCCGACGCAGCCTCGCGGACTCCCTACCCGAGGACACCCGCTACGCGCCCGCGGCATCACCCGAGCCGGATGCCGAACCCACCGAAGAGACTCCACCTCGACACGGATTGCGACTCTATGCGACCGATTAACGACAAGCACACGCTCCTCCATAAAGGCGACGACGGACGCCGGTTCCTCTCTGGCGAACTCGGCGAAGTGAACGTGTCCGCGCCTCCGCCACCGGACCGGCCGCCGTTCCAGATCACACGCGAACATCGGCGCTTCAGCGAGTTCGCCGACACCGTCCGCAATCACCGTTACATCGGACTCTGCTGGGGGCCGCCCGGCGTTGGAAAGACTCTCTCCGCTCGACAGTACGCCGGCACCGAGGAGTGGGAACAATGGCAATCCATCTTCACCAATGACGACCTCGGGCCCGTACCCCACCGGGTGCTAGAGGCGCGGACCGCATTCTTCACACCGACCGTCGCCGCCACCGTCCGGCAAATCGATCAAGGCCTCCCGCGAGTGTGCCAAGCGATTTCCTTCGCCGTCGACTACGACGAGCACCGCGAAGTTGACCCATATGTCCACACCGAGTCCCGCTCGAGCGGCCGCACCGAATTGCTCATCATCGATGAAGCCGACCGCTTGAACACAACCGGTCTCGAGCAGGTCCGCGACTACTTCGACCGACACCACATGGGCGTCATCCTCATCGGCATGCCCGGCATCGAGAAACGCCTCGCCAGATACCCCCAGCTCTACAGCCGGATCGGCTTCGCTCACGAGTTCAAACCTCTCACGCCAGACGAACTCACCGCCGTACTCACTAGCCGGCTACCACTCGCGCCGGACTCGACCGACGGCGGCATCGCCCACGCGACCGCCGTCGCTAGGATCGTTCGTATCACCGGTGGCAACTTCCGCCTCGTCGACCGGCTCCTGACGCAGATCGAACGAGTCACTGCGCTGAACGAGCTCACCGAAGTCACACCCGAGGTCGTCGACGCTGCACGCGAGGCCCTCTTGATCGGCCACTAACCGCGATCAGATTCCGGCCACTTATCGCTGCGACTCACAGCCCAGCGGTTTGCGGGACGATGGTGAAACACCTCGTATCCCTAGGGTTGTGAGACGTCAGATCCGTCGAACTATCGAAGCGGTGGAGGCCGCGATACCGTGAGCTCGACCACTCGGAGAAGTATGACCACGTCGGATGAATCAAGACCGTTCAACTTCAACCGCGCTCTCGATGCCCATACCGAAGAGCAGGGAGTGACCCTGTGGCGGCTGATGTTCCCACGCATAACAGAGATCCAAGCAAAGCTAGACGGCCCGTACACAGCCGTCGTGGAAGAGCGCTCAAGCCTGCGACTGGATGATCGCTACCTCGGATCATGGCGTGGAGGCGGACTCCACCGCGGAGCAATGGCGACAGCAGCCGACGCGCTCAGGACAATTCGCGCCATTCTCGAAACCAACGAGGTGCCCATGACCGCGCTATACCCTCTGTTGCGGGCAGCGGTAGAGAATAGCGCGCTAGCCATTTACCTCCTCGCACCAGCTGCACGCGACATTCGGCTAGTACGCACCTACCAGGTAGCAGATGACGACGCGAAGTGGCGCTGCGTGTTCGCAACCACGCTCGGACAAGAAAATGCATGGGTAACGCGGATGCGGTCCAAGGCCGAGATCCTAAATCTCATAAAGAGCCGGCCCAGCCTAGGATCCCCCAAAGCCGTAAAGCTGGGCGCTCCCAAATACGATGACATGGTGGCGCTGGCAGACGAAGCAATAGCTGCCGACCCCTCGATCCCGACCAACGAAGGAATGCCCCTCCTGGCCTGGTGGCAGCTCATGTCTGGAATGAGTCATGGCAAACAGTGGTCACTGATCGCAGCACTGGAACGAAGCGACGCAGTGGTCGACTCTGTAGACGAGAGTGCTCACGTGAAAATGACGTCTTCGACAGTCATGATTGCACTAGCGCTGCAGAGGTCGGTGGAAGCACTCGAGACTGCCCTTCGCTTATACGGGCAGCGGTCTAAAGCCGCATGGGCGCAGCCCGAGGACGCATCCGAGCCGACTCCTCAAACCCCAGCTCAATTGCGCGCGGCTCGGCGCTCAGTCCTGAATTCCCACGTCCGTGGCAACACGGCACAAGGCGCTCAATCGTCCGTATGACGCCCGTTCAACGAACTCCTCACCGGACAGGTCAAACGAGACGCGACAGTCGGCGTGGTGAGCTCCGCTGTCAGAGCCTCCAGTGAGCGATCCCCTATCGAGACCGAACGCGGCTTCAAGCACACGCGCTACTCACGGCCTGCCCAGCAGTCTAGAAAGAAGGCTGCGAGCTTCAGGCGCAGCCTTCTCGTGCCCAGCGCAACGCTCGCTACGCGGGACATTCCTCATGACTGCGTCGACGTGCTGGCCGCAGCCGGCCCACGTCGTTTTGCCGCACGTCCGGCACGTGACCGCTCTGCACATGTGATTCTCCTCCTCGACGCCATCCCAGTGATACCGATCGACATCACAATACCCCTGGGGGTATTATCTTCTCCATGAAGACCATCATTCTGGGCGGTGTCGCAGGCGGCATGTCCGCCGCCACGCGCCTGAGGCGTCTCGACGAACGGCGGGAGATCGTCGTGTTCGAGCGTGGTTCTTACGTCTCGTTCGCCAACTGCGGGCTGCCGTACTACGTCGGTGGTGTCATCAAGGATCGTGACTCGTTGCTGCTGCAGACCCCGGGGTCGCTCGCCGCCCGGTTCGCTCTGGATGTTCGGGTACGGCACGAGGTCATCGCGATCGGCGCCTCCGCGAAGGCCGTCAGGGTGGTCGACCTCGACTCAGGGCAACATTTCGCCGAGTCCTACGACACCCTCATTCTCGCCGGAGGCTCCACCACAACGCCTGGGCCCACTCTAGGAATCGTCCCCACTCACACGCTCCGGAGCGTCGAGGACGTCGATCACGTGATGGACGTGCTCCAACACGTGGATGGAACTGCACGCGTGACGGTGATTGGGGGCGGGTACATCGGGCTCGAGGCGGTGGAGAACCTCCTCGCGCGAGGTGCACAGGTGGCTCTTGTGCAGCGAGGCCCCCAGGTGCTCGCTCCACTCGATGTCGAGATGGCAGCACCCGTGGAGCAGGTCCTCCGTGATCACGGGGTCGACGTCCGTCTCGGAGTCACCGTCACGGGCGGGCGGGCGGGGGCGGTGATCCTGTCGGACGGCTCTGAGATCCTCACCGATCTCGTGATCGAAGCAAGCGGGGTACACCCGGAGGCGAGATTGGCTCGCGAGGCCGGAGTGGTGATCGGGCCGACCGGAGGCATTGCCGTCGATGATCACCAGCGCACGAGTGATCCCTCGATCTTCGCGGTCGGCGACGGCGTCGAGAAGGAGGGAGCGATCGATGGCCGACCCGTTCTGGTCACGATGGCGGGTCTGGCCAATCGGCATGGCCGTGCTGCGGCCGATGCCATCGCCGGCACCGTCGGAGACACTGATGCGGCGGCCCCTGCTCTCGGCACCGGGATAGTGGGGGTTCTCGGTCTCACGATCGCGTCTGTGGGCTGGAGCGAAAAGCGGCTGCGGGCCGCGGGCCGCGCCCACACGGTCGTCCACACCCACCCGTCTTCACACGCCGGCTACTACCCCGGAGCCCAGCAGATGGCGCTCAAGCTGCTGATCGATCCCGACGACGACCGCATCCTGGGCGCCCAAATCGTCGGGCGCGAGGGTGTCGACAAACGCGTCGATGTCATCGCCACCGCGATGGCCGGGGGCATCACCGCCTCCGGACTGTCGCGACTGGAGCTTGCCTACGCGCCGCAATACGGCTCAGCGAAAGACCCCGTCAATCTCGCCGGCTACGTCGCCGACAACATCCGCACCGGCACGACGCGCACGATCCAGTGGCACGAACTCGACACGGCTCTGACCTCGGGCGTGACGCTGATCGATGTCCGGAGCCCTGCGGAGCACGCATCCCGCTCAATCCCGGGCGCCGTGAACATTCCACTCGACGAACTCCGCGCTCGGCAGAGCGAGCTTCCCGACGGACCGCTCATCGTCCACTGCCAAGTCGGCCAGCGCGGCCATACCGCCGCACGACTGCTCACCCAGCTCGGGCGTGACGTCGCCAACCTCGACGGCGGCTACCTGACCTGGATAGCCGGCACCACCTCCACATCCCTCCAGACACCGAGCATGAAAACAGCAGCATGAATCAGATCACCGTCGACCAGCTCGCCGCCCTCGACAGCCCCGTCCTCATCGACGTCCGCGAACGCGATGAGTTCGCCACCGCCCACGCACCCGCCACGGTCAACCTCCCCCTCTCAGAACTCCACGGCCGCATGAGCGAGATTCCACGCGACGCACCCGTTCACGTCATCTGCCAGGCCGGCGGCCGCAGCGCTCGAGCGACAGCATTCCTCACCGAGAACGGCATCAACGCGATCGACGTCACCGGCGGCACCAACGCCTGGATCAACAACGGACACCCCACCGAAAGCGACAAGGCATGACTGGCGACACCCCGGAAAAAGACGACGGTCGGCTCCACGACGCCGCAGCGGTGCGTAAGGTCGCCAATCGCCTGAAACGCGCGCAAGGTCAACTCTCCGCGGTCATCGCGGCCGTCGAGAACGGCGGAGACTGCCGCGACGTCGTGACACAGCTCGCCGCCGTGTCCAGCGCGATCGACCGCGCCGGCTTCGCCATCATCTCAACAGCTCTCCGGGAGTGCATCACCGATGGACCAGGAGCTGACGAGCACATCGACGACGACGGGCGTGGCCGACTGACCGTCGCAGAACTCGAGAAACTCTTTCTCACTCTCGCCTGAGATGCTTCGAGTGCTCGAGAGCGTGTCAGTGCGATCCATCTCGAGCCGGACGCGCGGAGTCGTGCACGATCTCAGAAGCCGGATCATCCGCAGCATCGGTCACCGTCGTGTTTGGTGATGTCCGCCCGTCTCGGTAGACGGACGGTTCGGCACCGGAGTGCCGGCGGGTTTGGACGATGAAGAGGATCACTCCGAGGGCGACCGCAGCAAACGAAGCCCACACGTTGGCGGGGATACCGAGGAATCCGTCACTGGTGGGGTCGATCCTGATGGCTTCGAGCCAGCTTCGTCCGAGCCCGTACCAGACGAGGTAGAGGGCGAACAGCTTTCCCCACTGCAGGCGCAAGCGCCGCTCGAGCAGCAGGAGAATTGCCACCCCTGCAAGGTTCCAGATGATCTCGTACAGAAACAGCGGGTGGAACAAGGTGCCATCCGGGAGGTTGGCGGGGAATTTGGGGTTGCTGGATTCGATCTCGAGCCCCCACGGCAAGGTGGTGGGGAGTCCGAAGAGTTCGTGGTTGAAGTAGTTCCCGAGCCGACCTATGGCCTGCGCGACGAGCATCGCCGGGGCGAGAGCGTCTGCAAAGGACCAGAACCGGATTCCGGCGCGGCGGCAGCCGATGTAGGCACCGACAGCGCCTCCGAGCAATGACCCATAGAGAGCGTTGCCGCCATCCCAGATCGCGAACACATCCCACAGATTCGCGCCGGGGTAGAAGTAATCGCCGACGTGGGTGAACACGTGATAGAAACGCGCGCCGATAATGCCCAGCGGTACGGCCCAGATGATGATGTCGAGCACCACGCCCGACTCGGCTCCCCGGCGGGAGAGCCGACGCTGCGTGATCAGCAGGGCGGCGATGATACCGGCGAGGATGCATAGCGCGTAGCTGTGCACGGTCAGCGGGCCGAGCTGGAATTGTGCCCACGCCGGGTCGGGACTGGGAATGCTCCGCACCATCATGACCTCCGCAACTCAACAACAGGAATGATGAGACTAGGCAAGGCTAGACCTACCCCTCGACCGGCCCTCAGTAGACCCGGTTCGGGTCTGAAGAAGCCAATGGCCGTGATCATGTGCCGTGGCATCCCGGGGCCGGTTCACGTTCGAGCGGTGGTGGTGATGGCGATGGAGTCAAGGTTGGGCAGAGCGTGGGCGAGCTCGTGCTCGATGTCGTGGGCGATCACGTCGGCGTCGGCCACGGTGGTGTTCGCGACGGTGACGACCGCTGCGCCCTGCAGCCGGTGTCCGACCCAGCGGAGCTGCACCCGCGACACGGCGAGCACGCCCGGGGTGTGCTCGATAGCGTGCTGGGCCCGGTCGACGAGCTCAGGCTCGATGCCATCCATGAGGCGCCGGCCGATGCTGCGCACCGTGCCCCAGAGAAGAACGATGATGGCGGCCGAGATGAGCAGCCCGACGATCGGATCAGCGAGCGGGAAGCCGAGCATCACCCCGAAGCCGCCGACCACGACGGCGAGGGACGTGAAGCCGTCGATGCGGGCGTGCACTCCGTCAGCGACGAGTGCCGCAGAGCCGATCTTCTGACCGACTCGAATTCGGTAGATGGCAACGATTTCGTTGCCCACGAACCCGATGAACCCGGCTGCGATGACCCACCAGAGATTGTTCAGGGGCTGCGGGTTGAAGAACCGCTCGATCGACTGATATGCGGCGACCACGGCGGAGAGGGCAACCACGGCGATGATGAAGAGGCCGGCGAGATCCTCGGCCCGCCCGAACCCGTACGTGTACCGCTTCGTGGCGACGCGGCGACCGACCACGAAGGCGACCCAGAGCGGCACGGCGGTCAGCGCGTCGGAGAAGTTGTGGATGGTGTCGGCGAACAGGGCGACCGAGCCGCTGATGATGACGACCACGAGCTGCAGCACCGTCGTGGCGAGCAGAACGAACAGACTGATCTTCAGCGCGCGGACACCTTGGCTGCTCGCTTCGAGGGCATCGTCGATGGAGTCGGCCGCGTCGTGGCTATGGGGGACGAACAGGCCGTAGAAGAAGCCCTTGATGCCGGCTGGATGAGCATGTCCGTGCTCGTCGGAGTGATTATGCGTGTGGCCGTCGGCACCGTGGTGCTCGTGCTGCGGCTGGCCGTGGGGGTGGTCATGGTGCGAGTGTGGCTGGGTCACGTCGTGGCCTCAGCTCGAGCGTGGTGGTGACGCGGGGTTCCTCCGAGCGAGTGCTCCGCTTGGAAGATCGCGTCCGACACGAGCTGGCTGGCGTGCTCGTTCTCTAAGCGGTAGAACACGCGCGTGCCCTCTTGGCGGGTGGCGACGAACCTCGCAAGTCGCAGTTTGGCCAGATGCTGCGATACCGCCGCCGGCGACTTGTCGACCGCCTCAGCCAGTGCGTTCACGGATCGTTCGCCATCCCGAAGGGCCAGGATCAGCCGGACCCGCGTCGCGTCGGCCAGCATCGTGAACACCTCGACGGCGAGCTCCACGAACTGGCTATCGGGCTGGCGCCCACAAATCGCGCTATCTGCATCCATACGCAGATTATTACATATTCTTGTCGTGAGCCGAACACGGTGGCATCGACGTATTCTCAGCCGGCAGCGAGCCCGGTAGCGCCGTGAACCCCCACCGCAGTCGAGTTGATCGGTGACGAGGGAGCGCGACATCCCGGCGCTGACATCTTCCTCGAGCGGTTGCTAGTCACTGCATGGCCTGAGTCGCCACGATTCAGGAAGATTGCCGCCATCCCGAATTCACAGTCGCAGGCTGGTCTAGCACTTTGACAAGTGGTCGGCAGCCAATCCCCTATCGGAGGGACCAAACAGATCGGCTTACGAGGAGTCTGCTGGAACTCACGCCCTACCAAGCGTGGTCAGGAGCTCGTCGAGCGCCTTCTTCTCCGCCGTCGGGTTCGGGGTGCTTGACCGCACTGACGAGAGGACTGGATCGATCTGCTTGTCGATGAATGTCCATGCCTGGCAATCGGCTGTGGTGAGCGCATCCGCGCTGTCGTCCCAGGCGGTTTCGAGGTCGGTCGCCCGTGCCGCGGCGCCTGCGGTGTCGCCGCTTTGCACGAGCGTGAGGGTGTCGGAGGTGATCGTGCGAAGGTCGGTGAGGTTGGCGGCGGGGAAGTTTGCTTTGGCGGCGGTCTGAGCTTCGGTCTGGGTGAGCGGTGCCGTCCCGGCGTTGCAGCTCGGCGCCGGGCCTTCCGCGGCCAGCGCACTGGTGTGCGGCAGGCTGTTCGTGTAGGTGAGTAGTGCGATGGTCATGACCGCCACGCCCCCGAGGATTCCTAGCGAGGCTCGTCTCCGTGACTGCGAGACGGGGTGTTCAGATTTCTCGGTGTACTTTTCTACGACGTCGGCTTTGCTGATCGTCAGGTACACCACGGTGGCGAGGATGGCGGCGAGGAATATCAGGCTGGTGGTGAAGGTGCCGAGTCCGAGGCCACCTTCCTCCGGGGTGAGGCCGAGCCAGTCACCGATGTTGGCTCCCAGTGGGCGGGTGAGGATGTAGGCGATCCAGAACGTCAGCACGGGGTTGGCGCCGAACCGCCAGACGGCGGTGACGATGCCGATCAGGACGAGAGGCAGCAGGATCGACAGGCCCGGGCCCCATCCGGTGAGTTCGAGGGTCCAGTCGCCGAGGGCGGTGCCGAGGGCGAAGGTGACGAGCACGGCGAGCCAGTAGAAGGCTTCCCGGGGCACGGTGGTGATGCTGTGGATTGACAGGGTGCGCTCCTTCACGAACCAAATCGTGAAGACCACGGCAAGGATGACAGAGAACACTGCGGAGCTGATCCAGAGTGGCACCCCGGCGAGGTCGGTCAGGACGTCCGTGAGTAGTGTCCCGGTGATGCTCATGACCACCACGGTGAGCCAGTAGGCACCCGGCCGGTACTGCCTCAGCCTCATCTGCACGACGAGCACGATCGCCGTGACGACGATGAAGATCAGGGCCGTGGCTACGAGTCCTACGCCAAGGGCCATGTTGATCCAGTCGGCGAAGCTCTCGCCCACGGTGGTGCAGAGGATCTTGATGATCCAGAACCAGATGGTGATCTCGGGGACTTTGCTCAGCATCCGTCGCGCGGTGGGCGCCGATGCGGTCTCAGATGTGCTCATAACCGGAACGTTCTCAGCTGGCGCTTCGGCCGAACTGCGAGCATCGCTCCTCGGTTCTGAAACTTCTCACAGACGCTCCCCCTGTTGAGCGAGGCTGGCAGAGCGCTGTCCAACCCGTGAGATTCCGGGCGCCGACTGATCTCACCGAATAAGCAGGCGGCATGAGCCGCCGGGACCAGACACACGAAGGGGTCGACGGTGAGCTGACGCAGGACACCAGGATCGGCGACCAGAGCCTCACGACCTGGCACAGCCGCCTCGGTCGTCACCTTGCTGACCTCGTGCACTGGCTCAGTGATCGGCTGGGGCCCAACGGCGCCCTGATCCTCGCTCTCGTGTTCGGCGCACTGCTGGTGGTCGCGCTGAGCGTGGCCGCCGCGCAGGTCTACGACAATGTCACCGACGCCGACGGGGCCGCCGGACTCGACAAGCCGCTTCTAGCCTTCGCGATGACGCTCAGATCACCGTTTCTCAACGCAATCGTCGTCGTTTACACCGAGGTCGCCGGACCGATCGGGATGCCGATCATCGCAGTGACCGCCTTGCTTGTGCTGGCCATCCATCGCCGGTCGTGGACGCCGGTCATCCTCATCGTCGCCGCTGGCGGGGGTTCCCTGCTGATGACCGTCGCCGGTAAAGACCTCATCGGCCGCGCTAGGCCGGCGCTGGCGGATGCTGTGCCGCCCTTCGAGTTCTCGCCGTCGTTCCCGAGCGGGCACACTCTCAATGCCGTCGCCGTCGTTGGCGTCATCGCCTACCTGCTCATCCTTCGCCAGAAGACCACCCGCGCCCGGGTTCTCACGGTCGGTGCCGCGGTGCTGTTCGCCATCACCATCGGCTTGACCCGCGTCTACCTCGGGCATCACTGGTTCACCGACGTCCTCGCCGGGTGGGTGCTCGGTGCGGCCTGGTTGGCGGTGGTCGTTACCGCGCACCGTCTCTACTTGACGGTGCGAACTCGACGACACGAGCGTCGACGCGCCCACCCGCCGGTAGCTGTCTAGCCCTGCACGGCTGGCGGGCGCTCCGGTCGGGAAGTCCGCGACGGTCACTTTCGCCGCGACCACGGTATGGGCTTGTAGCCGTGTGAGGACGCCCACGCACACCGTGATCCCTAGAGCGAGCACAAGGCTCACGATGCCCGTTCCGATACCGACCCCTCCGCGCTCCGGGCCCACACCAAGCCAGTCGGCGAAGGATGCTCCGAGCGGCCGGGTGAGGATGTAGGCAACCCAGAACGCGACCACCGCGTTCAGGCGCAGGAAGAGATAGGCGACGGCCGGCACGAGGATCGCGGCCAGGAATAGCAGACCTGACTGGAAGTAGCCGAGACCGAGATCGTGCGCGGTCCAGTCGCCGGCGGCGGTGCCGAGAGCGAACGTCGTCAACACGGTGGCCCAGTAGAAAACCTCCCGCCGCGTAGTGTCGATCGAGTGGATCGACAGAGTCCGCTCGGTGCGATGCCACACCACGAAGATGGCAGCCAGGAGGATGGCGAAGCCGATCGTCGAGATCTCGTAAGGGACGCCGAACTGCACGTGGGCGACATCGGCGGCCATCGTGCCGAAGACACTGACCATCACGACGGTCAGCCAATACACCCCGGGCACGTATCGGCGAGTGCGGAATTGCAGCACGAGGGAGACGGCGAACAGGATAAAAGTGACTCCCACGGCGATGACCGGTTCGATCGTGGTGACCATAAAATCGGATGTCGTCTCCCCCATCCCCGTCGTCAGTACCTTTGTCACCCAGAACAGCCCGGTGATCTCGGGCACCTTACTCGCGAGCGGGGCGCGATCGCGAAACAGCCGAGGTGCTTTCATCGGTTCGCGTCCGACGATTCCAGCCGCGCGGCGGCGCGGCGGTCGGCTCGGCGTTCCCGGAACACGGCGATCACGATAGGGATGATCGACAGGGCCACGATGATGACGGCGATCACGTCGACGTTGTTCGCGATCACCGGGATCTGGCCCAGGAAGTAGCCCGCAAGACAGAGCAGTAGTGCCCACGAGATGCCGCCGATCGCGTTCCAGAGGATGAACCGCCGGTAGGGCATCCGGGACATCCCCACCACAGGTGGCACGAACGTGCGCACGAAGGGAACGAATCGGGCCAGCACGAGAGAGTGCGGCCCGTACTTGGCGAAGAACTCATCCGCTTTCTCGAGGTAGCGGGTTTTCAGGATGCGCGCATCCGGCTTGAACAGGCGCCGCCCGAACCGCTTTCCGATGGCGTACCCGACGGTATCGCCGAGGATCGCCGCCACGGCGATGGCGACCACCAACGCCGGCAGCGGGATCATCAGCGAACTGCTGAGCAGCGCGGCGGTGAAGATGAGCGAGTCGCCGGGGAGGAATGGGAACAGCAGTCCGGTCTCGATGAAGATGATGCCCATAATGACCAGTAGCACGAACGGCCCCGAGCCTTGCAGCAGAGCGGTGGGGTCGAGCAGGCCAGTGGATTGAATCAGCAAGGGTTGCACCTAACGGGGATGGGCAGTGGTCTGGTCGCAGGCTATTCAGCTCAGCGCTTAAGACGTCCTCCTGGGTGCGCTCGATTCGTGAGAGTGCTCACAGAGTTCCAGGGCGTCGTGCGTTCGCGAGTCCCAGGCGCACGACAAGGGGAGTCGGTCGAGTGACCGACTCCCCTGTCTGGGATGCCTAGTTGGTGGGAGCGGGGGTGGGGGTGTCGTCGGCGGTCTCGCCGTCGTTGGTGCCGTCCTCGATTCCGGTCGTGTCGTCGGCGGTCTCGCCATCGTTGGTGCCGTCCTCGACTGCGGTGGTGTCGTCGGCGGTCTCGCCATCGTTGGTGCCGTCCTCGACTCCGGTGACGTCGTCGGCGGTCTCGCCATCGTTGGTGCCGTCCTCGACTGCGGTCTGGCTGGTGGAGGGTGGCGGGGTGGTGTTGGCGGCCTGTGCGGGGATGGCGATCGCGACGCCGCCGCCGACGATGAGGGCCGCCGTGCCGAGCGACCCGAGGGTCCATTTGATGCGCTTGTTCATGGTGGGTTCTCCTTTGTGGGGCAGGCGGGGTGCCTGATTCATGAACCGTACGAAAGGCTGTGTGAGATGAGTGTGAGAGCGCTCAGCGCGCATTCACCTTCGGAAGTTCGATGGTTGCATCGGTGCCGTTACCGGTGGACGAGATGACGCCGACGCGGCCGGCGTGGGCGTCGACGATCTGTTTCACGAGGGCCAGTCCAAGGCCGTGCCCAGGGATCGATTGGCTTGTGTCCGCACGCCAGAACCGATCGAAGGCTCGCTGCTCGGTACCGGGCGGAAAGCCGGGGCCATTGTCGGCGACCTCGATGACTGCCATCCCGAGCCGTTCTGCCACGCGGACACGAACCGTGCCGGTGGCGGGGGTGAACTTCAGGGCGTTCTCGATCAGATTCCCGACCGCGCGAGTGAGGAGCTCGCGGGAGCCGCGCACCGAAGGGTCAGATTCGAAATCGAGGGCCAGCGTGGCACGGTTGCTGCTGCCGCTTGGGCGAGGGGGAAGCGATGCGAGCACGATCTCCTTGATCCGGATGACGGAGAAGCTGTCCTCGATCCGCTGATCGCCCTCCCGGCTGAGCAGAAGGAGGTCATTGGTGAGTCGTTCCATCCTGCCCACGGTGTCGAGGCTGCGCTCGAGGGCGGTGACGTACTCGGGTGGCGTTCGGGGTCGCAGCAGTGCGAGTTCGATTTCGCCGGAGAGCACGCTCAGTGGTGTGCGGAACTCGTGTGAAGCGTCGTCGACAAATCGTTCTTGGGCCAGATAGGCGCGTCGGACGGGAGCCAGGGTGCGACGGGCCATGAGGTAGCTGATCGCCGGCACGACGAGGAGGAGTGCGACGAATCCAACAATGAGTCCGTTGCGGAGCCCGGCGAACGCGATCTCGGCGGCATTTGCGGCAACCACGGTATCACCCTCGGGAGGGTCGTAGTCGAAGGTGGTCGTGACGAAAAGGTAGATCGCGATCGACAAGGTGGCGAAGACAGTGAGCTGCACGAGAGAGAAAAGGAGGGTGAGCCTGCGGATGGCTCGCCGGAACATCACAGGTGGGTCCGCACCAGGTATCCGGCGCCGCGCCGGGTCTCGATGAATTCCGCGCCCGCACCACCAGGTTGGTCGAGCTTCTTTCGGAGATACCGGATGTAGGTCTGCACGACGTTGCTGTACCGGTCGCTGTTGGTGTCCCAGGCATGATCGATCAGCTCGGAGACGCTGACCACGGTGCCGGCGTTGCGCATGAGGTACTCCAGTACAGCGAACTCCTTCGCGGTGAGCGGGATGGTTCGACCGCCCCGGTACGCGCGCCGTAGCCCCGTGTCGAGGGTGACGTCCCGCACGGTGAAAACGGGGGCAATCGCGCGTGGGGCTCGGCGCAGCAGGGCACGCACACGGGCCAGCAGTTCGCTGAGATGGAACGGTTTGATCAGGTAGTCGTCGGCGCCGGCGTCCAGGCCCCGCACTCGTGATTGGGTTGAGTCCATCGCGGTCACCATCAGCACGGGCACATCGGTGTTGGTTTCCCGGATGCGCCGGCAGAGTTCCACACCGCCACCGGGCATCCCCGGGAGCATGAGGTCAAGGATCACGAGGTCGTACACGTCCGTCTCGAACGCGAACAACGCATCCGGAGCGGTCATCCGAATGTCGACCGGGTAGCCC
>NZ_JBYSYO010000013.1:0-124447 GCF_058783455.1 Herbiconiux sp. FW305-C-125 | reverse complement strand
AGACAGCTCCAACCCTCCACCGGAGGTCTTCGTCAACTCAAGACATCACACATCAACCAACGCCCCTGGGCAGTACAACTAGGGCATGGTGGCCCCGAGAACAGTCGATGACGGATGAGGGGCACGGGACCGATGAGTCTTGCGACGGCGATGCGCTACTCGGAGGACGACACGCTGTGCCCCACGACCCGCGAACTCCAGGAACTCGCGATGTGTCGTTCTCGAACGGTTTCCGTCTTCACGAACAGGCGCGAAGCGAAATCCGTCTTCGCCTCCGTTGCCGCGCAACTGCGCGCCATGGATGACGAGGCGGCCAGCCTGGTTCAGCTCCGCCATCTCCCGACCATGATCGCGGACCTCGATCTCCCGTCGTCGTACCCGTTCGCTCTGGCGGTATTCTTGCGCGAGTCGGGGATCTCCGTCTTCACCACGGGACAGCTCATGGAACCCCTCGCCGTGCGCGGGCCACGCCCCTACCTCATCCCACTCGCGGGCACGCTCACGATGCCGACGGGCGCGATGGTCCTGAAACTCTCGTCAGACGGAGCACAGCTGGTGGAGATCGGTATCGGCCAACGAGCGCGCTCGATCGCGGTGCCTGGTTTCCCGGCATCGCCCGTCGTCTCCGCGCCGGCACGGTCGGCGCTGCAGCTGGCTCTCGACACCGAGACCTGGGTGCGGATCGACAGCGCTCTGCGTGCCGTCCTCGAACGGATGCGCCCACGCCCGCTGCTCGTTCTCGCCGCCTCGGACCCACTGGCCGGCGCCTTCCGGCGTGTCACCCGGTACGGCCGGATCGCCGATACGGGCATCTATGTCGACCCCGCCCGGTCGACCCTCGCCGATCTCGCTCACTTGACGTATCCGATCCTCCATGAGCACGGCAAGCGCCAACAGATGGAATTCAAATCCCATCTCGAGAACGATCTCCCGATGAGTCGTGTCGAGACCGATCGAGAGCGCCTGCATGCCGCCGCCGTGGTGCACAACCTCGAGGCCTTGATCGTCGAGCTGACCCCCCACGCCGGTGCCCGACCTCGCCACGACGCCGGCCACACCATGCAGTCGCTCCTCGGGAGCACGCCGAACGATGCGCTCGATGCCCTCACGCACACCGCGCTGGCGGCTCGCATACCTGTCCACACCTTCGACGCCGACGCCCTGCCGTTCGGCCGCTCCGCCAGCGGTCTGCTCCGGTACTCGAGGATGGTGCCCTGAGCGCCTCGTCTGCCTGGCGCTGTGCTTGGCGCATCCGGCAGGACTGAGAGGTGGCGCCGGCGTCAGTCGGTGATGTCGCGTACCGTGCCTTTCTCGAGTCGCAGCCGGCGGCGCGCCCGTCGTGCGACTGCCGAGTCGTGGGTCACCACCAGGAGCGTGAGCCCTTCGGCGTTGAGTTGCTCGAGCACGGCCAGGATCTCGTCGCGCATCGCCTCGTCGAGGTTGCCTGTCGGCTCGTCCGCGAGCAGCACCCGCGGCCGCTTGGCGATCGCACGCGCGATGGCGACGCGCTGCTGCTGACCACCCGAGAGCTCGCCCGGCCGGTGATCGGCGCGCTCGGTCAGGCCGACCCGCCCGAGCGCGTCCCGCACCCGATCGGCGCGCTCGGCCTTGGTGAGCCCCAACGGTTCCAAACCCATCCCGACGTTCTCGGCGGCCGTGAGCGTCGGGATCAGGTTGAATGCCTGGAACACGAAACCGATCTCGCCGGCGCGGACCTTCTCCAGACGACGACCGGATGCCGTCGCCAGATCGGTGTCGCCGATCATCACCTCGCCCTCGGTCGGCTTGTCGAGGGCGCCGAGCACTTGCAGCAGCGTGGACTTCCCACCCCCGGTCGGGCCCTGGATCGTCACGAAGTCGCCTTCGGCGATCTCGATGTCGATGCCTTTGAGCGCCTGCACCACGCGGCCCTTCTGCCGGTAGGTCTTCGTGACTCCTTCGAGCCGATAGGCGGGGACGGGGGACGGGGTGGGGAGCCCCGCCACATTCGTTTCGATCATGTCAGGCCAGCTTTCCTGGGGTTCGGGTGGTCGGGTGTTCGGTCAGGCGACGTCGCGCAGCGCTTCGGCCGGGCTGAGCCGGGATGCGCGCCAGCCGCCGATCGCGCCGGCGACGACGCCGCCCGCGACGGCGAGCAGGAGGGCGGCCAGGACGAGCCACAGCGAGAGGGGTGCGTGCAGGACGATGTCGGTCGCCGACTGGGCCAACCGCCCGCCGAAGCCGCCGCCGCCACTGCCGAGGCCCTCAGCCCCGGCGCCTCCGCCCCCTTGACCCCCGCCGAAGCCGGCGGCCCCGGCCTGCGCGGGCGACCCGGACGAGATGGTCGGCGCGGCCAGGTTGATCGCGAGCACCCCGAGCAGCCCGAGGGCGACGCCGGCGGCACCGCCGATGAGCGTCTGCGCGACCGACTCACCCGCGACCTGGCCGACGACGCGGCGGTTCGACCATCCGATCGCCTTGAGCGTGCCGATCTCCCTCGTGCGCCGCGAGATGCCCGAGATCGTGAACAGTACCGCGAGGGCGACTGCTACGGCGAGGACGATCACCGAGAGCCAGCTGTCGAGGCTGGTGATGAGCGAACCCGCGCTCGACAGCGAGCCGGACACGGTCGAGGCCAGGGTGGCCTCGGAGCTCACCGTCGCATCCGGCAGCGCCGCGGTCAGGTCAGCCTGAACCGAGGAGATCTGGTCGTTCGACGCGGCCTGCACGTAGACGGTCGACACGACGTCGCCGGCTCCGGAGAGCGTCTGCGCGACATCGAGCGGGATGTAGACGTTGGCGGCGGTGTCGGCGTCCGAGGTCGTCGACGTAACGATCCCGACGATCTCGAACGGCGTCCCGCCCACATCCACCTGACCGCCCACCGCGAGGCTCGAACTCGTCGCATAGCTCGCATCGAGAACCGCCACGTCGGTTCCCGCGTCGGCGCTGGTGAGGTCGCGACCCTCGCTGACCTCGACCGCCGAGAGCGGGCCGACCGAGGTGTCTGCCGGGTCGATCCCGAGCACGGTGAACGAGTCGACGGTGAAGGAGCTGCCGCCGCCGCCCGGTCCGCCGTCGCCGGACTGGGGCGGCTGCCCATCCGTCGAGCTCGGGCGCTGCTGCAGCTGGCCGTCGAACGTCATGTTCGTCAGACTCAGCGCACCGGATGCGGCGGCCACTCCGTCGATCGAGGTCACCTCGTCGACCGTCGAGGCCGCGAGGGTCCCGCGCCGGAAGTCCGTGACCAGCCGCGACTGGTTCAGGCTCGTGGTACCGTCGCCGGTCGTCGTCCCACCGTTGTCACCGAAGTCGAACCGCGAGCCGGGTCCGCCCGCCGCGGGCTCGGCCTGGGCGCCGGTGACGGTGAGATCGGTGCCCACGCCGTAGATCGACGCGAGCGCCTGCGATTGGGCGTGACGCACCCCTGCCGACAGGGAGTTCACGATGATGACGAGAGCGATCGCGATCGCCATTCCGGTTGCGACGATGATCGTCTGCTTCTTGCGACCGGAAAGCTCACGTCGCAGATAGGTCCAGTACACGGTTCTCCTTCGCGGCACTCATCGAACTGGCGTTCGCCGACTGGCACGACGGTAGAAGGACGGATTCGCGGTCGGCTATCGAGCGCCCAAGAAATCCCTATGAGTTCAGGGCGCCGTCGCTCCCGCTGCTCGACGGCGTACTCGGCGCTTCGAGGCCGGCTCGGGCCTGGGCGAGATGCTGCGTCATGGTGGCGACCGCGCGCTCCTCATCGCCGTCCTCGATCGCGTCGAGGATGGCGGCGTGGGCGCGGAGGATGCTCTCGAGGGTTCCGCCCGCCTGCACCCACCCGCTCCAGACCCGTCGGCGAAGGCGTCTGAGCATCGGCTCGAGTGCGTCGAGAGTCAGCTCGCAGAGATCGTTGGCCGTCGCACGAGCGATCGCGGCGTGGAAGGCGACGTCGGCGGCGTGGAGTTCCTCCGCCGAGGTGACCGATCGCATCTGGGCCATCGCATCCTCGAGCGCTGACAGGTCGTGCGCGCCCCGATGGGTGGCAGCGAGACGAGCGTTGCCGACCTCCACGATCTCGCGGAACTGCTGCAGTCGTTCATCGCCGATCTCGGTTCCCGTGACACGGAGCGTCAGGAGCCGCGCGAGGTGGCTCGAGTCGGGAACGGAGACGGTGCTCTCTCGACCTTGCTGACGCTTCAGCAGGCCGATGGCGGCGAGACCGGCGAGCGCTTCCCGCACCACCGGCACGCTGACGTCGAGCATCTCGGCCAGTTCGGACGTGGGCGGAAGAGTGTCGCCGTCGCGGAGGCGGCGCTCGCCGATGTAGTCGACGATGGCCTCCGAGGCCTGTTCCGCGAGTGAATTGCGTTTGAGAGACAGCACCCGTGACCCCCTTGTCGTTCACGCTAACAGCCCGGACCGGCAATGTCATCATGTTGACTACTTCCCTTCTTCTAATATAAGTTGCTGGTGAATCGATGAGCGATTCAGCAGCGTGAAGGAAGTGACGTGGATGTCGAAAATTCGGTCAATCACTACCGCCGTCGTGGCAGCCAACTTCGATTGGACCCTCATCCGGATCGAATCGGAGTCGGGAGCGGTCGGCTGGGGCGAGTCGTTCTTCGCCCCGGGATTGCCGGAGATCATTCGCGAGATGGGGGAGCTCGTTCGCGGTGACGATGCCGCGGACATCGAGGTGATCGGCGCACGGCTGCGCGCGGCGACCTCGGGAGCCGGATCGGTGGGTGGGATCATCCACAACGCCCTGTCGGGCATCGACGGTGCCCTGTGGGATCTGAACGCCCGCGAACTGGGCGTGCCGCTGTGGCGACTGCTCGGCGGAGCCTTTCACAAGTCGGTGCGCGTTTACGCGGACTGCCATGGCGGCGCCGGACTGATGAGTCTGGGCCCGATGCTCGACATCCGGCCGATACCGTGGCTCGCCGAGCCCGACCAGGTGGCCGCAGGCGCGGTCGGCAAGAGTCTGTTCGATCTCGGCGCCGAGACCGAGGCGGTCGATCTCGACCTCCTGGCCAGTCGAGCCCGCGCAGCCGTGCAGAAGGGGTTCGACGCACTGAAGTTCGATCTCGACGTGCCCGGCCTGGTCCCCGTCCGGGTCGGCTCCCGCGCGCTGCCGCCCGGTGCCGAGGCTCTCGCGCGCGACATGGCCGATGCCATCGTCGACGGAGCCGGACCGGGCGTCGAACTCGCCTTCGACCTGCACTGGCGTTACGACATGGCATCCGCCGTTCGCTTGGCGGCTGCGGTCGATCACGTGCCGGTGATGTGGCTCGAGGACCCGCTGCCGCCGGAGAACGTCTCGGGCCTGATCGCACTCTCGCAACGAACCCGCGTTCCGCTCGGCGGCGGCGAGAACCTCATCGGTCATCGTTCGTTCGCGCCGGTCATTTCGGCCGGGGCGCTCGCCGTGGTCACCCCTGACCTCGGCAAGGTCGGCGGTGTCGCCGAGGCCCGGCGTATCGCTGCGGATGCGGCCGACCGCGGTCTCTCGATCGCCCCGCACAACATCGCCGGTCCGATCGGCACGGCCTTCGCGGCGCAGGTGTCGGCGACCTGGCCAAACTTCCTCGCCCTGGAGTACCACGCCCAGGATGTGCCGTTCTTCGCCGACCTCGTCGACGCTCCCCTCATCGAGCGCGGGCAGATCGCGATGACCGAGCGTCCCGGCATCGGGGTCGAACCGGTGCTCGAGGTCATTCGCCGCTGGGCGAAGCCGGGAACGACGGTGTTCGAGAAATGATCGAGCCCGAGGTCTCCGGCCCGGCGCTGGCGGCCCAGATTCGGGACCGGATGCCGGCGGAGGCCGATGCGACCAGCCTCTGGCGGCTGGGGCAATCCGGTGTGGTCGTTCGCTTTCCGGGCGCCACGGTCCTCATCGACGCGTACCTCAGCAATCATTGCGAGGCGGTGCTCGGCGACCCGTTCGACCACCGCCGATTGACGCGGAGTCCACTCGATCCAGTCGATCTGGATGCGCTCGATCTGGTCATCTGCAGTCATGACCATCTCGATCATCTCGATCCACCGACCCTGCGGACCCTCGCGCGCACCAACCCGGCGGCGTCCGTGGCGGCGCCGAGGGCGGCCGTGGCGACGCTTCGCGAGCTCGGCTGGCCGGATGAGCGTGTCATCCCGGCCGGTGACGGTCTCACGATCGAGACAGCCGGCCTGACGGTGACGACCTTCGCCGTGCCCCACGACGACTTCGACGAGGGAGCCGACGGGTCTCCCTACCTCGGCTGGATCGTCACCGATGGGAAGACCAGTGTGGCTCACCTCGGCGATGCCCGCTCGCACCCTCGGATCGTCGCGGCGCTGCAGGCCCAGCCGGTGGACGTGCTCCTCGCGCCCATCAACGGGCGAAGCGACGAGCGTGCGGCCATGGGGTTCGCCGGCAATCTGAATGCGGTTGAAGCGGTCGAGCTCGCGCTCGAGTCGGGTGCTGCACTGACTGTGCCGATGCACTACGACATGTTCGCGCAGAACGTCGACCCCGACGCGTTGGCGGTATTCACCTCGGCGGCGGCCGAGGCCGGTCTGGCCTCGGCCGTGCTGCCGGTGGGCCGACGCCTCCAGGTCGTCCCCCGATGACGGCAGGCGCTCTCCGTGCCTTGCGCGAATCGCGCCTCGTGCCCGTGGTCTCCATCCATCGCCCACATGAAGCGGATGCCATCGCCCAAGGGCTCGTCGACGGCGGAATCGGATGCGCGGAGATCACGCTCCGAACCCCGCACGGGCTGGCGGCCATCCGTCGCATCGCGGCGCGCGGCGACCTCGTGGTCGGCGCCGGCACGGTGCTGGACGAGGATTCTCTGCGCAAGGCGGGGGATGCCGGGGCTGCCTTCTCGGTGAGCCCGGGACTCGACCAGCGGCTCGTGCGGGCCGCCGAGGACCGCGGGCTGGCGGTGCTCCCCGGCATCGCGACGGCCTCGGAACTGCAGCACGCACGACGCCTCGGCGTCAGACACGTCAAGGTCTTTCCTGCCGCTACGCTCGGCGGTCCGGCTGTGATCGAGGCGCTTCATCAGCCGTTCCCTGAGATGTCCTTCATGCCGAGCGGTGGGGTGACCGACGGATCGGCGCCACTGTATCTCGCGCATCCGGCCGTGTTCGCCGTCGGGGTGAGTTGGCTCGTGCCGACTCTTCGGGGCGACGACCTCTATCAGCAGGTGCGCGATCGCGCTCGCGCTGCTGTGGCGCTGCTCGGAGGGCCCGCCGGAGATGGTTGACGTCGTCACGCTCGGGGAGTCGCTCGGTCTCGTCCAGCCGACGCCGCAGGAGAGCGTGGAGCTCGCGGTCAGCCTTCGGCTCGGCATCGGCGGAGCCGAATCCAATGTCGCCATCGGCGTCAGCCGCCTCGGCGCGACGGCGGAATGGCTCGGCAGAATCGGCGACGACGACGTGGGCAAGCGCATCCGACGCGAGCTCCGGGCGGAGGGCGTGCGGGTCACCGCGATCGTCGACGACGGAGCCCCGACCGCGCTGATGCTCAAGGAGCACCATCCCGTCGGTCCGTCCCGCGTTCGCTACTACCGTGCGGGCAGTGCCGGGAGTCGGCTCGCCCCCGACGACGTTCCGGACGACTGGCTGGCCGACGCCGGCCTGCTGCATCTCACGGGTATCACGCCGTCGCTCTCGCCCTCGGCCGACGCTGCCGTGCAGCGGGCTCTCGACCTGGCCGAGGCGGCCGGAGTCCCGGTCTCGTTCGACGTCAATCATCGCGCCACGCTGAGGCGCCACCGCGACGCCGTCGAGCTGTACCGGTCGATAGCGCGCCGGGCCAGGGTCGTCTTCGCCGGTGACGACGAGGCCAGGCTCCTGGTGCCGGGTGCGCACGACGAGGACGAGCTCCTCGACGGCATGCGGGATCTCGGCGCGCGCGAGGCCGTGCTGAAGCTCGGCGAACGTGGCTGCCGTGCACTCATCGACGGCGAGCACCACGCCCTGCCCGCCACCCCGGTGGCCGTCGTCGACACAGTGGGCGCCGGCGACGCATTCGTGGCCGGATACCTGGCCGAGCGCGCGCGCGGCAGCTCGCCACAGACCCGGCTCGAGACCGCGGTGCTCTGCGGTGCATTCGCCTGCACGAGCCCGGGCGACTGGGAGGGAGCGGCCCGCCGGGACGACCTGAGAAGCCTCGTCGCCGGCTCCGATCCCGTCATCCGCTGACTCCGCTACTTCTCGTATTGACATATATCAACATCTCTTACAAGATGACTTGTGGCGAGATCGCCTTTCACACTTCAAGGAGGATGCTGTGTCTTCGAAATCGGTTCTCCGCGGCATTGCCGTGGCTTCCGCCCTGGCTCTCGCGCTGACCGGATGCGTCGGCGGCGGAGGCAGCGATGCCTCGCCCACCGAGTCGCTCTCGATCGGTGCGCTGGTCGACGTCGCCTCGTTCGATCCGGCCCAATCGGATGTCGGGCACTACATGCAGTACTTGCAGCCCGCGTATGACACCCTCATCCGGCTCGACGACCAGGGGCAGCTGCAGCCGATGCTCGCCACCTCCTGGGAGTACACGGACGCCGGAAACACCGTGCTCGAGTTGACGTTGCGGGAGGGGGTCGAGTTCTCCGACGGAACTCCGCTGACCGCCGACGCCGTGGTCGCCTCGCTGAAGCGCTTCCAAGCCTCGAACGGACCGCGCGCCAGCGCTCTGGCGGCGGTGACCGGCTTCGATGCGGTGGACGACACGACGGTGCGGCTCACCCTCTCGGCACCCGACCCGGCGCTGACCCACAACCTCGCCCTGGTCGCCGGCATGATCACCAACTCGGAGGTGGCGGATGCCGACCTCGCCACGGTGCCGGCAGGGACGGGCCCTTACGTTCTCGACACCGACAAGACCCGCCGCGGCGACGTCTACGCCTTCACGCGCAACCCCAATTACTACGACCCGGAGGCGTTCCCCTTCGACGAGGTCGATGTGCGGGTACTCTCGGATGGCACGGCGCGACTGAACGCCGTGAAGACGGGACAGGTCGACTCGGCTTTCGGCATCCCCTCTCAGCTGGCGGAAGCGGAGGCGTCGGGGCTCACGGCGATCTCGGCGCCGGGTGACTGGCAGGGTCTCTTCCTGGTCGACCGTGCCGGCACCACCGACCCGGCACTCGGCGACGTGCGGGTGCGTCAGGCCATCAACTACGCGATCGACGGTGACGCCCTGCTGGAGACGATCGCGTTCGGCCAAGGATCCCCCACGACACAGGTCTTCTACCCGGGCACGCCCGCCTATGACGAGAGCCTCGACGAGGCATACCCGTTCGACCCGGACAAGGCTCGAGCGCTGCTGGCGGAGGCGGGATACTCCAACGGACTCACCATCACGATGCCCTCGATCGATGCGTTCCTGCCCGAGGTGTACCCGATCGTCAAGCAGCAGCTCGCCGACGTCGGCATCACCGTCGAGTACGACCCGCTCACCCCATCGGCCGGGCTCGCCCCCTTCCTCTCAGGCACCTACCCCGCCTTCGTCTTCAGCTGGGGAGCGTCGGAGAACTGGCTCGACGCGACTCTTCTCCTCAGCGCCGACGGAACATTCAACCCGTTCCACGTCGACGACCCCACGATCACCGACCTCATGTCGAAGATCGCCGTCGCCGACGACCAGGAGCGCGATTCGTTGTACAAGCAGCTCTCGGCACGAGTGGTGGAGCAGGCCTGGTTCGACCCGTTCTACGTGGTCGACAACCTCGCCTTCGTGGGCAAGGACGTCACGGTCACCCCGCAGCCGCAGCAGGTCGTGCCGTCGCTCTACAACTACAAGCCGGCGCAGTAGCGCGAGGTCGCCATGGTCATCTTCGTACTCAAGCGGATCGCGTCAGCAGCGGTGCTGGTCGTCGTGCTCTCGTTCGTCAGCTTCGTGCTGACCTGGTTCAGCCCGGGGGATCCCGCGCGATCGATCCTCGGGGTGACGGCCTCGCCCGAGCAGGTCGCCGCGAAACGGGCCGAACTGGGCCTGGATCAGAACGTCTTCAGCGCGTACATCGGCTGGGTCGGGCGAGCGCTGTCCGGTGACCTCGGTGCATCCTGGTTCTCCAACCAGCCGGTGGCGGAGTCGATTGCTGCGCGGTTGCCGATCACGCTCTCGATCACGGTGGTCGCGATCGTGCTGGCCGGCGCGATCGGGATCGGGCTCGGTCTCTGGGCCGCGGCGCGGCGCGGCGCGGTCGACAGTGCCATCCAACCCTTCGCCGTCCTGGGTTTCGCTGTGCCGAACTTCATCGTGGCGATCGCGCTGGTGACGATCTTCGCCCTCAACCTCCGACTGCTGCCCGCCACCGGCTGGGTCGACTTCGGCGACGACCC
Source organism: Herbiconiux sp. FW305-C-125 (assembly GCF_058783455.1). Lineage (NCBI taxonomy): Bacteria > Bacillati > Actinomycetota > Actinomycetes > Micrococcales > Microbacteriaceae > Herbiconiux > Herbiconiux sp. FW305-C-125. The sequence goes on along the minus strand of NZ_JBYSYO010000013.1, from coordinate 114,142 downwards.
GGTCGGCTGGGCGCGTTCGATCACCCTCCCGGTGATCGCCCTCTCCGTGGCCGCAACGGCCGCGGTCGCTCAGCAGACGCGCAACGCGGCGATCGACACCCTCCAGCAGGATTACGTGCGGACTCTGCGCGGCCGTGGACTCGGCACGGCGTCGATCTATCTCAAGCACGTGCTGCGGAACTCGGCGCCGGTGGCTCTCACGGTGCTCTCGCTGCAGTTCATCGGACTCCTGAGCGGCGCCGTGGTGATCGAGTACATGTTCGCGCTGCCCGGCATCGGCGCGCTGACCGTCGGCGCCGCCACGCAGCAGGACCAGCCCGTCATCCAAGGCGCCGTCATCACGGTGGTGATCGCGGTCGTCGTCGTCAATCTCCTGATGGACCTCGCGTACGCCTGGCTCAACCCGAAAGTTCGCTCATGACCGTTCCGCCCGACACCCTCGCCGTGGCGCTCACCACAGCGCCCCGCCCCTCGGCGGTGCGCCGGCTGCTGCGCAGCCCCGGCATGCTCGTTCCGGCGCTGGTGCTGCTGATAGTGGTGCTCGTCTGCGTGCTCGCGCCGCTGTTCGCACTGCCGGCCCCCGGATTCGCCGACGTCTCCGCCGTTCGGCAGCCACCCGGACCAGGCCACCTGCTCGGTACCGACTCGTCGGGCCGCGACGTGCTCAGCCGCTTGCTCTACGGTGGACAGGTGACGCTGCTGGCGGGGCTCACCGCGACCGCGGTGACGTTCGTGCTGGGTGTGCCGCTCGGGCTCGCAGCAGGCTACTACGCGGGCCGGTTCGATGCGGTGGCCGGTTGGCTGTCGAATCTCATCCAGGCCCTCCCCGCGATCGTCGCCCTGTTGGCGGTCTCGGTGATCATCGGTTCCAGCCCGATCGCCGTCATGGCCGTCTTCGGCGTGCTGATGGTGCCGGCGATGTTCCGCCCGGTGCGCGCGGCTGCGATCGACGTGCGCCGAGAGCTGTACATCGATGCGGCGAAGGTGTCGGGCATCAGCGATCTGTCGATCATGGGCAGGCACATCCTCGGCGTCGTCCTCCCGGTGGCCCTCATTCAGACCGGGTTCATCTTCGGGGTCGCGCTGATCGTGCAAGCGGGCCTCGAGTTCATCGGCATCGGCGAGCCCGGTGCGGCGAGCTGGGGCGGGATGCTGGGAGACGCGTTCAAGGACATCTACAACGCTCCCTTCCTGCTCGTACCCCCGGCGGTCGCGATCACGGTCACCGTGCTCTGCCTCATCCTGCTCGCCTCGGTCGCCCGCGATCTCCTGAGCGACGGCGCGGTGCCGACCCGGCGTCGCCGCCGCCCCAGCGTGCAGCCGGACGGCTCACCGGCCGCGCCGAGTTCGGGGGCGTTGCTCGCGGTTGACGGGCTCGAGATCGAGTACCGTCTGGACGGCGCCGACCGCCGGGTCGTCGACGGCGTCGGCTTCTCGGTGGACCGTGGCCGTGTGCTCGGTCTCGTCGGCGAATCGGGTTCGGGCAAGACGCAGACCGTCCTCGGGGTGCTAGGCCTTCTCGCGCCCGGCGGCGCGGTGGTGGGCGGGAGCGTCTCTTTCGGCGGCCGGGACCTGGTGCGGCTCCCGCCAGCAGAACTGGCGCGCCTCCGGGGCCGGGAGATCGGGTACATCCCGCAGGAACCCATGTCGAATCTCGACCCCAGCTTCACCATCGGTTCCCAGCTGATCGAGCCCATCCGCCGCCACCTGGGCCTGTCGCGGAGGGACGCCAAGGCCCGTGCCCGCGACCTGTTGGCACGGGTCGGCATCGCCGATCCCGACCGCACCCTCGCGAGCTACCCCCACCAGATCTCCGGCGGAATGGCACAGCGCGTGCTCATCGCCGGCGCCGTGTCATGCGATCCGGTCCTAATCATCGCCGACGAACCCACCACAGCACTCGACGTGACGGTGCAGGCGGAGGTGCTCGACCTGTTGCGCTCGCTGATTCGCGAACGCGACATCGCCGTGGTGATCGTCACCCACGACTTCGGGGTCGTGGCAGACATCTGCGACGACGTCGTGGTGATGCGCAGCGGCCGTGTGCTCGAATCGGCGCCCGCGCGACGGCTCTTCGCCGCACCCGCGGACAGCTACACCCGCACGCTGCTCGCGGCAGCACCCGCCCACCTGCCCCCACGGGAGCGGAGGTCGTTCGACGACGCGGCCAGGCTGCTCAGCGTGACGGGGCTCGAGGTGAGCTACCCCGGCCGACGAGGTTCGCCGTTCGTCGCCGTCCGGGGAGTGGACTTCGACATCCGACGCGGGGAGACCCTGGGGCTCGTCGGCGAGTCCGGCTCGGGCAAGTCGACCATCGGCCGCGCCATCCTCGGCCTAGCACCGGTCACGGGGGGTGGCATCTGGTGGGATGGCGAGAGCATCGCGCACGCCTCGCGCACCCGACGGCGGGCGCTCAGCTCGGACATCCAGGTGGTGTTCCAAGACCCCTACAGCTCGCTCAACCCCGCCATGGCGGTGGAGGACATCCTCGTCGAACCGCTGCTGATCGACCGGGGGGTCAGCCGCATCGAGGCGCTGGCACAGGTACGGAGCCTGCTCGGTGCCGTGCACCTGCCGCAGGACGCCGGTCGCCGCCGGGCACGGGAGTTCTCGGGCGGCCAGCGTCAGCGCATCGCGATCGCCCGGGCGCTGTCCCGGTCACCCCGACTGGTCATCTGCGACGAGGCGGTGAGCGCTCTCGATCTCTCGACTCAGGCCAGCGTGCTCGACCTGTTCGCCGAGCTCCAGGAACGCACCCAGGTTGCCTACCTCTTCATTTCGCACGACCTGGACGTGGTGCGGCACATCGCGGACCGCACGGCCGTCATCCAGCGCGGCGAACTGGTGGAGGTGGGCGACAGCGAAGACGTGGCCTCGAACCCCCGCGACCCCTACACCCGCCGGCTCGCCGCCGCCTCCCCCTACCCCGACCCGATCATCCAGGCCGAGCGCCGCGAACGGCGCAACGCCGACCTCGCCGGCACTCACTGACAGAAAGGCGCCTTCATGGCCGAGAACACAACCACCGCCACCGTCACCGTCGACGCCGCCGGTACCGGCTCAGCGATCTCACCGCTCATCTTCGGCGCGATGATCGAGCACTTCGGTCGCACCGTCGATCCGGGCATCTGGGATGCCGAGCGCGACATCCCTCGGTCCGACACCAAAGCCGCCATCGAGGCGATGGGCGTGCGTGCCCTGCGATATCCCGGTGGATGCTTCTCCGACACCTATCACTGGCGCGACGGCGTCGGCCCGAAGGCCGAACGCCCCCTCGTCTCGGAGACCTTCTGGACGACCGTGACCCAGCGGATCGGCGGTTTCGGCACCAGCTCGACCTTTGCCTCGACACCGGAGGACATCGGCCGGTTGATCGGTCCGCCCGAGCCGAACCTCCTCGGCACGGACGAGTTCCTGCAGTATTGCCTCGATGTCGACGCCGAGCCTTTCCTCGTCGTCAACATGGGCACCGGCACGCCCGAAGAGGCTGCTGAATGGGTGCGCTACTGCAACGTCGACCGCCACTCGCCGCGGCCCGTGACCTGGTGGTCGATCGGGAACGAGACCTGGGGCCCGCACGAGTTCGCGCACTCGGCTCCGGATCTCTACGGGCGCCGGGTGGTGGAGTTCGCGACGGCGATGCGTGCCGTCGATCCCGCGATCAAGCTCGTGGCCGTCGGGCTGCCGATGAACGAGGCCGGTGGCGTGCTGTTCGACGAGGAGCCCGGGGGCATGGCACCCTACCCCGCGAGGGAGTGGAACCGGGCCGTGCTCGAACAATGCGCCGAGGTGATCGACCTGCTCTCGGTGCACTGGTACTTCCCGGGCATGATCGAGCGACCACTGGCCTCCATCGACGACCTCCGTCAGCTCACCACCTCCCCGCAACTGCTCGCGGACGTGTTCGACACCACGATCCGCTTCATCGACGAGGTGGCCGGCTCGGACCGGCGGATCGACATCTCCTTCGACGAGTGGAACCGCATGGTGACCTTCGACGACCATCTCTCGACGAACCATCCGCTCGGCAACGCCGCCTTCTTCGCGGGCTGCTACAACGCACTCGTCGCCCACGCCGACCGGGTGCCGATCGCCATTCTCAGTCATCTGGTGAACTGCCTCGCGCCCATCCAGACCGATGACGACCGTCTGTTCGTGACCGTGTCGTTCCTGGTGGCGCAGCTGTACGAGAAGCATGCCTCCGGGCAGGCGCTGCCGATTGCGGTCGACAGCGCGCGCATGCGCGTTCCCGCGCTCGAGGGGGTCGAGAACAACGGCATGAACCCGCCGGTGCTGCGCACCGACCGCGAGGCCGACGTGATCACCGCCGCGGCCACCCGCGACGGCGACCACAGTGCCCTCTTCCTGGTGAACGCCGATCCCGAGGCCGAGCACGACGTGCGGGTGCGGGGTTGGGGCACAGGATCCGCACGGCTGCGGTGGATCAGCGGACCGGATGTCTGGGCGCAGAACGACCTCGATCACCCCGACGTGCTCCAGCTCCGGGAGAGCGCACTCGACATCGACGGCGACGAGTTCGTGGTGCGCGTGCCGCGCGCGGGCGTTCTGGCCGTGGTGCGATGAGACGCCGGAACACGCAGGAAGGACCAGCGCGATGACGATGGAACAACACGATCAGGAACGCTTGGACGCGATCCGGTCGGAGCTCTACACCCCGGTGGTCGGAGACATTCTGGATGAGCTCGGATACCGGCGGCAGTTCTTGCCGCCGGTGATCCACGCCATCCTTCCCGGAATGACCGTGGTAGGCCGCGCCATGCCGGTGCTCATCGCCGATGTCACCGGCCCTCAGCAGAAGCCGTTCGGCCGGCTCACCGAAGCGCTCGACCAGCTGGCGCCGGGCGAGGTGTACCTGGCGCAGAACGCCTCCATGCCGTGCTCGGCCTGGGGTGAGATCCTCACCGCGACGGCGCGCCAGCGCGGCGCCGTCGGCGCCGTGGTCGACGGCTACCACCGCGACACCCCGCGCGTGCTGCAGCAGGACTTCCCCGTATTCAGTCGCGGTGGCTACGCTCAGGATGCGGGCGTGCGCGCGTCGGTGCTCGACTACCGCTGCCGCATCCGGATCGGGGACGTGGAGATCGAGCCAGGTGACATCGTGTTCGGCGACATCGACGGCGTCGTCGTGATTCCTGCGGCAGTGGAGCAGGAGGTCGTCGAACGCGCTCTCGTGAAGGCGCGCACCGAGAACGTCGTGCGCGATGCGATCGAGGGCGGAATGAGTTCGACTGAGGCTTTCAGCACGTTCGGAGTGCTGTGACCGCGCCGACCTTCCCCGATCTCGAGGGCAGGACCGCGCTCGTCACGGGATCGACGCGCGGCATCGGCGCCGGGCTGGCGGATGCACTGCAGACGGCAGGTGTGCGCGTGCTGCGTCACGGTTCACCACAGCACGCGCCTCCCTACGGCGACGGCGTCGCCTCGATGCTCGTGGCCGACCTCGCCACGGCGGGGGGCGTGGCCGACCTGGTCACGGCGGTGCGGCAGCGCACCGATCAGCTGGACATCGTGGTCAACAACGCCGGCGTCGAGATTCCGGGCGATGCCGGTGCCGAGGCGCTTCTGCGCACCCTCGCCGTCAACCTGGTCGCCCCGGTTCTGCTGACCCGCGGCCTGGCGCCGCTGCTGAGCGCAAGCGGGCGCGGTTCGGTGATCAACATCACGAGCATCCACGACACCGTCGCCTACGCCGGCAACGTGGCATACGTGGCATCGAAGGCGGGCCTCGAGGCCGCGGGTCGCACTCTCGCCCTCGAACTGGCCGCAACGGGTATCCGGGTCAACTCCATCGCCCCGGGTGCGATCGAGACCGACATCAACCGGGAGGTCATCGACCAGATGGGCCGTGCCCGGTTCGAATCGTGGGTGCCGCTCGGGCGTGTCGGAGCCATCGACGATCTCGTCGGCGCTGTGCTCTACCTCGCCTCCGACGCGTCGCGATACGTCACCGGATCCCGCTTGCTGGTCGACGGTGGCTACAGTCAAGCGCTCTTGCGGTACCGTCTGGACGAGTAGCGGCGTCGTCAGGCGGCGGGGAATCCTGCTCGTGGGGCGAGGTCGCGTTCGCCGCCGCGAAGGGATTCTTCGAGGCCGATGCGAGCCTGCCCGAGGTGATCGGACATCGCTCGGGCGGCGGCGTCTTCGTCACCCTGTTCGATCGCCTCGAAGATGGCGCGGTGCGCGTCGACGATTGCGGTGAGCCCACCGCCCTGGCTCACCCAGCCGTTCCAGACCCTGCGCCGCAGCCGGGCCAGCAGGGGCTCGAGCGATTCGAGGGTGAGCTCGCACAGGTCGTTGTCGGCGCATCGCGCGACGGCGGCGTGGAACGCGACGTCGGCTTCGTGCAACTCGTCGGCCTCGCGCGACTTCGAGAGTACGTCGAGGGCGCTCTTCAGGGCGTCGACCGACTCGGCCGTGCGATTGCGAGCAGCCAGGCGGGCGTTCCCGACCTCCACGATCTCGCGGAACTGCTGCAGTTGCTGGTCGTCGATGGCCGCCCCCAGCACGCGCAGGCTGAAGAGCCGGCTGAGGTGGGACGAGTTCGGCGTGGCGATCGTGCTCTCGCGGCCCTGCTGTCGTTCGAGCAGACCGATGGCGGCAAGTCCGGCCACCGCCTCCCGCACCACGGGGATGCTCACGTCGAGCATCTCGGCCAGTTCACCGCTGCCGGGCAATCGGTCGCCCGCCTTGAGATTCCGCTCCGAGATCAGCTCGATGATGGCTTCCGTCGCTTGATCGGTGAGCGAGTTCCGCTTGATCGATTTAGGCATCGCCCGTCCTTGGTCAGCTCTGCGTGGGCACCCACCCCCTCAGGTTACCAACTCCTCAGATATCTTGTCGTCGGTTCTCGTTACGACGCCCAGTGCGCGCTGACGCCGCCGGTCGGCCGGCGCCCCTACTCCGCTCGGTGATCCGCTGACGCGAATCGGCGGATGAAGGCCAGGGCGGTGTCGGCGACCTCCCGCCATCCGGAGTCGATGATGAGCGAATGACCACGGCCGGGAATGATCGCGAGCTCGGTCGGGCCGACGTTCTTCTGCTGGAGGCGGTACTCGTTCTCCACGACCGCCTGTGGCACCGTGTTGTCCTCGGCGCCGGCGATCAGGAGCAGAGGTCCCCGGTCGTGATTGTCGGTGATCACCCTGGTCTCGGCGAACGGGTTGAGATTGGCCGTGGCCGCCTGGAAGATCGGCACACTCGACGCGGGCACATGGAACTCCTGGTAGAGGGCGCGCCCCTCCGCCTCGCTGATGGCGTTCGACCAGCCGTACGCGAACTGCTCCCAGGTGAGAGTGACACCGTGCCGGGTGTGGTTGAAGCGCAGCAACGCGGGCGCGGCCGCCTTCAGCGCGGCGGGCGGAAGGGCCGTCACGCCCTTGAACTGCGCAGGATCGATGGCTACCGTCACGGCATTCCTGGATTCGCCGGCGAGCTTCTGGGCGATGAGTCCGCCGAAGCTGTGGCCGATCACGACGGGCGCTTGGTCGAGGGCCGCGATCGCCTCCGCGTAGTGCTCGGTGACCTGCTTGACCATCTTGCCGGCGAACGCGTCCGGATCTGCCTTGGCTTCGGCGACGGTGTCGGGGTCGTCCGGCCAGCCGGGCGCGATCGTGGCGTAGCCCTGCTCCTCGAAGAGGTCGCGCCAGGCGCGCCAGCTGCTGGAGAGGAGCCAGAGACCGTGCACGAACATCACGGGTGTCTTGCGCGAGCTGTTCGCGGCGGCGACCTCATCGAGTTCGGCGGTGGTGAGAGGCATGTGCTCGTCCTCCCCGTCAGCTCTGCGCGGCGGTGCTGCTGGTCTGCGCGGTGAGGCTGCCGGCCAGGGCGCGCTCGATGACGTCGGCGACGTCCTGCGGGTTGGTCTGCATCACGAGGTGCGGCGCCGCGAGTTCGACGATCTCGGTGAAGTCGCCCCGCGTGTAGCCGAAGCGTTCGACATCGGGGTTGATGGTGTGATCGTTCGCCGACACGATCCCCCAGGCGGGCTTGGTCTTCCAAGCCGCCGCGGGAGCCTCTTCCGAGAAGACCGACGCGGCGAGCGGACGCTGGGAGACCGCGAGCACTTCCGTGATCTTCGTATCGAGGCCGGCCGCGAAGATGGCGGGGAACGCATCGATCTTCACCGAGACATCCGACCCGTCCTCCTGGCCGGCGATCGGGAACGGGGTGAAGACGAGGTTCGCGATGAGCTCCGAATCCGGGAAGCCGCCTTGGAGCTTCGCGATGGTCTCGCCGGCGTCGAGCGCGTACCCGGAGACGTAGACGAGGCCGACGACGTTGGCCGCCTCCCCGGCGATCGTGATGACCGCTCCGCCATACGAGTGGCCGGCGAGCAGCACCGGGCCGTCGATCTGCTCGACCAGCGCTCGGATGGAGGCGGCGTCGGCGATGAGGCTCCGGTTGTACGCAGGGGGTGCGAGGACGGTGTGTCCCCGGTCGAGGAGCAGGCGCGTGACCGGCGCCCAGCTGGCCGCGTCGGCGAATGCGCCGTGGACGAGAACGATGGTGGGGGTGGTGGACATGATGATCTTCTCTCGGTGATACCGCCGCGGCGGTGGTGGAGCCGGCGGACGACCTTCGTGCATCCGGGGCCGGTGGCCGACACCTGGAACGCTAGGAGGTGCCTGTTGACACCGAGTGATCGATTTGTTGACGTCTACTGTCGGGGCGTCAGGATGGCGGATTCGACCCGTTCGAGAAGCCACTGCTTCGCTCGATCGATTCCCCAGCCGAAGGTCTCCGACGCGAGCATGAGCTGGGGATTGCGGAAGTGGAAGTAGATCATTCTCGCCGCGTCGGTCACGGAGACACCGTCGGCGAGCTCCCCGACATCGGCGATGCCCTTCGTGATCGTCTCGAGGGCTTCGGTGTGCCGGCGGTCGGCGATGTCCAGGAACGTCTTCGCCGGTGTCGAGCTGGCCGCCGCGCGCTCGACGATTCGCATGATGTCGCCGGCCTCGGCAGCATGGGCGACGTACCCGTCGGCGAGAATACGCAGTTTCTCGCGACCGGTGCGGCCCGCTGCGGCGTCGCCGATGATGCGACCGACCGTGGGGCTCGTGGTCCAGATGTCCATCAACGTGTGCAGAAGACCTTCTTTACCGCCGCACTGCGCGTAGACCGTGGCCGGAGAGACCCGGGCTGCGCGGGCGATCTGGGCGACGGTGGTCTGCTCGTAGCCCTGCTCGGCGAAGAGCCGGCGGGCAGCGGCGACGACGTCGCGACGGGTCATCTCGGCGTACTCGTCGCGCCTGGTCTGAGCGGCGGCGGGTTCGATCGAGTCAGGCATCGTCGATCACCGCCCGCCCGTCTTATCGAAACTCCACTGGCTGGAGTCATGCTCCAGGCTTTAGAGTGTACCTTGACACCACGCCAGCGCGCACCCGGCCGAGGGTGATTGCGGACTGGACCGGTCCCACCAGGGAGACGTCGATGACCGTCGAGTTGATCACCGAAAGCATCGATGATGTGAATCGCGGCAGCGCGCCGACGACCCTGCGCCTGCAGGTTCTAGGCCCCCTCCGGCTCTGGCGGGGTGACACCGAACTGAGCGCCGGACCTCCTCAGCAGGCCGCTCTCCTCGGGATACTGCTCGCCCGCGAGGGCCGCCCCACCGGGACGGACGAACTCGTCGCCGTGCTGTGGGGGGAGCAGGCCCCGACGAGCGCGCTCAACGTGCTGCACAAGTACATCGGAGCGATTCGTCGCATCCTGGAACCCGATCTGCCTCCGCGTGCCCCCGGCAGGTACTTGACCAAGCTGGCGAGCGGGTATGTCTGTGCGTTCGGGCCGGGTGTTCTCGACCTCACCCGCTTCCGGCAACTCGCGGGTCGTGCTCGATCCGCACGTGCCGGCGGCCGGGCTCCGGCGGCGCTCGCCGGTCTGATCGACGCGGTGGCGCTGTGGAACGGTCCGGTCGGCGACGGGTGGGCGCAGGGTATCGATGCCGCCCCCATCTTCTCCGCGCTGAACGAGGAGTTCTTCGAGGCCTGCGTCGAGCTTGCGGCCACCGCCGATTCGCTCGACGAATCCGCTCGCGCGCTGCCCGCGTTGCGGAGGGCCGCCGCCATGGCTCCCCTGCACGAACCGGTCCAGGCCGCACTCGTGACGCTCCTCGGGCGGGTCGGGCGGAGAGCCGAGGCTGTCGAGGTGTTCGGCACCGTGCGCCGGCGGCTCGCCGACGAACTGGGTATCGACCCGGGCGCCGACCTGCGGACAGCGTTCCAGGGAGTGCTCGGTCCCACGTCGAACCGACGCGGCGGGGAGCCGGCCGTGGCATCACCCGCGGTCGCGCCGGTGCGGCCGGATCCGGCGGACCCGGCGGATTCGGGCAGCGGGGACAGGGGCGCAGAGCCCCGCCTCGTCGGCCGCACTCAGGAACTGCTCACCCTGCGGAGCGCCCTGCGACCGGCCTGGACCGGCGGCCGGGCGGTGATCGTGGTCGAAGGCGACGCCGGAGTGGGTAAGAGCCGAATCATCGAATCGCTGGCGCAGGACGCGTCGGCGCAGGGTGCCCTGGTCGTCTGGGGCCACTGCCTTCAGGGCGACGGTGCGCCGGCGATGTGGCCGTGGGTGCAGCTCGCCCAGGGATTGCTGGATGCGCTCCCCGAAGCCAGAGGCGCGCATTGGCTCTCCCAGGGGCTCGGTCCGCTTCTCGGGGCACAGCTGGGCGACACCGGTGCCGGCCCCGACAGAAACGCGAGACGACGACTCATCGAGCAGATGGTCGGCGTGATCGGCGAATGCGGCGCCGACCGTCCCGTGGTGCTCGTGCTCGACGACATCCAATGGGCGGAAGCCAGCTCGCTCCAGGTACTCGACTCGGTCGTGGAACGGCTTCCGGGCGGCGTCGCCGTCATCGCTGTTCTGCGAGCCCGGTGCGCGGCCCCGAGCCACGAGCTGATCCGCACCCTGGCGACGATGAGTCGAACCTCCGGACACCGGCGGGTGTCGATCGGCGCATTCACGCCGGCCGAGGTCGGTGAGCTCCTGCACAACGAGACCGGGATCCGGCCGGCGGACCACATCGTCGATGCGATCCATCAGCGCACCGCGGGCAACCCGTTCTTCGTTCAGGAGCTGGCGCGACTGCTGGGCGCTGCAGGCGTGGGCAGCATCGAGGCGGCGACCGGCAGCGGCGTTCCGCTCACGGTCCGCGATGTCGTGCGCGATCGTCTCGCCGCGGTGAGTGCCGACACGATCGCGCTGCTCGAGGTTGCAGCGCTGATCGGACGTTCGGTCGAACTTCTCCTCCTGGCCCAGGCGACCTCCCTCGACGTCGCGACCTGCCTCGAGCGGCTCGAACCGGCGCGCGAGCTCGGTCTCATCGAACCGGTGGCCGACGATCCGTTCTGCTACCGCTACACCCACGACCTCGTGCGCCAGGCGGTGTCGGAGGGAATCGCGGCCTGCCGCCGCTCAGCCGTTCACGGGGGCATCGCCGACGCGATCGAAGCCGGGGCGTTGCGCGACGAATCCGCCGTCGAGCGGCTGGCCCACCATCTCTGGGCCGCCGGGCCCGTCACCGACCCGGAGCGCACTGTCTCCGCGCTCCTCGCCGCCGGCACCAAGACCCTGACCAAGACCTCGCTCCAGGCCGCCGAGCGCCACCTCACGGCCGCGGTGGAGATGGCGCGCAAGTCGTCACTGCCCCGGCTCGAGCTCGCCGGTCTGTCGCAACTGATCGCGGTCGTCGGCATGCGCTCGATGTACGGCGTCGCGTCCGTCAGCCTGCTCGAGCGGGCGGAGCACGTGGCGCGGAGCCTCGGGGATGAACGGCTGGCGACCGGATTCCTCTACTCGCGGTGGGCGGCGTACGGGCAAGACCTCCAGCTCGAACAGAGCGCCGTGCTCGCCGAGCGGCTCGAGCGGCTCGCTTCGACCTCGAACGACCCTGTCGCCGTCACGTTCGGCGTGGCCGCCGCCGGTATTCATCGTTGGTGCGTCGGCGAGATCGGGGAGTCGTTCCGACGCCTGGACACCATCAGCCATGCCCTCGTCCCGAAGACCGATCCGGGTGCCGGGGCGCCGGTCACGGACGGTGTGCAGCTCATGGCCGCCGGTATGTTCGCCGAGATCGCCGGGTATCACGGAGACCTGGAGCGCGCCGACCACCTGTTCGCGAGCATCCGGGCCGCCGCCGGGCACGACCCGTACACGCTCACCGTTGCCACCGCTTTCGAAGCGAGAACCGCGGCGGTCGCGGGTGATGCGCTCGGCGCCCTTCGGGCAGCCGAACAGGGCATAGCGGCGGATCCGGAGTTCTCGTTCGTCTCTCTCGGCACCTACCTCAGGCTCGCGCGCTGGTGGGGGCGGGCGATGACCGGACTCGATCCGGCCGACGCCGCGCGCAACGCCGATCAGCTCATCCGCAGCAACCTCAGCAAACCGGCACGGACGTGCATCTCGACCTGGCTCGCCCTGCTCGCCGAGATGCATCTGGCTGCGGGCTCACCGTCCGCGGCTGCCGCCGCACTCGACCGTGCGGATGATGCGCTGAACGCCTATGGGCAGAGGTCTGCTGAGGCACTCGTCGTTCTGGTCCGGGCCGAGCTCGCGAAAGCGGTGGGCGATCGCCGCTCGGCCGGCGAGGCGGCTCGCCGGGCGTACGCGCTGGCTCGGCGCCGGGAGGCGAACCTCTTCGCCGATCGCGCCGAGCGGCTCCTCACCGAGCTGTAGACCTCGCGGGGTCTCGCAGGCCCACCGGACGGCGATCGCACCCGCCGACGTGAACTATATTGATGATGTCAATATTTTCGACGAGGGTGGCGCATGAGGAACGAGACGGTGGCGGTTCTGGGACTGGGGACGATGGGGCGCGCGTTCGCGACGAACCTCGCGGCCGCCGGGTTCGCCGTGTCCGGGTACAACCGCACCCGTCGCGCCGATCTCGAGGGGCTCGACCTGCCCGTGAGCACCGAGGCGGCGACCGCCGTCGCCGGCGCGAACGTGGTCATCTCGATGCTGACGGATGCCGCGGCAACCTCGTCCGTGCTCCTCGCCGCCGACACGCTCGCGGCGCTGGCGCGGGGTGCGATCGTCGTCAACACCGCCACCATCGGGGTCGCCGAGGTGGGCGAGCTCGCCCGCGCACTTGCCAAGGCCCGACCGGATCTCGTGTTCGTCGATGCACCGGTCTCCGGGAGCAAGGGACCGGCCGAACAGGCGGCGGTCACCATCCTGGCGTCGAGCAACGCCGACGACGCGACGCTCCGGGCCCGTCTGGCGCCCGTCTTCGGCGCGATCGGCCGGCGCACCGTCTGGCTCGGCGCCACGGGCGCCGGCAGCGCGATGAAGATCGTCGTCAACACCTGGCTCGTGCACGTCATGCAGGGTGTCGCCGAGACCGCGCTGCTCGGCGCGAAGCTCGGCATCGACCCGGAGGCGATCGCCGACACCCTGCGCGGCGGACCCCTCGACACCCCCTACGCCGCCGCGAAGCTCCGCAAGATCGGGGCGGGCGACTACTCGGCCGAGATGGCCCTGAGCCTGGGCGCCAAAGACGCGCGCCTGGCCACGGCGGCGGGGGCGGGACTCGACCTGCCCGCCTCCGAGCTCATCGCGGCGTTGTGGAGCGAAGCCGGCGCATCCGGAACCCCGCTCGCGGGGCGGGATGTCTCGGTTATTTACGAGGCCCTGCGCACCAACCCGAAGCGATGAAGCGGATGCGGGCGCTCAGCCCCGCGCCCGCCCGTCGTCGTCGAGATGGTCGCGCCACGACCTGGTCGGCACCCAGCCGAACAGCTCGCGCGCCTTGCGCGAGCTGATGCCCGACGCGTCGACACGATCGAGCTCGCCGACCGGCACCTCGGGGTGCAGCCGGGCCATCGCGGCGGCGAGGTCGCGGCCGCCGATGTTGTCGGCCGCTGCCGCATAGACCACCTCGTGCCCTGGCGTCTCGGCCGACACGGCGAGCACGATCAGGTCGGCGAGGTCGGCCACGTCGATGTACGCCCAGAACACCGCCGTCGGCAGGTCGGGGTCGTCGAAGAAGGGGCGCAGGTTCGCCTCGTAGCTCGAGGGCGTGAGCACCCAGGTCGGCCGGATCGAGACCGCCGTGGCATCCGACCGCCCGACGAGCCCGTCGCAGAGCACTTCGGAGACACGCTTCGAGAGGCCGTAGGCGTCGTGCGCGAGATCCGGATGCGTCTCGTCGATCGGGCAGGCGAGCCCTGTGAACGGGCGGGTCGCCCAGGTCATGCCCGACACCGAGTCGCTCGAGAGGTTGACGAAGCGGCGCACCCCCGAGTGCGCGGTCGCCTCGACGACGTTGAAGGCCGCGGTGACGTTGGTGAGGAAGACGGTGTTCGGGGTGTTCTTCGACGGCTCGGGGATGCCGGCCGCGTGCACGACCGCATCCATGCCGCGCACGACGGCGAAGGCATCCGCCCCGTTCGTGAGGTCGGCCTGCACATAGGGCACGGCGTTCGACTCGTCGGCGTCGTAGACCGGGCGCACGACGTCGGTCGCACGCACCTCGTGACCCGCCGCCACGAGCGCGGCGACGGCGGCACGGCCGACCTTGCCGCGCGCTCCGGTGACGAGGACTTTCAGGCCTGCCATGCGCGATGCGCCTCCTCGATCACGGACTCGTCGACCTCGATGCCGAGGCCGGGCCCCGATGGTACCGCGATGCGGCCGTCGACGATGGCGTCGATGCCGAAGCCGGCTTCGGCCGCGACGCGGTTCATCACGGGCGACAGGTGGAACGGGTACTCGATCACGTCGACCCCGGCGACGGATGCCGCGACATGCAGGTTCGCCGCGAACGAGATCGGGCCGCCGTGCAGGTGCATCACCACCCGCGCCCCCTTGAGCCGCGCGGTGCGGGCGAGCAGGTGCGCCTCGCCGATGCCGCCGCAGATCGAGGCGTCGGGCTGGATGACCGAGATGCCGGTGAGCTCCATCGCGTCGAGTGCGTACTCGGTGCCGAAGAAGTGCTCGCCATAGGCGACGGGCACGGGAGAGGAGCGCACCACCTGGGCGATCGCGCCCAGTCGGTAGCTCTGCACCGGCTCCTCGAACCAGCCCACCCGCAACTCGCCGAGCCGCGCTGCGATCTCGATCGACTCGGCCACGGTGAAGAACTCGCTGCCGTCGACCGTGATCTCGATCGTCTCGTCGATGCGGTCGAGCTCGCGGCGAAGATCGCGGAGTACCCGCAGGGAGTTCCGCCAGTCGGTGCCGATCCGCATCTTCACGATCGAGACGCCGCGGGCGAGCAGTGGCGAGAGCAGCGAGAGGTGCTCCGACGCCTCGCGCGAATCGAGGAAGTGGCTGTTGCCGGCGTACACGCGCACCGAGTCCTTGACCCGGCCGAGCATGCCCGAGACGGAGAGCCCGCGCGATCGCCCCTCCAGGTCCCGGAGCGCGATGTCGATCGCGCTCCGGGACTGGGCGGCACTGAACTGGTCGCCGAGGGTGCGCCGGGTGGCCCAGTGCACCTCGTCGAGTGCGCTCACCGCCTCACCGAGCTCCTTGCCGACGACGGCCGGCGCGTAGATGTCGTCGACGATGGCCTGCAGGATCGACGGATGCGAGATGCCGAAGCAGTCGCAGCTCTCGCCCCAGCCCACCAGGCCGTCGTCGGTCTCGATCTTCACCACGAAGTACGACATCGACGAGTAGTCGGTCGTCATCCGGAGCGGGAGCGAGGTGAGGGAGGTGATGCGCACGGGGGTCACTTGCCTTCTGCGTAGCTGATCGAGGGGTCGAGGAACTCGTTGGTGTAGATGTCGTCGGCGGTGAGTCCGTCGGCGACCTCCACGTCGGTGCCGGCGTAGATGCCCTCGAGCAACTCGGTCATCCGGGTCATCCGGTCGGCGTCGAAGGAGCCGAAGACTCCGTCGGTGCCGTCGGTCACGAGGGCGTCATTCTGCATCACGTCGTGCACGTAGGCCGCGGCCTCGGGCGAGATCTGGAAGAACTGGTCGATCTGCACCAGGTAGTCGGAGATGGCCTTGTTGAGCGCATCCGGCGATTCCATGTAGTCGATCTGGGCGCGCTGCATGGCCGGCACGAGCTGCGCCAGGCAGTCGGACTGGGCCTCGACCACGTCGGGCTTGCCCGACCAGGCTGCGGGGTAGATGTCGTAGCCCGAGTCGGCGATCAGCAGCGAGTCGACGTCTCGGCCGTAGTCGGTGAACTCGTGCTTCAGGCGATAGGGCTCCTGCGTGATGTAGCCCTGCAGCACAACCGGCTCCCCGGCGACCAGGCGCGTGACGGAGCCGTCGAACGAGCCGTCGACCTGGTCGGCGCGCACATCGCCCTGGGCGATGAGGTAGTCCATGTAGGTGGCGCCCTGGAAGTAGAGGACCGTGGCGTCGCTCTTGCCGACGGCGGCGAGGTCGGCGAAGTCGTACTTCGTCGGGTCCCAGAGCAGGATCTGCGGGTTCTTCTGCAGGGGGGTGAAGACCGCCTTGGTCGGCTGATCCTTCGAGAGTTTGACCGACTCATCCGTGTCGATCATCGCGAGCATGATCGAGTCGTCGGAGTAGAGCAGCGCGGTCGACTGCTGGAAGCCGATGAACGGCCCGCCCGCGCGAACCTCGATGGTGATGTTCGGATCGGCGATGGCCGGGCCGGAGTAGATGCCGGCATCCGCGTCGATCGTGGCCTTCGCGGGGTCGATGAGGGCGTAGGCGGCCGAGTGCTCGGGCTCGGGGAACCAGTTCGTCTGGAGCACGACGGTGGACGGGCAGGCGCTCAGCGCGCCGTCGCCGCCGGCCGCCTCGGCGTCCTGCGCCGCGGGGGCTGAGCTGCTGCAGGCCGAGAGCAGCAGCAGACCGGATGCGGCTGCGGCGGCCAGGGCCGTGACGCGGGTTCGAGTGCGCTGGGGCATGGGTGTCTCCTTGGAGGGTGTCGGGATTGCAGGGGGTGGTGCAGGGAAAAGGGTTCGGCTAGCGGCCGTCGGGCCGGTACCAGGAGCCCACGAAGAGGCGGCCGAGCAGCCCGAAGACCCAGAACGCGACGAGCCCGAGCAACGAGGCCAGGATGATCGCGCCGTAGAGCATCTCGCCGTTCAGCTGGTTGCGGTAGGTGTCGATCACGAGGCCGATGCCCGAGTCGCCCTTGCGGAAGAAGAAGTCGGCGACGATCGACCCCACCACCGCCATGCCGGCCGAGATGCGGAGGCCCGTGAACAGCGCGGGCAGCGCCGCCGGGAACTGAAGCTTGGTGAGCACCGTCCAGCGGCTCGCCCGCTTCAGCGTGAACAGTTCGCGCATCTGCGGGCTCGTGGACTGCAACCCGAACAGGGTGTTGGTGATGATCGGGAACAGGCTGATCAGCACCACGACGAGGATGCGCGACTCGAACCCGTAGCCGATCGCGAACGCGATGAGCGGCACGATCGCGAGGATCGGGATGCTCTGCAGCGCCACCGCGTAGGGGAAGAGCGTGATCTCGACCCACTTCGCCTGGCTCATCAGCACCGCGGTGACCACGCCGATCGCGGTCGCGATGGCGAGTCCGACCATCGCGATCACGGTGGAGGTCCAGAGCGGTCCCAGCAACGCGAAGAGGTTCTTCGGGGTGAGGAAGGCGTCGATCAGCACCTCGTGCGGCATCGGCAGGATGAACTGCCGGCTCGGCGAGAGCAGGAAGGCGCTCGTGACGTACCAGAGCGCGATGAAGACGAGCGCGAAGGCGATCGGCAGGATGACGGTGAGCGAGCGGCGGCCGGTGCGGGGCCGGCGCGGCACGGGTGTTCCGACTCCGGCGGTCATGCCATCGCCCCTTTCAGGCAGTGCGAGATCTCGGCGGCCAGCTCGGCGAACTCGCTCGAGTAGCGCACCTCCTCGCCGCGTTCGTCGCCGAACGGCACGGCGAACTCGCCGATCACGCGACCAGGGCGGGCGCCCATCACGATCACCCGCGTCGCCATGTAGACGGCCTCGGGGATGGAGTGCGTGACGAACACACCGGTGAAGCGCTCGCGCACGAAGAGATTCCGCACGTCGTCGTTGAGGCGCTCGCGGGTGAATTCGTCGAGCGCGCCGAACGGCTCGTCGAAGAGGAAGAGCTCGGGCCGGTTCACCAGGGCTCGGGCGAGGGAGACGCGCATCCGCATGCCGCCGGAGAGCTGGTGGGGCCGGTGGCCCTGGAACTCGGTGAGCCCGACCACCCCGAGCGCGTGGTCGACTCGGGTGCGCGTCTCCTCGGCGGTCAGGTGGTCGAGTTCGGCGAACAAAGCGACGTTCTTGCGCACGGTGCGCCAGGGCAGCAGGGTGGCGTCTTGGAAGACGTAGCCGATCTGGCGGGTGTCGACCGTGGTGCGGCCGCCGGTGGAGGCTTCGAGGCCGGAGGCGAGGCGGAGGAGGGTCGACTTGCCGCAGCCCGAAGGCCCGAGCAGCGCGATGAACTCGCCGCGGTCGATCGTGATGTCGACATCGCTCAGGGCGACGGTCCCGTTCGGGAACGTCATCGAGACGTCATCGAATGTGACGATGGGCTGGGGCACAGATCCTCCGAAAAATATTGATGTGCTCAATATCCTGAGGGTGTTGTGTTACCCAGACGTTACGCGGGCGTGAAGAAATATTGCCCGCATCAACATTACGCGAGCGTGTCCCGATGCAGATCGGGCGCGTCGCCGGCCTGGGTCACGAGCAGTCGCGCCGGCCACAGCCCCTTCACGCGCCAGCGGTGCTTCACGCCTCCCGCGAAGTAGAGCGTGTCGGCGGGACCGAGCACGTGCATCCCGTCGGCGGCGAGGTCGACCTCGATCGACCCCGCGATCACGTAGATGAACTCCGGATGCGGATGCTCGTAGTACTCCTCGAAGTCCGGCAGCCGCGTCACGAACTCCATCGGGTACATGGCGCGGGCGCCCGCGACCAGGGCCTTCGCCTGGCCGGTGTCCTGGCTCACCATGGCCCCCTCGTCGGCGCGCACGAGACTCACCCGCTCGGACTCGATCTCGGCGTGCTGCGCCTGATCCGCCGATCCGCCCGGCGAGGACAGCAGCACCGGGGTGGCGGTCTCGAGGGCCTGCGCAATGCGGTGCAGCGACGCCATGCTCGGGCGTGCGCGACCGCGCTCGATCTGGCTGAGGAAGGGCTGCGACAGCCCCGTCAGGCTCGCGAGCTTCACGAGCGTCAGCCCGTGCTCCTTGCGCCGGGCGCTGATCTTGCGCCCCAGCTCGGCCATCATGCCGGCGTCGGCGGCCTCCGGGTCGATTTCGGGCATAGCCCCACGATAGCCAAGGAGGCCACTACACTCCGGCGTGCTCGTCGCCGAAGAACGTGCGCAGCCAGCGCTCCTGCACGACCCAGTGGTGCTCGCCGCCGCCCTCGTGCTCGTTGAAGGGGTACTCCACCATCTCCATCGGCCCGCCCCAGGCGTTCGCCGCGGCGAAGACCGTCGAGGGCGGGCAGACCGGGTCCATCAGGGCCGACGCGAACAGCGCCGGGTTCGTCGCGCGGCGCGCGAAGTTCACGGCGTCGAAGTAGGAGAGGGTGCGGAACGCCTGGGTCTCGTGGCCGCGGTGCACCGCGAGGTAGCGCACGATCTCGGCGTAAGGGTCGGTCATCGCCATGCCCACGGCTCGCTCGAAGTGGCAGAGGAAGGGCACGCTGGGGAGGGTGGCAAGGATGCCGGGCACCAGTCCCGAGACCGCGATCGCGAGACCGCCGCCCTGGCTGCTGCCGACCAGGGCGACGTCGGCGGGGTCGACCAGGTCGAGGCTCCGCAGGGCGTCGACCGCCCGCACGGCGTCGGTGTAGAGCCGGCGGAAGTAGTAGAGGTCGGGGTCGAGGATGCCGCGGGTCATGAACCCGGGCACCGCGGCCGGCATCTCGCCCCGGTCCGGGGTCTCGCCGCCGCTGCCCCAAGCGCTGCCCTGGCCGCGCACGTCCATGAAGAAGTGTGCGTACCCCGCCGCCGCCCAGCGCAGGCGCTCGTGCGGAAGCCCTCGGCCGCCACCGTAGCCGTTGTACTCGATGATCAGCCCCCGCGCCGTTCCAGGTGGCAGGTTCAGCCAGCCTTTGATCGGCTCACCGCCGAACCCGGGGAACGAGACGTCGTAGGTGTCGACGAGCGACATGCCGGCGTCGACCCTGGTGGACACCACGGCGGCGTCCACCGCGCGCGACTCGGCGAGGGTCGTCGCCCAGAAGTCGTCGAAGTCGGCGGGCTCGGCGACGTCGGGCCGGTACTGCCGGAGCTCGGCGAGGGGCAGATCGAGAAAGGGCATCGTTCTCCTCAGCTGAGTGTTTCTGCGGCCCACTGCCGCGACCGGCGGGCGCTGTCCCGCGGTGACATCGTCGGCCGGTCGATCTCGATGATCAGCCAGCCGTCGAACGACGACGGGAGCGCATCGAGGATGCCGGCGAGATCGAGCCGGCCGAGGCCGGGCTCCCGTACGATTCCGCGTTCCATGGTCGCCGCGTAGGGAGCAGGATGGGCTCGGCTGTCGGCGGCGACGGCCAGATCGATGTCCTTGAGGTGCAGGTCGACGATGCGGCCGGAGTGCCGGGCGATCATGGCGGCCGGATCGATGCCCGCCCAGGCGAGGTGACCGACGTCGAAGGAGGCGCCGAGCATCCGCTCGTCGATCGCTCCGAGCATGTGCTCGATCTCGGCCTCGGTCTCGATCCAGGTGCCCACATGACTGTGCAGTCCCGCGCGCACGCCCTCCTGCTGCAGGATGCCGGCGGCCTCGGCGAGCACCTCGGTCACGCGGTCGAGCCGGTCGGCACGGAAGTCGGCCCCCACCGCCGCGCTCCGCATCGTGCGCGCCAGGTGCGGCGCCCACACCAGCTCGGGCGCCAGGAAGACCGTGGCGAGGCCGAAATAGTTCGTCTCCTCGGCTTTGCGGCGGATGCCGTCGAACCAGCGCACCCACTCCGGGTTGCCGGGGCGCAGCGTCAGCCCGTGGTCCTCGGGCAGGCGCGCCACCGCGTAGCCCGGCGCCGGGCGGAGCCGCGCGGCGGCGAGCATCCGTTCGTAGTCCTGCAGTGTCTGGTGCGGGAGCACCTCGAGCATCACGTTCTCGAACCCGGCGTCGCGGATCTCGGCCAGCACCCCCGGGTAATCGTCACGGAACCCGGGTTCGTTCAGGAGCCAGCGGTCGATGCTCGCCGGATCGGTGGGGTCGCGGGGGATGTTGAACCACGGGATCGCGTTGAACGCGACGCGCGCCGGCCGCCTCACGCCGGCACCTCGGCCTCGATTCGGCCGGCCGCTGCCCCTGACCCGAGTCGCTCGGCGATGGCGCGCGCGGCGCGCACGGCCGTGATCACACCGGTCAGGGTGGCGTTGCAGACGACGGGCGTGGGGATGACGCCGTTGCCGGCCAGGTAGAGGTTCTCGAACCCCCACACCCTGCCTGCCGGGTCGACCACGCTCGCGCCGTCGTCGACCGGCCCCGAGCGAACGGTGCCGGTCTGGTGCAGCGACGAGCCAGGGGGCAGCACAGCGAGCTCCGTCTCCGGGTCGAAGTCGCCGAAGCCTCGGGCGATCTCCTCGGCCCGCGCCTTCGCGCCGTCGATGAGGGCGCGGTCGGCCGGGGAGTACGTGAACTCGACGGCCACGCGCGGCAGGCCCGCCGCATCCGTCTCGGTGTCGGAGAAGACGAGCCGGTTCGCGGGGGAGGACTCGACGGGGGAGTACACCGAGATGCCGAGCGAGTAGGCGAGCGGCCGGTCGCCGTCGTCGCGGAAGACCGTGCCGGTGAGCTGGCCGTGGAACGGCTGACGAGCGTCGTCGTGCGGCAGCCACAGCGCGTCGGTGGCGAACTCGCCCGGCCGTGCCTGCGGCAGCTCGTCGAGGCTCAGCCCGAACCGATCGAGGTCGATCAGCACGCGGCTCGTGATGAAGGCGTGCTCGTTGAGGTAGCGGCCGAGCGCGGCCGGGCGGATGCCCGACGCGAACAGCAGCTGAGGAGTGCGGATGGCATCGGCGCACACGACGGTGACGCGCGCCGTCAGCTCCCGTTCGGTGCCGTCGCGCGGGTCGCGCACCCGAACGCCCCGCACCTCGCCGTCGGCGTGCAGCAGCTGCGTCGCGAGGGCGTTGTCGAGGAGGGCGAAGCCGTCGTCGTCGCCGGTGGCGAGCGGCGGGAAGATCTCGCTCGGCCCGATGCGGAGCGCCGAGCCGTCGGCCTGCGACCGCACCGCCATGGGCATGGGCTGCGCCGGGCGCGCGCCCTCTGCGTCGAACTGCGCCCGGAGCATCCGCAGCACCTCGGTTCCGACCCGGGTCGGGCCGATCGCCGCCGGGCTGACCGCGAGGATGCGGCGGGCCGTGTCGAGGTTGGCCGCCCACTGCACCGGGTCGCCGTCATCGAAGCACTCGTCGCCGGCCGGCGACGGGGTGGCGGCGGTCCAGTGCACCCCCATGCCGCCCACGTTCCAGGAGAGGGCGGCGGCGGGCATCGCGGCGGCGTCCTCGCCGAAGGCGGCGAGGCGGTAGATGCCGGGTTCGGCCGAGGCGATGCCGTCGTCGAACCCGGCTGCGAGCTCGGCGCCGGCGTACATCGCCTGGATGCCGGAGGACACCCGCGCGTTGTACCGGCCCCACACCGCGGGGTCGGGGCTGTCGTGCAGGTGCAGGCCCGGCACGTCGCCCACCTCGGGTGCGCCGTCGATCATCAGGATGCGCGCGCCCGGGAGCGCTTCGCGAGTGAGGCGAGCGACGCTCGAGCCCATGATCCCGCTTCCGACGATGAGGAGGTCGACGTCGGAGTCGTTCGGATGCGTGGTCATGCGGGTGGTACCTCGGAACTCTCGGTGGGGCTGGATGACGAATAGACGTGGATGGAGTCGGCTGCGGCGGAGCTGCGCGCCCAGCCGGGGTCACGCCCTTGGACGAAGCGCGCGAAGTCGTCGAGCATCCGGCGGGCCGGTCCCGCCGGAACATCGCGGCCGAGAGCGGACTGCGCCGCGCCGGTGGTGCCGAGGAAGAAGGGCACGTCGATGCAGTGCCCGGCGGTGCCGCGCACGGGGCTCACCCAGTCGAAGCGGTACCGCCAGGTGCCGGCCGGGGCGGCGGCGCGGGCCAGCACGGCGCGGGTGCAGGAGGCGTGGATGAGCGCATCCGACAGCGGGTCGTCGGCGTCGGTGGTCGGGACGGGCGAGAACTCGTCTCGCGTGCTGCCGAGGAGGAGCGGCTTGTCGAGGCCGTGCGCGGCGAGGCCCGCCGGGATCGGCAGGGGGAGGAGTTCGTCTCCGTGCACCGGGGCGAAGGCGAGTTCCGCGCGCCCGAACGTCTCCGCCGCCAGGGCGACCGCCGCGGATTGCAGGTCGAGCGCAGGTACGCCGGCCAGGTCGTCGAGGGGCACCCCGCACCGCTCGGCCACGCGGCGGGTGCGCTCCGCTGCCTGACCCGGCGTCGCGGTGTGATCGACCGGCGACAGCGCGATTGCCCGGGCGAACAGGGGCTCTGCCGCGGGAGCCGCGAGGAGCGTCAGCACCGCGCCCGCACCGGCGGACTGCCCGGCGACGGTGACCCGTTCAGGGTCGCCGCCGAAGGCGCGGATGTTCTGCTGCACCCAGCGGAGGGCGCAGAGCCAATCCGACAGGGCGGCGTTGGTTCCGGATGCCGTGCGCCCGAACCCCTCGACGCCCAGCCGGTAGGCGATCGACACGAACACGATGCCGCGGCGGGCGAGCGCCGATCCGTCGTACCAGGGGCTCGCCGCGGAGCCGGCGACGTAGCCGCCGCCGTGGATCCAGACGACCACGGGCGCGCTCGGGCCGGGCCGGTTCTCGCCCAGCGGGGTGAAGACGTTCAGGGTGAGGATGTCGTCGCCGCTGTCGATCGACGGCTCCGGGATGACGGTTTCGGCGTAGGGCCGCCCGCGCTGCGGAGTGGCGCCCCACCGCGTCGCTGCGAACTCGCCCGGAAACGGCGCTCGCGGGCGCGCGGGCGTGAAGCGGAACTCGCCCGCCGGTGTCTCGGCGTACGGGATGCCCCGGAAGACGCCAACCTCGTTGTCGCCGTCGCCGTCGCCGACACGGACACCGCGCACGGTTCCGGCGGCGCAGCTCACCACTGGATCGTTCATGATGCGCCGAACAGGCTCTCTTCGATGGTGTCGAGCGAGGTGCGCATGGCGCCGAGGAGTACCGCCTTGTCGCCGAGCTCGGTCAGCCGGATCTGGGTGTCGGGACTCGTGCGCGCCGCGAACTCCTGCTCGAGGGCGGTGACGAGCGGCAGTCCGATCTCGCTGAAGGCGCCGCCGACCACGAGCACCTCGGGCGACAGCAGACAGGCGATGGCATGGAGCCCCGGCGCGAGGGAGGCCGCGAGCTCGCGCACCTGCACCAGGGCGTCCTCATCGCCCGTTCGAGCCCGCTGGGCGAGATCGAAGGCGCGGATGCCGTCATCCGACCGAGGCGAATCCAGTGCGAGGAGCGGATTGGGGGCCATCGACTCGCCCAGCCCGTAGACCGGCTGCGCCCAGTAGACCTCACCGGCCTGCCCGTGCAGACCCCGGTAGAGCTTGCCGCCGATCACGATACCCACACCCACCCGGCGGCCTTCGGCGAGCACGTACACGTAGTCCGAGGCGGCCTGAGCGCCGCCGCGCCAACCCTCGCCGATCGCCGCGAGCTTGGCGTCGTTCTCGGTCATCACCGCGCACGGGAAGAGATCGGCCAGGGCGCCGGAGACCGAGAACCCCGACCAGTCGACGACACCGGGACCGGTCGCGCCGACGGCGCCCTTCAGCTCGACGATGCCGTCGTCTTTCACGACGCCCATCGTGGAGACCGTGGCGGCCGCGACCTTGCCCCCGTCGATGCCCGTGGTGCGGTACAGCGCGGTCACCGCGTCGCGCACACGCTCGAGGCGTTCGGAGCGGGTCGTCGCGGCACTCACGCGTTCGGTCCACGAGCCGAGCGGCCGGCCGTAGAGGTCGCAGACCATGACGTCGACGCTGTCCTGCGCGATCTGCACCGCCACGCCGTAGGCGTGCTGCGCCTCGAACGCGAAGGTGCGGGCCGGGCGGCCGGCTCCGCCCGCCTTGGTTCGGGCGATCTCCGAGGCCTGCCCGTTCGCCACGAGCTCGTCGAGGATGAGTTCGACGGTGCGCCGCGACAGACCGGTGCGCTCGGTCAGCTCGGTCAGGGTGGCCGACCGGTGCCGGTGCAGCTCCCGCAGGGTGGTGGCCGTGTTGAGTCGTCGCATGGTGGCGGGGTCGACCGGTCCGACTGTGCTCATGACGCTTCATCCCTTCGTTCGAGGCGGTGCCCGATCATTTCAGCCCGACCGATGCAATGCCCTGGATGAAGTATTTCTGCAAAGCGAGGAACAACAGCAGCACGGGCAGCAGCACGAGCAGCGAGCCGGCGAGCAGGATGCCGTAGTCCACCGTCTCGGTGCCCTGGCTCATGGCCGACAAGGCGACCGGGAGGGTGTAGCGATCGGAGGTCTGGGCGACGATCAGCGGCCAGAGGAAGCCGTTCCAGGAGGCGAGGAAGGCCAGCAGGGCCTGGGTGGCGATCGCCGGGCGCGACAGCGGCAGGAAGATGGTGTGGAACAGGCGGAACTCCCCGGCGCCGTCCAGCCGCGCCGCCTCGAACAACTCGTCCGGGATCGACTCGGCGAACTGCCGCATGATGAAGACCTGGAGGGGCAGGACGAGCATCGGCAACGCGATGCCGGCCAGCGTGTCGATGAGTCCGAGTTTGGCGACCACCACGAATTGCGGCACGAAGATGGCGGTGAACGGGATCATCATCGACGCCAGGATGGCGCCGAACACGATCCGCTTGCCGGAGAAGTTCAGCTTGGCCAGGGCGTACCCCACCATCGAGGCGAGCACCACGTTGCCGAGCACGACGGCCGCGGCCACGATGACGGAGTTCAGTCCGTAGCCGAGGAAGCTTCCGTCGGCGAGCAGGGCCGAGAAGTTCTCGAACGTCGGATTGCTCGGGAACCACGCGCCCGGATCGGCGAGAATCTCGCCCGTGCTCCGGAAGGCGCCGGCGAGCACCCAGAGGAAGGGCGCCAGCACCACCACGAGAGCCACGCAGAGGACGGCGTAGAGCGCCCCGACGCGGAAGCCGGAGGCGAGTTTTCGAGTCGATGTCGTCGCGCTCATCGGTCCTTGTTTCTCAGGAGGCGGAACTGCACGACGCTCAGGACGGCGACGATCAGCACCATGACGTAGGAGGACGCGGCGGCCAGGCCCAGGTTGCCGAACCCGAACTGGTCGAAGGTGAACAGTCCGAGCGTCACCGTCGAGTCGAGCGGTCCGCCGTCGGTGAGGAGGTAGGGCACCTCGAACACCTGCAGGAAGAAGATGCACAGCAGCACCGACACGAGCAGTGTCGTGGGCCGCAACATCGGCCAGGTGATGGAGACGAGGGTGCGCCACCGGCCGGCGCCGTCGAGGGCGGCCGCTTCGTAGACATCCTCGGGGATGGCCTGGAGGCCGGCCAGGTACAGCACCATCGCCGTCCCGAAGTTCAGCCAGATGCCGAGCAGGAGGATGACGGCCAGCGCGACCGAGGGATCGCCGAGCCAGTTGGGACCCGCGATGCCGACGAGTTCGAGCATCGAGTTGACCGGGCCCCGGGCGTTGAAGGCGTACTGCCAGATGGTGGCGACGGCCACGATGTTCGTGACGACGGGCACGTAGAACGCGGCGCGGAAGAAGCGTCGGAACTTGGGGATGCCGCTGTTCAGGGCGACCGCGAGGAGGAAGCCGATGACGAGGGTGATCGGCACCCCGACCACCACGTAGATCGCCGTGTTCGCGATGGAGCGGAGGAACCGCTGATCGCCGAACAACTCGACGAAGTTCGCCAGCCCCACGAAGCTCACCTGGAACGGGTTGCGGAGATCGGTCGAGCGCATGTCGGTGAACCCGACCACGAGCGAGATGAGGATGGGGGCCGCCGTGAAGATGAGGAACACCGCTATGAACGGCAGGCTGAGTATCCAGCCGGCGGAGTTCTGCCGGCCCGTCACGCCCTGCTGGGAGCGCCGGCGGGCCGGCGCTCCCAGCAGGGGTCGGTGGGACTGGAGCATCGACTACCGTCCGACGCCGATGCTGTTCGCCTGCGACTGGGCCTCGGCGAGCACGTCGTCGACGGAGGCTCCGCCTCGGATCAGTTTCTCGGCCTGACCACCGAGCATCTTGGTGATCTGGTCCCAGGTCGAGACGCTCGGCGATGCGCCGGCCGTGGCCATCTGGGTGAAGAACGGCTCGAGGTACGGGTCGCTCGTGAGCCCGCCCTTCTCCCAGGCGGAGGTGCGCGGCGGAAGGCTGCCGAATCCGGCGTACTGCTCCAATTCGGTGTCGACCTGGCCGAGGTAGCGCACGACCTTCCACGCGGAGTCGGCGTTGTCGGAGGACTCGGAGACCGTCCATCCGCCACCGACCAGCGTCCCGATGCTTCCGCCCGGGCCGGCCGGCAGCACGGAGACCCCGAGGTGCTCGTCGACCCACTGCTCGCTGGCCGCCTGCTTGAGCTGGGTCAGCACCCACGGTCCGGTGACGAGGGAGCCGACCTGGCCGGAGATGAACGTCGACACCTGGTCGAGGAAGGCGGGACCGTCGGGGGAGGTCAGCCCGTCTTGGAACAGGTCGCGGTACTGCTCCAGGGCGGCGTGCATCTCCGGCGTGTCCATCTGCCACTCCGTGCCGTCGTCGGAGAGCAGCTGGGCTCCCGCACTCAGCCCGAGGGTCGAAAGGAACAGGCCGGTCTCGCTGCCCCAGGAGACGTCGCTGCCGAAGGGCTGTGCTGCGCCGCCGGCGCGGAGGCCCTCCAGGAACGGCACCCAGTCCTGCCAGGTCTCCGGTGCCTGCACGCCGCCCGCCTTCGCCAGGTCGGCGCGGTACACGATGAGTCGCACGTTGTTGTACCAGGGCACCAGGTACTGCGTGCCGTCGATCTGGCCGAGTGCCAGCGTGCCGGGGAAGAAGTCGCTCTCATCGACCAGGCCGTCCGGCACCGGCGACCAGGTTCCGCTCAGGAGGCTGCCGTCGGCCTTCACCAGCGCGATGTCGGGCAGGGTGTCGGAAGCGATGGCGGCCTGGATCTTCTGGGAGTACTCGTTCACCGGGATGAGGGTGACGGTGATCTCCGCGTCGGGGTTGTCGGAGCGGAAACCGTTCAGCAGCGTGTCGAGATAGTTGGCGTCGCCGCTCGGCGCCCAGATGTCGATGGTGCCGGTCGCCGGGCTGTCGTCGATCGCTGCCGCCGCCGTGGCCGCCGGACTCGCCGGGGCGTCGGCGCGCCCGCACGCCGTGAGCACGAGCGCGGCCGATGCCACGGCGAGTATTCCGACCACCCGCATCGGCAATCGGCTTGAGAGTCTGACCATTCGGGTTCTCCATCGTTCAATCGGGAATGTGACGTTGTGGGAACATTATGCGAGAACCGCCCGTAATACAATCATGGAAATCGGGATTTAGCATTCTCGAAACATGCGCGCAAAATAAGGCCATCCGGGGCGGACTTGGTCCAGCGCTGTTCGCGGGCCCGGGGGCGCGCTCTGGTTTCAGGATTAACGCCCTAAATTGCGGATGCGCGGGCCGCGAGCAGGGCGCGGTTGAGCTCCACCAGCTCGGCCTGCCCCACTGCCGGGCCGAGCGCCGCGGCGGCCACCGGTGGCAGGGGATCGGCTTGGTAGCTGATGAACGGACTGACCAGAAACGGCAGGGCGGCGAGCAGAAGACCGCTGGTACGTGGATCGTCGAGCAGGGAGCGCACGCTGTCCGCGACGACCGGGTCATCGGGCGCGAAGCCCGCCCTGCTGGGGGCGGCGAGCAGTCCGGCCTCGCGTTGGGTTCGCTGGTGCGCCACCGCCAGGTGCTCGCGGCCGACCGGGCCGTCGACCGGGAGGCCGAGGCGCGTGAACTGCTCGGCCGGGGCATCGGTGTCGCGCATCGCCTCGACGAGGAGACCGAGCATCCGCAGTTCGAGCTCGTCGTCGTCGAGCGGCGAGAGCTGCTGCGGATCGTTCTGCAGATCGAAGAGCAAGGTGCCGAACACCCACGGGCTCCCGGTCGACACGGCCGGGATGCGCAGCACGGGTGCTCCCTTGGTGAAGGGCAGTGGTTCGACGAGCTCGGCGCGCGCGAGCTCCGCGGTGGTGAACGCCCCCTGCAGGCGGGTGGGCATCAGCGTGTACTCGGCGAGCGGCTGGTTCTCGCGGGTGGCCGACGAGCGCATGTAGACGTAGCGGCCGTCGGTGACGTTCACGTGGCCGCCGTGGTTGCCGAACAGGGCGACGTCGTGCGCCGGGGCCGATTCCCGCCCGCCGAGCATCGGACCGATCGGCCGCCCTTGCATGTCGGCCGTGAGCGGCACGTCGAAGAACTCGAGCAGGGTGGGGCCGAGGTCGATGGTCTGCACCAGGCCGTCGAAGCGCTGTCCGGCGCCGCCGTGCCTGGGGTCCCAGACGAACAGGGGCACGTGGATGTTCTCCTCGTACCAGGGCTGCACCATCTTGCCCCACCACTCGTGCTCGCCGAGCAGCAGGCCGTGGTCGGTGCAGACGATGAGCATCGTGTCGTCCCAGAGCCCGAACTCGTCGAAGGCGTCGAGGACGCGGCCGAGCGAATCGTCGCACTGCCGCACCAGCGCGCGGTAGGCACTCGTGTAGTCGAGCGAGGGGTCGTCGTCGGAGACGCGCTTGTAGCTCGGCCAGTCGTTCGCCGGGTCGGTGCCGGAAGCGCCGGACGCGTCGGCATCGCTGCTGCGGAAGCGCGGGGCGGCCGTGAACGGCTCGTGCGGGTCGAAACCCTCCAACTGGAGGAACCAGCGGTCGTCGCCGTGGTTCGCGGAGATGAACTCGAGCCCGGCGTCGAAGGTGAGCGTCTGCGGGTGATCCTCTTCGCGGGCCGTGTAGCGGCGGTTGATCTGATCGTGCCGCCAGAGGGTGCCGCCGCGCGAACCCGCGACCGGGTCGGGGTCGCGCACGATCCCCTTCCAGGTGTCGCCCTCCTGCCCGCGGATGAACTCGTACGACCGGAACCGGCCGTGGTAGGTCGCTCCGCCGTCGCCCCAGTAGTGCTTGTGATCGGTCACTAGGTGCGTGTACACCCCGGCCGCGCCGAGGAGGGCCGGGACCGAGTCGTCGAACGGCTCGAGCGGCCCCCAGGCGCGATGCAGGAAGTTGTACCGCCCGGTGTGCAGCTCGCGCCGCGCCGGCATGCACGGCATCGAACCCGCGTAACAGCGGTCGAACGTCACCGACCGGGCCTGCAGCCGGGAGAAGTTCGGCAGCTCATCCGCTCCCCCGTAGGCCGGCAGGTACCGCCGGTTCAACGTGTCGAACATGACCATGACTGCTCTCACGACGCGGGGCCCCTCCGGTGATGGAATTTAGGGCGATGGTAGCGTAATTACGGATTCGAGGTGACCTCGTCGAGGAACGCGACGGTGTCCTCCAGTGCGCTCTGCGCATCCGCGTAGTCGAGATGGAACTGGTATTCGTGCGGCAGCGCGGGCTCGTGGTCGTGCGGCCAGAACACCGGCGTCACCGGAACGTCGAGCGACTGCAGGCGCTGCGCCATCGGCACCGACTGCAGCCAGGTGAGGTCGTCGCCGTTGCCGCCGCTGATGTAGGTGGGCGGGAAATCGCTCGTGACGAAGTCGATCGTCGACATGGTCGAGCCGGCGTAGGTCGCCGACCAGTCCTTCGTTCCGGTGTAGGCCCAGAGCGCGGTCTTGAAACCCCAGGATGCGATGCCGGTGAGATCGGCCATCCGCTGCAGGTCGTACACGCCGCAGTTGAGCACCATGCCCCGCACGTTCTCGGGAGCGAGGGCGGGAGTGATGCCGAGCAGCCCCGCGTACTGCGGGTTGGTGATCAGTGCGCCGAGCTGACTGGCCAGCTGAGCGCCGGCGGAATCGCCCGCGAGCACGATGCGGTCGGGGTCGACGCGCAGCTCGCCGGCGTGATCGACGATGTAGCCGAGCGCCGTGTTGAGCTGGGTCACCGCCGTGGGGTAGGTCGCCTCGGGGCCGACGGTGTAGTTCAGGGCGATCGTGGTGTAGCCCCGTGCGGCGAGGATCTGGAGGTACGGCTCGACGTTGCTCGCCTGCCCCGAGATCCAGGCGCCACCGTGAATCCACACCACCGTGGGCAAGGCGTCGCCGCCGCCGGTGGGCGAGTAGGCGGCAAAGGTGGTGTCGGGGGAGCCGTCGGCATACGCGAAGTCGCCGAGCGCATCCACACCGGTCGACGGCACGTACGGTGTCATCTCGGCGACGGTGTCGGCGGCTCCCTTGGCGAAGACGCTGCGGATGAGCAGCGCCGCCGGCCAGGGCGTCGCCTGCACCACCACCGCGACGGCGAGCGCGACCACCACCACCGCGAGCACCCACCGCAGCCACCGCTGCCCGAACAGGCTCTGACGAACCATGCCACCCTCCCCCGAAAGTGTCGTCGACGACAGTTCCGACTCTAGGGGGAGGCGGGCCGGATGCGCGTGCGAAATCGTTGACGAAGGCGTACGTTCGATCGCGCCGCCGGCGTCGCCCGCTTCCGCTCGACCGAACGACCGGCGATATGGAGGTGCGACGTGGCAGACAAGACCGATACGGCGCAGGGGGCGTCCTCGCCCAAGAGCGTCCGGAGCCTGGTCCCGGCAAGGATGGACCGGTTGCCGTGGACGAGGTTCCACTGGATGGTCGTGTTCGGGCTCGGGGTGTCGTGGATCCTCGACGGACTCGAGATCCAGATCATCGCCTCGAACGGGTTCCAGAAGTCGCTCGAGATGGACTCGGCCCAGGTCGGGCTCGCCGGAACCATCTACCTCGTCGGGCAGGTCGTCGGCGCACTCGTGTTCGGCCGGCTCTCCGACAAATGGGGCCGCAAGAAGCTGTTCATCATCACCCTCGCCATCTACCTCGTGGGTTCGGCGGCGGCGGGCTTCTCGCCGAACATGGAGTTCCTGTTCGTGATGCGGTTCATCGCCGGCCTCGGCATCGGTGGTGAGTACGCCGCCATCAATTCGGCCATCGACGAGCTCATCCCGAGCCACTACCGCGGCCGGGTCGACATCGCCATCAACGGCACCTACTGGGCCGGCGCCGCGCTCGGCTCGGTGGCGAACCTGTTCTTCCTGAACCCCGACAACTTCGCCGAGAACATCGGCTGGCGGCTCGCGTTCTTCATCGGCCCGGTACTCGGTCTGGTGATGATCTACATGCGCCGGCACATCCCGGAGAGCCCGCGCTGGCTGATGACGCACGGCAAAGAGGATGTCGCCGAGAAGACGGTCGACGACATCGAGGCCCGGGTGGAGAAGGAGTCGGGCAAGAAGCTCGACCCGGTGCCCGAGGACCAGTCGATCGAGGTGCAGCCACTCGACCGCATCCCGTTCAAGAAGATCGCCAGCGTGCTCATCCGCGACTACCCCAACCGCACGGTGGTGGGGCTGACGATGATGATCACGCAGTCGTTCCTCTACAACGCCATCTTCTTCACCTACGCGCTGGCGCTGCAGAACTTCTACGGGGTCGAGAACGACGCGGTGCAGTACTTCTTCTTCCCGTTCGCCATCGGCAACCTGCTCGGGCCGCTCGTGCTCGGGCACCTGTTCGACACCATCGGGCGGCGCAAGATGATCCTCGCCACCTACGGGCTCGCGGGCATCATCCTCACCATCTCGGGCTTCCTGTTCCAGGCCGACGTGCTGAACGCCACCACGCAGACCGTGTTCTGGTGCGTCGCGTTCTTCTTCGCCAGCGCGGGCGCGTCGAGCGCCTACCTCACGGTGAGCGAGCTGTTCCCGCTCGAGATGCGGTCGCAGGTCATCTCCTACTTCTTCTCGATCGGGCAGATCGCCGGATCGGTGGCGCCGCTGCTGTTCGCGTCGCTGATCGGCGACGGGGAGGATCGCGGGCCCATCACCATCGGCTACATCGGCGCGGGCCTGCTGATGCTCGCGGGCGGGATCGTGGCCTTCATCTTCGGTGTCAACGCCGAGCGCAAACCGCTCGAGGCCATCACGAGCCCGCTCTCGGCCGTCTCGCCCGGCAAGGTCAAGGTGGAGGGGGAGCGCACCACCCGCGAGCGCGCCTCCCGCACCTGACCCGCGGTCGCCCGTCGGCAACAATTCTTACCATGGAGAAACAATAGTTTCACTATGCGTGTTATTGTTGCCGTCGGGAGGTGCCGATGGATCTGTCGATGGGCGTAAAGGCCATCATCCCGAGCCTCGAAGGCGACGTCTACCGCGTTCTCGCCCGCACCACGACTCCGCTTTCCGGGCTGCGCGTGGCGGAGCTGGCGGGAACGGCTTCGGCGCCGGGCATCCGCAATGCGCTGGCCCGACTGCTCCGCCAGGGCACGGTTCTCGCGACCCGGGCAGGATCCTCGACGATGTATGTGGCAAATCGCGACCACATCCTCTGGCCGGCCATCGAGCAGGCGATGGCCGCGGCCGAGCATCCGGTCGCCGCGCTGGCCGAGCGGATGGTGCGACTGGCGAGAACGCATGACGAACCGGGGCGTGAGGTGCCCGCAACGATCGCGATCTATGGGTCGGTGGCGCGAGGGACGACTGGGCCCGACAGTGATGTCGATGTTGTGGCGGTCTTCCCGACGCCCGGAATCACCGCGGCCGATCAGGAACTCGTCGATGAAATGCAGGCCAGGGTTCCGCTCTGGACGGGCAACGACTGCAACGTGTACGCCATTTCCGCCGAAGGTCTAGCCGAGCTGGTCGATCGTGGAGACCCGATCGTCGATTCATGGCTGACCGAATCGATGACAGTGTCCGGCCCCGACCTCGGTGACCTGATCCGAAAACTGACCGGCCGACGCGACCGGTCGACGCGCGCATGAGAACCACGCGGATGAGCCTCAGCGACTGCCGTGAGCGAGCGGCGACGGCTCGGCTGCACGTCGAGCTCGCGGGGCTCGCGCTGCCGGACCCTGCCGTCACGCAGCCATCAGAGGGAGCTCAGGTGGCGGCATCGAACGCGATCCTCGGTGGCATCGCCGCGGCCGACGCGATCTGCGGCCATGCAATCGGCGAGCGATCGAGCGGTCAGGGTCACAAGGAGGCGGTGGATCTGCTCGCAACGGTTCTTCCGGATGGGCCCGCACTGGCTAAGAAGCTCGGCCGGCTTCTCGCGGACAAGACCCAGCTCCAATACGGCGGATTCTGCACGCGGGCGACGGCGGTGCAGATGCTCGGGTACGCCACCGACCTGGTTGCAGCGGTCGACAAGCGTCCGACCCTGCGGTGATGCGAGCGCCGCGGCGCGGTGCGGTGGGGTTGACTGGGGTGGTGAGCGACTGGGTCGAGAGCGTGATGTGGTGGCAGGTATATCCGCTCGGCTTCGTGGGGGCGCCGATCCGGCCCGAGCAGGCGGAGACGGACGTGGTGCACCGGCTCGGGCGCATCGAGGGGTGGCTCGACCACCTCGTCGAGCTGGGCCTGAACGGGCTGCTGCTCGGCCCGGTGTTCGCGTCCGAGACCCACGGCTACGACACGGTCGACCACTTCCGCATCGACCCGCGGCTCGGTGACGACGGCGACTTCGACCGGCTCGTGGGCGCGGCACACGAGCGCGGCATCCGGGTGCTGCTCGACGGCGTGTTCAACCACGTGGGGCGCGGGCATCCGGCGTTCCAGCGGCTCGAGCGGGAGGGGCCGGGCGCGGAGACCGCGCAGCTCTTCCGGGTGCGCTGGGACGACTGGGCGCCGGGCCGGGAGGTCGACGCCGACGTGTTCGAAGGGCACCGCGAACTCGTGGCGCTCGACCACTCCTCGCCGGCGGTCGACGATCTCGTGGTCGACGTCATGACCCACTGGCTCGACCGCGGCATCGACGGCTGGCGCCTCGACGCCGCCTACGCGGTGCCGCCCGCGTTCTGGGCGCGGGTGCTGCCGCGGGTGCGGGAGGCGCATCCGGAGGCCTGGATGCTCGGCGAGGTCATCCACGGCGACGCGACCGCCATCGTGCGGGAGTCGACCATCGACTCGCTCACCCAGTACGAGCTCTGGCAGGGCACCTGGCACGCCATCGCCGACCGCAACCTGTTCGAGCTGAAGCACGCCATCGAGCGGCACGACGAGCTGCTCGCCGCATTCGTGCCGCAGACGTTCGTCGGCAACCACGACGTCACCCGCATCGCCTCGGCGGTCGGCGCCGAGTTCGTGCCGCACACCCTCGCGGTGCTGTTCGCGGTGGCCGGCGTCCCCTCGGTCTACGCGGGCGACGAGTACGGTTACACCGGCGTCAAGGAGCAGCGCCTCGGTGGCGACGACGCCGTGCGCCCCGAGTTCCCGTCGGCGCCGCCCGCCGTCGAGACGCTGTCGGCGGATGCGCGGCGCATCCTCGACGCCCACCGCACCCTCATCGCGGCGCGACGGCAGCGGCCGTGGCTGTGGCGGGCGCACACCGACGTGCTGCACGTCGCCAACACGGCGCTCGTGCTGCGCACCGGCACGGGCAGTGGCGCGGTGGTGGTGGCGCTCAACCTCGGCGACGACGCGGTCACCCTGCCCGTCGCCGACGCGCGGGAGCTGCTCGCGGGCGAGGCCGAGCTGCAGGGCGGCCGGGCCACGCTCGGCCCGCGCGGTCACGCCGTCTGGGCTGCCTGACGGCCTACGACTTCATTCGTGCCGCCCCGTGGGCGGTCGGGTTCGGGCGGTACTAGCCGGCGTCCGCGTCGGCGCCCCGACCCGGCCGGAAGGCGGCGTCGTCGCGCACGTCGATCCGCTTCGTGCCCTCGGCGGTCTCGGAGACCTCGATGCGCGGTGCGGCATCCTCAGGCCCCGACTTCGGGGCGGTGGTGAGTTGCTCGGTGCGCTTGCGCTCGTCGTCGCTGTCCATGGCTCCATCCAACTCCCCATCGACGTGGTGAGCTTGACTATGACGATCGTCATAATGCATGATCGAGCCAGCGGACACGCCGCCCGCACACCAGCCGAGGAGACCGCCATGCCCATGATCGACGTCTACGCCACCACCGGAACCTTCGCCGACAAGCACGGCCTCGCCGCCCTCCTCGCCACGACGCTGAAGGGCATCGAGCAGGTGCCCGACATTCCGCTGTTCCGCAAGAACACGGCCGCGTTCGTGCACGAGCTGCCGGCCGGCGACCTGTCGAACGTCGAGGGCGACAGCGACTACGTGCGGGTTCAGGTGCTCACGAACGCCGGTGCGCTGAACCGCGAGCGGCAGCTCGCCGTGGTGGAGCAGTTCACCCGCATCGTCGCCGACGCCGCGGGGGACGAGGCGCTCGCCGAGCGCACCTGGGTGCTGCTCACCGAAGCCGTCCCAGGCGGCTGGGGTCTGGCCGGCCGTGCCCACACCAACGACGAGCTCGTGCAGGCGGCCCGGGCCGAGATCGCCGCTCTGCAAGACTGAACCGGTGACGGATGCGCGCAACAAGATGATCGAGGGCGCCGCCCGGCTGCTCGCCGAACGCGGACTGCAGGAGACCTCGTTCTCAGAGGTGCTCGCCCTCACCGGCGCCCCGCGCGGCTCGATCTACCACCACTTCCCCGACGGCAAGGAGCAGCTGGTCGGCGAGGCGCTCGAGCTCGCCGGCGGCCGGGCCCTGGCCCTGCTCGAGTCGACGCGGGGGCGGAGCGCCGTCGAGGTCGCGGAGTACTTCTTCGAGATGTGGCGCACGCTGCTCGTGCGCGCCGATTTCCGCATCGGCTGCTCGGTCGTGGCGGTGACGGTCGCCACCGACTCGGCCGACCTCGGCGCCGCGACCGCGGCCGTGTTCCGCAGCTGGCGGGTGCTCCTGGCCGAGCTGCTGGCGGTCGGCGGCGTGCCCCACGCCGAAGCCCCAGGGCTTGCGGCCGCGATCATCGCCGGCTCGGAGGGCGCCGTGGTGCTGAGCCGCGCCGAACGCTCGATCGAACCGTTCGAGCTCGTGGCGGCGCGGCTCGTGGCCGACGTGCGCCGCGCATCCGCGCCCGCCTGAGCCACCGCTACCGCACCACGGGCGTGCTGTCGAGCCCCTGCCCGGTGTCCCGATCCGCCGTACGGTGGGGCGCGGGGAACGACGGAAGGGCGAGCGGATGCGCGGCGACAGCACGGCGAACACGGCCCGGCCGTCCGTGCCGGCCGATGAGGTGCTCCGGAACGCCGAGTACGACCGGCAGCGGCGCGCCGAACTCGAGCGGCACGCAGCCGTGCTGCTGCTCACCGGAGCGCTCACCATGGCGATCGCCTGCGGCGCCATCATCGTGTCGGGCTGGTTCGCCGGGGTGCTGATCGACCGCTGGGAGCGCCTGTTCTGGGCCGGTGGTCTGCTCGGCGGCCTGATGGTCGTGACCTTCGCTGCGGCGGCCGCGCCCGGCGGCACGGATGCGCGCCGCGCGTGCATCCGCATCTCCTGGCTGCTCCGGGTGGGCCTGGTGCTGCTCGTGCTCGCGCCGGCGTGCTGCATCGTCGCCCTGGTGGGCGACTACTACCGCCTGTGAGCATCCACGTCGGCACCTCGGGCTGGAGCTACGAGCACTGGAACGGCGTGCTCTACCCGCACGGCACGCCACCCTGGGACAGGCTCGGCCACTACCTCGGCCGCTTCGGCACCGTCGAACTGAACGCCAGCCACTACCGCTGGCCGCGCGACGCGAGCTTCGCGGCGTGGCGCCGTCGGCTGCCCGACGGGTTCCGGATGTCGGTGAAAGCTCCGCGCGGACTCACCCACGCCAAGCGGCTCTACGCCCCCGAGGCGTGGGCCCGGCGCATCGCCCGCGGCTGGCACGAGCTCGGCGACAAGCGGGGCGTGCTGCTCGTGCAGCTGCCGCCCACCTCGGAGCGGGACGACGCACGCCTGGACTACTTCCTCTCGGCCCTGCCCCGCTGGCTTCGCGTGGCGGTCGAGTTCCGGCATCCCAGCTGGCAGGTCGAGGAGGTCTTCGGGCTGCTCGAACGGCATGGCGCCGCCTACTGCGTGATGAGCGGGGCGGGGCTGCCGTGCATCCTGCGCGCCACCAGCGACATCGTGTACGTGCGCCTGCACGGGCCCGACCACGGGTATCTCTACGCCGGCTCCTACTCCGACACCGATCTCGGCTGGTGGGCCGATCGGTGCCGGGAGTGGGAGCGGGCGGGGCGCGAGGTGTACCTGTACTTCAACAACGACGGCGGCGGCAACGCGGTGCGGAACGCCGACACCCTTCAGCGGCTCCTCGCCGCCGAGTGAGCGCCGCCCGGTCGATCAGACCTCGCCAGGCTGCCGGCGGGCGATCAGCTCGCGGATGGCCTCGTCATCGACGTCGACGTCGCCCGCGTCGTCGGGGCCGCCCTCACCCGGCACCGACTTCACGGCCGAGGCGTCGATGTCGGGGTCGTCGAAGTGGGCGGAGTCGCGCGGCGCCGCTTGGGCCCGCTCGGTCTCCCGGCCGCTCGCCGGGCTGTAGGACATGTCCTTCTGCACGGTCTCGTCGTCGTTACCGCTCTGCACCGCCATGATCGCCGCCCCGCTCAGCGCTTCGCCGGCTTGCGGTTCTCGGCGCTGACCATCCAGGCGTACTGCTCGAGCCGCTCGATGATGCCGTGCAGGATGTCGGCGCTCGTCGGGTCGGCCTCGTCGACGTCGTCGTGCACGTCGCGCATGGTGCCGACCGCGGCTTCCAGGCGCTCCGTGATGAGGTCGACGGTCTCGGCCGTGTCGACCTCGCCGTTCGGGTACTCGGGCAGCGTCGTGGTCGCGGCGACGGTGTCGCTGCGGCCGTCGGGCACCGCGTGCAGCGCGCGGAGGCGCTCGGCGACGACGTCGCTGAACTCGCGCGCGGCGTCGATGATCTCGTCGAGCTGCAGGTGCAGGTCACGGAAGTTCTTGCCCACCACGTTCCAGTGCGCCTGCTTGCCCTGCAGGTGCAACTCGATCAGGTCGACCAGCACCTTCTGCAGGTTGTCGGTGAGCTCTTTGGAAGCCTTGAATCCGCGCTCGGCGTTCTGCCGGCGAGTGGTGCGGGCGCCCGCATCGGCCGGAGCGGTCGTGGTGGTCTTGGGGTTCTCCATCGTTGTGGTCATCGTCTGACTTTCTGTGTGCCTTGATCGGTTGTGATCGGTCTGTCGGAAGAGACGCCATCGACGCTACGCCTCTTGCCGCTGTTCGCCAGGGGGGTGCCAGGTATCCGGATGCGGCATACGGTGAGCCGCATGTCGACCATGTACACACCCCAGGACCCCACCACCCAGTACCCGGCCCCGCCGTTCCCGCCCCAGCAGCAGAGCGGCCCCGGCGACATCCACGAGATGACCCCGCGGCCCGATCACGGCGAGGAGAGCTACGTCGGCAACAGCCGCCTGCCGGGCCGCAAGGCCATCGTCACAGGCGCCGACTCGGGCATCGGGCGCGCGGTCGCCATCGCCTACGCCCGCGAGGGGGCGGATGTCGCGCTCTCCTACCTGCCCGAGGAGCAGACTCAGGCCGAAGAGGTCGCCGCGCTGGTCGAGGCCGCCGGCCGGAAGGCGTTGCTCTTCCCCGGCGACCTGCAGGACGAGGCCACCAACGCCGCGCTCGTCGAGGCGACGGTCGAGGCGTTCGGCGGCGTTGACATCCTCGCCATCATCGCCGGCACCATGCCCACCGTCGACTCGATCGACGACTTCGAGACCCACACCCTCGACCACGTGCTGAAGACCAACATCTACCCCCTGTTCTGGCTCACCAAGGCGGCCTCGCCGCACCTCGAGCCCGGGGCCGCCATCATCACGTGCTCGAGCATCCAGGGCTTCGTGCCCTCGCCCTCGCTCGCCGAGTACGCCGTGTCGAAGGCGGGCATCGCGAACTGGACCAGGGCGATGGGCCAGCAGCTGGCCGAGCGCGGCATCCGCGTGAACGGGGTGGCACCCGGGCCGGTGTGGACCCCGCTGCAGCCCGCGTTCGTGCCGAACGAGAAGATCGAGTCGTTCGGTGAGGACACCCCGCTCGGCCGCCCCGGTCAGCCCGCCGAACTCGCGCCGCCCTTCGTGCTGCTCGCCTCGCAGGAGGCCAGTTTCATCGTGGGCGAGACCATCGCGGTCACCGGCGGAACCCCCGCCCACTGATGGACCTCGGAATCGCGGGCAAGACCGCGCTCGTCACCGGCGGCGATTCGGGCATCGGCTGGCACACCGCGCGGCTGCTGCTCGAGGAGGGCGCGACGGTCGTCATCACCGACCTGCAGCAGAAAGAGCTCGACGAGGCGGCTGCCAAGCTGAAGGCACCGAAGGGTCGGCTGTTCGCCTTCGCCGCCGACATCACGAGCGTCGACTCGCTCGCCGCGCTGCACGCGAGTGTGGCGGATGCGGTGGGCGAGATCGACATCCTGGTGCAGGCGGCCGGTGTCACCGGTGCGCAGGGCCGCTTCGACGAGATCACCGACGAGGGCTGGCTGACCACCCTGCAGACCGACCTCGTGGGCCCGGTGCGGCTCACCCGCGAGTTCCTGCCCGACCTGCGCAAGGGCGGTTGGGGCCGGTTGGTCTACCTCGCGTCGGAGGACGCCGTGCAGCCCTACGACGACGAGCTGCCGTACTGCGTGGCGAAAGCGGGCATCCTCGCGCTCGCGAAGGGCCTGTCGCGGTCGTACGCCCTCGAGGGGCTGCTCGTGAACGCCGTGTCGCCCGCCTTCATCCACACGCCCATGACCGATGCCATGATGCAGAAGCGCAGCGCCGAACTCGGGGTCACGACCAAGCAGGCGATCGAGTCGTTCCTCGACGAGGAACGCCCCTACATGGAGCTGAAGCGGCGCGGCGAGCCCGAGGAGGTGGCGGCCGTCGTGGCCTTCCTGTGCTCCGAGGCCGCGTCGTTCGTGAACGGGTCGAACTACCGCGTCGATTCGGGGTCCGTTGCCACGATCTGACGGGTACGCGGCGCTCCGCGACTACGCGTTCATCGGCGACGGGCGCACCGTGGCCGCGGTCGCGCTCGACGGGCGCATCGACTGGCTGCCGGTGCCCGCGCTCGACACACCGCCCGTGTTCGCGGCGCTCGTCGACGAGCGGAACGGCGGGTACTTCGCGCTGCAGCCCGAGGGCGAGTTCCGCTCGCGCCGCGAGTACCTGCCGGGCACCAACGTGCTGCGCACGACCTTCACCACGGCGGCCGGTGAGGCGACGGTGACGGATGCGCTCGTCACCGGCGTCGCCGGCCGCCTGCCCTGGGCGGAGCTCGCCCGACGCATCGACGGGGTGCGCGGCTCGATGACGTTCCGCTGGGCGGTCGTGCCGGGCGACGTCCTCGGCGCAGCGCCGCGGCGCCACCGCGGCGACCGGCCGGTGCGGCGCATCGAAACGGTGCACAGCCCACTGCTGCGCATCGGCACGGTCGACCTGGTGCTCGTCGGCTTCGGCCACGGCCGCAGCGACGCCGCGGGCTCGCAGCGTTTCGAGGGGGCGTTCACGACCACGCCCAGCTCCCGGCACCTGCTGGCGCTCTGCGCGACCGACGACGAGCCCATCCACCTGCCCGATCCGCA
This sequence comes from Herbiconiux sp. FW305-C-125, assembly GCF_058783455.1. Taxonomy (NCBI): domain Bacteria; kingdom Bacillati; phylum Actinomycetota; class Actinomycetes; order Micrococcales; family Microbacteriaceae; genus Herbiconiux; species Herbiconiux sp. FW305-C-125. Next base: position 72,762 of record NZ_JBYSYO010000013.1, on the reverse strand, counting down.
CATCGTCGACCAGGGCATCGACCGCACCATCGACAACTGGGCGCACTGGTCGGCGGTGTTCGACTACGAGGGCCCATTCGCCGAGGCCGTGCAGCGCAGCGCGCTCGCGCTCAAGCTGCTCATCCACTCGCCGACCGGCGCCATCGCCGCGGCCGCGACCACCGGTCTCCCCGAGGCGCCGGCGGGCGGCAAGAACTACGACTACCGCTACGCCTGGGTGCGCGACCTCTCCTACGCGGTCGGCGCGCTCACCCATTTCGGGCTGCGGGAGGAGACCCATGCCGCCGTCTCCTGGGTGCTGCAGACCCTGAAGCGGCACGGCGACGAGCTCGGCATCCTCTTCACCCTGAACGGCGCGACGCCGGGCGGGGTGCGCACCACCGCCGCCGAGGGCTGGCGGGGCATCGGCCCGGTGGTCGTCGGCAACCAGGCCGCCGGCCAGCTGCAGCTGGGGGTCTACGCCGACGTGCTCGGCATCATGCGGCAGTACGTCGAGGCCGGCAACATCCTCGACGGGGCGTCGGCCGAACTCCTCGTCGGTTTCGCCAACAGTGCCTGCCGGATGTGGCCGAAGAAAGACTCTGGCATGTGGGAGCTGCCCCGCCGCCGGCACTACGTGACGAGCAAGATCGGCTGCTGGCGGGCCCTCCAGGATGCCTGCCGGCTCGCCGAACTCGGCGAACTGCATCCGGGCGCCGACGACCTCGAACGTTGGCAGCGCAACCTGCGGCTGCTCGAGAAGTGGATCGGCAAGCACGGCTGGTCGCGCCGACGCAACGCCTACGTCGCCTACCCCGGGGCCGACGCGCTCGACGCGTCGATCCTCCTGCACGCCGGCAGCCCGTTCGGGCCGGAGGAACGGATGCGCGCCACGGTCGACCGCATCCGCTCGGAACTCGCGGTGGGCCCGCACGTCTACCGCTACAGCGGCGCCGAGCGGGAGGAGGGGTCGTTCGTGGCCTGCAGCTTCTGGTTCGTGCAGGCGCTCGCCGAGCTCGGCCACGTCGACGAGGCGACGGAACGGATGACCGAACTCGTCGACTCGGCCAACGACGTCGGGTTGTTCGCCGAGATGATCGATCCGGTCAGCGGGGAGTTCCTGGGGAATCTGCCGCAGGCGCTGAGTCACCTGGCCCTGGTGAACGCGGCGCACGCGATCCGCTCGGCGCGCTGAGGTCGCGCACGATCTCGGCCACCGCGTCGCGTCCGGCCCGGTTCGCGCCGACGGTCGACTGCGACGGGCCGAAGCCGATGAGGTGGATGCGGTGGTCGGCCGCCACCCGCGTGCCGCGGAGCGCGATCCCGCCTTCGGCGTTCACGAGGTGCAAGGGTTCGAGGTGCGCGAGGGCCGCCCGGAAGCCGGTGGCCCAGAGGATGACGTCGACGGAAGTGAAGCTGCCGTCGGCCTCGCGCACGCCGTGCGGCTCGATGGCGGTGAACATCGGGCGGCGCTCCAGCACGCCGCGGTCGCGGGCCGCGAGCGCGTACGGAGTCCAGGCCAGCCCGGTGTACGACACCACGCTGCCGGTGCGGTGGCCGGCCTCGACATCCGCGGTGACGCGCGCGATGGTGTCCCGCCCGATCGTCTCGTGGTCGAACTCGCCGGCGAGGAAGACGGGTTCGCGGCGGGTGTACCAGGCGGTGGGGGCGACCCGGGAGATCTCCTCGAGCTGTTGCACCGCCGAGATGCCGCCGCCCACCACCGCGACACGGTGCCCCACGAACTCGTCGGGCCCCTGGTAGTCGCGGGTGTGCAGCTGCCGGCCGAGGAACGTCTCCTGGCCGGGGTAGGTGGGGAGGGTCGGGTTGGTCCAGGTGCCGGTGGCGTTGATCACGGACCGCGTGAGCCAGCGGCCCGCGCTCGTCGTCACGGCGAGCAGCCCGTCGGGGTCGTCGTCGACGCGCTCGACCGCGGCGACCTCGACGGGGCGCAGCAGCGGAAACGCGAATCGCCGCTCGTAGTCGGCGAAGTAGCGCGGGACCGCGGTGCGGCTGGGCTCGGTGTCGTCGATCGGCGGTTTCGCAAGGCCCGGCAGGTCGAAGATGCCGTTCACGGTGGCCATCCGCAGCGACTCCCAGCGGTGCTGCCACGCCCCGCCGGGTGCCGGGGACGCGTCGAACACGACGAAGCTCCGGTCTGCATCCGGATGCTCGAGCGCGCTCACGAAACCGCGTCGCTGCAGGTGGTAGGCCGCCGACAGGCCCGCCTGCCCGGCTCCCACGACCACCATCGTGGCGAACCGCTTCACCTCGTCATCCACACCGAGTGCAACACCGCCCGGCGGTTCTTGTTCCCGTAACACCCCGCTTCAGGGGGTGCCGAATGCGACGAATCCCGCTACATTCATGTCGGAACACTCAACCTTGGAGGGAATCACCATGACCGCATCACCCGCAAACACCCCGCAGGCCGCCCCGGCCGGGCAGGACTTTCCGGGCAAGACCCTCGGGATCGTCGGCCTGATCCTGGCGATCTTCTTCAACCTCATCGGCCTCATCATCTCGGCCGTCGCGCTCAGCCAGTCGCGCAAGGCCGGTTACAAGAACACTCCGGCACTCGCCGGCATCATCGTCGGCGCGGTGCTCCTCGTGCTCGGCATCATCATCTCGATCATCGTCGGCATCAGCACCGCAGCTGCTGTCAGCAACATGACGACCTACTGATCGCACCTCACCGAGGGCCCGTCGAGCACGCTCGGCGGGCCCTCAGCCGTCCCGGCGACCTCCAAGCCACACCATGGCCCAGAGTCGGCTAGAGCGTTCGAGCTTTAGGGGTGTTCTCGCTGGATCTGGCAGCTCACCTGGTGGTGTCGGCGCGCTCCGACGATCCTGTCGGAAAACGTTGCGGGCTGCCTTCACGGCCCTTCACCGTCGATTAGCACGGCATCAAACCTCTCTTGCATCCAGCACGATATTGATCTAATTTATGAGTAACACTCATTAATAAGAACTGTTCAGCTAGGAGACAGATGGTCTGCCGAATGTCCATTCAGCGAAATGCGCGAGGCGTCCGCGCCATTGTCGGCGCCACGGCATTGATAATCACGATCGGTCTTCCATCAATCGTGGGGTGCAAGTGTGGCGCACGCAACTGGGGCTCCTAGTGCATCGTTCGATTCGCAGGTGCCGTTCGTTGTTCCTGCGTCACCTGCAGGAACATCGCGGATCGAGACCATCTTCGCGACCATCTCTGACGTCCCTTTAGACATGACCGAGGGCGACTTTGCCGCATGGACCACATGCATGGGCAAAACAGTGCCAGCTCTCTATCCAACGGCGAAGAGAATTTACGCATCGTTTGGACGTCACTTGCTGCGACTTAGCGCAGCTATCGATGTGTCGGATGTCGCGAAAGAATGCACTCTCAACGCCGTGAGTCTCCGCATCGACACTTCAGTCGCCTTCTATCCCCAGGATCGCAATCCGCGCTGGGATTCGATCGAACTGCAGGGCCTGGTGTTGCCCAGCCCCTAATCGGTGGTCGCAGCCTTCCGACCAACTAGCACCTTTGCCGGGTGGGGAGGACTGTGATGTCGCTTCGCGCACGGGGGGACTGCATGAGGCTGGCGTCTGAGTCCTCAAGACCGTGAAGAGTCGTCTTACTTCGGCATGTCGTCTTAGCCGCTTCAGCCAAGAGTCACGCGGTGCACGCGGGTCCTGCTGAGCGGATTTCCTCAGGAGGCAGTGACGCGCGGGTGGGAGGATGCGTGCACGATGCTCACCTCCGTCTTGTACCTGCTCTTCGCCGGGCTGCTCTGCACGCTCTGCGTGGTGGCGCTCGTCGTTGCGGTGAGCGGGCGGCGGCTGAACGCGCGGGTGCTGGTGCCGCTCGCCGGCGCGTGGCTGGTCGCGCTCGCGGTGATGACGCTGCGGCCCGGTTCCGGGCTCGGGGTGCGGCTGAACCTCGTGCCGATCGTGGTCGACGGGCCGGCTTCCGCCGTCGACGCGGTGCTCAACGTCGCCGTGTTCGTGCCGTTCGGGCTGCTGCTCGGCGCCGCCGTGGTGCGGTTCCGCACCGCCTTCCTCCTGGCGCTCGCGATAACGGTCGCGATCGAGGTGACGCAGTACGTCTCCGACGTCGGGCGCACCGCCGACATTAACGACATCCTCACGAACGTCGTCGGTGCGTGCCTCGGCTGGGGGATCGCCCGGGCCATCGTCGCAGCGCGTGCCTCCGGCCCGGCTCGCGCCACCGCGGCGCCCTGACGGCGACGCCCGGCCTGCGGTCGCAGCCCTAGGCTCGGGGTATGCCCGTCATCCCTGTCGAGCGGCTCGACGACCCGCGCCTGGCCGATTACGCGCACGCGACCGACGTCGCGCTGAAGAAAGCCCGCGGCACCGAGCACGGTCTCTACCTCGCCGAGTCGCTGCTGGTGCTGCAGCGGGCGCTGCGCGCCGGGCACGTTCCGCGCTCGGTGCTCGCGCTGGGTTCGAGCGAGCAGGAGGCGCTCGCGACGCTGGCGGAGGCCGGGCATCCGGACGTTCCGGTGTTCGTCGGCCCGGGCGACCTGCTCGCCGAGCTCACGGGTTACCTGCTGCATCGCGGCTTGATTGCCTCGATGAACCGTCCACCGCTGCCCGAACCCGCAGACCTGCTCGCCGGGGCTCGCCGCGTGGTGGTGATCGAGAACGTCGTCGACCCCACGAACGTGGGCGCCATCTTCCGCTCGGCCGGCGCGATCGGGGCGGATGCGGTGCTCGTCACCCCGCGCTGCAGCGATCCGTTCTACCGGCGCGCCATCCGCGTCAGCATGGGCACGGTGCTGCAGGTGCCCTGGACGCGGGCGCCGGAGTGGCCGGTGCTCGCGCCGCTGCTCCGTGACCACGGCTTCCATGTGGCGGCGCTGGCGCTCACTCCGGATGCGGTCAGCCTGCGCGAGTTCGAACGCCGCGTTCCCGAGCGGGTCGCCCTGGTGCTCGGCACCGAGGGCGAGGGGCTCACCCCCGAGGCCGTCGGAGCGGCCGACACGGTGGTGCAGATCCCGATGCTGCACGGCATCGACTCCCTCAACGTCGCGGCCGCGAGCGCCGTGGCGATGTGGGCGGTCTCGCGCTGACCCTCCTCGCGACCCGTCGATTTTGGCCCTAAACCGCAGGTTTTAGGGCCAAAATCGACGGGTCGCGAGGAGGTCAACCCAGGCCGTCGAGGTAGCGCAACAGGATGCCCTCGCGGAGCGCCCAGGGCGAGACCTCGAGCTCCTCCACGTCGTAGAGCTTCATCACCGAGTGCAGCACCACGGCGCCCGCCACGATCTGGAAGGTGCGGTCGGGGGTGATGCCGGGCAGCGCCTGCCGGGCGTCGGCGGGCAGCTGGCCGAGCCGCGGGATCCAGTCCTTGAGGTCGGCCCGCCGCAGTGTCACGGTCGGTTCGCCGCCGCCCGGGTTCGGCCGCGTCGACCCGGCCAGCCGGGCGAGCGAACGGATCGTCTTCGACGAGCCCACCACGTGCTGGAACGGCGGCAGCGTCTCGAACAGCGGGAGGGCATCCGCCCGCATCACGGCTCGGGAGTACGCCCGCAGCTCGAGCATCTGCTCGGGCGTCGGCGGGTCGTCGGGGAAGAACTGAACCGTCGTGCGCCCGGCGCCGAGCGGCAGCGACACCGCCACCTCCGGGTACTCGTCGGAGCCCGCCGCGATCTCGAGCGAACCGCCGCCGATGTCGAAGAGCAGGATGTTGCCGCTCGACCAGCCGTACCAGCGCCGGATGGCGAGGAAGGTGAGCCGCCCCTCATCCGCCCCGCTCAGCACGCGCAGCGCGACACCGGTCGACGCTTCGATCTCGGCGAGCACCGCCTCGCCGTTGGTGGCCTCCCGGAGAGCCGACGTGGCCATCGGCAACAGCTCTTCGATGCCCTCGCGGCGCGCGACCTCCATCGCGGCCGAGATGGCCTCGACGATCGCGGTCACCCCCGCCTCGCTGATGCTGCCGTCGGGCTCGAGGTAGCGCATGAGCCGCAGCACCGACTTGTGCGAGGCCGCCGGCACCGGGCGTGCACCGGGATGCGCGTCGACGACGATGAGATGGACGGTGTTTGAGCCCACGTCGAGCACTCCGAGTCGCACGTTCCGAGACTAGTGGACCGGGCCTCGGCGGGCGGATGCGCAGTGCCCCTCCGTAGACTGGGAACGTGGCAGTGAACCCAGACCTGGTCGGACGCGCGTTCGAGAAGACCAACTCCTACCTCGTGGGGCGTGAGAAGGTGCGGGAGTTCTCGCGCGCCGTGCTCTCGTCGAACCCCATCAATCTCAACGTCGAGGCGGCCCGCGCTGCCGGGTACGACGACCTGGTGGCACCGCCCACCTTCGCGATCGTGGTGCAGGAGCTCACGCTCGCCCAGCTGCTCGCCGAGGACGACGCCGGCATCGAACTCACGCACGTGGTGCACGGCGAGCAGCGCTTCGACTACTCGCGGCCCATCGTGGCCGGCGACGAGCTGAGCGCGCAACTGACCGTGACGAGCGTCAAAGCGCTCGGTGGCAACGCGATGGTGGTGGCCGAGTCGGTCGTCACCGACGCCGAGGGGGAGCACGTCGTCACCGCCGTCTCCACCCTCGTGGTGAGGGGGGACGCATGAGCGAGCAGGATCACGAAGTCGTGCACGCCTACGCGGTGGGCGACCAGGTGGCCGCGGCGAGCTACCACCTCACCCGCGATTCGCTCGTGCGCTACGCGGGCGCCTCGGGCGACTTCAACGCCATCCACTACCGCGACGACGTCGCCGCCGAGGTGGGCTTGCCGGGCGTGCTCGCGCACGGGATGCTCACCATGGGCCTCGCGGTGCAGCCGGTGATCGACTGGCTCGGCGACCCCACGCTCGTCGACGGCTACCAGGTGCGGTTCACCCGGCCCGTGGTCGTCGACCCGGTCGCGGGGGCCGACCTGACGGTGACGGCGAAGATCGGCCAGATCGACGAAGCCGCGGGCACCGCACGCATCGACCTCACGACCACGGTCGGCGACGACACGGTGCTCGGCAAGGCGCAGGTGCGCGTACGGCTGCCATGACCGACCCCACCGAGGAGGCGGCGTCGGTCTTCGATGCGCCGCTCGCCCCGCTGACGACGCTGCGGGTCGGCGGCCCGGCGGCCCGCCTGGTCACGGCGACCACGGAGCCACAGCTGCTCGAGGTCGCGCGCGACACCTGGGCGTCGGGCGACGACTGGTTCGTGCTCGGCGGCGGGTCGAACGTCGTGGTCGCCGACGAGGGCTTCGTCGGCACGGTCATCCGGGTCGCCAGTCGTGGCATCGCGCAGCTCGTGGCGAAGACCGGCTTGGTGCGGCTCCGGGTGCAGGCGGGGGAGTCGTGGGACGACCTCGTGCGCCACACCGTCGAGCACGGGTGGAGCGGCATCGAGGCGCTGTCGGGTATCCCGGGGTCGGTCGGGGCGGCGCCGATCCAGAACATCGGCGCCTACGGCCAGGAGGTGGCGCAGGCCGTCGTGTCGGTCGACTTCCTCGACTACGGCACGGGCGCGGTGCGCCGGATGCCGCGCGAGGAGCTCGAGCTGTCGTACCGCTCCAGCGTGTTCAAGCGCGGCCTCCGCGGCGTCATCCTCTCGGTGACCTTCGAGCTGCACGACGGCGGCGGGCTCGGCGAACCGGTCGACTACGCGCAGCTCGCATCCGCTCTCGGCGTCGAGGTCGGCGACCGGATGCCCGTGGCCGACGTGCGGGCGGCGGTGCTGTCGCTCCGCGCGAGCAAGGGCATGGTGCTCGACGCCGCCGACCCCGACTCGGTGAGCGCCGGCTCGTTCTTCACCAACCCGATCGTCGACGAGCACTTCGCCAGGAGCCTGCCGCAGGCCGCGCCGCGCTGGCCGGTCGAGCCGGAGGAACCCGACCTCGTGGTGCCGCTCGACGACGAGGCGGCGGCAGCCGCGCTCCTCTCGGCCCGCGCCGTCGAACCAGAGCCGCGGGAGTACCACGTGAAGCTCAGCGCGGCGTGGCTGATCGAGAACGCCGGCGTGCGCCGGGGCTTCGCGCTGCCGGGCTCGACCGCCGCCATCTCGAGCAAGCACACCCTCGCGATCGTGAATCGTGAGGGCGCATCCGGGGCCGGTGCTGCGGCCGACGTCGCCGAGCTGGCGCGTTATGTGCAGGGCCGCGTGCTCGCCGAGTTCGGCGTGCTGCTGCAGCCCGAGCCCGTATTCCTCGGGCACGAACTCTGACGAGCGGTCCGGCCGGCTGCCGGCGGTGCGGTCAGCGGATGCCGACGTAGAACCGCGACTCGTCGCTGCGGTGCAGTCCGCGGTAGAACTCGAACGGGCGCCCCTCCTGGTCGAAGGCGACCGATTCGATGCTGAGCGCGGGGGCCCCCGCAGCCAGCTCGAGCAGGTCGGCGGACTCGGGCTCGGGAATCACGGCGCGGAGCCACCGGTCGGCGTTGCCGGGCACGATGCCGTGGGTGCGGCGCAGGTAGTCGTAGAGCGAGCGGTTCTCGAGCGGTGCCCGTTCGAGCCCCGGTGCGATGGCCTTGGGCAGCACGGTGTCGACGAGGAGCCACGGCGTGCCGTCGACCACGCGGAGCCGGCGCAGGTGGGTGACCTCGTCGCCCTCGGCGATGCCGAGCATCTCGGCCTGCTCGGCGTCGGCGCGGGCGGACTCCTGCTGCAGCACCCGGGTGCTGACGTTGCGCCCGCTCGCGACCAGGTCGGCGGCGGAACCGCCGGATGAGCCCACGAAGCGCAGGTCACGGGTGGGGGGCGAGACGAACGACCCCTTCGCCCGGATCTTGTAGATGAGTCCGGCACGCACGAGCTCGGACAGCGCCTCGCGCACGACGGTGCGACTCACGCCGTAGCGTGCCACCAGCTCGCTCTCGGAGGGGAGTGCCTGGTCGGGGCGCAGTTCGCCGTCGCGGATGGCGCTGCGCAACTCCGCGGCCAACTGCGCCCAGAGCGGTTCGACGGCATCCCGGTCGAGCGCGAAGCGCTCCCCGTCGTTGTTCATCCTGCTGCTCCGCTCCTCCGGCCGACCTCGCTCACCCAGCGGCTTTCGGCACCCGGCGCCGATCTCACCCTAGCGACATCGCTTGTGTTGACAGCCAGGACTCTACCGTTTACAGTCCTGTAACTACAAGTCAGTAATGACGAGTTTGTCATGACCGGCACCACAGTCCGCAATGACGCGATCCCAGGAGGCAGACGATGAAGTTGACCCGAGTACGCATGATGGCGGTGGGGGCCGTGGCCGCCGCGGCCCTGGCCCTGACCGGTTGCGCCGGAGCATCCGGGGCAGGTGAGAGCACCGCATCCGGAAGTGGCGAAGGCCTGTCGGTCGCCCTGAGCAACGGCTTCGTGAACGGCTGGCGGCTCACCCTGATCAACAAGTTCGAAGAGGCCGCCGACGCCCTCAAGGCCGACGGCAAGGTCTCCGACTACACGGTCGTGAACGCTCCGGGCGAGAACAGCGCCACCGAGCAGGCCTCGCAGATCCGCTCGCTCATCCTGCAGAAGCCGGATGTGCTGATGGTCATCCCGGCTTCCTCCACCGCGCTGAAGCCCGTCATCGAGGAGGCCTGCTCGGCGCAGATCACCGTGATCATCCTCGACGCCGACATGGAGACCTCCTGCGGCACCGTGGTTCGGAACGCCTACGACCAGTGGGGCGAGGCGTCCCTCATGCCGGCCCTCGACGCGATCGGCGGCAAGGGCAACATCATCATCAACCGTGGTGTGGTCGGCTCGCAGCCCGAAGAGGAGTTCAACAACCGCGAGCAGGAGATCCTCAAGGACTACCCCGACGTCACCGTGGCGGCCGAAGTGAACGGCTTCTGCGACAGCAGCACCGCCCAGAAGGAGATCGTGGGCGTGCTCGGTTCACTGCCCGAGATCGCGGCCGTGCCCGGCTGCATCGGCGGCATGGGCGTGGTGCAGGCCTTCGAGTCGGCCGGGCGCCCGCTGCCCGTGGTGGTGTTCGACACCGACGGCAAGTCGCTGAAGTTCTGGCAGGACTCCGGCATCGACAACGGTTCGTTCGCAGCGCTGACCGATCCCGGCCAGGCCGTGGCCGCGCTCTACATCGCCACGAAGATCGCCGCCGGTGAGGACGTGCCGAACGAGGTCGTTCTGCCGCTCCTGCAGATCTCTAAGGACCAGCTGGCCGACTACGCCGACCTCGGAGCCGACGAGTACGCCTCGCTGCCGTGGGACGAGGAGAGCGTCGACGCCGCCCTCAAGGCGATCGCCGCCGGCGAGGACGCTCCGGCGCCCACCGCCGCGGGCTGATCCGACCTGTGACCGACGAGTACCGAGGAGGAGCCATGGGCACCACCACTGCAACGCGCCCGTGCCCTGCGGATGCCGCCCGTCCGGGCGACGCGCACGACGGCGCCGCCCGCATCCGGGTGAGCGGCATCGTGAAGGACTACGGGGTGACCCGTGCCCTGAGCGGGGTCGACCTCGTGGTGGCTCCGGGCGAGATCCACGGGCTCGTCGGTCACAACGGTGCCGGCAAGAGCACCCTCATGCGCATCCTGAGCGGGCTGGAGAAACCGAGCGCCGGGTCGATCGAGTTCGACGGCGCCGACGTGAGTGCGCTCTGGTCGGCCCGCCGGGCGGAGTCGGCGGGTGTGCGCATGGCCTACCAGGAACTCTCGCTCGCGCCCGAACTCACGGTGGCCGAGAACGCCTTCCTGAGCGACCGTCGCCGCATCCGCTCGCTCGGCTGGCGTCGCGCCGCCGAGACGCGCATCGCCGCCGTGCTCGACGAGGTGTTCCCCGGCCACGGCATCGAGCTGCCCCGCTTCGTGGGGGAGCTGGCGATGGCCGAGCGCCAGGTGGTGGAGATCGCGCGCGCACTCTGCTCCGTGCCGCCCGCGCTCCTCATCCTCGACGAGCCGACCGAGTCGCTCGGGGTGGATGCGATGCGCCAGCTCTACCGGTACCTCCACGTGCTCGCGGGGCGTGGTGTGAGCATCCTGCTCATCTCGCACCGCATGAACGAGGTGCTCGAGCACTCCGACCGCATCTCGGTGCTGAAGGACGGACGCACCGTGCTCACCCGCGCCGCCGCCGACACCGACGAGGACGAACTGCTCGTCGCGATGGGCGGCGAGGTGCGTGGCGAGAGCTCCCGCGTGCACGACGTGCCGGAATCGGCGACGTCGCTCGGTGCGGGCGCGGTGGTCGCATCCGCCGCCCTCCCCGGCAGCTCGCTGCCGTTCCAGGCGCGGGCGGGCGAGATCGTCGGCCTGGCCGGGCTCGCGGGTCAAGGTCAGGACGAGCTGCTCGACCGGCTCTGGTTCACCCGGCTCTCGCGCCGCATCACGGTTCCGCGCCGACGTGCCTACGTGCCCGGCGACCGGCAGACCAGCGGCATCTTCCCGCTCTGGAGCGTGGCCGACAACCTCGCCGTGGCGGCTGCCCGGGAACTCGCCCGGGTGGGCTTCGTGCCGCGTGCCCGACGCCGGGCGCTCGCTGACGGCTGGGTGCAGTCCCTCTCCATCAAGGGCGGGGCGCGAGCACCGATCACGAGCCTCAGCGGCGGCAACCAGCAGAAGGTGCTGGTCGCCCGGGCCTTCGCCACGGATGCGCCGCTGGTGCTCCTCAACGACCCGTTCCGCGGCGTCGACGTCGCCACCAAGGACGAGCTCTACACGCTGATGAAGACGGAGGCCGCGCGCGGCCGCTGCATCGTCTGGTACTCGACCGAGAACAAGGAGGTCGCCCACTGCGACCGGGTGTACGTGTTCCGCGCCGGGCGCATCGTCGCTGAACTCGCCGGGGCCGACATCACCGAGGAGCGCGTGATCGCGGAGTCCTTCGACGAACACCAGCCCACCCCTGCCCGAGGCGACCGAGGAGACCGATCATGAGTGCCATCGCCACCACCCTCCCCGGCCTCCGCCGGCGAACCGTGATCGGCGCGCGGCACAGCGTGCCCGGCGCCCTCTCGCTCGTGGCGATGATCGTCATCTTCGTGATCGCCGCGGTGAACCAGCCGGGCATCCTGAGCGTCTACGGCATCACGCTGATGCTCACCGCCGCCGTGCCGTTGCTCCTGGCGGCGCAGGCGCAGATGCTGATCATGTCGGTCGGCGACATCGACCTCGGCATCGGGCAGCTGGTGGGCCTCGTGACCGTCATCGCCGCGACCCTGCTGAGCACCGACCCTGCGCTCGGTGTGCTGGCGCTCGTCGGCATCGTCGCGGTCTACGGGCTGCTCGCGGTGATCGTGCAGAAGCGCAACGTGCCCTCGATCATCGCCACGCTCGGCATGTCATTCGTGTGGCTCGGGCTCGCGCTGCAGCTGCTGCCGACGCCGGGCGGTGCCACCCCCGAGTGGCTCGGCCAGCTCAGTGCCTGGCGCCCCACCTGGATCCCGGCGCCGGTGGTGTGGATCGTCGCCATCACCCTGGTGGCCTGGCTGATCGCCAAGCGGAGCCGATTCGGCACCCGGATGCGCGCACTCGGCTCGAGTCCTGCCACCCTCGGCCGGGCGGGGGTCTCGCTCATCAGAACCCGCGTGCTGACCTACGTGGCCGCCGCGGTGCTCGCCGTGCTCGCGGGGCTCGTGCTGGCCTCGCAGACGCAGTCGGGCGACGCCAACTCGGCCTCGAACTTCACCCTGGTCACCATCGCCGCGGTCATCCTCGGCGGCGGCAACTTCTCGGGTGGCCAGTCGTTCCCGATCGGCACGACGTTCGGCGTGGTCACCCTCGCCCTCATCACCGTGCTGCTCGGCCTCATCAACCTGTCGTCGAGTCTGCAGTCCGCGGCCCAGGGAATCATCGTGCTCGCCGTGCTGGCCGGGCGCATCATCACCGAGAGGTTCGTTCGATGACCACGCTGCGTTCTCTCCGTTGGCCCGCCTGGGGCTGGTCGATGCTCGGCGTCGTCGGCATCTGGCTCTGCATCCTCACGGTCTCCGGCGGCAATCCGGGCGGACCGGTGGTGCAAGCACTCACGCTCGCGCCGTATCTCGTGCTGGTGTCGATCGGGCAGATGCTCGTCATCACGCTGGGCCCGGGCAACATCGACGTCTCGGTCGGTGCCATCGTCTCGATGAGCTCCTACGTCGCCGTCGCGGTGGGCAGTGCCGCGGGCCCGGTGGCGGGCATCGCGGCCGCCGTGCTGGCCGGTGTCGCCGCAGCCGCGTGCAGCGTGATCGCCATCATGCTGCTGCGCGTCCCGCCGATCATCGCGACCCTGGCCACGAGCCTCGTCGTGGCGAGCGCCACGCTCCTGCTCGCCGACGCCAACCGAGCCGGAGCGGATGCGGCGCTCCGCGGTTTCGTGAACGCCCGCGTGCTCGGCGTCCCGATCATCGCCGTCATCGTGGCCGCGATCACCGTGCTGGTGGCCGTGGTGCTCACCCGCACCGTCTACGGGCTCTCCGTCGCGGCGATCGGGCAGAGCGCTCCGGCCGCGCGCAAGGCGGGCCTCGGCGTCACCTCCACCATCGTCACCACCTATCTGCTCTCCGGCGCCTTCGCCGGACTCGCCGGCGGGCTGCTCTCGGCGTTCATCTCTCCGAGCACGGTGCTCGGCGACTCCTACCTGCTCGACTCGATCGCCGTCGTCGTGCTCGGCGGAACCCTTATCGCCGGTGGCCGGCCGGTGGTGACCGGACTGTGGACCGGCGCGGTGTTCTTCGTGCTGCTGTCGAGCCTGCTCACCCTCGTCGGCTGGAACCTCGGCATGCAGAACGTGCTGAAGGGTCTGCTCGTCGTCGCCGTGATCGTCATCTCGAGCTCCGTCACCAAGACGGGTCGCAGCTCCCTCGCCCGCTTCCTCGACTCGCTGCGGCGGCACCCCTCGGGGCACGCCGACCCGGCTGCCATCCCCACCCCCCAGATCAAGGAGAACATCCATGCCTGACCTCGACGACCTCCGCGAAGCCTCCGACTTCTCCGCCGCCGAGCCGGCCGCGCGCAGCGGGTTCCACCTCAAGGGCCTCGGCGGCCAGGACTGGGGCATGCGCAGCCGGCTGTCGCGCATCTTCCGGCCCGACACCGGCAAGACCGTCATGCTCGCCTTCGATCACGGCTACTTCCAGGGCCCCACCTCGGGGCTCGAGCAGCTCGACCGCTCCATCCTGCCGCTCGCCCCCTCGGCCGACGCGCTCATGCTCACCCGCGGGGCGCTCCGCACGACCATCCCGGCCGAGAGCCCGGCGGGCGTCGTGCTCCGGGCCAGCGGCGGCCCGTCCGTGCTGAAGGAGCTCTCCGACGAGGAGATCACCCTCGGCATCGACGAGGCGGTGCGTCTGGATGCTGCGGCGATGGCCATTCAGGTCTTCGTCGGCGGCGAGCACGAGACGCGGTCGATCCGCAACATGTCCACCCTGGTCGACCAGGGGCAGGCGGCCGGCATCCCGGTGCTCGCGGTCACGGCCGTCGGTCGCGAGATGGTGCGTGACGCCCGGTACTTCCGGCTCGCCACCCGCATCCCGGCCGAGCTCGGCGCCCAGTTCGTGAAGACCTACTTCGTCGAGGAGGGGTTCGAGACCGTCACCGCCTCCTGCCCCGTGCCGATCATCATCGCCGGCGGCAAGAAGGTGCCCGAGCGTGAGGCGCTCGACGTGGCCTTCAAGGCGATCGACCAGGGCGCGGCCGGGGTCGACATGGGGCGCAACATCTTCCAGTCCGAGCATCCGCTGGCCATGATCACGGCCGTGCGCGCCGTGGTGCACGACGGGCTGGGCGCCGAGGACGCGTTCGAGCTGTTCCGCAGCCTCGCCGCCGACTCGCAGCTCGCGCCGGCCGGAGTCTGATCGCCGTGACCCTGCTCAACACCGACCACCTCGGCGTTCAATCGGTCGACGTGGCCGTGATCGGCGCCGGCATCAACGGCCTCGCCGTGGCCCGGGAGGCCGCCGCGCGCGGTCTCAGCGTGGCGCTGTTCGACCGCGACGACATCGGGGCGCGCACCTCCAGCATCTCGACGAGACTCATCCACGGCGGCCTGAAGTACCTCGAGCGCTTCCAGCTCAAGCTGGTCTTCGAGTCGATCCGCGAGCGAAACCGGCTGCTCGCGCACGCACCGCACCTGGTGAAGCCCTACCCGATGCTCATCCCGTTCTCGGCGTCGCAGAGCCGGCCGGGCTGGATGCTCGTCTGCGGTCTGCTCCTGCACGACGTGCTCTCCTTCCCGAAACCCAAACCGTTGCCGGCCAACCGGGTGGTCTTCCGGCGCGGCCTCAAGAAGCGGTGGCCCTCGCTCGAGGCCGCCGGGCTGCGCTGGGGCGGACTGTTCTACGACTCGAGCGTGGAGCTCACCGAGCGCCTCTGCGTCGAGATCGCGGCCAGCGCCCAGGAACACGGCGCCCTCGTCTTCACGCACACCCCCGTCACGGGTCTGCTGCGCTCGGGCGGGCGGGTCACCGGGGTGCGCTACGAGAGCCGCGACGGCGGCAGCCACGAGCTGAACGCGTCGGTCGTGGTGAATGCGGCGGGACCGTGGGTGGATGCGGTGCTCACCCTCGCCGGAGACGGCACCCGGCGCATCGGGCCGACGAAGGGCAGCCACATCGTGGTCGACCCCTTCCCCGGCGCCCCCGACACCTGCATCTTCTTCGAGGCCACCGACACCCGGCCCATGTTCATCCTCCCGTGGGCCGGCCGGTACATGCTCGGCACCACCGACATCCCGTTCGACGGCGACATCGAGGAGATCGTCACCGACGACGACGAGGTGCAGTACCTCTTCGACGCGGTGAACGGGCTCATCCCCGAGGCGAAGCTCGTGCCCGAGGACGTGCTGTGGTCGTATTCCGGCGTGCGCCCGCTGCCCTACGTGGGCGATGTCGACGACCCGGCATCCGTCACCCGCGAGCACCAGTTCGTGCAGCACGACAAGGCGGAGCAGGGCCTCATCACCATCGTCGGCGGCAAGCTCACCACGCACCGGGCGCTCGGCGAGCAGATGGGTGCGCTGCTGGTGAAGGTGCTCGGCCGCGGCGCCACCTCATCGCCCACCCGAGACGAGGCTCTGCCCGGCGCGCCCGAGGGCGACTGGGAACAGTATCGTGCGCGCTTCCTCGCCTCCTCGCCGCTCGGCCGGGCCGCGGCCACCCGGCTCGTCGACACTTACGGCGTCATCGCCGAGCGCGTGCAGGCGCTCGCCGTGGCCGACCCGGAGCTCGCCCGCGTGGTCGACCCCGACACCGGCGCCCTCGCCGCCGAGGTGGTGCACGCCGTCCGTGAGGAGGGAGCGCTCACGCTCGAGGACATCATCCTGAGGCGCACCGCCATCGGCGTGAACGGCGATGTCGGGCTGTCGGCCGCCGAACCCGTGGCGGCGATCTGCGTGTCGCACGCCGGCTGGCCCGAGGAGTACGCCCGGGAGCAGGTGGCCCGGTATTCTCGGTCAGCGCAGCGGTTCCGGCCTCGTGCCGCTCGCTCCCTGCCCGACACGACGAAGTAACGCGAAGCGGAACGATCAATGACGACCAGCTGTTTCATCGGGATCGACGTCGGCCTCACCTCGGCCAAGGCGGCCGCGTTCGGGCCGGCCGGCGACGAGATCCTGACCGTCTCGGCGGCCAACCCGCGCATCGCGTCGCGCGGCGGGCGCCAGGAGATCGACATGGATGCCCTCTGGAGCGTCGTCTCCGGAGTGCTCTGCGAACTCACGGCCAAGCTGGCCCGCCTCGGCGTGACCCCGGCGGCCGTGGGCGCGACCGGGCACGGCAACGGGCTCTACCTCGTCGACGCCGACCTGCGGCCCGCCCGGCCGGCGATCGCGTCGAACGACAACCGGGCCGAGAGCATCGTCGGCCGGCTCGACGCGGCCACGATCGACCGTGAGCAGCGGGTGACGGGCTCGGTGCCGTGGGCCGGCCAGCCCGCGGTGCTCCTGGCCTGGCTCGCCGAGAACGAGCCGGAGTCGGTCGACCGCGCCGCCTGGGTGCTCACCTGCAAGGACTGGATCACGCTCAACCTCACCGGCACACCGAGCGCCGACCTCTCGGATGCGTCGGCCTGCGGTCTGGTCGACCTCGAGCACCGCGTCTACGCCCCCAGCACGCTCGACAACCTCGGCCTGTCGCGGGCGTTGCGGGAGAAGTTCCCACCGCTGTTCGCCTCGGGCGACGTGGTCGGCTCGGTCACCGCGGCGGCGGCGGCCGCCACCGGCCTGCCGCTCGGCATCCCCGTCGTGGCCGGCTGCATGGACTGCGTGGCCAGCCCGCTCGGCGCGGGCAGCACCGATCCCACCGATGTCACCGTCATCGTCGGCACCTGGGCCATCAACTCGGTCGTGGTGCCCGCCGCGGGTCCACCGCCGCGAGTCACCCTCAACGCGCTGCTGCCCGACCCCCGGCACATGCTCGCGCAGGAGGTCGCGCCCACCTCGGCGGCGAGCATCGAGTGGTTCGCTTCCATCATGTCCTCGGCTTCGGTGGAAGGACTCTCCCCCCGCGACCTCCTGCACGCGGCATCCACCGTGCCCGCCGGCGCCGACGGTCTGCTCTTCCTCCCCTTCATCAACGGCGCTCCCGACCACCTCGGCGCCACGGGCACCTTCCTCGGCGCCCAGGCTCACCACGGGTACCGCGAGTTCGCCCGCGCCGTGGCCGAGGGCATCACCCAGTACCACCGGGTGCAGCTCGAGAAGCTGCAACGGGGCGCGGCGGTGACGGATGCGCCGTGGACGCTCGCGGGCGGCGGCGCGAAGAACCCGGTGTGGGCCCAGATGTTCGCCGACATCATCGGGCACCCGGTGCGTCGCCAGCTCGGCACCGAACTGGGTGCGCGGGGTGTCGCGTGGCTCGCCGCCGGAGCCGTGGGGCACGACGTCGCGGGATGGCGGAGCGACCCGGATCCGGCACTCGTCGTGCGCCCGGGCACCGACCGGCTCTCCTACCTCACCCAGAACCGCCGCTTCGACGCGGCGCTCACCGCACTCGACGCGGTGTGGACGGCGGCGGCGCTGTGAACGGATCGACCGCGACGGATGCCGGTTCTCCGCTCGCCGACATCGTCCGCGTCTCCCGGCTGCTCGGCAGCGACCCCGCGCTCGTACTGCACGGCGGCGGCAACACCTCCGTGAAGGGGTACCAGCGCGACGTCACCGGCGAGGAGGTCGAGGTCGTGTGGGTGAAGGGCAGCGGCTGGAACCTCGCGAGCATCGAGCAGCCCGGCTTCGCGCCGCTGCGACGGGCGCGGCTGCTCGAGCTCGCCCGGCTCGACACCCTCAGCGACACGGCGATGGTGAACGAGTTGAAGCAGGCGTCGCTCGATGCGGCCGCGCCCGCAGCCTCGATCGAAGCGATCCTGCACGCGGTGCTGCCCGCACGGGTGGTGCTGCACAGTCACGCCGACGCCGTCGTCGCCGTCACCAACACCGAGCGCGGCGAATCCTTCGTGCGCGAGGTGTTCGGCGACGACGTGGCCGTGCTTCGCTACGTCAAGCCGGGCTTCGACCTGGCGCGGGCCGTGGCGCAGCTGCCCGAGGTGGCCCACGGCCGGGTGGATGCGCTGGTACTGATGAACCACGGACTGTTCACCTTCGCCGACAGTGCCGACGAGGCGCTCGAGCGGCACCGCGAGCTCGTGAGTCGTGCCGGTGCGGCGCTCGGTGCGCCCCTCGACGCGCCCGCGGGAGACGACGGCGAGGGGGAGGGCGGTGGTGCCCGGCCGGGCTCCGCTCGCGACATCGCGGCACTTCGGCGAGAGCTCTCCCGGGCCGCGTCGCGCCCGATGATCCTCCGGCAGAGCGGATCGGCGCGGGCGCGGCGCTTCGCGAGCCGTCCCGATCTCGATGCGGTGACGTCGAGGGGCACCATCACGCCGGAGCACGTCATCCGCACCAAGCGGCTGCCGCTGCTCGGCCGCGACGTCGCCGGCTACGCCGAGGCGTACCGTGCCTACGTCGAACGCAACCGTCCCCGGGTCGTGGGCGAGCTCGAGCCGCTCGACCCGGCGCCCCGGGTGGTGCTCGATCCCGAGCTCGGGCTCCTGACGGCGGGCGCGACCGTGTCCGACGCCAGGGCGGTGGAGGACCTCTACCGCCACACCATCGCGGTGGTCGACGCGGCCGACGCCTCAGGCGGCTACCGCTCCCTGGGCGAGGCGGAGACCTTCGACATCGAGTACTGGGAGCTCGAGCAGGCGCGCATCCGGCGCCTCGGTGCTGAACCCCCTCTGCGGGGCGAGGTCGCGCTGGTCACCGGAGCGGCGTCGGGCATCGGCCGAGCGGTGGCGGAGCGTCTGCTCGCCGCCGGGGCAGCGGTGGTGGGAGTCGACCTCGCCGCCTCCGTGCGGGAGGTCTTCGCCGGGCCGGCCTGGATCGGCGTGCCGGGCGACGCGGCCGACCCCGAGGTGTTGGAGCAGGCCGTCGAGCGCGCCGTTCGCGCCTTCGGCGGGGTGGACGTGGTCGTGGCGGCTGCGGGCATCTTCGCGAGCCCGGCGCCCGTGCACGAGGTCTCGGATGCCGACTGGGAGCGGAGCCTCCGGGTGAACAGCGCGGCGGTGCTGCGCTGCATGCGCGCCACGCATCCGTACCTGGCGCTCGCACCCCGCGGCGGCCGCTTCGTGCTCGTCTCGACGAAGAACGTCGCGGCGCCCGGTCCGGGTGCGGCGGCGTACTCGGCCAGCAAGGCGGCGGCGGCGCAGTTGATGCGGGTGGCCGCACTGGAGTGGGCGGCCGAGGGCATCCGGGTCAACGCGGTCGAACCGGATGCCGTGTTCGACACCGGCATCTGGACACCGGAACTCCTGCGCGAGCGCGCTGCGAGCTACGGCCTCACCGAGGAGCAGTACCGCACGCGCAACCTGCTCGGTGTCGAGGTGACCAGTGCCGACGTGGCCGAGGCGGTGCTCGCGGTGGCGAGCACGACGCTCGGCGCCACCACGGGTGCCCGGCTGACCGTCGACGGCGGCAACGAGCGCGTGATCTGACCCGCTCCGGCGCGGCGGGCGGTTTGCGCTACGCTCAGTGCTTCTCGCGGGCGATGAGCGCGCGGTAGCGCTGGGAGTCGTTCACCATCTGCCAGCCGGCGTCGTCGGCCGGCGGCACCCAGGCCGGGTCGCTCTCGCCGGCGAACACGAGCCCGCCGGCCGCGATGGTCTCCGTGTATTCGCGCGCCCAGCCGCGTTCGGTCTCGATCAGCCGAAGTTCCAGCTCGAGCGTGTGCGCCACGTGCGGCGGAGCCAGTCCGCGCGCCACATCCGCGATGCGGTCGAGCAGTTCCGCGCTCCGCACGGCCGCCCGCCGCTCGCGCTCCCCGAGGGCGTCGAGCATGGTCTCACGGGCGAGCAGGGGCGACAGGCTGATCGCCACCCTGAAGCTCGACGGATGCATGGCGTTCACCGTCACCACCGCCTCGCGCAGCAACCGTTCGAGTTCGGAGCGGCCCGCATCCGCCATCGTGTAGACCGCGACGGTACGGTCGCCCTCGGTGAGGTCGTGGCGCTCGATGAAGCCCTGCTTGGCGAAGGTCGAGAGCATCGAGTAGATCGACCCGGGCTTGATGTTGGCCCAGTCCTCTACACCCCAGGAGAGCAGTTCGCGCCGCAGCTGGTAGCCGTTCGCGGGCTCGAACAGGCTCACCACCCCCAACAGGAGGGCGCGGGTGGTGAGGCTGGCCATGAGCCGAGTATATGAGCGTGCATCGACCTCGAGAATGGCTTGACAGCGGCGTGTTCAAGTTTGAATAATGGTCGCGACACGAGGGAGATCCATGATTCACGCACGAGGGCTCGCGCGCACCTTCGCCGGGCGCGGCCGGGGCAAAGAGAAAGAGGAGGTGACGGCTGTCGCCGGGGTCGACATCGACGTCGACGAGGGCGAGATCGTCGGCTTCCTCGGGCCCAACGGTGCCGGCAAGACGACCACCTTGCGCATGCTCACCACGCTGCTGAAGCCCACCGCGGGCACCGCGACCGTGGCGGGCTACGACGTCGCGACGCAGTCGCAAGAAGTGCGGCGCAGCATCGGCTACGTCTCGCAGAGCGGCAGCACCTCGCCCGAGGCCCGCGCCGGCGAAGAGATCATGGATCACGGGATGCTCTACGGCATCAGCCAGAAGCAGGCCGAGGCCCGGGGCCGCGAGCTCTTCGAGCAGCTCGACCTCGACGGGCTGTGGAACCGCGAGCCGCGCGCCATGTCGGGCGGCCAGCGCCGCCGGCTCGACATCGCGATGGGTCTGGTGCACGACCCGACCCTGGTCTTCCTCGACGAGCCGACCACGGGCCTCGATCCGCAGGCTCGCGCCAACCTCTGGACGCACATCTCCGACCTGCGCGTCCGGCTCGGCTCCACCGTCTTCCTCACCACCCACTACCTCGACGAGGCCGACGCGCTCTGCGACCGCATCCTGGTCATCGACCACGGTTCGATCGTCGCGAGCGACACACCGGATGCACTGAAGCGCCAGATCTCGGGCGACCTGGTCGAACTCGTGGTGAGCGACCCGGCGCAGGCACCGGCGGCGGCCGCCCTGCTCGAGCGGATCGCCGACACCGACGTGGAGACCGACGCCACGAGCGTCAGCGCCCGCGTGCGCGGGGCCGGGCGCGAGATCCCCGGGCTCATCCGGGCCCTCGATGCGGCTTCGATCGCGCTCGAGTCGATCGAGGTGCGGCGGCCCACGCTCGACGACGTCTTCCTCACCCTCACCGGCCGTTCCCTCCGAGAGGACGCTTAGCTCATGTTCTGGCGCGAAACCTACATCGTCTTCCGGCGGCAGCTGCGCATGGCGCTGCGCAACCCCGCCTGGGTCATCATCGGGCTCGTGCAGCCCATCCTCTACCTGTGCCTGTTCGGGCCGTTGCTCGAGCCGCTGGCCGGTCAGCTCGGCGCGCAGAACGCGTACACGTTGTTCGTGCCGGGCCTGCTGGTGCAGCTGGGCCTCTTCGGTGCCCTGTTCGCAGGCTTCGGGCTGATCGCCGAATGGCGTGCCGGGGTCATCGAGGCCGAGCGGGTGACGCCGGCGAGCCGCACGGCGCTCCTGCTCGGGCGCATCCTGCGCGACGTGCTGCAATTGTTCGTGCAGGGCATCGTGCTGATCGGGCTCGCCTTCCTGTTCGGGCTCACGGGTTCGGTGCCGGGCATGAACCTCGGGCTCGTGCTCACGGTGCTGCTCGGTGCGGCCTGCGCCGCCGCGTCGAACGCGCTCGCCCTCACCACGAAGAGCGAAGACGTGATGGCGCCGGTGCTGAACAGCATCGCGTTGCCCGTGCTGCTGCTCTCGGGCATCCTGCTGCCGATGACCATCGGGCCGCAGTGGCTGCAGGTGGTCTCGGACTTCATGCCCACGAAGTACATCGTGAACGCCATCCGCGAGCTCTTCCGTGGCGACTTCCTGACCATCACCACGATGTGGGGTGTCATCTGGACCATCGTGCTCTTCGCCGCCGGCCTCTACGTCGGCACCCGCACCTTCCGCAAAGAGAACGCCTGACGAGGTCAGAGCAGGGAGAGCTCCATCGCGCGGGTGACGGCGCGGGTGCGGTCGGAGACGCCGAGCTTCTCGAAGACGTGCTGCAGATGCGTCTTCACCGTCGCCTCGCCGATGAACAGGGCCCGCGCGATCTCGGGGTTGCTGCGGCCCGCCGCCACGAGCCGCAGCACCTCGGTCTCGCGGGCGCTGAGCGCCGGGGGAGGCGGCGACGAGGTCGTGCCGCCGCGCATCCGCTGCACCAGCTTCGTGGCGATGGAGGGGGCCAGCACCGTCTGCCCGGCCGCCACCGAGCGCACGCCCGCGATGATCTCCTCCTGCGGCGCCGCCTTTAAGAGGTACCCACTGGCTCCGGCCTCGATGGCGCCGAGGATGTGATCATCGCTCTCGTAGGTCGTCAGCACGAGCACGCGGATGCGCGGATCGGCGGCCAGGATGGCCGCGGTCGCCTCGGCGCCGTCGAGCACGGGCATCCGCAAGTCCATGAGCACGACGTCGGGCCGGGCGTCAGGCGCGGCGGCACCCGCGAGCGCGACCGCCTGCGCGCCGTCGGCCGCCTCGCCCAACACCTCGATGCCGGGCGCTGCACCGAGCAGCGCGACGATGCCGCTGCGCACGATGGGGTGGTCGTCGGCCACGAGCACGCGGATGGGTGCCGACGGGTCGGCGCTCACGCGGCCTCCTCCCGCACCGTCGCGACGAGTTCGGTGCCGGCGCCCGCGAGCGATGCGACGCGCAGGTCGCCGCCGACCAGCGCGAGGCGCTGGCGCATCCCATCGAGCCCGAAGCCGGTGCTGGCGGGCGGCGCGTCACCGATGCCTACCCCGTCGTCGCTGATGGCGAGCGCGATCGCGCCGCCGTCACGCCGCTCGAGCACCAGCCGCACGTGGGATGCGCCCGCGTGCTTGCGTACGTTCGCCAGGGCCTCCTGGGCGCAGCGGAGCAGCACCACCTCGAGCTCGCGCGACAGCGCCCCCACGTCGTCGAGCTGCGTCTCGATCTCGATGCGGGTCTCCCGCTCGAACGTCGCGACGAGCCGCTCGATCGCGGCGCGCAGACCGCCGTCGACGGCGACGGATGCGGTCGACGCCACGAGCGCGCGGGCTTCGGTGAGCGCATCCCGGGCCACCTGCTCGATCAGCTCGAAGTCGTCACGCATTCCGGCCTCGTCGGCGCCGCGATTCCGGCCGCGCTGGGCGAGCATCACGAGGCTGGTGAGGTTCTGGGCGATGGTGTCGTGGAGCTCGCGGGCCAGGCGTTCGCGCTCGGCGCCCGCTCCGGCCTCGCGGTGCATCGCGGCCAGCTGGCCCTGGGCGGCGGTGAGCTCGGCGAGCAGGCGCGTGTTCTCGTCGCCCGCACGCATCTCGGTGGTGAACCACACGCCGATCCCGATGCCGAGCGCCACCGAGACCGATTCGATCACGACGCCCTGCACCAGCGCGTCCGGCCCACCGCCGAGGCGGATCCAGAAGCCGGCCGCGACGGCCGCCGCCATCACGATGCAGGTGAGGATGGGCCGCCGCATCGAGCCGCCGGGGCAGAGGGCCCAGATCATCGGGAACGCGATGCACTGCAGGGTCGCCACGTTCGGCGAGAGGGCGGTGCCGGCCGCCACGGTGACGACCACGGCGACGATCAGGGGCATCGCCCACCGCCGGTCGTCGAGTGCCCGGCGCGCGGCGACGGCGTAGAAGAGGCCGAAGGCGGCCAGCACCGCGATGGCGGTGGGGGTCGTCCAGGCGGGCGGCATCGGTGTGGCGGCCACCAGTGCCGCGACCACCACAAGGGAGCCCGCCACCGCCAGATGCCACCAGCGCGTGCGAGTCATGGCCCAACCCTAGTCACGACGGCGGGTGCGCCGAAGGGCGTCGCGGGGGCGCGCATCCGCTCGTCAGCTGTCCTTGCGAATCCAGCGGAAGGTCACCCGGCACACCACGAGACCGACCACGAGCCAGATGCCGAGGGCGATCGCGACGCCGGGGAGGTTCCAGCTGCCGCCCGCCTCGGCCGAGGCGAACGAGTCGGGGAGCAGTGCGGCGCGCATGCCCTGTGCGATCCACTTCAGCGGGAAGATGCTCGCGATGTTCTGCAGCCACGTCGGCAGCAGCGTGAACGAGAGGTAGACGCCCGAGATGAACTGCAGCACGAGCAGGGGCGGGATGATGACGGCCGAGGCGCTCTTGCCCGAGCACGGCAGCCGGGAGATGGCGATGCCCAGAACGGCGGCCGTGGTGATGCCGAGGAGGTAGACCCACACGAAGGTGAGCCACTTCGCCGGCTCGGTCGGCAACGCGACCCCGAACGCGACGCGGGCGAGGAGCAGCAGCAGGATCACCTGGGCGAGGGAGGTGACGAGCACCTGGCCCATCTTGCCGATGAAGTAGGAGATGACGGGCAGGGGGGTCCCGGCGAGCCGTTTGAGGGTGCCGTCGCCGCGTTCCACCGCGATGTCGACCCCGAGGTTCTGCACGCCGCTCAGCAGGATGCCCGCCGCGATCATGCCGGGGAGGTAGTAGGCGGCCTGGCTGACGCCGCCGGTGCCGTCGGGGTTCGCCCCCACCGGGCCGAGGGCGTCGAAGGCCACCGAGAAGATGCCGAGCAGCACCACCGGGAAGAGGAAGGTGAAGAAGACGGTGTCGCCGGCCCGGAAGTAGGTCTTGGTCTCGTAGCCGATGCGACGGAGGCCGAGGCGGAGGGGCCGCAGCGGTCCGAACGCGGTGCCGCGCGGGCGTTTGGCGGTCGGGATCGTGGTCCTGGTCAGGGTGTCGGTGCTCATGCTGCGTTCTCCGTTCCGATGTGAGCCTCGGCGGAGCCGACGAGCTCCAGGTAGATGTCCTCGAGCGAGGGGCGGATGACCTCGAGCTCGGCCGGTTCGCCGTGCCGGGCCACGAGGTCGGCGACGAAGCGCGCGGGTTCCTGGGTGCGCTGTTCGCGCACCCGGTTGCTGTCGAGCGGGTCGCGCCAGCGCACGAGGGGCACCCTGGCATCCGGTGAGCCGAGTTCGTCGACCGGGCCGATGTCGATCAGCTTCCCGCCCGCGATCACGGCGGCCCGGTCGCTCAATTGCGCGGCCTCGTCGAGGTAGTGGGTGGTGAGCACGATCGTGGTGCCTTCGCGGGAGAGCGAGCGGATGAGCTCCCAGAACTGCCGCCGCGCCTCCGGGTCGAAACCCGTGGTCGGCTCGTCGAGGAAGAGCAGTTCGGGCCGGCCGATGACGCCGAGCGCGACGTCCACGCGCCGCCGCTGACCGCCGGAGAGCGAGCGGATGCGCGTCTTCGCCTTCTGCTCCAGGCCGACCGCGGCGATCACCTCGTCGACGTCGCGCGGGTTCGGGTAGAGGCCGGCGAAGTGGGTGAGCTGCTCGCGCACGCTGACGTTGCCGCTCTCCCCGGTCTGCTGCAGCACGATGCCGATGCGTGCCTTCCACTCCAGGGTCGCGTGGTGGGGGTCGGTGCCGAGCACGTTCACCTCGCCGCCGCTGCGGTCGCGGTAGCCCTCGAGGATCTCGACCGTCGTGCTCTTGCCGGCGCCGTTCGGCCCCAACAGGGCGAAGGTCTCGCCGCGCTCGATCTCGAAGCCGATGCCGTCGACGGCGGTGAAGGCGCCGTAGCTCTTGCGGAGTCCGTCGACGGTGATCGCCGGTGCGGAGCCGCGCTGCGAAGAAGTCATGGCACCATGCTCGTCGCTCCACCGGCCCGGCACCAGCCGTCGGTGGCCGGACCCGCGCATCCACCGATCGGGGGATGCCCGGGCTCACCGGGCCCGGGCAGCTGACGGGCTACGCGCTACGCGCTACGCGAAGAGCTTCTGCAGGCGGACGACGCCCTCGGCCAGCGCGTCGTCGCCGAGCGCGTACGACAGGCGCAGGAATCCGCTCGGCCCGAACGCCTCGCCGGGCACCGTCGCCACCTCGACCTGGTCGAGGATGAGGTCGGCGAGCTCGAGCGAGGTCTGCGGCGTCACGCCGCCCCAGGTTCGGCCGAGCAGCCCGGTCACGTCGGGGTAGACGTAGAAGGCGCCCTCCGGCAGCGGTGTGTGCACCCCGTCGATGGCGTTCAGGCCGGCGACGATCTGCTTGCGGCGCCGGTCGTAGGTGGCGCGCATCACGTCGACCGTGTCCTGCGGGCCGGTGAGAGCGGCGATGGCGGCGCGCTGCGACACGTTGGCGACGTTCGAGGTCATGTGCGACTGCAGGTTCGACGCGGCCTTGATGGCGTCGAGCGGGCCGACCATCCAGCCCACCCGCCATCCGGTCATGGCGTAGGTCTTCGCGACACCGTTCACGAGCAGGGTGCGGTCGGCGAGCGCCGGCACGGCCTCGACGATCGACACGGCTTTCAGTCCGTCGTAGACGAGGTTCTGGTAGATCTCGTCGCTGACCACCCAGAGCCCGTGCTCCTCTGCCCACTCGCCGATGGCCTTCGTCTGCTCGGGGTCGTAGACGGCGCCCGTGGGGTTGGACGGCGAGACGAAGAGCAGCACCTTGGTGCGCCCGGTGCGGGCGGCCTCGAGCTGCTCGACCGTGACGAGGTAGTCCTGGTCGCTGCCCGCGAAGACCTGCACCGGCACGCCGCCGGCGAGGGCGATCGCTTCGGGGTAGGTGGTCCAGAACGGGGTGGGCACGAGCACCTCGTCGCCCGGGTCGAGCAGCGTGGCGAAGGCCTCGTAGACGGCCTGCTTGCCGCCGTTGGTCACGATCACCTGGGCGGGGGAGACCTCGATGCCGCTGTCGCGGAGCGTCTTGGCGGCGATCGCCTCGCGCAGCTCGGGCAGGCCGGCCGCGGGGGTGTAGCGGTGGTTCTTCGGGTCGTGCACGGCGGCTGCCGCCGCCTCCACGATGTGCTCGGGCGTCGGGAAATCGGGCTCGCCCGCGGCGTAGCTCACCACGGGCCGCCCTGCGGCCTGCAGCGCCTTGGCCTTGGCGTCGACCTTGAGGGTCGCCGACTCGGCGATGGATGCGATTCTGTGCGAGATGCGAGCGTGTTCCGTCACGCGAAGCAGCCTACTTGGTCAGCACCGGGAACACGTCGGTGAGCGCGCTCAGGATGGACTGGATCGCGATCGAGAGCAGGAGCAGTCCGAAGATGCGGGTGACGATGCTCATGCCCGTCGGCTTCACCACCCGCGCGACCTGCGGCGCGAAGAAGAGCACCACGGTGATCGCGACGGCCACGAGCAGGTTGATGCCGACGCCCGCGAGCAGGTCGAGCGGCGACGAGTAGTCGTCGGCGAAGGTGATGACCAGGCTGATCGCCCCGGGCCCCGCGATGAGCGGGATCGCGAGCGGCACGACCACGGGCGACTGCGTGTCGGACACCGTCACCACGTTCTGCTTGGCGGTCAGCATCGCCCACCCGATGGATGCGACGAGCAGGTTCCCCGCGATCCGGAACGACGTCAGATCGATCCCGAAGGCCTGCAGGATGTACGTGCCCGCGAGCAGCGACACCGTCAGCACGGCGAACACCGCCAGCCCCACCAGGAAACCGATGCGGCGCTGCCGGGCGCGGTCGTAGTCCTTCGTGAGGTTGAGGAAGATCGGCAGGCTGCCGATCGGGTTGGCGATGGTGAGCAGCGCGATCGCGCTCGTCACGATCGTCGGCGCGCTGATGACGTCGCTCACGCGAGCGCCTGACGGGGCACGACGACCTGCTTGATGATGATGAGCAGCGACGCCACCACCGGCACCGCGATGAGCGCCCCGAGCACGCCGAGCAGCGTGCCGCCGACCAGGGCGCCGATGACGACGAGGATGCCCGGGACATCCACCGCCTTGTTCATCACGCGCGGGCTGAACACGTATGCCTCGACCTGCATGTAGACGAGGAAGTAGATGCCGATCGCGATCGCGGTGACCGGCGACACGGTGAGCGCGATGAAGGTGATCAGCACGGCACTGATGATCGTGCCCACCAGCGGGATGAGCGCCAGCAGGAACGCCACCACCGCCAGCGCCCCCGCGTACGGCACCCCGGCCAGCAGCATCGCGATGAAGCCGAAGATCCCGTTGGTGGCCGCGAGGATGACCTGCCCGCTCACGTACTTGCCGATCGAGCGCACGATCTGCTCGCTGATCGCGATCACACCCTCCCGCCGCGACATCGGCACGAGCACGTAGAAGCTGTTCTTCACGGCCTCGAGCGAGCCGAGGAAGAACAGTGTCAGCACGAGCACCAGGATGCCCGCCGACAAGCCGTTCAGCAGCGCCATGCCCACCTTCAGCACGCCGCCGCCGAGCGTGGCGAGGTTGTTGGGGTCGGAGAGGAAGTTCTGGAGGTCCTGAACGAGCTTCTGGGTGTCGACCGAGTCGCCGAACACGCGGGTGAACCACGCTTCCTGCGTGACCGCTTTCACGGCATCCGGGAGCCCCGCGATCATCTCGCTCGTCTGGTCGACCACCGCCGGGATGACGAGGAAGAAGACGGCCACCGCGAAGGCGATCACGAGCACGAAGACGATGACGATCGCCCAGCCCCGCGGGATGTGCCGCCGGGTGAGCCACCGCACCAGCGGATCGAGGCCGAGCGCCAGAAAGAGCGACGCCAGGATGCAGATCACCACCGTCGACAACTGGGTGAACGCGAAGCCCAGCGCGATGGCCACGAGGCCGCCCAAAGTCGCGATGAATCCGATCCGGAAGGCGCCCGCACTCATCCGTTACCCCATTTCGTTCGCCTTTGCGGTACCACCGGATGTGACCTACACTGTCTGTCGGTGGTTGATTCTGCCAAGCTTTTCTATGCCTATTTTCTGGCGCTGAATCCTCAGAGTGAGTGTAGCGAAGCTGCGCGGTGTTCAATGCTTAGGGCGGTGGCTCAATTGGTAGAGCAGCGGTCTCCAAAACCGCAGGTTGCAGGTTCGAGTCCTGTCCGCCCTGCTCGAAGTTTCTGAAAGGTACTGACACGGTGGCACGAAAAGTAATCGACGAACCTTCCGAGGACGTCGTCGAGAACGCCAAAAAGGAGCGGGCTGCCCGGCGCAACCCGTTCGCCCGTATCGTGCTGTTCATCCGGCAGGTCATCACCGAACTGAAGAAGGTCGTCACCCCGACGCGGCGCGAGCTGATCAGCTACACGCTGGTCGTGCTGGTGTTCGTCGTCATCATGATGGCGATCGTGGTGGGGCTGGACACGTTGTTCGGCTGGCTCGCCATCGTCGTGTTCGGCACCCCGTCCTGATTTCTCCGCAGGTTCCTGCGATCCCTATCCCGAAGCTAAGAAGTGGAAGCTGATTCAGTGTCTGACGCAAAGCCCGAAGAAGCCGGTGTCCCGGCTGACCTCGACGCCCTCCTGGAGGCGATCGACGAGGCAGCCGACCCCGAAGCCGACGCGGTGGTCGACGACGCGCTGAATATCGACGACTTCGACGAAGCCGCCGCGGTGCTCGACGTGCTCGAAGACGACGAGGCGGATGCCGCCGACCAGCCCGTCGCCGACGCCGAAGAGGCCGAGGCCGCGCAACTCGACGAGGTCGACGCCGAGCTGGGCGACGACGAGGCCGAGGTCGACCCCTACGAGGCGTTCCGCGCCGAGCTGCGGTCGCTGCCCGGCAAGTGGTACGTCATCCACTCCTACGCCGGCTTCGAGAAGCGCGTGAAGTCGAACATCGAGAGCCGCAAGACCTCGATGGGCATGGAGGACTTCGTCTTCCAGGTCGAGGTTCCGATGGAAGACGTGGTCGAGATCAAGAACGGCCAGCGCAAGCTCGTCACCCGCGTCCGCATCCCGGGCTACGTGCTGGTGCGCATGTTCCTCAACGAGGACAGCTGGTCGGTCGTGCGGCACACGCCGGGCGTCACCGGGTTCGTCGGCAACTCGCACAACCCCACGCCGCTGCGCTTCGAAGAGGCCTTCAACATGCTGAAGAGCCTGGTCGAGGTGAAGGATGTGCCGGCCGCCAAGTCCGCCGGCGCGAAGGGCGGCAAGGCCGTTTCGCGCACCATCCCCGCCGAGGTCGACTTCGAGATCGGCGAGACCATCACCATCAAGGAGGGCTCGTTCGCCGGCCTTCCCGGTTCGATCAGCGAGATCAAGCCCGAGAGCGGCAAGCTCACCGTGCTCGTCTCGCTGTTCGAGCGCGAGACCCCGGTCGAGCTGTCGTTCGACCAGGTCACCAAGCTTTAGCCTTTTCGGCTAAGATATTTCGGTTGCCTTCACGGGCATCCGTCATACCACTGCAGGGAGAAGCCCTGTCGTGGGAGCGCCGCATTCGTGCGGCTCGATAGAGAAGAGAAGAAATGGCACCGAAGAAGAAGGTCACAGGTCTGATCAAGCTTCAGATCCAGGCCGGCGCCGCCAACCCCGCCCCGCCCATCGGCCCGGCGCTCGGTCAGCACGGCGTCAACATCATGGAGTTCTGCAAGGCGTACAACGCGGCGACCGAGTCGCAGCGCGGTAACGTCATCCCGGTCGAGATCACCGTCTACGAAGACCGCTCCTTCACCTTCATCCTGAAGACCCCGCCGGCGGCGGAGCTCATCAAGAAGGCGGCGGGCGTAGCCAAGGGTTCCTCCACCCCCCACACCGTCAAGGTCGCGAAGCTCACCCGTGAGCAGGTGCGTCAGATCGCCGAGCAGAAGCAGGTCGACCTGAACGCCAACGACATCGAAGCGGCAGAGAAGATCATCGCCGGCACCGCCCGTTCCATGGGCATCACGGTCGAGGCATAAGGAGGAGGCTGGAAATGGCACAGAAGTCAAAGGCCTACCGGGCCGCGGCCGAGAAGATCGAAGCCGGCAAGTACTACACCCCGTCCGAGGCCGTCTCGCTCGCTCGTGAGACCGGCTCGTCGAAGTTCGACAGCACCGTCGAGGTCGCGCTGAAGCTCGGCGTCGACCCGCGTAAGGCCGACCAGATGGTGCGCGGCACCGTCATCCTCCCGCACGGCACCGGCAAGACCGCCCGCGTCATCGTGTTCGCGACCGGCCCCGCGGCCGAGGCTGCGATCGCGGCGGGCGCCGACGAGGTCGGTGGCGACGAGCTGATCGAGAAGGTCGCCGGTGGTTACACCGCGTTCGACTCGGCCGTCTCGACCCCCGAGCTCATGGGCAAGGTCGGTCGTCTCGGTAAGGTGCTGGGCCCGCGCGGTCTCATGCCGAACCCGAAGACCGGCACCGTCACCCCGAACGTGGCCAAGGCCGTCGAGGACATCAAGGGCGGAAAGATCGAGTTCCGCGTCGACAAGCACGCCAACGTGCACTTCGTCGTGGGCAAGGCGGGCTTCACCCCCGAGCAGCTCGACGAGAACATCAAGGCCGCCCTCGAAGAGGTCGTGCGCTTGAAGCCGAGCGCTTCGAAGGGCCGGTACATCCAGAAGGGCGCCGTCTCGACGACCTTCGGCCCGGGCATCCCGCTCGACGTCAACGCGATCTAGTTCGCTGCACCTCCCGGAAAGGGCTCGCCTCGCGGCGGGCCCTTTCTGCGTTTGTGAGTAGAAATTGCTCATAACGGGGCCTGGGTGGTTCCGGTGAGACTGAGGAGTTCTTGTCTCTACTCATTAGGGAAAGCAATGACCCGCCTTTCGTCGTTTGTCCACCGTGCCGCCCTAGCAGGAGCAGCTGCCCTCCTGGTCGCGGCTCCCGTTGTGCCTGCTATATCAGCCTCCGCGGAGGTGCTCGCAGTCCCGCCTGCGTGCCCTGAGGAGGTGGCAATTGTCGGCTTCCCGGTCGGGTTCGGAAAGCTCGCCGCCGACGGTGTCTCGCTCACCGTGACGGCGGGGGCACTCCCCTCTGGCCTCTCGATCAATCCCACCGCGCCCGCACTCATCGGCGAGCCGGGGACAGCCGGTGTCGCGCACTTCACGCTGACCGCCAAGGACGGCACCGGCCAGACCTCGTCGGTCGACTGCACGATGACCGTTCGCAAAACTCCGACGGTCACTCGAGTCGCTGGTTCCGACCGGTTCGCTCAGGCGTTGGCCGTGTCGAAGCTGAAGTTCGCCACGGCCGACACGGTGTTCGTGGCCAGTGGCGAGAAGTACGCCGACGCCCTCAGTGCAACAGCCATCGCCGCTGCGAATCGGGCCCCTCTGCTCCTCACTTCGCAGGGGAGCCTGCCCGACGGTGTTGTGGCTGAGATCAACCGCCTCGGTGCAAAGGATGTCGTGGTCGTCGGAGGCCCAGCGTCCGTGTCTGAGGATGTCGTGAAGGCTCTGACGGCGAGTCGCGAGGGAGTGCACGTCACCCGCATCGGCGGTGCCGACCGCTACGAGGTCTCACGCAACCTGATCACTGATCCGAACTTCGGTCCCGGGACAGCGCCGAAGGTCTTCATCGCGACCGGCACGAACTTCCCGGATGCGCTTACCGCAGCACCGGCGGCAGCACTCACGAAGGCGCCGGTGCTGCTCGTCAACGGTGCCGAGTCTGCGCCGACCGCAGCAGAGGCGGCACTGCTCACGCAGCTGAAGGCCACCGCGGTAGTCATCGCCGGTGGACCAGCCTCTGTCAGCCGGTCCCTTGAAGCCAATCTGAAGCCGTCGTTGACGGTGACCCGTTACGAAGGCGCCGACCGTTACGAGGTGGGTGCTTCGGTGAACCGGGCGTCGTTCGCAAATGGCATCAAAGAGATGTCCCTCGCCAGCGGCGCGGTATTCCCCGATGCGCTGAGTGGTGGCGCCGCAGCCGGCGTGAGCGGTTCGCCGCTATACGTCACGCAGTCGA
Organism: Herbiconiux sp. FW305-C-125; assembly: GCF_058783455.1. Lineage (NCBI taxonomy): Bacteria > Bacillati > Actinomycetota > Actinomycetes > Micrococcales > Microbacteriaceae > Herbiconiux > Herbiconiux sp. FW305-C-125. The sequence continues at coordinate 39,757 of NZ_JBYSYO010000013.1, read as the reverse complement.
ACTGCCTGAGCTCCGCGGTGTACTTCGAAATCGGTCGAGTCGCACCCGAGACCATCTACGTGCTCGGTGGCACCAACACGATCAGCAAAGACGTCGAGGCGCTGACTCCCTGCGGAATCGACTGAACAATTCCGCTTCGAGCACTGTGACGTGAAAGGGCTCGCCTCGCGGCGGGCCCTTTCTGCGTTTGGGTGGGAGGCCGGTAGCGTGGCGGGATGGTCACCAGGGTTCGGCGGGCACGCATCGAGGATGCGGGCATCGTCGCGGCCGTCGCGGCCGAGACCTTCGAGATGGCCTGTCCGCCGGGAACCACGTCGGCGTCGATCGCGGCGTTCATCGCCGAGCACCTCGCCGAATCGCGCTTCGCGGCCCATCTCGCCGACCCCCAGCGCGTCGTGCTGCTCGCCGACGTCGACGGCGAGATCGCCGGATACACGATGGTCGTGGGCGGTGAACCGGCTGACCCGATGGTTTCGAGTGTGGTGGTGAACCGACCCACCGTCGAGCTCAGCAAGTGCTACGTGCGCGCGAACTTCCACGGCCATGGCGTGGCCGCAGCGCTCATGGCTGCGTCGCTGTCGGCCGCCGCCGAGCTCGGTGCGACCAGCGTGTGGCTCGGCGTCAACCAGCAGAACGCGCGGGCCATCCGCTTCTACGAGAAGAGCGGGTTCCGGCGTCGAGGAGTTAAGCACTTCTACGTCGGTGAGGAACTGCAGGACGATTTCGTGCTCGAGCGGGACCTGGCGCCGAACGAGTAGGGATTACTCATAACCCGGCAGGCACGCCGCCGCCGATGATGGGTGCACCGAAACCCGAAAGCCGGTACCCATGTCCCTCGACTCACCGCTCCACCCTGTCCGTCGGCATCGATCACGGATGCTCCTCCTGCTGTTCTGCTGCATCGCCACCGCCCTCATGACGACCTCGGGCGGTCTCACCGGTGTCATCATTGCCCGGGCGAACGGCCTGCCCGCCGCGCCTTCCTCTCTCCCTGCACCGTCCCGCGTGCAGGGCGCCGACCGCTATGAGCAGGCGGTCAAGGCTGCCGCCACCTTCTCCGGCTCGTCGATCGTCTATGTCGCGAGCGGGGAGAAGTTCGCCGACGCGCTGAGCTCGGCAGCGGTCGCGGCACACCACGGCGCTCCGCTGCTCCTCACCCCGCGCGATGCCGTTCCCGACGCCGTGCTGGGGGCGCTCGCCCGGTTGCGGCCGGCGACGATCGTCATCGTGGGCGGCGAGTCGTCCGTCTCCGAATCGGTGGTCGAGCAGGTCTCGCAACGCGTCGTGGGGGCGACCGTCGTGCGCATCGCCGGAGCCGACCGCTATGAGGTCTCGCGCAACCTCCTGGCCGACCCGGCAGTGGGGGCGATCCATGCTGCGACCGTCTTCGCCGTGACGGGTGCGACCTTTCCCGACGCTCTCACGGCGGCACCGGCGGCCGCACACGATGCTTCGTCACCCGTGCTCCTCGTCGACGGCTCCGCGGGATCGGTGTCCGCTGCCGAGCTCGACGTAGTGCACGGTCTCGGCGCACTCGCTGTCCGCTTGGTCGGTGGCGAGAATTCTCTCTCGGCACCTCTGGAGGCTTCGCTCGGCGAACGATTCCTGGTGGCGCGTTCTGCCGGTGCCGATCGATATGAGGCCGGAGTCGCCGTGAACCACGCCGTCTTCGCGTCGGCGACCCGGGTCTACCTGGCCAGCGGGGTGTCGTTTCCGGATGCGCTGAGCGGCGGTCCGCTGGCGGCCCACTTTGATGCTCCCCTGTACGTGGTGCAGCCGAACTGCGTGCCGGGGTCGGTGCTTGCCGAGCTCGATCGGCTGCATCCGGCAGAGATTGTCATCCTCGGTGGTCCGAAGACGCTCGGCCCCGGCGTCGACGCGCTGGCGCGATGCTGACCACCACACCTCCCCGTCCCCGGCCCGAGCCGTCTCGGCAGGTCAGATCGCGGCTGGTCAGGTCGCGGCGCGGGTCAGAACGGAAGGTCGCCGACCTGGAGCACGAGCTTGCCGCGGGTGTGGCCGGCCTCGAGGTCGCGATGCGCGTCAGCCGCTGCCGCCAGCGGGTAGGTGCGGTCGACATGAACGCGCACATCGCCCGAGTCGATCAGGCGAGCGATCACGGCGAGGGTGGCGGCGTCCGGGGCGACCTTGTACGTCGTGGCCCGCATCCCGGCTGCCGTGGCCTCGTCTTCGAACTCGGGCCAGCTGCCGGTCGGAGCGTTGATGATCAAGCCCCCCGGCCGGAGCACCGACAGCGAGCGGGAGCCGGTGTCGTCGTGCACGTTGCCCACGAGGTCGATCACCACGTCGAGGTCGGAGAGCTGGTCTTCGAAGCGGCCGGCGGTGTAGTCGATCACCGTCGAGGCACCCAGCTCGCGCAACCAATTCACGTTGCGGGTCGACCCCGTCGCGGCCACGCGAGCTCCGAAGTAGGTGGCGAACTGCACCGCGAAGTGCCCCACCCCACCGGCGGCCGCGTGGATGAGCATCCGTTGGCCCTCGTGCGCCTTCGCGATCTCGACCACCATGCCCCATGCGGTGAGCGCGGCCAGGGGCACACCGGCCGCCTCGATCAGCGAGAGCGACTTCGGCGCCCGGGCCACCTGGAGGCTCGGCACGGACACGTACTCGGCATACGATCCGGCGCCGCGCGGCACCGACATCATGCCGAACACCTCGTCGCCGACGTTCAGCGGATGCGCGGCGTACGGCGTCTCCACCACCACGCCCGAGAAGTCGTAGCCGAGGATGCAGGGCCATCCCTCGAGGGCCGCGGCAACGCCCCGCCCCGCGCGGGTCTTCGCATCGAGCGGGTTCACACCCGCTGCGGCGACTTTCACCAGCACCTCGGAGTTCACGCGCACCGGCGTCGGCACGGTGGAGGCTTCGAGCACCTCCGGCCCGCCGGCGGTCGTCGCGACCGCTGCCCGCATGGTGCTCGGGTGAGTGAGAGTCGGACTCGAGGTCGCCGTCGATCCGCTGCGGTGCTCGATCATCCCTGTGTGCCTTCCGTCGATCTTGTTGACACGCTCCGGGGCTCGGGAAACCCGCTGCACTGCGTCACCTGCTGGCTGATCCCACGGTAAGCCGTGAATGATTCGCCGGTGTTACGGTCAGGTCACTGGGGTGCAAACTCACCCGGACGGCGTTAACATTCAGTAACTTCGACACCCGCCGCGCGCATCGTCGGCCCGCAGGAAAGAGACCCGATCCATGAGTCCAGCCCGTCGGCGCCCGTTGCCGGTCGCGCGCCTGATCGGGTTGATCGCCGCGGCGCTGCTCGCTGCCGATGGGCTCGCTCTGATCTGGGCCGCCCGGCTCTCCGCCACACGGTTCCTCTACGTCAGCGAACTTGGCGCGAGCGGCGAACCGACCGCTGAGGTGTTCCGCTGGGGGATGGTGCAGGTGGCGGTCGCGGCCCTGCTCGTCGCCGTGTGCGCCCCGCCGCTTCGGCCCCGCATCCGCTGGCTCGCGTCGGTGCCTCCGGTCGCCGTGCTCGCCGGTGCGGCGGCCGCCTTCGGGGTCGCGTCGCAGGTCACCTGCACGATCGGCTGCCCGCTCCCGGTCGGATCGGCGTTCACCTGGCAGGACTTCATCCACACCGGATGCGCCGTGATCGGATTCGCGGCCGCCGCCTTCGTGATGCTGCAAGTCGCCACCGACCGGCGCTTCCGCGCTCTCGCCCGCTTCTCGTTCGGAGCGGCCGTCGCGGTGGCGGTGATCGCGGGTGCCGGTGGTCTGTTGTCGCTGCTGCGGTTCGGCACCCAGGTCGGCGGCGTGCTCGAGCTCGTCGCCACCACGATCGCGCTGCTCTGGCTCGTCGGGCTGGCGGCCTTCCTCGCCGTGGCCGTAGGCCGCGACCTGGCCTGGGCCGCGCTCCGCGATACGCGGCCTGTGGCTGCGCCTGGGGCTGCGCCTGCAGCCGGTGACGTCTCGTTGTCCGCGCTCCGTGGTCGTGCATCCGCCTCGGCGCCCGCGCGGCGCACGAAGCGGGTGTTCGAGGCCGAGGCGGCCGCGCGCGCATCGATCTCGAGCCCACGGGGCCCGTCCCTTCCTGTCGGCGATTAGACGCCGACACCGCGGGACCGCCGAGCGTTTCGTCTCAGGCCCAGCCGAGCCAGGTGGCGACACCCGCGCGGGTGGCAGCGACGTGCTGCGGGTAGCCGTCATCGCGGGCCGGCAGCGGAATGCTCGCGGCTCCGGCCAACTCATCCATCCACAGCTCCGCCACCGACACCGGATGCACGGGGTCGACCGGCGCCCAGGCGATCGCGACGTCGATCTCGTCCGCAAGCGCGCCGAGGTCCTCGTCGTCGCTGAACGCAGCCGACCGCGGGATCTCGATCAGTCGCGCCGACCGCTCGGCCGCGCGCGCGGAACGGAACTGCTGCACGAGCCCGGCCGCCCCGAGCCGGGACTCCGCGAGCGTCTCGGCGTAGAGCTCGGTGCGCAGGAACGCCGCCTCACCCGCGGTCGGGCCGCGGTCGGCGAGCAGCTCGCCGATGACGGGGAAGGCGCGCAGGTTGTGGGGGAGTGGCACATCGGTGAACGACGGGCGCACGAAGACCGCGCGGTCGATCTCGACCAGCCCGCGGAGGGCCAGTCGCAGGGCGATCGCCGCTCCCATCGAGATGCCCACGACAGTGACCGGCTCGCCCCGGTGCCCATCCGCATCCTGAGCCCTCGTCACGAGCGCGGCGATGTCGTCGGCGAGAGCGTCGAGGGTGAAGGCCGCCACCGGGCCGGTCTCGTTGCGTTCCCCATGACCCCGCACGTCCGGGGCGAGCACGTGGGTGCCGGGCGGCACGATCGGGCCGAACAACGACAGGGGCTGCGCGCGGTCGCCTCCGAGCCCGTGCAACAGCAGCAGTGTCACGGAACGCCGACCGCTATCGCTCGCCGCGCATCCACGCCAGCACCCGGTCGGCCCGGCGCACGAGCAGCTCGATCTGCGACTCGTCGCGATCGACCCACTGGCACCGCGGCTCCTCGCCGAGCGGCACGAAATCGCGATGCTGCTCCCACACCACGAGCGTGCGTTCAGCACCCAAGACGTACTGCTGCCACCAGACCTGACGGAGGTAGCCGCGCGGGATGCGCGACCACGGCTTCGAGGTCGTCTTGATCTCGGCGAGTTCGAGCGCGCCATCGGCGGCCACCCGGATGCCGTCGGGCGTGGCCAGGTGCCGCCGCTCGCGCTCGGCGTGGAACAGCGCGAAGCTCGGCTCGATCGCGTGCTCCTGCTGCACCCAGGCCGCGATCGCGGGCTCCCGCGCCCGCCCGTGGTCGGTGAACGCGTTGCCGGTGAAGCCGGTGCCGTTCAGCTTCTCCCACGCGACCGTCGCGACGGCGCCCTCGCTCGAGAGCCGCGCGACATCCGTCGCCGTGATGCCACGACTGCGGGCGCGCAGCCAGGCCACCCGGTTCGTCGATTCCGCGACGACGCGCGCGAGGTGCGCGGGCCGGGCCGGCTCGGGCGCGACGTCGTCGTCGGTCTCCCAGGGGAAGGAGAGCATGAGATCGGTCACCGACCCATTGTCCCTCGTCGCGCCGACATCGCTGCCCGCCACGCGCCGCGTCCCCGCGCACGCGTGCCGGGATTCACAGCGGCCGTATCGACGCCTCATAGCTTTCTCATAGCCGGCTATCAATACTGGAAGAGTGACCATCGACCGATCCCTCATCTCCGGCACCTCCTCCGCCACCGCGAAGCAGCCCAAGCTGCGCCGAGCCGACGGCTCGCCGGTGCGTGCCCTGGTCGTCGACGACGAGAACACCCTCACCGATCTGCTCTCGATGGCGCTGCGTTACGAGGGCTGGGAGGTCAAGACGGCGAGCGAGGGCCGCCAGGCCATCACGATCGCGCGCGAGTTCCGCCCCGACGTGATCGTGCTCGACGTCATGCTCCCCGACATCGACGGCCTGCAGGTGCTGCAGCGGGTGCGCAACGACGGTCACGAGACCCCGGTTCTCTTCCTCACCGCGAAGGATGCCCTCGACGACCGCATCGCGGGCCTCACCGCCGGTGGCGACGACTACGTGACGAAGCCGTTCAGCCTCGAAGAGCTCGTGGCGCGGCTGCGCGGTCTCATCCGCCGCTCCACCCTCGTCGTGGCCGACGCCGACGACCCGGTCGTCACCGTCGGCGACCTCGAGCTGAACGAGGACAGCCACGAGGTGTTCCGGGCCGGCGAGCCGATCGAGCTCACGGCGACCGAGTTCGAATTGCTGCGCTTTCTCATGCGCAATCCGCGTCGGGTGCTGAGCAAGGCGCAGATCCTCGACCGGGTGTGGAGCTACGACTTCGGCGGCAAATCGAGCGTGGTGGAGATCTACATCTCCTACCTCCGCAAGAAGGTGGATGCGGGGCGCCCCGCCATGATCCACACCGTCCGCGGCGCGGGCTACCTGCTGAAGCCCGCGCTGTGAGCGCCCGGCCCGGCACGCCCGGCGCGCCCGGCGCACCCGAGGCGACGCCGTGACCATCCGGCGCACGCTCATCCTCAGCGTGCTCGGGCTGATCGCGCTGGCGGGTCTGGTGATCGGCGTGGTCAGCACGATCGCCCTGAACGGCTTCCTGCTCGACCGCCTCGACTCGCAGGTGAACGAGGCCTCCGATCGCGCCGTCTTCTCTCTCACGACTCAGGCTCAGGGTTCCGGTCCGCAGCCGGGGATCTCGCTCGGTCAGGCAGCGGGCACCGTGGTCGCGCTGGTCTCGGCCGGCGTCGCCACCAACGGCTACGTGCTCGACGACGCTGGTCAGCTGCAGCAACTCACCTCTGCGCAGCTCGCGGCCCTCGACGGGGTGGCCGGCGAATCGACCACCCAATCGGGGCCGGTCGGCGGCGGCGGTTTCAGCCTGGCGCCCACTGCTCCGACGAGCGTCACCATCGACGGGCTCGGCGCCTACCGGGTCGAAGGCCGCACCGTCACGTCGGCTGGCGACATCCTCGTCACGGGGCTGCCGCTCGCCGACGTCGACAGTACGGTCACCCAGCTCGTGATCGTGATCGTGCTGGTCACGGCGGGTGCGATGGCGCTCGCGGGAGTGGCCGGTCTCCTCATCATCCGGCTCGCGCTGCGCCCGCTCGACCGGGTCGCCGCCACCGCGACCCGCGTGGCCGAACTGCCGCTCGATCGGGGCGACGTCGCCCTGGCAGAGCGAGTCCCGGCCGGCGACACCGATCCCCGCTCCGAGGTGGGCCGGGTGGGTCTGGCCTTCAACCGGATGCTCGAACACGTCGCCAGCGCGCTGACCTCCCGTCAGCGCAGCGAGCACAGGGTGCGACAGTTCGTGGCCGATGCCAGCCACGAGTTGCGCACGCCGCTCGCGAGCATCCGTGGCTACGCCGAGCTCACCCGCCGCACCGCGCCCGAGCTGCCTGAGGAGGTCGCGCATTCGCTCAACCGCATCGAGTCCGAGGCGACGCGCATGACCACTCTCGTCGAAGACCTGCTGTTGCTGGCACGCCTCGACGCCAAGCCTGAGCTCGACCTCACCGAGGTCGACCTCTCGCTGGTGATCGTCGACGCCGTGAGCGACGCGCACGTGGCGGGGCCTGATCACGCCTGGGAGCTCGACCTGCCGGAGGAGCCCGTGCTGGTGGCCGGCGACGCGCACCGGCTGCACCAGGTGTTCACGAACCTGCTCGCCAACGCCCGGGTGCACACGCCGGCGGGCACCACGGTGCGCGTGGGCGTGGGGGCGGAGGCGCGGGAGGGCGGATCCGTCGCCGTGGTGACCGTCGCCGACGACGGCCCGGGCATCGCGCCCGAGCTCCTGCCGACGTTGTTCGAGCGGTTCGTGCGCGGCGATGCGTCGCGGTCGCGGCACGCCGGCAGCACGGGGCTGGGGCTTGCGATCGTGTCGGCGGTGGTGGCGGCGCACAACGGTGCGGTGACGGTGCGGAGCGACCCGGGCGAGACCGTGTTCACCGTCACGATCCCGTTGCAGGGCTGAGCACCGCACGCTCGTCGAGGTAGAGCGTGACGTCGTCGAGCCGGATGCGCCGGTAGTGCCCACCCGCGGCGTGCAGCAGTGCCGTCACGGCCGGGTCGACCGGGAAGCGCAGCTCGTGCTTCAGCGCGATCGCCACGACACCCGGGCTGTCGGCGGCGGTCACCCCGCGGCCGTCGAGGTAGGGCAGGTACTCCCAGTCGGCCATTCCGCCCACCAGCACGGCTCCCGTCGGCACCCCCAGTCGCTTCAGCTCCGGGAGCACGAGCGCCATGTCGCGCGGGCGCTCGGCTGCGATCGCCTTCGAGGTGAAGGCCGCAGCACCGAGCGCCAGGGCGACGGATGCGACGACGAGCACGCGCGCCCCGGCCCGGGCTGCCCGCCGCTGGGCCCGGGCGAGGCGGACCAGGTTGGCCATGCCGAGCCCGAACAGGGCGCAGAGCGGCCAGACCCAGGCGTAGTAGTAGTGCGGCAGCGCCACGGACGACACCGCGAACTGGAACACCCACTCGAGCAGCACGGCACCGCCGAGCAGAACGGGCAGCGCCAGCGCGGCGCGAGACCCGGCGAACGCGGCAACGGCACCGATGGCGAGCGCGACCACAGCGGCCACGCCCATGCCGTCGACCGCGAAGACGAGGTTCGCCCACCAGGGCGGATGCGTCGTCGCGAGCCCGGCGAACGCGACCAGGTGCCCAGCGGTGTTGTGTGCCGTCTGGAAGCGCAGCATGGTGAGGAACGAGTCGACGAAGCCGGCCGGCAGGTACACGAGGGTGACCACCGCGAGCATGACCGTGGTGAAGACGGCGATGGCAGCCGCGGCGGCTCGAACCGCCCGCGCCCGCCGCATCCGCTCTCGCCGGAGTGTCGGTCGAACGCGCGGGCGGCGGAGCGCCGGCAGAGCGCGTAACACGGGAAGCAGGACGAGCGCGGGCACCATCGCCGCCGATGGCACTTTCGAGGTGACCGACAGTGCCATGGCGAGCGCGGAGAGCGTCAGCCAGAGCCACGAGCCGGTGCGGTACCACCGCCACGCCGCAGCGAACGCCGCGAGGGCGAACACCGCCATGAACGGGTCGAGCAGCGCGAACCGGTCGATCCGCACCCCGCTCGTGACGCCGTGCGGCAGCAGCAACCAGGCTCCCGCGCCGCAGAGCGCCCCGGCCCATCCGATCTCCGCACGGAGCCAGAGGTAGAGCAGCACGCCACCCGCGATCACCGCGATGCCGACGGCGACGCGCGCCGGGACGACGCCGGGGCCGAGGGCGAGTTGGGCCAGGCCGATGATGAGCTTCGCGGTGGGCGGATGCTCGGGGTTCGACCCGAAGTCGCCGTGCACATAGGCCCACCCGGCAGGGATGTAGACGGGCTCGTCGGCATTGAGGTTCGCGGCGCCGAGGTTGCCGAAGGCCTGGTACAGGGCCCAGATCCCGATCGCGCCCAGGAGCACCGGTTCGAGGGCTCGGGGTGGGGCGGCGGACATCGCGTCCAGTGTGGGCGCAGAGCGCGCTCTAGCCGCCTGAGCAATTTCTACTCAAATCACGAATCCGTTTGTGCCCCGATCGGGGTACGTTCGAATTCAGGTCGAATTGGCCGAGGGTCGTGTGCCCGAGTCCCGAAAGGTATGGAATCCATGAACATCCTGCTCATCATCATCGCCATCATCGCGGTGATCCTGCTGTTCACCGGCGGTTTCGTGCAGACCCTGAACTTCCTGCTCTGGATCGGTCTGATCCTCCTGGTGTTCGCGGTGATCGTCTTCATCGTCCGCGCCATCACCGGCAACCGACGGGTGTAGCACCCGGCGCACCGGCGGCCCGCGTCCCTGATTTGCATCGGGGGCGCGGGCCGTTTAGTCTGTACGAGGCCAAAGACCGCCGGTCATTCGGGTGCCCGCATCCGAATCGAAGTTTCGCGAGAGCGAAGACCTGCGCAGGTGTACGTAGTCAGTTCCACGCTCGCGTGTGTTCCCAGCTCCGGCCTCCTGCGCCGGAGCTTTTTTCGTTCTCGCCTCGCGTCGCACGGTGGTCACTCCGGCCGAAACCAATCATCACTAGGAGCGCCATGGCGAACAAGGAAGCCTCGGTTGCCGAGCTCACGGAACTTTTCCAGAGCTCGACCGCCGTTCTGCTGACCGAGTATCGCGGTCTCACGGTCGCCCAGCTCAAGCAGCTGCGCGGAAACATCCGTGAGCACGCGTCATACGCCGTGGTGAAGAACACGCTGACCAAGATCGCGGCGAACAACGCCGGCATCTCGTCGTTCGACGACGAGCTCGCCGGTCCGTCCGCGATCGCTTTCGTCCACGGTGACCCCGTGGCCGTCGCCAAGTCGCTGCGTGACTTCGCCAAGGCTAACCCTCTGCTGGTCGTGAAGGGTGGTTACTTCGACGGTAACCCTCTCTCCGCCGAAGAGGTCACCAAGCTCGCCGATCTCGAATCCCGTGAAGTTCTGCTGGCGAAGCTCGCCGGTGCCTTCAAGGCTTCGCTGTTCGGTGCCGCATATCTCTTCAACGCACCGCTGTCGAAGGCCGTTCGCACGGTCGATGCGCTGCGCGAGAAGCAGGAGTCCGCTGCCTGAGCCCCGGCTCATCAGCGGTTGTACTAACTACCAAACAAGGAGAACATCATGGCAAAGCTTTCCACCGAGGAACTGCTTGACGCGTTCAAGGAGCTCACGCTCATCGAGCTGAGCGAGTTCGTCAAGGCGTTCGAGGAGACCTTCGAGGTCACCGCGGCCGCCCCCGTCGCCGTTGCCGGCCCCGCCGCTGCCGGCGGTGGCGCTGCTGCTGAAGAGGTTGAGGAGAAGGACTCCTTCGACGTCATCCTCGAGGCTGCCGGCGACAAGAAGATCCAGGTCATCAAGGAGGTGCGCGCCCTCACCAGCCTCGGCCTCGGTGAGGCGAAGGCTCTCGTTGACGGCGCTCCCAAGGCCGTCCTCGAGGGCGCCAACAAGGAGACCGCCGAGAAGGCCAAGGCTCAGCTCGAAGAGGCTGGCGCCACCGTCACCCTCAAGTAGTCTCGCGGTACAGACGGATGCCCCGGGCCACTGGCTCGGGGCATCCGCCGTTAAGGCGCGAGGAGTTGGGCGAGGGCGGTCGTCGCCAGGGCACGGGACTCGAGGCGCGTGGGCGCCGGGACGAGGCCCAGGAGGCGGCGGCGGTGCGGCTCGCCGAGCAGGAGTGAGTAGAGCGCGGTCGCGGTGGCCGTGATCGCCGGCGAATCGGGCAGGTAGCGCGACAACAGGTCGATGGAGTGCTGCGGGCCCGTCTCGTAGAAGGTGCGCGCCAGGGCGGGGAAGCGGGGCGCTTCGGCGATCACCGAACGGTGGAGCGCCACCGCGCTGTCGGAGTGCAGCACCACGACGAGCTCGGTCGCCACGTCGGCGAGGGAGCCGGCATCCGTCGCCACCGCCCGGATGCGGTCGTGCTCACGTTCGACGGCCGCCGCGAACAGCGCGGCCTTGTCGCCGATGTCGACGTAGAGGGTGCGCTTGGTCACCCCGGCGGCGGCGGCGATCTCGTCGAGGCTCGCGGCGCTGAAACCCCGGAGCGCGAAGGCCGTGACGGCGGCGTCCAGGATGCGTTCCCGCCGCTCGGCGCGCTCGTCGGCTGTCGCCCGCCCCCGCTTCGCCATCCGCTGTCCTTTCCTCCAGCTCAATGATACTGTGAAGTGTCAATAAGGAGGAGTGGATGGCTCTGATCGCACACGTCGCAATCGTCGACGACTGGGAATCGGCACGCAACCTCGGCGAATACGTCGTCTCCACGCGCGGCGTGAGCCTCGACGAGGCCGGATTCGTGCACGCGGTGCGGCTCGACGGGGTGCGCGGTGTGCTCGACGAGTTCTACTCCGACATCCGTTTCGGCCTGCTGCTGATCGTGCTCGATGCCGACGCGCTGCGCGCCGACGGGCTCGAGATCACCGAGGAGACGCCGGGGTTCCCGCACATCCACGGCGCCATTCCGACGGACGGGGCGGCGGTCGTGGCCGAACTCCCGATCGAGCGCGACGGCGGCGAATTCGTGCTGCCCGACCTCAGCCGCTTCGCGGACGGGGGCGCGCCGTCGACGAACGCATGATGAGGGTTGCCGGCAGCACGGTGTGACTGGCCGGGGGAGACCAGCCCGGCTCCTCCAACTGCCGGATGACCCACGCCACCACTTGCTCACCCTGCAGATCGGGTCGCTGCTCGATCGAGGTCAGGCCGAACATCTCCGCCAGCGGATGGTTGTCGATGCCGATCACCGAGAGGTCGTCGGGCACTGAGATGCCGAGCTCGCGGGCGGCGAGGATGACGCCGATCGCGACCTCGTCGGCCGCCGCGAAGATCGCCGTGGGCCGCCGTCGCGGGTCGCCCAGGATCTGCTTGCCGACGCGGTACGCGCTCGGGATGTCGAATCGGGTCGCCACGTAGGAGTCCTGGTCGTAGGCGACACCCGCCGCGGTGAGCGCCTCCATGAAGCCCTTCAGCCGCTTCGAGTGCACATGGAAGTCCATCTGCTCGTCGATGTCGCCGCCGACGTGCATGATGTCGCGGTGGCCGAGCAGCAGCAGGTGCTCGGTCGCCAGGCGGGCCGCCGCGACGTCGTCGATGCTGAGCGTGGGCACGCCTTCCAGGGCGCCCCCGATGCCGGCGATCGGCTTGCCGAGCGCGAGCAGGCGCTGCGTCTCGTCGGGGGTGATCTCGAGGGTCACCGCGATCACCGCGTCGACCCGCTTGCGCACCAGGAAGTACTCGAAGACGCGCGCGCGTTCCTCGTGCGACTTCGTGAGGTTGTAGAGCATCATGTCGTAGCCGCGGTCGACCAGCGCGCGCTCGACCCCCTCGAGGATGCTCCCGAAGAACCACTGGTTGATGACCGGGATGATCACGCCCACGTTGTTGGTGCGCCCGGTGACGAGGCTCGATGCGCTGGAGGACACGACGTATCCGAGGCTCGCCGCGGCCTGGGACACGCGCATCCGTGTATCGGCGGAGACATAGCCTCGACCGCTCAAGGCGCGGGAGACCGTGGCCTTCGACACCCCGGCCAGATTGGCCACGTCCTCGATCCCCGACACGCTCGACCTCCTCGTCTGCAAACGCTTCCAGAATCATAGCCCGCGGTGGCCGTCGCGATGGAAATCCGTTCCACAGCGATGATCGCCCGAATGTCGAGTGAGAGCGCTCTCTGCAACCAAATCGTTACCTTCGGGGGAAGTCGTGCGAGTGGGTTGAGATTTGCTGTGAGTTATGGAAAGGTTTCCCTACACAACGCCCCGGCTGGCACCACAACAGGGGCAACCACTCAACGAGGAGGAGAAATGCGGGCAACCTTGCACCGCCGGGTCACAGCACCCATCGCAATCGCGGCGGGCCTCGGCCTCGCTCTCGCCGGCTGTTCCGGCGGCGCGGGAGGGGGCAACGCAGGCGACTCCGGTAAGGCTGACGGAGTCGTGACGGTCTACGGCACCATCGCCGACACCGAAGCCGAGCTTCTCGAACAGTCCTGGGCGGACTGGGAGAAAGAGAACAACATCGACATCCAGTACGAATCGTCGAAGGAGTTCGAGTCGCAGATCGGCATCCGGGCCCAGGGTGGCAACCCGCCCGACCTCGCGATCTTCCCGCAGCCGGGTCTGCTCGCCGACCTCGCCTCGCGCGGCTTCATCAAAGAGGCTCCCGACGGCGTCGAGAAGAACGCCGACGAGTACTGGTCGAGCGACTGGAAGGCCTACGGCACCGTCGACGACAAGTTCTACGGCGCCCCGCTCATGGCGAGCGTCAAGGGCTTCGTGTGGTACTCGCCGAAGCAGTTCGCCGACAACGGCTGGGAGGTCCCGAAGACCTACCAGGAGATGCTCGACCTCACCGCGAAGATGCAGTCCACCCTCGGCAAGCAGCCCTGGTGCGCCGGCTTCGGCTCGGGCGACGCCACCGGCTGGCCGGGCACGGACTGGGTCGAAGACCTGGTGCTGCGGCAGTCGGGCCCCGACGTCTACGACCAGTGGGTGAAGAACGAGGTCAAGTTCACCGACCCGAAGATCTCCGAGGCCTTCGACTCGGTCGGCGACATCCTGCTCGACCCGAACTACGTCAACGCGGGCTACGGCGACGTGAAGTCGATCAACAGCACCGAGTTCGGTGACGTGGCGACCGGCATGGCGCAGGGCACCTGCTCGCTCACCCACCAGGCCTCGTTCTTCGACGGCTTCCTCACCGACGCCGGCGCCACCGTCGGCCCCGACGCCGACATCTGGGCCTTCATCACCCCGCCGGTCACCTCCGGTGAGAACGCCGTCACGGGTGGTGGCGAGATCGTCGGCGCCTTCTCGAACGACGCCGACACCGTCAAGGTGCAGGAGTACCTCTCGAGCCCCGAGTGGGCGAACAGCCGCGTGTCGCTCGGTGGCGTCATCTCCGCGAACAAGGGTCTCGACCCGGCCAACGCGAAGAGCCCCATCCTGCAGCAGGCCATCAAGATCCTCCAGGACCCGGACACCACGTTCCGGTTCGACGCGAGTGACCTGATGCCCGGTGCCGTCGGCGCCGGAACCTTCTGGAAGGGCATGGTCGACTGGATCAACGGCACCCCGCAAGAAGAGGTGCTGACGCAGATCGAAGCGGGCTGGCCTACCGAGTAGCGCCCCCTCTACGTCGAGGCCGCCCGAAAAGTTCTTTCGGGCGGCCTCGGTGTACCGGTACGGTGTCAGGCACGGCGCCCAGGTGCGCCGGACCTGCACTGAGTTCACTGTCGCACTCGAAAGGTTGTCATGTCAGAGTTCTTGCTCTGGGTCGGGGGACTACCGCCACTCGCCCAGATTCCCATCGTCATCCTGGCCTTCGCGGCCGTGGTGGCGCTGCTCCTGTTCTTCATCGAGATCGCGCCGCGCAGCGGCCGCATGTACACGATCATCCGGCTCGCCGTCTGCATCATCGCGCCGTTCCTGGCGCTGGTGTTGATCGGGTCGGTCTGGTGGGCGGCCCTCATCGCCGCGGCCCTGGGCCTGCTGTTCTATTGGCTCGACAAGCGCTCCAAGCAGGGTGCGGGTTACCTGTTCCAGCTCTTCGGATTCCTCGCTCCCGCGATCATCCTGCTGCTGGTCGGCCTCATCTACCCCACCATCAAGACCGCCATCGACTCGCTGTTCTCCAGCCGCGGCAACTTTGTCGGGTTCGACAACTTCGTCTGGGTGCTGACCAGCCCGCAGAACCTCCGCGTCATCCTCAACACCATCATCTGGGTGCTCGTGGTACCGACGCTCTCCACCATCTTTGGTCTCGCCTACGCGGTGTTCATCGACAAGAGCCGGGGTGAGAAGTTCTTCAAGATCCTCGTCTTCATGCCGATGGCCATCTCCTTCGTGGGCGCGTCGATCATCTGGCGGTTCGTGTACACCTACCGCCCGGAGGACCAGAACCAGATCGGTCTGCTCAACCAGGTCGTGGTGTGGCTCGGCGGTCAGCCGCAGCAGTGGCTGGCGGGCTCGCCCTGGAACACCTTCTTCCTCATCGTGGTGCTCATCTGGATCCAGACCGGATTCGCGATGGTCGTGCTCTCCGCGGCCATCAAGGGGGTGCCCACCGAGCAGCTGGAGGCGGCGGAACTCGACGGCACCAACGCGTGGCAGCGCTTCATCAACGTCACCGTGCCGGGCATCCGCTCGTCGCTCATCGTGGTGATCACCACGATCTCGATCGCGTCGCTCAAGGTGTTCGACATCGTGCGCACCATGACCGCGGGCGCCAACGACACCAGCGTGCTGGCGAACGAGATGTACACCCAGTTCAAGAACTTCGAGTACGGGCGGAGCGCGGCGTTCGCCGTGATCCTGTTCATCCTCGTGATGCCGATCGTCATCTACAACGCCCGGCAGATCAAGAAGCAGAGGGAGATCCGATGAGCGCCGTGCAGCCGATCGACCTGCCGGTCGACCCGACCACCAAGAAGCAGCTCCGCGGTGGCGAACGCGAGATCGAGCGTGAGGAGACGGCCGCCCGGCGCACCAAGCGCCGGCTGACCAGCCGCGGGGCCACGATCGCGGCGCTCATCATCGCGATCCTGTGGACCATCCCCACCTTCGGTCTGTTCATCTCGTCGTTCCGCGAGCGGAACGACATCCAGACCACCGGCTGGTGGACCATCTTCAGCAACTGGGGCTTCACGCTCGACAACTACGCCGACGTGCTCCAGGCCGGTAACTCGCAGGTCACGATCGCCTCGTCGTTCGTGAACTCGATCGCCATCACCATTCCGGCCACGCTCATCCCGCTGGTCATCGCCTCGCTCGCGGCCTACGCCTTCGCGTGGATCGACTTCAAGGGCAAGGACTGGCTGTTCATCGGGGTCTTCGCGCTGCAGATCGTGCCGATCCAGATGGCGCTCGTGCCGCTGTTGTCGCTGTTCTCGCGCGGTGTCGCGGTGGGCGACGACTGGATCTTCTCCGGCATCCCGTCGGCGGGCACCTTCTCGCAGGTGTGGATCGCGCACTCGATCTTCGCGCTGCCGCTCGCCATCTTCCTGCTGCACAACTTCGTGTCGGAGATCCCGCGCGAGGTCATCGAGGCGGCGCGCGTCGACGGCGCAGGGCACGGGCAGATCTTCTTCCGCATCATCCTGCCGCTCACCATGCCGGCGCTGGCGTCGTTCGCGATCTTCCAGTTCCTGTGGGTGTGGAACGACCTGCTCGTGGCGCTCATCTTCGCCGACGGCTCGGTGGCGCCGATCACCAAGCTGCTGGCCGAGATCACCGGGTCGCGCGGTCAGGACTGGTACCTGCTCACGGCGGGTGCGTTCGTGGCCATCGTGGTGCCGCTGATCGTGTTCTTCGCCCTGCAGCGATTCTTCGTGCGCGGCCTCCTGGCGGGCTCGACGAAGGGGTAGTTGTCGCGTTCGTTCAAGCATCGCGCGGGCATCGTGCCGACGATGGATTCGAGGGAAGGAAACGACCATGCAGAATCCTGACGACACGATCGCCCGCGCGAGCGTCGTGGTGGAGGCGACGCCCGCCGAGGTGTGGCGGGCGCTGACCGACCCGGCGATCGTGAAGGAGTACTTCTTCGGCACCACCGTGTCGACCGACTGGCAGGTGGGCAGTCCCATCACCTACGCGGGCGAGTGGGAGGGCAAGACCTACGAAGACAAAGGGCAGGTGCTCGAGGTCGACGAACCGCGGCGGCTCGTGACCAGCTTCTTCAGCCCGATGAGCGGCAAGGCGGATGCGCCGGAGAACTACCAGACGGTCACCTACCTGATCGAGGAGGTCGAGAGCGGCACGCGCGTCTCGGTCGAGCAGGACAACAACGCCGACGCGGCGGCCGCCGAGCACTCCTCGGGCAACTGGCAGATGATCCTCGACGGGCTCGCGGGGGTGCTCGCGAAGGGGTGAGTTCCGCCGTGCGCGAAGCGCGGCGAGGGTGTCGGCGGCCGGGCGTAGGGTGAGCCTGTGAGCGGAGTGGGCGGCGGCGGCCGGATGAGCGCGGTGGCGGCCGCCGGCGGCGTCGCGCGCGCGGGCGGTGGCGGCCGCGTGTCGGGCGGCGACGCCCGGGCGCAGCGCGCGGCCAACGCCGAGGCGCCGAAGATCCCGCACCTCCTTCAGCGCATCTCCACGCTGTTCCTGCCCTACCGCGCGGCACTCATCACCACGGGCATCCTCGTTCTCATCACCGCGGGCCTCACGGTGCTGCCGCCGCTGCTCACCCAGCAGGCCTTCGACCTCGGCCTCTTCCCGCCGGCCGGCACGCCGAACATCCCGGTGCTCGTCGAGCTCGTCGGCCTGATGGTGCTGATCTGGATCGTCTCGGCCGCGCTCGGCGTCTGGCAGACCTACCTCACCGCGAAGGTCGGCAACCGGGTGATGGGCGATCTGCGCATCCGCCTGTTCAGTCACCTGCAGCGCATGGAGCTGGCGTTCTTCACCCGCACGAAGACCGGCATCATCCAGTCCCGGCTGCAGAACGACGTCGGCGGTGTGGCGAGCGTGCTCACCAACACCGTGTCGAGCGTGCTCGGCAACACAGTCACCGTCATCGCGGCGCTCGTGGCGATGCTCCTGCTGAGCTGGCAGCTGACCGTGGTGGCGGTCGTGCTGATGCCCTTGCTCGTCTTCGTGCAGCGACGGGTCGGCCAGGTGCGGGCGCGCATCGCGGCGCAGACCCAGGAGTCGCTCTCGGACATGACGGCCATCACGCAGGAGACGCTGAGCGTCTCGGGCATCCTGCTGGCCAAGAGCTTCAACCGGCAGGCCACCGAGGTGGCGCGCTACTCCGACGAGAACGACAACCAGATCCGCCTGCAGGTGCGGCAGCAGATGAGCGGTCAGCGGTTCTTCGCCATCGTGCAGATCTTCTTGTCGATCGTGCCGGCCATCGTCTACCTCGTGTCGGGCTACCTCATCAACGGCGGCGTCGACATCACCGCCGGAACGATCGTGGCGTTCACCACCGTGCAGGCCCGGTTGATGTGGCCGCTCCTCGGCCTCATGCGGGTGGGGCTCGACCTGCAGACGAGCGGCGCACTGTTCGCCCGCATCTTCGAGTACCTCGACCTCAAGCCCGCCATCACCGACCGGGCGGATGCGATGACGCTGCCACCCTCGAGCGAGGCCGGCCGGGTGGAGTTCGAGCACGTGAGCTTCGTCTACCCCGACGGTGAGCCCGAGCATCCGACGCTCGACGACGTCTCGTTCACCGTGCAGCCCGGCCAGTTCGCCGCCTTCGTGGGGCCGTCGGGCGCCGGCAAGACGACGGTCTCCTACCTCGTGCCGCGGTTGTACGAGGCGAGTTCGGGCGCCGTGAAGATCGACGGCTTCGACGTGCGCGACCTGCAGCACCAGTCGCTCATCGACCGGCTCGGCATCGTGAGCCAGGAGACCTATCTCTTCCACGCCACCATCGCCGAGAACCTGCGCTACGCGAAGCCCGGCGCGACCCTCGAGGAGCTCGAGCAGGCGGCGCGGGGCGCCAACATCCACGACCGCATCATGAGCTTCCCCGCCGGGTACGACACGGTGGTGGGGGAGCGCGGCTACCGGCTCTCGGGCGGCGAGAAGCAGCGCATCGCGATCGCGCGGGTGCTGCTGAAAGACCCGGCCATCCTCATTCTCGACGAAGCGACGAGCGCGCTCGACTCCATCTCCGAGCGCGTGGTGCAGGATGCGCTCGACGCCGCGGCGCACGGCCGCACCACCATCGCGATCGCGCACCGGCTCTCCACCATCGTCAACGCCGACGTCATCTTCGTCGTCGATGCGGGCCGCATCGTGGAGTCCGGCACGCACGCCGAACTGCTCGCCCGCGGCGGCACCTATGCGGCGCTCTCCGCGCAGCAGCTCGCCAACGCGTGATCTCGCGCTTCCCGCGCGTGACGGATGTGATTAGAGTTACCCCTTAGTCATCGAGGGGATGACGCTGAGCGTGCGGGGGCACATCGATGGCGCGGAGTCGTCTCACACTGTCGGCGGCGAAAGCCGCGGGTTCCGGCCGACGAGGGCTCGGCATCCAGTCGAAGCTGCTCATCATGCTGCTCGCGGTGAGCATCGGCTCGACCCTGGTGGTCGGCTACGTGGGCTACGTCTCGGGCCGCGACAGCCTGCGTGACGCGGCGTTCGACCAGTTGGTGAGCGTGCGCGAGGCCAAGACCACGGCCATCCAGTCGCTGTTCCAGAACATCCAGTCGAGTCTCGTGCTCGACTCGAGCGGAGCCACCGGCAATCAGGCCGCCGCCGAGTTCGCGGCGGCGTTCGCCGAGCTCGACGGGCAGCCGGTCGACCCCGCGAAGAAGGCGACCGTCGATGCGTATTACGCCGACTCGTTCATTCCCGCGCTCGAGGCGCGCACCGGTCAGGAGTCGGCACCTGACGTGTTCGAGCCGACGAGCGCGGCCCAGGTCTACCTGCAGAACTTCTACACGGCCCCGCCGGCCGGCGACTACGACGCGGCGGCGCTCGTCGACGACGCCGGCGACGGCAGTGCCTGGTCGGCCGTCGCGGCGAAGTACAACCCCTACTTCCGCGAGCTGGTCGACCGGTACCAGTTCGAGGACGCCCTCATTCTCGACACGGACGGCAACGTGGTCTACTCGGTCTTCAAAGGCGTCGACCTCGGCACCAACCTGCTCGACGGGCCGTACAAGGGGTCGATCCTCGCCGACGCGTACTCCGCGGCGCTCAACTCCAACACCGTCAACTACGCCGCCATCACCGACTTCGACCGGTACCAGCCCTCGTTCGGCGTGCCCACGGCGTGGGGTGTGTCGCCCATCGGCGACGGTGGCACCGTGAACGGCGTGATCGCGGTGCAGCTGCCGATCGACGCCATCAACGCGGTGATGACCGGCGACGAGGGGTGGCAGCAGGACGGCCTCGGTCAGACCGGCGAGTCGTACCTGGTCGGGCCCGACCGCACCATGCGCTCGATCTCCCGGCTGCTCGTCGACGACCCCGAGTCGTTCCGCGAGCTCACGATCGCGGGCGGTTCGGCACCCGATCTCGCCCAGCGGATGGTGGACGTGGGCGGCACCGTGCAACTGCAACGGGTCGACACCCTGCCCGTGCAACTCGCCCTCTCGGGGAAGACCGGCACCGTCATCGCCCCCAACTACCTCGGTCAGGAGACGCTGAGCGCCTACGCGCCGGTCGATATCAACGGGGTGCAATGGGTGATCGTCTCGAGCATCACGACCGCCGAGGCCTTCGCGCCCGTCGACGACTTCACCCGCAACCTCGCGTTGGCCATCCTGGCCATCATCGTCGTGGTCTCACTGCTCTCGCTCCTGCTGGCGCAGGTCTTCGCGCGCCCGGTGCGCACGCTGGTCGGTGCCGTGCGCCAAGTGGCGGGCGGCGACCTCGGTGTGGAGGTGACCTCGAAGACCCGCGACGAGTTCGGTGACCTCTCGGTCGCGTTCAACGACATGAGCCGGAGCCTGCAGGTCAAACAGCAGCTGATCGACGAGCAGAAGGCGGAGACCGACCGCTTGCTGCTCAGCATGATGCCCGAGAAGGTGGCGCGGCGCTATCGCGAGGGCGAGGAGACGATCGCCGAGAACCATCAGGACGTCACGGTGATCTACGCCGACCTGATCGGCTTCGACGAGTTCGCGGACTCGCTCGACTCCGAGCGGGAGCTCGCCATCCTGAACGATCTGATGCGGCAGTTCGACGACGCCGCAGCGGCAGCGGGAGTGGAGAAGGTGCGCACGCTCCGCACCGGGTACCTGGCCAGCTGCGGTTTGATCGTGCCGCGGGTCGACAGCGCTCGCCGCACGGTCGACTTCGCCGTGCAGCTCACGCGCATCGTCGAGCGGTTCAACGCCCAGTTCGACGCGGCGGTCTCGATCCGCGCCGGCATCGACAGTGGAACGGTGACCTCGGGGCTCGTGGGCAAGGAGAGCATCGCCTACGACATGTGGGGCGACGCGGTGAGCGTGGCGAACCGGGTGCAGGAGCTCGCCGGCAAACCCGGCATCTTCCTGACCCAGCGGGTGCGCGACCGACTGGCCGACACCAGCGGGCTGGTCGAGGTGGCCTCGGTCGAGATCAAGGGCGCACCCCAAGCGGTGTGGCAGATCTCCTGAGAGGGATGCGATGACCGAGATCTGGAAGGAAGCCTGGTTCCCCTGGGCGGTGGGCCTCGCGATCGGGCTGCCGATCCTGCTCGTGGTGCTCACCGAGATCCTCGGGGTGCTCGTGCGCCGGGGCAACCCGGCGGCCAAGCCGGTGCGGCTGCTGCGCAACCTGGTGCTGCCCGTCTTCGCGCTGTTCGTGCTGCTGACCCTCGCGTCCGACCAGAAGTTCGATCTCAACTGGGTGCGGGTGGTGGGCACCGTGCTCGGGTTCCTCCTCATCCTGCTCGTACTGTCGGCCTTCAACGTGGCGCTGTTCGCCAACGCCAGCGAGGGCAGCTGGCAGAAGCGGCTGCCGTCGATCTTCATCGATCTGGCGCGCCTGGCCCTCATCCTGGTGGGCCTCGCCATCCTCTTCTCGTGGGTCTGGGGAGCGGATGTCGGTGGCTTGTTCGCCGCCCTCGGTGTGACCTCCATCGTCATCGGCCTCGCACTGCAGAATGCCGTCGGCTCGGTGATCTCGGGCCTCCTGCTGTTGTTCGAGCAGCCGTTCAAGCTCGGCGACTTCCTCGACACGCCATCGGGGCGCGGCCGCGTGGTCGAGGTCAACTGGCGGGCTGTGCACATCGACACCGGTAACGGCATCCAGATCGTGCCGAACGCGTCGCTCGCGGATGCCTCGTTCACGAATCTCAGCCAGCCCGCCGGGGCGTACGTCGCGACGGTGACCGTGAAGTTCAGCACCGACGATGCCCCGCATCGGGTCTCCGCCGTGCTGCAGTCGGTGGCGGCGGAGCTGCCCATGCTGGACGAGAACGATCGCCCGGGGGTCAGCTACGAGGGCAACGCCACCTACGCGGTGAGCCTGCCGGTGGTGAGTCCCGCCCGCGAGGCCGAGGCGGTCTCCCTCTTCTACGCCTGGCTCTGGTACGCGGCGCGGCGCAACGACCTCGCGCTCGACGGCGACGCCACCGATCCGGTGAACACCCCCGAGACGGTGCGCGAGGCCTTGGCCTACGTCGGGCCGTTGTTCGGCCTCGAGGGCGACTACCTCGACCAGATCGCCCCGGGCTGCCGGATCGAGCAATGGGGCGCCGGGGAGGTCGTGCAGCCCATCGGCGCGGTGCCCGACAGCCTCCGGATCGTGCTCGACGGCACCCTGCAGCTCTCGACGCCGTACGGCAAGGGCCGGCTCGACTTCGCGCTCGTGGAGCGCGGCGAATCGGTGGGCCTGACCGCCCTCACCCGGCAGGCGACCACCGATGTCGCCACGGCCACGCGGGCCGTTCGGGTGCTGCGGGTGCCGCGCGATGCGGTCGACGCGGCGGTGCGCCGCAATCCCGCGCTCGCACGCCGGATCGGTGAGCAGCTCGACAACCGCCGGGTGCTCTCGGGCCAGGCGGTGGCGGCGGCGCAGGCGGCCGCGGGCGTCCTGTCGATCGGCGACGCCGCATAGCGCCTTTCCAACTCCCCATGCAAGGGGGTTAACTCCCCATGTGCTGTGAGTGACGGATTGTGTATGGTCGGTGTCGGCTGGGGGGAGCCGTCTCCGTTCCGAGGAGCACCACGCGCTTCGCCCCCCGCCTTTCACAAGGGACCAGGGGTATATGACGAACACATGGAAGAGGATGGCGTACCTCGCCATCGGAACCGTCACGGTCGCGGGTATGACCGGAGCCTTCGGCTCGGCAGCCTTCGCGGCCGGCGACGACGAGCTCGCTCCGCTCTCGGGCGCCGCATTCGACGCCTATGCGCAGTCGCTGCTCAGCGACGACGAGGTGCAGGCCGTGGCCAAGGACGGCAACGGAAACGTCGTGGTGTACACCACGGCAGCGGCCGACCAGCTTGACGACGACGGAGCGCGGTTGCTCGTCGAGTCGAAGAGCAACGTGGTCGTGAAGGTGCTGAGCGGGCCGCTGGAGGCCTACAGCGCCGATGATGTCGTGGGTGGCGCGGGCTACATCGCCTACGAGACGCCCACGTCGCCGACCGCCGGACTGTGCTCGATCGGCTTCAGCGGATGGAGCCCTGAGGGTGACCCGGCCTTCATCTCGGCGGGTCACTGCGTCGGCAACGGCGAAGCCGCCCCGCTCGGACTGAGCTCCCTCACGCTGCCGAGCAACGACCAGGCCGGTGGTGCATCCTCCCCCAACGACGCCACCCCCACACAGGAGCTCGGCGTGGCACAGTTCAGCCAGTTCGGCGGCCCGGGCAACTCGGCCGGCACGGAGGGTGACGTGAACAGCGTCGACATCTCGGCCTGGGACATCGACAACAACGCCCTGACCACGCTTCCCGAAGTGACCAACTGGACGACCTTCGCGAGCGAGGACCTCTCGCAGGCCACCCTTCCGGTGCGCTCGGTCGGCAGCGCCACGGTCGGCTCAAGCGTCTCCAAGAGCGGCCGCACGACCGGCTTCACCTCCGGCACCGTCGAGGCGGTCAACGGCTGGGCCAACGTCAGTGGCCACCTCGTCTACGGCTTCATGACGGATGTCGACAGCGATGAGGGCGACTCCGGCGGAGCGATTCTGCAGGGTGACAGCGCTGTCGGCGTGGTCTCCGGCGGCCGGCGCGCAGACGGCATCATGTGGGGTGCAGATCTTCAGGCCGGCCTCGCGCTGACCAACGGCTACACCGTCGCTCTGTACCTCGATGCACCCGTGCTGACCTCGCCCGCCGACGGCGGCGACGTCTACACCGGCGGCACCATCAGCGGCACCGGCCCGGCCGGCGCCACCCTCATGATCGACCCGAGCCAGGGCGACAGCTTCGAGGTGACCGTCGACGGCAGCGGCAACTGGTCGTTCCCCGCTCCCGGCCAGGCCGGCACGGTTTCGTACTCGGTGTTCGCCAAGCGCGGCTTCGACACGTCCGACGCCACCACCTTCTCGGTGAAGGTCGTTCCGGCGCCGCTCAAGGCTCCGGTCATCACCTCGCCGTTCTCGGGTCAGACTGTCGAGACCTCGATCAGCGCGATCTCCGGCACCGGTGAGCCCGGCGCCACGGTCACGCTCTCGGGTGACGTCGACGACACCGCTCTGGTCAGCCAGTCCGGTACCTGGAGCGTTCCGGTCGACCTCGGCTACGGCAGCTACACCGTCTCGGCCCTGCAGAACCGAGCGGATGCCTCCACCTCGCCGAGCGTCAGCGTGAAGTTCAGCGTCGTGCCGGTCGCCCCGGCGATCACGAGCCCGGCCAACGGCTCCGAGTTCGGTGCCGGCAACGGCCCGACCCAGGTGACCGGCACCGGCATCGACGGCGCCAGCGTCACGATCTGGGTCAACGGCCAGATCGCCGGCCCGGCCACCGTCGCCAAGGGCACCTGGGCCATCCCGCTCAGCGCCCAGCTCGCCTCGGGCACGGTGACGATCACCGCCGTGCAGACGATCGACGGCGCCACCAGCGCGGCCGCGACCTCCACGGTCACGATCGCTGCAGCAGGCAACGGCGGCGGTGGCGGCGGTTCCGCTCCGGCCGGTGGCCCGGGCACCCCGCTCGCGAACACGGGTGCGCAGGTCGCGCCGCTCCTCGGCGGCGGCGTGCTGCTGCTGCTCGCGGCCGGCGGACTGCTGCTGGTGGCTCGCCGCTCGCGCTTCGCGCACCGCGGTAACTAAGCACCACCACGAATGAGGGGTGTCCGGCCGTGAGGCCGGGCACCCCTTCGTCGTTCTCGGAGGGCCTGCCCTGCGTGGAGGGGCTAGAGTGGAGGGGTGTTCGTGAATCCCACCTGTTGTCGTCGCTGAGCGACGACCCTCCCTTCACAGACTGGCTCGTCACCGCCCCCAGCCGCCGCTCTCGCAGCGCGCCGCATCCGTCGCCGGGTGCGATCCGGTGCGAGGCCCATCCAAGGACACCAGAGACATGAAGTACGCGAACAGCGTCATCGACCTCGTCGGCAACACCCCGCTCGTGAAGCTCACGAGCGTGACCGAGGGCATCGCCGCCACCGTGCTCGCCAAGGTCGAGTACCTCAATCCGGGCGGATCGTCGAAAGACCGCATCGCCACCCGCATCATCGACGCGGCCGAGGCCGAGGGCCTGCTGAAGCCCGGTGGCACGATCGTCGAGCCCACCTCGGGCAACACCGGCATCGGACTCGCCCTCGTGGCGCAGCAGCGCGGCTACCGCTGCGTGTTCGTGCTCCCGGACAAGGTGGGGGAGGACAAGCGCAACGTGCTCACCGCCTACGGCGCCGAGATCGTGGTGACGCCGACGGCCGTCGCGCCCGAAGACCCCGACTCCTACTACTCGGTGTCGGACCGGCTGGCCCGCGAGATCCCGGGCGCCTTCAAGCCCAACCAGTATTCCAACCCGAACGGCCCGCTCAGCCACTACGAGACCACCGGGCCCGAGATCTGGCGCGACACCGAAGGGCAGATCACGCACTTCGTAGCCGGCGTCGGCACCGGCGGTACCATCAGCGGCGTCGGCCGTTACCTCAAGGAGGTGTCGGGCGGCTCCGTCCAGGTGATCGGCGCCGATCCCGAGGGCTCGGTCTACTCCGGCGGCACCGGGCGGCCCTACCTCGTCGAGGGCGTGGGCGAGGACTTCTGGCCGTCCGCCTACGATCCCAGCGTGGTCGACGAGATCATCGCGTCCAGCGACGCGGAGTCGTTCGAGCTCACCCGCCGCCTCGCCCGCGAGGAGGGCCTCCTGGTGGGCGGGTCGAGCGGGCTCGCCGTGTCGGTGGCGCTCAAGGCCGCCCGCGACCTGCCGGCCGACGCCGTCGTCGTGGTGCTGCTGCCCGACGGCGGCCGCGGCTACCTGGGCAAGATCTTCAACGAGAAGTGGATGCGCTCTTACGGCTTCGCCACGGAGAGCGAGGGCTCCACGGTGCGCGACCTCCTGGCGGGCAAGAGTCACGGCCTGCCGGCGCTCGTGCACGTGCATCCGAGCGACACCGTGCACGACGCCATCGAGATCATGACCACCTTCGGCGTGTCGCAGGTGCCCGTGCTCTCGGCCGAACCGCCCGTCGTGATGGGCGAGGTGGTGGGCTCGCTCGACGAGCAGACGCTGCTCGACCAGGTGTTCGGCGGCAAGGCCGCGATGACCGACAAGGTGGGCGACTTCGTCTCGGCGCCCCTGCCGCTCATCGGCGTCACCGAGCCGGTCTCGGCCGCGCGCCAAGCGCTCACCGCCGCCCCCGCCCTGCTGGTCAGCGACGACGGCAAGCCCGTCACCGTCATCACCCGGCAAGACCTCCTCACCTTCCTCAGCGAAGCCTGACGGCTCGCATCCGACAGCGAAAGACAGCACATGGCAGCCAAGAAGACCGAGCAGTTCGAGACCCGGGCCATCCACGCCGGGCAGGACTTCGACCCCACCACCGGCGCGATCATCCCGCCCGTCTACTTCACCTCGACTTTCGTGCAGGACGGCATCGGCGGATTCCGCAACGGCTACGAATACACCCGTGGCGGCAACCCGACACGCACCTCGCTCGAAACCCTGCTCGCCTCGCTCGAGGGGGCGAAGCACGGGCTCTCCTTCGCCTCCGGCCTTGCCGCCGAGGATGCGCTGCTGCGCGCGCTGCTCGAGCCCGGCGACCGCATCGTGCTCGGCAACGACGTCTACGGCGGAACGCACCGCCTGATCGAGCGGATCCACGGCGCCTGGGGCGTGGAGAACGTGGTGGTGGAGATGAGCGACCTGGCGGCGGTCTCGAAGGCGGTCGCCGGCGGCACGACCAAGCTGCTCTGGCTGGAGACCCCGTCGAACCCGTTGATGAAGATCAGCGACGTCGCCGAACTCGCCGAGATCGGGCACGCGGCCGGAGCGCTCGTGGTGGTCGACAACACCTTCGCCTCGCCCTATCTGCAGCAGCCGCTCGCGCTCGGCGCCGACATCGTGGTGCACTCCACCACGAAATACCTCGGCGGTCACTCCGACGTGCTCGGCGGGGCGGTCGTGCTGAACGACGACGCGCTGGCCGAGAAGATCCGCTTCCTGCAGTTCGCCGCCGGCGGTGTCTCCGGCCCGATGGATGCCTGGCTCACCGTGCGCGGCATCAAGACCCTGGCGGTGCGGATGGACCGGCACTCGGCCAACGCGCAGGCCATCGCCGAGCACCTGGTGGGCCACCCCGCGCTCGAGGCGGTGTACTACCCGGGCCTGCCGACGCATCCGGGGCACGAACTCGCGAAGCGGCAGATGAAGTCGTTCGGCGGCATGATCTCGGTGGCGCTCAAGGGCGGCCCCCGGGCGGCGCGGAAGTTCGCCGAGTCGACCGAGGTGTTCCAGCTCGCCGAGTCGCTCGGCGGCGTCGAGTCGCTGATCGGCTACCCCTCCGAGATGACGCACGCCTCGGTGAAGGGCACGGCGCTCGAGGTGCCCGAGAACGTCATCCGGCTCTCCGTGGGCATCGAGGCGGTCGACGACCTGCTGGCCGACATCGACCGCGCCCTGCCGCGCCGGTAACGCGGCATGAGCAGCGTGGGCCCGAACTGGGCCGGTACCTACGAGTTCGGCGCCCGCGAGCTGCTGCGCCCCCGCGAGGTGGAGGAGGTGGCGACCATCGTCGCCGGCGCCACCCGCGTGCGGGCGCTCGGCACCCGTCACTCCTTCAACGACCTGGCCGACAGCCCCGGCGACCTGCTGACCCTGGTCGATCTGGAACCGCATCCGGAGATCGACCCGGTCGCACGCACGGTCACCGTCGCCGCCGGCACCCGGTTCGCGGTGCTCGCCGCGCACCTGCAGTCGCACGGCTGGGCCCTGCACAACCTCGGCTCGCTGCCGCACATCTCGATCGGCGGCGCGATCGCCACCGGCACGCACGGCTCCGGCGTCGGCAACGGCAACCTGTCCACCGCCGTCGCCGCGCTCGAACTCGTGACCGGCCGGGGCGACGTGCTGCACATCTCGCGCGCCGACCCGCGATTCGAGGGGGTCGTGGTCGGGCTCGGGATGCTCGGCATCACCACCCGGGTGACCCTCGACATCCAGCCCAGCTATCAGGTGCAGCAGGACGTGTACGTCGACCTGCCGTGGGAGGCCGCGCTCGGCGCCTTCGCCGAGATCGTCTCGGCGGCCTACAGCGTGAGCCTGTTCGGCGGCTGGGCGGATGCGACGCTCAAGCAGGTGTGGCTGAAGTCGCGTCTGCCCGAGGGCTCGGTGACACCCCTGACGATGCCCGCCGAGTTCCACGGGGCCGTGGCGACCGGCGACAAGGTGATGTCGCCCGCGGGCGACGACCTCGACAACACCACGGTGCAAGGCGGCGTGCCCGGGCCCTGGTCGGAGCGGCTGCCGCACTTCCGGGCCGACGTCACGCCCTCCAACGGCGACGAGATCCAGACGGAGTACTTCGTGCCGCTCGAGCACGCCGTCTCCGCGCTGACGGCCGTGCGTGCGCTGGGCGAGCGCATCGACCCCCACCTGCTCGTCACCGAGCTCCGCACGGTCGCGGCGGATGCGCTCTGGCTGAGCCCGGCGAACGGCCGCGATTCCCTCGCCATCCACTTCACCTGGCACAACGACCCCGAGCCGGTGCACGCGCTGCTGCCCGAGATCGAGGCGGCTCTCGCCCCGTTCTCGCCGCGGCCGCACTGGGGCAAGTGGTACACCCTGACCGCCGAGGAGATCGCGGCGCAGTACGAGCGCATGGCCGACTTCCGCGCGCTCGCCGACGAGTTCGACCCGCGCGGGGTCTTCCGTAACGCCTACTCGGAGCGCGTGCTCGGCCTGGCGTGACGCGTCAGGCGGCGCGGTCCGCTCAGGCGGCGCGCGCCTCGCTGAGGGCCGCGTGCAGTCGGGCGGTCACCTCGTCGAGGGTGCCGGTGCCGTCGACCCGGGTGAGGAGGCCGCGCTCGGCGTACGCCCCGGCGAGCGGCGCGGTCTCCGACTCGTAGACCTCGATGCGGTGGCGCACCACCTCAGGCGTGTCGTCGGCGCGGCCCTGCTGCTCGGCGCGGAGCACGAGGCGGGCGACGATCTCGTCGACCTCGGCCTGGAGCAGCAGGACGGCATCGAGGGGCCCCGCCCCGTCGGCCGCGAGGAGGGCGTCAAGGGCGCCCACCTGCGCGAGCGTGCGGGGGTAGCCGTCGAGGATGAAGCCCTGCCGCGCATCCGCCTCGCTCAGTCGTTCGGCGACCATCGTGTTCGTCACCTCGTCAGGCACGTACCGGCCCGCCGCGAGCAGCGCGCTGACCGAACGCCCGAGCTCCGACTGGGTGCGCACGTGCTCGCGGAAGAGGTCGCCGGTGGAGACGGCGGGCACTCCGAGGGCGACGGCGAGGCGGGCAGCCTGGGTGCCCTTGCCGACGCCGGGTGGTCCCATCAGGATGATGCGGGTCATGGGCGTGCTCCTTCGATCAGGTGGGCGATCTGGTCGGCCGTGAGGGGTGAGTTGATGACGACGACGCCGGTGCGCTCCGGATGTGCGGCGCCGGGCCCGCGCCCGCGCAACCCCGATTCGCCCATCGACTCGGCGATCTCGTCGACGAGTTCGGCGAACAGGGCGCGCGGGTCTTCGGTGGCGGGCGCGGCGAGCCAGCGGTCGATCACCTGGCTGAGCGCGGCGAGCAGGGCCGCGGCCACGATCTGCGCGAAGATGTCGCTGCGGGCGCCGAGGTCCTGCTCGGCGAGGAAGCCGGCGAGGAGCCGCTGGTACTCCCGCAGCCACAGCACCTCGCGGTCGCGCAGGGCCACGGTGTCGCGGGTGAGCGCCGCACGGCGCCCCACGAAGCCGGCGTCGGCGACCAGGCCGTCGATCAGCGGACCGAGTGCGACCCCCGCGACGCGGATCGGTTCTCCGCTCGACGCGCGCAAGCGCTGCTCCACGAGGAGCAGGTAGTCGGCGTGGTCGGAGAAGAGCACGTCCTCGCGCACCGGGAAGTAGCGGAAGAAGGTGCGCCGGCTGATGCCCGCCGACTGAGCGATGTCTTCGGCGGTCGTGGCGTCGAATCCGCGGGTCTCGAACAGCTCGAGGGCGCCGAGCCGGAGCCGGGCGTTCAGGCCGGCGCCGCCGGCGGCCGGGCCGGCCGGGCCCGCGTGCCCCGCCGGGCTCGCCGCAGCTCCCGGCGGGGGCACGCGGCTCGGGGTCATGGTGGCTTCCTTGCGCTGGGTGGCCGTCCTTGCGTCGGATGGCACTGAGTGACAGGATACTGGCACAGGATGCAAAGGGGAAGCGGCGACGCCTCCCGGCATCACCCACCGTCAGAGTTTCAATGAGGAGATCTCCTGTGGCCGACGAAGCGCGCACCACCGCCCCCGAGGGGCCCCGCATCACGCTCGAGGACGCGCCTCTGGGTGAGCACGGCCACGTGTTCGACAACCTGCTGCACGAGACCCGCACCTTCCCGCCGAGCCCGGAGTTCGCGGCGCAGGCGAACCTCGGCGCCGAGGCCTACGAGCGCGCGGCCGCCGACCCGGAGGCGTTCTGGGCCGAACAGGCGCGGCAGCTCAGCTGGGCCGCGCCGTTCACCGAGGTGCTCGACTGGTCGAATCCACCGCACGCCCGCTGGTTCGGCGACGGCACGCTCAACGTGGCCTACAACTGCGTCGACCGGCACGTCGACTCCGGGCACGGTTCGCAGATCGCGTTGCACTGGGTGGGCGAGCCCGGCGACACCCGCGACATCAGCTACGCCGAGCTGAAGGACGAGGTCTCGCGGGCGGCGAACGCGCTGAGCTCGCTCGGTCTGGTGGCGGGCGACCGCGTCGTCATCCAGCTGCCGATGATCCCCGAGGCCGTCATCTCGATGCTCGCCTGCGCCCGGCTCGGGCTCGTGCACAGCGTGGTGTTCGGCGGATTCTCGCCGGCCGCGTTGCGCGCCCGGGTCGACGACGCCGAGGCGCGACTCGTCATCACCTCCGACGGGCAGTACCGGCGCGGCGCGTCGGCCCCGATGAAGGCGAACGTCGACGAGGCGCTCGAGGGCGCGAGCACGGTCGAGCACGTGCTCGTGGTCGAGCGGGTCGGCGGCGCCACCACCGACCTGGTGCCGATGACCGAGGGCCGCGACCTGTGGTGGCACGAGGTGGTCGACACCCAGTCGGCGGAGCACGAGCCCGAGGCGTTCCCGGCCGAGCATCCGCTCTTCATCCTGTACACCAGCGGCACCACGGGGAAGCCGAAGGGCATCCTGCACACGAGCGGGGGCTACCTCACCCAGACCTCGTACACCCACCGCTCGGTGTTCGACCTCAAGCCCGACACGGATGTCTACTGGTGCGGCGCCGACGTCGGCTGGATCACCGGCCACAGCTACATCGTCTACGGGCCGCTCGCCAACCGGGTCACCCAGGTGATGTACGAGGGGACGCCGAACACGCCGCACGAGGGGCGGCACTTCGAGATCATCGAGAAGTACGGCGTGACGATCTACTACATCGCGCCCACGCTCATCCGCACCTTCATGAAGTGGGGCCGGCAGATCCCGGCGGCCTACGACCTGTCGTCGCTGCGGCTGCTCGGGAGCGTCGGCGAGCCGATCAACCCCGAGGCCTGGATGTGGTACCGCAGCCACATCGGCGGCGACCGGGCGCCGATCGTCGACACCTGGTGGCAGACCGAGACCGGCGCCATCATGGTTGCGCCGTTGCCCGGGGTCACCGCCACGAAGCCGGGCTCGGCACAGCGCGCGCTGCCCGGTCTCTCGGTGCAGGTGGTCGACGAGCAGGGCGCTCGGGTGGAGCCGGGCGAGGGCGGCTACCTGGTGATCGACAAGCCGTGGCCGGCCATGAGCCGTGGCATCTGGGGCGACCCCGATCGTGCCCGAGAGGTGTACTGGGCCCGCTTCGCCGAGCAGGGCTACTACTTCGCCGGCGACGGGGCGAAGTACGACGAGGACGGCGATGTCTGGCTGCTCGGCCGGGTCGACGATGTGATGAACGTGTCGGGTCACCGCATCTCCACGATGGAGGTCGAGTCGGCGCTCGTGTCGCACTCCGCCGTCGCCGAGGCCGCCGTCGTGGGCGCGGCGGACGAGACGACGGGGCAGGCCATCGTGGCGTTCGTCATCCTGCGTGAGTCGAGCGAGGGCTCAGGCGCGACTCAGGATGCGATCGTCGCCGCTCTGCGCGAGCACGTCGCCACCGAGATCGGGCCGATCGCGAAGCCCAAGCGCATCCTGGTGGTGCCGGAGCTGCCGAAGACCCGCTCGGGCAAGATCATGCGACGGCTGCTGCGCGACGTCGCCGAGAACCGCGCCGTGGGTGACACCGCGACGCTCGCCGACACCTCCGCGATGCGCGTGATCACCGAGAGCCTCCGGGGCAAGACGGAGAGCTAGCGGGTCGCGGGGCGGGTTCTGCCAGTGCGTCCCGGGTCGCGGATGATCGTGCCGATCTGGCACTCGTGAGGGCGCGCATCCGCCCGTAGCCTCGTGGCATCGCACCCCACAGGAGGCACTCGTGAGCATCGCACCGTCCACCGAACCGGCCGTCGTCGGGGGGCCATCGCTGCCCCAGCGGCGGGAACTGGTCACCGAGATCCCGGGCCCCCGCTCCCGTGCCCTGCACGCCCGCAAGTCGGCGGCGGTCGCCTCGGGCGTCGGGGTCACCCTGCCGGTCTACGTCGAGGCGGCGGGCGGCGGCGTCGTGCGCGACGTCGACGGCAACACGCTGATCGACTTCGGCTCGGGCATCGCCGTCACGGGCGTCGGCAACGCGGCCCCCGCCGTGGCGGAAGCCGTGCAGCGGCAGGTGGCGGCGTTCACGCACACCTGCTTCACCATCACCGGCTACGCGGGCTACGTCGAGGTGGCCGAGGCCCTGAACGCGCTCACCCCGGGCGACTTCGACAAGCGCACCGCGCTGTTCAACTCCGGTGCCGAAGCGGTCGAGAACGCGGTGAAGATCGCACGCCACCACACCGGCAAGCAGGCGGTGGTGGCCTTCGACCACGCCTACCACGGGCGCACCAACCTCACCATGGCGCTCACCGCGAAGTCGATGCCCTACAAGTCGGGCTTCGGGCCGTTCGCGCCCGAGGTCTACCGCGCACCCCTGTCCTACCCCTATCGCGACGGCGGGCTCTCCGGTGCCGAGGCCGCCGCCCGCGCCATCTCGGTGATCGAGAAGCAGGTCGGTGCCGACAACCTCGCCGCGCTCATCGTCGAGCCCATCCAGGGCGAGGGCGGCTTCATCGTCCCCGCGCCCGGCTTCCTGCCCGCGCTGCTGGCCTGGGCGCGCGCGAACGACGTCGTGTTCATCGCCGACGAGGTGCAGACCGGGTTCGCCCGCACCGGAGCGATGTTCGCCAGCGAGCACGAGGGCATCGAGCCCGACCTCATCGTCACCGCCAAGGGCATCGCCGGTGGCCTGCCGCTGTCGGCGGTGACGGGGCGCGCCGAGATCATGGATTCCGCGCATCCGGGCGGTCTCGGCGGCACCTACACCGGCAACCCGCTCGCCTGCGCGGCAGCCCTCGCCACCATCGAGACGTACCGCCGCGACGACCTCGCCGGGCGCGCCCGCGAGCTCGAGACGCTCTTCCGGGGCCGGCTCAATGCGTTGCGCGCCGCCGATCCCCGCATCGGCGACGTGCGCGGGCGTGGCGCGATGATGGCGATCGAGCTGGTCGACCCCGCGACGGGTGCGCCCGACGCCGCACTCACCGGGCGGGTCGCCGCGGCGGCGCACGCGGCGGGCCTCATCCTGCTCACCTGCGGCACCTACGGGAACGTGATCCGCTTCCTGCCGCCCCTCGTCATCTCCGACGAGCTGGCGCGCGAGGGACTCGACGTGCTGCGCGACTCGCTGGCGGCGTCATGACCCTCGTCGGCGTCAAGCGGGACGGGCGCGACGGTACTGCGGTGGCCAGAGCTCCTCGTCGGGCGCGCCGAGCTCCCGCGCCCAGCGGATCGGTGTGTTCGGGTCGCGCAGGGCTTCCCGGGCGATGAGGACAGCGTCGGCCTGACCGCTCGCGACGATGTGCTCCGCGTGCACGGCATCGGTGATCAATCCGACCGCGCCCACCGGCACCCCGGCGGCATCCTTGACGTACTGCGCGAACGGGACCTGATAACCGGGGGCGACCGGGATGTCCGCGTGCAGGTTGCCGCCGGTCGAGATGTCGAAGAAGTCGACGCCGGCATCCGCCGCCCAGCGTGCGACCGTCGCCGTGTCGGCTTCGTCCCATCCGCCGGGAACCCAGTCGGTGGCCGAGAACCGGACGAACAGCACCACGTCGGGCGCGGCAGCCTTGACCTCGCCGATGATGCGGAGCAGAAGGCGTGCGCGGTTCTCGAGCGAGCCGCCGTACTGGTCGGCGCGCCGATTCGACGCGGGGGAGAGGAACTGGTGGAGGAGGTAGCCGTGGGCCCCGTGCAGCTCGAGCACGCGGAACCCGGCACGGGCGGCGCGTTCGGCGCCTGACCGGAAATCCGCGACGATGGCGTCGATGTCGGCCACCGTGAGTTCGACCGGCGTGGCGTACGCCGACGACTCGTACGGGATCGCCGAGGGGGCGACGGTGACCCAGCCGCCCTCGCTTTCGGGCACCGTGCCGTGACGACCCGGGAAGCCCCAGGGCGCGAACGTCGACGCCTTGCGGCCGGCATGACTCAGCTGCATGCCCGGGATCGCCCCCTGGCTCGCCATGAGGGCGGCGATGCGCGCCCAGGCGGCCGCCTGCTCCTCGTTCCAGATGCCCACGTCCTGCGGGCTGATCCGCCCGTCCGCGTTCACCGCGGTGGCCTCGGTGATGACCACCCCCGCCCCGCCGGCGGCGAGCCGGCCGAGGTGCGCCAGGTGCCAGTCGGTGGGCATGCCGTCGCGCCGGAGTGCGGAGTACTGGCACATCGCCGCGATCCAGAGCCGGTTGCGCGCGGTGAGGCCGCCGACGGTGAGGGGAGTGAAGAGCTTCGAGGAGGACACTGCGGTTGCGGCTCCGAATCGGGATGGTGGGCGGGGAGTGAGGCGGAGAGGCCCGACCCGCCCACGGCCGCACTCAGGAGGTGGCGCCGGGGCCGGCCAGACCGGGGTCCTTCCGCCAGGCCTCCAGCGTATGCCGGAACCCCACCCGCTCGTGGCCGACCACCTCCACGATCGCGCCGAGCGCCACGAGCCCGATGATGGCGCTGAGCGCCGTGGTCGCGCCCGGCTGCTCGAGGTCGAGCGCCTCGCCCGGGAACGCGACGGCGCCGAGCACCACCGCTGCGGCGAGCGGTGTGAGCGTCAGCAGCAGGAGCGGCAGATGCGTGGCGTCGAAGGAGCGCAGCAACACGCTCCAGACCAGGAAGATGAGGATGATCGTGGTGGCGAGCGGCACCGCCAGCGCCAGCGCGATCCCGAGCAGCGAGACCTCGCCCTCGTTCACGGCGATGGTGGTGAGGTGCAGCCCCGCCCCGATCGCGGCGATCGACCCGAATAACGCCAAATGCACGTAGCGCCAGGCGAAGGCGCGTTCGGGGCGTCGCTCCAGGATGAGGCGCGATGGCACCAGGAAGTAGGTCCACCAGACCGCCGCGGCGATGAGGAGACCGGATGCGGCGATCAGCACGGCCTCGATGGTCCAGCCGGTCTCGCCGGTGAGCGCGCCGACCGCGGCCGTGGTGCCGGCGATGACCTCGCCGATCGTGATGAGGGTGAGCAACGAGAACCGCTCGGCCAGATGGCCGGCGTTCCACGGCGTGCGGCCGAAGCGACGGTTGGCCACCACCGGCGCGATCATCTCGGCGAAGGCGAGCAGCACCAGGGCGACGACCGTGACGACGGTGGGCAGGGGCAGCACGGCCGAGAGCACCCAGCCGATCTGCGCGATCGAGGTGATGATGACGAACGAGATCGCGTTGTCGCGGTGCTCGGGGTCTTGCTGCGCCGCCCGCAGCCACAGTGCGATCAGCGGGATGCGCATGACGACGTAGCCGATCACCATGAGCAGATTGTTCGGGCTCTCGCCGTGCGCGGCCGACTCGAAGCTCACCGGCAGCCCGTAGGCCAGCACGATGACTCCGATCATCTGCACGATGGTCGCCAGGCGCAGGAAGACGTCGTCGTTCTCGTACGCCGACGAGAACCAGGTGAAGTTGAGCCACGCCCAGCTCACCGCCCAGATCGCGAACAGGTAGGCGCCGATGGCCGGCCAGACGTCACCGTGCGCCAGTTGCTCGGCCAGCTGGTCGGATGCGACGGCGAAGGCCACCACGTAGGTGAGGTCGTAGAGCAGCTCGAGCGGTGTGGTGGTGCGGTCGCGCTCGTTCGGGTCTCTGCCCCGCATCGGCCGGATGCGGTGCCGGAGTTCGCGCCGCAGTTGCGCCGTGAGGTCGGTGGAGTCGGTCACGCGGTCCCCCTCACCCGGGTCGGTCACTGTCCGCCCGCGCGCAGGCGCCGGCGTTCCTCCAGACAGTAGCGGGCGCCGGCCGGTCAGGGAACAGGCTGTCAGCCCGCGGCGATCTCGGTGAGGGCTTGGCCGATGAGGTCGATCCCGCGGCGCGTCTCGTCGGCGGTGATGACGGCCGGTGGCACCACGTGGATGCGGTTCTCACTGAGGAAGGGCAGGAGTCCGCGCCCGAGCAGTGCGCCCTTCAGCCGGGCCATGGTCCGGGCATCCAGCGGCTCGCGGGAGCCGCGGTCGGCCACCAGTTCGATCGCCCAGAACACGCCGGTGCCGCGCACCTCGCCGATCAGCTCGTGCTGCTCGGCCAGGCGGGCGAGTTCGGGTGCGATGACCTCCGCGCCGATACGGCGCGCGTTGCCGACCACGTCCTCGTCGGCCATCGCGGTGAGGGTGGCCACGATGCTGGCCGCGGCGAGCGGATGCCCGGAGTAGGTCAGCCCGCCCGGGAACACCCGCTCGTCGAACTGCCGCGCGATCGGCTCGGAGATGAGCACGCCGCCGACCGGCACGTAGCCGGAGTTCACGCCCTTCGCGAAGGTCACGAGGTCGGGCACCACGTCGAACGCGTCGAAGGCGAACCACTCGCCCGTGCGCGCGAAGCCGGCCATCACTTCGTCGAGGATGAGCATGATGCCGTAGCGGTCGGCGATGGCGCGGACACCCGGGAGGTAGCCGGGCGGGGGAACGAGGATGCCGGCGGTGCCCGGGATGGTCTCGACGAGGATCGCCGCGACGGTGTCCGGCCCCTCGGACTGGATGACCCGCTCGAGGTGGTGCAGCGCGCGCTCCGCCTCCTGCTCGGGGGTCTCGGCCCAGAACTCGGAGCGGTACAGGTACGGCCCGAAGGCGTGGACGTGCCCGCGCGCGTACTCGTTGGGCATCCGTCGCCAGTCGCCGGTGGCCACGATGGCCGCGCCGGTGTTGCCGTGGTACGAGCGGTAGTGCGAGACGACCTTGTCGCGGCCGGTGACGAGCCGCGCGAGGCGGATGGCGTTCTCGTTGGCGTCGGCGCCGCCGTTGGTGAAGAACACCTTCTGGAAGGAGGCGGGGGCGTGGTCGAGGATCATGGCCGCCGCCCGCGCTCGGGTCTCGTTCGCGTGCGCCGGCGCGATGGTCGTCAGGCGCGCGGCCTGCTCCTGGATGGCGGCGACGACGGCCGGATGCTGGTGGCCGATGTTCACGTTGACCAGCTGGCTCGAGAAGTCGAGGTACTCGTTGCCCTCGAAATCCCAGACGGTGGTGCCGGAGCCGCCGGCGATGGCGAGGGGATCGAGGCTCCCCTGTGCCGACCAGGAGTGGAAGACGGTCGAGCGGTCGGCGGAACTGACGGACTGGTTCGTGGGCATGGCACCAGTCTCGGCCGCGCAGACCCACCCGTCGCTGTCGGGTCTGTCGACCTCTATGCTGAATTCTCGACGAATTGATGAATGTGCTGCGACCGAGGAGGAACCGTGCCGGCGACGCTTCGCGAGCTGCTCGGGCAGGACGAGTTCCGGCTCCGGCTCGTGGCCGGCGGCGGTGACGACCTCGCCTTCCTCGACCGGCCACTGGTGTGGGCGCACAGCTCCGATCTCGCCGACCCCACGCCGTGGCTCGAGGAGGGGCAGCTGCTGCTCACCGACGGCGCGCAATTCGTGGCGGTGGACGACCCCTTCATCGACCGGTACGTCGGCCGCCTGATCGGGCGCGGGGTGATCGCACTCGGGTTCGCCACCGGTATCGTGCACGACGGCATCCCCCCGGCGCTGCTCGAGGCCTGCGACCGTGCCGGGCTCCCGCTGTTCGAGGTCGACCAGCGCACACCGTTCATCGGGATCATCCGGTACGTCGCCGACGTGCTCGCCGAGGAGCGCCGGGCCCGGCTGCAATGGTCGCTCGACGCCCAGCGCGCCCTCGCCCGGGCGGCACTGCGGGTCGACGGGCTCGGCGCGATCCTGCTCGAACTCTCCGGCCGGCTCGACTGCTGGGTCGCCCTGTACGACTCGGCGGGCAACGTGGTGCGGGTGCCGGGGCTGGCCGCGGTGCCGGCCGAGCTCGAACGCACCGTGCAGGATGCGGTCGATCAGGTGCTCGGCCGCGGCTCCCGGGCGGGCCTCAACCTCGTCGACGTGGGCGGCGGCATCTCCCTGCAGACCATCGGCCAGCGCGGTCAGCTGCGCGGCGTGCTCGCGGTCGGCGCCTCGGCGCCACTGGACGCGGCCGGCAACGATGTGGTGGGCAGCGTGATCGGGCTGGCGAGCATCGCGCTGGAGCAGCGCCGCACCCTGGATGCGGCGAGGCGACGCCTGCGCACCGGCCTGTTCGAGCTGCTGCTGGCCGGTGTCATCGACGTGGCCGACCGCACCGCGGGGTCGCTCTGGGGCGCGCTGCCCGCCGAACCGGTGCGGCTCAGTGTGGTGGTGGGCGATGTGCACGGCCAGGCGCTGCTCGACGAACTCGAACTGCAGGCCGACGAGAACAGCGGACAGCTGTTCTTCGCCGAGCGCGCCGACCAGATCGTGCTGATCACCCACAGCGACCAGCTGGCGCCGTCACGGGTGCTGCTGGAGCGTCACGGGCTGCGCTCGGGGTCGTCCGGCCCCGTCTCGTGGAGCGAGTTGCCCCGTGCGCTCGCCGAGGCACAGCACGCCGGGCGGGCGACCTCGCGCGAGCACCCGTTCGTGAATTTCGAGCGGCTGGCGCAGGAGGGCCTGCAGGGTCTCCTGGCCGCGAGCGGCGGCGAGGCGGTGGCCCGGCGCCTGCTGCAACCGCTGTTCGACCTTCCGTCGCGGGAGCGAGCGGCGCTCACGCGGTCGCTGCGGGTGTGGCTCGAGCACAACGGTGCCTGGGACCCGGCCGCGCGGGAACTCGGGGTGCACCGGCACACCCTGCGCAGCCGGGTGGCGGCCGCCGACGAACTGCTCGGCCTCGACCTCGAGCAATTCGGAGCCCGCGCCGAGCTCTGGAGCGCGTTGCAGCTGGCCTCCCC
>NZ_JBYSYO010000012.1:0-145803 GCF_058783455.1 Herbiconiux sp. FW305-C-125 | reverse complement strand
AACTACCCCTCACGTTGACTGCGTAGCCAAGCTCATTCTCGAAGAATGTTCGTTACACCACTCCACGGGACTTGACCCGGGACTTTTTCATGGACAGCAGCCTCACTGCGTTCGATGGCTGACCTACTCGGGCTGGGCTTTCGGGAAGTGGGGGCGGAGGTTCGCGGCGCTGACGCGGTCGAGGAGGGCGTCCGGCAGCAGGCGCGTGAGGCGGGTCATCACGGCCGCATCCCGGCCGATCGTGTACCGGATTCGTGGCTTGGGCGCGGTGGTCGCGTCGGCGATGACGACCGCAGCCGCCTCCGCGGTGACGCCCCTGGTGGTGAAGGACGTCGCCTGGTTGATGATCGCCTGCATGAGGCTCCCGTAACGGCGCCGCTGAATGGGTGACATCTCTTGCACGAATGCCTTCGCGCGCTCGATGCCGTGGCCGGTCATCGAGGTCTGCACGCCGCCGGGTTCGACGACGACCACCTGAAGCCCGTGCGGAGCGAGCTCGCGACGGAGTGCGTCGCTGACCGCCTCCAAGGCGAACTTGGCTCCGGCGTACGCGCCGTACGTCGGCATCGCCACTTTGCCGCCCACCGAGCTGATGTTGACCACACGGCCGCTGCTGTCATGGAGGAACGGCAGGAGCGCCTGCGTCATCGCGATGTGGCCGAAGAGATTGACGTCGAACTGGCGGCGCCACTGCTCCAGCGGGAGCGTCTCGACCGGGGCGTTCACGGCGATGCCGGCGTTGTTGACCAGCGCCCGCAGCTTTCGGCCCTGCGCATCCGCCTCGATTCGCGCGACGAGCGCGTCGATCTGGTCGGGGACGGTGATGTCGAGGATCACCGGTTCGACCTGCTCTTCGCGGATCGCTTCGGCGTCTGCGGAGCTGCGAACTCCGGCGAGCACATGGTAGCCGCGCTGCGCGAGCTCGTGCGCCGTCGCGGCGCCCATGCCTGACGAGGCTCCCGATACGACGATCAATTCCATTTCATGTGACGTTGTCATGTGAGTACTCTCACGCATCCATGTGACATTGTCAACTAGGCTGTGGGCATGACGAATCGTGCCGACTCCGCCGCAGCCACTCGCGTGGCGTTGTTGCGCGCAGCCGGCGACCTCCTCGACGCCGGCGGTCCGGCCGCGGTCACGCTGCGTGCGGTCGGCGCGCAGGCGGGAGTGTCGCGCGGCGCGCCGTACGGGCACTTCCCGGACAAGGAGCACCTGCTGGCCCAGCTCGTCGTCGACGGTTGGCTGGAGCTCGCTCAGGTGCTGGACCGGATTCGGGACGGTGGCGAATCGGCGGACGCGAAGCTCGAGGCGGCGTTGATCGCACTTCTCGACGTCGCTGCCAGGAAGCCACACCTGTATGCGCTCATGTGGTCCGCTCCGACCGGCGACCCCTCTCAGATCGTCGAGGCGGCGGGGCGGTCACAGGATGTCTTCCTCGGTCTGGTCGGCGACATCGTCGGCCGCGAAGACGCCCGTCGCTACGGCGCACTGCTCATGTCGAGCGCCCACGGCATCGCGAGCATGGAACTCAGCGGGCACCTCTCGAAGCAGAAGTGGAACACGACCCCGCGGGCGCTCGTCGCGATGCTGGTGCAGGCACTGCCCGGTGCCTCGAGCGCGGGCGGAGCGTCAGCGGGGAACCAGACCTCCACCGCCAGCGCCTCCCGGCACTGACGGTCAGTCGTCACCGACTCGTTCCTCACGCCCCTGCTTTCGATGAGCGAAGAGCGACGTGGGATGCGGATCGCGCACCTGGCTAGGACGACGCTCCGAGGGTGCGATAACGGCCCTTGAAGTAGAGCAGGGGCTCGTCCTTGTGCCATTCAGGCGGGCTCATCTGCGTGACGCGCCCGATCACGATGTGGTGATCGCCGGCCAGGTGCTCGGCCCAGATCTCGCAGTCGAGCCACATCAGAGTGTCCGCGATCACCGGATTGCCAGACGGGCTCGGTGCCCAATCGATGCCGGCCCACTTGTCGGTGCCTTTGCGCGCGAACTGATTCGAGACGGTGTGCTGGTCGTGCGCGAGCACGTTGACCACGAACCTTCCCGTATCGCGCACCCGTGGGTAGCTGGTGGAGTTCGTCATGACGCTGAACGAGACGAGCGGTGGCTCGGTCGAGACCGAGTAGAACGACTGGCAGGTGAAGCCGACCGGCCCGGCGTCGTCGATGCCGCTGATGATGGTGATCCCGGATGCGTAATGCCCGAGCGTGTCCCGGAAGACGCGCGCGTCAAAAGCCGGCCAGGCGATGGCGGATTCAGGAGTGGTGGTCATCGTGCTCTCCCTGCGACGCGGCGTTGTAGACGATGACTTCGGCCTTGTCGACCGCCTCCCGGTACGCCTGGAACACCTCGATCGCCTCGGACCGTCCCACGTCACTGCGCACGGCCATGCCACGCGCCTCGAGCTGCTCGCGCCAGTCGTCGCGCACCGGGCCCTCGTCGAAGGTGGTGATCTCCTCGAGTTCGGGACCGCTGCCGGCGATCACGAGGCCGGCTGCGCCCGACCAGAACACCGCGCCGTAGCACTGCACGCAAGGTCGCCAGTTGACGATGAGATCGCGTTCCACACCGTCGGCTTGGAGGTTCCACGACCCGACGGCGTGCTGGGCGAGACCCAGGGCGACGACCTCGGCGTGCGAGCTCGAGATCTGGCTGGCCAGCACGACGTTCACCCCCACCGACACCAGACGTCCGGTGGCACGTTCGACGACGAGTGCGGCAAACGGACCGCCGTTCCCTTCGCTGAAGTTGCGGCGGGCCAGTGCGTTCACGAGGCGCATCTGGTCATCGTGCCCGGGGATGAACTCGGGGAGCTGACTCGTCTCGGCGATCAACCACGGGGGCAGACCGA
Organism: Herbiconiux sp. FW305-C-125; assembly: GCF_058783455.1. Classification (NCBI taxonomy): domain Bacteria; kingdom Bacillati; phylum Actinomycetota; class Actinomycetes; order Micrococcales; family Microbacteriaceae; genus Herbiconiux; species Herbiconiux sp. FW305-C-125. The sequence goes on along the minus strand of NZ_JBYSYO010000012.1, from coordinate 142,943 downwards.
TGGTGAAGCTCGTGGGAATGCCATCTCTCATGAATCGTCTCCTCTGGGGGTTGGTCGGCTTATCACGCTAGAAGCGGGGTGTTTCAGGCAGATGACGAAGGCATTACGATTTGTATTAGTTATCACTCGCGAGCACCCTACGCTGGACTCATGCCCGCTGAGCCCGCGTCGACCGCCCTGGCGGCGACGCTGGGTCGCGCCCTCCGTGCGGCCCGGCTGCGCCAGAAGCTCACCACCCGGCAGGCGGCAGCGCTCGCCGGGGTGTCGCAACCGTTCCTGTCGAACGTCGAGAGCGGCCGCTCCCTCCCCAGTGTGCCTTCGCTCTACGCGCTCGCGGGGGCGTTGGGGATCGCGGCGGCAGAGTTGCTTCCGGAGAGCTTCGCGCCCCTCGAAGTCACGCGGGCGGGGGCGGGCACGCCCCTGCCGCTCGGCGACGAGCCCGACTCGGTGGAGTCGCTCGGAACGATGTCGCGGGTGAGCGGTTCGTCCAATCACCGTCTCGACGTCTACCTGCTCGAGCTCCTGCCCGGCTACCGGGCGGATTCAACGCTCAGCCATCCGGGCGAGGATCTGGCGTACGTCCTCGAAGGCTCGTTCGAGATCGGTCTCGACGGCGAGAGTCACCTGCTCGGGCCCGGCGACTCGCTGTGGTGGGACGGCGTCCGGCCGCACAGCTTCCGGTTGCCGGAGCCGGCGACCCGCGTGCGTGCCGTGATCGCGACGGGCTCCGCCACGCCCACATCCCTCGACCAGGCGGCCGTGGCTCCTGGAGGAACCGCCGCCCCCGATCGCGCGGTGGATGGAGTCATGCTGGCCTCCGGCGTCGGGCGCGCCGTGCGTGCGGAGCGTGTCGCCCGGGGCTTGTCCATGCGGGAATTGGCGCACCGGGCATCGGTGTCGCAGCCCTTCCTCTCGAACATCGAGAACGGTCGCTCCCTGCCGAGCGTCCCGCTGCTGTACGCGATCGCGGCCGCCCTCGATGTACCACCATCACGGATCATGCCGGCTCGCTCAGGCGCCCCCGGCATCACCCACAGTGACGCGGCGACGACCGCGTTGGACGAGTCGGGCAGTGTCGCCGCCGCATTGTCCGTCGGACGCGACCGCCTGCTCCAGGCGCACCACCTGGTGTTGCAGCCCGGTTATCGGCAGGAGGAGGAATCCACGCACGGCGGTGACGACTTCGTGCACGTCCTGGCCGGAGAGCTGCTCGTGCACGTCGGCGATGAGTCGGTGCGTCTACGCTCGGGCGACTCGGCGCGCTTCGACGCCCAGCTGCCCCACCGGCTGTCGGTGCCACTCTCGGCGCCGTCGGCCACGCGCGCGCTCCTGGTCGCCGCAGCAGGCTGACGACCGGCCGATGACCGCAGCCCGACATTCCGTTGTGAGGCGTGCATAATTATGGCAGACTGTCGCATAATCCGCGGATGCGGCGAGAGGAGACCCGATGCGCGTGGTCATGGTGATGTTCGATTCGCTCATCCGCACGTCGCTCAGTCCTTATGGCGCTGCCGTGGCGCGAACTCCGAACTTCGAGCGCCTGGCTGCTCACAGCGTGACCTACGATCGCTTCTACGCGGGCAGCATGCCGTGCATGCCGGCTCGGCGCGAGCTCCACACGGGACGCCCCAATTTCCTGCACCGGGGATGGGGGCCGCTCGAACCGTTCGATGACTCCATGCCCGAGCTGCTCAAGCAGAACGGCGTCCACACTCACCTCGTCACCGATCACCAGCACTACTGGGAAGACGGCGGCGCGACCTATCACCGCCGGTACAGCACCTTCGAGTTCTTCCGCGGCCAGGAGGGCGACACCTGGAAGGGGCTCGTCCAGCCGCCGCAACCGCCGTTGAACGACAACCCCGCCGATGCGCTGGGCGCGCAGGACTGGGTCAATCGCCGGTACACCCAGCATCCCGACGCGTTTCCGCAGAGGCTGACCTTCGATGCGGGCATCGAGTTCATCCGGGACAACCGCGAGGCCGAGGACTGGTTCGTGCAGATCGAGAGTTTCGACCCGCACGAGCCGTTCTACCGCCCCGAATCCCTCGGCGGCCCGGCGGCGCCGGCGGAGGGCGGCCGCATCTGGGATTGGCCCGGCTACCACCGTGTGATCGAGGACGACTCGGAAGTGCAAGCGATGAGAGAGCAGTACCACGGGCTGCTCGAGTACTGCGACAGCTCACTCGGCCGCGTGCTGGACGAGTTCGACCGTCACGAGCTCTGGAACGACACGGTGCTCATCGTCTGCACCGATCACGGCTTCATGCTGGGGGAGCACCAGTGGTGGGCGAAGACCATGCAGCCCTGGTACGAAGAGACCATCCACGTGCCCTTCTTCCTCTGGGACCCTCGGACCTGGCGGGCCGGTGAGCGCGAGGACGCGCTGGGCCGCACGATCGACATCCCGGCCACGATCCTCGAGATGTTCGGGGTGACGCGACCGCACGACATGCTCGGGGAGCCCCTCGGGCGTCGAGCGGCCGCCGATCCGCCGCCGGCCGCCGGCCGGGACATCGCCCTGTTCGGCGACTTCGGGGCCCAGGTGAGCGTCACCGACGGTCGCCACGTGTACATGCGCGCTGCCGACGACGGCGCGCAGCCGCTGTTCGAATACACCCTCATGCCGACGCGCATGTACGCGCGCTTCACGCCGGCTGAGCTGCACGGGAGCACATTGGTGGAGTCGCTGCCGTTCTCCAAACAGGCGCCGGTGCTGCGCATCCCGGCTACTCCGCTCATCGACTCCAGCCGGTACGGGACCCTGCTGTTCGACCTCGACGACGACCCCGGACAGGAGCGGCCGCTCAGCGACCCGGAGGTGGAGCTGCGGATGATCGGCCTCCTCGTCGATGCGATGGCCGCCGCCGACGCTCCGGCGGAGCAGTACGACCGCCTGGGTCTTCCTCGTACGAGCGGAGAGATCACGGCGAAACACTGCCGCGCCGGCACGAACGACCTCTCTGAGCGCTGGGAGCGACCGCCGACACGGCGCTCGGCGTTCGCCGAGGACTCCCCGTTGCGGTCCCGCACGGTGTCCGTGCTCCTCGCGGACGAGCGTGCCCGGCCGCCGATCCTCTCCGCAATCGCCGCGCTCCGTGAGCCGGGGTTCGCGCGGCGTGTGCGGGGGTTCACGCTGATCGAGACCGCGAGCCTCGACCCGGATTGCACCAGAGGTCGCCTCGAAACGCTGCACGCCGAACTCACCGAGCTCGGATTCTGAGCATCCGCACGCCCCACCTCGACCTCTGGCTGTAGGAGACCCATGCGATTCGTCGTTCGAAAGCTCATCGGCACCGCGGTGCTGGCGTGGCTGATCGTGACACTCACCTTTCTGCTCACCTCGCTCATCGACCCGCGCAGCGTGGCGGCCAGTCTGCTCGGCCCGGATGCGGAGCCCGCACAGGTCACGCAGACCATCCAGCGGCTGGGACTCGATCAGCCGCTCTGGGTGGGGTACGGCGACTGGCTGACCGGGGCGGTTCGAGGCGATCTCGGCACGAGCTGGTTCAGCAGCGCCGGGGTCGCCGAGACGATCGGCGTGCGCTTCCCGGTGACGCTGTCGCTGCTCATCTGCACCATCGTGCTGAGCGCGCTGCTCGGCTTGGCCTTCGGCGTCTCTGCCGCCGTCCGAGGCGGTCTGCCCGACCGGGTGCTGCAATTCCTGTCCGTGCTCGGCTTCGCCGTGCCGAACATCGTGATCGCGATCGCGCTCATCTATCTGTTCGCGCTGCAACTGCACTGGTTCCCGGCGACGGGGTACACCGCGCTCGCGAAGAACCCGCTCGACTGGCTGCTCGGCCTTGTGCTTCCCACAGTCGCGCTGTCGGCGGCCGTCGCGGCCAACATCGCGCAACAGATCCGCGGTTCGATGGTCGACCAGCTCCGCGCCGGGTACGTGCGCACCTTGCGCTCCCGCGGCCTGTCCGAACGGAGCATCGTCTACGGGCACGCCCTCCGCAACGCGATGCCCGCGGGTCTGCATGCCATGGGCATCCAGGTGATCTACCTGGCCGGCGGTGCGGTGCTGATCGAGCGGATCTTCGCATTGCCCGGAATGGGTTCGCTCGTCACCGACGCGACAGCGCGCGGCGACATCCCGATCGTGCTCGGCACGGTGGCGTTCTTCGTGCTGCTCGTCGTCTTCATCAACCTGCTCATCGACCTCGCCGCCGCGGCGCTGAACCCGAAGGTGAGAACCTCATGACGATCGATCCCCCGGTGGCGCAGAGCACCGCGGAGGTGCGGCTGTTCGGCCGCATCCTGCGCTCTCCACTCGCCGTTGTCTCCGCGGCCGCCTTCCTCGCCGTCGTCGTGCTCTGCTTCGCGGCGCCCCTGCTCACCCGGTACTCGCCTGAGACGGCCGAGCTCGCCGACGTGCTCGCCCCGCCATGGGGTGTGCACGTGCTCGGCGCCGACGCCTCCGGCCGGGACGTGCTCGCGAGACTGCTCTACGGCGGTCAAGAGACCCTGATCGGCGCGTTCATCGCCACGGCGGTCGCCCTGGTGCTCGGTGTGCCGGCCGGGCTTCTGAGCGGCTACCACCGCGGCCGGATCGGCGCCGCGCTGGAGGCGGTCTCGAACGTGCTCCTGTCCATCCCGGCGCAGCTCGTGCTGATCGCCCTGATCGCCGCGATCGGGCCCAACATGTACGCCGCGATGGCGGTGTTGGGCGTGCTGACATCGCCGTCGATCTATCGGCTCCTGCGCGGCACCGTGATCGCGGTGCGGCAAGAGCTCTACATCGATGCGGCGCGCGTGTCGGGGGTGAGCGACGGGCAGATCCTGGTCAATCACGTCTTGCCGGTCGTTCGTGGCCCGCTGATCATCCAGGCGGCGATGGTCGCCGGGGGGGCAGTGCTGCTGCAGACCGGCATCGAGTTCCTCGGCCTCGGCAATCCGAGCCGGCCGAGTTGGGGGTCGCTGCTGGACGAGGGCTTCTCGCAGATCTACCGGGCGCCCACCCTCGTGCTGTGGCCGAGCATCGCACTCACCGTCACGCTCTGCTCCATAGCGCTCTTCGCCTCGGCGCTTCGCGACATCCTCGCCGACACCCGTTCGAGTGCCGGGCGCGGCACCCGCTCGCCGCGGCGACGAGCCGAGGGCCTCGGCGCGGAGGCGGATGCCACCATCGCGCCGACGGGTGCGCCCGACGCCGAGGTGTTGCTCGCGGTGCGGGGTCTGGCCGTGTCGTACGGGCAGCCACGCGGCGGCAGCAAGCAGGTCGTCCGAGACGTCTCGTTCGAGGTGCGCCGGGGCGAGATCCTCGGCCTCGTCGGCGAATCCGGCTCCGGCAAGAGCCAGACCGCCTACGCCATCCTCGGCCTGCTCGATCCGGGTGGCCGCGTCAGTGCGGGGAGTATCCACTTCGACGGACACCGGATCGAGCCCCCGGGCGATCGCCGAATCGACAACCTCGGGCGACGGATCGCCTACGTGCCGCAGGAGCCGCTGTCGAATCTCGACCCGTCCTTCACGATCGGCCACCAGTTGATCGAGCCGATGCGCAAGGTCATGGGGCTCAGCCGCCCGGCTGCAACGGCATGCGCCCTCGAACTGCTTCAGCAGGTCGGCATCCGTGAGCCGGATCGCGTGCTGAAGTCCTACCCGCACCAGGTGTCCGGCGGAATGGCCCAGCGCATCCTGATCGCCGGCGCCATCTCCTGCGAGCCCGACCTCATCGTGGCCGACGAACCGACGACCGCGCTGGACGTGACGGTGCAGGCGGGCATCCTGCGGCTGCTGCGGCGGCTGCGCGACGAACGCGGCCTGTCGATTCTCATCGTGACCCACAACTTCGGGGTGGTCGCCGACCTCTGCGACCGGGTGGCCGTGATGGCCGGGGGCGAGGTGATCGAGACGCAGACCGTGACCGCGCTGTTCGACGCCCCGATCCAGCCGTACACGAAGACGTTGCTGGCGGCGACGCTCGAGGGCAAGCCCTCGCTGGTCGAGCGCGAGCGCGAGCAGGAGAAGGAGTCCCAGCGTGCCTGAACCCGCTGACGTCGCGCCGGACCGATCTCCGGTGCTCACCGTCGACTCGCTCCGGGTGCACTACCCCGGCCGCCGGCGGCGTGCCCCGACGGAGGTGCTGAAGGGGGTCTCTGTCGAGGTGCACGCCGGGGAGACGCTCGGACTCGTCGGTGAATCGGGGTCGGGAAAATCGACTCTCGGCCGCGCCGTCCTGGGACTCGTCGACGCCTCTGCCGGGCGGATCGAGGTGGCGGGCCGAACGGTACATCGTCCTGACGCGCGGCAGCGGCGCGATCTGGCCCGCTCGGTACAGGTCGTCTTCCAGGACCCGTACTCCTCGCTGAACCCGGCGCGGAAGGTCTGGCAGACGCTCGCGGAGCCGCTGCGCGCGCAGGGCATCGAGGGCGCGCGCGCCCGACGAGCGGTGACCGAGGCGCTCGACGCCGTCGGCCTGCCCGCCGACGCGGGTGACCGGTACCCGGCCCAGTTCTCAGGAGGTCAGCGCCAGCGGATCGCGATCGCCCGGGCGATGGTGATCAAGCCACGCCTGATCATCTGCGATGAACCGGTCTCGGCCCTGGATCTCAGCACGCAGGCCAAGATCCTCGACCTGTTCGCCGAGTTGCAGCGCGCCACGGGCGTCGCCTATCTGTTCATCTCGCACGACTTGGCCGTGGTGCGATACATCAGCCATCGTCTCGCGGTGATGTCGCAAGGCTCGATCGTGGAGACGGGCGTGGCCACCGACGTGATCGACGCGCCACGTCATCCGTACACGCAACGACTACTGCTGTCCTCGCCCGTGTCCGACCCCCGCGAGCAAGCCGAGCGACGAGCTCGTCTCGAAGCGCTGGACGCCGCGGATGGTGAAGACGGGGCCCCGGCGAATAGAGTTACTGTGTAGCCAAATGCTGCAGCTGCCGATCAAAGGAACGTCGTGACCCCTCCCGGCCCGATCGATCTCAGTGGCATGCGCCGAGCCAACACCGCCGCCACCTTGAAGGTGTTGCAGGCGGAACGCGCGCTGACCCTGAAGCGCCTGACCGAGCTGGCGGGGTTGTCGCGGCGCACGGTGGAGCTCATCATCGAGACCCTCATCGCGGAGGGCTGGGTCGAGGAGCGCTCGCCCGCGGACACCGTCAAACGCAACGGGGCCGGTCGCCCGGCCCGGCGCTTCGCATTCAACCCACAACGGGCTTCGGCGCTCGCCGTGCACATCGCGCAGGACCGCGTGGAGATCCTCATCGGCGACCTCTACGGCACTTCGCTCGGCACCTGGACCACCCCGGTCTCCGCGATCGCCCGTCGCGCCGATCGGCTGAGCGCAGCCCGTGCGGCGATCCGGTCCGCGCTGGATGCCATCGGCATGGACGCATCGTCGATCGCAGCGGTCACGGTTGCGACGATGGGTGTCATCCGCGATGACGGCACGGTGGAACCGGCCGCGGCGGAAGGCCCGGACGGCACTGTCGGCGGCATCCCGGGCTGGCGCGGGTTCTCCATCGCGGACGAACTCGCGGAGCTCTTCCGCGTACCCGTGGCGGTGGAGAACGACGCCAAACTGGCGGCCATCGGCGAGGGGTGGCGCGGCACCGCGAAGGACGTCGACGACTACGTCTACGTTCTCGACGACGCCTACGGCACCGGCATCGGAATCGTGATCGGCGGCACCATCTACCGCGGTCACGCGGGCGCGTCCGGGGAGATCTTCCGGGCCTCGGACGTGTTCCGGCTCGGACCGACGATCTCCGCCACCGGCCGCCGACCTGCCGACTCGCCGCTGACCGCGGAGACGAGCCGAGCCGAGATCATCGACCGGGCCCGCCAGGGCGAACCGGATGCGCTGGCTCTGGTGGCCGAATCCGCCGCCGGCATGGCACCCGGGCTGCACGCGATCGCCGCTCTGCTCTCGCCCGAGCTGATGGTCATCGGCGGAAATCCGAGCCAATACGCCGATCTCCTGATCCCGGCGCTCGAGACGGAGTTCGCCGAACGACCACCCACCGATACGCGCCTGGTGGGATCGACGCTCGGCGCCAAAGCCGTGGTGCTGGGGGCGTTGCGGGCATCGCTGGACCGCATCGAGGCAGCACTGTTCGACGGCGAGGGGTCGACGGAACTGCTCGGCGAGGCTGCCGACCCGCGCTGACGATCGGGGAATTGCAATTGTGCTGGACTACAGCATAATATCCAGGGACACCCCTCCCGATTGGAGCATGTCATGCCCAAGCACCTCCTTCTCGGCGCCTTCGAAGAGCTGACGCCGAACTTCATCAGCAACGCCTGGCACCACGAACGGGGCGAGACCGCTCAGTTCGCGACGCTCGCCTTCTGGCAGGACATGGCGCGGCAACTCGATGCCGCGGGCTTCGACTTCCTCTTCTTCGCGGAGGCGCTCGGCTACCCGATGACCTCCGAGGGTGAGGTCCCCGAGGTGGTCATCCGCGAAGCGGTCCAGTTCCCGGTGCACGACCCGCTCATGATCGTCAGCGGGCTGGCGGCGACCGTCGATCGGCTGGGCTTCGTCGTCACCGCCTCCACCACGGCGCAGCAGCCCTATCTCAATGCCCGCGCCTTCACGACGCTCGACCACCTCACCGGTGGCCGGATCGGCTGGAACATCGTCACCTCCGACCAGCAGAATGCCCTCGTGCGCCTGCTCGGCCAGACCGACATCACGCCGCACGACCAGCGGTACGAGCGGGCGCGCGAGTTCGTCGATCTCAACCTGCGGCTCTGGGAGGAGGCGTGGGATGACGATGCGATCCTCGCCGACAAGGCCAGCAAGACGTTCGCCGATCCCGCGAAGGTGCACCGCATCCAGCACCAGGGTGCCCACTTCACCTTCGACGGCTTCTACCCCGCTGCACCGTCCCCGCAGCGCACGCCCACGTTGCTGCAGGCGGGCACCTCGTCGGCCGGCAAGGAGTTCGCGGCGGGATACGCCGAGTGCGTGTTCGTGCAGGAGCGCGAGGTCGACCGGCTCAAGGCGACGGTCGCCGACATCCGGAGCCGCGCCGTCGCCCGGGGCCGTCGTGCCGACTCGGTCAAGATCGTGAACGGGGTCTCCGTGGTCGTGGGGGAGAGCCCCGAGGAGGCCGCGGCATTGCGACAGGAACTCCTGACCACGCCGACCCGAGCGGCGGCAGCGGCACTGTTCATGGGCTGGAGCGGCGTCGATCTGGGCAGTCTCGACCCGGAGAGCACCCTCGACGACGTCGCGACCGAAGTGGGTCAGACCATGGTCGCCATGTGGCGCCGGCCCGACGGCCAGAGCCCGACGGTCGGCGCCGTGCTCGACAGCCTTCCCGCCACGATCGGCGGCGTCAAGGTGACCGGCACGGCCGAGCAGGTGGCCGACGAGCTCGAGCGGATCGCGGTGGAGACCGACATCGACGGCTATCTGGTGGAGTCGACCTACGGTGGCATGGATTCGTACCGTGAGTTCATCGATCAGGTCATGCCGATCCTCCGCCGCCGCGGGGTGATCCCCGCCGAGGGTCGCCACGGCACGCTGCGGGAGATGCTGACAGGATCGTCGAGCCCGCGCCTGCCCTCCGACCACCCCGGCGCCCGGGGCCGGGCGGGCGTCTCCGAATGAGCACGCCCGACTACCTCGATCCGTCGCTGGATGCGCGTCGCCGGGTGGAGGACCTCCTGCCCCGGATGACTCTCGAGGAGAAGGCGGGGCTGCTCTTTCATCCCTATTCCGCCCTCGCCGAGGGTGACGTCACCGCCGACGAGGCGGAAGACGTCGCTCGCCGACACGTGCTCGACAAGCACATCAACCATCTGGTGATGGTCAACGGCTCCACGGCGACCGGCATCGCGCAGTGGGTCAACGAGGTGCAGGCGATGGCCGCCGACACGCGGCTGAGCATCCCGGTCACCTTCTCCTCCGACCCGCGCAGCGGCTTCAGGAGCAGCGCGTTCACGGGCATCTCGCTGGAATCGTTGTCGCGCTGGCCCGAGCACACCGGGCTGGCCGCGATCGGCGACACCGACCTCGTGCGGGAGTACGGCGACATCGTGCGGCAAGAACTCCTCGCAATGGGCATCCGGGTTCTCCTCGGCCCCATGGCCGACGTGTTCACCGAGCCGCGCTGGTCTCGGGGGTTCGGCACCTTCGGCGAAGACCCGCGCGCCGTCGCGCGACTCACGGCGGCTTTCATCGAAGGGCTGCGGGGCGGTGCGCAGCTCGGCCCCGGGAGCGTGGCTGCGGTGGTGAAGCACTTTCCCGGCGCTGGGCCGCAGCTGGACGGCAACGACGCCATCGACATCCGCTTCCCCGCGCAGGTCTACCCGGGTGACCGTCGGGACCTCCACCTCGAGCCGTTCGAGGCCGCGTTCCGGGCCGGCGCCACGCAGGTGATGCTCTCCTACGGTGTTCCCCTGGGCACGGACTGGGACGAGACCGGATTCGCGTTCAACCGCTCGGTGGTGCAGGGACTGCTGCGTGAACGGTACCGCTTCGAAGGCATCGTCACCACCGATTGGAACGTCGTCGGTGCCGAGCCGTTCGCCGGCCGCCTGTTCGGCCCCATCGCGCACGGGATGCTGAATGCGACGGTCTCCGAACGCATCGAGGCCGCGTTCGCGGCCGGTGTCGATCAGTTCGGCGGTGACACCGCGACCGTCGAGGTCTGTGAGCTGGTGCGGAGCGGGCGGATCGGGGAGGACCGCCTGGACCGGTCGGTGCGGCGCATCCTGCTCGAGAAGTTCCGGCTGGGGTTGTTCGAGAACCGCTACGCCGACCTGCGGCAGGCGGAGGCTGTGAGTACGGATGCCGGTCTGCGCGCGCGCGGCCGCCACGCACAGACGGCAGCGCTCACGCTTGTGCACCGGGCGGATGCCGCGCCGCTGCCCATCGCCGCCGGGTCGGCCGTGTATTTCGAGGGCATGCAGATGCCGGAGGGCTACGACGGGCTGGTGGTGGTCGCGACGCCGGAGAAGGCCGATGTCATCGTCGTGCGCTTGGAGTCGCCGTGGCAGTCCGATCCGGACAGCGCGCTCGGTGACGGTCTCCACGGCGGGAGCCTGAACTTCGACGACGATGTGATGGCACACCTCCGCGAGCTGGCCGAGCACGCGCCTGTCCTGGCTGTCGTCTACTTCGAGCGGCCGGCGATCGTGACGGAGCTCCTGCCGGTCGTGTCGGTTCTGATCGGCGAATTCGGTGCCGACGATCGGGCGCTGCTCGACGGCCTGACCGGGGCCGGAGAGATGCTCGGCCGGCTGCCGTTCGACCTGCCCAGGAGCCTGGCAGCGGTCGAGGAATCGCGGACGGATGTGCCGTTCGACACGGTGGCGCCGGTGCTCCGGCACGGGTCACGTGTCGACAATGTTTCGGTCAGATAAATTCTGCTACAGACGACCGTAATTGTCTTCCGTTCGCAAACACGCTCCGTTAGTGTTACCGCAACACCACGATAAATGGGCAGTCTGCCGTCTCTGCCGACGGGGACCCGATATGCAACTGTCCGTCATTAGTGAGGATTCGCAATGAACAGACATCGCATTGCAGCCGCTGGCGCCGGCGTCACGCTGGCCGTGCTCATGCTGGCAGGTTGTGCCGCGCCCGGTAACGGAGGAGACGCCGGTTCGGCCGATCAGACGCTGACCCTGGGGATCAGCGAGGACCTGCAGTCCTGGGCACCTCAGGACCAGCGAGGCGGACCGGGCCTCGTCTGGCTGCAGCCCGTCTACGACACGCTTCTGCTCGCCGAGCCCGACGGCACCATCGCGCCGATGCTCGCCACCGACTGGGCGTACTCGGCAGGGAACACCACGCTCGAACTGAACCTCCGCGACGACGTGAAGTTCACCGACGGCACGCCATTCGATGCGTCAGCGGTGAAGGTCAACCTGGAGGCCAACCGGGACGGCGGCGGGCCGCTGGCGAGCGGCCTGAAGTTCGTCAGCGACGTGACGGTGGTCGATGACGACACCGTCTCGCTCTCGCTCTCGGCGCCGGATCCCTACCTGCTCACGGCGCTCACCCGGCCGACCGGAGCGATCGCGAGCCCGGAGCTCGTGACCTCGGGTGCAGTGAAGACCGAGCCGGTCGGCACGGGCCCGTACACCTTCGACGCCGATGCGAGCACCGCGGGTTCGGAGTACGTGTTCACTGCGAATCCCGATTACTGGGACAAGAGCCGGATCAAGTTCGGCACGATCGTCTACAAGCCGATCACCGATCCGACGGCGAGTCTGAACGCGTTGCAGAGCGGCCAGATCCAGGGCACGATCGGCGACACCTTCTCGATCGATCAGGCGAAGTCAGCGGGCCTCACGGTCACCACGAGCGACGGGTCCGATCTGTACGGTCTCTACCTGCTCGATCGGGACGGAACGATCGCGCCGCAACTCGCCGATGCGCGGGTTCGCCAGGCGATGAACATGGTGTTCGACCGGGCCCAGATCACCGAGGCACTGTATGCGGGCTACGGCGTGCCCACCTCCCAGGTGTTCAGCCCCGGCTCCTCGGGCTGGGTGCCCGACCTCGAGGACGCCTACAGCCTGGACGTCGCCAAAGCCAAGTCACTGCTGGCCGACGCCGGGTACGCCTCCGGATTCTCGATCAACATGCCGCAGGCGCCCTGGTTCGAGTCGCTGAACCCCATCGTCGCGCAGCAGCTCGCGACCATCGGCATCACCGTGAACTGGACCCCCGTGTCCGCCGCCGACGTCGTGCCGGCCTCGCAATCCGGTGATTACCCCATGATCGTCATGTCGCTGGACGACACCAATCCGTGGCGGTTCATCAGCAACGCGGTGCTGCCCACCGGAGCGTGGAACGTGTTCCATCAGATCGATCCCGAGCTCCAGACGCTGGTCGACGCGGCTCAGACGGCTGACGAGGCCGATCAGCCGGCCGCCTACCAGGCCGTGAACAGCTGGATGGTGGAGAACGGCTGGATGGTGCCGCTCCTGGTGCCCCAGAACGTCTACTTCAGCTCCTCCGACATCACCGTCGAAGCGCAGTTCCAGCAGATCAACCCGTCGATCTACAACTTCGCCCCCGCGAACTGAGCCACCCTCGCGGCGCCCGGGGATTCCCTCGGGCGCCGCGTGCCGATCGCGCCAGGGACGCGAGGAGGCGTGCGCATGGTGCGCCCGTCAGGTCAGCGCGACGGCCGCGCGCCACCTCGCCGCGAACTCGGCCGCGCGCTCGGCCGGCCACCGCGGGTCGAAGCTCTCGACTGCGGTCCACGGCACGATGCTCTCCTCGAGGCTCGAACCCGGGTGCAGCGCCAGCCTCGCGAATGCGGCCGCGCCCAGCGGTGTCGCGTGCTGCGAGGGGTAGACCTCGACGGGGAGCTGGGTCAGGTCGGCGACCGCCTGCATCAGCACCCGGCTCCGGGTCAGACCGCCGTCGACACGGATGCGGCTGAGCGGCCGCCCGATATCGGTCGCCACGCTCGCGACGAGTTCGGCCACCTGCGCGGCGATGCCGTCGAGGACGGCTCGCACGATGTGCTCGCGCCCCGACGAGAGGGTCAAGCCCGTGAAGGTCGCCGTCGCGGTGGGACGCCACCACGGCGCGCCGAGTCCGGCCAGCGCCGGCACGCAGAGTGCCCCTTCGGCATCCTCCGCCGCGACGGCGTCGAGCTCGGACGCCGATCCGATGATGCCCAATTGGACCAGCCAGCGCACGGCGGAGGCGGCGGTATACACCTGACCATCGAGGCAGTAGGTCAACTCGCCGCCCTGCTTCCATGCGATTGACGCCGAGAGACCGGTCGTGGACCGCCGCGCGGTCGAACCGGTGTTCGCGAGCAGGAAGGCCCCCGTGCCGAAGGTGCACTTCGCGTCACCGGACTCGAGGCAGCTCTCCGCGACGAGGGCGGCCTGCTGATCCACGATGAGGCCGGCCACGGCCGCCGCGGCGCCGAACGCCGTTGTCTCGCCCACGATCTCGTCGGAGCCCACGATCGCCGGAAGTCGTTCCCCGCCCAGGCCGAACGTCTCGAGCAGCTCGCCGTCCCACTGACCGGTGGCCACGTCGAGCACCAGCGAACGGCTCGCCGTGCTGGCATCCGTGACGAAGGCGCCCGTCAGGCGATGGATGAGCCAGGTGTCCGACGTGGTCACCACGCCGCGGTCCGTGAGGTTGCGGCGGAGCCACGCCATCTTCGGCGCCGAGAAGTACGGGTCGAGCACCAGGCCGGTGCGCGCGGCGATCTCCTCCTCTCGGTCGCGGAGACCGTCGCAGATCTCCTCCGCCCGGCGGTCCTGCCAGACCAGCATCGTGGACTCGGGTTCGCCCGTGGCGGGGTCCCAGGCGAGGACGGTCTCGCCCTGGTTGGCCAAGGCGACGACGTCCGGTGCGGCCCCGGCCTCGGCCGTCGCCTCCTCGCCGGCTCGGAGGACCGAGTCGAGCAGCGCCAGCGGGTCCTGCTCGACGCCGCCTCCGGCCAGATAGTTCGGGCGGACGGCGACCTCGCTCAGCCCGAGAACGGTCCCTCCGTCATCGACGACGACGGCCTTGGTGCCCGAGGTGCCCTGATCGATCGCAAGTGTGATGGTCATGCCACGTTCCTCAGACCATGGCCCGGAATCGAGCCGTCCGCCGCCACCACTCCGTGTCAGTCGACGCGAGGTCGTGGCCGTCGACGCTCGCTGGCGTGCGGAGGGGTGCCTCGCTCGCCTCCGGCGCGGCGAGCAGGTCGGCGACGTGCTCGCCGATGCCGAGCGATGCGGAAAGCCCCGTCGACCGGATCGCGCCGACGTTGAGGAGGCGTGGGTCGGCCTCGGAGAATCCGATCACGTAGTTCGATCCCCGCCCCGCCGGCCGCAGGCCCGCGTACGAGGCGATGGGCTGGAGGTCGCGGAGCTCCGCGAACTGCCCATAGGCCTTCTCGAGGATCTCGTCGGGGGCCTCGGCGCGGACGCTCCAATCCTCCTTGTCGCTCTGGTCGTGCGCCGTGGGCCCGGCCACCACCCTCCCGTCGATCGTCGGGAACACCAGCACCCCCTTGGTGCGCTGGGTCGGGACCGGCAGCAGGATGTGCTCGAGTCGTCGACCGCGCGGCAGCTCGAACACGAGGAACTCGCCCTTGCGCGGATACACCTCGAAGGAGCGGTCGCCGAGGAGCGCCGCGATCTCATCCGCGCGGAGCCCAGCGCAATTGACCACCTGGCCGGTGGTGATCACACGACCGTCCTCTGCGACGATGTCGAGCCGTTCATCCGCTCTGCTCTCGATTCCCACTACACGCACACCGGTCATGATCCTCGCACCGGCCGCCTCGGCGGAGGCTGCGAGGGCGAGCGTGAAGGCGACGGGGTCGGTGATCCACTCCCCGGGCACGATGAGCGCGCCGTCGGAGGCCCGGATGTGCGCGTCGACGCCGTTCGCCACGGCGTTCTCGGCGAGCCTCGCGATGACGGCGTGATCCTCCGCGGTCTTGGGTTGAAGCTCCGCGCCGCAGCGGAGGACGGGGACGCCGAGCGCCGTCAGCGCCTGCTCGCGGAGCTCGGTGGTGCGCAGGATCAGCCTGGTCTCGAGTTCCCCCGGCGTCGAGTCGAAGCCGGAGTGCAGGCAGCCCGAGTTCGTGCCGCTGGCGGCGAGCGCCAGCTCCGGCTCGGCCTCGAGGAGGATCGTGTCGACCCCTCGGTGCGCCAAGGCTGAGGCGACGGCGGCGCCGACCACGCCACCCCCGATGACGGTGACTGCTGCGGATGCTTCTGACATCGTGGTTCCCTGCTCGCGATCGCCTGCGTAATGGTGTGTGGAAGGCTGCGGTGTGACGATCTGCGCCGCAGCCATGGTTGTGCCGAGGGCCTAGACGGAGAGCCCGGCATCGACGACGAGCTCCGCGCCCGTCACGTAGCCGGAATCCTTCGACGCCAGGAAGAGCACCGCGGGTGCGATTTCGGCCGGTCGCCCCATCCTGCCGAGGAAGGTGCGACCCAAAATGGCTTCGTTGACCGCCTCGCCGTTGGCCGCGGCCATCGCCGTGTCGAAGAGACCGGGCACGATCGCGTTGACCCGGACTCCCTGCGGGCCGAGTTCGGCCGCGAGCGATCGGGTGATGCCCCGCACCGCCCACTTCGTGCCGGAGTACGCGCTGATGAACGGATCACCCGTGATACCGGCGGTCGAGCTGACATTCACGACCGCGCCGGGCTCGGGGCCGAGCAGGTTCGGGCGGAGGATGCCGACACTCAGCAGCACGGCGCGCTGGTTGACGCGGTACAGCAGGTCGGCGTCGTCGAGCGACAGCTCGTGGACCGGACCGCGGCGGTAGACGCCCGCGTTGTTCACGAGCACGGTCCGGGCGGGCGAGAGAGCGTCGAGCCGGTGCTTGACCGCCCGCCATGTCTCCTCCTCCGCGACGTCGCCTCGAACGGGATGGAGGCTCTCGCTCGAATGGTCCACCCCGGCGAGGTCGACCGCGATCACCGTGGCGCCCTCGTCGAGGAACGCGTCGGCGATCGCCCGGCCGTTCCCCTCGGCCGCACCGGTCACGACGGCGACCTGACCCTCGAAGCCGTTCCGCTCGCTCATCGCGCCAGGTACCCTCCGTCGATGGCATTGACCCGGACGCCGCGGCGCGCGTAGGTGACCGCGGCATTCCGCGTGAGGCCGATGACCGCGGCCTTGCTCGCGTGATACGCCAAAAGGTTCTCGACCGCTCGGGTGCTGAAGATCGAGCTCACGTTCACCACCGCTCCGCCGAGATCAGCCGCTCGGCCACAGCGCGTCCGATGCCACTCGCCGCTCCCGTCACGATCGCGAGCCTGCCCGCCAATTCGTCGGTCATGCCGTGACCACCCCTTCCTGCTCGTGCTCCGCACCGATCTCGCCCGTCGGGCTGAACCGGATCTCCTCCTCCGACACCGCGGCCACCGCAGCCTCGGAGTACGCGAGCGGGAAGGTCCCACCCGATGCCCACAGCCCGACCAGATCCCCGTAGTGCCGGTCGCCCGGGACCCCCGACTGGCCGGGGGAGTTGACGGCGCGAGACTCGTCCCACGCCCCCACGTCGATCACCAACCGCACCGACGCCCCCACCGTCTGATCCCCGGCGGCGTTCCGCGCGAACACGTTCACCGTGTCCGGCGTGCCACCGCGGACAGTCTCGAGGTCCCAGCCCGCCTCTGCTCGCGCCCCGGCGGGGTGGCGGAAGCGGGTGCGCTGGACGCGCGAGAGGGTCCAGTCGTCGATGTCGGCTCCCCACCGGCGCATGAGCTCATCGGCCGCCGCCTCGAGCGAGTCGGCGAGCACGGCGATGAGCCGTTCCTCCTCTTGCGCGAGGTCGTCGAGCACGAGGAGATCGAGTCGCGGATCCCCCGTGAGCTCCTCGGCCTGGGCGGGGTCGATCGCAGCCGCCATGGCTGCATCGCCGCCCAGGTCGGCGACGCGCTCCTCGATGAGCCTCCTGCGGAGTGGCCCGCGGAACCAGGTCTCGAAGACCCCCGCGGCCGGCGAATCGGGTGTCGCGCGGAGATCCCACTCGCAGAGCAGGGCGGTCAGCCGGGGCAGGAGGCCGGTGCGCGTCGGCTTCGCGTCGAGCTGATCGCGCACGCCGGTGAGCCGCGCGATGACCGACCGAGCGGGGAGACTCATGACGTCGAGTTGAAGGGCGATGGAGTCGGCGACCGTCACCTCGGCATTCGCCCGGAGTACCTCAGCGATCCGCTGGTGTCGGAACGGGGCGAGCCACTCGAACGACAGCGGTTCGACCTCATCGGCCCTGCAGAACTGGTTCGCGGTGGCGACCCAGCCCTCGGCCGGGTCCAGCGCCGAGGGGAAGTCCGAGAGGGGGCGGTACCCCGTCCACTCGAACCGGCCATCGCCCGGCACCGGAGTGAGCCCGTCCCATGAGCGCCGAGGCACCCTTCCGCAGGCCTGCCAGCGGACCCGGCCGGCGTCGTCGGCGAACACCTGGTTGACCGTCGGCGCACCCCAGTGGGCGAGCGCCGCGCGGAACTGGTCGGCATCCGTCGCCCGCTGATAGCGCAGGCTACCGAGATAGGGCGCCATCCCCGGCTCGAGCCAGGCGACCCGGGTGGCCGCCGCGTGGCGTCCGTCGTCGCTCGTACCCGTGATCGGCCCGTGCACCGTGAATCTCAGGCGTGCCTCAGCTGTGCGGCCGCCCCTGACCGGCACCAGCTCGTCGACGATCTCGACCTCGCGGACCCCGCCTTCGAACCGGTAACTGCGCTCGTCGGCGAGCTCGTAGAGGTAGACGTCCTCCTGGTCGGTGGGGAAGATGGTCAGCCCGAAGGCGACCCGTCCGTTGTGGCCGAGGGAGACGCCCGGGAGCATCGGCTCACCCGCGCCGATGACGTCGAACTCGGGGCAGCGGAGGTGGACGAGCATCCGCAGGGAGGGGTTCGACATGGCGCGGTGGGGATCGTTCGCCAGCAGCGGCCGGCCGGTCGACGTGCGGGACCCCGCGACCACCCAGCTGTTGCTGCCGTCGACGCTGGCCGGCGGCGTCGCGGGCACCGGGGCGGACTCGACGTCGATGGGAGCCATCGCGAGCTCGTAGAGATCGAGCGCCCCGTCGAAGAACCGGTCGAGCACGTCGTCGTCGACGAGTTCGACCGGGCGCCACGGCTCGCGGATGCGACGCAGGTCGTCGACGTCGGACCCGTGATCCCGCAGGGTGCGGGCACGGGCGACCTCGCTGCGGGCGTTGTCGTAGAGGCCGTGCAGCCGGATGCGCACGACGTCGTCGACCTTCCATTCGGCCGGCGAATAGCCGAGCATCCCGAACTCGGGCGGCATGGTCTCGGCGCCATCGTGTGCCGCCTGGATGAAGGCGTTGATGCCCGCGACGAAGGCCTGCACCGCATCCCGGGCTCCCTCGCCATAGCTCGCCCACTCAACGTCCATGTCCCCGCGATACAGGAAGTGCCGCGCCGCGATGTCGCGCTCGACGTACTCCTCACCCAGTGCCTCGGCGACCAGGCCGAGGCCGCGGCGACGCCAGAGGTCGATCTGGAAGAGCCTGTTCCTCGCCGCCAGATAGCCCTGGAGGAGGTACGCGTCGTGAGCGGTCGAGGCGTCGACGTGGGCGACGCCCCACCGGTCGATCCGCACGCGGCCCTCGCCGATCATCCCGGCGACATCGAGCGTCCTCGCGGTGTCGCTCATCTCCGCCGCGCCCGCACGAGCTGATCCGCGGCGACGGCGAGGATGATGATGGCTCCCTTGACGATCAGCTGCGCGTTCGAGTTGACCGCGAGGCTGTAGAAGATGTTGTCGAGGGTGGCCAGAACCGCGAGACCGACCGCTGTGCGCCAGACCCGGCCCTCGCCGCCGACGAGCGACGTGCCGCCGATGACCACGACGGCGATGGCGTTGAGCTCCATCCCCGCGCCCATCGTGCCCTGCCCGGCCCCGATCTGGGAGGCGGTCATGACTCCGGCGACGCCGGCCAGGAAGCCGCTGATCACATACGTGGTGGCCTGCACCGTCCGCACCGGGATACCGGTGAGGCGAGCCGCCTCGCGGCTACCCCCGATCGCGAAGATCGACCGGCCGAAGCGGGTGGCGTTCAGCAGCAGGGTGCCGAGGAGGAAGGCCACGACGAGGATGACGATCATCGTCGGGATGCCGAGGATGGTTCCGCGGCCGAGCCACCGGAAGGCGCCCTCCGTGTTGCTGAAGGGGGTGGAGTTCGTGATGTAGAGGATCGCCCCCGAGTAGAGCGACATGGTGCCGAGCGTCGTGATGAAGGGGTTCACCTTGAGGACGGTGATGATGAACCCGTTGACCGCCCCGAGCAGGGTCGCGAGGAGGATGCCGAGGACCATCGCCAGCGGGCCGAGCTGATCCCACAGGGCCGTCGCCGTGGTGGCGGAGACGGCGAAGATCGATCCGACGGAGAGGTCGAAGCCGCCGCAGATGATCACCAAGGTCATGCCGACGGCGATCACGCCGAGCGGTGCGAACTGGGTGGCCATGATCTGCAGGTTGCCGAGCGAGAGGAAGCCCGGGTAGAGCACGGTCGCCACGATGACGAGCACGATCAGCACACCGAGCATCGCGAACTCGATGACGCGTTCCGGTGACCACCAACTGCGCCGCTTCAGGCCGCTGTTCTGGGTGTCGGGTTCGATGACTGTCGTGCTCATGCTGTCTCTTTCACTCCGAATGCGATGTCCAGGATGTCCTTGACGGACAGGTCGTCGACGGTCATGTCGAACTCGGCGACGGCCCGGCCGTTCGCCATGACGATGATCCGGTCGCTGACGTCGAGGACCTCCTCGATCTCCGAGCTGGTCACGATCACCGCCTTGCCACGGTTCGCCAGGTCGCGGAGGGCGTGCAGGACGTCCGCCTTCGCCCCCACGTCGATGCCCCGGGTCGGCTCGTCGACGAGGAGGACGTCGGGGTCTTGGTGGAGCCACTTGGCGACGGCGACCTTCTGCTGGTTGCCGCCCGACAGGTCACCCACCGGGTAGTTGCCGACCGGCCGGCTGAGCGAGAGGGCGGTCAGCAACTGCCGTGCGCGCTCCAGCTGCCGGCTGCGGCGGATGATGCCCGCGGTGGTGAAGGGCTTCGTGTTGGTGAGCGTCACGTTGTCCGGCACGCTCATCCCGAGCAGCAGACCCTGCGACTTGCGCTCCTCGGGGATCAGCCCGATGCCGCGGCGCATGGCGGAGCTGACGCTCCGCGGCCAGCGGACCGGTTTGCCTCGGAGAGTCAATGTGCCGCTGCTGGACGGCTCCGCACCCGCGAGCGAGCGCAGGAGGCTGGTACGCCCGGCACCGACGAGTCCGGCGAGGCCGACGACCTCGCCTGCTCGAACGGAGATGTCCACGCCGCTGATCGCCCCGGGGAGGGTGACGTTCGAGGCGGCGAGCACGACTTCGCCCGGCTCGCCGGGCTCGAAGGCGCGCTGTGTGGCAGCCTGTTCACCGGTCATGGCCGACACGAGCGAGGCGCGATCCCACCGGGCGACGGGGCCGGCGTCGACGACGCGGCCGGCCCTCATCACCGTGATGTCGTCGCTGACGTCGAGCACCTCGCCGAGATTGTGGGTGACGAGGACCATCGTCGTGCCGCGTTCCTTCAGCACCCGCACGAGGCCGAGGAAGTGCCGGCGCTCGCGTTCGGACAGCGCGGCGGTGGGCTCGTCGAACAGGATGATCGTGGAGTCGGCCTGCACGGCGCGCAGGATCTCGAGCATCTGCGCCTGGGCGACGCTGAGCTCCCCGGCCCGCGCATCCGGTTCGAGGTCGAGCTCGAACTCGCTGCAGAGCTCCCGGAACCGCTTGTTCATCTGCGCGGGGGCGAGGAAGGGGCCGCGCTCGGCCTCCTGCCCGAGGAAGACGTTGGCCACGCAGGTCATGGCGGGCAGGATGGTGAGCTCCTGATAGACGGCGGTGAGGCCCAGACGCCGGGCGGCCTTGGGGTTGCCGGCGACGAGGTCGGCTCCGCCGATCCGCACCCGCCCCTGCGTCGGCGCGACCCGCCCGCTCATCATCCCGAGCAGGGTCGATTTGCCGGCGCCGTTGGCACCGACGAGGGAGTGCACGGTACCGCGCTCGATCGAGACGGAGACGTCCTCGACGACCGCCGCCAGACCGTACCGCTTCCACAGCGAGGTGCACTCGATGGCTGTGCTGTTCATGCGTCCTCCGGAGCCCGGCGGAGCAGTCGCCTGCTCCGCCGGGCCGATTGGTGTCGGATCAGTACTCGGGGGTCCAGTCGGCGACGTTCGCCGGGGTCAGCACGGGGCCGTCCGGGTAGCCGAGGGAGTCGAGCGGGTTGATCGTCGTCGGGACCTCTTTGCCGTCGAGGTGGTCGATGAGACCCTGCAGCGCGAGCTCGATGTCGGACTTCGGCGTGCCGGGAAGGGCCGCGGCGACGGTACCCGCCTCGATCTGCTCCTTCGTCCAGGAGTCGCCGTTCGAGTCGTAGACCAGCACCTTCTTGCCGGACTGCGCGACCGCTTCGACGACGCCGCGGGTCATGCCCGAGTAGTTCGAGGCGATGGCCACGAGATCGGGGTTCGACTGCAGGAACGTCTGCGCCGCAGCGAACGCGGTCTCGGTGAGGTAGTCGGTGTTCTGGATGGACGCCAGCGTGAGGTCGCCGCCACCTTCGAACGCCTTCTTGGCCGACGCGGTGGTCGTGTCAGTCACGAAGTCCAGTGCGGGCCCCGTGATCACCGCGACCTGACCGCCCGGCGTGTTCGCCTTGATGTAGTCGAACCAGGCGTCGTAGCCGGCGCTGTTCTGCTCACCGACGAACGCTACGGTGCCATCGGTGTAGCCGTCGTCACCGCAGATCGCGGTGATCGCGACGATGACCGGGATGCCCTGCTCCGCGGCCTGCTTGATCTGGTCGCACTGCTCGGCAGGCGAGATGGCGTTGACGATCCACGCGTCGTAGGTGTCGCGCTGCATCGCCTGCTGGAAGGCGGCGTTCTGCGCCTGGGAGTCCCAATCGCTCGTGATCACGGTGACCTCGACGCCGAGCTTCTCGCCGGCCGCCTTGGCGGCGTCCTCCTCGGCCTGGAGGTAGGCGTTGCTGTTGGCGGGGATGAAGACGCCGATCTTGTACGGGTCGGAGCCGCTCGCCGAGCCGCCGGCGTCGCCGCCGCCGCTGGAACAGGCGGAGAGGGCGATCGCTGCGACCGCCAGGAGGGGAAGCGCCGCCGCGCGGAGGCCGCGTCGTCGATCGATCCTGAACATGGGTGTGCCTTTCTCTGGGTGCGTCGTCCGGGGCCTCTGCCCAGGACCGGGGTGGTGCAGTCGGTGCTGCGGGGTCGCCGCGCTGCGAGCCCGTGGGAGAGCCGGGTCAGTCCTCCCAGAGGTCGTGGAGCGTCGAGAGGTCGGTGAACCAGACGCCGTCGAGGCCGGTGGCGTAGTCGAGGAAACGCTCGAACATCAGGAGGTTGTGAACACGACCGATCGCCTGGGGGTGGATGGTGATCGAGACGACCGCGCCCTGCATCCGCTCGTAGGCGAAGTCGATGTGGTCCTTCCACCGTCGGTAGATCACATCGGGGTCCTGGAAGCCGGTGTTCACGCCCGGGATGTGCTCGGTCGCCGGCCAGTCGTCGAGGTGCCATGAGACGGGGAACTCGAGCACGGAGCTCGGTGCTCCGAAGGTGTTGCCCTGCTCGCGGTCGACGACGACGGGACGGGGACGGTAAGGCTCGAAGTCCCGCCCCATCAGCGACGAGTCCCAGTCGAAGCCGAACTCCTCGAGCAGGCCGAGCGTCGAGGGCGTGTAATCCCAGGCGGGCGAGCGATACCCACGGGGTCTCCGTCCGACGAAACGCTCGTGCTGAGCGAGCGACGCTTCGAGCAGTCGACGTTCCTCGGACTCCGACAAGGTCATGATCGGTTCGTGCCAGCAGCCGTGCGCCGAGATCTCGTGGCCCGCCTCGAGCACCGTGGCGAAGGCTTCGGGGAAGGTCGCCATCGTGTGTCCCGGCGTGAAGAAGTTGCCGTGCACGTCGAAGCGATCGAGTGTCTCGAGCACGCGGGGGAGTCCGACCTCGGCGTCGAACTCGCCTCGCGACAGGTAGCCCGGGCTGGTCTGCCCGAACGTGCCCATCCACGTGCTGTGGGCGTCGAAGTCGACACCGATGTTGACTGCGAGCCTGGTGCCGGCAGGGAGGTGGAGTACCACGGACGACCCTTCGAGTTCGAGTTGATGTGTGTTGTTTCGTGGAGTAATGACTGAAATTGTGGATTAACTCTTCGACCGGCGCAAGGTGGAGGGGCGGAATTTACGCGGCCGTTACATTTGCGGGGCGCGAAGTACCCAAGTTTCCACATCTGTGCAATCCTTGTTCCACGTCCGTCGAGAAGGAGATCGATGCTCATCGCTGAACGCCATCGCGTGATCAAGGACATGGCGGCGAGTCGGCGCTTCATCCGGACCGAGGAGGTCGCGGATGAACTGGCGGTCTCGCTCGAGACGGTCAGGCGCGACTTCATCGCCTTGGAGAGAGATCACGTCCTCGTGCGGGTGCACGGTGGCGCCGCCGCGGTCGAAGCGTCGGACGAGCCACCCTTCGATGCTCGTGCCGCCGCGGAGAGCGATCAGAAGTCCTTGATCGGACGCGCCGCCGCGACGCTCCTCGGGGAGGACACGCGGTCGGTGTTCATCGATCTCGGCACCACCGCCCTCTCCGTGGCCAAGCAGATCCCGTCGCAGTGGTCGGGGTCCGTCACCACCACATCGATCCATGTCGCGTCACATCTCGCCGATCATTCCGGGGCGTCGGTCTACATCACGGGCGGCCGCGTGCGCTCAGGGGACCTGTCGCTGTCCGGGCCCAACGCCGCGGCGCAGCTGAGTGAGGTCTACACCGATCTGGCGTTCATCGGTTCAGGAGCCCTCCATCCGGAGGCGGGCCTCACCGACTACGACTCCGACGAGGCGGCTGTGCGGAAGGTGGCGATCCGCAACGCCCAGCAGATCTGGGCGCTGGTGGACTCGTCGAAGTTCGACCGCATCGCGCGCACCCGCGTCTGCGGACTCGAGCGGCTCACGGGCATCGTGAGCGACGCCGAGCCCACCGGCGAACTCCTGGCTGCCTTGCAGAGCGCCGGCGTGCGCATCCTCACCCCGAACAGTCGCTCGCACGGTGCGGAGCTCGGGGTCGCCGCCGCCCGCTGACGCGATCGAACCATCCGGGAGCAGGCGACCCGGGTGCCGTTACCTCAAGAGGCCGGTGTCGCGTGCGGATGCGACGGCCGCGGTGCGCGAAGAGACACCGAGCTTGGTGTAGATGTGCACCAGATGGGATTTCACGGTCGCGTCGGTGATGTGCAGGTGCGCCGCGATCTCGTTGTTCGTCGCGCCGTCTGCGACGAGTCGGAGCACTTCGGTTTCGCGCGCGCTGAGGCTGGGCCGCGGGGAACGCATCCGGGCGAGCAGCCGGCCGGCGATCGCCGGGGCGAGAGCCGTCTCGCCCGCGGCGGCGGCGCGGATCGCGGCGATCAGCTCCTCGGGCGGGGTGTCCTTGAGGAGATAACCGCTCGCCCCCGCTTCGACCGAGCCGAGGATGTCGCTGTCGGTGTCGTAGTTCGTGAGCACCAGCACCGCCGGCGGGTCGTCGAGCGTGCGTATGCGGCGGGTCGCGTCGGCCCCGGTCTGGTCGGTGCCGAACTGCAGGTCCATGAGCACCACGTCCGGTGTCAGGTCGATCGCGAGGGCGACGGCTTCATCGGGGGTTGCCGCTTCGGCGACCACGTCGAGGTCGGTCTCGCCGGAGAGCATCGCCCGCAAGCCTGCCCGCACGACCGGGTGGTCGTCGGCGAGCAGGATGCGGATCACGATGCCGCCGCGCTTCCCGCGAGAAGAGGAAGTCGCGCGGTGACCGTGGTGCCGTGGTGGGGAGCCGACGCGATGGTGAGGGTGCCGTCGAGTTGTTCGACACGCTCGCGCATCGCGTGCAGGCCGAAGGAGTCGGCCCCGTGCGAGCCGGCGACCGGCGACGACGCATCGAAGCCGTGCCCGTCATCCTGAACCACCAACAACACGGTGGCGTCGTGCTGGGCGAGCTCGACGGCGATCCGGCCGGCGTTCGCGTGGCGGATCGCGTTCGAGAGCGCACCCTGGGCGATCCGCAGGAGCGCCGTCTGCGTTCCCATCGGCAGGTCGAGCTCCTCTGCACTCACCTCGACCGGGATCGCCGCGCGGTCGGACTGTTCCCGGCCGAGCCGGCGGAGGGCGGCCGCCAGTCCGTCGCCCAGACGGGCCGGGGTGAGCTCGCGAATGATCTGCCTCGTGTCGGCGAGGCTGTCGGCCGCGGTCTCACGAGCGAGCCGCACATACCCGGCTCCCGGTTCGGGGGTGTCGCGTTCGGCGGCGCGCAGCAGCATCTGGATGCTCGCCAGGCCTTGGGCGACGGTGTCGTGGATCTCCCGGGCGAGCCGGGCGCGCTCTGCCAGGGCGCCCTGCTCGCGCTCGGTCTCGGCGAGCTGCTGCCGGGTGCGAAGCAGCTCGGCGAGAAGGCGTTCGCGCTCCTCGGCCTCGCGTCGAAGCGCACGGTAGGCCAGCCCGATCAGCAGCGCGACACCGGCACCCAGCAGTGGGCCGATGACCCCGCCGACGCTGAACCCCAGATGCAGGCCGAGCGCGAGGATGGCGAACGCGCTCGTGACCACGATCGCCGCGACCGCGTCGCGTAACGGCAGGACATGGAGGTAGAGGAAGAACAGCGGGAAGACGAGGTACGCCCCCTCGGGGCTCAGCCACGTCAGCACCGCCCACAACACCGTGAGCGCGGCGACCCAGCCGAGAGCGTAACCGCGCTGCGAGACGCCCGATTCGGCCCGTCGCCGTGCCACCCATGCGCCCGCGAGATAGACCGCGACGAACGCCACCCCGACGATCGACGTCCATGCGGCACCCGGTGAGGAGAGGACGAGGGCACGCACGACCGCGAAGGCCGTGAGCCCGATCAGCAGGGCGTGCAGGCCGAACCGGAGACCGGTGAACACCGGAGCGAGGGTCGAATGCGACATGACACTGCAAGCCTAGGTGAGCGGTATCGCCGGGCCATCAACCGAAAGTTCGACCGGGAAACCGATGATTCAGGCGATGCCCGCCGCCGCCTTCTCGAAGGAGGGTTGGGGGGTTGCTCGGGCAGGGTGTGCGAGCGGAAAGGCATCACCGTGTTCGTCGCGTGGAGAGAGCTGCGGTTCGCGCGCGGCCGGTTCCTCCTCATCGGAACCGTCGTCGCCCTCATCACCGTGCTCGTCGGCTTCCTCTCCGGGCTCACCGGGGGGCTCGCCGCCCAGAACATCTCCGCCGTGCTGCAGTTGCCCGGCGACCGGATCGTGCTGCAACAACCCGAGAACGGCGACCCCAGCTACGCCACCTCGTCCTTGAGTGAGAAGACCGTAACGGCCTGGGAACAGGCGGAGGGTGTGACGTCGGTGACACCGATCGGGATCGTCCAAGCGCGGGCTTCAGTCGGGGGAGGAGGCGACCCGACCGGGGTCGCCCTCTTCGGGCTGCCGCAGAACGCCTCCGGTACCACGTCGAATCCGCTGCTCGATCTCGCACCGGCCGGCGATGGCGAGGTCGGGCTGTCGTCCGGAGCCGCCCACGATCTCGGCGTCACGACCAGTGACACGATCTCGATCGGGGGCGGCGACTTCACCGTCACCGTCGTCGGCGATGACCTCTGGTACAGCCACACCCCGGTCATCGTCATGACCCCGGAGGCGTGGAGCGAAGCGAGCGAGCGCGTCGGCGGGACCGGCGACCCGACGGTGCTCGCCGTCACCGGCGACGCCGACTGGTCGGCCGTCGGCGAGGAGACCGGCTCGGTCGCCGAGACGCCCTTGGCGAGCCTGACCGCCCTGGAGGCATTCCGATCGGAGATCGGGTCGCTCGGGCTGATGATCGCGATGCTGTTCGGGATCTCCGCCCTCGTCGTGGGCGCGTTCTTCACCGTCTGGACGATGCAGCGCGCCGGCGACATCGCCGTTCTCAAAGCGCTCGGCGCGACCACCGGCTCGCTCGTCCGAGACTCTCTCGGTCAGGCAGCCATCGTCCTCGTCGCCGGGATCGGTGTCGGCCTCGCCGCCGTCATCGGTCTCGGCGCCCTCGCGGGACAGGCACTGCCATTCACCATCAGCCCCCTCACCACCCTCGCCCCGGCCGTCGTGATGGCGGTACTGGGCCTCGCCGGAGCCGCATTCGCGCTGCGCTCGGTCACCAAAGCAGACCCCCTCACCGCACTCGGGAGCAACCGATGATCGAACTGCAGAACGTCACCCTCACCTTCCCCGACGGGGAGAACCGCGTCACGGCCGTCGACAACGTCACCCTCCGCGGGCGCAACGGCACGGTCACCGGCATCACCGGCCCCTCCGGCTCCGGCAAGTCCAGCATCCTTGCTGTCGCCGCAACCCTGATCCGCCCCGATTCCGGCGGGGTTCTCATCGGCAACGGCAGCGACACGATCGACGCCGCACAGCTGTCGAAGCACGAGGCCACTGAGCTGCGTCGGGAACGCATCGGCATCGTGTTCCAGCAATCCAACCTGCTCCCTGCACTCACGGCCCGTGAGCAGTTGCAGGTCATGGCCAGGCTCGGCGGCGGCACGAGCCGGACCACGAGGGCGAGGATCGAGGCCCGTGCGGAGGAGCTCCTCGACGCGGTCGGCCTCACCCAACACGCCGACAAGCGCCCGCACCAGCTCTCCGGCGGGCAACGGCAACGGGTCGCGATCGCGCGCGGCCTCGTCCACGACCCGGAGGTGCTGCTCGTCGATGAGCCGACAAGTGCCCTGGACCAAGAGCGCGGCGCGGAGATCATGCACCTCATCTCCCGCCTCGCCCACGAACGCGACACCGCCACCCTCCTCGTGACGCACGATCTCGTGCATCGCGACACCCTGGATGATCTCGTCACGGTCGTGGACGGTCGCGTCACCACCGCGCTCACCGGGCACGCGCCCACCCGGTGAGCGAGCCGCTCAGCGTCGGCCCCCAAACGCACGTCGAAGTGCCTTTTGTAACCCCTTTCTGGGTGACTCACAATATGGTTACGAACCAGAAGTGAGGTAAAGGTCATGTCGTCCGACCAAGCGAAGTCGCCGGCCCCGATCGTCATCGACGTGTGGGCGGATCTGGGCTGCCCGTGGTGCTACGTGGGTAAGCACCGACTGCAGCGGGCCATCGACGCCCGCCCGGACGCCGACCGGTTCCAGGTGAAGCTGCGTTCCTTCGAACTCAACCCGGATGCGCCGCAGACGCCCGAGACCATCGAGAGCGCCTTCATCCGCTCGCACGGCGGAAACGCCGAGGTCGTGCTGCAGGCTGAGCGTCGCATCCAGGCGCTCTCGCAGCAGGAGGGTCTGCCGTTCGCCCTGGACCGGCTCAACGCGAACACCTTCGACTTCCACCGGGTCGCGCACTACGCCGACGAGGCGGGCAAGGGGCTCGAGTTCTTCTCGCGGGCGCAGGATCGCTTCTTCGCCGGGGAGATCAACCCGTTCGACGTCGAGGCCCTCGCACAGGTCGCCGACGAGGTGGGGCTGTCGGCTGAGCGCGTGCGGGAGGTGCTGGCGAGCGACGAGTACGCCGACGCCGTGCGCGCCGACACCCGCGAGGGCCGGGAGCTCGGCATCCAGGGCGTCCCGTTCACCGTGTTCGGCCGCCGTTTCGGGGCCTCGGGTGCGCAGACCGTCGAGGCGTATGCTCGCGTGCTCGACATCGTGGCAGCCGAGATGATCGAGGATGCCGCATGAGCGCCGACAAGACCATCGCCATCATCGGGGCCGGCCCCGGCCTGGGGCTCGCCATCGCCCGCACCTTCGGCGCGCAGGGATTCGGCGTCGCCCTCATCTCCCGCAACGCGGAGAAGCTCGACGGCCTCGTCGCCGAGCTCGCCGCCGAGGGGATCACCGCGGCGGGCTTCCCCGCCGACGTCCTCGACCGCCCCGCGCTCCGCGCCGCACTGGAGGCCGCCAAGGAGCGGTTCGGCGGCATCGACGTCCTGGAGTACTCGCCCGCCGATGCCTCGGCCGGGCCGCTGGCACCGGTCGACATCCGCGACGCCACCCCGGAGAACGTGCAGCCCCAGATCGAGTACTACCTGTACGGGGCGATGAGCGCGGCGGAGGTGGTTCTGCCGGACCTGCTCGCTGCCGGGGCGGGAACCCTGCTGTTCACCACGGGAGCCGGGTCGCTGTACCCGGTCGCCCGCTACGGCAACGTCACCGCCGGCGGAGCGGCGCTGCGCAACTGGGCGCTCAACCTCGGCGAGGCGTTGTCGGGCACCGGGGTGCATGTCGCCCACGTGGCGATCGCGCTGATGATCGCCGACGAGGCCCCCGTTCCCGGTCTCGACTTCCTGCCGGCCCGCGACATCGCGCCGCTGTACTGGGACATGCACCACACCCGTGCGGTGCACGAGCTGATCGTCAAGAAGTAGGACATCGTCATGACAACCCTCCTTGTGCTCGGGGGCAGCGGCCGCACGGGCGTTGAACAACTCGCGTCGAAGCGACAATCCGTGGTCGAAGCCGGTGAGCCCGCCGAATTTCATGACGGATGCGACGCGAGACACGCTCACTGTGATGAAGGAGAACGGCATCCGCCGGATCGCCGTCGCCTCGACGCTCGGCGCCGGTGATTCCTGGCCGACCCTCAACCTGCTCTTCAAGGCGCTGATCAGGACCTCCAACATCCGGCACGGCTACAACGACCACCACGGCGTGGACGCGGTGGTGCGCGCCTCCGACGCGGAGTGGGTCCTGGCCCGCTCCGTCGCCCTGACCGACGCGCCACCCCGCGGACCGCTTCGCGCGGCTCCGATCGGGAGCGAGAAACCCGGCCTGAGCGTCAGCCGCAGCGAGGTCGCCCGATTCCTCCTCGACGCCCTCGCCGACGACACCTGGCTGCGTCAATCGCCGCTCATCTGGAACCAGCGACCGCAGCGCGGGTAGTCCAACCTCGTGCTGCTCCTCGGGGCCGTCGCTGCGGCTGTCCTGGGGTTCTTCGTCACCGTACGCTGAGTGTGGTAACCATAACGAGAGGAACGTGCAGGAGGTGGTCGCGGCGATGGTGTCCAGGACACTGAGCGGCCCGTGTCGCGGGTGGCCGGCCGAGAGCGGATTCATCCGCGAGGTGCTCGACCGGATCGGCGACAAGTGGACCATGCTCGTCATCAGCACCCTCGGCGGGGAGCCGCTGCGCTACTCCGACCTGCAGGCGAGCATCCCGGGCATCTCACAGCGGATGCTCACTGTCACCCTGAAGGCGCTGGAGCGCGACGGCCTGCTCACCCGCACGGCTTTCCCGGAGGTGCCGCCGCGGGTCGTGTACGAGCTGACCGACCTGGGTCGCTCGCTGCTGGAGGCCGTGCTGTCGATGGCCTCCTGGGCCGCGACCCACTACGAGGACGTCGCGGCGAGTCGCGCCGCGCACGAGCGCACCGGAGTGGGCCGGGAGAAGGCGCACGCCACCCTCGCATCGGCCGAACGCTGAGACCGTAACGGCCCCGACCGGCTTCGGAGGACCTTGGTCCTCCTCCGGGCCGGCCGGCGTTGGCAGCATGATGGCGACGGCGAGTCGCGCGGCGTCGTCCGGGATAGCCGTTCTGCGCGCCTGCTAGGGGACCACCCATGAAGACCGCTGTCGTCACCTCATTCACCGCGCCGCTGGAAATCGTCGAGCGGAGCATCCCCGAGCCGGGCGAGGGCGAGGTGCTCGTGCGGCTGGAGACGAGCGGCCTCTGTCACACCGACATCCACGCCGCTCACGGCGACTGGCCGGTGAAGCCGACTCTGCCGTTCGTGCCGGGGCACGAGGGGATCGGGATCGTCGAGCGCCTCGGCGCCGGTGTGACCGATCGCGTCATCGGTGAGCGCGTCGCGATTCCGTGGCTCGGCTACGCCTGCGGCGAGTGCCGGTACTGCATCGACGGCCGCGAGACGCTGTGCGAGCGGCAGCGGAACAGCGGCTACTCGGTCGACGGCGCATTCGCCGAGTACGCGGTGGCCAGCGCTCGTTACGTCGTTCCGGTTCCCGAGGGCATCAGCCCGCTGGATGCTGCGCCGCTCACCTGCGCCGGGGTGACGACCTACAAGGCGCTGAAGGTGGCCCACATCGTGCCGAGCGAGAAGGTCGCCGTGTTCGGTATCGGCGGGCTCGGTCACCTGGCGGTGCAGTACGCGCGTCTGTTCGGCGGCGAAGTGATCGCCGTCGACGTCGAGAACCCCAAGCTCGATCTGGCGACCCGCCTGGGTGCCGACCACGTGGTCAACGCGGCCGAAGGCGACCCCGTCGCAGCGATCAAGGCGGTCGGCGGGGCCGACGTGGCGGTGGTGCTCGCCGCGTCGCCGCGCGTGTTCGAGCAGGCGTTCGCCTCCCTCAACCGGGGCGGGCGCTTGATCTGCGTCGCGTTGCCGGCGGATCAGGACATGCACATCTCGATCTTCGAAACCGTTCTGAAGGGCATCTCCGTGATCGGGTCGATCGTGGGCACCCGGCAGGACCTGGCCGAGGTGTTCGCGCTGCACGCGGCCGGCCGCACGACGATCATCGCCGAGGGCCGCACCCTCGAGCAGGTCAACGGGGCAATGGCCGAGGTGCTCTCCGGGCACGTGCTCGCCCGGCTGGTCTTCGAGTTCTGACCGCTCACCCATGACGCGCGTCGACACCCCGGCCGTGGCGGGTGGGATGCTCCACGCTGCGGCGCAGGTCACCCCGGCCGACGCGCTCGGTCTGCTGCGATCCGGTCCTGCCGGTCTGACCGAGGCCGAAGCCGCCCGGCGGCTCGCCCAGAACGGCCAGAACGCCCTCGGAACGCATCGGGCCCGACCCTGGCGGGTGCTGGGCCGTCAGCTCAGGAGCCCGATTCTGCTGCTCCTGTTCGTGACCGCCGGCATCTCCGTGTTCGTGGGCGAGAGCACGAACGCCGTGATCATCGGGGTCATCCTCCTGGCCAGCATCGGCCTGGGGTTCGTGAACGAGTTCCGCGCCGAGCGCGCGGCCGATGAGCTGCACGACCACGTGCGGCATCAGGTGGTCGCGCTGCGGGACGGAGCGCCCATCGAGGTCGATGTGGCGGCACTCGTGCCCGGTGATGTCGTGCGCCTCTCGATCGGCGCGGTCGTTCCGGCGGACTGCCGCATCCTCGAGTGCCGCGACCTCAGCTGTGACGAAGGCATCCTCACCGGGGAGTCGCTCCCGGTCGCGAAGTCGACCGCCCCTACCCCGGCGGATGCGCCGCTGGCCGACCTGACATCGTGCGTGCTCATGGGCACCGTCGTGCAGTCGGGCAGCGCCTCGGTGCTCGTGGTGGACACCGGGCCGCGAACGGAGTTCGGGCGGATCGCGGTCGGCCTCCGCACGGCCGCGCCGCAGACGGAGTTCCAGCGCGGACTCGGCCGGTTCTCGTTGCTGCTGCTCGAAGTCGCCGTCGTGCTGACCACGCTGATCTTCGTCGCCAACCTGCTCCTGCAGCGGCCGGTGATCGATTCCCTCCTGTTCTCGCTGGCGATCGCCGTCGGCATCACCCCGCAGCTGCTCCCCGCGATCGTCAGCGCGAGCCTCGCCACGGGCTCGCGAGCCCTCGCGAAACGCAAGGTGCTCGTGAAGAGGCTGGTGTGCATCGAGGATCTCGGCGACCTGGACATGCTCGTGACGGACAAGACCGGCACCCTCACGGAAGGGCGGATCTCCTTCGAATCGGCGGTGGCAGTGCCGGATGGCAGCGCCGACGAGGTCTTCCGGCTCGGCCTTCTGGCGACGGAGACCGACTACTCCCGCACGCCGGTGTCGACCGTCGGGTCGAACGCCGTTGACGCCGCGCTGTGGGACGCGGCTGCGGCGGACACGGCACAGCACCGCGCACCACTGGGGCGAAGGGTCGATCTGCGGCCGTTCGACCACGAACGTCGCCGCACGACGGCATTGGTCGACGACCCCGGCGCGGGCCGCCTGGTCGTGACAAAAGGCTCGCCCGAGGACATCCTGCCGCTCTGCGCCGACGTACCCGCTTCGGCGCAGGAGTTGCTCGACCAGCAGTACGCGCTCGGGGCTCGAGTGGTGGCGGTCGCGCACAAGGCGCGGCCGGGCGCGGACGCGCTGTCGCCCGACGACGAGGCGGGCCTGCACCTCGACGGCCTCCTGGTGTTCCTCGACCGCCCCAAAGCCGACGCCCGTCGGTCGGTCGAGACGCTCGGCAGCCTCGGGGTGACCGTGAAGATCGCCACCGGCGACAGCGCCGCAGCGGCCGAGAAGGTGCTCGCCGACCTCGGGATCGCATCCGGCGGAACGTTGACGGGCACCGAGATCGAGGCACAGGACGACGAGACGCTCCGGGCCGCGGCGGCGGGCGTCACCGTCTTCGCCCGCGTCTCACCCGAGCAGAAGGCCCGCATCATCCGGCTCCTGCGGCACTCCGGCCGCTCCGTCGGCTTTCTGGGCGACGGAGTCAACGACGCCCTCGCCCTGCACCAGGCCGACATCGGCATCTCGGTGGACTCGGCCGCCGATGTGGCGAAGGATGCCGCGGACGTGCTCCTGCTCGACAAGGACCTCGGGGTTCTGGCCGACGGCGTGACCGAGGGGCGCCGGATCTTCGCCAACACCATCAAGTACGTGCTGATGGGCACGTCGAGCAATTTCGGCAACATGTTCAGCGCCGCCGTCGCCTCGGTCGTGCTGGCGTTCCTGCCGATGCTGCCGGGCCAGATCCTCCTCAACAACCTGCTCTACGACGCCGGTCAGCTCGCGATCCCGGGCGACCGCGTCGACCGGGAGCAGCTGCTCGCCCCCTCGCACTGGGACATCCGGTACATCCGTCGCTTCATGTTCCTGTTCGGGCCGATCAGTTCGCTCTTCGACTTCGCCACGTTCGCGCTGATGATCTTCGTCTTCCACGCCGCGGAGAGCGAGTTCCAGGCGGGCTGGTTCATCGAGTCGATCGCCACCCAGACCCTCATCATCTTCGCCATCCGCACCCGGCGCGTCCCTTTCCTGCGCAGCCGTCCCTCGCTCGGGCTCCTCCTGGCCGCCTTCGGCGTCGTGGGGGTGGGGGTCTGGCTCCCGTACTCGCCGATCGCGGGGCTGCTCGGGTTCCGGCCGCTTCCCGCACCGTTCTTCCTCGCCCTGCTCGGGATGGTGGTGGCGTACCTCGTGGTGGTCGAGATCGCGAAGAACTGGTTCTTCAGCCGGCCCGCACAGCAGCGCACGCCACACCGCGTCGTCCGGGTGCGGGGCTACCGCCATCGCCTGAGCCGGCGGGCGGCCCGGTTCATCACCCGGGGCGTCAGTACCGCTCGGGTTCGGGACCGCGACGGAAGTGCCGCCCCGACAGCGACTCCGCGGTGATGCGCACGTATTCGTACTTGAGGGTCGGGATCCAGGGCGTCAGAGGTTCCGCGTCGGCCTCATCGATCTCGCTCCGGCGTTCGAGGCGCCGCGCGACCCCTTTGAGCACCACGCTCCAGGCGTCCTCGTCGGTGTAGCCGTCGATCTCGAAAGCGACCTTCTGCGCGATCACGAGCTCGAGCAGTTTCGTGCCCGGTGCCGTGCGGATCAGGATCGAATCCGACTCGGCCAGGTAGTTGACCGGGAAGATGTCGAACTCGCCGCCCACGGCGATCGCCAGCCGGCCCAGCTCGTGGGCTCGCAGGAATTCCCAGCATTCCGCGACGCCGAGTTCCCGGACGTCGCCCTCGCCTTCCCACATCATCGTCGTCCTTTCGGTCAGGAGGGCTCCGTTGCGCGCCTTCACTGGCACTCTCGCGGAGCGCCGAGGGGAAGAGTAGGGCATTTGGTCCCGTCCGGGATCAGACCGGGGGAAGGAGTCCTCGCTCCAGCATGCGCGCGGCGGAGGTGATCGCATCGTTCACGAACCGCTCGGTGAGCGCGGTGTAGCGCCGGATGTCCTCGGGCGTCCATTCGGCGAGCACCTCGGCGATCATCCGGTCGCCGAGGGCGTAGACGCCGCGCGCTGCCTCCTCGCCCGCGGTGGTGAGGCTGATCAGGGTCGCGCGGCGGTCGGCCGGATCGGTCGTGCGCTCGACGAGCCCGTCGCTCTCGAGCCGGCGCACGATCTTGCTGACGTGCGATGCGCCGGTGGCGAGCACCTCCGCCAGGGCGGTGGGCCGCATCGGCCCCCAGGCGAGCAGGTGGCGGAGCGTGGCATGGGACTGCTGGTCGATGCTCTCCCCGCTCTTGGCGAGGATCTCGCCCTGCAGCGCGGGGGAGTCCCAGAGCAGGATCAGCGCACTCAGGTTGGCGAGCAGGTCGGACCGGTAGGGGAAGTCGCCGGCGTGCAGCGATCGCTTGCCGCCCTGCTGCCCGCTCTCATCCATCTCGCGATTCTACTGACGCCGCCCCCAAATAGTGTCCGGGAAGACACCAATTCATGTTAGTGTCCTGTAGGACAGTAAAGATCTCACGAGAAAGCAGACGACCATGAACGCGATCACCCTTCCCAAGCCCGTCGGCGACTTCGTCGATGCCATCAATGCGCACGACCTCGAGGCCGTACTCGCCACCTTCACGGCCGACGCGATCGTGGGCGACGACGGTCACACGCACACCGACCCGGCCGCGGTGCGCGCCTGGGTGACGAACGACCTGATCGCGGCGAAGGTCGTCATCACGCCCACGTCGTACGAGAACGGGCGGATGATCGCCGACTCCGACGCCGAGGTCCCCGGCGGTCCGTGGGTCTTCGCCTACGACTTCGTTCTGACCGGCGATCGCATCAGTGGATTGACGATCGCCTTGGCATGACCCACTCCCGTCAGCGCTCGCCGCGACGACGCTCGGACTGGAACACGGCCGCCTGGGTGCGCCGCACGAGACCGAGTTTGCTGAGCATCGTGGACACGTAGTTCTTCACCGTCTTCTCGGCCAACGAGAGGCGCTCGCCGATCTCGCGATTCGTGAGCCCGTCACCGATCAGCGCGAGGATCTGCCGCTCCCGGAGGCTCAGGGACTCGAATCGCGGATCGCCGTCGGGGGCCGACCGCATCTGCTTCGACGCCCGCCGGGTGAGGGCCGGGTCGAGCAGGGTGCGCCCGGCCGCCACCGAACGGACCGCGTCGATGAGGCCGGCTCCCCGGACATCCTTAAGCACATAGCCGGACGCGCCGGCCACCACGGCGGCGAACAGCGCCTCGTCGTCGTCGTAGCCCGTGAGGATCAGGCAGCGCACGTCCGGGTGCTGCGAGCGGATGTCGCGACACAGGTCGATCCCGCTGCCGTCGGGCAGCCGCACGTCGAGCACCGCGACATCCGGCGCCGTGGCGCCGATCCGGCCCGAGGCCTGACTCACGGATGCGGCCTCGCCGACGATCTCGATGTCGGCCTCGGCGTCGAGCAGGTCGCCGATGCCGCGACGCACGATCTCGTGGTCGTCGACCAGGAAGACGCGGATCACGGGTTCTCCTTCTCGTCGAGGTCGGGGAAGGGCACCGTCCAGCGAATCGACGTGCCCCCCGGTTCGGATTCGATGTCGAGGGTGCCGCCGCGTCGCGCCGCCCGTTCTGCGATGTTCCTGAGGCCGCTCCGCCGACCGGCGGCGGGGATGCCCACGCCGTCGTCCCGGACGGTGAGCGTGACGGCACCGTCGGCTGCGGTCAGATCCAGACTCGCGCGGGTCGCCGAGGCGTGCCGCACGACGTTGCTCAGACACTCGCGGGCGACCGCGGCCACATCCGCCGCCAAACCGTCGGTGACGACCAGGTCGACAGGCCCCGAGAAACTGGTGGCGGCGGGCTGCGGGAGGCCGGTGCCGGCCTCTTTCGCGAGGTCGAGCAGGGTGTGCCGGATCGAGGCCTCGGAGTGCGCCGGGCGGGAGAGGGCGAAGATCACCGTCCTGATCTGGGCGATGCTGTCGTCGATGCGGTCGACCGCGGCGGCGAGCGTCTCCGCGGTCGACCCCGGGCCGGCACGCCCGATGAGGCCCTGCAGCTCGAGACCGGTGCCGAACAACTGCTGGATGACGTGGTCGTGCAGGTCGCGGGCGATCCGTCCGCGGTCCTCGAGCAGCAGCATCCGCTGTTGGTCCTCGCGCGCCGCTGCCAACTCGAGCGCCACGCTCGCGCGGCTGACGAAATCGTCGGCGATGTCGAGGTCGAATTCGCTGAAGCGCGTGGCTCCCGGTGCTCTGGCGACGACGGCCACGATGGCCGGGGACTCGCTGTCGTCGATCGGTACCGCCATCAGCGGCCCGGCCCGCGTACCGTCCAGGAGCGCGAACGGATCGGCCTCCGCCAGGGTGGTCTCGGGCACCGAACGAGCGCTGGGGGATTCGAGGACGGCGCCGACGATCGTGGTCGCCGCCGGGAACCGGGTTCCCTGGAGGGCATCGGCGTCGACTCCGCTCACGACGACGAGTCTCAGGTGCGAACCGTCCTCGTCGCGCTCGACGATGGCCACCCGGTCGGCCTCCGCGAGCTGCACGAGCCGCCCCGCGAGTTCCTCCAGGCCCGGCCGGCGACTGGTGGAGAGGATGGCCGCCGAGGTCTCGGCCGCGGCCGCCATCCACCGCTCCCGAGCCTGCGCCTGCGCGAAGAGACGCGCGTTCTCGATGGCGAACCCGGCGGTGGCGGCGAGCGAGATGACGAGCTGCTCGTCCTCGGCCGAGAACCGGCCGCCGCGCTGACCGGTGAGGTAGAGGTTGCCGAAGACCGCGTCGCGCACCCGGATCGGCACGCCCAGAAAGCTGTCCATCGGCGGATGCCCGGCCGGGAATCCGCTCGAGCGGGGGTCGCCGGCGATGTGCTCGAGGCGGATGGGGTGCGGCTCGTCGATGAGCGCCCCGAGCAGGCCGTGACCCTCCGGGAGGTGGCCGATCCGCTCCTCGTCGGCCGCGGACATGCCCACGGTGATGAACTGTTCGAGGCCGCCGTGCGGAGCGATGACCCCGATCGCCCCGTACTCCGCGTCGACGAGTTCGACGGCCGCTTCGACGATGCGCCGCAGCACGACCGGCAGATCGAGCTGCTCGACCACCGCACGGTTGGCCTGCAGCAGTGACCGGAGCCGGCCCTGCGTCTTCATCACGTCGGCCGCGCGCGTCACGAGGTCGCCGATCGCGCGGTCGAGTTCGGCGCGCGGGGCGTCAGGGAAGGTCAGAGGGTCGTCGCCCACCATCGATGTCCTCCGTCGCGGTGCCCTGCTCGTCTCCTCCGACACCCCACGGATCAGAGCTGTTGCCACTCTACTGCGCGGGTGCGGCCAGCTCCAGGGGACCTTCGGCCCTGCCGGACGCCCCCGGGTGCGGCATCGTCGGGTGAGACAGTGTGGATTCGGCCGAGGGAGCAGAGCATGAGCGCGATCGTCGTCGGAGTGGATGGGTCGACCATCGGTCGCGCCGCGCTGACGTGGGCGCTCGATCGTGCGGCCGAGCTGCACCACGAGCTCGAGCTGGTGCACGTCGTCGCCGACGAGTGGGGCACGGTCGGGCTCAGCGCGCGACGGGAGCTGCGCGCGATGGGGGAGACGACCCTGGCCGACGCCCTCGACTTCGCCCGGGCCGCCCAACCCACCGTCCCCGTCCGGGCCGAGATCGCCGAAGGGGTGCCCATGATGGTGCTCGCGGAGCTCTCGGCAGGCGCGGAGCTGATCGCGGTGGGAACGCACAAGGCCGGCTTCGTGCGCGGACAGGTCTTCGGCTCGCAATCCCTCCAGCTCGCGGCGACCTCACGCGCGCCGGTCGCGGTGATCCCGCAGGTGCCCTACCGCAGCCGCCGCGGCGGCATCGCCGTGGGCGTCGACGACTCCGTCGCATCCGGTCTCGCCGTCGAGTTCGCCGCCCGGGAGGCGGCCCGCACCGGCGAGCGTCTCACGCTCGTCCGGTGCATCGGCATGCGCAACCACGGGGCGGCCTCCGATGCCGTCATCGAACGGGCGATGGACGCGGCCGAGTGCATCCTCGGCACCCGCCCGCACGCCCGGATGGTGCAGCGACCGCCCGCCGAGGCTCTCGTCGAAGCGACGCGCATGATGTCGCTCGTCGTCATCGGGCGGCCGACCCGCAGCGGCGGCGGAGGGCGCGGACTCGGGCACGTGGCGCATGACGTGCTGATCAACATGGCCGGCCCGGTCGTCGTGGTGCCGGAGCTCGTCCACCACGCCGAAAGGCCCACCCACCGAACCGAAAGGACGGCACGATGAAGCTGTCAGAACTGTCCGAGCACAAGACCGACGCCCAGATCCGCGATGCGGTGACCGCCGAACTGCAGTGGACCCCCGATCTGGACCACACGACCATCGCGGTCGCCGTCCGTGACGGTGTGGTCGAGCTCTCGGGCCGGGTCGCGACGATGTCCGAACGCTACATCGCCGTGAAGGTCACGCAGCGGGTGACCGGCGTCACCACGGTGGTCGACGAGATCTCGGTCGAAGGCGAACCGGATGCGACCGACCTCGACGAGCGGATCGGTCAGCAGGTCAGCGCGACCCTGGCCTGGTACGAGACCTTGCCCGGCGTCGCGATCCGGGCCGAGGTGCACGACGCCGTCGTCACGTTGACCGGCACCGTGGAGTGGGCCTATCAGCGCAAGGCCGCCCAGCGGGCGATGCAGATGCTGCCGAAGGTGCGCGGCGTCGTCAACCAGATCGTGCTCACACCCAGACGGTTCCCGCCGGACACCGCCGACCGGATCCTGGAGGCGTTCCGGCGGCAATCGAGCCTCGCCGGCACCGCCATCACCGTGCACGCCGAGGACGGCAAGGTGATCCTGGGCGGCACGGTGAGCACGCTGGTGCAGAAGCACGACGCCGAACAGACCGCCTGGAAGCACCCCGGCGTGATGGAACTGCACAACGACATCCGAGTCGAGGACTGACATGCCGGCCCTGATCGTGTACGAATCGATGTTCGGCGCCACCCATGCCGTGGCGGAGGAGATCGCCGCAGGGCTCCGCGACCGGACCCCGGCAACGGTGGCTTCGGTGAACGATCTCGACCCGGAACACCTGCCCGAGGCCGACCTGATCGTGCTCGGGGCACCGACCCACGGGCACGGATTGAGCACGCCGGTCAGCCGCGGTGACGCCGCCCTGATCGGTCTCGACAGCTTTTCGGGGCTCCGGCTCGAGCACGACGACAACGCCATCGGCATGGCCGAGTGGCTCGAACGCGCCGTGCTGCCGGCGGATGCGGTCGTCGCCGTGTTCGACACGCGCATCCGGGGCCCGCGCCTGGTGGTCGGCTCCGCCGGGCATCACGTGGTGAGGCTCCTCCGCGCCGGCGGGCGGGAACCGGTCGTCGCGTCGGAGAGCTTCTATGTCATGGACAACCACCGCCTCGAGCCCGGCGAACGGCAGCGGGCCCGGGAGTGGGGGGCGGCTCTGGCCGCGGACCGCCCGGCGCCGCTCGCCGTCGCCGACGAAGGGGTGCCCGCATCCGCGGACAGCATCGTGGTGGGTCACGACGGTTCGCCCCAGGCCGACCGGGCGCTGGCGACCGCGCTCGACCTCGCGGCGGCGCTCGGCGCACCGGTCGTGGTCGTGCGCGCCTGGTCGATCGACACGGCTCCGCCGGGGTCGTTGTTCCAGGGCGGCTACGCCGTGCCGCTGCTGGAGGTCGACCGCCGCGTCCGTGACCTGCTGATCGAGGAGACGCGGTCGATTCGCGAGCGGCAGAGCGGAGTCGCGCTGACCTACCAGGGAGTGCTCGGCCAGCCCGCGGAGGTGCTGATGGCGGTGTCACGCCGGGCGCGGATGCTCGTGGTCGGCTCCCGTGGGCGGGGCGGATTCGCCTCGCTCCTGCTCGGTTCGGTCAGCGAGCAGTGCGTGCGCCACGCGGCCTGCCCCGTGCTGGTCGTACGGCCCTCGGGGAGCGACACCGATCACGACGGCGCCTGAGACGACCCGCCCCGTCCGGGCGCGGGCCAGCCGTCGACGCCTCAGGAGCGGACCACGATGGTCGGGGCGTCGAGGTCGCGCAGCACCGCATGACTGACGGAGCCGAGGAGGAAACGGCTCACGCCGCGGCTGCCGTGATTGCCCACGACGAGCTCGGCGGCGCCGCGGGCGGCCTGGCCGAGAGCGATGGCGGGTGGTTCGCTGATGAGCGAGCCACGGATGCTCAAGCCGGAGACCCTGCTCGCGGCCGCCACCGCGTCGTCGAGCACACCCTGGTGCACGTCCTCCAGCGAGTCCTCGAACCCGAGGTCGGGCGCGTAGGCCTCCTGCCACTCGGGCGGCGGGGCCCACGCGTGCACGAGGTGCAGTTCTTCGTGCAGCTCGAGGGCTTCGGCGATCGCCACCTCCACCAGCTCGGGCGTCGCCGGGGAGCCGTCGACGCCGACCACGACCCCCGAGCGCACGCCCACGAAGACGTTGCTCGGCACCACGGCCACCGTGCCGGGTGTCTGCGCGCCGGCGAGCCGGGTGGCCACCGACCAGCCGAAGCGGCCACGCCGCTCCGATCGCGGGGTCGCACCCACGACGAGCAGGGCGTCGGGCCCTGCAGCACGGAGGAGTTCGTCGACGACGGCGCCCCGCACGACGGCGGTGTCGATCCGGGCATCCGGCCGGCGCTCGCGCATCCGGTCGGCCGCGTCCATCACCGTGACCCGCGCCGAAGTGGTGGGCGACGCCGCGCTGAGATAGTCGCTGCCCGTCTCGTGGCCCGGCACGACGGAGACGAGGTGGACCGGGGTCGTGCCGGCACGTTTCAGCGCCCAGTCGAGCGCGACGCCCGCGGATTCGGATTCGTTCCATCCGACGACGATGCTGTCGAACATCTCGTCACCTGCTTTCTGTCGAGGCGCGGCGGCCCCGTGCGGGCCGCGCGATCGCCGGGGTGATGCCCAGGAGGGCGAGGACGAGCACGAGCTCGGCGATGCCCACCGTCAGGTACGCCGTCTGCAGCCACGAGTATTCGCGGATGATCGCGAGTTCGACGAAGATCCAGACGATCATGCCGAAGCCGGCGATCGCGGCGAGCAGCAGACCGATCTGCGAACGCAGCAGGAGGCCGACGGCGCCCGCGAGCTGCGTTCCGCCGACGATGATGCCGAGCACGAGCCCCGGCACGAGGAACGAGGTGAACGGGCTGCCGTCGAGGTACTCCGGGGGGACTCCGCCGCCGCCGAAGAAGATCGCCAGGGCGGCGCCGCCGAACGACGAGACGGCGCCGAAGGCGAGAAGGCCCACCAGGATGCGGCGGGTGACCGTGTCGCTGATCATGGCATCGCTCCTACTCCTGCTCCTGCTCGTGCTCGTGCTTGTGGCGCGTCAGGGGACGACGACGGCCCTGCCCCGGATGGAGCCTTCGTGCAGCCGGCGGTAGGCCTCCGGGGCGTCGTCGAGGCTGAAGCGCTCGACATGCACCCGGAGCTGCCCGTGCGCGGCGAGTTGGAGGACCTCGATCAGCTCGGCCCTGGTGCCCCAGTACGGGGCGCGGACGCGCGCTCCGAACGGCGTGGAGAAGAAACCGGTCGGCAGCACGCCGCCGCCGATCCCGACGATCTGGATGTCGCCGTCCGTCGCCACGACCGTGCGGGCGATCTCCAGGGTCGGTGCCGCGCCGACGAAGTCGAACACCGCGTCGGCTCCCCGGCCCTCGGTGAGGGAACGGATGCGCTCGGCCGCGTCGGCGTCGGAGGCCACGGTGTGATGGGCGCCGACCTCGGCGGCGAGGGCGAGCTTCTCGGGGTCGGTGTCGAGCGCGATGACCGTCGCTGCCGACACCGCGCGGAGGATCTGCACCGCGACGTGGCCGAGCCCGCCGACACCGATCACGACGGCGGTCGAGCCCGGGCGCAGGGAACCGAGGCTGGAAGCGATGGCATGGTAGGGCGTGAGGCCGGCGTCGGTCAGGGAGACGCTCTCGACCGGGTCGAGGTCGCCGAGCGGAACGAGATGCCGCGCATCGTCGACGATCAGGTACTCGGCCATCGCGCCAGGCGCCCCCAGGCCCGGAGGAGCGATGCCGAGCGCGGCGGCATTGCGGCAGTAGTTCTCGCGACCCTGCGCGCACTCGTGACAGCGGCCGCACCCCCACGGCCCGTAGACGGCGACGGCGTCGCCCACGGCGACCCCGGAGACGCCGTCGCCGAGCTTGTCGACGACCCCGGCCCCTTCGTGGCCGAGGGTGAGCGGAAGGCCGTAGACGTACTGATCCGCCGGCAGGCTCATCAGGAAGGAGTCGGAGTGGCAGAGGCCGGCCGCGGTGACCCGCAACCGCACCTGGCCCGGCCCCGGTTCGGGCGTCTCGATCTCGACCACCTCGGGGGGTGCGCCGATCGTGCGGTACTGCAACGCCCTCATCGCTCGGCTCCCCGCTCTTCGGCGGCCTGGTCGTGCACGACGAGCACCGGGCAGTGGGAGTGTTCGGCGCACTGGGCGCTGACGGAGCCCAGCAGGAGCCCGGCGAACCCGCCGTGACCGCGGCTGCCGACCACGAGCAGGTCGGCGTTCTTGCTCTCGTCGATCAGGACGAGGGCGGCCGAACCCTCCCGGGTGCCGGCCGAGAACCAGTCCGGCCGGGAGGCGCCGAACACGGCGGTGGCGACCTGACCGGCGATCTGCTCGGCGTCCCGG
The DNA here is from genome assembly GCF_058783455.1 of Herbiconiux sp. FW305-C-125. Lineage (NCBI taxonomy): Bacteria > Bacillati > Actinomycetota > Actinomycetes > Micrococcales > Microbacteriaceae > Herbiconiux > Herbiconiux sp. FW305-C-125. The sequence goes on along the minus strand of NZ_JBYSYO010000012.1, from coordinate 98,996 downwards.
TCGGGGTAGTAGATGGCCGGTAGCGGTGTGTACGAGATGGGGTAGCTCCAGACGCAGATCGCGTCGACGCGCGACCCGAACTTCTCGGCGATTCCGACGGCGCGCCGGAGCGCCTCGATCGACGCCTCCGATCCGTCGACCCCGACGACGATCCGGTCGTATCCGGCCGAGCGGCCGGCGGTGGTGTCCTTTTCGGTCATGCGCTTGTCTCCTTTTCGGTCATGCTGCGCTGAAGGTCGAGGGTGACGTCGCGGACCCGGTCGCTGACCACGGCCACGGGCACGTCGAGGTTGAGGATCAACTCATGGCTGACCGAACCGAGCATGAAGCGGTTCATCGAGCTGCGGCTCCGGCAGCCGACGACCACCAGTTCCGGCAACGGCGAGAACTCCAGCAGCGCCCGCACGGTGTGCCCGTGAACCGTGACGGCGGCGATCTCGAGGCCGGGGTGGAACTTCGCGACGACGGCCTCGACGTCGCGGACGACCAGCTCGTGCTGGCTCGCGATCTCGTCGAGGACCTCCTGGTCGTAGACGAAGGCGTCCTGCCAGATCGCCGGCTCCTGCCAGGCGTGCACCAGGTGAAGCGGAACACCGCGGAGCTCGGCCTCGGCGGCCGCGAAGAGCGCCGCGCGCAGCGAGGTCTCCGATCCGTCGACACCCGCGACGACGCCTCGACGAGTGCCCGTGCCGAGGCGCGGGACGATGGCGACCGGCCCCAACGCCGATGCCGCCAGGCGAGAGCCGAGCGACCACGCGAAGCGCTGGCGCGGGAAGTCCCGGGTCTGCGTGCCGAGCACCACCAGCGTGGTCGGGTCGGTGGCGCGGCGCAGGGCATTGAGCCGGTCGCCGATGACGATCTCCCCGGTGACGCGATGCCCCGGCAGTTCGTGGCGGACGCGCGCCGCCTCGTCGGCCACCGCGGCCGCGGCGACGTCGAACTCCTCCGGTCCCACGGTCTTGCCGGGAATGAGGCTCGCGTCGTCGGCCACGGTCAGCAGCACGAACTCGGCCGTGCTGTCGGTGTGCCGGGCGCGCTCCACCGCCCAGTCGAGTGCGGCCCGGCTCTCCGCCGAACCGTCCCATGCGACGACCATCCGCTGATCCATGATGCCTCCGCTCCGTCCGGCCGATGGTGATTCCTTACTCAGCGTCCCGCCGTCCGGGCTTCGCCCCAGGGCCGAAAGTCCCACCGGCCCGTCGCAGGACCTTCGGCCCGCTGTGCGGCCGGTCGACCGGGCATCCTCGAAGCCATGACCGAGAACCCCTACCTCATGAAGGCCCGGCCGGAGCCCGCGGCGGGCACCGCCGAGGCGCTCGATGCTGCGGAGTGCTGGGCGCTGCTCGGGACGACCGGCATCGCCCGCCTCGCCGTCGTCGACGAACGGGGCGCCGACATCTTTCCGATCAACTACCTCGTGAAGGAGCGCTCGGTGTTCTTCCGCAGCGCCCCCGGTACGAAGATCATGAGCCTCACCGAGCATCCGGGGGTCGCGCTCGAGACCGACGGAACGGCGGCACGGAAGCGCTGGAGCGTGGTCGTTCGCGGGGAGGTGCGACGCCTCGAGGACGACGCCGAGATCGAGGCGTCAGGGGTGCAGGAGCTGCCGACGATGACCGACTCCGAGAAATGGAACTACTTCGAGATCCGGCCCCGCGCCGTCACCGGCATCCGCTTCCGCGCCGCTCAGGGGGCGAGGGGGAGCGTGCAGACGACCACTCCGCCCGGAGCGGTCTGATCGATGGTCACCGTGCCACGGTGGCGGCGGATGATCTCGGCGACGATGGCGAGACCCAGACCGTAGTGGCGCACGGCGCCCGCGCCGGTGGACTCGAGGGCGCGGCCGCTGGCGAAGCGCTCGAACGCGTTCGCCGCGATCTCCGGCGCGAAGCCCGGCCCGTCGTCGGTGACGCGCACCACCGCGCGGCCCGCATCCGCTGTCACCGAGATGTCGACGGTGGAACGGGCGTGGTCGAGCGCGTTCGACGCGAGCGCGACGACCAGTCGCAGGAGAGCCGCCCGCGAGCCCGACACGGTGACCGCTGAGGGGTCGCCCGATCGGGTGAGGGCGACACCACGGGAGTCCGCGTCCGGGCCGAGGAGCCCCGCCGATTCGTCGGCCACGGCGACCAGGTCGACGTCGACCGGTTCGGCGACGCTCCGCGGATCCGCCGCGATGAGCAGGTCGTCGAGGATCTCGGTGAGGGCACGCGCGTCGGCGACGATCTCGTCGACCGAGTCGCGCACATCCGCGGGGAGGCCGGCTGCGCCGCGCCGCCGCAGCAACTGGGCCCGCGTGCTCAGCAGGGTGAGCGGGGTGCGGAGCTCGTGGCTGGCGTCGGCCACGAACCGGCGCTGCAGTGCGAGCGCGTCGGCGAGCGGGCGGATCGCCCGCCGCGCCATCAGGTACGCGGCGACGAACGCGAGCACGGCGGCCACGGCGCCGGCGACCAGGAGCGCCGCGCCGAGCCGGGTGAGTTCTTCGGTGCTCTCGTGCAGATCGAGGGCCACCTGCACGACGCGGTCGTGGTTGCGATCGCCGGTGGCGGAGGTGGTGAGGAGCAGATAGCTCCGGCCGTCGACCGTGCGCTCCGATCGCTGGTCGCCGCCGCCTGCGGCCACCGACTGCAGCGCGGCCGGGTCGAGGAGCCCGGACGGCATGCCGGGAGCGGAGACGACCTGACCGCCGGTGTGCCCGTCGACGACGGTCAGGTAGATGCCGTCCGGAGCATCCTGAGGGGAGTCGATCTGGGTGGCGGCCACGAGGGCCCGCTCGTTCGACTCGGCCACGCTGTTGTTCACGATCGCGAAGACGATCCCGCCCACCAAGAGGATGAGGAGCAGCACGAGGGCGGTGAACTGCGCGGTGAGGCGCAACGCGGCGGGGCGCAGGTCGTCTTCGGTGTGGTTGCCGCCTCCGGTGCGCCGAACCCGCCGGCCGGTCACGACAGCGCCCCCAGGCGGTACCCGATCCCGCGGATCGTCGTAACCGTCTGGCGCCCGAGCTTCTTGCGCAGGTAGTGCACGTAGGTGTCGACGACGCCGGGATCGTCGGCGTCGGGGAAGACCTCGGCGAGGAGGTCCTCCCGCTCGAACACCTGGTTCGGGCGGCGGGCGAGCCGTTCGAGCAAAGCGGCCTCCCGCTCGGAGAGCATCACGTCCTGGCCCGCCCGGGTCGAAACCGTGCGGCTCGCGACGTCGAAGGTACCGCCGGGCACGGCCACCATCGGCACCGAAGTGCGATGCCGCCGCAGCAGCGCGCGCACGCGGGCGAGCAGTTCGTCGATGTCGAAGGGTTTGCCGAGGTAGTCCTCCGCGCCGCGGTCCAGTCCCTCGACCCGGTCGGCGGGATTGCTGAGGGCCGAGAGCACGAGTGCCGGGGTGAGGACGCCCCGGCTGCGCAGTCGCGTGAGCACGTCCAGCCCCTCGAGCACCGGCAGGCCGCGGTCGAGCACGATCGCGTCGAACTGCTGCGTCAGCCCCTCGTGCAGGGCTCGCTGGCCGTCGCGCGCCAGCACCGTGTCGTAGCCCTCGGCCGTCAGCAACTGGTCGAGCAGCTGCGCGAGGCGCACGTCGTCCTCGACGAGCAGGATGCGGGCGCGATCCGACATGCTCGAAGTATAGGGAGCGCCCGGCCCGGCCGGGGTCATGCGGGGGCGAGACCTGCGGCGGTCAGGCCGGGCGTGGCGGTCAGGCCGCCGCGATCGTCGACCAGGAGGGCATCCACGTCGAAACCGTCGAGGATCTCCTGGCAGCGGTCGGGCCCGGCAGCCAGGATCGCCGTGGCGAGCACGTCGGCGGTCAGGATGTCGTCGGCACACACCGACACCTGCCGGAAGACGCCGGCACCGGATGTGCCCGCGCGCCAGACGTGCTCGCCCCGCTCGGCAGTGCCCGAGGTCGCGAGCGCGCGGCGGCGCCCGGTGAGCTCGACCGCGCCGAGCAGCTCGCCGCGGTCGTCGGGGTCGACGATGCCCACCCGCCACGGGGCCGCCAGGAACGACCCCCGAATCAGGATGTCGCCGCCGGCGTTGAGCATCCAGTCGGTCTGAGCAGCCCGGTCGAGGATGCACCCGGCCGCGTCGATCGCCTTCGCCTTGACCGTACCGGCGAGGTCGACGACCCCGTCCGGGCGGTGCGGCGTGAAGGCACCGGCGGTGCGTCGTTCCCACTCGAGCGCCTCGGCGTACGCCTCCCGCAACTCCGGAGTCGTCCTGGTCAGCGCCAGGTCGCCGCGAGCCACCCGGCTGAGTTCCGAGTCGGGGCGATAGAGGCTGAACCGCCGGTCGAACTCGCGGAAGGCCTCCTCCACGGCGGCCAGCACGGTCGCGTTCGGGAGGGCATCCGCGAAACGCAGGCTGACCGTCGTTCCCATGGTGTCGAACACGTGCACGGCCACGGTCAGAGGCCTGCCTGGTCGAGCGCGGACTGCAGCGAGCTCAGGTAGCCCTCGCTCGTGTATGTGGCGCCCGAGACGCCCTGGATCTTCGCCGACTGCGCGGCGAGCACCTGCTGGCGGAGCATCGGGGCGGCCCGGTTGCTGATCGAGACCGAGCGCGAATCGCGGTCGGTGAGGTGCAGGGCGACGACGTCGGTGATCGTGCCGTCCTGCACCGTGATCTGCACCTGCACGTCGCCGAACCGGGTCGAGGCGGATGCGCCGGTGAAGGTGCCGGAGACCCCGGTCGGGGCCGGTGCCTGCGTCGACGGCGCGGTGGTGGGGGCGGTCGTCGGGGCGGTCGTCGGCGCCGGGGTGGACCCGGAGGACGACGAGGTGGCCGGTGATGATGCCGCCGGTGTGCCTACCGAGTCCGGCGACGCGGGCGCGGTGCCGGCCGACGCATCCGTCGCCGTGCCCACCTGGCCCTGGGTGCCGAGCTGCCAGCCGACCGCGATCACGGCCGCGGAGGAGAGGATGCTCAGGGCGAGCGCGCGGGCCCTCACCAGTCGAACCTCTCCACGTGGATCTGCGCCTCGGGGAGCCCGGCGGCCCGGGCGTCGCGGATGACGAGATCGGCCCAGGACTGTGGCCCGCAGACGTACAGGTCGGAGTTCAGCAGGTCGGGGAACGCCGTGGTGATCGTGACCCCGCGAGCGAGGGCCTCCGCCGACATCCAGGTGGCGAGGCCCCGCGGGCGGGCGCCGAGCATCGTGTAGACGGCGTTGCCGCGCATGCTGCGGAGCTCGCCGATCTCGTGCCACAGGTAGGTCTGCGCGGGATCGCTGCCGCGCAGGATCACGGTGGCCTCACCGGGCCGGAGCGCGGAGTGCTCGAGCAACGACCGCACCGGCGTGATGCCGATGCCCGCGGCGATGACCGCGACCTTCGGGGCGACCCGGTGACTGTCGGTGAACACGCCGTACGGCCCCTCGATCGATACGCGGGTGCCCGGCCTGACCCGGCTGATCGCTGCGCTGCCCGACCCCAGGTCGCGCACGGTGATGCGGGCCGAGGTCGCGGTGGGCACCGCGGAGAAGGAGATCGGATGCGCGTGCCACCAGGTCGCGCCGGTCCAGAACCGCCAGATCGCGTACTGTCCGCCGTGCGTCTGGAGCCGGTCGAGGCCTTTGCCGCGCAGGTGCAGCGACACCACTCCGGGCGCCACCGCTTCGACGCCTGCGACCCGGATGTCGTGGCGGGCGCTGCGGAAAGCCGGAACGAGGAACCGGAACACCGCGATCGACCCGAACGCGAGCACGTAAAGCGCGATCCAGTAGACACGCTGCACCGATCCGGCGGCGAGCACGCCGCCGGCGCTCAGCTGATGCGGCACCGCGGTGAGCACGGCGAGGTAGCTCAGCAGGTGGATGAGGTGCCACGCCTCGTACGAGAAGCGGCGGCGCACGGCGACGACCGAGGTGACCACGACCGCCACGAGCAGGGCCAGCGCGAGGTAGGCCAGAACCATGTCGGTTCCCCGGAACAGGCTGACCGTCTCGGCCACGACGGTGACGCCGTCGGTCATCGCGTACCCGATGGTGAGGAGCACTCCGTGCGCCAGGATGAGGTACAGGGCGGGCTTGCCGAGGCGGCGGTGGAACGCCATCGCGGTGTCCTGCCCGACGACGCGGTCGATCACCGGGATGCGGGCCGCGAGCACGAGCATCACGAGGATCAGGTCCGTTCCCACCAGCCCGGTCACGATGCCGGCGGCGGTGAGGCCGGAGGCGAGATCGGTCACTTGGCCGAGCCCGCCGTACGCCAGCCACAGGCTCACCGCGGCGGCGACCGAGGTCCAGCACAGGGCGACCATGAGGTCGGCTGCACGCATCCGGCGGCGGCCACGGATGCGTCGGGCGCGGTCCAGCGGGTCGGTCGCGCGGCGGTGCTCGGCGCGGGGCGCCGTGAGGGTGCGTTCGGTCATCGTCAGCTCGATTCGGGTGAGTCGATCGGGGTCTACCCTCTCAACGATCATCCGAATTTCTTCCAGCCTTCTTAGAAGGCGGGCGCGAATGGCCGGCGGAGCCTACCCCGTGACGGCGACCTCGGCCGCGATGGCGAAGTTGTCGCGGAACAGGCTCTGCGGGTCGACCCGCGACTTGATCGCGCGGAGGCGCTCCAGCGTGGCCGGCGGGTAGGCCTCCTCGATGCGCTCGGGGCGGAGCGACGTCTCGAAGCTCAGGTAGAGCCCCCGCGAGTGCGCCGCGATGTCGGCCCAGGCCGCCGCCAGTCGGCCCTCGTTCGAACCGAAGGTCGCGATCGAGAACGCCGCCGAGCGGTGCGCGAACGCCGTCGCGTCGTCGGGCACGTCGGCCACGGCCCCGCCCAGTGCACGCAGCGAGAAGAAGTGGGTGGCGCCGCTCGCGAGCACGCGGGCCATCGCCGCAGCGAGCTCGGGGGTGATGCGGTCGACGAGGGCCGACCGGGTCACCGGCTCGCCCGCGCCGCGCTGCGGACCGTGCTCGTTGTTCGCCATCACCTGCGCGTAGCTCGTCAACTGCACCGACTGCTGCAGCAGCGGCCCGAGCTGCGCGAACGGCTGGAGCCGTTCGATGACGGTGTCGGGGTCGGCGGAGTCGATCATGGTCATCACGATGGCCGCCGGTGGCTGCCCGGGCCGGGCACCCGACATGATGAGGAAGCTCGTGACGTCACGCGGCGCCGCCTGCACGGCCGCGCCCCACCCCTCGAGGAAGGCCGCCGGGTCGCTCGCCTCGATCACGAGCTGGGCCCAGCCCACTTCGCCCACCTCGTCGACCTCGAAGTCGAACGACGTGACGACGCCCATGTTCGCGCCGGCGCCGCGCACGGCCCAGAACAGGTCGGGGTCGGTCTCGGCGTCGACGCGCACCACCGAGCCGTCGGCGAGCACCATCTCGACCGCACGCACGTGGTCGATGGTGAGACCGTGCTCGCGGGCGAGCCAGCCGATGCCGCCCGCCGTGGCGAGCCCGCCCACCCCCACGCCGCCGTAGTCGCCCGAGCTGAGCGCCCAGCCGTGCTCGCCGAGCGCCGCCGCGACATCCGCCCAGATCGCGCCCGCGCCGATGCGCACCAGCCGTCGCGCGGGGTCGAGAACCTCGATCGCGTTGAGCCGGCGGAGGTCGATCACGATGCCGCCGTCGTTCGTGCTGCGCCCCGAGATGCCGTGCCCGCCGCTGCGGATGGCGAGCGGGACATCCGGATGCTCACGCGCGAAACCCACCGCCAGCGCCACCTGCTGGGCGTCGGCGGGTTGCAGCACGAGCCCCGGCCGGCCGCCGCGCATGTACGTGTTCGCGACATCCGGGTACTCGAAGTCGCCCGGCTCGATGGCGTGCACCCCTGCGGGGACGGCGTCGTAGGCGATGCCCGCGCGGCGCTGCGCGAGCGCCGCGACCGAGCGCGCCGGCCCGGCCGCGACCGCGAGCCCGCTCTGCGCCCGCTCGCGCTCGACGAGCTCGCGCACCAGCGGGGCGACCTCGGCGCCGAAGTACTGCAGGGCCTGGGGGTCGTCGGCCATGGCGATGAAGGTCGAGACGCCGTCGGCGAGCGTGTAGCCGGCGAGCTCCTCGGCCCAGGCGCGCGCATCCTTCGGTGACGGCCCGATGTTCAGCAGCCGCCGGATGCTCCGCGGGTCGCGGCCCGCGGCCTGGGCGGCCTCGTCGATGCGCTCGTTGCCCCGGGCGTACTCGCCCGGCTCGAGCCAGGGGAGCGAGGGGAGCCAGCCGTCGGCGGCACGGCCGATGAGCGCGAGCATCCGCGGTTTGCGGGCGCCGAGCCAGATCGGGATCTCATGGGCGGGGCGGGGGCCGCGCTTCGCGCCGTGCACCGAGTGGGTCGAGCCGTCGATGAACACACCGCCGCGCTGCGCGGTGTCCCAGCGCGCCCGGATGATGGCGATCGCCTCTCCCAGAGCGGTGACGGCCTGGCCGGGGGTGAGCTTCGGGGTGCCCATCGCCTCGATCGCGTCCCAGAACGCGCCGGCGCCGAGGCCGAGGTCGAGGCGGCCGCCGGAGAGGAGGTCGAGGCTCGCGGCCGCGCCGGCGAGCACCGCCGGAGGCCGCAGCGGCAGGTTCAGCACGTTCGGCGCGATGTGCACGCGTTCGGTGGCGGCGGCGACGTAGGACATGAGGGTCCAGGTGTCGAGGAACGACGGCTGGTAGGGGTGGTCTTGGAAGGTGACCAGATCGAGGCCGGACGCCTCCGCGAGCTGGGCGAGGCGCACAGGCGTCTGCGGATCACCCGCGGTGGGGGTGATGAAGGCGCCGAAGCGCAGGTCGTGTCCGTAGTCCATGGTGATCCTTTCAGGCGCGGATGCCCGCGATGAGAACGTCGAGAAGAACCGGCCGATCGGCCGGTGAGCCGAGGCGCACGGCGTGCTCGACGCCGCATACGAGCCGCTGCAGTTGCGCGGCCGAGAGGTCGGCGCGCACGGCGCCGGTGGCCTGGGCGCGGGCGAGGACGGTGCCGAAGCCGGCGTGCACCTGCGCTCGCGCCGCGGTGCACTCGCTGTGCACCGCGGGATCGGAGCGTTCGAGGTCGACGAGCACGGCCTGGAGGCCGGAGTCGGCGAGCTGCAGCGCGAGCGCGTCGTCGAGGAACCGGCGGAGCGCGACGAGCGGATCGGGCTCGCGTGCCGCGGCATCGGCCGCGTCGCCCAGGCGGCGGAGCGATTCGACGCTCAACGCCTCGACGAGCGCGCGCACGGTGGGGAAGTGCCGGTATACCGTGCCCACGCCGACGCCGGCCTCGCGCGCAACCTCGTTCAGCCGGAGGTCGGCCGCGTCGTGCCCCTTGGCGACTTCGAGGATGCGCTCGCGGCTGCGCACCGCGTCGGCCCGGACGGAAGGAGTCATGAAGAACACTGTACCCCTAAAACGGATTACTTATCCGTTTACGGCGGAGGACTCGGCGCCAGGTCGGCTAGCCTGGAGGCAACACGTGACACGGGGTGCCCTGCGGGGCTGAGAACACACCCGTCGAACCTGATCTAGTTCGTACTAGCGAAGGGATGTCGCGCATGACGCGCACGCCGGAACAGCTGACCCAATCCACCGTCGACGCCTGGCAGGCGGTGCGCGAGCAGGCACCGCTCGTGCAGTGCCTCACCAACGCCGTGGTGAGCAACTTCACCGCCAACGCCCTCCTCGCCCTGGGGGCCGCGCCCGCGATGGTCGACATCCCGGGCGAAGCGGGCCCCTTCGCCGCCGTCGCGTCGGGCGCGCTGATCAACCTCGGCACCCCGACCGCCGAACAGCGCACGGCGATGCGCGAGTGCGCGGCCGCCGCCGGTGCGGCCGGCACGCCGTGGGTGCTCGACCCGGTCGCGATCGGCGCGCTGCCGGTGCGCACGGCGCTCGCGGCCGAGCTCGTAGCGCTTCGCCCCGCGATCGTGCGGGGCAACGCCTCGGAGATCATCGCGCTCGACGGCGCGGGCGAGGGTGGCCGCGGGGTGGATGCCGTCGACACGGTCGAGGATGCGGTCGCCGCCGCCCGCCGCATCGCCCGCCGCACCGGGGGAGTGGTCGCGGTGTCCGGCGCGGTCGACGTCGTGACCGACGGCACCGACGAGGTGCGTCTGGCGAACGGAGACCCCCTGCTCACGCGGGTGACCGGCGGCGGCTGCGCCCTCGGCGCGGTGATGGCCGCTTTCGCCGGGGTCGGCGAGGACGGGCTCACGAGCGCGATCGCGGCCGTCACCGTCTACAACATCGCCGCCGAAGTCGCCGCCGGGCGTGCCACCGGCCCCGGCAGCTTCGTGCCCCTGTTCCTCGACACGCTCGCCGGCCTCGACGCCGCGACCCTGCGCATCCGGGCGGTCGTCTCGTGAACGCCGACCTGAGCCTCTACCTCGTCACCGACACGCGGATCGCGGGCGCGGCCGGGCACGACCTCGTCGACCTCGTGCAGGCCGCGACGGCGAACGGCGTGACGGCGGTGCAGGTGCGGGAGAAGGATGCGCCGGCGCGCCGGTTCCTCGACACGGTCGCGCGGCTGGCACGCGTGATCCCGGCGGACGTGGCGCTCATCGTCAACGACCGCGTCGACGTCTTCCTCGCCGCGCGCGCTGCGGGAGAGCGGGTGGCGGGCGTGCACGTCGGGCAGTCCGATCTGCCGGCTGCGGCGGTGCGCGAGCTGATCGGCGCGGCGGCGGTGCTCGGGCTGAGCGCGTCGACGCCGGAGCAGCTGGCGGCGGCCGCCGATTCGGGCGTGGTCGACTACGTCGGCATCGGCGCGCTGCACGCCACCGCCACCAAAGCGGATGCGCCGCCCCCGCTCGGGCTGACGGAGTTCGCTCGGCTGGCCGGCCTGAGCGCGCTGCCGGCGGTCGCGATCGGTGGGGTGACTGCGCCCGACCTTGCGCCGCTGCGGCGAGCGGGTGCGGCAGGTGCGGCGGTCGTCTCAGCGATCTGTGCGGCGCCCGACCCCGGCGGTGCGGCACGGCAGCTGCGCGCGACGTGGGACGCGGCATGAGCGGGGACCAGGTGGCGGCGGCGCGGGTGCCGCGGGTGCTGAGCATCGCGGGCACCGACCCGACGGGCGGAGCGGGCATCCAGGCCGACCTGAAGAGCATCGCCGCGAACGGCGGCTACGGCATGGCGGTCGTGACCGCTCTCGTCGCACAGAACACCCACGGCGTGCGGTCGGTGCACGTGCCGCCGGTCTCCTTCCTCGCCGAACAGCTCGACGCGGTCTCCGACGACGTCACGATCGACGCGGTGAAGATCGGCATGCTCGCGGGCGCCGAGGTGATCCATACGGTCGCCGGGTGGCTCGACCGGGTGCGGCCGCCCCTCGTGGTGCTCGACCCGGTGATGGTCGCCACGAGCGGCGACCGCCTGCTCGACGCCGACGCCGAGGAGGCCCTGCGCGGACTGCTCTCCCGCGCCGACCTGGTGACCCCGAACGTGCCCGAGCTGGCCATCCTGGCGGCTGAACCCACGGCGGAGAGGTGGGACGAGGTACTCGACCAGGCGGGCCGCGTCGCCTCCCGGTACGGCGTGCGGGTGCTAGCGAAGGGCGGCCACCTGCCGGGCGCGGCGGGGGAGCGGATGCCCGACGCCCTCGTCGAGGCCGACGGCGGCAGAGTGGTGGTGACCGAGTTCCCCGGCGTCCGCATCGACACCCGCAGCACGCACGGCACCGGATGCTCGCTCTCCTCCGCGATCGCGACCCGGGTCGCCGCCACGGGCGACTGGGCCCTGGCGGCGGCCGAGTCCAAGCGGTGGCTCACCGAGAGCATCCGGCACGCCGACGAGCTCGAGGTCGGCACCGGGCACGGCCCGGTGAACCACTTCGCCGGCCTCTGGCGGCGTGGCGGCACGACCACGGCGCCGACGGCGGCGGAGGTCGAGGCCGAGTGGTGGGGTGCTGTCGCGGGCATCCGCTCGGCCATCGACGCCCTGCCGTTCGTGCGCGGGCTCGGCGACGGCACCCTCGATCGCACCACCTTCCTCGACTACCTCGGGCAGGACGCCCTCTACCTCCGCGACTACGCCCGGGTGCTCGCCGGGGCCGCCCGGCTCGCCCCGAGCTCGGCCGAGCAGGCGTTCTGGGCCGGCTGCGCGCAGGGGGCGATCGCGGGCGAGTTGCAGTTGCACGAAGCGTGGCTGACGGATGAGGCGCTCCGCGCGACCCGGGCCGACTCGGTCACCACCGCGTACCTCGACCACCTGCTCGCCACCGCGACCCGGGGCGACCACCGGGTGCTGATCGCTGCGCTGCTGCCGTGCTTCTGGCTGTACCACGACGTGGGGCAGCGGTTGCATCCACGGTCGCATCCCGCGCATCCGTACCGGTCCTGGCTCGACACCTACGCCGACCCCGCCTTCGCCGCGTCGACCCGTCAGGCGATCGACGTCGTCACCACGGCTGCGGCCGCCGCCGACGAGCCGACGCGCGCGGCGATGCGCGCCGCGTTCCTGGTGTCGGCCGAGCACGAGCGGCGCTTCTTCGGCGAGCGGGGGCTGCCCGGCCGCACGGGAAAGGTGCGGGCGGAGTGACTTCAGGGGAAGGTGGGGGGATGAAGCAGATCACCTATGCCGGCGAATCCGTGATGACCTCCGACGAGATCGGGACCGTGCTGGTGGAACTGACCGCGGCACTGGCGAAGAAGGGTCTCGCCGAAGCCGTCGTCATCCCCATCTGCGACGACTCCGGCGGCGACCCGCGCACCGCCGAGCTCGTGATCGGGCAGGGCAACGACGTGCTCGCCGTGCCCGTGGACGCCGAGGCCGACGAACCGGACTTCGCCGCCGAGGTGACCACGCTGCGCGAGCAGCTCGCCGCACTGTCGACCCGCAACCGCACGATCGCCACCGCGGAACCGGGGGAGCCGGGCGAAACGGACGAGCCGCAGTTCGACTACGACCTCGACCTCGCGAACGTCGACGGCCTCGAGAGCGGCGCGACGCCGAAGTAGCCGGGGCGGCTCCGGCCTCAGGAGCTCGCGCGCTTCTCCCATCGTTCCGCCAAGCAGAACGATGCGGTTCCGCAGCGCGGACCCTGTCCCGGGATGCGCATCCTGCGTCTGACCCGGACCGATAATGGCTGCTCAGCGGCCGCGAAGGAGCCGTGCAGGCTGAGTGAGCTGGCGCTGCGACATCCGGAGCATATTCCAGTGGCAGCTGTTCGTGGTGGGCGTGGCCGAGCCGGGTCAGGCCCGAGGCCCCGCACCGCGGCGGAGCAGTTCGCCGAGGACGTTGCCGATCACCGTCGAGACCGAGTTGTCGTAGCCGTTGTGCGACAGCGCACCCGTGAAACAGATCGAGCCGACACTGAAAACCGCGCCGCCGCCCGCTCGCTCCAGCCACGTCATGTCCGACCGCACGTCCGCGCACTCCGAGCCGCCGAGGCCGGCGCGCGACGCCAGGACATCCTCACCGGCAAGGAGGTAGAAGTCGCTGTGCGGAGTCGACGAGGCCAGCACCACGGTCTCGGGCGGGCTGCCGCGTTCGGGGTCGAAGCGGTCGATCTCGTCGCCGGAGGACCCGTTCATGATGAGCCCGAACTCGCCGATCACCTCATCCGTCACCCCCTCGAACACGAACGCGTACTCCGGGGCGAGATCGGCCGACCGGCGGTACCCCGGCGCCTTCGAGTCCCAGCCCTGCGCCGTCATGCCGATTCCGGTGAGGGCGTTCGGCCACCGGCCGCGCTGGCGCCACATCCCGCCCGGCTCCCCGGTCGTGCTGTGGAACCCCTCGCCCGGGGCACCCTCGGACGGCCGGGTGCCCACCGGGCCACGCCGGATCTCCAGCAGGTGCGGCCGCGCCGCGTCCTGACTGGTCACCCAGTAGAAGCCGTTGCCGCCTAGGTACATGAGGGAGCCGCCGGCGTCGGCGTGTGCGTCGAAGGCGTCGAGCATCCGTGCGCTCACGTACTCGGGGTGACTGCCGGTGATGACGACGTCGTACCCGGCGAGGAGGGCCGCGCCGTCCCGGTGCAGATCGTGGTCGGTCAGCACGTCGAAGCGGTACCCCTTCTCCATCAGCCAGTCGACGAGGTACAGGTCGGCGCTGAGGTGCCGGGGCGCATCCTGCAGCCAGGCCCGGTAGTCGGGGCGGAGGTTCGGGATGGGCCGCAGGTGGGTGGAGTACGAGCAGGTGCTGCCGTCGGAATGCACGTCGTACATGCTGAGCCCCCACTCCGGATGCTCGGCGAGCTCGAGATCGCGGTGACCGGGGTGGATGGGGTGGTCGCTCATCTGGTCGCCCTCGAAGTCGAGCCGGGTGACCATGCGCTCGTTCCCGTACGCGATGTAGGTGAAGGTGGGCAGGAGCACGGCGATCTGGGAGCGCGGGCCGCCCTGCGGCGGGCGCACCACGAACGGCACGTGGTCGAGGAGGTCACCCGCGCGGAGCTCCAGCGCGTAGACACCGGATTTGAGCCCGTCCGGCACGGTGAGACGCAGACTCGGCGGCCAGCCGGCGTCGTCGAGGTCGTCGTCGTGGAAGTGGATCGCGGCGTACTGGTCGGGGACCTTCGTGAAGTCCACCTCCTCGCGGCGCCAGGTCGACCCGGTGGCGGCCCGCAGAGGCGCGTTGACCACGAGCCCGTGGCGTTCCTGCCCTGACACGTCGATGCAGAGCGCGGTGCCCGGCTCCCGCTCGAACCGCCAGTCCCCGACGACCGCGCGCGATCCACCCGGTGACCGTCGGGCGATCACGGGATGCTCGATCTTGCCGTTGAAGACGCCGGCGGGCACCCACTGCGCACCGCTTCTCGCGCAGCTCGTGGCGCCGAAGACCGCCGAGACGGCGGGGGAGCCGAGCGGGATCGGGCCACCGGCGGCAGCACCGGACCAGCACTCCCGCCTCTCGCGAACCTCGGTGCACCGGGCGGCGACTCCGCCGTCGTCCGCGACCTCGAGCTCCAGCCGGTACCAGCTGCCGCGCCGCCACGGCACGGCGATCGACGCGACCTCGCCGCCACCGCCCCGCACGCTGACGGCGGCGTCGTCGTCGATCACGACCGTGAGCACGGCCGATCCGTCGGCCGCGAGGAGGGCGAGGACGCCCTGCTCGCGACCCGCGGCCGGCGCGGTCGGCTGCAGGATCACGGAGAGGTCGAGCCCGGCCGGTGAGTGGCTGCCGATGCTCGGCACGACGATGCACGATCCGAGGTGCACGTCGCGCAGGCCCCCCGGCACCGTGTGCCGCGCGACACCCGGGACCGGGAGGATGCGGCGGCCCGGCCCCTGCGGGTTGTCATCGCCGTGGCGCAGACGCACCAGACCGACCTCCACCTCGTCGGCGCTCGCGCTGATCATCAGATCCACGTCTTCGCCGGGTTCGGCGGAGAGGGTGTTCAGGTATCCGGTCAGAGTCATGCGCTTCTCCTTCGAGGTGGTGTCGGTCAGGCGAGGGTCACGCGCACTCGGTCTTGTACCAGAGCTTCTGGCCTTCGGGGCTGTCGACATCCTCGCTGGTGAGGATCTCCACCGGCGCGTCGACGGTCTTGGAGACATCCTCGCCGCGCAGCTTCTTGGCGATCTGGTCGATCGCCAGCTCGCCCATCGCGTAGGGCTGCTGGGCGACCGTCGCCTGCAGCACACCCTCCTGGAGGAGTTCGACGTTCGCCGCGCCGGCGTCCCAGCTCACCATCTTCACGTCCCCGACGACGCCGGCGTTCCGGAGTGCCACGGCGGCACCCGTCGAGTTGAGGTAGTTCGTGGTGTAGATGGCTTTGAGGTCGGGGTACTTCACCAGCGTCGAGGCCGCGTTCGCCTGGATGACGTCGGCCGAGATCTCCGGGTAGGAGATCGACACCACCTCGATGTCGGGGTAGTCCTTCAGGGCATCCTCGAAGCCGGCGATGCGGGCCTGCGTGATGGGGTTGGTGGCGAGGGAGCCGATCGCGGCGATCTGCCCCTTCCCGCCGATGAGGTCGGCCAGGTACTTGGTGATCTCCTTCGCGCCCTCGTAGTGGTTCGATGCGACGAACGAGTCGTAGAGCTCCTCGTCGTCCAGCTGCGCGTCGACATCGATGACGGTCACGCCGTCCTGTAGTGCGGTCTGCACCGGGATGCCGCCCGCTACCGGGTCGGCCGGCGTGTAGATCAGGGCGTCCGGCGCGCTGGTCAGCACGTTCTGCACGATGGTGGTCAGCTGCGCCTGGTTCTGGTTCTGCGGCGCCTGCAGCTCACCCACCTCCATGCCGAGCTTCTTGCCCGCGGCCTGAGCGCCGCAGGCGACCTGCACGTAGTAGGGGTCGCCGGACTGCGGGCCGGCGATGGCGATCGTCGCACCCGACACGGCGTCCTCGCTCCCCCCGCCCGCACCGGGCTCGGTGTCGGCGGCGGAACACGCGGCGAGCGGCGCGATCAGCAGGGTGGAGGTGGCGAGGGCGAGCAGGATGCGGCGGGGCCGGCGGAACAGGGATTGCATGAGGAACTCCAGTGGTGTGATGAGGGCGTGCTGATGGACGGGGTGGTGTGGTGACAGGGCCGGACGGCCGTGATGGTGGCGCGTCAGCCCGACGCGGACTTGGAGCGGCGGAGGCTGCGCAGGCGGCGCAGCCGGTCGAGGTAGAGGGCGCCGATCAGGACGGCGCCGGTGACGACCTGCTGCCAGAAGCTCTGCAGCCCGGCGATCACGAGGCCGCTCGCGAGCACGACCGGGATCGCGTTGCCGAGGGTGGTTCCGGCGATGGTGCCGATACCACCGAACAGGCTCGCGCCACCCAGGATCGCTGCCGTCGCCGCCGTCAGGGCGTCGAGCGAATGGCCGGAGATGTTGGTCGTGCCGTACACCGAGAGCGAGATCCAGCCGGCCAGGCCGGCCAGCACGCCCGAGAGGCCGTAGATCACGGCGAGGTGCCGGCGCACGGGGATGCCGGCTCGCACGGCCGCCTCCTTGTTGGAGCCGATCGCGTAGGTGTGGCGACCGAAGGCGGTGGAGTGGAGCGCCACCGCGGCGATGATCGCGACGAGCGCCGCGACGATGACGACCCACGGCACCCCGAGCAACCGCCCGACGCCGAACTGCGACATGGCCGCAGGCATGCCGCTGAGATCCTGCCCGCCGGTGAAGACCTGGGCGAGGCCGAGAGCGGCGCCGAACATGCCGAGCGTCACGATGATCGGATTGAGGTCGGCGTACGCCACGAGCAGGCCGTTGATCCAGCCGAGCAGCAGACCGCTCGCGATGGCGACGCCGAGCCCGAGCAGTGCAGTGCCCACGCCGTCCCCGCCGACCCGCTGCATCACGATCATGCTGACGACGCCGGAGAAGACGAGCACGGACCCGACCGAGAGGTCGAAGCCGGCCGTGATGATGACGTACGTCACGCCTACCGCGAGGATCAGCATGATCGACCCCGCGAGGAACATGTTGCGCAGGTTGGCGACGCCGAGGAACGGGGGCCCGTCGATGATTGCGAACACCACGATCAAGAGGATCAGCGCGCAGGTGACCACGAAGAGGGGATGCTGCCACGCGTGCTGGACGCGGTCGCGCCAGGTGGGCGATTCGGGCGCCGCCAGGGGCGTGCCCACGGTGTCCAGGGATGTCATCGGTCTCCTCGGTTCTGGGTGTCGTCGGCCGCCGCGGTGGGCACCGAGCCTCCGGTCATGGTCGAGACGAGCAGTTCGAGGCTCGCCTCCTGGCGCGAATAACTCGCGACCCGCTGGCCGAGGCGGAGCACCTCGACGCGGTCGGCCACGCTCAGCACGTCGGACATGTTGTGGCTGATCAGCACCACGGCGAGCCCGCGGTCGGCGACCCGTTTGACCATGTCGAGCACACCCTTCGTCTGCACCACGCCGAGGGCGGCGGTGGGTTCGTCCAGCAGCACGACCGTGCGCGCCCAACTCACCGCGCGGGCGACAGCGACGCCTTGGCGTTGGCCGCCCGACATGTCGCTGACCGAGCCCCGCCGCGGATCGGCGGTGACCCCGAGCTGGGCGAACTCGCGCTGCGCGGCGGCGACCATCGACTTGTTGTCGAGGAAGCCCAGCGCGCCGAGCAGGCCCTTCCGCCTGATCTCGCGGCCGAGGAACATGTTCGCGACCGGTCCCATGTCCGGTGCGAGGGCGAGATCCTGCCAGACCGTCTCGATCCCGGCGGCCTGTGCATCGGTGGGGCCGTGGGCGCGGAACGGCTGTCCCCCGACGAACACCTGGCCGTCGTCGGGCGCCAGAGCGCCGGAGAGCACCTTGACGAGCGTGGACTTGCCGGCGCCGTTGTCGCCGATCAGTGCGGTCACCTCGCCCGCCCGGCAGTCGAAGTCGGCTCCGCGGAGCGCCTGGACGTGACCGTAGGAGACCCGGATGCCCCGGGTGCTGAGGGCGGTGTCGTGCGGTGGCGACGCGGTCGCCGTCGGCGCGGCAGCGCCGCGGAGTTCGGAGTTCATCGGAGGTGGTTCCTTCCTGGTCGCCGGAGCGATCGGGGTCAGACGGCGGTGTACCCGCCGTCGATGGTCACCTGTTGGGCGGTCAGGTAGCTCGAGACGTCGGAGGCGAGGAACACGACCAGGCCCGCCACGTCTTCGGGCGTCGCCATCCGGCCCTGGGGGATGAGCGAGACCCATTCCGCCTCGAGCGAGGGCTCTCGTTCGATGATCTGCCGGGTCAGATCGGTCAGCACGTAGCCGGGCGCGATCGCGTTCACGCGGATGCCGGCTGCCGCCCACTCGACAGCGAGTGACTTCGCGAGGTGCGCGACCGCGGCCTTCGACGAGTTGTACGAGGCCGCCCACTGCGGCACGTTGACGATGGAGCCCGACATCGACGAAATGAGCACCGCGCTGCCGGTCTGGCCCGCTGTGAGCAGGGTGCGGCCGAAGGCCTGCGCCGAGAAGAAGGTGCCCGTGAGGTTCACGTCGATGACTTTGCGCCACTGCTCGGCCGTCACGTCGATCGAGTCGCCGTTGATCTCGATGCCGGCGGCGGTCAACAGCACGCGCGGCACGCCCAGCCGGTCGGCGACCAGGCCGAAGGCGGCGTCCGTCGCCGCCTGATCGGTCACGTCCAGACGGTGTCCGAGTGCTCGGACGCCGAAGTCCTGGGCGATCTGTGCCGCCGTCTCCTCGACGGTGTCGAGCAGATCGAACAGGGCGATGTCCGCGCCCTCTGCGGCGAGTGCACGGGCGACGGCGAGGCCGATGCCCCGGCCGCCGCCGGTGATGACGGCGATGCGTCCTGCGAGGTCGATGTTCATGGGTTGCTCCTTGGGGTGATGGATGGTTCGGTGGTCACGCGTGGATGAGATCGCGCAGTCGCGAAGCCGTCTGCGGAAGGGTGCGGGCTGGGTCGCCCTCGGTCGAGCACTCGAGGTTGACGGCGCCGGTGTAGCCGATGTCGTGCAGGGCCTGGAAGATGGCGGGCCAGTCGAGCGCGCCGCTGCCGGGGAGCAGCCGGTTGCTGTCGCCGAGGTGCACGTGGCGCACCTGGTCACCGGCGGCGCGCAGGGCGTCGGGGATGCTCCGCTCCTCGATCGACATGTGGAAGGTGTCGGGCAGCAGCCCGGCGTTCGGGTGCGCCGCCTGGGCGAGCACCGCGAGGTTGTCGGCGACGGAGTTGAGGTACCGGCTCTCGTAGCGGTTGAGCGGCTCGAGCAGCACCTCGCCGGCCGAGCCCGCGACGCGATCGAGGAGCTCGCGGTAGAAGGCGGTGAACTCCTCCTCCTGCGCGGCGGAGAGTTGCTGGTAGGGCTCGAACAGCGGCATCGGGTCCTGCGGCCCGTACTGGTACTCGATCTCGGTCACGAGTCCGAGCTCGGCGCACACGTCGGCTGTCTCCCGGTACATGTCCCGGCAGCGCCGGCGCAGCTCCGGGTTCTCGGACATGGCGTGTCCGTAGATGTCGCCGACCAGGACGAACTCGACCGGCCGCACGCCGGTGCGGCCCTCGAGCTCGGCGAGCTCGCGGTGCACGTCGGCGTTCCAGCGCTCGACCGGCTGGAAGACGGCGATGGCGTCGTAACCCCAGTCGCGCAGCAGACCGGCCTGGGCGGTCAGGGTGTCCCCGGGGATCATCGGGGTGGAGCAGCAGAGGATCATGCTTCCTTCTCTCGGGTGGATGTCGGCAGCCCGGTCATCGCGGATACAGGCGCGCGAGGGCGGAGTCGAAACGGGCGTATCGGATGTCCCGCGACGGGTCGGCGCGCGGGAGGTAGGTCTGTACGGATGGGGAGTGCAGCCCGTCGGTGTCGTCGATCGAACGGAGCACTCCCGCGCCGACCAGAGCCAGCACGGCCGCCCCGCGGCACTCGGCCTCCTGCTCGTCGGGGACGCGGAGTTCCACGCCGCAGACGTCGGCCTTCAGCTGGTTCCAGAACGCCGACGCGGTGCCTCCGCCGGCGCTGACGATGCGGTCGACGGCCTGGCCGCCCCGCCGCAGGTCGTCGATGTTGCGGCGTAGCAGATGGGCCACGCCCTCCATCACGGCGTAGCCGAGGTCGACCCGGTCATGCCGCAGGTGCAGGTCGACGAAGGCGCCGCGCGCCGCGGGGTTGAAATCGGGCGGATTGACCCCGGTCAGGTAGGGCAAGAAGACCGGTGCGTCTCGGTGGTCGCGATCGCGCAGCTCCTGCTCGAGCAGGTCGTACGGCAGGCCGCCGGCGATGCCCGTGCGGAACCAGTCCAGCGCCACTCCGCCGCTGTCGGCGCAGCTGAACAGCATGGTCTCGCCCGGTCGCAGCCCGGGGTGGAAGGAGACGCGGCTGCGCGGGTCGAACTCCCACCGGGGCGCGAGGAGGGAGAGGGCGAGCACCGTGCCGGCTGAGACCCCGACCGCGCCGTCGGCATACGCCGACAGCCCGGCCAGAGCGCAGAAGTGATCGAGGGCACCTGCGTTCACCTCGTACGAACGCGCGTCGGGGAGCCGTGCGGCGATCTCCTCCCGCACGGGGCCGATGTCCGTTCCCGCCGGGACGACTTCGGGCAGCGCCTCGGTGCGGACGCCGCAGAACGCCGTCATCTCCGCCCAGTAGCGCCGGCGTGGCACATCGTAGAGATAGGTGAAGCCGCGGGTGCTCTCCTCACCGACGAACCGGCCGGTGAGCCGGAACAGCACGTAGTCCTTGAGCATCAGCACGTGCCGCACCGCCTCGAGCACCTCCGGCCGGTGGGCGGCGAACCACCGCAGCTTCGACGCCGGCCAGGTCGCGACCGATTCGGGCTCGCCGGTGATGGCGAATGCGGCGTCGACACCGAAATGCCGGCCGATCTCCTCGGCCTCGGCCCGCGAGCGCTCGTCCATCCAGGAGATGCCGGGCACCAGCGGCCGGCCGTCGGCATCCGCGAGCACGAGCGCCTCCGCCTGACCGGTCAGCACGATCCGCGCATCCTGTGCGCCGGGCCGGGCCTGCCGGAAGCAGGCTGCGACGAGCTCGAGCACGGCGTCGACCACCTGGTCGGGATCGAACTCGACGACCACGCCGTCACGGCGGTACGACATCGCCCGGCTGGCCGAGGCCAGCGGCCGGGCGTGCTCGTCGAACAGCACTGCCTTGATGTTGGTGGTGCCCAGATCGATGGCGTAGACGAGCATGCTCACTCGCCCAGCACGGTCAGGATGACGGTGCGTTCACGCGCCCGCACCGCGTCGAGGTCGCCGAAGTACACCCGGCCGAACTCGCCGAGCACAGGTGCCCCGGCGGTGACCGGCACAGCCTCGGACCGGCCGAGGATCGAGGACACGATGTGCCCGTCGGTGTTGAGCCCCCAGGAGGGATGCTCGCCACGCAGCTCGGCGGCGTTCTTGATGTGGATCGGGCCCGGGTGCAGGTACTGCCCCTCATGCCGGGTGGGCGGCACGATCTTGGCGAACACGTTGAGCGTGTCCTGCAGCAGCAACTGGGTGCCGTAGTAGGTGACGTCCTCCGACTCCTCCTGGATCAGCACGCAGCAACTCGTGTGCGGGGTGAACACCTGGACGACGCCCTCGGCGACGCCGCACGCCGCGACGAACTCGGCGACCTCGTCGGTGATGTCGAAGAAGTCCTGCCGGGCCGGCGTGGAGAGGGTGAGGGAGTGTGTTCGGACGACCATCGTGGGTTCCTTGCTGGAGGAGTGGGACGAGCAAGCGGGCTATGGCAACTCTGTTATCGCCTTTCACCGCAATGTAATGGATTCACATTTCGGGCGCAATAGCCGGGTGAAAACTTGTGATTCTGTTACATCTGCGAAACACATTGTGATAAGTTTTCGTCGCGACCGACCGTTCGTCGGGCGCGGTGACCGGCCGGGAGGGTGTGGATGAGCGCAACTACTCCTCAGCGCAGACGCGCCGAGATCGAAGCCCTGATGGGCGACCGTGCGGAGGTCGACATCCAGAGCCTGGCGACGCACTTCGGCGTCTCCGAGATGACC
Source organism: Herbiconiux sp. FW305-C-125 (assembly GCF_058783455.1). NCBI lineage: Bacteria > Bacillati > Actinomycetota > Actinomycetes > Micrococcales > Microbacteriaceae > Herbiconiux > Herbiconiux sp. FW305-C-125. Next base: position 76,759 of record NZ_JBYSYO010000012.1, on the reverse strand, counting down.
ATCCGGCGCGACCTCGGCGTGCTCGAAGAAGGCGGAGTCGTGAGACGCCTGGTCGGCGGGCGTGCCCTGCTGCTGGACGCCAAGAGCCGTGAGCCCGCGCTCTCCACCCGGGCCACCGCGGCGTACGACACGAAGTCGCACATCGGGCGCGCCGTCGCCGAACTCCTCTCCGACGACGAGGTGGTCTACATCGACGGCGGCAGCACCGCGCTGGCCGCAGCCCACGCGCTGCGGGGGAGTGGCCGCGCGCTGACCGTGCTCACCCGGAGCCTGCTCGTGGCCGCGGAGCTCGCCGAGGAGCCGAACATCGAGATCTTCATGCTCGGTGGCCGGCTGAAGCAGTCGGAGATGCTCACCACCAGTTCTACGATGTCCGACGACCTGCGGCACTACAACGTCGACACCTACGTCATGGGCATCAGTGGCGTGCATCCCACCCGCGGTCTCACCGACTACGACCCCGACGAGAGCGCCGGGAAGCGTCTGGCGCTCGACCGCGCCGACCGCGTCCTGCTCGTGGCCGACCACTCCAAGCTCGGCCGGGTGCTGATGTCGCGGGTGGCGGGCGTCGAGGACGTCGACGTGCTGATCACGGATGCCGACCCGTCGGATGAAGTGCTGCGCGCGATGCCCTCCTCGGTGTCGGTCGTACTCGTGGAGCCGCAGCCGTGACCGCTGTCGCTCAGCCCTCCGTCGATCGCCCGCTCCCGTCGACCCTTTCGGCACCGTTCTTCGAGATCGGCCCGAAGAACCTGCTGCGTCTGCCGGCCGTCGTCGAGCTCGCGATCACGGCCGGCGAGGCGGGCCTCCGGCACGGGGTCTCTGTCATCCTGACCGTGCCGACCGCGTTCATCGCGCCGGTGCAGCGCGCCGCGCCCCAGGTGTTCGTCTTCGCGCAGGGCGTCGACACGGAGCGGCCCGGTCCGAGTGTCGGGCGCACGATCCCCGAGTCGCTGGTCGACGCCGGCGCGCGCGGTGTGATGCTCAACCACGAGAGCAATCCGCTCGCACCCGGACAGCTGGCGCGGGCGATCGACCGGGCGCAGGAGAACGGCCTGCTCACCATGGTGTGCGCGGGCACCGATGACGAGGTGCGGTCGCTGCTGCCCCTGGACCCGACGATCGTGCTCTACGAGCCGCCCGCGTTGATCGGCGGCGCCGGTGGCGGGGACCGGCCGTGGATCGCCGCCATCGACCGCGAGGCCGCCGCCCGGGCCCCGCACGTGCTGATGATGCACGCCGGTGGCGTGGCCGAGCCGGAAGACGCGTACGGCATCATGCGCGCTGGCGCACACGGCACCGGGTCGACGTCGGGCGTCATCCGCAGTGCCTCGCCGATCGCCGCCGCCGAGCTGTTCATCGCCGCCACGCGGCGCGGCTTCGACGACGCCCGGGGATAGCTCGCCGGGACCCGGCTGAGTGTCCGCGCCCGGGTGACGGCGCCGCCGGGCGAGCGGCGTAGGGTTGCATCCGTGCGAACAGCAGTGCGCTCACGCGAGCGGATGCCGAGGGCGGTCGTGGTGACCGCGGTGGCGGCTCTCGGCGTGGTGTTCGGCGACATCGGCACCAGCCCGCTCTACGCGCTGAAGACGGTGTTCACGCTCGACGGCGGCGTGGTGCGACCCGACCAGGGCGACGTCTACGGCGTCATCTCGCTCATGTTCTGGAGCGTCACCGTCATCGTGTCGATCAAGTACCTCGGCATCCTGATGCGCGCCGACAACGACGGCGAGGGCGGGGTGATGGCGCTCGCGGCGCTGGCCCAGCGGCTCTACGCCAAACGGGCCGGCAAGGCGGGAATCCTCCTCGTGATCGGCATCGTCGGGGTGTCGCTGTTCTACGGCGACTCGATCATCACGCCGGCGATCAGCGTGCTCTCGGCCGTGGAGGGTCTCGAGGTGACCGCGCCCGGGGTGGCGCACCTGGTCATCCCGATCGCCGTGCTCATCCTGATCGGCCTGTTCGTCGTGCAGCGCTTCGGCACCGGCCGGGTGGGCGGGCTGTTCGGACCGGTGATGGTGCTCTGGTTCGTCGTGATCGGGGTGGCGGGGCTGGCGATGGTGATCCAGCACCCGGACGTGCTGCTGGGGCTGTCGCCGAGCTACGCGATCGTGTTCATCGTCTCGCACCCCGCCATCTCCTTCGTGGCGATGGGTGCCGTGGTGCTCGTGATCACCGGCGCGGAGGCCCTCTACGCCGACATGGGGCACTTCGGGCGGTCGCCGATCCGGCGCGCCTGGTTCGTGCTGGTGTTCCCGGCGCTGGTCCTCAACTACCTGGGGCAGGCGGCGTTGGTGCTCCGGCATCCGGAGGCCACCGAGAATCCGTTCTTCCTGCTGTTCCCGGACTGGAGCAGGCTCCCCGTCGTCGTGCTCGCCACCGCCGCCACCATCATCGCGAGCCAGGCCGTGATCTCCGGCGCGTTCTCACTCACCCGGCAGGCGGTGCAGCTCGGGTTGCTGCCGCCATTGACCATCCGGCAGACCTCCGAACGCGAAGGCGGGCAGATCTACCTGCCCGCCATCAACGCGCTGCTGTTCATAGGGGTGATCGGCGTCATGCTCGCCTTCGGCTCCTCCGACCGGCTCGCCACCGCCTACGGCGTCTCGGTGACCGGTGCGCTCGTCGTCGACACCGTGCTGCTGCTGCTCGTCGCGCGGCCGCTGTGGCGGTGGCATCCGTGGAAGATCGTGCTCGCCGCCGTGGTGTTCGGCGGACTGGAACTGACCTTCCTGGCCGGCAACCTCTCGAAGATCGTGAACGGCGGCTGGGTGCCGCTCGCCATCGCCGCGCTCGTGATCGTCGTGATGACGACCTGGCGCAGGGGCCGGCAGCTGGTGCTGGAGGACCGCAAGAAGAAGGAGGGGTCGCTCGCGCAGTTCGTGAAGGACATGCGGGCGCAGAAACTCCCGCGCGTGCCCGGGATCGCGATCTTCCCGCATCCGAACAAGGAGAGCACACCGCTGGCGCTGCGGGCGAACGTGAAGCACAATCATGTGCTGCACGAGCACGTCGTCATCGTGTCGGTCTCCATCGCCCGGGTACCGCACGTTCCCGTCGAGGAGGCGTTCACCTACGACGACCTCGGTTACGCCGACGACGGGATCGAGCACCTCGACATCCGTTTCGGTTTCTCCGACCGGCCCGACCTGCCCAAGGCGCTGCGGGCCGCCTGCCGGTCGGGCGCGCTGCCGCTGAAGGCGACCGACTTCAAGCACGCCTCGTACTTCATCTCCCGCGGCGCGATCCGCACGGCGCGCACGAGCGGCATGGTGCGCTGGCGGCGGATGCTCTTCATCGGCTTGGCTCGGAACGCCGCCGACCCCGCGGCCCGCTTCGCCCTGCCGCCGCTGCGCACCGTGACCATGGGCTCCGACGTCGAGATCTGATCGCGGGCGCGCGGCCGCCGGTCAAGCGGCGACGAACTGGGCCAGCTGGAGGAGGTTGCCGCAGGTGTCGTCGAGGACCGCGACGATGACCGGGCCCATCGCGGTGGGCGGGAGCGTGAACGTGACGCCGAGGGCGACCAGGCGGTCGTACTCGGCCTGCGCGTCGTCGACGCCGAGCTGGAGGAACGGGATGCCGTCGGCGGCCAGCGCCGACGTGAACGGCACGACCGCGGGGTGGGCGTTCGGTTCGAGCGAGAGCTGGGTGCCGTCGGGGCGGTCCGGATCGACGAGGGTGAGCCAGCGGTGCTCGCCGAGCGGCACATCCGCCGCCACCTCGAAGCCGAGCCGGGAGGTGTAGAACTCGAGCGCGCGCTGCTGGTCGTCGACGAAGATGCTGACGGTCTGGAGTCTCATGGGGTCGCCTTCCGGCTGGTCGGGGGCCACCGCTCGGTGATCTGAGCGAGCGGCGAGGTGTCGATGGTGTGGAGTTTGTAGCGGCCGCGGCGCTCGGTGTGCACCAATCCGGCCGACTCGAGCACGTCGAGATGCTGCGACACGGCCTGCCGCGAGGGGGTGAGACCGTGGTCCATGGCGAGCCTCGTGCAGAGCTCGAACAGGGTCTGCTCGTCACGCCGCAGCAGCACGTCGAGAAGCGCCCGCCTGGTCTCGTCGGCGAGAGCCTTGAACACGTCGGCCACCGCTCCACCTTAGGCAAGTGAATGCTTGCCTGTCAAGGTCTCTTGTGCCGGGCAGCGAGCGTCGCTACCCTCGGCTGCAACGACGGCAGGAGTCAGCCATGGACGCCACGACACCCAAACCTGCGACCGAGGCCACCCGTGCGGCGAACGCGGCGGCGGCGGAGCGGTTGCCGTGGCGCGACCGGCGGGACTTCGACGACGCCCGGCGCGGGTTCATCGCTCCGCTCGCCGACCCCATCGTGCGTGGACCCGGCGGTGCACCGGTCATCGATCTGACCGCATGGGACTTCGTCGCTGAGTCGGCCGAGGCGCCCGACACCGTGCATCCGAGCCTGTGGCGGCACGCGCAGGTCAACGGCGGCCGGGGACTGTTCGAAGTCACCGAGGGCATCTACCAGCTGCGCGGTCTCGACCTGTCGAACATGACCATCGTCGAAGGCGACGAAGGCATCATCGTGATCGATCCGCTGGTCGGCAACGAGACCGCTGCGGCCGGACTCGCGCTCTACCGGGAGCACCGCGGCGACCGGCCGGTCACGGCCCTGATCTACACCCACAGCCACGCCGACCACTACGGCGGGGCGCGGGCCGTTCTGAGCGACGACGACGTCGCATCCGGGCGCGCGGTCGTGATCGCGCCCGACGGCTTCCTCGCCGAGGCGGTGGCCGAGAACGTCTACGCGGGCACGGCGATGACCAGACGGGCGCTCTACATGTACGGGCCGCTGCTCCCGAAGGGGCCGACGGGTCAGGTCGACGCCGGCCTCTCCTCCGGGGCCGGGGCCGGGTTCTCCTCGAGCCTCATCGCGCCCACGGACCTCATCACGACCACGGGTGAGACGCGCACGGTTGACGGGGTGCGGATGGTGTTCCAGATGGCACCCGGAACGGAGGCGCCGTCGGAGTTCCTCATCCACTTCCCCGACCACCGCGCGCTCTGCGCCGCCGAAGACGCCACGCACGTCATGCACAACCTGATCACCCTCCGGGGAGCGCAGGTGCGCGACGCCGTGACCTGGTGGAAGACGCTCGACGCCACGATCCACCTGTTCGGAGCCGGCACCGACGTGGTGTTCGCCCAGCACAACTGGCCGCGCTGGGGAACGGATGCGATCGTGGAATTCCTGGCGAACCAGCGCGACCTGTACAAGTACATCCACGACCAGTCGTTGCGGCTGGCCAATCTGGGCCGCACGCCGATCGAGCTCGCGGAGGAGCTGGAGTTGCCGCCGGGCCTCGACCAGCAGTGGTACAACCGCGGCTACTACGGCTCGCTCAATCACAACTCGAAGGCGGTCTACCAGCGATATCTGGGCTGGTACGACTCGCATCCGGCGCACCTGCACCCGCTGCCGCCGACTGAGGCGGGTGCCCGGTACGTGGAGTTCATGGGCGGCGCGGATGCGGTGGTCGCGAAGGCCGCGGAGTCGTTCGAGCGCGGCGACTACCGCTGGGTGGCCGAGGTGCTGACGCACGTCGTGTTCAGCGATCCGGCCAACACGGCCGCGCGCGAGCTGCAGGCCGACGCCTTCGAGCAGCTCGGCTACCAGGCCGAGAACCCGACCTGGCGCAACGAATACCTGATGGCGGCGCTCGAGCTCCGCAACGGCGTGCGCGACCTCGGCACGCTGCAGCTGGTGACCCTCGACGTGCTGAACGCGATGACGCCGGAGATGATCTTCGACTACATGGGCATCAAGCTCGACGGCCCGCGGGCGGGGGAGCTCCGGGCGTCGATCGACTGGGTGATCGAGGACGGCGCGTCCGGCGCGGTCGGGTACGCGCTGCAGCTGCGGAACGGCTGCCTCATCTACACCGCCGGCATGACCTCCGAGCATCCCGATGTCACGGTGACCTCGGCGAAGGGTGTGCTGGCGGGCCTGGTCTTCGGATCGATCACGCTGGCCGAGGCGCTCGCCGACGGGTCGGTCGGCACCTCAGGCGACGGGGCGGCGCTCAGCACCCTGTTCGGCCTGCTCACCGACTTCCCGCTCTGGTTCGGCATCGTCGAGCCCTGAGGCCCGCCGGCCGTGCTCGGCCGGCCGGCTCTTGACGACCGCTGCGGCAGCCCGCCAGCATGAGCGCTATGTACCTCGTGATGATCCTCGGGCTCATGGTCGTGGCACCGGTCGTGTCCATCGTCAGCGAGTATGCGGCGGGCGGTGGGGCGGGCGACCTGCTGCTGCTCGCGGGCAAGTGGTTCGTGTTCTGGGCGGTGGGCGTGCGGCTGTTCACGGCGGGGCTGTCGCAGGCGTTCCGGCCCGAGTTCACGGCCGGCAACATCCTCGGGGCGAAGACGACCGACCGATCGGTGTTGCAGATCGTGCAGGAGCTCGGGTTCGCCAACCTCGGATTCGGGCTGATCGGCATCCTGTCGCTGCTCTTCCCCACCTGGATCGTGCCGGCGGCGGTGGCCGGCGGCCTGTTCCTGGGACTCGCGGGCATCCGTCACATCGCGAAGCCGGGCAAGAACACGAAGGAGTGGATCGCGACACTCACCGACCTGCTGGTCTTCGTGGTGCTGCTCGCGTTCGTGCTCTACGCCTGGACGACGGGCGCCGCAGCCGGCTGAGTTCCGGCGGCCTACAATCGTCTGTGCCCTCCGACGCCCCCGACGCTCCCGACTCCGCCGCACCGCTCGCCGCCGGCATCGACCCCGCCGACCTCGCGACCACGCTCGACGTGCTGGCTCGGATGGCCGAGCTCGACGAGACGCACCCCGATTTCGTCGCCGTGCGCCGCGCCACCGCGCTGATGTTCAAGGCGGTCAAGCGTGAGCGGCGCCGGGAGATCCGCGCGGCCGTGGCCGAGGCCGACAAGAGCGTCATCGCGGCCACCGCCACCGGTGCGCCCGACCGCATCGACGACGAGACCCGCGGCATCCCCATCTCCACCGCCACCACGGCACCCACCGCCGGCACGCTGCTGAAGGCGCGCAACTGCTACATCTGCAAGCAGCCCTACACCCAGGTCGACGCCTTCTACCACCAGCTCTGCCCGTCGTGCGCCGCCATGAGCCACGCCAAGCGCGACGCCCGCACCGACCTCACGGGCAAGCGCGCCCTGCTCACCGGCGGCCGCGCCAAGATCGGCATGTACATCGCCCTGCGCCTGCTGCGCGACGGCGCCCACACCACCATCACCACCCGCTTCCCGCGCGACGCCGTGCGCCGGTTCAGCTCCCTGCCCGACTCCGCCGACTGGCTGCATCGCCTGAAAGTGGTGGGCATCGACCTCCGCGACCCCGCCCAGGTGATCGGCCTGGCCGACGAGGTCGCCGCAGCAGGGCCCCTCGACATCCTCATCAACAACGCCACCCAGACCGTGCGGCGCTCGCCGGGCGCCTACCAGCCGCTGGTGGATGCGGAGCTCGCGCCGCTCCCCGACGGCCCGCTGCCCGAGCTGGTCACCTTCGGGCACACGAACGACGAGCATCCGCACGCCCTCGCCGAATCGGTGAGCACGCACCCCATCCTCGCGGCCGCCGCGGCCCGCGCCGAGGAGCTCACCGAGCTCGCCCTGGCGCCCGGATCGAGCTCGCTCGAACGGCTCGCTGCCGGCACCGCGATCGACGCGGGCGGCCTCGTGCCCGACCTGCACGACGTCAACTCGTGGACGCAGCACGTCGACGAGGTCGACCCGCTCGAGATGCTCGAGGTGCAGCTGGCCAACACCACGGCGCCATTCATCCTCGTGTCCCGCCTGCGCGCCTCGATGCGTGCGGCCACCGCCGCCGGCGCGCGCCGCAGCTACGTGGTGAACGTGAGCGCGATGGAGGGGGTGTTCGGGCGGGGCTACAAGGGCCCGGGGCATCCGCACACCAACATGGCGAAGGCCGCCATGAACATGCTCACCCGCACCAGTGCGCGGGAGATGTTCGAGACCGACCGCATCCTCATGACGAGCGTCGACACCGGCTGGATCACGGATGAGCGCCCCCACCCCACGAAGGTGCGCCTGGCCGAGGAGGGCTTCCACGCCCCGCTCGACCTCGTCGACGGCGCCGCCCGGGTGTACGACCCGATCGTGCGTGGCGAGGCCGGCGAAGACCTGTTCGGCGTCTTCCTCAAGGACTACGCGCCGGGCAACTGGTAGCCGCGCAGGCCGCTACATCACCGCGCCGATGTAGGAGTACTTCACGAACACGTCGGATGCGAGTCCCGCCTCCTCGAGCACGCCCTGCACCGCGCCGAGCATGTACTTCGAGTCCCAGCCCATGTAGAGGTAGTGCGTGTCGTCGAGGGCGTCCCAATGGCCGTTCCACGCCTGGGCCTCGTAGATCGGGCCGCCGCGCCGCGCACTGAACGCCACGACACTCTCCCGCGCGTCGGCCCAGAGGCGCTTGAACACGCGGTTGAAGAGGTACTTGACGTCGCAGACCTCCCAGTGCTCGCCGCGGTACTCGACGTACTCGAACTCGCGCTCCCAGCCGCGCGGCCAGCCGCGGCGGCGCACGGCGTCGAGGATGGGCGTGAGCCCGTCGTCGTCGATCGACACGACGGCCGGTCGCTGCCACACCCGCAGCACCTCGGCGGTGAGCCGCACGGTGCGCTCGGCGATCGCGGCGGTGCCCCAGGCGGGCGTCTCGGCGAGCATCCGCGTGGTCGGGATGCCGCTCTGCGCGTAGATCGTGCGCTTCTGCGGGAAACTGTCGCCGAAGACCCGCTCGGCCAGCGGCTGCTCGAGCAGGGCCAGGTTGCCGAGGGTGCCGGCGAGGGCGCGGTGGCTGTTCTGCTCGTCGTCGGTGAGGTCGACCCACATCCGCTCGCCGTCGCCGGACCAGTCGTCGCCGGGCGCGAGCGGCACCACCTGGTCGATGTCGAGGCCCTCGGGGCTGTCGACGCCGGCGATGCGGCTGAGCACGTAGAGCGCGTGCGGGAGCTCGCTGTACTTCAGCGCCACCCGCACCCGCTCGTCGGAGGGCGTGATGCGGGCGATCGCGCGCAGCAGCTCGTCGGCGCCGAGCGTGCGCGCCCGGCACAGTCGCGCCACCAGCCGGTCGTTCGTGACGCCCACCACGGCCCGCCGGAGCAGCAGCGACTGCACCCGTTCGACGAGCTCGATCAGCTGCTCCGTCGAGAGTCGCCCGTGCGAGTAGTCGTGGTACGCGCGCATGACGAGGGGGTACATCCCCCGGCCGAAGGTGGCGAGGTAGGCCAGCTGCCGCCCCACCTCGCGGTCGGGCGCCAGGGCGGGGTCGAGCAGGATGCGGTACGCCTCGGAGTACTCGCGCCATTCGGTCGCCCGCTCCCGCAGGGTGGCGAGGTCGAGCCGCGGGAACTCCTGCCGGAACGCGTCGTACACCCCGCGCTCACCGGCCACCGCCACCTCGCGGCCCGTGAGCAGCACGAGGTAGTGCCGCCAGAAGCTGCCGATCACCTCTCCCGTGTTCTGCTCGATGGGCAGCCAGAACTCGTCCTCGATCGCGCTCTGCTCGGCGTGCGAGAGCCCCATCAGCACGTAGTTGTGAATGAGCTCATGGTCGCGCAGCGGCTCGCCCGTGGAGTTGAGGCTCTCGAAGATCTGCTGGGCGTTCGCATCCGGCCCCAGCGTGATGGCCACGTGCTCGAGCCGCTGCAACCCGCGCCAGATGCGGGCCACCTCGTCGCGGCGCACCTGGCTGCGGAAGAAGGCGTAGTTGTCGTCGAAGCGCGAATCGCGCAGCCCCTCCTCGGCGGAGCGCTGGTCGAGCACGACGCTCTCGAAGATCTCGGCCCAGCCGCGGTGCGGCCGCAACTTGGTGCGGGTGGGGCCTGATGCCCGAACGAGCACCCGCTCGAGCTCGGCCGCCAGCTCGGGGTCGTCGCCCCGCACGGTGTGGTGCAGGGCCGCCACGAGCAGCATGAGGGTGGTGATGCGCTGCTGCCCGTCGATGAGCACGAGCTCGGCGTCGTCGTCGTTCGCGTCGGCCGCGGTGGAGAGGATCGAGCCGATGAAGTGCCGGTGGCGGTCGTCGCCGAAATCGGCCACCGCTCGGATGTCGGCGAGCAGCTGCTCGCAGCCGCCGATGTCCCATCGGTACTGGCGCTGGTACACCGGCACGACGATGGTGGTCGACTCGCGGGAGAGCCAGGCGATGGTGTTGACGGCCGTGGCCTCGACGTTCGTTGCGGTGCCTGGAGCTGTGACCATAGGGGACGAGTTTACGGGATGTTCGTGTCGCGGCCGGGTGGCTCACCGGGCGCGCAGGGTGTCGATGTTAGGCTGACCTAACCTGGGCCTGTTAAAACGTGCTGGCCCAACACGAAAGGGAATGGAACTCTCATGGGTTACATCAAATCCGCCGCTCTCGAAGAGACCGGCTACGTCGTGCTCGACAGCTACAACCAAGAGCTCGACCCGAAGGAATGGCAGGGCATCGAGTACGTCGACTGGAAGTCCTCCGGCGACACCCGGTTCGCCCCGCTCGCGAGCGCCAAGGGCGACATCGAGTGCAACGGCTTCTGGAACCACCAGCCGCCGCGCACCGACAAGGACGGCGTGTGGATTCCGTCGCAGGTCGAGAAGGCCCCGAACCTCACCCGCCGCGCGCAGGAGCCGGGCGCGAACGTCGGCCGCTGCCGCGTGATCGAGCTGCAGCCGAACACCTACGCCGACTGCCTCTACAACCTGCACCAGGACGACAACAACCGCCTGAACCCCGACGGCACCGGCTGGGTCGTGCGCGGCTTCTTCAACCTCACCGACGACAAGGACAGCTTCTTCGTGCTGCGCGACAACCGCACCGAGAACGACGTCGAGTACCGCATCGCGCTGCCCGCGGGCGCGCAGCTGATCGTCGACACGCAGCGCATGTGGCACGCGGCCACCCACCCCGGCCCCGACCCGCGCTACTGCCTCATCACCTCGTGGACCTCGGGCCCCGAGCTCGACGCCTACATCGAGAAGTACAACGGCCGCACCCGGGTGCCGAACGTCGAGGTGTCGCAGGAGGTGCTCGACGCCGGCCAGGCCGAGCAGGCCCGCCGCGACGCCGCCCGCGCCGCCTACTACGCGGCCAAGGGCCAGGCCGAGAAGGTCGCCATGAGCGAGGCGTAAACCCGCCGCCCTCTGAAAACGCGGATGCCCCGGTCAGCCGACCGGGGCATCCGTCGTTCAGGCGATGCGTCAGGCGGCCAGCAGCTCCAGGGAGTCGATGACCCGGTTGGAGAAGCCCCACTCGTTGTCGTACCAGGCGACCACCTTCACGTGGCGGCCGTCGACACGGGTGAGCGCCGAGTCGAAGATCGACGAGGCGGGGTTGCCGGTGATGTCGCTCGAGACGAGGGCGTCGTCGGAGTACTCCAGGATGCCAGTGAGCGCTCCCTCGGCGGCGGCGCGGTACGCCGCCAGCACCTCGTCGCGCGTGACCTCGCGGGCCACCACCGTGTTGAGCTCGACGATGGAGCCCACCGGCACCGGCACCCGGATGGAGTCGCCCGACAGCCTGCCGTCGAGCTGCGGCAGCACGAGTCCGATCGCCTTCGCGGCTCCCGTCGAGGTCGGCACGATGTTGATGCCGGCGGCGCGGGCGCGGCGCGGGTCGCGGTGCGGGCCGTCCTGCAGGTTCTGCTCCTGGGTGTAGGCGTGCACCGTGGTCATGAAGCCGTGCTCGATGCCGGCGAGCTCGTCGAGCACCGCAGCGAGTGGGGCGAGCGCGTTCGTGGTGCAGGATGCGTTCGAGACGATGGTGTGCACGGCCGGGTCGTATGCATCCGTGTTCACGCCGTAGGCCAGCGTGACGTCGGCGCCGTCGGCGGGGGCGCTCACGAGCACCTTCTTCGCGCCGGCCGCGAGGTGGGCGCGGGCGGCCTCGGCGTTCGTGAACCGGCCGGTGGATTCGAGCACGATGTCGACCGCGAGCTCGGCCCAGGGCAGCTGGGCGGGGTCGCGTTCGGCGAGCACGCGGATGCGCCGGCCGTCGACCACGAGCGTGTCGCCGTCGACCGAGACCGGGCGGCCGAGGCGAGCCGCGGTGGAGTCGAAGGCGAGCAGGCGCGCGAGGGCGGCGGGGTCGGCGAGGTCGTTCACGGCGACCACCTCGAGGGTGCTGTCGCGCTCCAGCAGGGCGCGGAGGGCGTTGCGGCCGATGCGGCCGAATCCGTTGATGGCGATGCGAGTCATGGGGGTGTTTCCTTTCCGTCCACCACCCTCTCGCCGGGCGTCGCGCCGCACCAGTGGCGCGAACGCCAGGTCTCGCAAGTATCCCGCCACCACCACGCCACCTCCTCGCGAGGCGGTCACTCGCCGTGCGCGAAGGTGCGACGGTAGTCGCTGGGGGAGGTGCCGAGGATGGTGTGGAAGTGCAGGCGGAGGTTCGCGCTCGTGCCGAGGCCCACATCCGTCGCGATCTGCTCGATGCTGTGCTCCGACCGCTCGAGCAGCTCCCGCGCCAGATCGACGCGGGCGCGCAGCACCCACTGCATCGGCGTGTAGCCGGTGTCGTCGACGAACCGGCGCGAGAAGGTGCGCGGCGACACCGCCGCCTGCCGCGCCAGCACCTCGAGCGTCAGCGGCTCGGCCAGGTGCGCGAGCGCCCACTCCCGCACCGCGGCGAAGCGCTCACCGAGCGGTTCGGGCACGCTGCGCGGCACGTACTGCGCCTGGCCGCCGCTGCGGTAAGGAGCTGCCACGAGCCGGCGCGCGGTGTGGTTCGAGGCGGCCACCCCGAGGTCGCGGCGCAGGATGTGCAGGCACAGGTCGAGGCCCGACGCGGCGCCGGCGGAGGTGAGCACGCTGCCCTCGTCGACGAAGAGCACGTTCTCGTCGACCCGCACGAGCGGGTACTGCGCCGCGAGCGCCTGCGTGTAGTGCCAGTGCGTGGTGGCACGCTTGCCGTCGAGGAGCCCGGTCGCGGCGAGCGCGAAGGCGCCGGTGGAGATGGCGGCGAGGCGAGCGCCGCGGGCGTGGGCGGCTCGCAGGGCGTCGACCACGTCGGATGCCGGTGCCTCGCGGTCGGGGTGCCGGTAGCCCGGCACGAACACCGTCTCGGCCCAGTCGAGCGCCTCGAGCCCGTCGGCGACGTGGTACGAGAGCCCGTCGCCGCCCGAGACGAGTCCGGGCGCCGCCCCGCACACCCGCACCTCGTACGGCATGCTCGCCCGGGTGCTGAACACCTGCGCCGGAATCCCCACGTCGAGCGGCTTCGCCCCGGGCAGCACCAGCACGGCCACCCGCCGCAGCGCATCCTCACTCACGCGACCCACGTTACCGCCGCAGTGCGCCACGTCGCGGGGTGGCATGAATGTGCGACCGCGCGCGCCTCGAGGGACGGTTTGCGCTACCGCTCGAGGCTCAGGCCCACTTGCGCACGGCCCAGCGCTCGAAGAGGGCGAGGATGGAGTCGGTGAGCTTGCCGAGCACGGCGAGCAGGATGATCGCGAGGAAGATGCGGTCGATGCGCCCGTTGTTCCCCGAATCCGACAGCAGGAAGCCGAGGCCCATCGAGGCGGCGATCAGCTCGGCGGCCACGAGGAACAGCCACGCCTGGGCGAGGGCGAGGCGGAGGCCCGAGGCCACCGACGGGATGACCGCCGGCAGCTGCACGGTGAAGAACAGCCGCACCCCGCGGTAGCCGAACGCCCGCCCGGCCTCGACCAGCTGGCGGTCGACGTGCCGCAGCGCCGCCGCGACGGTGGTGTAGACGGGGAAGAACGCGCCGATGGTGATGAGGATGATCTTCGACTCCTCACCGATCTTGAACCACAGGATGAGGAGGGGCACCCAGGCCAGCGACGGCACCGCGCGGATGGCCCCGAGGGTCGGGGCGAGCAGGATGTCGGCGAACCGCGACAGCCCCACCACCGCGCCGAGCGCGAGCCCCAGGGCGGCGCCGATGAGGAAGCCGATGATCACGCGCTGCGTGGAGATGGCGATGTACTGCCCCAGCAGGCCGCGCTGGGCGAGGTCGACCGCGGCCTCCCACACCATCTGCGGCGACGGCACCTGCGAGGTGGGCACCAGTCCCGTGGTGGTGACGACCTGCCACACCACGAGGATCGCGAGCGGCAGCACGGCACCGCCGACCGCGACCACCCAGCGGCGGGTGCCCGTGCGGGGCGCCCGGCTGGGGGTCACGGCGACGGCGGGAGCGTTGCCGATCGCGATTCCCGTGGAGTCGGTCATCCGGATGCGCCCGCTCAGCCGATCGCCGACGGGTCGGCGGCTTTCGCGAAGGTGTCGTTCACCAGGGTGTCGAGGGCCGTGTCGATCGCGTCCTGCGAGGCGACGTCGCCGGTCTCGACGAAGAGCGGACCGATGGTGGTGAGCACCTTCACCTGCGCGTCGCCCGGAACGTTGTCGATGTCGAGGTTGGTGCGCTCGGTGATGACCTTCGTGGCGACGGCCGGGTCGAGCCCGGCGACATCCGCCAGGATCTTCGCGGTCTCGTCGGGGTTCTCCTCGGCCCAGGCGCGGGCGTGCTCGTAGGCGTTCACGACGGTCTGGGCCACGTCGGGCTTGTTCTTGATGAAGTCCTCGGTGGCGTTCAAGAAGCCGTAGCTGTTGAAGTCGACGTTGCGGTAGAGCAGCTGTGCGCCGGACTGCTCGGCGCCGGCCATGATCGGGTCGAGGCCCGCCCAGGCGTCGACCGACCCGTTCTGCAGGGCCGCCCAGCCGTCGGCGTGCTGCAGGTTCTGCACGGTGACGTCGTCGGCGGTGAGGCCGTTGGCCTCGAGTGCCTGGATGAGGAAGAAGTAGGGGTCGGTGCCCTTGGTGGCGGCGATCTGCTTGCCCTTGAGGTCGGCCACGTCCTTGATCGGCGAGCCGGCGGGCACGACGAGGGCCGACCATTCGGGCTGCGAGTAGATGTCGATCACCTGGATGGGCGAACCGTTCGAGCGGGCGAGCAGGGCCGCCGAACCGGCGGTCGAGCCGACGTCGATGGCGCCGGCGCGCAGGGCTTCGTTCGCCTTGTTGGAGCCGGCCGACTGCACCCAGTTGACCGTGATTCCCTGGGGAGCGAGCGCATCCTCGAGCCAGCCCTGGTCTTTGATGACGAGGCTCAGCGGGTTGTAGGTGGCGAAGTCGATGTTGAGGGTGCCGCCCTCGGTGACGACCTCGGCGCCGTCGGAGGCGGCGGGCGCGGCCGCGGCAGCGCCGGAGCCCTGATTCTCGCCGGCGACGCAGCCGGAGAGGAGCAGCGCGGCCGCGGCGGCGGTCGCCGCGAGGGCGAGCGGGGCGATTCTGGTGCGGGTCATGGGTGTCCTTCGCTGTGTGCTGTGTGCTGTGTGCTGTGGGAAGTGGGAAGTGAGAACTGGGGCTGGGTGGGCGCTAGTGCGCCGAGTGCCGTTCGATGCCGAGGCCGCCGAGGAGCTGGGCGCGCAGTTCGGCGAGTTCCGCCGACCCGCGGTCGCGGGGCCGCTCGCCTGGCACGGTGATGACCTGACGGATGTCGTTGCCGGCCGTGCCCGGCGCATCCGGCGACCGGCCGAGGAGGATCACCCGGTCGGCCAGCTGCAGCGCTTCGTCGACGTCGTGCGTGACGAGCAGCACGGTGGTGGGTGCGGCGGCGTGCACCTCGAGCAGCAGGTCCTGCATCTTCAGGCGGGTGAGCGCATCCAGGGCGCCGAACGGCTCGTCGAGCAGGAGCACGCCGGGGTTGCGGGCGAGGGCACGGGCGAGCGAGGTGCGCTGGGCCATGCCGCCGGAGATCTGCCGCGGGGTGTGCTGCGAGAAGTTCGCGAGGCCCACCAGCGACACGAGTTCGGCCACGATCTCGCGGCCCTCCGCGCGCGGCACGCCGCGGGGGAGTCCGAGGGCGACGTTGTGCTCGAGGGTGCGCCAGGGCAGCAGCCGCGGCTCCTGGAAGCCGATGGCGCAGCGCGGGTCGAACTCGGAGACGGGTGCGCCGTCGATCGCGACGGAGCCCGTGCTGGGCCGGTCGAGGCCGCCGACGATGCGCAGCAGGGTCGACTTGCCGCAGCCCGAGGGGCCGAGCACGGCGACGATCTCGCCCGGCTCGATGCGCAGCGAGACATCCTGCAGCACCGGACCGGCGGCGGTCGCGCCGCGGCGTCGAGGTGCCGCGAAGGCACGGCCGAGCCCCGCGAACTCCACCCCGAAAGCGCGCTGGCCGACGTGGCCGGGATGCGCGGTCACGGGCGCCTGGGTGAGAACCACGATCCCCCTCGTCTCCGGATGTCTGCCTGCCACCGTATTGGCGGCCGACGGGGAGGTCACATCGGAGCGTTACGGAACGTAACATTGCGCCCGGGTGAGAATGGAGGGATGAACTCCTTCACGCTCCCGCAGACCGATCTCCGCGCATCCGACGTCATTCTGGGGCTGATGCGCATCTCGCCGCTCGGCGACGAGGAGATCCGCACGCTCGTCGGCGCCGCCCGCGACGTCGGCGTGAACGTGTTCGACCACGCCGACATCTACGGCGACGTGCGGCACGGCTGCGAGGTGCGCTTCGGCGAGGCGGTGCGGTTCAGCCCGGCGGAGCGGGAGCAGGTGATCATTCAGAGCAAGGTGGGCATCCGGCCCGGGTACTTCGACTTCTCGAAGGAGCACATCCTCGCCACCGTCGACGAGTCGCTCGCCGCGCTCCAGACCGGGCACCTCGACCTGCTGCTCCTGCACCGCCCCGACACGCTCGTCGAACCCGACGAGGTCGCTGCGGCGTTCGACGAGTTGCAGGCGGCGGGCAAGGTCACGAACTTCGGCGTCTCGAACCACACCCCCGGCCAGATCGAGCTGCTGAAGCGCTCGGTGCGGCAGCCGCTCGTGGTGAACCAGGTGCAGCTCAGCATCACGCACGCGCCGCTCATCGCCGCGGGTGTGGCGGCGAACATGGGCGGGCTCGACCAGTCGATCGACCGCGACAACGGCATCCTCGATCACGCGCGGTTGAACGACATCACGCTGCAGGCCTGGTCGCCGTTCCAGAAGGGCTTCTTCGACGGTGTGTTCCTCGGCGACCGCGAGCACTACGCCGAACTGAACGACGTGATCGACGAGCTGGCGGATGCGTACGGCGTCACGCCGACGGGCATCGCGGTCGCGTGGATCACCCGGCACCCGGCCCGCATGCAGGTCGTGCTCGGCACCACGAACCCGCAGCGCGTCGCCGACTCCGCCGCGGGCTCCGACGTCCGCCTCACCCGAGAGGAGTGGTACCGACTCTTCCGCGCCGCCGGCCACACGCTCCCGTAACGCGCCCGCCCGCGCGAGCGTAGCTTCGGGGCGGAACGCAACGGGCGGCTAGTCTGGTCTCGATGAGCAAGAGATCGCCCTGGTTCCGGTTCGTGTGGATCGCACCCGCGCTCGTCGTGCTCCTGTTCGCCGTGGTGCTCGTGGCCATGGCCATCCGTTCGTCGGACGCAGGGCAGCAGTTCCTCGCCGACTACCCCGGCACGACCGCGCTGCCCGACGGTGCGCCGGTCGGCATCCCGGCGTGGGTGGGGTGGCAGCACTTCCTCAACGCCTTCTTCCTGCTGTTCATCGTGCGCACCGGCTGGGTGATCCGGCAGGGCGTGCGGCCCTCGGCGTTCTGGACGCGGAAGAACGACGGCCGCCTCCGCACGAAGAACCCGCCGGTGCGGATCGGGTTGCCGCTCTGGTTCCATCTCTCGGTCGACGCGCTCTGGGTGCTGAACGGCGTGGTGTTCGTGGTGCTGCTGTTCAGCACCGGGCAGTGGCTGCGCATCGTGCCCACCAGCTGGGAGGTCGTGCCGAACGCCCTCTCGGCCGGACTGCAGTACGCGTCGCTGCGCTGGCCGGTCGAGGACGCCTGGGCGAACTACAACAGCCTGCAGCTGCTCAGCTACTTCGCCACGGTCTTCGTGGCGGCACCGCTCGCGCTCGTGACGGGCATCCGGATCGCCCCCGGGCTGGCGACCCGGCTGCGGCCGCTGGATCGCGTCTTTCCCACGAAGGTCGCGCGGGTCATCCACTTCGTGGTGATGATCTACTTCGTGGCGTTCACCGTGGTGCACGTCACCCTGGTGCTCGCCACGGGAGCGCTGGAGAACCTCGGCGTCATGTACGCCGCGAGCGACGACGCGGGCTGGGCCGGGTTCTGGATCTTCGCCGCCTCGCTCGTGGTGATGGCGGCCGGCTGGATCGCTGCCCGCCCGGCGGTGCTCGTCGCGATGGCGGGGCGCACGGGGACGGTGCGGGTGATGCCCGCGCCGCCGCCGCGCGCCACGCCCAAGGCCTAGGCCGGCCGCGCCGAGCCGTCGCGCCCGAGCGTCGTCGTCGTCGGCGTCGTGGTCGGCTGCGGCGTCGGCACGGGGACCTCGCGGAGACCGCCCGCCGCGTCGAGCTCGAGCACGCGGTCGAGCCCCAGCGCCCCGAGGAACGCGTCGTCGTGGCTCACCACGAGCAGGGCGCCGCGATACCCCTGCAGCGCCTCGACGAGTTGCTCGACGCTCTGGATGTCGAGGTTGTTCGTGGGCTCGTCGAACACCAGCAGCTGAGCGGGCGGGTCGGCCAGCAGCACCTGAGCGAGGTGCACCCGGAAGCGCTCGCCGCCCGACAACGTCCGCACCGGCCGGTTCACCGTGTCGCCGCGGAGCAGCAGCCGCGCGAGCTGGTTGCGGATCTCGCCCGCCGGCACCCGCGGTGCCGCAGCCTGCACGTTCGTCAGGGTGCTCGCATCCTCGTCCAGCCCGTCGAGGCGCTGGGTGAGCACCCCCACCCGATCGGTGAGCAGCCGTCCGCCCGCGCGGCCGGGTTCCGGCGGGGTGCCGCCCAGCAGTGCCCGCAGCAGCGTGGTCTTGCCCACACCGTTGGGGCCGACGATCGCGACGCGTTCCGGCCCCTGCAGCACGAACTCGCGGTCGCCGCCCCGGAGCTCGGCGATGCGCCGCGACCGCGACACGTCCGGATCGGGCAGCACGAGGTGGATGTGCTCCTCGTCGCGCACCCGCGCCTCGGCGGCGTCGAGCGCCGCCTGGGCCGAGCGCACGTCGTCGGCGAGCCCCGCGCGGAGCTTGCCCGCGGAGACCTGGGCATCCGACCGCCGCTGGTTCATCACGATCTTGTCGCCCGCCCGGTTGTCGTAGCTCTTCTGCGCGCCACGGGCGCGGCGCGCGAGTTTCGTCTCGGCCTCGATGCGCTGCCGCTTCTCGGTCTTCACCGCCTGCTCGGCCGAGCGCGCGGCCTGCACCGCCGCGGCCTGCTGCCCGTCGAGCTGCGCGCGCCAGGCGCTGTACGGTCCGCCGAACACGGTGAGCCGGCCGGCGTGCAGCTCCGCGGTGTCGTCCATGTGCTCGAGCAGCGCCAGGTCGTGGCTCACCACCACCAGGGTGCCCGGCCAGTCGTCGACCAGGGCGGTGAGCCGCGCGCGGGCGTCGCGGTCGAGGTTGTTGGTGGGCTCGTCGAGCAGCGTGATCGCGGTGCGACGGATGCGCAACCCGGTGATCGCGACGAGCATCGCCTCGCCGCCGGAGACGGTGGCCACCGCGCGGTCGAGGTCGCCCGCACCGAATCCCACCGCGCGGAGGGCTTCGTCGGCGCGGGCCTCGATGTCCCAGTCGTCGCCGACGGCATCGAAGTTCGCCACGCTGGCGTCACCGTTCTCGATGGCCCGGAGTGCCCGGAGGGTCGGTCCGATGCCGAGCAGGTCGGCGACGGTGGCGTCGACGTCGAGGGTCAGCGATTGCGGGAGGTAGCCGACGTCGCCCGCGAGCGTGATGGTGCCCGAGGTGGGCGGGAGGAGCCCCGCGACCAGGCGCAGGAGGGTCGATTTGCCGGCGCCGTTGGCGCCGACGAGACCGGTGCGGCCGGTGCCGAAGGTGCCGCTGAGGCTCTGCAGGGCGACGGTGCCGTCGGGCCAGCGGAGGGAAAGGTCGGTGAGGGTGATGGCGGAGGAGGTGGAAGATGGCATGACTGCTCGACGATTCTGCGGCTGACCGCGTGACTGCTGACCGGGGACAAGCGTGCGAGCCGGCGCCGGGCGGGCATCCAGGAGGGCGCCGCTGACGACGGCGCGGATGCGGAGCGGCACAGAGAGCGGGGCGCGCTGACGGACGGCGGGCATCCGCCTCGTTCCGTGGGCGCCACCGACGACTCGGTGGCTAGAGTCTGTCGACCTCGAGCATGCGACGAGACTACCAGAGCCGCTCGCGCCGGGAAGCGTTCCCGCCGGTGTCGGACGGGGTCGCTACCATCGGGTGCATGAGCCACCCCGCCGACTCCCACGACCTCATCTCGGTGCGCGGAGCGCGCGAGAACAACCTGAAGAACGTCTCGGTCGACCTGCCGAAGCGGCGCCTCACCGTGTTCACCGGGGTCTCCGGGTCGGGCAAGAGCTCGCTCGTGTTCGGCACCATCGCGGCCGAGTCGCAGCGGCTCATCAACGAGACCTACACCGCCTTCGTGCAGTCGTTCATGCCGAGTCTCGGCCGGCCCGACGTCGACGGGCTGAGCGGGCTGTCGGCCGCCATCATCGTCGATCAGGAGCGCATGGGTGCGAACGCGCGTTCCACCGTGGGCACGGCGACGGATGCGAATGCGCTGCTGCGCATCCTGTTCTCCCGGCTCGGCGAGCCGTACATCGGGCCCTCGTTCCACTTCGGGTTCAACGCCGCCGAGGGCATGTGCCCGCGCTGCGAGGGGCTGGGCGAGGTGAACGACATCGACATCGACCAGCTGGTCGACCGCACGAAGTCGCTGAACGGCGGCGCCATCACGGTGCCGGGCTACACGGCCGACGGCTGGTACGTGCGCACCTTCGCCGAGTCGCCCTTCCTCGACGGAGACAAGGTGCTCGCCGACTACAGCGACGAGGAGTGGGCCGACTTCCTCTACAAGGCCCCCGTCAAGGTGGCCGTGCAGAACATGAACCTCACCTACGAGGGGCTCGTGCCGAAGGTGCAGAGGTCGATCCTGTCGAAAGACCGCGACTCGGTGCAACCGCACATCCGCGCCTTCATCGACCGGGCGGTCACCTTCACCACCTGCCCCGAGTGCCACGGCACCCGGCTGAACGCGGCGGCGCTGTCGTCCCGCATCCAGGGCCGCAACATCGCCGATTGCACCGCCATGCAGATCAGCGATCTGGCCGAGTTCGTGCGGGGCATCACCGACGCCTCGGTCGCGCCCGTCGTGGCGACCCTCTCGCAGACCCTCGACTCCTTCGTCGAGATCGGGCTCGGCTACCTCAGCCTCGAACGCACCTCCGGGTCGCTCTCCGGCGGTGAGGCGCAGCGGGTGAAGATGGTGCGACACCTCGGCTCGAGTCTCACCGACGTCACCTACGTCTTCGACGAACCCACGGTCGGGCTGCACCCGCACGACATCCAGCGCATGAACGGGCTGCTGCTGCGCCTGCGCGACAAGGGCAACACCGTCCTCGTGGTCGAGCACAAGCCCGAGACGATCGAGATCGCCGATCACGTGGTCGACCTCGGGCCGCGCGCGGGGGTGCACGGCGGCGAGATCACGTTCTCGGGCACGGTCGACCAGTTGCGGGCATCCGACACCCTCACCGGGCGTCACCTCGGCGACCGGGCACGGCTGAAGGATGCGGTGCGCACGCCCGCGGGTGTGCTCGAGATCCGCGACGCCCGGCGCCACAACCTGCAGGGGGTGGACGTGGATGTGCCGCTCGGGGTGCTGACGGTGGTGACCGGGGTGGCGGGTTCGGGCAAGAGCTCCCTCATCCACGGGTCGATCCCGGCCGGCGCGAACGTGGTGTCGGTGGACCAGACGGCGATCCGCGGGTCGCGACGCAGCAACCCGGCGACCTACACGGGGCTGCTCGATCCCATCCGTACCGCGTTCGCGAAGGCCAACGGGGTGAAGGCCGCGCTGTTCAGCGCGAACTCCGAGGGGGCGTGCCCGAACTGCAAGGGTGCCGGAGTCATCTACACCGACCTGGCGATGATGGCCGGGGTGGCGACGGTGTGCGAGGAGTGCGGCGGCAAGCGGTTCCAGGCGTCGGTGCTGGAGTACCGCCTCGACGGCAAGAACATCGCGGAGGTGCTGGCGATGCCGGTGGCCGAGGCCGAGGAGTTCTTCGGGTCGGGGCCGGCGCACGCCATCCTGCGGCGGCTGGTCGACGTGGGGCTCGGCTACCTCAGCCTCGGGCAACCGCTCACCACGCTGTCCGGCGGGGAACGGCAGCGCTTGAAGCTGGCCATCCACATGGCCGAGAAGGGTGGGGTGTACGTGCTCGACGAGCCCACCTCGGGGCTGCACCTGGCCGACGTGGAGCAGTTGCTCGGGCTCCTCGACCGCCTGGTCGACTCGGGCAAGACGGTGATCGTGATCGAGCATCACCAGGCCGTGATGGCGCACGCCGACTGGATCATCGATCTCGGCCCGGGTGCCGGGCACGACGGCGGGCGGGTCGTGTTCGAGGGCGCGCCGGCCGAGCTGGTCGCCGCGCGCTCGACGCTGACCGGGCAGCACCTCGCGGAGTACTGCGCACTCTGAGGCTCCCGCTCGGGGCGGCGCCCCGGTGCGGGTCGCGACCACGGCACGGGTGACCGCCGGGGTGATTAGCGGGTGATCGGCAGGTTGGCGAGGCCAGGGCGGGTTAGCGTATTCCCGGGCCGATCAGCCGTTATCCCTCGGCGAGGCGTTCACCCGACGTCGCGGCGGCCCGACACGCTCCCGGAGGTCCACCCGTGCCCGATCCCGCCGACGACTCGACGGCCCGCGCCCGCAGCACCCAACCCGAGGCCGAACGCGCCATCCGCGACACCGCCGTGTGGACGGCCGCCGTCGTCGCCCGCGCCATCGACGACGCCCGCACCCCGCGCTGACCCCACCCCGGCGCGCCGCGGCGCCCGCGCCCCGCCGCGGCGCGGGCGCGTCCGCGCGCGGTCGCGTCCGGTGGGCCGCGCGCGACTCAGGTTTCGGCCGGGCGGTCGGCCGTTTTCAGGCGGATGCCTCCTGAAAACGGGCCGAAGTCCTGCGCAAGGATGCGCGGGGTCAGGCGCGGGCGATGAGGGCGCGGGCGTAGTTGGCGCGCTGCTGCAGCTCGTGGAACTGCGCCGCGAGGTTGAACTGGGCGGGCTCGCCGGTCTGGTAGGTGAACGCGCCGTTCGAGATGGTGATCTGCGCGAATCCGCTCACCCGGTCTTCTTTGGCCAGCAGGAAGAGCAGGCTGAACAGCGTGATGACGAACAGGCCGACGATGGCGACGACGATCGCCCAGGTCGGGATGACGCGGTCGACCCGCGTGTAGTTCGCCACCGAGATCTGGCAGCCGGCGAGCGGGATGCTGCCCTGCGGCGTCACCACCCAGTGCTCGGTGAGGTAGAAATCACCGAAGCGCACCAGAGGCTGCTCGAGTTGCTGAACCGAACCAGACGTCATACGTCAACCCTATCGGGGGTGGTCAAGCCGGATACGGCGGCGGGAGCCGGCGCATCAACGTCGGCCGATCCTCCCGCGCCGGCGGCGCGAGCAGCAGACTGACCAGGGCGACGGTCGTGGCCTCCGGCGCCACCGCTGGTTCCGCCCGCCGCGCCGCCCACAGCCGGCGTGCCGATTCGCTCGCGGATGCCCGCACCGAGTCGAGGATGTGCTCGACGAACTCCGGGGCACCGTGCACCCGACGGGCCGGCCGGCGATCGGCGGCGACGGCGATGCGCGCGAGCGTGTAGTCGTAGAGGAACGCGTGGCTCTCGTCCCATCGCGGCCCCGACGCCAGCCGCACCTCGCGGTGTTCGAACTGCCACTCCTCGGGCGGTGCCCCCCGCGAGAAGCGCATGATGGAGCGGGTCAGGACGTAATCCTGCACCGTTTCGGCGTCGGCGTGGCGGAGAGTCGTGTGCGGCATCTGCGACCGAGTGTACCGCGACAGCTGTCGACCAACCCTGGGTATCCCCTCCGACAGTGCCCCGGGCGGCATATCGGATCGGCTGGTAGGGTGGGCCATCTCGGCACGGCCGCTCCGTGCCGGGCGCGACGCAGGACCGCTCCCGAATGGCCTCACTCTTCCTCCGCACCAGCAACCGCTCCGCACGGGCACCTCGCCCGCGGAGCGTCGTGCTCACCCTCTGCGCGGGCGCCGCGGTGTTCGCTCTCACCGCCCTCACCGCACTCGCACCGCCTCCGCCCACCGACGAGGCCGGTTCGGCCGCGGAGGCGGCGTCGCACGCGTGGGCGGCCGACGGTGCCGACCAGACGGTGTCGGTCTCCGAGAGCGCCGTCGCTGCGGCGATCGCGCGTGACGGTTACGAAGCGGCCCCGGGCCTGGAGACCTACACCTCGGGCAGCACCAATCGCGACTGGGCCGAGCTCGTGCTCTACCTCGCCGGCTTCCCGGTGAGCGAGTCGAACGTGACGGTGATGCTGCGCTGGATGCGCCAGGAGAACGGCCCCGACGACTGGTGGCTGCGCAACAACCCGTTGAACAACGGTTGGGGGTCGGGCGGCGGCTCAGGCCTCGGCAGCTATGACAACCTCGTCACCGCCGCCCAGAACGTGGGCAACGCGTTGCACGGCAACTCCGGGTACGCGGCCATCGTCGAGGGCTTCAGCACCTCGGCGCCGACCGCGCAGATCGAGGCCGCCATCTGGGCGTCGCCGTGGGCGAGCAGTCACTACGGCAACGGCTCGCACTGGGCCTACACTCCGGTGCCCGAGTACGCGTCCCCGCCCGGCACCTGGGGTTGACCCTCCTCGCGACCCGTCACTTTTGGCCCTAGAACACGCGTTCTAGGGCCATTTTTGACGGGTCGCGAGGAGTTTACGGGAGTGCTCGGGCGTGGTAGTGTCACAATACGCACAACCGTTCGCAGAGCGAACATTGCAGACCACGAGGAGGCGGATGTGATCTCGAAGACGAGCGCGGGGCTCGCGGATGCCGTCGGCGACATCCGCGACGGCTCGACCGTGATGATCGGCGGCTTCGGCCGAGCGGGTCAGCCGGTGGAGCTGATCGATGCCCTGATCGCGCAGGGCGCCACCGATCTGACGGTCATCAACAACAACGCCGGCAACGGCGACACCGGCATCGCGGCGCTGATCGGCGCCGGACGGGTGCGCAAGGTGATCTGCTCGTTCCCGAGGCAGACCGATTCGTACATCTTCGACGCGAAATACCGCGCGGGGGAGATCGAGCTCGAACTGGTGCCGCAGGGGAATCTGGCCGAGCGCATCCGTGCCGCCGGCGCCGGAATCGGCGGCTTCTACACGCCGACCGGCGTGGGCACCCTGGTCGCCGAGGGCAAGGAGACGCGCACCATCGACGGCCGGGACTACCTCCTGGAGCTGCCGCTCCGTGCCGATGTCGCGCTGATCAGCGCGTTCAAGGCCGACCGCTGGGGCAACCTCGTCTACCGCAAGACGGCCCGCAACTTCGGCCCGCTGATGGCGGCCGCCGCGGCGACCACCATCGTGCAGGTCGACGAGGTGGTGGAGCTCGGCGACCTCGACCCCGAGACGGTGGTGACGCCCGGCATCTTCGTCGACCGGGTCGTCGCCGTGGGGGAGCGGTCGTGGCTCGCCGCCGGCGAGTTCGTGGGAGCGGAGAAGGTGGCATGACCGGCATCGACCGCGACACGCTCGCCGCCCGAATCGCCCGCGACATCCCCGAGGGTGCTGTCGTCAACCTCGGCATCGGCGCGCCGACGCTCATCGCCAACTACCTGCCCGACGACCTCGAGATCATCCTGCACACCGAGAACGGGATGCTCGGCATGGGCCCGGCGCCGGCGCCCGGCCGCATCGATCCCGACCTCATCAACGCCGGCAAGCAGCCCGTGACGGAACTGCCCGGCGCGGCGTACTTCCATCACGCCGACTCCTTCGGCATGATGCGCGGCGGCCACCTCGACGTGTGCGTGCTCGGGGCCTTCCAGGTCTCCGAGCGCGGCGACCTCGCGAACTGGCACACGGGTGCTCCGGATGCGATCCCCGCGGTGGGCGGGGCGATGGACCTCGCGATCGGCGCCAAGGACGTGTACGTGATGACCGACCTCCTGACACGCGACGGCACCTCCAAGCTCGTCGCCGAATGCAGCTACCCGCTGACCGGCGTCGGCTGCGTCAGCCGGATCTACACCGACCGCGCCGTGTTCGACGTCACGCCGGACGGCCTCGCCGTCACCGACGTGTTCGGCGACACCACGCTCGATGAGCTCCGTGAGCTCACGGGCCTCACTCTCACCGATCAGCGTCCCGAGGCGGCGACCCCCCTCGCGACCCGTCACTTTTCGCCCGAGAACGGTGCGGGAAGGGCCGAAATCGACGGGTCGCGAGGAGGGAACACGCCATGACCGGCAGTTACGTGTACGACGCCGTGCGCACCCCGTTCGGCCGCATCGGCAAGGGGCTCGCGGGCGTGCGGCCCGACGATCTCGCCGCCTCGACCCTGCGCGCGCTCCTCGACCGCGTGCCCGGGCTCACGGATGCCGCGGTCGACGACGTCATCCTCGGCGCCGCCAACCAGGCCGGGGAGGACAACCGCGACGTCGCCCGCATGGCGGTGCTGCTCGCGGGACTCCCGACATCCGTTCCCGGGGTGACCGTGAACCGGCTGTGCGGGTCGAGCGTCGAGGCCGTCATCCAGGCCAGCCGCGCCATCGAGGCGGGCGATGCCGACGTGGTGGTGGCGGGTGGCGTCGAGTCGATGAGCCGGGCGCCGTGGGTGCTCGCGAAGCCGAGCCGCCCCTACCCGGCCGGCAACGAGACGATGTACTCCACCACCCTGGGCTGGCGGTTCACGAACCCGCGGATGCCGGCGCAGTGGGCCATCCCGAACGGCGAATCGGCCGAGATCCTGGCCGAGCGCTTCGCCATCTCGCGCGAGGAGCAGGATGCCTTCGCCGCCCGCTCGCACAACCTCGCCGCCGCCGCGTGGGACGCGGGGGTGTACGCGAACGAGATCGTGCCGGTGCCGGGCGTGGAACTCGAGCGGGACGAGGGCATTCGCGCGGGGTCGAGCGTGGAGTCGCTCGCGCCGCTGAAGCCGGCGTTCCGTGCCGACGGCTCGGTGACAGCCGGGAACTCGTCGCCCCTCACCGACGGGGCATCGATGGTGCTCGTCGGCGGCGAGGGTGCGGTGCCGGGCGCCGAACCGCTCGCGCGCATCGCGGGGCGCGGGGTGGCGGGCAACGACCCCGACGTGTTCGGCATCGCGCCCGTCGAGGCCGCGAATCGCGCGCTGGCCCGGGCGGGCAAGACCTGGGCCGACGTCGACGTCGTGGAGCTCAACGAGGCCTTCGCCTCGCAGAGCCTCGCGTGCCTGAAGCTCTGGACCGAGCTCGACCCCGAGATCGTGAACATCCACGGTGGGGCGATCGCGATGGGGCATCCGCTCGGCGCATCCGGAGGCCGCATCATCGGGCATGTGGCGCACGAGCTGGCGCGGCGCGGCGGCGGGGTGGGGGTGGCGGCGATCTGCATCGGCGTCGGCCAGGGCCTCGCGGTCGTGCTCGAGCGCTGAGCGGGCGCGCAGGCGCCGGTAGCATGTGACGATGGCCGAGCCGCGTGACGCATCCGACGGCGGACACCCCGACCCGAGCGGGCAGTTCGTGCAGTCGCTGGCCCGCGGGCTCGACGTGATCAAGGCGTTCTCGGCCGAGCAGCCGGAGATGACGCTGAGCGACATCGCCCGGGTCACCGACCTCACCCGGGCGACCGCGCGGCGCTTTCTGCTGACGCTCGTCGAGCTCGGCTACGTGCGCAGCGACGGGCGGTTGTTCGCGCTCACCCCGCGGGTGCTCGAGCTCGGGTTCAGCTACCTCTCCGGCCTCACCCTGCCGGAAGTCGCCCAGCCGCACCTCGAGCGGCTCTCGCGCGACCTCGGGGAGTCGACCTCGGCATCCGTTCTCGACGGCGATCAGATCGTCTACGTGGCTCGGGTGCCGACGCGGCGCATCATGACCGTGGGAATCACGATCGGCACCCGATTCCCCGCCTACGCCACCTCGATGGGGCGCGTGCTGCTCGCGGGACTGCCCGACGCCGAGCTCGCCGCGTACCTGGCGACGCTGCACCCCACCGGGTTCACCGCGAGCACCCTCACCGACCCGGCGGCGCTCCGTGCCGAGCTCGAGGCGGTGCGCGACCGCGGCTGGACCATCGTCGACCAGGAGCTCGAGGTCGGCCTCCGCTCGGTCGCGGCGCCCGTGCGCCGGGGCGGAGCGCGCAGTGGGGGCGGTGACGTCGTGGCCGCCATCAACGTGTCGACCACCTCGGGTGCGACCCCGCTCGAGCGTCTCACCGACGAGTTCGTGCCCGCCCTCCTCGCCGCGGCCGAGGCCATCTCCCGAGATCTCGCCCTCACCGCGCGGCACTGAGCGGCGCTCGGCCCTCGGCCCAAGGAGGGCAGGGTTCAGCGCAGGGCGTCCCAGAGGGGCTTCAGGCGCATGAGCTGCTCGTCGCGCCAGCGCACGCGGGCGTCCCACTCGTCGAGGGGGAGTGCGGCACGGCGCTGGGCGACCACCTCGGCCACGAGCTCCGGGGTCCAGGGGTCGTGCTGGCCGCGTTCGGCGCCCATCCGCTCGTAGGCGGGCCCCATTTTCTGGGCGTGCGACTCGATGCCGCCGCGGGTGTTGAGGTCGACCGTCTCGAACGGTCCGATGAAGCTCCAGCGCCGGCCGAGGCCCGAGCGCACCACCTCGTCGATGTCCTCGACCGTCGCCACCCCGTCGCGCACCAGCGCGTACGCCTCGCGGAGCACCGCGCCCTGCAGGCGGTTGAACACGAACCCCTCGACCTCTTTGCGCACGTGCACCGGCCGCAGTCCGGCCCCTCGATACAGAGCGGATGCGCGTTCGAGCACCGCCGGATCGGTCGCCGCCGAGGGCACCAGCTCGATCACCGACAGCAGGTACGGCGGGTTTCCCGGATGCGCCACGATCAGCCGCCGGGCCAGGTCGCTGTGCGCGGCCGGGGCGGCGTCTGCACCGAGAGCGGCGAGGATCGTGCTCGGGGTGATGGCCGAGCTCGAGGAGGCGAGCACCGCATCCCGCGGCGCCACCGCCGCGACGGCGGCGAAGAGGTCGCGCTTCAGCTCGACCCGCTCGGGGGCGCACTCCTGCACGAGCGCGGCATCGCGCACCGCATCGGCGAGCTCGGCCTCGAAGCTCACTCGGCCGGCGACCACGGCGGGCGGCTCGGCGAGCAGCCCGAACCCGGCCAGCAGCTCGAGCCGCGACCCGAGGTCGGCGCGCGCCCGATCGAACACCTCGGGAAATGCGTCCCACACCCGCACCGGATGCCCCGCCGCCGCGAACAGCACGGCGAACGCGACCCCGATCGACCCCGCTCCGGCGACCGCGACGACCGCCCCGGGCCCGGCGGGCGGCGCCGAGGGCCCCGCCGTGGGCGTCACACCTCCCACCAGCTGCGGTCGCCCGCGTGACTGCGCTCGAGGATGGCGATCACGGCCTCCCGTGTCAGCTCCCGCGGGTTGTTCGCGGTGAGGCGGGTGGCGAGCATCGCCTGGTCGGCCACGAAGCCGAAGTCGTCCGGGGAGAGGCCGAGCGCCGCGACATCGAGCGGTGCGCCGATCGCGGCGAGCAACGCCTCGATGCGCGTGATGCCGGCGTGTGCTTGCTCGATCAACGGCGACGACGCCGAGGCGACCCCGAGCAGCCGCCCGATCTCGGCGAACTCCGCCACCCGCGTCGGCAGGTTGAACCGCATGACGTAGGGCAGCAGCGCGCTGATGCCGAAGCCGTGCGGCGTGTGGGTGAGGTTGCCCACCGAGCCCTGGATCGCGTGCGCCCCCGCGGTGCCGGCCGTGTTGATGGCCATCCCGGCGCTGTACGCGGCGAACATGGTGTCCGCCCGCGCCTCGAGGTCGGACGGATTCGCCGCCACGGCCTCGAGGGACGTGTTGAGGAGCGCGAGTCCGTTCCGCGCGAACACGTCGGTGAGCCGGTTCTTGCCGGCGTAGAGCTTCGTGTCGAGGTCGTCGGCCGACGGGTTCTTGATGCGACCGGTGAACGCCTCCACCAGGTGGGAGAGCGCATCCGCCCCCGTCGCCGCGGTGAGGCCGGGCGGGCAGGTGAGGGTGAGCTCGGGGTCGATGACGGCGGTGTGCGCCTCGAGGAACGGGCTCGCGACCCCCACCTTCATGCCGCGGTCGGTGTCGAACACCACCGAGATGCAGGTGACCTCGGCGCCGGTGCCGCCGGTGGTCGGCACGGTGATCACCGGCACGCCGGGCCCCGGCACGAGGAACTCGCCGTAGTAGTCGCGCACGTCGCCGCCGTTGGCGAGCACGACCGACACCACCTTGGCGAGGTCCATGCACGAGCCGCCGCCGATGCCGAGGATGGCGTCGATCTCGGTGTGCCCGAACCGCTCGATCACCTGCAGCACGTCTTCGCGCGGCAGGTCGGGCTCGGCCTCGGCGTAGATCGACACGTCGACACCGGTGGCCTCGATGGCCGCCACGATCTCGAGGAACTCGGGCGTGGTGGCCATGCGCGCATCCGTCGTCACGAGCAGATGCGAGGCGAGGGGGCGCACGATGTGCGGGATCTGGTGCCGCTTGCCGGGCCCGAACAGCACGGTCTTCGGTTGACGCAGGATGCCCATCTCGGGGGCGGATGCGGTGGTGCTCGTCACGGTTCTACTCCAGTCCTGCGGTCTCATCGACGGTGATGGCGAGGTATTTCGGTTCGAGGAACTCGTCGATCGCGTGGTGCCCGCCCTCGCGGCCGAGGCCCGAGGACTTGATGCCACCGAACGACGCGGCCGGATCGGCCATGATGCCACGGTTGATCGCCACCATGCCGGATTCGAGCCGCTCGCTCACCGCGATGGCGCGGGACAGGTCGCGGGTGAAGACGTAGGCGGCCAGGCCGTAGCTGGTGTCGTTGGCCACCCGGATGGCCTCGGCGGTGGAGTCGACCGTGTAGATGGTGGCGATGGGCGCGAACAGCTCCTGGTTGCAGACGTCGTTGTCGCGGTCGTTGATCTTGAACACGGTGGGCTCGAAGAAGAAGCCCTCCCGGTCGACCGGTGAACCGCCGGTGAGGAGCTCGGAGTCGATCGCCGAGAGCTGCGCCACGAGCGACGCGACCCCGTCGCGCTGCTTCGCCGAGATGATCGGCCCCACGTCGACCGCGTCGGAGAAGCCGTCGTCGACCCGCAGCGCCTTGGTGAGCTCGACGAAGCGGCGGGTGAACTCGTCGGCCACCGCGCGGTGCACGATGATGCGGTTGGCCGCCACGCAGGCCTGCCCGGCGTTGCGGAACTTGTTCACGATGGCCTGCTTCGCCGCGAGCTCGACATCGGCGTCCTCGAGCACCACGAAGGGGCCGTCGCCGCCGAGCTCCATCGACGCGTTCACGATGCCCGGCGCCGCCTGCTTCAGCAGGGTGCTGCCGACCCCGGTCGAGCCGGTGAAGCTCACCTTGCGCAGGCGCGGGTCGGCCATCACGGCGGCCGACACATCGGCGGAGCGGGTGGTGTGGATGAGGTTCACGACACCGGGCGGGAAGCCCGCGTCGTGCAGCACCTCCACGAACAGCGCGCCGGTCAGGGGCGTCTCCTTGGCCGACTTGACCACGACCGTGCAGCCTGCGCCGAGGGCGGCGCCGGCCTTGCGGGCGATCATCAGCAGCGGGAAGTTCCAGGGCGTGATGAGCAGCGACGGCCCGACCGGCTGGTGGGTCGTGATCACGCGGTAGCCGCCGTGCGACCCCTCGGCGTAGGTGCCGTGCAGGTGCGCCACCTGCTCGGCGTACCAGAGGAAGAAGTCGGCCGAGAGCTGGAACTCGCCCCGCGCCTCGGCCAGCGGCTTGCCGCTCTCGAGCGTCATCGTCTCGGCGATCGCATCCGCCCGCTCGAGCAGCAGGGCGTGCGCGCGGTGGAACAGGTTCGCGCGGTCGCGGGGCGGCACGGCGCGCCACGCCTCCTGCGCCGAGGCGGCGGCGTCGAGGGCGGCGAGGGCGTCCGCCGCACCGCCGTCGGCGACCCGCGCGATCACGCTGCCGGTGGCCGGGTCGACCACGTCGAAAGTCTCGTCGACCGGGAGCCAGTCGCCTCCGATGTAGAGCCCGACGGGAACGGTGTGATCCCGAAGGGTCACCGTGTCGGTGGATTGCGGCCGCGAGGTCGTCTGGGTGGTCATCGTCTGCGTCCTTTCACTCACATCCGTGTGAGCGTGTCACGATCATCTCGTATTACGGTACGATGCAATGACCGCGAGGATGCACCGGTGCATCGAATTGAGACAGTGGAAAGAAGCGGATGCCGTCAACGAAGATCGAACGTCACGCAGCACCCCTGCGCCAACAGGTGGTGCGGCAGCTGCGCGAGGACATCCTGGAGGGCGAGCTCGCGCCGGGCGAGCGGCTGCTCGAGAGCGCGCTCTGCGACAGTTACGGGGTCTCCCGCACCGTCATCCGGGAAGCCCTCCGGCAACTCGAGACCGAGAGCCTCATCACGATGCTGCCGAACCGCGGCCCCATCGTGACCGTGCTCACCAAGCGCGACATCGAGTCGCTCTACGAGGTGCGCCGGGTGCTCGAGGGCCTCGCGGGAGAGCTGTTCGCCCGTCGCGCCCGCCCCGAGCAGGCCGCAGCGATGCGCGAGCTGATCGTGGCGATGGAGCAGAGCTACCTGCACGGCACCGTGCAGTCGCGTGAGGAGAGCAAGGAGGAGTTCTACGACCTCCTGCTCGCCGGAGCCGCCAACCCGGTGCTGGAGAACGACCTCCGCGGAGTGCACACCCGCATCGGTCTGTTCCGCCGCTACGCCTTCGTCGACGAGCACCGCGTGGCGCTCTCGATGGAGGAGCTGCGGCAGATCGCGCGCGAGATCGCCGAGAACCGCGACCCGGCCGCCGCCCGCCTCGCCTGCGAGCACCACATCCAGCTCGCCGGTGAGCTGGCCATCCTGGAATACACGAAGCGTCTGCACGCCAGCGACGCCCTCGCCCGCGACGACGAAATCGCAATCTAGCTGTGACTTGACCTCGCACCGAGGAGCCATGAAGATGACGATACGTTCCACCCAACCGGTTCGATCACCCCACCCGGTGTGCACGCACCCGACCGGTCCGACGTTCTCGACGACGAGACACCCGGCGTCGTCCGAGTCCGCGGACAGACCCTAGGAGTTCCTCGTGCCTCTCCAATTCGACGCAGACCGCGTTCAGGGGGTCAAAGACGACTTCCTCGCCGCGGATGCCCCGACCCACACCGTCAATCCCGAGCTGCTGAAGTCGTGGCAGCGGTCCAAAGCGGCCATCGGGGTGCCGAGCAACATCCGTGACGTCCCGCTGGTCGCCGACGACCTGCTCGACGCCCACCTGCTCGACATGTTCCAGGCCCCGCTCACCCGCGTCTCCGACGACCTCGACGGCACCGGCCTCGGGCTCCTGCTCGCCGACTCGCAGGGCCGCATCCTGCAACGCTGGTCGCACGACCACAACGCCCTCGACCACCTCGACCGGCTCGGCACCGTGCGCGGCGCCGTGCTCGCCGAAGACGTGGTCGGCACGAACGGGGTCGGCACCGTCGCCGCCACCGGCAAGAGCGTGCAGATCTCCGGCGTCGAGCACTTCGCCGACTTCTACAGCAGCGCCGTGTGCACCGGCTCGCCGGTGCGGCATCCGATCACCGGCAAGCTGCTCGCCGTGGTCACCATCTCCAGCGACATCTCCGAGCGCAGCGGGTTGCTGCGGCCGCTCATCAACTCCGTCACCATGCAGCTCGAGCAGCAGGTGCTCGACGTCGAGCAACCCGCGGCCCGGCTGATGTTCAACACCTTCCTCGACACCGCGCGCGCCCAAGCGGGCCCGGTCGTGGCGTTCGGGCCGCAAGGACTCGTCATGCAGAGCCAGAAGGCGGGGCGGCTCACCGTGGCCGACCTCAACCTGATCCAGCAGCTCACCACCGCCGAGCCCCGGTCGGGGCGCTTCGCCGTCGACCTCTCCAGCGGCACCGCCGACCTCACGGTCACCGCCCTCGAGGGCGGCGCCGGCGTGATCGTGGTGCTCGACCGGGAGCGCCGCAACACCACGATGAGCATCGGACCCGCCCGGCCGCAGCTGGTGGGGCGCTCGCCGGAGTGGCTGTCGGTGGTGCACCAGGTGGCACGGCACCGCGAGTCGCGCCGGCCGCTCATCATCGCCGGGGAGCCCGGCACCGGCAAGGCCTCGCTCGCGCTCGGGCTGCCGTTCCGGCCCGGATCGGCCGTGACCCAGGGTCTCGTGACGGATGCGGCCGAGCGGCACGTGACCGGCAGCCGCAAGTGGCTGCAGAAACTGTCCGAGCGCCTCACCGCGTCGGCACCCGTCATCGTGCGTGGCGTCGAGACCCTCGACACGCACACCATCGCCGGCGTGCGGTCGCTCGTCGAGACCACCACCGGGCGCGGACCGGTGCTGCTCACCCTCTCGGCCGCCTCCCGCGAGGAGGCCGAGGAGCAGGGCGCGAAACTCGGCATGACCGTGCTCTGGGTGCCGCCGCTCCGCGACCGCATCGCCGACGTGCCGGCGCTCTGGCACGTGTTCGCCGAGCAACTCGCCCCGGGCGCGGGGCTCGAGCTGCGGGCTGACGCGCTCGAACTGCTGCGGACCTACCGGTGGCCGGGGAACCTCAAAGAACTCCGTGGGGTGCTCGAACAGCTCTCGCTCACCGGCAAGCGCGGAGCCGTGCTGCCGGGGGATCTGCCGCAGGCCATGCAGGGGACTCGGGTGTTGTCGATGATCGAGCGCGTGGAGCTCGAAGCGATTCGGAAGGCGTTGCGGGAGGCTGACGGGAATCGGTCTAAGGCGGCGGAGATTCTTGGTCTCTCGCGGGCTACGGTTTATCGGAAGATGAAGGCTTATCGGTTGACGGCCTGAGGTGCTCGGGGGCGCGGAGGCCGGCGGGTTTCGCACTCCCGCCTAGGGGTTGAGCGGAGCTCAAAGGCGGCGGGAGCACGAAACCCGCCGCCCTCCGCTTCGCGTGACGGGCAGCGTAGCCTTGGGGGATGAGTCGGGACGTTATTCGCACTGCCGTCATTGGATACGGGACGGGAGGGCGCGTGTTCCACGCGCCGCTCATCGCGGGGGATGAGTCGTACGAACTCCGGATGATCGTGACCGGGAATCCTGAGCGGGCCGACGGGGCGCGCGCTCGTTACGGGTCTGACGTGGTGGTGGCGGATGTGGATACCGTGTTCGCGGAGGCGGGGGAGCTCGATCTCGTGGTGATTGCCAGTCCCAATGAGACGCACGGGCCGCTGGCGCATCGGGCGCTGGAGGCGGGGCTGGACGTTGTGGTGGACAAGCCTTTTGCGGTGAGTGCTGCGGAGGGGCGGGAGGTGATCGCGCATGCCGAAAGGGTGGGGCGGCGGGTCTCGGTGTTTCAGAATCGGCGGTGGGATGGGGACTTTCTCACCGTGCGCGCGATGGTGGGGGCGGGGGTGCTGGGGGAGGTGCGGCAGTTCGAGTCGGCGTTCGAGTGGTGGAAGCCGGAGATCAGCAGCAAGTGGAAGGAGACGGCCGGGGCCGAGCGGGGTGGGGGCATCCTGTTCGATCTGGGGCCGCACCTCATCGACCAGGCGATCGCCCTGTTCGGGCCCGTCGCGCCCGGTGGGGTGCACGCGGAGCTCGATCGCCGGCGGGCCGGTGCCGTCACCGATGACGACAGCTTCGTGAGCCTGCGGCACGAGAACGGGGTGCGGAGCCGGCTGTGGTTCAGCGCGGTGGCCCCGGCGAACCGGCCGCGGTTCCGCGTGGTGGGGTCGCGTGCGGTCTTCGAGACCGAGGGACTCGACCCGCAGGAGGCTCAGCTGAAGGCCGGGCTGACGCCGGCCGACCCGGGGTACGGGTCCGGCGCATCCGACGGTCTTCTCCGCTCACCCGGGTCGACGAGCGCGGTGCCGCTGGAGCGCGGCGCGTACCCCGCGTTCTACCGCGAGCTCGCGGAGGCCCTCACCACGGGAGCACCCCTGCCCGTCGACCCCCGCGACTCTCTCGCGGTGCTCGACATCATCGAGCAGGCCCACGCGAGGTCGCGCTAGCTGCTGCTACTCGGGCGCCGGAGCGACACTTCGCGCGACCTCGCGCCGGGCTCTCGCGCGGCGGACGGCGACGGGGACGAGTTCGCGGAGGAGCACGACCGCGATGAGGACGACGGCTTGCGCGATGAGCTGCAGGGCGTCCTGCCAGCCGAGGGAGCGCAGCAGCTGGCCGAGCTGGGTGAGGAAGAGGGCCGCGATTCCGGTCGAGACCACGCTCGCGAGGCCGCCGGTGAGGGCGGTGCCGCCGAGCACCACCGCGGCCACGGAGGGCAGCAGGTACGAGTCGCCGAGGAAGAGGGCCGGGGTCTTCGTGTAGCCCGCGAGCAGCACGCCGCCCGCGCCGTAGCAGAGCCCGGCGAACGCGTAGGCGAACATCTGGTAGGCGTTCACACGGATGCCCAGAGCCGCCGCCGCCCGTTCGCTCACACCCACCGCGGTGAGCCGCTTGCCGACGATCGAGCGCTGCGTCACGAGCCCGGCGATCACCACGATCACCACGGCGATGAGGAGCGTGTTCGGGATGCCGATGGTGCGGTCGAGTGCGAAGCGGTTGAGGGCGTCGGGCGCCCCCGAGGGCGTTCCGTCGGCGATGAAGAACACCGTGCCGAGCAGCACCGCGTTCATGCCGAGGGTCACCACGAGCGGCATCACCCGGAAGTACGTCACCAGGATGCCGTTGACGAGCCCCACGATGCCGGGGCCGACGATGCCGGCGATGACCGCCGCCCAGAGCGGCCACCCGTAGTTCTGCGGGAGTCCGGTGGAGAGCACGGCCGCGAGGGCGATCATCCCGGGCACCGACAGGTCGAGGCCGCGCTGCTGCACCACGAGGGTCTGGCCGGCGGCGACGATGGCCAGCACGGATGCGAACGGCAGCATGCTGAGCAGGGGCGCCGTGCCGAGGCTGCCGGGGGCGATCACCGGCGACAGCGCGAACAACAGCGCGGTGGCGACCACGATGCCCACCCAGCTGCCCGAGAGGGTGCGGCGCCAGGCCGACTCCACGGTGCGGGCGGTCGGTGCCGGGGTGGCGGGCGGTGCGGGGCGGAGGTCGGTGCTGGGCGAGGTCATGATGCGCTCCCGTCGGTGGCTGCGGTGAGGGGGGTGGCGATCGGTGCCGCGCGCTTGCGCCGCCGGCTCCGCCGGAGCTGGGCGTAGAGCACGGCCGCGGCGAGGGTGATGAGGCCCGGCAGCCAGTACGACCAGGCCTGCGACAGCCCGAGGAAGGGCGACACGTTGAGCACCTGCTGCACGAGGAAGGCGGCGGCGAGGATGCCGATGAACGACCCCCGCCCGCCGAAGATCGACGCGCCGGCCAGCACCACGACGGTGACCGACGAGAGCGTGTACGAGAGCGAGGGCCGCCCGTCGCCGATGCCGATCTGCGCCATCATGATCACCGCGGCCGGCAGCACGAGGAACGAGCACAGCACGTAGCTGAAGAACTGGGTGCGCTTGACCTTGATGCCGAGGCGCCCGGCCGCATCCACGCGCGACCCGACACCGCGGAGCTCGACGCCCCAACGGGTGCGCCGCAGCGCGAACTCGAGCACGAGCAGCACCACCACGGCCACGATGGTGACGACGGGCACGATGCCGATACGGGCCTGGATCTGGTCGGCGATGGGGCCGAAGATGATGCCGCCGGGCGTCGACCGCAGGGCGAGGTAGATGCCCTGCAGGGCCATGTAGGTCGCGAGTGTCACGACCACGGGGTTGATGTTGAACCTCGTCACCAGGAACCCGTTCACCACCCCGGTGGCGATCGCCCCCGCCACCATGAGGGCGAGGCCGACGTAGAGGTTTCCGCCGTCGACGATCCAGTAGGAGGCCAGCACCACGAGGAAGCCCATCAAGGGGCCGACGGAGAGGTCGAAGCCCGAGCCCAGCACCACCACCTGCTGCGCCGCGCCCACGAACAGCAGCGGGGCGGCCATGAACAGCAGGTTGTTGATGTTGAAGGCGCCGAGGTAGGCCGGGTTCGTGGCCGCGACCACGACCCCGAGCAGCAGGAAGATCGCGCCGAGCACCGCGGCGGGGGACTGGTCGCCGCGCATCCAGCGGCGGAGCTTCACGCCGCGCGCCGACTTGTCGGCATCCGTGCGCTCGCGCACCGTGGTGGAGGTGAGAGCGGCGCGCGCGATCGCGGCCTCCGACACCTCGTCGCCGACGAGCTCCTGCACCACCGCGCCGCGCGACATGATGAGTACCCGGTCGCAGAGCCCCTCGAGCTCGACGCCGTCGGAGGAGAGGATGACCACGGCGGCACCCGAGTCGGCCGCGTCGCGGAGGATGCGGTAGATGTCGACGCGCGCCCCCGCATCCACGCCCTGGGTCGGCTCCTCCGCCAGCAGCACCGTCGGCTTCGCCAGCAGGGTGCGGGCGAGCACCACCTTCTGCTGGTTGCCGCCGGAGAGGGAGGAGATGGGGGTGCGTGGCGACGGTGTCTTGATGGCGAGCCGCTTGATCTGCTCGACCGCCGTCTGGATGACGCGGCGATCACTCACCATCCCGCCGCGCGAGACCTTCGGCAGGGTCTTCGCCGAGATGTTCTCGCCCACCGAGAGGGGGAGGAAGACGCCCTCGCCGTGGCGGTCGGCGGGAACGTAGACCACGCCGGCGGCCGAGGCGGATGCGTTCGACCCGTTCGAGACCGGCCGGCCGGCGACCGCGATGGTGCCGCTGGTCGCTTCCAGGCCCGCCAGCGCCCGGATGAGCTGCGTCTGGCCGTTGCCCTGCACGCCCGCGAGCCCCACGATCTCGCCGGCCTTGACGGCGAAGGAGATGTCGTGGAACTCGTCGCTGTGGAGGTCGCGCACGGTGAGCCGGTCATCCGTTCCCACCGAGCCGGTGGTGCTGCCCTTCTCGGGGAACACGGTCTCGAGCTTGCGCCCGATGACGCGCTCGACGATCTGCGACTCGTCGACGTCGGCGGCGTCGAAGGTGCCGCGCACCTGCCCGTCGCGGAGCACCGTGATGCGGTCGGCGATCTGCTTCACCTCGGGGATGCGGTGCGAGATGTAGACGACGGCGGTGCCCTCGGCCACGAGTTCGCGCACCTTGCGGAACAGCTTCTGCACCTCCTCGAGGGAGAGGTGCTCGGTGGGTTCGTCGAGGATGAGCACCTTCGGGTCGAGCGCGAGCGCCTTGGCGATCTCGACGATGAAGCGCTGCTCCACCGAGAGGTCGGCCACGCGCGTCTTCGCGTCGATGCCCATCGCCCAGCCGTCGAGCTGGGCCTGCGACCACGCCACGGCCCGACGGAGGCCGCCCACCCGCTTGTACCCGACGCCCACCGCCATGTTCTCGGCCACCGTGAGGTCGGGCAGAAGCGCCGGGTCCTGCCGCACGATGCCGAGCCCGAGCTCGCGTGCCTCATCGGGCGAGGCACTCGTGAGCGGGTAGCCGCCGATCGTGACGGTGCCCTCGTTCGGCGCCAGGGCACCGGATGCGACGGCCATCAGCGTCGACTTACCGGCCCCGTTCTCGCCCACGAGCGCGTGCACCTCCCCGCCCAGCACGTCCAGCGTGACATCGGTCAGCGCCCGCACCCCCGGAAACGTCTTCACGATCCCATCGAGCCGCAGCACGCTCCCCCCGAACCGCCGCTCGCCGGAGGCGTCAGCGGCCGCGCCCTGCTCGTCGGCAACGATCGCGACGTCATACAAGTCGGAGTTGGTCATCTCGGCATCTCCTTGTGAGTAGAAAAAGTCAGAAATTGGGGCGGAACGGTCTCGCAAGCCGCGGGCCGTACTCAACGACCCAGGGTGAGGGTGTGGCCGAACGGTGCGACCGAAGGCCGCGCCGTTCGACCGCGCCCTCACATGTCGCGCGGCGCCGGGCAAGGACCGGCGCCGCCCGGGCAGCTCGAGCGAAGCCCGAGCCGCCCGGCAGCTAACACAGCCGGCAGCATCACTGCGCGAGATAGCCCCCGTCGATCACGAGCTCCGAGCCCGTGACGAAGCTCGCTTCGTCGCTGGCCAGGAACACGATCCCGTTGGCGATCTCCCGCGGTTGGCCAGCCCGGCCCATCGGCGTCATCGACACGACGTACTCGTTGATCTCGGGAGCCTGCGCATCCGTCAGCGGCGTCTCGATGAAGCCAGGATGCACGGAGTTCACCCGCACGTTCTCCTTGGCGTAGGTGATCGCGGCGCTCTTGGACATGTTGCGCACCGCGCCCTTGGTGGCGTGGTAGGCGTGTGCCCCGGAGACGGCGACCGATCCCCAGATCGAGGAGATGTTGATGATCGAGCCGCCGCCCTGGGCGATCATGTGCGGGATGACCTCGCGCATGCCGAGCCAGGTGCCGGTCTGGTTCACGGCGACGACCGTGTTCCAGTCGTCCATGGTGAGGTCGTGCAGGGTCTCGTAGGCGATGATGCCGGCGTTGTTGGCCAGCACGTCGACGTGCCCGTGGGCGCCGATGGTGTCGGCGATCACCCGCTTCCAGTCCTCCTCCTTCGAGACGTCGAGCTGCTGGTACTGCACGCCGTCGGGGAAGGTGTCGTCGCTGGCGGCGCGTCCGGTCGCGATGACCGTCGCCCCCTCCTCGGCGAAGGCCTCGGCGATGGCACG
Source organism: Herbiconiux sp. FW305-C-125 (assembly GCF_058783455.1). Lineage (NCBI taxonomy): Bacteria > Bacillati > Actinomycetota > Actinomycetes > Micrococcales > Microbacteriaceae > Herbiconiux > Herbiconiux sp. FW305-C-125. The sequence goes on along the minus strand of NZ_JBYSYO010000012.1, from coordinate 36,231 downwards.
GCCGATGCCGCGCCCGGCGCCGGTGACGATGGCGACCTTGCCGTCGAGCCGGTTCATTGGAACAGCTTCTTCAGCGAGTCGATGCTGAGCCCGGAGGACAGGATGGCGTCCGGCGGCAGGTCGGCCTCGCACTTGGGCTGCAGGTTCGGGTCGGTCGAGTCCTCGATGATCTCGAGGTTGTAGGTCGACGGCTCGTCGTTCGGCAGTCCGTTGGCGGCGGCGAGGCCCTTGTGCAGAGCCGCGGTCACGACCCAGTTGCGGCTGGATTCGGTGGCGATCTGGTAGGTCGGCTGCGCATCCTTGTACTGGTACCAGAGGCACGCGAACTCGTTCGAGTCGTTCGCCGACCAGACGGGGAGCGGCTTGCCGGCGGCTTCGAAGGCGCGGATGCCGCCCACCGAACCTCCGCCGTAGTCGGCCACGATGCCGTTGATGTCGCCGTACTTGGTGATGAGACCCGCCACGACCTGCTGCGTCTTGCCGGGCTCCCAGTCGGTGGCGACCGGGCCGTCCTCGTTCAGCAGGGTGATGCCGGGGTTGGCCTTCACGGCCTCCATCACGCCGTCGAACACGGCCTGGGAGTAGGAGTTGCCGGCGATGCCGCCGAGCATGACCAGGTTGCCCTTGCCGCCCATCTTGTCGATGGTCCACTCGGCGAGGTTCTTGCCGTAGGTGTTGATGTCCTCCGACACGAAGTCGACGTAGTCGGTGCCGGGTGTGCCGCCGGGAGAGCCGACGAAGGGAACGACCTTGACGCCCGCCTCGGTGGCCTTCTTGATGGTCGGCAGCAGCGCCTCACCACCGTCGACGAAGGTGACGATCACGTCGACGCCCTGGGCGACCAGGGAGTTGATGTCGGAGATGGCCTTCTGGGTGTCGCCCTGCGCATCCGTGTAGAGCACCTTCTTGATGTTGGGGCACTTCGCGGCTTCCTCTTCGAAGATCTCGCGGGTGATCTTGCGCCAGGAGTTGCCGCCGAACCCGTCGGCGAGGGCGACCGTCAGGTCTTTGTCGCCGCAGAAGTTGCTGATGTCCTGGATGTCGCCCTGCACGCCGACGGTGCCGACGGTGACTTCGGACGAGCTGCCGGCCGCGGCCGTCGACCCGGAGTCGTCTCCGGAGGAGGAGAGCGAGCCGGTGGAACACCCGGCCAGTGTGAGCAGTGCGATCGCACCGATGGCGATCGCGGGGGCTTTCTTGGTGAACATGAGATGGGTCCTCGTTTCTCTTCGCTGAGTGGCGGACGCCTGCGTACTCAGCAGTCTCGGCGCTGCCCGACGGGGGTGTCCGGCTCACCCTGAGACAGCGGTGCGTCATTTTGCGACAAGCGGTTTCGCGGCGGATTTCCGCGGTCATCCTGGATGAATTCCCCGACGATGAGGAGAGATCGCACATGTCAGCGAACACACCGACCGACCTGCTCGGCCGGATCTACGCCGAGTGGACCGTCGAGTTCGAGGCCAATCCGGAGATGTCGCTCCAGCTGATGCGCTGGGTCTTCGAAGACTGGCAGCGTGCCACGGCGGAGCCCGAGGGCGTGACCTATCAGAGCACCTCGATCGGCGGCGTCCCGGGCATCCGGGTGACCCCGCTCGAGGCCGATCCGGCGCAGGTGCTGCTCGTGCTGCACGGCGGCGGCTTCGCGCTCGGCTCCTCGGCCTCGCACCGCAAGATGGCGGGGCATCTGGCCAAGGCGTGCGGCGCGACCGCGTTCGTGGCCGACTTCCGGCTGGCGCCCGAGCATCCGTACCCCGCGCAGATCGAGGACACCGTGGCCGTCTACCGGGCGCTCGTCGCCGAGGGCATCGCCCCGCGCGACATCACGCCCGTGGGCGACAGCGCCGGTGCGAGCATCGCCATCGCGAGCGTGCTGTCGCTCCGGGATGCGGGCGAGCCGCTGCCCGGCCGCGTCGCCACCATCTCGCCCTGGCTCGACATGGAGAACAGCGGCACGACCATCGAGACCAACAACGACACCGACTTCCTGATCGCCCGGGAGGGGCTGCAGGGCAACATCGACCGCTACCTCTCCGGCGGAGCGTCGCCGACCGATCCGCTGGTGAACCCGCTCTACGCCGACTTCACCGGCTTCCCGCCGCTGTACATCGACGCCAGCGACACCGAGTCGCTGTTCCATGACGCCCAGCGGCTGGATGCGCGTGCTCGCGCCGCCGGCGTCGACGTCACCTTCCACGTCGGCCACGGCATGCAGCACGTCTACCCGTTGCAGGCCGGCAACCTGCCCGAGGCCGACCAGGCCATCGCCGATCTCGCCGCCTGGTACCAGAACAACCGAAAGGACAACTGACATGAGCACCACACCTTCTCGCGACTACGACGCCGTGGTCATCGGCGCGGGCTTCTCGGGCCTTGCATTGCTGCACCATCTTCGGGAGATCGGGCTGAAGACCCTCGTGGTCGACGGCGAGGACGGCATCGGCGGCACGTGGTGGGTGAACCGCTACCCCGGTGTGCGCACCGACAGCGAGTACAGCTACTACTCCTTCTCGTTCTCGAAGGAGGTGCGCGAGGAGTGGACCTGGTCGCAGCGCTACCCGGCCGGGCCCGAGGTGCTGGAGTACCTCAACTTCGTGGCCGACCGCCTCGACCTGCGGAAGGACATCCGGCTGAACGCCCGCGTCGACTCCGCGGTCTACGACGAAGACGCGAACCTCTGGACGGTGAACCTCGCCGACGGCTCGGCGCTCACCACCAAGTACCTGATCAGCGGGATGGGCGTGCTCTCCCAGGCGATCTACCCCGACGTGCCGGGCATCGACACCTTCCAGGGCGAGAAGTACCACACGGCGCACTGGCCGCGCGAAGACGTCGACCTCACCGGCAAGAAGGTGGGGCTGATCGGGCTCGGCGCGTCGGGCATCCAGATCGTGCCGGTGATCGCGCCGCAGGTGGACGAGTTCTTCGTGTTCCAGCGCACCCCGAACTTCATCGTCGAGACCACCAACGAGGGCGTCTCGACCGAGGAGATGCAGTACGTGCGGGAGAACTACGACGCCATCTACGAGAAGGCGGCAAACCACCCGTTCGGTGTCGCGATGGAGCCGGCCGAGTTCTCGGCCCTCGAGGTGAGCCCCGAGCGGCGGCGCGAGATCTTCGAGTCGAAGTGGAACGAGGGTGGCTTCCACTTCGCCAACGAGTGCTTCAACGACCTCGCCACGAACCACGAGGCGTCGGAGCTGGCGGCGGAGTTCATCCGCTCGAAGATCCGCGAGATCGTGAAAGACCCGGCCACCGCCGACCTGCTGTCGCCGAAGACCTACTCGTTCAACGGCAAGCGGGTGCCCACCGGCCACGGCTACTACAACACCTTCAACCTGCCGCACGTGCACCTCATCGACACGGCGTCGGAGCCGATCACCGAGATCACGGCCACGGGCGTGCGGGTCGGCGACACCGAGTACGAGCTCGACGTGCTGATCTTCGCCACCGGCTTCGACGCGATGACCGGAACGCTCACCCACATCGACATCCGCGGCCGGGGCGGCCGGACGCTGCGCGAGAAGTGGCAGGAGGACGGCTTGAAGTCGAACCTCGGCATCAACGCCAACGGATTCCCGAACTTCTTCATGTCGCTCGGGCCGCAGACGCCCTACTCCAACCTCGTCGTGCCCATCCAGCTCGGCGCGCAGTGGCTGCAGCGGGCGCTCAAATGGGCCGAGGAGAACGGCGTCGAGCGCTTCGAGGCCACCCCGGAGTCGGAGGACTGGTGGGCCGCCGAGACCGAGCGCACCGGCAAGGCGACGGTGATGTACACCGAGGGCAAGAAGGCGAAGGCCTGGTTCCTCGGTGAGAACGTGCCCGGCAAGGCCGAGGAGTTCCAGGTCTACATGGGCGGCGGGCAGGTCTACCAGGAGCACTGCCGAGCGCTCGAGGCGGCCGGCTACGCGTCGCTGCTGTGGTCGCCGGAGCGGGCGACCGCCGGCGCCGGGGCGTCGGCGTGACGGGCCGGCTCGCGGGGAAGGTCGCGCTCGTCACGGGCGCGGCCTCGGGAATGGGGCGCGCGACGGCCGAGTTGTTCGCCGCCGAAGGCGCGACGGTCGCGGTCACCGACTTCAACGCGACGCTCGGCGCCGAGGTCGTCCGGGGCATCGAGTCGGCCGGCGGAACCGCCCGGTTCTGGGCGATGGACGTCTCTCGGGAGGCGAGCGTCGCATCCGTCGTCGCCGAGGCCGTGGCGGCCTTCGGCGGGCTCGACATCCTGATCAACTGCGCCGGCGTCATCGGCGTCGACAAGCCCACCCACGAGGTCACGGAGGAGGAGTGGGATGCGCTGTTCGCGGTCGACGTGAAGGGCGTGTTCTTCGCGACCAAGCACGCGGTGCCGCACCTCATCGAGCGGGGTGGCGGCGCGATCGTGAACTACTCCTCGATCTACGGACTCATCGGCAACGACGAGTTCACGCCCTACCACGTGGCCAAGGGCGCCGTCACGATGCAGACGAAGCAGGATGCCGCATCCTACGGCCGCTACAACATCCGGGTGAACTCGGTGCACCCCTCGACGGTGCTGACGCCGCTGGTCGAGGGCATCGCCGCCGACTACCCGGGCGGGCTGCCGGCCTACGAGGAGATGATGACCGCCAACCAGTCGATCCGGCGGCTGGGCCGGCCGATCGACGTGGCCTACGGTGTGCTCTACCTCGCCTCCGACGAGGCGAGCTGGGTGACGGGCGTCAACCTCCCGCTCGACGGCGGCTACACCGCGCGTTAGCGGGTTCGGTCGCGGGCGCTCAGGCTCGGCTGCGGAGCTTCGACAGCCCGCGGCCGAGCTTGCGCGCGCCGCGCCGCACGATGTTCCGGCTGGCCCGCGGGCGCTTCCAGCCGGCCTCCTGGCGCACCAGGACGGCCATGGCCTGGTCGAACAGCTCGCCGGTCGGCACCCACTGCTCGATCGCGAACCCGGCGTCCCCCCAGACCTGCTCGACCCAGGCGCGCGGGGCGACCGCCCAGGCGTAGAAGCTCCGTGCGCGCGGCCCGTCGTCGTCGGCACCGCCCCCGGCGAACACGAACTCGCCGGCACCCGCCGCGCGGGCGCTCTTCGTCGCATCCGGCACCACCTGGGCGAGATTGACGGCGAACTCGTCGGCCTCGCCCGCGGCGACCGCCGCTTGCGCTCCCGCGACGACGGAGAGGAACTCGGCCTCGAGCACCGTGATGTAGACCCGCGAGCCCGGGTGGGTGAGCCGGGCGAACTCGACGGCCCACCGGCGGTGCGCCTCCTCGGACAGGTGGGAGAACACGCTGAACGCGGTGATCGCGTCGAACGTTCCCTCGCGGAAGACGGTCGGCGGCCAGGGCGCGTTCGTGACCGCGTTCACTCCGGGGAGGGTGCTCTGCAGAAGCACCGCCATGCTCGAGTCGACGTCGCTCGACCAGAGCTGGTCGGCGCGGAGGCGGCGGAGGAGCATGCGGCTGATGCGGCCCCAGCCCGAGCCGAAGTCGAGCACCGTCTGGCTCTCGACGTCCCCCGCCGGCCAGAGCTCGAAGGCGCGGTCGACGAAGCGTTCGGCTTCGGCGTAGGCCGCCTCGTAGTTGGCACCGACGAACTTCTCCTGGATCTGGCGCGGGGGATTCTGCGGAGCCCGCTCGACCGGATCGGCGATGTCGGGCAGGGCGTCGAGAGTCGGGGCGGCAGCGAGACGCTGCACGTAGTCACTGATGGTCTCGTCGCTCGACATATTTCTCCAACGGTTCTTCGCGCGGCCTCATCTTGTCACAGTTCTCCACCTCGGTCGGGCGAGTGGTCGGCGAGGTCCGACATACTGGTAGTCGGAATCGACCCGAACGATTTTGACCACACGACCGCTCCCGACCCGTTCGCCTGGAAGGCCGCTCATGTTCCCGTTCGACTCCCTGCTCATCGCCGGCCTCGTCGCCGTGCTCGTCGTGATCGTTCTGATCGTGCTGATCACGCTGCTGCGCGGCATCAAGGTCGCCAAGCCCGACGAGGCGATCATCGTCACCTCGCGCCAGAAGGCGGTGCGGCCGGGTTCACCGGCGCTCGAGGAGACCGAGAACGCCGGCCAGCGCGTGGTGTTCGGCTCGCGGGTGTTCGTGAAGCCCATCGTCGAGGCGCACTTCAAGCTGTCGCTGCGCAGCCGCCAGCTGAACGTGCAGGCCACCGCGCAGACGAAGGATGCCATCACCATCAAGGTGAACGCCGTCGCCGTGGTGAAGGTGGGCGGCTCGGAGTCGATGGTGCGCGCGGCCGCCCAGCGCTTCCTGAACCAGCAGGACCAGATCGAGACCTCGACCGAAGAGGTGCTGTCGGGTTCGGTGCGGTCGATCGTCGGTCAGCTGACGGTGACCGAGATCATCACGAACCGGCAGGCGCTGCAGGGCCAGGTGCTCGAGGCGGTGCGCGAGTCGCTCGACGTGCAGGGTCTGCAGATCGACACGCTGCAGATCAAGGAGATCGACGACGACAACGGGTACATCCGCGACCTCGGTCGCGCGGAGGCGGCGCGCGTGAAGCAGGTCGCCGAGGTGGCCGAGTCGGTGGCGCGTCAGACCTCGGAGGAGGCACGGATCGCCGCCGAGCAGGCCGTCGCCGAGCAGCAGCGCAAGCTCGACCTGCGGAACGCCGAGATCCAGAAGGAGACCGACAAGGCGCGCGCCGAGGCCGCGGCAGCGAAGCCGCTGGCCGAGGCGATCTCGCAGCAGGAGGTCATCTCGCAGCAGGAGATCACGGCCGGCAAGCGCGTGGGCCTCCGCAAGCAGGAGCTCGACGCCGAGATCCGTGCCGCGGCCGATGCCGACGCCTACGCCATCCAGAAGCGCGCCGAGGCCGACGCCGCCTCCCAGGTCGCGTCGGCGAACGCCGAGAAGGCGCGCCGTATCGCGGCCGCCGACGCCCTCCGGGCCGAAGGCGAGGCCGAGGCCAACTCCATCCGCGTGAAGGGTGCCGCCGAGGCGGAGGCCACGCGGGCGCAGGCGGACGCCCTCGAGCAGCGCGCCGACGACCTGCTGCGGCAGCAGGTGATCGGGCAGCTGCCGGCGATCGTGCGGGCCGCATCCGAACCCCTGTCGGCCATCTCGAACCTCACCGTCATCTCCTCCGACGGCGACGGAGCGGGTCAGGTCGGGCAGAACGTGGCCGGCCAGCTCGCGTCGTCGATGCAGATCGTGAAAGACCTGGTGGGCATCGACATCGCCGAGATCGTGACGGGCCGGGCCACGGGCGCCGCTGCGGGCGCCGCCTTCGCGCAGAGCGCCCCGGCCGGCGCAGCCGCCCCGGCCGCTCCTGCGCAGCCAGTAGCCCCCGCGGAGTAGCCCCGGTAGGTTGGGCGGCATGGCGAGCGAAGTCGAGATGCTGACCGTGCCGGGGCCGAACGGGCCGCGCGAGGTGCGGCTCTCGAGCCCGTCGCGGGTGATCTGGCCGGAGCCGGGCATCACCAAGCGCGACCTGGCGCAGTACATCATCGACGTCGGCGACGCGTTCGTGGCCGCGAACGGCGATCGTCCGCTCGCGCTGCAGCGCTTCTCGGCCGGCATCGACGGCGAGCAGTTCTTCTCGAAGAACCCGCCGAAGGGCGCACCCGACTACGTGCGCAGCGTGATGGTGGTCTACCCGAGCGCCCGCTCGCATCCGCAGCTCGTCATCGACGAACCGGCCGCCGCGGTGTGGGCGGTGCAGATGAACACGCTCGTCTTCCACCCCTGGCCCTCGCGCGCCGAGACGAGCGACTTCCCCGACCAGTTGCGCATCGACCTCGACCCGCAGCCGGGCACCGACTTCGACGACGCCGTCCCGGCCGCGATCGAGTTGCGGAAGGTGCTCGAGGAAGCCGGTCTCACCGCCTTCATCAAGACCTCCGGCAACCGTGGTCTGCACGTCTTCGCGCCGATCGAGCCCACCCACGAGTTCCTCGACGTGCGGCACGCGGTCATCGCCATCGCCCGCGAACTCGAACGGCGGATGCCCGACAAGGTCACCACGAACTGGTGGAAGGAGGAGCGCGGCGAGCGCATCTTCGTCGACTTCAACCAGGCGAACCGCGACCGCACCATGGCGGGTGCCTACAGCCCGCGCGCCCTCGCCCACGCCCCGGTCTCGTGCCCCATCACCTGGGACGAGCTGGAGACCGCCGATCCGCGCCTCTTCACCATCCTCACGGTGCCGGAGCGGCTGGCGACGGTGGGCGACCCGTGGGCGGAGTTCGGTGCTCACCCCGGCAGCGTGGAGACCGCGCTCGGCTGGTGGGCGCGCGACCTCGAGGCGGGGCTCGGCGAGCTGCCCTTCCCGCCCGACTACCCGAAGATGCCGGGGGAGCCGCCCCGGGTGCAGCCCAGCCGGGCGAAGAAGGAGCCGGCCGCGGAGTGACCCGCCGGCCGCGGTGTCAGACCGGGCAGTGTCCGACCGTGCAGCGTTCGACAGGGCAGCGTTAGACCAGGACGTCGCTGAGGTCGTAGGCGATCGGGCGTTCGAGCTGCTCGAAGGTGCACGAGCGCGGGTCGCGATCGGGGCGCCAGCGGTCGAACTGCACGGTGTGCCGGAAGCGCATTCCCTCCATCTGGTCGTACCGCACCTCGATCACCCGGGTCGGGGTGAGCCGCACGAACGAGACGTCCTTGCCCGACGAGAAGCGGCTGCGTTCCGTCTCGCCGGTGACGGGGGCTCCGGATGCGTCGTGTTCGACCAGCGGGGCCAGCTCGTCGACGAGTTCGAGGCGCCGGGCGTCGCTGAACGCCGACGCGCCGCCGACGTTGCGGAGCTCACCGTCGGCGTCGTACAACCCGAGGAGCAGCGATCCGACGCCCTGCCCGCTCTTGTGCACGCGGTAGCCGAGCACCACCACGTCGGCGGTGCGGTGGTGCTTGGCCTTCAGCATCACCCGCTTGCCCGGCGCGTAGGGCGCCTTCAGCGGCTTGGCGACGACGCCGTCGAGGCCCGCGCCCTCGAACTCCACGAGCCAGCGCCGGGCGAGCTCGACGTCATCCGTCGCCTGGGAGACATGGATGGGGTCGCCGAGGCCCGCCGCGAACTCCTCCAGCGCAGCCCGGCGTTCGGCGAAGGGCGCCTCGAGCAGCGACCGCTCGCCCTGCGCCAGCAGGTCGAAGGCCACGAACATGGCGGGCGTCTGTTCGGCGAGCAGGGTGATGCGGCTTTCGGCGGGGTGGATGCGCTGCGAGAGCAGCTCCCAGTCGAGCTTCTCGCCGCCCGGCGCACCCGAGCGCACCACGATCTCGCCGTCGAGCACGCAGGGCTCGGGCAGCAGCCGGGCGAACGCCTCGACCAGCTCGGGGAAGTAGCGGGTGAGCGGCTTCGCGCCGCGGCTGGCGATGACGACGTCGGCGCCGTCGAACGACACGATTCCACGGAAGCCGTCCCACTTCGGCTCGTAGCTCAAGCCGCCGTCGACGGCATCGGGCTCGGGCACGGCGGCGACCGCCTTGGCGAGCATGGGGGAGACGTCGGCGGCGGTGCTGATCGCGGTGGAGGCCATGATCCGATCATGCCACCCTGGTCGCTAGACGAACTGATTACTCGATTTCCGAACAGAACGCCGGATTCGGTTTATTCTTGGCTCATGGAGACCGCTGGAGCACATTCTGCCACGCAGTACTGGTACCCCGGCGACGCCGAGTCGCAGGGCCCCGTCGACGTGCTGCAGGCGATGCGGCGATACCGCACCGCCGAGACCGCCATGCGCCTGCGCACCCGCCAGGAGATGCGCATGGGCGAGAACGACATCGCCGCCGTCCGCCATGTGATCCGGGGCCGGCAGACCGGGCGGTACATCAGCCCGAAAGACCTGGCCGACCTGCTCGACATCTCCTCGGCCTCCACCACGACGCTGATCGACCGGCTCGAGAAGTCGGGCCACATCGAGCGGCAGCCGCATCCCACCGACCGGCGTGCACTCATCCTGATGCCCACAGCGAGTGCCGACGACGACGTGCGCGCTGCCCTGGCGGAATCGCATCAGCGGATGCTCGCGGTGGCCGAATCGCTGAGCCCCGAGGATCGCGGCGTGGTGATCGCGTTCCTCGATCGCATGGCCGCGGCCGTCGAAGCCTGAGCCCGGGCGCCCGGCGCGCTACCGGGTGAGCGCGCGAACGACCAGCACGATGCCGGTCGCCAGCCCCGCTGCAGCGACCGCTGCAGCCGCCACGGTCTTCGGATGCGCGCGGGCACCGCGCACCGGATCGCTCGCGATCTCGCGCACGGACGTCTTCACCCGCGCCGGCACGTCGAGGCGCCGCTCGAGCTCGCTCAGCACGTCACTCAGTTCCGCCCGCTTGGCGGCGATGTCGGCCTGCACCTCGGCGCGGGAGCGCTGCGGCGGCTGCTCGGCCGGCGCCTCGTCGGTCTCGGGCTCGGGGCGCACGGCCCGCGCCTGCACGGCTGCCTTCGCGACCTCGGCGACGGCGGCGGGAACGCTGAGTTCCTGGTTCGGATCGTTCTGCTTCTTGGCCGCCATCAGTGCTCCCCCTGCTCGCCCGACTTCTTCTTGAGCGTACGCGCCCCGATCAGCGCGAGCACGATCGCGATCACGAGGAGGCCGCCGAACACGATGAGCGCGGCGGCCCAGCCGGGTACGACGAGGGCGAGGGCGATGATCGCGGCGGCGATGAACACCGCAAGGGCGAAGAACCCGATGAACGCCGCACCCGCCACGAGACCTGCGCCGATGCCCAGCCGGGCGGTTCGCGCGGTCAGCTCCTGCTTGAGCGCGTCGAGCTCGTCGCGCAGCAGGCCCACGACGAGGCCGGGCAGGTCGGCGATCAGCCGAGTCGTCGAGCGGTCGGCGGCGTCGACGGTCTCGTCGCCGGGTGCCGGTGCTGCGGAGCCGCGGGTGGGCTCAGGCATCCCGGCCTTGACCGCGCACCTTGCCGATGACGTCGCCGGCGCGCTCGCTCACCCGGTCGACGGCCGTCTCCACGAGGTCGCCGGCGCTGTGCACGGCCGACTGGACGTGCTGGTCGTTCCACAGCTGCTGGGCCTTCTCGCGGATCTGCTCGTAGCGCCGGCGGCCGGCGCGCGCGCCGAGCACATAGCCGAGCGCGAAGGCGAGCAGCAACAGGATCTTTTTCACGAGGATCTCCGATCGGGGACGTGCGCGGACACCGCGCCGTGCATCCATCGTGCGCCCGTTCGGCCGGTTCGCCAAGGCCCACCTCTGCGACGGGGCGACGCCCTGCTGCTAGCGTGAACCCGTGGGAGTGCGCATCGAGAAGGTCGACCTGCCGGGCATCGGCGTGCGACACGACCTGCTCACCGAGACCGGGCGCCGGGTGAGCGTGGTGTCGCATCGCGACGGCGACCGCGATCTCGCGCTGTTCGACCTCGACGACCCCGACTCGTCGAGCGACTCCGTGCCGCTCACCGACGACGAGGCGGCGGCGCTCGCCGACCTCCTCGGCAGCTCGGTCACGATGAGCCGCCTCACCAGTCTCGCGGGCGACGCGGCGGGCCTGTTCACCGAACAGTTGCAACTGCCCACCGATTCGCCCTACCTCAACCGCCCGCTCGGCGACACGAAGGCGCGCACCCGCACCCGGGTGTCGATCGTGGCGCTCGTGCGCGACGCCGGTGTCATCCCGTCACCCACGCCCGCCGACATCCTGCGCCCGGGCGACACCATCATCGCCGTCGGTACGCGCGAGGGCCTCGACGCCCTCGGCCACATCATCGCCAACGGCCCGGGCTAGGCGGCCGCCCGTGCATGAGACGACGCTGATCCTGATCGAGGTCGGCGCGCTCCTGCTGGGAATGAGCCTGCTGGGGCGGCTGGCCCTGCGGATCGGCATCTCGCCCATCCCGTTCTACCTCGTCGTCGGCCTGCTGTTCGGCGAGGGCGGCCTGCTGCCGCTGGATGCGAGCGAGGACTTCTTCCAGGTCGGCTCCGAGATCGGCGTCATCCTGCTGCTGGCACTGCTCGGGCTGGAGTACACGGCACAGGAGCTGCTCACGAACCTCCGGCAGTCGCGCACGGCGGGGCTGATCGACGCGCTGTTCAACGCCGTGCCCGGCGCACTCCTCGCCCTGCTGCTCGGCTGGGGGCCGGTGGCGGCGGTCGCGCTCGCCGGCGTGACCTGGGTGTCGTCGTCGGGGGTGGTGGCGAAGATGCTCCGCGACCTCGGGCGGCTGAGCAACCGGGAGACGCCGACGGTGCTCGCCATCCTCGTCATCGAAGACCTCGCGATGGCGTTCTACCTGCCCATCCTCGCGGCGCTGGTGGTGGGGGTGTCGCTCCTCCAGGGGGCGATCGCGGTGGCCGTGGCGGTCGGGGTGGTGGCGCTCATCCTGTACGTCGCGCTGCGCCACGGGTCGGTGATCTCGCGCATCTTCGCGCCCGAGCATCCGGAACCCCTGCTGCTGGGCGTGCTGGGGCTCACCATGCTGGTGGCGGGGCTCGCCGCCGAGGTGAACGTGTCGTCGGCCGTGGGAGCCTTCCTCGTGGGCATCGCGCTCTCGGGGCGCGTCGCGCAGCGGGCGAGTCAGGTGCTGACACCGCTGCGCGACCTGTTCGCGGCGGTGTTCTTCGTGTTCTTCGGGCTCACGACGGATGCGAGCGAGCTGACCGCGATGCTGCTCCCGGCCGCTGCGCTCGCGGTGGTCACCATGGCGACGAAGGTGGCGTCGGGCTATCTCTCGGCGCGGCGGGCCGGCATCGGCGTGCCCGGCCGGTGGCGCACCGGCCTCGCCTTGACGCCGCGCGGCGAGTTCTCGATCGTGATCGCCGGCCTCGCGCTCGGCGCCGGCGTGGAGCCGCGGCTCGCCCCGCTCGCCACCGCGTACGTGCTCATCACCGTGGTGGTCGGCCCGTTCCTGGCTCGTATTCCCGACACGGCATGGTTCAAGCAGGCGGTGCGCCGGCGCGCCGTCGCCAGCTGACCCGCCCCTGGACGGTAAGCAGTCAGGGGAGGTCGAGGGCGGGGGTGAGAACCGCCAGGTCGGCCTCGATGCCGATCTCGACGAGGTGGATGCGGCCCGCGAGGCGTGCGCCCTCGCCGCGGAGGAGTCCCGCTTTCACGCCCCCGAAGGTGACCGTGACGTCGGCGGGCAGCACCACCTCGTCGGCCACGGCGCCGGTGTCGGGGTCGACCCCGCTCGGGAGGTCGACCGCCACCACGAGCGGCCGGGCGGCCCCGGGTGCGCCGGGCGCCGTTCGCCCGTCGCCGGCTGGCAGTTCGCCGAGCAGCGCGAGCACCACTTCACGGGCGCGCCCGCGCAGGGCCGGCGCTCCCGCGGTGGTGCCGGTGCCCAGGATGCCGTCCACGATCACGTCGTAGGCGCTCGCGGCGGGAGCCTCGGTCAGCATCGTCACCCCGGCGGCGCGGGCGGCCTCGCGGCCGGCGGCGTGCATCCGGGAGCCGACGGCGAGGGCGTCGACCGCCAGCCCGGCTGCGGCGAGCTCGGCACCCGCGAACAGCGCGTCGCCGCCGTTGTCGCCGGAGCCGACGAGTAACAGCACCCGCGGAATATCCCGCCCGGCGCGCTCGGCGACGAGACCCCGGATGCGCTCGGCCACGCCGTGTGCGGCGCGAAGCATGAGCGGCTCGCCGGCGTCGAGATGGGGTCGCTCGGCGTCGCGCACCTGCTGAGCGGTGTATCCGCGGACCATGGACCCATCTTCGGCGCTGAAACGTCCGGCGGGACCGGCCCGGCACCGGTATGGAGAAAGCTCTCAGAAACGCCCCACATACTTGTTGCTTCAATTGTTTGCCCCGGGATGACCCGAACATCCACGTCCCGGATGACCGCGAACACCGCCGGTCGGCGCAGCCGTGACTGCCCGCCGGTGACCCGACATCGACCGTCACCGCCATCTGCCGCGCGGAGCCCGACACCTCGTCGTGCTGCTCCGCCGTGCCCGCTGCGAGCGAGCCAGTGCGGCAGGAGTGCTTCACGAACCCGACGTGTGTGCCCACCGTGCACGCGCATCCGCACTCCAGGGCCCGATCCAATGGACACAATGCGCAACTCCACACCCAGCCCCACCACCCCTACCACCCCCACGACCCGACGTGAGCGCCGGGACAGGCGCACCTCACGCCGCGCCCCCATCGCGGGACTCACCGCGGCCGCCGCCCTGGTGGCCATCGCCTCCTTCGCGCACCCGGCCGTCGCCAACGCGCAGAACGCAGCCGGGCTGTCGGCCGGCGTCACCGCCACCGCGGCCGTCGGCGCGGCGAAGGCCGACGAGCACTCCCAGCTGATCGAGCGCACCACCGAGCGTGCCGACAGCCGTGCGGAGGCGACCATCGAGCGCGCGACCTCCGTGCTCGCCGCCGCCAAGGGCAAGGTCGACACCGCGCCCCTCATCTCCTCGGTGGCGTCGCTGGCCAACTACCAGTACCTCGACACCACGACGGTGCAGACGCTCACGAACACGGCGGTCGCCGTGACGACGGCGGCCGAGAGCCAGGTCGCCGCCGTCGACAAGGCCGCCGCGGATGCCGCTGCTGCCGCCGCCGCTCAGGCCGCCGCCGACGCCGCCGCCCAGGCGAGCACCCCCGACGGGGCTCGCGCCATCGCGGCGCAGATGGCCGCGGACCAGTACGGCTGGGGCTCGGACCAGTTCCAGTGCCTCGACTCGCTCTGGAGCAAGGAGTCGGGCTGGAACTACCAGGCCGAGAACGCCTCGAGCGGTGCGTTCGGCATTCCGCAGTCGCTGCCGGGCAGCAAGATGTCGTCCATCGCAGACGACTGGGCCACCAACGCCGTGACCCAGATCTCCTGGGGTCTGGACTACATCGCCCGCGGCTACGGCACCCCGTGCTCGGCCTGGGGGCACTCGCAGTCCGTGAACTGGTACTGATCGCGGATGCTCCGAAACGCCGGCATCGGTCCGGCCTGCGCGTCGCCACGAAATGGTGCCGCCGGCGCCCGGCGCCGGCGCCGGGCGGCAGGTAGCGGGCGAGGTGGTCCGTGATTTCGAGGTTCGTGGATTTTTCAGCGTCTGGGAGGAGCGGCGGAGCTGGGTGGGAGTGGGTGAGTCCATATGAGATCGTCGCCGCTGCGATTGGTCCAGGTGACGGTGATGTTTTTCTGGAATCCGGTCCCCATGTGGGCGGTGGCCATGAACTTGATTGCGCTGCGTGCTCCGATGTCGATGCCCTGTGGGAGGTCCCCTACGGTGGCCATGTCCGCGTCGATGGACGCGCGCACGTCGTGTGCTGCGACCGGCGCGTTGTTTGTCAGCAGGTAGGCGCCGCCTGAGATCCATTCCACGGTCCACGGTGGGCCATCGAGAAAGGCCATCGCCTCTAGAGCGCCGGTTACTCGATCTTGTGCAGCTGCCGCGGCTTCCTCGGCCTTCTGCGCTCGTTCTGCGGAACGGCGAGCATCCACCATCTGGAATCCTGCGAACACCGCGGCGGCCACGGCACCAGCCGCTGCAACGAAGGCTATCCAAAGGGCGGCAACATGTGCGTGGAGACCGGGTAGAAGTGATCGAGTTGGAAGCGGTCGTCGTTCTGGTAGTCGTCGTGTGGGGCTTCGTAGTCGATGGGGAGGGTGCACAGCCAGCAGGGCGCGTCGTCGTCGCATCACGACACGCAGGCTGAGGCTGCCGCTGCTGCGCGTCAGTACCTGAACAACTCGTCTGGTGGTGGGGAGCTCAACATCCATGGTCGGGATGGGCAGCTCCGTCAGAAGGACACGATCAACAAGCAGGACCCGTATCCGCCGAAGGACTGATGTGGCGGGGCCGGTTCATCGGGGGACGCTGGCCGGCCCTTCTTCATGCTCGGGCTCTGGGTCGGCGGGTGCCAGGCGCAGCGAGTAGAGGGCGGCGAGCACGGCCAGCTTCATCAGGGTGATCCCGATGAGGATGACGGGCAGGGGTCTCATGCGTACGGCCAGTCGGGAAGGTCGACGGTTTGGCCGGCGAGCTCGTGCGTGGAGTCGGTCAGGAACTCGATGCGACCAGCTGTGACGAAGGAATGACACTGGGGCGTCTGCCGGATGTTGGCGGGTGCGGTGAGCGCTTCGCCTTCCAGGGAGTCATCGATCAGCGTGCCGTGCGAGTACACGAGTACGGACGGCTGGATGGTGGGGTGCTCGATGTCGTCATCGCATGTCCACCCGCCTGCACGGACGTCGATGTGGTGGGCGCTGTCGCAGCCTGGGCACCAGAAGAACCGGGAGTTGCCGGCCGCGATGTTGAGCTTCGTCATGGCGTCTCCTTCGACGTGGGTGCCGTTCCGGTCGCCGTGCCGCGGGTCAGGCGGGCTGGGTGAGGTGCTGCGCCCATCCCTCCTCGAGAGGGAAGTCGCCCGGTGTCACTGTGTCATCGACTGGTCCGACCACTACGTCGAGGGGCTTTCAGCCCCTCGCTACCCCCTCTCGGTACTCCTGGCCGGTGCGATCAATGACCCAGAAAGCTAGGGCCGCGCCGCACAAGATAATGACAGCACAGACGATGAATGCGGGTGCCCACCGGCCGTCAACGACGATGACGCCCACAGCAACCACTCCGACTGCCGCACCGATCGTGTCCGCGTTCGCCTGCAGGCTCATCCCGCGGGCGACCCGGCCCCCGCTCGCCTCCGAGACAAGAGTCTTCTGCAGCGGGTAGAGAAGCGCGAGTGAGGCCGACATGATGATCCACAGTGCGGCTACAAGGATCACCGGCGGCGAGAGTGCCAGCGCAGCCACGCTCACAGCAGTCGCGATAGAAGCAGCGACGTAGCCAGGTTTACGACCCCACCGCTCAACTACAGCGTGAAGGGGGCGCGGAAGAACGGTGAGTGCGATACCGCCCGGCAGGTAGACCAGAGCGATTTGCCAGACTTCGAGGCCAGCAGCTTGCAGCTGCAGCAGAAGCGCCAACCCCACACCAGCCTCAGCGGCAGTGGCGAAGCCACCAATCGTCATCAATGGCGCGAGTCGGCGGACATGTTCACGGATTCCGCCGGCAAGCTCCGCTCGCACGACGATCGGTTCCTTGGGGGTGAGCATCAAGCGCGCGCCCGCGGCGACCGCCGCAACGGCGAGTCCAATGAAGACCGCCGAGTATCCGAAGGCCCCGAGAAGGACCATCGCTGGCCCCCAGAAGATCCATGATCCGAGAGCCTCTGCCGACATGAGCCCCGCGAACGTTCCCGAGTTGTCTGCGAGGTACTCAGCGGCGATCGCGCGTAGGGAGATCCAGAACAGCGGGCCTGCGATCCCGCCGAGGAATGCCGCAA
The DNA here is from genome assembly GCF_058783455.1 of Herbiconiux sp. FW305-C-125. Taxonomy (NCBI): domain Bacteria; kingdom Bacillati; phylum Actinomycetota; class Actinomycetes; order Micrococcales; family Microbacteriaceae; genus Herbiconiux; species Herbiconiux sp. FW305-C-125. The sequence goes on along the minus strand of NZ_JBYSYO010000012.1, from coordinate 19,068 downwards.
CGAACGCCATTGCGGGTGTACTCGCTCCTGCGTAGATCAAGCAACTGAGGCTGAAGACGAAGGCTCCGACCGCCGCAACCCGGGACCGCGGTCGCGTATCAGCAAGATAGCCAGCGAGAGGTCGTACGAGCACCGACACGAAAAGCTCTGCGGCCACCAGCCATCCGATCACAGGGGCTCCGAGCCCAAGCATCGCTCCCGCCCACAGCGGAACGAGAAAGTCGAGCAGTTCGACAGGCCCACTCAGCAGCGTCGCCGATGTCCTTATCGCTCGGCTGCGCACTGCGTTCGTCGACATCCGACCACTGTATCCGCGGGTGGGCAGTGCGCATCACGCGTCGACCCTGCCCACCCGCGGTGCTTGCCACTTACCCAGTAGCCGGGGTGACGAGTTCGCGCCCCCTGGCGCCAGGTTGTCAGCCCTGTGTCACCACCGGAAGAGAACGGTGGCGGGTCTGAGATGCACGAAACCCACCGAGAGGCTGGCTCTGATCAGTGGGTGCAGAAGTGCTTACCTTGTAGTGAAACTGTGCAATGCCGTAGGCGTCAAGTAGAGCACCTAATCTTTTTTCGCGAATTGGTGGAGGCGTTCGTTGAGGATGCGGACCCGGAGCATCCTGAGGAGGTCGTCATGTGCGATGTACCGGCGGCCACCGATGGTCTTGAAGGGCATGCCGTGGCGCATCCAGTAGTAGATCGATCGGCGCGAGCGGTGAACCCGGCGCGAGGCGGATCGGATGTCGTAGAGCTCGCGGTCTTCAGTCGCTGACACGTCGGTATGCCTCCCACATGTGGTTGGGGGTCTCATGGGCGGTCTGGGTTGCGGCTTTCGGCGTGCTCGCCACTGTGGGGATATTCGCCGCCGGCGAGATCATCAAGCTGCGCCGCGACTCGCAGAAGCGCCGCGACGACGCGGTCGGCGCAGTGCTAGACGCGCTAGAGCGGGTGCTCACCCACTCGACTCTCCCTCGCCTTTTCTGGAAGTGGATGCCCCTTGAAACAGTCATCGTCGCTCGGACATGCGCCTGTTCTCAGTGCTTCCTAAACGGGACTGGATACTCGTCGAGTGGTTGGGGTACCGCGCACTAGCTCTCGCCAAAGAGCGAACGATCGACGGCAAGGTGAAAATCGCGTCAGAGATGGAAGCAACTGTGATGGGTTGGATGCAGAAGCCCGCCAACGTGTTGAGCAACCTCGAACGTGCCGCGAAGGACCCGAACAACGACTTCGAGCCCACCTTCAACGTCTCCTGAGGCAGGCTCATCAGCCGTTCGCGATCTTGAGGAGCACGTCAGCGTGGCAGGGCTGGTCGAGCGGGCACCAGCATGCGAGATTCTTGCCGGCGAGCTCGTCGCGGACCTGCTCCCGAAATCCTTCGAAGGATCGGCCCGGGCGCGTGGCCATCTCGCGGAACTGCTCGACCGCGTTGGCCCGGTTGAAGGCGTTCACACCGACACGGAAGGGGTTCCCCCATTTCGATGGACGGGCCACCACGACCGTGTTGTCGGGTTTGCGCCATCCCTTGCGGCGCGATAGCTGGTTGCGCTCAGGCATCACTCCCCTCCGCTCGTTCTGCGGCGCGCTGCGCCTTGATCTCGGCCCATCGCGCACGCCTGCGTTCCGAGTCCAGGCGGTCGGCGCGAAGCCGGCCGAGCTGCTCAGCGGTGTGCTTCGCCTGGAACTGGTGGAGCGCGATCTCCATCTCGAGGCGGAGTTCGCTGTATTCGGGTTCCGCTGCGATGCTCTTCAGCATCTCGGCTAGTCCGGGGTCGTCTGTCCTCCACTCGGTGATCAGCTTCGGCACCACTTCACCTGCTCTCGGAGGATCTGACGGTCTCGCACGATCAGGGCGTCCGCTTCGTCCCTCGCCCATGCGGCCCCGTTGAGCCACCACTGCGAGCCGTCGCCGAGGGTCACCATGTTGCCTTCCCGGCGCACCAGGCCACCGTGTGCGAGTTCTTCTTTCCGGTCCTGTGTCTGGCCCATCAGCGGCACAATGGGGTGATGGCTTCCTTCGTGCGTGCGGTGCGGATCGTCGTGGCCCGCTTCTCGCGCACCCGCTTCTTCCGCCGGGTGGGCCCCACCATCATGCCGCCGCTCGAGCGCGGCATGACCTGGCTCACGCGGGGCCGCGTGCAGCTGAGCGGCTTGCTCGTGCCCTCGCTGGTGCTCCACACCGTCGGCGCGAAGTCCGGCCTCGAACGGGAGACCGCATTGATGTACGTTCCCGAACCCGGTGGGCGGATGCTCGTCACCGGCAGCAACTTCGCGGGTGCTTCGCATCCGGCCTGGAGTACGAACCTGATCGCGCATCCGGAGGCCTGGGTCAGCCGCCGCGGCCGCCGGATCGATGTGCGCGCGACGCTGATCGGCGACGACGAGCGCGAGGCAGTGTGGGCGTACATCGAGCGTCAGTGGCCGGGCTACCGGGGCTATGAGCGGGCGTCGGGGCGCACGCTCCGAATCTTCCGGCTGGTGCCTTACGCTAGCTCGCATGGGGTTGGGTGAGCAGGAGTCCGAGAACGACGACGCCTTCGAGCGGAACCGGGTGGCGGCGGTGCGGCGGCTGGAGCTGCTCGACACCCCGGCCGAGGAGCGCTTCGACCGCATCACCCGCATCGCCCGTGAACTGTTCCGGGTGCCGGTCGCCGAGATCAACCTGATCGACGACGCGCGGCAGTTCACGAAGTCGCCCCACCTGCCGGGCAAGTCGTTCGCGATCGACCGCACGGATTCGTTCTGCGAGGTCACCATCCAGCGCCCCGGGGTGCTGGTGGTGCCGGATGCGACGGCGGACGAGCGGTTCGCGCATCGCCTGCCGGTCTCCGACGAGCGGCACATCCGGTTCTACGCCGGGCGGCCGCTCAGCCTCGGCGACGACTACCGGGTGGGGACCCTCTGCCTCGTGGACACCGCCCCGCGCCAGTTCAGCGACGACGAGCGCCGGCTGCTCGACGAGATGGGCCAATGGGTGGAGCGGGAGCTGCAGGACACCGCCGACCTCGACCGCGCCGCCGAGGTGCAGCAGGGTCTGCTGCCGCAGGACCAGCCGGCCCGGCCTGACTACGACGTGGCCGGCATCTGCCTGCCCGCGAAGGGGGTGGGCGGCGACTTCTACGCCTGGCACGGCGACGGCGCCGTCATCGAGCTCACCCTGGCCGACGTGATGGGCAAAGGTGCGGCGGGGGCCATCATGGCGGCCGCGGTGCGCTCCGCGTTCCAGTCCCGCAGCGGCACCGACGTGGTGGGCGCGGTCGCGGCCGTGAACGAGCAGCTCGCCCACGACCTCGGCATCATCGGCAGCTTCGCCACCCTGTTCCATGCGGTGATCGACACCCGCACCGGGCGTATCGACTACGCGGATGCGGGGCACGGCCTCTCGGTGCTGGTGCGTCGCGACGGAACGGCGGAGCGCCTCGCGGCGACGGGCCTCCCCATCGGCATCGTCGCCGAGGGGGAGTGGACACGAGGCACGGCGACGCTCGAACCCGGCGACCAGCTCGTCACCTTCACCGACGGTGTGCTCGACCTGTTCGACGGCACGCTCGACTCGCTCGGCCGGGTCGCGGCGATCGTGCAGGGCGCCGGTTCACCGCAGGAGGCGGTGACGCGATTCGCCGAGCTCACCGAGGCCGCCCGCACCGCCGGCGCGGACGACGTGACCGTGGTGGTGGTCAGCCGGCGCGACCCCGCGTGATCGTCCAGACGTTGCGGTCGTCGACGCGTTCGTAGCGCAGCTCGTCGACGAGAGCCTGGATGAGCGGGATGCCCCGCCCCGACTCGGAGAGCGCATCCGGCATCTCCCGGCCCATCAGCACGATGCCGCCCGCGTCGGCGGTGTCGGCGAGGGTCGCGGCGAGGCCGTTCTCGTCGGCGGTGACCGAGAGCACGCAGGTCACCCCGCGGGCACCGCCGGCATGCTGGATGACGTTGGTCGCGAGTTCGATCAGGGCGGTCTCGAAGGCCATGCGCTCGAGGTCGGAGACCTCCGGATTCGCGGACCACACGGTCTCGAGAAAACCGTGCACCGCATCCACGTCGTCCGGCGGCGTGGTGAAGACGAGGCTGCTGCGCTCCTCAGTCACGGTACGCCGCCTCGACCGAGTCGTAGGGGGTGAGGATCTTGTCGACGTTGGAGAGCGTCAGCACCATGCCGACCTGCGTGGACGGAGCCACGATGCGGAGGTCGCCCGACGCCTCCCGTGCCGACTTCAGGCAGCCGATCAGGGCGCCGAGACCGGAGGAATCCATGAACGGAACGCGGCTGAGGTCGACCACGATGCGTGACTCGCCGGCGTCGATGCGCCGCTTCACCGTCTCGCGCAGTGCCGGGCCGGAGACCATGTTCAGGCGCCCGTCGCCGCGGATCACCGCGATGCCGTTGCCGAGCGATTCGGTCGTGAACTCCATCGATGAATACCCCCTGGAAGTAAGCTTGCTCCAGGCTAGCGAACGACCGGGCCGGGAGAGGGGATGCGATGTCCGATCCGGAGCGCGCCATCGCGCGTATCGTGCAGACCTATCCGAACGTCAAGGTCGTGCTGAGCGACTCGGTGTTCAACGACTCGTACTTCCACTCGGCGGGGCCGGACGGGGGCATCCTGTACGTCAACGCAGAGCTGACCGAGGTGATCGCGGCCCAGGCGGGGTGGACCGGAACCATCATCACGACCGAGGCGCTGCCCGACGCGTGAACGTGCCCAACGCCATCTCGTTCGGGCGACTCCTCATCCTCACCCCGCTGTTCGTGGTGCTGCTCGTGGTGTTCCGGAGCCCGCTGGCGGCGCTCATCACGCTCATCGTGCTCGGCATCACCGACTGGGCCGACGGCTTCATCGCCCGGCGGTTCGACCAGACCACCGACCTGGGTAAGAAGCTCGACCCGATCGCCGACCGGGTGAGCCAGTTCGTGGTGTGCGCCACGCTCGTGGTGGTGGGGCTCGTGCCGCTCTGGATGGCGATCGTCATCCTGGTCAGCGACCTGCTGCTCGGCATCACGATCCTGGTGCGGAAGCCCGGCATCGTGCCGGTGAAGTGGATCGGGCGGGTGCGCACGGTGCTCCTCATGGTGGGCTTCCCGTTGCTGCTCGTGATCGCGTCGTTCTGGCCCGACTCGGTGCCGTTGAACCTGTTCGCCCTGGTGGTGGTCGGCGCCGGATGCGTGCTGCACGCGATCGCGAACCTCAGCTACACCTACACGCTACTGCGTACCGCCGCGCCCGCCGCCGTCGGCTCGGACTAGTCAGCCCCGCGCATCCACTTCTGCGATGCGGCGTTCGACGACGAGGCGCACGGTGGCGTCGCTCAGCGGCTCGTCGTTCGGGAACTGCAGGGTGGCGCCGGAGAGAGTGCCCTCGGTGAGGGCCCCGTCGTTCGCCAGCGCGGCGGCCAGCGGTGGGCTCATGAGGTGCAGGCTGCAGTGCTTCTGCGCCGCGGACAGGCCCAGGAGGCCCTTGCCGCGGTAGGTGAAGACGGGGATCCGGTACGAGATGCGTTCGGTGGTTCCGGGGATGGCGGCGAGCAGAGCCGTTCGCACCGCGCCGAGGGCGGCTCGCTGCCCCTCGGGAACGGCGGCCAGGTACTCCTCGACGGTGTCGGCCGCGTAACCGCGTGCCATGGTGTCCTCCTCGATCGGCTGGCCCCAGGGTACTCAGCCTCGCCGGGCGCCGGAACCCCGGACGGGCGGCTCAGAGCGGGTAGGCGAGCGCGTCGGTGGCGTCGAAGGTGCAGCGGATCGGCGTGCCGGGGGCGAGGTCGAGGGCGGCGACGCGCGCCGGGGCGAGGTCGGCGGCGATGAGCTCGTTGCGCACGCGCACCACGTCGCCCCGCGGTTCGAGGTCGAGTACGGTGCCGGGCACGACGTTCGTGGGGGTGGAGTGCGGCACCCGCTGGGCTGCGGGGTCGGCGGCGGTCGAGACCTCGACGAGGGACGGGCGGATGGCGACGGCAGCCGGAGCGCCAGGGGTGAGGGGTGCATCCGTCGCCGCCAGGAGGCGCAGGCCGCCGTCGACGACGACCATGCCGAGGGCGGCAGGTGCGCCGGGTGCGCCGGGTGCGGGACTGGTGGTTGCGGCGCCGGCGGTGGCGGCCGACGCGTCGGCGGTGCCGATGAGGGCGTTCAGCCCGGCGAGACCGGCGGTGAACTGGTTCGAGGGGCGTTCGAGCACCGCGCGGGTGGGGCCGCTGTCGACGATGCGGCCGCCGTCCATGACCACGACGCGGTCGGCGAGCATGAAGGCGTCGAGGATGTCGTGGGTCACGATGACCGCGGTGCGGCCGGCCAGCACGCGGCGGAGCATGCGCCGGAGAGCCGGCGCGACCGCGACGTCGAGGGCGGCCATCGGTTCGTCGAGGAGGAGCAGGCGGGGCTCGGCGGCGAGCGCACGGGCCACCGCGATGCGCTGCGCCTGCCCGCCGGAGAGCTGCGCGGGCGTGCGGTCGGCGAACTCGGCGGCGCCCACCTCGTCGAGCCAGTGCGCGGCGATGCGGTCGGCCTCGGCCCGGCCGAGACGGCGGCCGGCGTGGGTGCCGCGCCCGCGGCTGCTGCGCGGCCCGAACGCCACGTTGTCGAGCGCGCTCAGGTGCGGGAAGAGCAGCGCCTCCTGCGCGAGCAACGACACGCCTCGCTCGTGCGGTGCGAGCCACCGCCGGGGTGCCCGGCGGCTCGGGGCGTGCAGGTCGAACAGGGTCGCGTCGCCCAGCACGGCGCGCCCGGCATCCGGCCGGATGAGGCCCGCGAGGATGCCGAGAAGGGTCGACTTGCCGGCGCCGTTCGGGCCGAGCACCGCGACGGTCTCGCCCGCCGCGATCGAGAGGGTGACGTCGAAGCCGCGTTCGTCGAGCCGGGCCTCGAACTCGAGGCTCACGAGCCCGCACCGCCCCGGCGGATGCGCAGCGGCCCCGACTCGCCCGCCTGATGCGCGATGCTCACCACGATGATCGCCACGGCCACCAGCACGAGGGAGAGGGCGACCGCCGCATCCGGATCGGTCTCGCGCTGCAGGTAGATCTCGAGCGGCAGCGTGCGGGTGACGCCCTGCAGGCTGCCGGCGAAGGTGAGGGTGGCGCCGAACTCGCCGAGGGCCCGGGCGAACGAGAGCACCGCGCCGGAGACGAGAGCCGGCAGCACGAGCGGCAGGGTGATGCGGCGCAGCACCGTGCCGGGTGCGGCGCCGAGGGTGGCGCCGACCGCCTCGTACCGCGTGCCCACCGTGCGGAGCGCCCCTTCGAGGCTCAGCACGAGGAAGGGCAGGGCGACGAAGGTCTGCGCGAGCACGACCGCGGTGGTGGAGAAGGCGATCTCGATGCCGAGCAGGTCGAAGGTCGATCCGAGCAGCCCCCGCCGCCCGAAGGTGTAGAGCAGCGCGATGCCGCCCACCACCGGCGGGAGCACGAGCGGCAGCAGCACCAGCGAGCGCAGGATCTTCTGGCCCCAGAACCGGGTGCGGGCGAGCACGATCGCCATCGGCACACCGAGCACGATGCAGAGCGCCGTGGCGGTGAGGGAGGTGCGGAGGCTCAGCCACAGCGCGGCGATCGACGACTCGGAGGTGATGAGCGGGATGAACTCGGCCCAGTTCACCCGCACAACCATGCCGGCGAGCGGCACCACCACGAACAGGGCGCCGAGCGCCGCGACCACCGCCACCCAGCGCGGCACGCCGGCGTACCGGGCGGAGGTGAGCGGGTGGTGGGTCATGACGGGTTCGCGGGCCGGCCGGCGGCCTACGGTGCCCCGAAGCCGGCGGCGGCGAGCACGCCCTGCCCCACCGTGCCGGTGACGAAGTCGACGAAGGCCTGCGCCACGTCGGCCGTCTTCGAGTCCTGCACGACCGCGATCGGATAGGTGTTCACCGCTTCGCTCGACTCCGGGAACTCGATGCCGGTCACGGCCGAGCCCGCGGCGGCGACGTCGGTCACGTAGACCAGGCCGGCATCCGCTTCGCCCGAGGTGACCTTGCCGAGCACGTCGGTGACCGACGACTCCTCGCTCACGGGGGAGAGCGTCACCCCGGTGGCCTGCTCGACGGCGGTGGTCGCCGAGCCGCACGGCACCTGCGGGGCGCAGACGACGACCTTCACGCCGGGTGCGGCGAGGTCGGCGAAGCCGGCGATGCCGGCCGGGTTCGACGGCGGCACCGCGATCTCGAGCACGTTGGTCGCGAAGTCGACCGGTGCCGAGGCGTCGATCAAGCCGGCGTCGGTGAGCTTCTTCATGTTCTTCTCGTCGGCCGAGGCGAAGACGTCGGCGGGGGCGCCCTCGGTGATCTGGGTGACGAGGTCGCTCGATCCGGCGAAGTTCAGTTCGACGCTCGTGCCGGGGTTCGCCGCCTCGAACTCGTCGGCGAGGTCGGTGAAGGTCTGCTTGAGCGAGGCGGCGGCGAAGACGGTGATCGAGCCCTCGAGCGCCGGTGCGCTGGCCATGGGTGTGGTGCTCGGCGCAGAGGTGACGGCCGGGTCTGCCGAACCCGGCGCCGCGCATCCGGCCAGCAGGGCGACGACGGATGCGGCGACCAGGGCCGAGGCGGCTCGGCCGAGCGGGTGGGTGGTTCGCGAGCGGGTCACGCCTTCCCTCCGGGGGTCTCGATGATGACGGTCGTGGCTTTCACGACGGCGATGGCAACGGAGCCGAGTTCGAGGCCGAGTTCGCGCACCGCTTCGCTCGACATGAGCGAGACGACGCGGTGCGGGCCGCATTGCAGTTCGACCTGCGCCATCACGGTGTCCAGGGTGATCTCGGTGACGAGACCCACGAAGCGGTTGCGGGCGCTGCGCCCGATCTCCGACGGGTCGGCCGGCAGCACGGCGTTCTCGCGGGCGAGTCGGGCGAGCGAGAGCCCGTCGACCGCGCTGCGCCCGGATGCGTCCTTGCTGCTCTCGAGCACGCCCGAGTCGATCCAGCGTCGCACGGTGTCGTCGCTCACGCCGAGGAAGGCCGCGGCATCCTTGATTCGTATCTGCGTCACATCAGTCATATTAGCGCCGCATCTGCGGAATCAGCGCCTGATACCCGACGACGCCGAGATGCGATGCCACTGCAGCGCTTGACGATCGATCGCCAGAGCGCTACGGTCAAATACGCAAACTAGTTTGCAGACGTTGCGAACTGATATTGCAGCTCACGCAGTCGAGCTCTCCAACGGAAAGGATGAACCGGTTTGGACAACGATGTCGACACCCGGACGGAACGCGACCGCCGTCACCAGCAGGCGCGCGCATCGTTGAACATCCAAGCCGTCGCGGACGCCGCCGGAGTCAGCAAGACCACGGTGTCGCACGTGCTCTCGGGCAACCGGCCGGTATCCGCGGCGACCCGGCGCAAGGTCGAGAGGGTGATGGACGAGCTGGGCTATCGCCCCAACTTCTTCGCCCAGGCGCTCAACTCCAAGAAGAGCCAGACGATCGCGTTGATCGCCCAAGACATCACCAACCCGTTCTACCCGGCGCTCGCGCGGGGTCTGCAGACGTCGGTCGCCCGCGCCAACCAGGTCGTGATGCTCTTCGACGCCGGCGGCGGCCAGAACCTCACCCGTGCCTTCGTCGACGAGATCATCCAGCGCCAGGTCGACGGAGTCGTCGTCGCCGTGAGCAACGTCGAGGACGAGTTGCTCGAACTGCAGCGCGCCGGCATCGCCGTGGTGGCAGTCGGGTCAGGGCTCAGCGGACTCCCCATCGACTGGGTGTCGGGCGACGACGAGCGCATCGGCTCCGACGCCACGATGCACCTCCACCTGGCAGGGCACAGCCGCATCGCCACGATCAGCGGCCCGCCTTCGGCGGAGCCCGGCACCGGCCGCCTCGCCGGCTACGTGAAAGCCATGAACGAACTCGGCCTCGGCGTCGACCCGAAGCTCTGTGCGGTGGGTGACTGGACGAAGGAGGGCGGCGCGGATGCGCTGCTGCGGCTGCTCGAACAGGCCGAGCCCCCCACCGCCGTGTTCTGCGCCAACGACCTGATGGCGATCGGCGCGCTCGGTGCCGCCCTCGAGTCGGGGCTCCGGGTGCCCGACGACCTGGCCATCATCGGCGTCGACGACATCGACGCCGCGAGCCTCGTGCGTCCCGCCCTCACCACTGTGCACGTCCCTGTTCAGGAGATCGGTCGTGCCGCAGGCGACCTGCTCCTGCACCGGATCGCCGAACCCACCGAGACCTCCCATCGCCATGTGCTCGTGCAGCACTCGCTCGTCCAGCGCCAGTCCGTCTAATCCCACCGTCGACACCGGCTTTCAGAACCAGGATCCCCATGCATGACGTCCTCGACGACCGCGATCTCGTTCCCGACGAGGCGGAGCAGCTGCTCCACAGCGGTCATCCCGCCGGCCCCTTGCTCGCCGAGGCGCGCGCTGCGGCAGCCGCCGCCGACTACCCGCGCCTCGTCGCGCTCGGGGAGCTGCTCGCCGCACTGCCCGTCCAGCGCGACTGGCCGTACGACGAGGCCGATGACGACGCCACCCTGGGCGCCCTGGCCGACGCCCTGCCCGCGCTGACGGTCGACCGCAGCGGCGGGAACGGTGGTCTCGCCGATCGCATCCACGGCGCCTGGCTCGGTCGCTGCGTCGCCAACACCATGGGCAAGCCCGTGGAAGGTCTCACCCGCGACGAGGTGGGCCGCTATCTCCGTGCGGTCGGTCAGTGGCCGCAGACCGGCTACCTCCCGCTGCTCGCCGACCTGCCGGAGGGGGTGAGCCACCTGCACGAGTCGGCGCCGTTCGCCTCGGCCGGCACCTTCGCCGACGTGCCGCGCGACGACGACCTCGACTGGACCATCCTCGGCCTGTGGATGCTCGAGGAACACGGTGCCGCGCTGACGACCGCCGACGTCGCGCGCAGCTGGCTCGATCGCCTGCCGTTCACGCAGACCTTCACCGCCGAACGCGCCGCCTACCGCAACATCGTGCGCGGCGTGCCGGTCGACCAGGCGGCGATCGTCGCAACCCGTACCGCGAGTGGATCGGTGCGCTCATCCGCGCGGACATCTTCGGGTACGTGCACCCCGGGAGGCCGGGCGAGGCGGCGCGCGCCGCCGTCGTCGACGCGCGGCTCAGTCACGTCGCCAACGGGGTGCTCGGCGAGGTCTGGGCAGCGGCTCTGGTCGCGGCTGCGCTCGCGAGCGACACCGCGAGGGCGGCTCTCGACGTGGCCGCCCGCGCCGTGCCCGCACGGTCCCGGCTGGGCGAAGCGCTCACGGCCGTGCTCGCCCTGCACGCCGACGGCGGCACGGCCGACCAGGCGCTGGCCTGGGTCGACGAACGGCTGGGCCACTACAACTGGGTGCACACCGTCAACAACGCAGCCCTCATCTCGATCGGCCTCCTCTGGGGTGAGGACTTCACGACCTCGGTGGCCCTCACCATCTCCGGCGGTCGTGACACCGACTCCTCGGCCGCCACCGTCGGGAGCGTCTACGGGGCTCTGCACGGCGTCAGGTCGATACCCGCCGATCTCGCCGGCGCCACCCATGTGCGGGTGCGCAGTGCGGTGCGCGACTTCGACCGGGTGGAGATCGCGGAGCTGGCCCGGCGCACCCTGGCGGTCGAGGAGGCACTGCGATGAGCGCCGGCGACGCCGTCGAGGCCACCGATCTGCCTTCCGGCACCGCCGCCCGGCCGCTGCCGGTGGTCATCGACACCGATCCTGGGCTCGGCGAGCCCGGCAGCGACATCGACGACGGTCTGGCCATCGCTCTGGCCCTCCGCTCGCCCGAACTGGATGTGCTGGGGCTCACCATCGTCAACGGCAACGTCGACGCTCTCACCGGCACGCACGTCGCCCGCACCCTGGTCGAGCGGCTGGGTGCGCCGGAGCTGCCTGTGCTGCTCGGCGCAACCGAGCCGCTGGTGCGCGACATGGCGCCGGTGCGAGCGCTCTTCGACGCCGTCTTCGAGGGGGACCAGCCGGCGACCGCACCCGTGGCGGCTCTTCGGGGCCCGACCCGGACCGAGCACGCCGCCGACTACCTCGTGCGCCTCGCCGCCGAGCGCCCTGGCGAACTCGTGGTGATCGCGATCGGCCCCATGACGAACCTCGCCCTCGCCGTGCAGCGCGACCCCGCCTTCGCCGCGAACGTGCGCGAACTCGTGCTGATGGCGGGCAGCGCCACCGGCTACGCCCAGAACATCACCGTCGTCGGCGACTTCAACGCCTACGTCGACCCCGAAGCCCTCGACGTCGTCCTGCGGAGCGGGGCCCGCATCCGGATGGTCGGCCTCGACCAGACCTCGAAGGTCATGCTGACCCGGGACGACGCCGCCGCGCTGCGTCGCACCGACGACGCCTTCAGCCGCTGGGCCGCCGACTGCACCGACGCCTGGATCGACTTCCTCGGCCGCGCGTTCCCCAACCGCGTCGAGCACCGCACCGCGTGCTTCCTCCACGACCCGCTCGTGGTGGCCGCGGTGACGCATCCGCAGCTCCTGCACTGGCAGACCGCCGCCGTGCAGGCCGAGACCGAGAGCGAGCTCGCCCGCGGGCTCGTTGTCGCCAACCGCGGGCTCGCCCTCGAGCCCGCTGGTCCGCCGAACGCGACAGTCGCCGTCGAAACCGGTGTCGACGACTTCCGTCGCCTCTTCCTCGAGCGCATCAGCGCCGGCGGTGCGGCCGAACCCGACCGCGAATCCGACCCACACAGCACCTCACCGAAGGAGTAGACCATGGCCGTTCACAACGGAGTGACTCGCTGGCTCACCGCCGGGGCGATCATCGGGGCGGCGACGCTCGCCCTGACCGCCTGCAGCGGCGGCAGCGGATCGAGCGGCGGTATCGACGGTGTCGCGCCCGCGACGCTCACCGAGCCCACCGACCCGATCACCATCACCTACGCCGGCGCCGCTTACGACGCCGACCAGATCAAGCCCGTCATCGACGCCTTCGAGAAGGCGCACCCCACCATCACCGTCAACTACGAAGCGGTGCCGTTCGACGACTTCAACAGCGTGCTCGCCGCGCGGCTCACGAACTCGAGCGACGCCATCGACGTGTTCGACGTCGACATGCCGCGCACCGACGCCTATGTGGCGCGCGGCTGGCTGGCCGATCTCACGAAGACCTTCCCCGATCTGGCCGATGCCGTCGACCCCGGAAGCCTCGAGGCGGCCACCGTCGACGACAAGCTCGTCGCGATGCCCTACCAGACCTCGACGAACATCCTCTACTACAACAAGGAGCTGCTGGCCGCGGCCGGGGTCCCGGCCCCGTCGGCCGATCCGGATGCGCGACTCAGCTGGGAGGAGGTGACCGCCGACGCCCAGAAGGCCACAGCGGCGGGCGCCCAGTACGGTCTGATCTTCGATCAGATCGACCGCTACTACCAGCTCGAGCCGCTCGCCATCAGCGCCGGCGGGGGTCCCGGTGCGACCGGGGCAGGCAACCTCGAGCCCGACATCACGAACGAGGGCTGGACGAAGGCCTTCGACTGGTACGGCAGCCTCTTCGCCGACGGCCTCTCGCCGCGGGGCGTGGCGGTAGCCGACACCCCGAACATGTTCGCGGCGGGCCAGAGCGCGTTCTACGTGGGTGGCCCCTGGTGGGGCACGCAGTTCACCGCCGAGCAGTACCTCGACTTCGGGGTGGCTCCGTTCCCGGCCTTCGAGGGCGGTGAGGCGGCCACCCCGACCGGCGGCTGGTCGCTCGGCCTCAACCCGAAAGCCACGGCCGACAAAGCGAATGCGGCGGCGATCTTCATGCAGTTCATGGGCATCGACGACGGCGGCTACGCGCAATACCTGTCGGCGCTGGCCGTGCCGCCGTCGAACCTCGAGGGCAGCCAGAAGTTCTACGACTCCGACACCTTCAAGGATCCGCGGTTCGCCGGAGTGGTCGACCTGATGAAGTACGAACTGGCCAACACCGCCACCTTGCGCTTGCAGACCGTGGGCTACGTGGAGTTCGAGGACATCATGACGAAGACCTTCGACGACATCATCAACGGGACGGATGCGAGCACCGCGCTCGAGTCGGCCACCGGTCAGCTCTCGGATGCCTGGGAGAAGTTCCAGTAGCCCATGACCGCTCCAAGCCTCCTCACCCAGGCTGCGGGTTCCCGGCGGAAGGGGGCGCGCATCACCCGACGCAACGTCGTGGCTGCCGCCCTCTTCCTCGCCCCGACCGTGGTGCTCATCGTGGTGCTCCGCATCGTGCCCACCGTCTCCGCCGTCGCCGACTCCACCCGGTCGGGACTGCCCGGCAGCCTCGCCGCCCCCGAGTTCGTCGGCGTCGACGTGTTCACGAAGATGTTCTCGAGTGCCTCGTTCTGGAACTCGGTGACCCAGACTCTCGTCTTCAACGTCATCGTCAATCCGCTGCAGATCCTGCTCGCACTGGCGCTGGCCGTGCTGCTCACCCGCAACATCCCCGGCCGGGGGCTCTGGCGCACGCTCATCTTCCTGCCGGCCGCGGTTCCCCTGGCGGGGTCGACGATCGTCTGGGGCATCGCCCTCCGTCCCGACGGCCCGGTCAACGGCTTCCTGGAGCTGTTCGGTCTCCCGGCGCAGCCCTGGTTCACGAGCCCCGACCAGGTGATCATGTCGCTCATCATCCTGGCCAGCTGGATCGGCATCGGCTATTGGATGATGTTCCTCATCGCCGGCCTCAACGACATCCCGCCGGTCTACTACGAGGCCGCCCGCATCGACGGCGCCGGCGCGGTGCGCACCTTCTTCTCGGTCACCCTGCCGATGCTGCGGCGGCCGCTGCTCTTCGTCCTCGTGGCCGACACGGTCGCCAACTTCGTGCTCTTCGCGCCGGTGCAGATCCTGACCGGTGGTGGGCCGGAAGGACGGTCGAACTTCTTGATGTACGACATCTTCCATCGCAGCTACGAGCTCAGCGACCCTTATCAGGCCTCGGCCGAACTGGTCGTGCTGCTGGCGATCATGATCGCGATCGTGGCGGTGCAGTTCAAACTGCTCGGCTCCGACGACACCGGGGAGGAGTGAGCATGCGCCGCAATCCGCTCGGCCGTGTGGTGCTCACCGTGACGGCAGTCGCCATCTCGCTCGCTTTCCTCGTGCCGGTGCTGTGGCTTCTCGCGAGCACGTTCCGCACCGCCACCGAGACCTTCGCCAGCAGCTCGCCGCTCAGCTGGGACGTGCTCTGGCCGAAGGACTTCACCCTGGTGAACCTGGAGTCGGCGGTCGACAGCGGCTTTCTCACCGCGCTCGGGAACAGTCTCCTGGTGGCGGCCGTCACGGTCGTGGTCGGGCTCGGCATCAGCGCAGCCGCCGCCTTCGCGCTGGCCGTCATTCCGTTCAGGGGCCGATCGGTCGTGTTCACCATCGTGGTGCTGAGCTTCCTGGTGCCGTTCGAGGCGATCGCCATCCCGCTCTCCCGGAGCTTCAGCGAGTGGGGGCTGACCAACACGCTGATCGCCCTCATCCTCCCCGGGCTCGGCAACGGGCTCGCCGTGTTCACGCTGCGGCAGTTCTTCCTCGGCATCCCGCATTCCCTGTCAGAGGCGGCTCACCTCGACGGCGCGAACTGGTTCCGCATCTTCTGGTCCATCTACCTGCCGCTCACCCGGCCGGCGCTGATCGGGGCCGGGCTCATCCTGTTCCTGTTCCAGTGGCAGGCCTATCTCTGGCCCATCCTCGTCACGTCGAATGCGTCGCTCGATCTCGCCCCGGTCGCGATCGCGAAGTCCTTCGGGGCGTTCTCGACCGATTACGGCCGCGTCTTCGCCGAGACGGCGATCCTCGCCGTCATCCCGGCGGTGGTGCTCCTTGCGCTGCAGCGCTACTTCGTCACGTCCGTGGCGTCGACGGGCAGCAAGGAATGAGCAAGGAACGAGCGAGGAATAGAGGCACCTACGGGATTCGAACCCGTGTAGACGGTTTTGCAGACCGCTGCGTAGCCACTCCGCCAAGGCGCCGGGGTGTTCGCTCGACACTAGCCGAGGTTCGGCAGGGCGCCGTCATTGTTACGTCGCGTTGTTCCCGTTCGCCCGGCGTGTTGCCGGTGGACGCGGCGGTCGCGGCGCGGTAAGACTGGGAGAACGAACGGATGCGCGCCGACCCGGTGCGCATCCGCTCCGTCTCCGCCCCGGGCGGAGGCGACCCGAACCGGCAGCGTCGCCGGGGCAAGAAGCGAGGAAGTACATGCGCGGAACAACGGAGTTCCCCGATTCAGGTGCGACTGCGCGCACCACACCGGCCGGTACGGCGGCCGAGATCGCGGCGGCGGATGCCCGGGCGGGCTGGTTCGTGCTGCACGCGGCCGTGGCGTCGGCGGTGGCCGCCGCCCTGTCCTATCAGCTGACGGTGCTCGTCGTGACCGGCGGCGCGATCGACGCGTGGCCGTCGGTGACCTTCGCGGCGTTGGTGGTCGGGCTGACCGCGGGCGGGTGGACGGCGCTCGTCGCGTTGCCGACCTGGCCGTTGCTGAACGCGCAGGCGGCGCGGCGCGAGCGCTGGCACGCCGCGCATCCGGTGGTGCCCGGCGACGCGAGGCACGTGGAGGCGGCGGGCGGCCCCGGCGCGGCGCCGCGCGCACGGGCGCTGCGGTGGCGGGGGTTCTCGGTGCTGCACATCGTGGCGATCGGCACGGCGGTGCCGTGGATCGTGCTGTCGCTGCTGCTCGGGTCGTGGCAGGCGACCACCATCACGATCGTGGTCGCGGTGGTGGCGGGCGCCGCCGGCGGGTTCGCCGGGGCGAGACGCGTCTGGCGCCCCAACCGTCGCGCTGCGCTGTCCGGGCAGGGCGCGCCACGCCTGGGCCCGGCGCTCGAGCACCTCCCGGCCGAAGCGACCCTTCAGTCGCGTGGCTCGTCGCCCGCGGGCGCGGCCGGCCGCATGAAGGGTGTGAGGTCGTCGGACCGGTAGCCGCGGAAACGGAGGCCCTGGGGCCCGTCGGCGGGGCGCAGCAGCTCGTCGAGCTCGGCGTCGGGATCATCCGCCCGGCCGCTCTCCTCCTGCTCCGGCGTTCGGGAGGCTCCGCCGAGACGGACGCCGCCCTGGCGGTTGATCGTGCCGGCGACGATGGCGAGCACCGCGATCAAGAGGGCGGCGATCAGCACGCTCGGGGCGAGGAAGCCCACGATCTGCACGAAGGTGAACAGCGGGGAGTACGAGCATCCGTTCTCGTCGCAGGTCGTTCCGAAAGCGCCCTGGGCAACCGGCAGCGAGACGACGACGGACGCGGCCAAGCAGATGCCGGCCGCCACGATGGCGAAGATCCAGAGTGCCCGGACGGGGAGCAGCATGCGCGGAGCGCTCTCGGTGGTCATCGTCGCCTCCCAGGGCTGGTCGATCTCGTCGTGGTCCGGGGTGGCTGATGGCAGGCCGCCAGGCCTGATCGCGCCGGTCAGCAGGCTGAAGCCGAGCGCGAACACTCCGGCGGCGGCCAGGGGCGGCCCGAGGTAGCGGCCCACGCCGCCCAGCACGAACAACACATCGTTGTCGGTGCGGCAGTCGCCCACGCTGGTACAGGTCATCTGGTGCGGCAGGAAGATGACACCGAGCACGGCGGCGACGCCCAGCACGATGCACACCACACCGGCGACCCGGAGCAATCGCGTCGCTCTGCCCATCGACTCCACGCCGCTCCCTCCACCGCTCGGTCGGCCGACGTCATCCGCCGGCACGGTTTCGTCGAGGTTAGCGGGTTCGCTCTGGGACTCCCACTCCCATCGGGTTCACGATCACGAGGTCGGCCTCCGGCCAGCGCGCGGCGAAGAAGTCGGCCGCCCACTGCACGCGCTCAGGGTCGCCCGCGTCGTCGATGAGAGCGATGACGTCGACCGCCCCGAAGTTCTCTTCGATCTGCCAGAGCGCGTCGGTCAGCGACAGGATGCCCGGCTCCCGGATCTCGGCCGACAGCACCGCATCGCCCCACTCGTTGACGAGCATCGCGAACGGGCTCACGTCCGGCGCGAGCAACGCGACCTGCCGTCCGTTGCGGAGCAGGGGCCCGGCGACATCCCGCGCGGCTTCACCGCGGGCGCTCACCACGCACCACACCTGTCCGCTGTTGCGGCCGGCCTCGACGACCCCTTCGACGACCTCCTCGCCGATCGAACCTGCCGCGTCGCGTCCCCGAATCGTCCGCACCATCTCGACCCTCCGTACCCGGCGTCCTGCCGTCCCCTCCATGCTCGCGCGCCGGCCGCTGCGGCGAATCGTCCTCAGGGTGGAGATTCCGGGTGCGCCAGTCGTCCTTCCGCGGTACTCAGGTGCCGCGCGCGTGTTCCGGCTAGGCTGGCCGCTCGGATCGGGGGAGCGATGACCATAGGCGAGAACCAGCCCGGGCATGATGCACACGACCTCCCGGCGGTGGGCGCCGCGGCGGTCGCCGCCGGCGTCACCGCGATCGTCGTCTCCCAGATCGAGCTCGTCATCGGAGCCGACGGCGACTCTTCGCTCTGGGGCTTCGCGATCGTCGGCAGCCTCCTGTTCGGCGCGCTGTTCGGCGGCGGTGCAGCCCTGCTGACCGTCATCGCCTGGGCCATCCGCACCACTCGGGGAGCGCGCCTCAGCCGCCGTGCCGGCCTCGCGCTCAGCTGCGCGCTGCTCACCGCGGGCCTCCTCGGGGTGACGACCCTGTTCGCCGCCTGGTCGAGTCATCCCGGATTCCTGCTGCCGACCGCAGCCGCTTCATCGCTCTCCGGCATCCTCGCAATCCTCTGGGCGAGCGCTCGGTCCTCGCACTCCGCACGCTCAACCGCGTCGCAGCCGCGCTGAAGCCCGCGGGTGAGCGCGGGTCAGGCGGGCGGGACGGCGGCGACCGCCTCGATCTCGACCAGGACGCCGGGGCGCGACTCCGGGACGGCGATCACCGTGACCGCCGTGCGGTGACGCCAGACGGCGGCGCTCGCCGCGTAGGCCTCGTTGGGGTCGACACCGGTGGTGAGGTAGATCGTGAGCTTCGCCACGTGTTCGGGCCCGGTGCCCGCCTCGGCGAGCACGGCGAGCACGTTGCGGAGCGCCTGCTCCGTCTGAGCGCCGAGGCCCTCGAGCAAGGTGCCCGAGCTGTCGATCCCGTTCTGCCCGCCGACGTAGAGTGTCGGCCCGGCCGGGAGGATCATGCCCTGCGTGAACGCGGGGCTGCGCGGAATGGACGGGGGATCGATCGACG
>NZ_JBYSYO010000011.1:73572-154281 GCF_058783455.1 Herbiconiux sp. FW305-C-125 | reverse complement strand
CGCGCCCCGCTCCGGTGACGATGGCCACGCGGCCCTCGCAGATTCCGGTCATTGTTGTCCTCCCCTTCGAGGCGTCGGGCGTCGATGACGAGCCCTGTCGAACACATTATGCACCAAACCAAGCAAGTGCTAGGGTAACAAGCAAACGTTAGGTTAGGTGTTTGGATGACAATTCAATCGACGATGCACGACAAGGGCGTCCGTGTCGTCACGATGGACCACCCGCCCGTCAACGCGCTGCCGGTGGCCGGCTGGTTCGCGGTCGCCGACGCCATGCGCGAGGCGGCGCAGGACGACGCGACGCGCGTGGTGGTGCTCCGCGCGGAGGGCCGGGGCTTCAACGCGGGCGTCGACATCAAGGAGATGCAGCGCACGCCGGGGTTCTCGGCGCTGCTCGAGGCGAACCGAGGCTGCTACGAGGCGTTCAAGGCCATCTACGAGTGCCGCGTGCCGGTCGTCTCGGCCGTCAACGGCTTCTGCCTCGGCGGCGGCGTGGGCCTGGCCGGCTCGAGTGATGTGATCATCGCGGCCGACGACGCCTACTTCGGCGTGCCCGAGGTCGACCGCGGCGCACTGGGTGCGGCGACGCATCTCTCCCGGCTCGTTCCGCAGCACCTCCTGCGCGCCCTCTACTTCACGAGCCGCACCATCACGGCCCAGCGCCTGGCCGAGTTCGGCAGCGTGTTCGAGGTCGTCCCGCGCGACCGGCTCGACGAGGCCGCGCTCGACTTCGCGGCCGAGATCGCGGCGAAAGACCCCCGGGTCGTGCGTGCGGCCAAAGAAGCGCTCAACGGCATCGACCCGATCGACGTGCCGAAGAGCTACCGCTTCGAGCAGGGCTTCACGTTCGAGCTCAACCTGGCCGGGGTCGCCGACGAGCACCGCGACGAGTTCGTCGCCTCGGGCGGCGCCCTGGCGACGTGAACGACAAGCGCACGGATGCCGACTCCGCCATCGGCCTGATCGAGAGCGGGATGACGGTCGGCATCGGCGGCTGGGGGTCGCGCCGCAAGCCCATGGCACTGGTGCGGGCGCTCGTGCGCTCGGGGGTGCACGACCTCACCGTCGTGAGCTTCGGGGGGCCGGATGTGGGCATCCTCTGCGCCACGGGCCAGGCGGCCCGTGTGGTGCACGCCTTCGTCACGCTCGACTCCATTGCGGTCGAGCCGCACTTCGCGGCCCGTCGGCAGGCCGGCACGGTGGATTCGGTCGAGCTCGACGAAGGGATGCTCGTGGCGGGGCTGCGCGCGGCCGGGCGTCGCCTGCCGTTCGAGGTCACCCGCTCCGGGCTCGGGTCGGATGCGGTGCTGCGCAACCCGCAGATCCGTACCGTGATCAGCCCCTACGACGACGGGCAGGAGCTCGTGGCCATGCCGGCCGTGCGCTTGGACGCCGCCCTCATTCACCTCGACCGCGCCGACCGCTCCGGCTCGGCGCGCTGCCTCGGCCCCGACCTCTACTTCGACGACCTGTTCGCGCTCGCCGCCGACCGCACCATCCTGAGTGCCGAGGCGGTGCTGCCCACGGCAGAGCTGGCGAGCGGATGCGAGGGCTGGTCGAGCGTGGTCGTCAACCGGTCGATGGTCGACTGCGTGGTGGAGGCGCCCGGCGGCGCGCACTTCACCAGCTGTGCGCCGGGGTATCCGCGCGACGAGGAGTTCCAGCGCGCCTACGCGGCCTCGGCGGCGTCGCCGGCCGCCTGGGCGGAGTTCCGCGAGCGGTACATCGACGTCGACGACGCGGAGTACCGCCGCGCCGTCGGGGCCCTTCGCGGGAGCGCGGCATGACTGTGACACGGGAGTCGCGTGCTGGCGGGAGCGCCGCCGGGGTCACCGGTGCCGGCGATGCGCCGACACGCGCCGAGGTGGCGGTGGTCGCGTGCAGCGATCTGTTCCGGGGCGCGGGCGAGACGCTCGCCAGCGCCGCGGGCACCGTGCCGACGATCGGCGCGCGCCTCGCCCGGCTCACCCATGCGCGCCGGCTTCTGCTGAGCGACGGCGAGGCCACGCTCTACGCGGACACCCCCGCCATCGACGAACCGTTCCGCGAGCCCGAGGCCGCCCTCCCCTACAGCCGCCTGTTCGACCTCATCGCGCAGGGCCGACGGCACGTCGTGATGGGAGCCGCCCAGCTCGACCGCTTCGGCAACCAGAACCTGTCGGCCATCGGCGACCGCGAGCATCCGCACCGCCAGTTGCTCGGGGCTCGGGCGGCTGCCACCAACACCGTGAACCACCCCACGAGCTACTGGGTGCCCCGGCACTCGCGGCGGGTGTTCGTCGAACGGGTCGACGTGGTGACCGGGATCGGCAGCGATCGGGCGCGGCTCGCCGGGCGCGGTGCCCGCCATCATCGGCTGCACCGCGTCGTCACCGACCTCGCCGTGCTCGACTTCAGTGGGCCGGACGGCACGCTGGCGCTCGTCAGCACGCATCCGGGCGTCTCGGTCGACGAGGTGCAGGCCGCCACAGGCTTCGAACTTCACCTCGGCCGGCGCGTTCACACCACGCGGCTGCCCGACCGCAAGGAGCTGCGGCTCATCCGCACCGTGCTCGACCCCCGACGACTCCGCGACCGAGAGGTGCCCACCGCATGACCACGCCGCCCACCATCACGACCGCGTTGACCGAGCTGACCGGGGTCGATCATCCGATCGTGCAGACCGGCATGGGCTGGGTGGCCGGCGCCCGCCTCGTCTCCGCCACCGCCGAAGCCGGGGCGCTCGGCATCCTGGCCTCGGCGACGATGACCTACGACGAGCTGGAGCGGGCCATCCTCGAGGTCAAGGAGCGCACCGACAAGCCGTTCGGGGTGAACCTGCGCTCCGACGCGGCGGATGCGCCCGCGCGGGTCGACCTCCTCATCCGGCACGGGGTGAAGGTGGCGTCGTTCGCACTGGCGCCGAAGCGGGAGCTCATCCGCACGCTGAAGGACAACGGGATCGTCGTGGTGCCCTCGATCGGCGCGGTGCGGCACGCCGAGAAGGTGGCGGAGTGGGGGGCGGATGCCGTGATGGTGCAGGGCGGCGAGGGCGGCGGCCACACCGGCAGCGTGCCCACGTCGATCCTGCTGCCGTCGGTGGTGGCGGCGGTCGACATCCCGGTGATCGCGGCCGGCGGGTTTCAGGACGGCCGGGGCCTGGCCGCGGCGCTCGCCTACGGCGCGGTCGGGATCGGTATGGGCACGCGGTTCCTGCTCACGAGCGACAGTGCGGTGCCCGACGCGATCAAGAAGCGCTACCTCGGCTTCGGGCTCGACGGCACGGTCGTCACGACCAAGGCCGACGGGATGCCGCACCGGCTGCTGCGCACCGAGTACGTCGAGGAGCTCGAGCACCAGGGGGCGCTGCGGCGGCTGCTGCCGACACTGCGCCGCTCGGTGCGGTACAAGGAGCTGAGCGGCCTGAGCTGGCCGGCACTGGCGCGCGATGCGCTCTCGATGAAGAAGGCGACGGGGCGCAGCTGGGGGCAGATGATGGTGGCGGCGAACACGCCGATGCTGCTGAAGGCGGGGCTCGTCGACGGCGACACGGGGGCCGGGATGCTCGCGGCGGGGCAGGTGGTCGGGCTCATCGACGACCTGCCGAGCTGTGAGGAGCTGGTCGACCGCATCGTGGCGGAGGCGGCGGAGCGCATCGCGGCGACGGCGGCGACGCTGCGCTGAGCGTGCGACTCAGCCGAGCTCGCCGGGCGGGCGGCGCCAGCGGTAGGGGGTGGTGGTCGAGACCGCGACGAGGCCCGACCGCTCGAGGATGGGGCGCGAAAACTCGGTCGAGTCGCTGTGGATCAGCCGCTTCCCCATCGCGATCGCCGATCGGGCCCGGGCTGCGGTGACCTCTCGGTAGATGCCCCGCCCTCGCCACTCCGGCCGGGTGGCACCGCCCCAGATGCCCGCGAACTCCGAGCCCGGCACCGGCTCGAGGCGGCCCGCGGACACGATCTCGCCATCGGCCTCGGCGACCCAGAGCTCCATGCCGTCGGCTCGAGCGAGGCGGCTGAGCACGGCGTCGGCCGCGGCGTCCGAAACCGGGTCGCCGAACACCTCGTCCTGCATGGCGCTCATGGCGCGCACGTCGGCCTCCGCGGTGATGCGCCGCAGCGTGACGCCGGGGGGCAGGGCGACGTCCACGGCGAGCATCCGTGCCTCCCCGATCATGATCGACTCGGTCTCTTCGGGTTCGAATCCGTGCGTGAGCAGGGCGTCGTGGAGCCCAGGGGTGGTGTCGTGGCCGCGGGTCTTCCATTCGACGGTGCGGATGGCGGGGTCGGAACGGTAGTGCTCCAGAGCCGCCGGGACGAGATCGCGGGCATCCGCTCCCTCGTGGCCATCGAGTCGTGGGTAGGTCACGAAGCCCCGCCCGCCGGCGAACGTGACCAGGCGCAGCGGGCCCAGGCGGGTGACGTGGATCGCGCTCGGTGTCTCGGCGTCGGTGCGCAGTTGGGTGTCGTAGGCCTCGAGGAGGCGCGCGGGGTCGGTCATCGAGGTGCCATCCGGTGCATGCTCACGACTCTACGCCGGTAGTTGCAAAGAACGCTTTGCAAAGGTATGTTTGCATCATGACCACGGATGACCAGACGCCACGACCGGATGTGCGGTCGCTCGACCTCACGTCGCTGCGGGCGCTCGCGCATCCGCTACGGGTGCGGTTGCTCGACGTGCTGTCGACCTACGGGCCACAGACCGCCAGCGGGCTGGCCGAGCGGCTCGGCGAGTCGTCGGGCGCCACGAGCTATCACTTGCGGCAGCTGGCGCAGCACGACTTCATCCGCGAGGTCGAGGGCCGCGGCACTGCTCGCGAGCGCTGGTGGGAGCGGGTGCCGGGCGGTATCTCGCTCGCCGTCGACGACCTGCCGCCCACGGCAGCTGCCCGGTCTGCCAACGCCGTCGTGATGAACGAGTGGTATCGCAGCCGAGAGGCGCTCCTCGGCGACTTCGTGCGGCGCGGTGACCACGAGCTGTCGCCCGAATGGCTGAGGGCGTCGGGCATGAACACATCCAACACGCGCGTGACGAGCGCGCAACTCGCCGAACTCACGCGGGAGCTCGAGCGGGTGACCGACGAGTTCATCAACCGCTACCGCTCGCAGGTCGCCGACCCCGTTCCGGGTTCGCGGCCGGTGCAGATCCAGGTGGCGGCCTTCCCCGTGCTCGACGCCCCCGAAACCCCTCCCGCCGCCCCAGCCAACACTGAACCGAAGGAGTGAACCATGACCGCCCTCGACGCCACTCCGAGCGGCCTCGATCTGCTCGCCGTCCGCCTCGGCGCGGCGCTGCAGCGCTGGGGCCGAGCCCGCGCCGTCCGTCGCGCGCTCCCCGCGACGCACGTCGATCCGCGCGCCCTGCAGCAGGCCCGACTCGAAGCGGCCGCCACCCGCGCCCGCCTCGACGCCACCCTCATGCGCATCCGCTGAGGATGGGTCATAGAGTTGCCGGACGTTCCCGAAAGCTGGAGGTGAAAGAGGATGACGATGGTCACATGGCAGTGCCCGAAGCGGTGCATCTCCGTCGCGAAGCCGTCGTGCTCCTGCACGAGCAAGGCGTGTCGCAGAAAGACACCAGTAGCCTTCTCGGGATTTCGCCACGGCGGGCCAGCCGATTCATCCACTCCGAAGTCCGTGGTTGAGTGGGGCGCCGCGGGCAGGTGGTGAACTCGGGCAACAGCAACTCCGCGCAGCGGGCGGTGGTGCTCGGCGGCGGCGTGCTGGCGGTGCTCGTCGGGCTGGCGGCGCGTTGGGTGTTCGGCGGCGACACGGTCGCCGGTTCGACGGCCGGTCTCGTCGCGGGCGGGCTGGTCTTCGCAGCGGCATTCCTCCTTTTCACCGTGCTGTTCTATTGCGGCACGCTCCGCATCCCCGCGGCACGCCGCGCTCTGGAGGTGCGGCGACGGATGCCGGGCGCGCTGGTGCTCGATGCCGACATGAGCAGCGCCTTCCGGGAGTGGATTCGCGCGCATCCGATCGATGACGCCGCCGCCGCGGCGCGGGTGTCCCGGTTCGGCGTGACGCTCGCCGCCGACTCCCGCGGGCTGTGGATCTGGGGTGGCGTCCGCTCGACACCGCGGCTGGTCGCTCTGCTCGACTGGGCCGCTGTCACCGCACTGCTCCCGCCGAAACCGGCCGACTTCATCGGGGCGTCGACGGCGCAGACTGCGGTGATCGTCGTCTTCGATCAGTCGCAGCCGCCGTTGCGCATCCCGCTCGTCCCGATGTCTCCGCCCGTCGGCACCACCGGCGACTACCACGAAGCCCGCGACACGGTCGCCGCCCTGAACGGCATCCGCACGGCACGGAATGCAGCGGGCTGAGCGATGAGCCGGCGGCGACTCAGCCGCAGTACTCCTTCAGCGGGCCCGCGTTGTTCCAGACATAGATCGACTGCACGGTGTCCTTGCCGTAGGTGTCGAAGTGGATCCAGGTCTGCCCGTCGGTGATGCTGTAGTCGATCTGGTCGTTGAACGACTTCGGTGTCGCGACCAGGTCGGGATACGCGGCCTCCAACTCGTCGAGGGTGGAGCCGATGGTGATCCCCTGGGCCGTGCGCGGCGTCTCGCCGTGGTCGAGCTCGTGCGCCAGTACCACGAGGGCGATCTCGAAGTCGGGGTCGGCCGACACGGGGAGACTGCCGCCGAAGAAGATGTCGACGCCGGGCCGGCACGAGGTGAACTCCGGCAACGTCTTCTCGAGGTCGGCGATCGGGGTGCCGAGCGTCATCGGCCCGATGCCGGTGAAGTCGATGACCCAGCCCCCCGGATGCGCGGGGTCGGGCGCCGAGGCGTCACCGGTCGCCGGGGCGCTCGGCGATGCGGACGGCGTGGCCGGCGGGACGGTCGAGGACGGCATCGTGGCAGGTCCGGCCACGGCCGAGGGCGACGGGCTCGTCGTGGTGGGGCTCGCGCTGGGCCCTCCGCCGACACATCCGGTCACCGCCAGCGTCAGCGCTGCCACCGCAGCCGCCATCCAGGTTCTCTGCAGTCCCATTCGCCCACCCCTCGTCCGACGTGGCCAACCGTACACGTGTCGACGATCAGCGCACTCCCAGTTGGCGCCTTGTCTCGGCCGCGAGCGGTGGCGCCGATGCGACCGAGGTGCTACTCGAGAGAGACGGCCGCGGCGCGCCGGAGTGACTGAGAATAGCGGTGCGCGGGTCGCTCGACCAGGCGTGAGAACCCTGCGGCGGCCAAGAAGCAGAGCACCGTGGCGAGTGCAACGGTGACGACTGACGCTCCGGTCAGCCGGACGACGCCGATGAGGATGGGTTCGTGTACCAGGTAGAGGCTGAACGAGATCACGCCGAGCCACTGCATCGGCCTGACCCGGAAGATGCGGTTCAGAGCAGGATCCAGCCCGACGAGAATCGTCACGGTCGTGACGGCAGCCAGGGAAGCCGCCGCATCCAAGCCATCGGACACCGCCTCCGGAAGCGGACTGAACTGAAAGTGGCTGGTGAGCTCAGGCTGTGCGGCGGCGGCCGTCAGAAGCACGATCACGGTCACTGCGACGACCGGGCGGGGGAGGAGCGAGCGCCACCGGGCGATTGTGACTGCGATCTCGTCCCACGCGAGTCCGAGGCTCACACCGATCGCGAACATCGGCATGTAGAGCAGCACGTTCGAGCCGACGCTCGCGCCGATCGCCGACAAGGACATACCGCCGCATACCCCGACCCAGGCCGGGACGCGCCGAAGTGATGCCACATACAGGATGAGGAAGACGGAGAACAGCACCTCCCATTGCAGACTCCAGAGCGGTGACAGCGTGCCACTCGTGCCGCCCACCAGTGTCAGATCTGCCACCACCCCCGAAACTGTGAGGCTCGACGGGTGCGAATCAATCCAAGGGCCGTACCCACTGGTACCGCGAGGCACAATCCAGACTGTGGCCGTCGCGAACAGAACCGCTGCGGCGACGGGCACATACAGTCGAGCGAGCCGTGACAGCAAGTAGGGCCCGTAGTCGAAGCTCGATCCCGATGCTGCAAATCGGGCGAGTACCACTCCGGAGAGAACGAAGAACAACCAGACCGCGCGACCACCCATCGTCCCGAGCACCTCGGCTGCCCAACCGAGCGCGGGGCTCGTCATGACTGGATCACTCAGCAGAACCAGCCGTGCATGCCCGATCACCACGATGACGGCCGCTAGCCCGCGCAGCCCATCCAAAGAGCGCAGTCTCGTCGGGCGCAAAATTTGACATTACTTCACTTTAGCGGAGGATTGCTCATCTCTGCCAGCGTGGGTGAGCGAATGGCCGTGTGGCGACGAGCGACGCCGCGCGACACCCGCGCCGGGGTGCACCACCTCGAGGCGAGCGCCGGCGACGACGCCGCCGCTCGGGCCGCCGCCGAGCTCGCGGAGAGCCTCGCACCTCTCGCCGGGTGGGTCAACAACGCGGCCGTTTTCCGCGACGCCGGCCTGGCCACCGCCGCGCCCGGCGAGATCGGCGGCCTGATCGCCCTCAACCTCGACCTCGCGCTCACTGGCTGCCAGGTCGCCGTGCAGCACTTCCTCGCCCACGCCCGCGGGGGCTCGATAGTGAACGTGTCGTCGCACCAGGCGCAGCGGCCGGTGCGCGGAGCGCTGCCGTACGCCACCGCGAAGGCCGCCATCGAGGGACTCACCCGCGCCGCCGCCGTCGACCACGGTCCGCAGGGCATCCGGGTGAACGCCGTGGCGCTCGGCTCGATCACGACCGAGCGCTACGAGGAGTACCGGCGCGAGCATCCGCTTGCCGACGAGCAGATGGCGGCGCTGCACCCCATCGGTCACATCGGGCAACCGCTCGACGTCGCCCATGCCGTGGCGTTCCTGCTGTCGCCCGAGTCAGGGTTCATCACCGGTGCGGTGCTCCCCGTCGACGGCGGGCGCTCAGCACTCGGGCCCGACCCCGAGAGCGCCTGACTCGACGGCAGGGCGGCGGATACGGCCCGCCGGACGCCGAGGACGGTTGTGGCCGCGGGAGGCTGGCGGATACTGTTCCACTGTGAAGAAAGATCCGATCCAGCAGAAGCCGCCGTACCCGATCGAGTCGGTCGACAACGCGCTGCGCATCCTGCAGATGATGCGGGACGAGGGTGAGGTGCGCATCACCGACGTCGCGACCGCGCTCGGTGTGGCGCCGTCGACGGCGCACCGGCTGATGGCCATGCTGATCTACCGCGGCTTCGCCATCCGCGACGACTCCCGGCACTACTCGGCGGGGCCCGCGCTCGGGGCCAGCGCCATCGGATCGTCCTGGACGAGGACGCTCCGGGTGGCCGTCGAGCCCGCTCTCGAGATCCTGAGCTCGCGGCTCGCCGAGACCGTCAACCTGATCGTGCGCGTCGGGGTGAGCGCCCGCTTCCTCACCTCCATCGAGTCGAGCACGCTGCTCCGGGTGGGCGACCGCACCGGCTCGGTGCTGCCCGCTCGCTCGGCATCCGGAGGCAAAGTGCTGCTCGCGTTCGAGCCCGTGGCCCAGCTCGAACGGCTGTACCGCGGCAAGAGCGCCGAGCTCGGCGGCGATGCCCTCGACGACGAGGAGTTCGCCAAGCTCCTGTCCGAGATGGCGGCGATCCGGCGTCACGGATACGCCCTGAACCGCGAGGAGACCGAGACCGGCGTCGGCGCGATCGGCATCCCCGTGCTCACCCCGGCGGGCGCGCCGATCGCCTCCTTCTCGGTCGCCGCACCGGTCGGCCGGCTCGACCAGCTGCTCGCGCCCGACCGGCTGGAGCTGATGTTCGCGGCGCGCGACGAGATGACCGAGGCGCTCCGGGGCACGACTCTCGACCGGCCCGGAGCCCTCGAGAAGAGCTGACGCCGGCATTCTGAACAGCAGAATCATCTGCGCATCCTCGAACCGGCCGCACTAGCGTGGCGGCGAACCTCGACGAAGCGGAGCTGCAGGAATGAACGAGACGACGGAGTCGGTCAACGGTGCAGAACTGCTCGTGCGCACCCTGGTGCGCCTGGGGGTCGAAGACGCGTTCAACATCGTGGGCCTCGGGCTCTTCCCGCTCGCCGAGGCCTTCTACCGCCACCGCGACGAGGTGCGGTACGTCTCCGCCCTCAACGAGACGAACCTCGGCCTCATCGCCACGGGTTACGCCCGGGCGAATCGCTCGGCGGCCTTCGTCAACGTCTACCACGCCTCCGGCACCGCGCTCGGCATGATGGCCGTCACCACCGCGTGGGCCGACGGCGTGCCTCTGGTGTTCACGAGCACCACCTCCAGCCGCCGTCTCGAGGGCCGCGACCAGTACGCTGCGGTGCCCCGCGCCGTCACCGAGATGAGCGGCCAGTTCACGAAGTGGAGCGCCGAGGTGCCGAGCGCCGACCGCATCCCCGAGTTCGTCGAGCGTGCCTTCCAGATCGCGAACACGCCACCCTTCGGCCCAGTGCACCTCGCCTTCCCGATGGATGTCTGGCTCGAGCAGGCCGCGGACACGACCGCAGGAATCGCTCCCGTCGACGTGCTCTCCGGCTTCGGCGCGGCGCCCGGCGCCGTGTCGCGACTCGCGGATGCGCTCCGGAAGAGCGAGCGGCCGCTGATCGTGGCGGGCAGCGAGCTCGCACGCTATGGCGGCGTGGCCGCGGCGGTCGCCCTGGCCGAGACCCTCGGCGGAGCGGTGCTGAGCGAGGACAAGATCTCGGACCCCGGCTTCCCGACGACGCATCCGCAATTCGTCGGCAAGCTCGGCGCGAACCGCTCGCTGGTCGCCGAGAGCGACCTCGTGCTGCTGCTCGGGGTCGAACTCACCGAATCGGGTCTGACCGCGCCCGTCGACTTCGGCGCCGCCACCGTCGTGGTCGTGAGCGCCGACCCCCTGCTGCTCACCCGCCAGCTGCGCCCCGATCTCGCGGTACTCGGGCTGCCGGAGCCGACCCTCACCGCCGTGACCGCTGCGCTCGCGGCCGATCCGATCCCGGATGCGCGGCGCCATTCCGGGCTGGCGTCGGCACGGGCGCGCCACGATGCACTGGCCGCGCGCAACGAGGAGATCCGCGCCATCCGATTCGACGAGTCGCCGCTCGCGATCGGGCGCATCGTCACCGAGATCGCTGAGGCGATGCCCGAGGGCGCGATCCTCGTCAACCATTGCGCGTCGGGCGAGCCCTTCTTCGAGGACCTGCTGCCGATCGACGATCCCGACACCTTCTTCGGCATCTCCAGCAAAGCCAGCGCGCAAGGCTGGGGCGGGCCAGCCGCTATCGGCATCCAGCTCGCCCGGCCGGATGCGCGCGTCGTCGCGGTGCTCGGCGACGGCGGCTTCATGTTCACCTCCACCGCGATCTTCGCTGCCGCCCAGCTGCACCTGCCGGTGGTGTTCGTCGTGCTGAACAACGGAGGCTGGCGCGACATCGGCGCCCTCGCCCGAGTGGGCGGCAGTCCGCTCGCGAACGCCGAGAAGGAGTTCGGCTGGCTGTTCACCGAGCCCACCATCGACCACGCCGCCTTCGCGCTGAGTCTCGGACTCGCCGGTGTTCGCGCATCGACCCCCGCCGAACTGCGGCACGCGCTCGAGGAGGCGTTCGCCGGCGACGCTCCGACGCTCATCGAGGTGATGAACTCTCCCGAAGACGCGGACGAATTCTCGCGGGTGTTCACCCAGTCGAACTGATCACGCGGCAGTGGGGGGTCAGGAGAACTCGAGCGTCTCGAGCGGAGCCGGATCGAGCGCCGCCACCCCGTCGCCGACCAGCATCGGCACCCACGACCAGAACAGCCCCCGGCCGGCAGGGCTCAGCAGCGCGTCATGGATGGGGAACATCGTTCCCGGCGCGACCGCCGTCACGAAGTCGACCGTCTCGCCCAGCCGCCCCCACGGGGAGGAGATTGGAACGGCGAGGATGTCGACCCCCTCCGGCACCGACTCGTAGCTGTCGCCGGGGTGGAACAGCCGCGGCCCGGCACCCGCGGAGATCAGCAGGCCGACGTTCTCGATGCGCGGCATCCGTGGATGCACCTCCTGGTGCATCGCACCGACCGGCTGCACCGCGAACGGGCCCACCGTGACCGGCGTGCCCTCGTGCAACTCCACGGCCTCGAGTCCCGCCGCGGTGATCGCGTCGACAACGGGTGGGGCGCCGTAGAGGGTCGCGGAGGGGTTGGCCGCGGCGAGCCCGGCGAGACGCTCGGGCTGGAAGTGGTCCGGATGCTCGTGCGTGGTGAACACGGCCGCCAGCCCCGTGAGCTCGAACGCCTCCGCCAGCGTGAAACTGCCTGGATCGATCAGGATGCCCGTGCCGGCCTCCTCGACGAGGAGGGTCGCGTGCCCGTACCGTGTGATCTTCACTCCTGGCTCCTTCGCTGGTCCGTTCCAAGGGTGGTCGCGCGACGGCGCCGCCGCGAGAGTCTTCTGGCAGCGAGAAAAGGATTCCCTCTGCCGGCCCCGCCCGTAGGCTGTGCTGGGTGACGAGGAGGCGCGCATGGTGACGGAGTCCGATCGGGTCGTCGAACTGCTCCGCTCCGACCCCGTCGATCTCGCCGGGGACCTCGTGGCAGTGCGGGCTCGCTTCTCGGGGCTCATCGGCGCCCAACCACTCGCGCCGTCGCAACGACTCCGTGTGCGGAACGCCGGCGGGGTGTCGGTCGAGGAACTCTCCGCCGACGGCGACGAGCCGGGGGTCGTGATCTTCGTGCATGCCGGAGGTTTCATCGCCGGGTCGGCCGAAGCCTCCCGTCCGCTCGCCGCCCGCATCGCCGCCGCCTGCCGCCGTCGCGTGGTGTCGGTCGACTACTCCCTGGCCCCGGAGCATCCGTTCCCCGTCGCTCGCGACGAACTCGGCGCGGTGTACGACGCGCTGGTCGCGGAGGGAGAAGACCCGCGGCGGATCGCGCTCGTGGCGGCCTCCGCGGGGGCTGGGCTGGCGCTGCAGTTCCTCGTCGACCGCTCATCGTCGGCCGCGGGAACGCTGCCGAATGCCCTCGCCGTCATCTCCCCCTTCGTCGACCTCGCGCTCACCGGTGACTCGATGACGGGGAAAGCGGCGGAGGATCCGTCGCTCACCCCGGAAGGACTGGCGCGCTGCGCCCGCGACTACCTGGCAGGCCTTCCGGCCGAGACGGCCGACGTGCTCGGGGCGGCGCTCGGCCACTTCCCGCCCACCCTCATCCAGGTGGGTACGAGGGAGATCCTGCTCGACGACTCGCTGCGGCTCGCGGCGGCCCTCGCCCGGGCGGGAGTCGACGTCCGGCTCGACTGCTGGGCGGGCATGGTGCACGTGTTCCCGACCTTCGCCGCCCTGCTGGCCGAGGGCCGTGCGGCCATCGAGCAGATCGGGCAGTTCGTCCGGGGCTGCGTCAGCACGTGAGGGCGAGCCGACGGCGACGGCGTTTTCTTCAAAACAGAATACTGTTGAAGGCAAATTCTTCCCCTTGCACGATGGCTGAGGACATACTCATCGGCGAGTGAAGGACACACCGACATGACAGCGCTTCGAGACCAGCACGTGACGATCGTCGGAGGGGGGATGGGCGGGCTCGCGTCGGCGCTTGTGCTGCGTCGGCAGGGTGCTGAGGTGACCCTCTTCGAGCACGCGCCCGCGTTCGGCGAGGTCGGCGCCGGCATCCAGCTCGGGCCCAACGCCACCCGCATCCTGCGCGACTGGGGGCTGCTCGACGAGGTCATCGCGCGCGGCTTCCGCCCCGAGAACCTCGTGCTGAAGGACGCGATCTCGGGCGAGGTGCTCACGAAGCAGAGCCTCGGCGACGAGTTCGTGGCGCGCTACGGCGCTCCGTACGTGGTGATCCACCGCAGCGATCTGCATGCCATCCTGCTCGAGGCGGCCGAGCGCGAAGGCGTGCGACTGCTCGTCGACAGCCACGTGGAGAGCATCGACGACCTCGGCGAGGAGGTGGTCGTGCAGCTCGCGAACGGAACACAGCACCGCTCCGACGCCGTGCTGGCTGCCGACGGCCTGGCCTCGCTCACGCGCGACGCGATCGTCGGCGACGCACCGGTCGCATCCGGCTACGTCGCCTACCGCGGCACGCTGCCGGAGACGGGTGGCCACGGCGCCGACGTTGTGGCCTGGCTCGGTCCGCACTGTCATTTCGTGCAGTACCCGATCCGCCGTGGCGAGATGCTCAACATGGTGGCCGTGTTCCGCTCCCCGGCCTTCGGGCGGGGCGAGGCGGAGTGGGGTGGGGTCGACGAACTCGACACGGCCTATGCCGCGTGCTCGCCCGAGGTCCAGGATGCGGTGCAGCACCTCTGGCGGGACCGCCGCTGGCCGATGTACGACCGGGAGCCGACGAGCAACTGGGGGGCAGGGCGGGTGAGCCTGATCGGCGACTCCGCGCATCCGATGCTGCAGTATCTCGCCCAGGGCGCCTGCCAGGCCCTCGAAGACGCCGACGCGCTCGACGTGTTCGCTGCCCGCACACCCGGCGACTGGGCCACGACGTTCGAGGCGCTCGCCGCGGTGCGGCAGCCCCGCACCGCACGGGTGCAGCGCACCGCCCGGGTATGGGGCGACATCTGGCACGTCGAGGGCGTGGCCAGGGTGCTGCGCAACGAACTGCTCACGCAGCGCGACCTCACCGACTACCGCTACCTCGACTGGCTGTACGGTCGTTCCCGAGACGACGACTTCGGCGCTCGAGCCCTCGACGCGGAGGCGCCGCGCGAACAGGAGGCTGCACGATGACCGATCTCTCCATTCGCCCCGGAACCGGCCACGACGCGGTGCGCGACCGCGACTGGCGTCTGCTCATCGGCGGCGCCCTGCGCCCCGCCGCCGAGGGCCGCACCTACGATCGGGTGAGCCCGTTCACGCGCGAGGTGATCGCCCGGGTTCCGGATGCCGGGCCGAGCGACGTCGACGATGCAGTGGAGGCGGCCTGGGTGGCCCGCCGCGAATGGCGCCTCACCCCCGTGCCGCAGCGCGCCGCGCTGGTGGCGCGCGCCGCCGCTCTCATCGAGGAGCACGGCGAGGAACTCGCCTACCTCGACTCGATCGACGCCGGCTCCCCGCTCATCAACTCGCGGATGGACGTGCAGCTCACCCTCTCGCACGCCCGGCTGTTCTCCGGGATCGCCCTCGAGATGAAGGGCACGACCGTTCCGGCGAGCGCCGGCCTGCACCTCACCGTGCGGGAGCCGGTCGGGGTGGTGGTGCGGATCGTGCCGTTCAACCATCCGCTCATGTTCGCCGGCAAGGTCTTCGCGCCGCTCATCGCCGGCAACCCCACCATCCTGAAGCCGCCGGAGGTCGCCCCGCTCTCGGCGCTGCGCCTCGGCGAGCTGCTGCAGGAGGTCTTCCCGCCCGGCGTGCTGCAGGTGGTGGTCGGCGACGGCCCGGCGGTCCCGGACCGTCTGGTGCGGCACCCGAAGGTGCGCCGCATCGGGTTCATCGGCTCGGAGCGTACGGGCATGGCCATCCAGCGGGCCGCCGCGGAGTCGGGCATCAAGGAGGTGTCGCTCGAGCTCGGCGGCAAGAACGCCATGGTCGTGTTCGACGACGCCGACCTCGACGCCGCGGCGCAGGGGGCGATCGCGGGGATGAACTTCACCTGGTCGGGCCAGAGCTGCGGCTCCAACTCGCGGCTGCTCGTGCAGCGCTCGGTGCACGACGCGCTCGTGGCGAAGATCGCGGAGAGGCTGGCGAGCCACCGGGTCGGCGATCCCCTCCACCCCGACTCGCGGCAGGGCACCATGATCAACGAGGCCCAGTTCCGCAAGGTGATGGGCTACCTCGACACCGCGGTCGCCGAGGGGGCGACCGTCGTCACCGGCGGCGGCAAGCCCGAGGGTGCGGAGTTCGAGCGCGGCCTCTTCATCGCGCCGACGGTGCTCACGGGCATCGACCGGTCGATGACCGTGGCGCGTGAGGAGATCTTCGGCCCGGTACTCTCCGTCATCCCGTTCGACGACGAGGCGGAGGCGCTCGAGATCGCGAACGACTCCGACTACGGCCTCACCGCGAGCGTCTGGACGAAGGACGTCTCCCGCGCGCTCCGCCTCGGGCACGAGATCGAGGCCGGGTTCGTCTGGGTCAACGACTCCTCGAAGCACTTCCCGAACGTTCCCTACGGCGGCGTGAAGGCATCCGGCATGGGCCGCGAGGAGAGCATGGAAGAACTGCTCAGCTACACCGCGCTCAAGTCGATCAACATCGCTTACTGATGCCGGCCTCAGCCGCGCATCCGCACGACACGAAAGAGAAGTCATGACATATCAGGGACTGGACACCAAGGTCATCGTCGTCACCGGCGGTGCGCAGGGCATCGGAGCGGCCTACGTACGCCGGCTCGTGCAGGAGGGCTCGACGGTGATCGCGGCCGACCGCAACGCGGAGGGCGTCGAAGCGCTCGCCGCTGAACTGGGCGAGCAGGTCATGCCGTTCGCGATCGACGTCTCCTCGGCCGCCTCCTGCGCCGAGCTCGCGGAGGCCGCGATGAACCGCTTCGGGCGGGTCGACGGCCTCATCAACAACGCCGCGATCTTCTCGACCATCGCCATGCATCCGTTCTGGGAGATCCCGGAGAAGGAGT
Organism: Herbiconiux sp. FW305-C-125; assembly: GCF_058783455.1. Taxonomy (NCBI): domain Bacteria; kingdom Bacillati; phylum Actinomycetota; class Actinomycetes; order Micrococcales; family Microbacteriaceae; genus Herbiconiux; species Herbiconiux sp. FW305-C-125. Next base: position 137,806 of record NZ_JBYSYO010000011.1, on the reverse strand, counting down.
GGGACGCGATCATGGCCGTGAACATCAAGGGCCCGTGGCTCGTGACCTCGGCGCTGCTGGAGGCGTTCAAGGCCTCCGGGCGGGCGAGCATCGTGAACATCGGGTCGGATGCCGTTCTGCTGGGCAGAACGGAGTACCTGCATTACATCGCGTCGAAGGGCGCGGTGACGGCCATGACCTTCTCGATGTCGAAGGAGCTCGGCGGGTTCGGCGTGCGCGTCAACACGCTCTCGCCCGGCCCGGTCTACACCGAGGTCTCTCGGGAGACCGTGACCGAGGCGCAGCGCGAAGCGATGCTCGCGCGCCAGGCCGTGCCGCGCACGGCCGGGCCCGACGACATGACGAGCCTGGCCGCGTTCCTCCTCTCCGACGACAGCGGGTACATCTCCGGCCAGACCATCTCGGTCAACGGCGGGCTGGTGCACCGGTGACCGCCAACCGACCGAGTGCGGAGATCCGCGAGATCGTCTCGCTCTCCTCGCGCATCCTGGGCGGCGCGGACCAGGGCGACTTCATCTGGGGGCACGGCTCCGCGCGTGACCCCGACGGCCGCGGCGTCTGGATCAAGGAGAGCGGGATCGGGCTCGCCGAGGTCAGCGCCGATCGGGTGCATCTGGTGTCGCCCGAGGGTGAGGTGCTCGAGGGCTCCGACGGCCCACGGCACATCGAGTTCCCCATCCACACCGAGATCATGGCGGCCCGGCCGGATGTGGGCGGCGTGGTGCACACGCACTCCCCGCACGCCATCGCGCTCGCGGCCGCCGGTGTCGACCTGCTGCCGGTGAGTCACGCGGCGACGCACTTCGTGCCGCCCCAGGTGCCACGCTTCACCGAGACGGGCAACCTCATCCGCACTCGAGAGCTCGGCGCCTCGCTCGCCGCGTCGCTCGGCGCCTCGAACGCGGTGTTCCTGGTGAACCACGGCATCGTCACCGTCGGACCCGACCTCCAGACCGCGACGGTCTCGGCGCTGCTGCTCGAGACCGCCGCCCAGCAGCAGTTGCTGACGATGGGCTTCGGCGGAGCGACCTCGTGGTCGGACGACGAGGAGGCGCTCGCGAAGCGCGAGATCATCTACAGCGCCAAGGCCCTCGGCGCCGTGTGGGACTACCTCGTGCGCCGGCTGGGCTGAGCGTCACCTTCCCCGTTCTGACAGCCAGAAAACCGGAGTCGCCTCTCCCTCGGAGGCCCTACGGTCGGAATCACCCCGGTACAGGCGCCGGACGCCTGTCTACGCAAAGGAGCGTTCAGTATGAGCTATGTCATCGGAGTCGACGTGGGAGGCACCTTCACGGATGCCGTTCTCGCCGACGACCAGGGCAACATCGTGGGGGCCAAGGCCCCCTCCACCCCGCCCGACTACTCGGCGGGAGTGATCGACGTGCTGCGGGTGCTCGCCGAGCAGCTCGGCCTGAGCCTGGAGGCGATGCTCGCCGACACCCGGCACATCGCACACGGCACCACCTCGTCGCTGAACGCCCTGGTCATGGGCAACGTGCCGCCGGTGGGCTTCATCACCACGCGCGGTCACGGCGACTCGATCTACATCATGAACGTCGAAGGGCGCTACCTCGGCAGCTCGCCGGAGCAGCTGCAGAGCGTGATGACCCAGTCCAAGTCGCACGGCCTCATCCCGAAGAGCAGCACCTTCGAGGTGACCGAACGGGTCGACCGCGACGGTGGAGTCGTCGTGGCCCTCGACGAGCAGAACGTGCGGCAGGCCGTGGCCGACATCCTCGCGCAGGGCATCAGCGCCATCGCGGTGTCGCTGCTCTGGTCGTTCCGCAACGACGCGCACGAGCGGCGCATCCGCGAGATCGTGCGGGAGATGGCGCCGGAGACCTTCGTGTCGCTCTCGTCGGAGGTGAGCCCGCGCATCCGCGAGTTCTCCCGCAGCGCCACCACGATCATGAGCACGCAGATCGGGCCGGGGCTGGCGAGCTACCTCGAGAACCTCGAGGGCACGCTCCGGGAGCACGGGCTCCAGGGCCCGCTGCTCGTGATGCAGAGCAACGGCGGGGCGATCGTCGCCGGCGAAGCTCCGGCCACCGCCATCAGCACGGTGGGCTCGGTGCTCACGGGCGGGGTGGTCGGTGCCGTGGCTCTCGGCAAGCAGCTCGGTCACCGCAATGTCGTCGCGACGGATGTCGGCGGCACCACCTTCCTCGTCGGTCTCGTGGTCGACGGCGAACCCGTGCGCTCCTCCGGCACCGTGATCAACCACCACCCGGTGAACGTGCCCACCCTCGAGGTGCACGCAATCGGCTCCGGGGGTGGCGCCATCGCCTGGATCGACCAGGGCGGCAACCTGCAGGTGGGTCCGAAGAGCGCGCAGGCGGTGCCCGGCCCCGCTTGCTACGGCCAAGGCGGAAGCGAGCCCACCAACACGGACGCGAACCTCGTACTCGGCATCCTGCCGACCTCCGGACTCCTCGGCGGGCGCAAGGGGCTCGACCTGGAGAAGGCGAGAGAGGCCATCCGCACCCGCATCGCGGAGCCCCTCGGCCTCTCGGTGGAGGATGCAGCGGCCGCGATCTACGCCGTCCAGAACGCCCAGACCGGCGACCTCCTGCGGAAGACCGTCGTCGAGGCCGGGCACGATCCGCGCGACTTCGTGCTCTACGCCTTCGGCGGTGCCGGCCCCGCCAACTGCGCCGCCTACGCCGCGGAGCTCGGCGTGAGCGAGGTGGTGGTGCCGCTCGGGCCCGTGGCCTCGGCCTTCTCGGCCTACGGCCTCGCCACGAGCGACATCGTGCTCGCGGCCGAATTGTCCGATCCGGTGTCCCTGCCCACCGATGCGGGAAAGGTGGAGCGGAACTTCCAAGGTCTCGAACGGCGAGTGCTCGACGCGTTGGAACGCCAAGGCATCACCTTCGAGAGCGTCGAGTTGCACCGCGAGCTCGACATGCGCTTCGCCATGCAACTCGCCGAGCTTCCCATCGAGATCGCCTCCCCGGTCACCGAGCAGGAGCTGGCGGAGGCCGCGCACCGCTTCGAGCACCGGTACGAAGAGCTCTTCGGGGCCGGCTCCGGGTTCGCGGCCGCGGGCGTGCAGGCCATCACCTACCGGGTGCGGGCCGTCGGCGCGCTGCCGCTCTCGCTCGAGCTCCCGTTGATCGAGCCGGGCGACGGCGCCGACGCCTCGGCCGCGGTGCTCGACCACCGGCCGGTGCGGCTCGACGGGAACGGGTTCGTCGACACCGCCGTCTACGACTACACACTGCTGCGCGCCGGCCACCGCATCCCGGGCCCGGCCATCGTGCAGGTGCCCACCACCACCGTGGTCGTGCCGGGCGGCATGACCGGAACGGTCGACCCCCGCGGCAATCTCCTGATCGACACCGGGGTGCGCCCCGAGAACACCCAGGCCACCAGCCAGAACGGAGCGAACTCATGAGCATGACCATCCCGGGCTCGGAGGTCTACTCGAGCCGTCCGCTGAGCCCCGAGGAGCTGCAGCAGTACATCCCCGACACGCTCCGGATGCACACCGTCACCCAGGAGCAGATCGACGCGGTGGATGCGCTGACCTACGAGGTCATCCGCCACCGTCTGTGGTCGGTGACCGAGGAGATGGGCGAGGCCCTGAAGCGCATGTCGGGCTCGCCGATCGTCACCGACGCCAACGACTTCGACTTCGCGATCGGCGACGAGTACGGCCAGGAGGTGCAGGTCGGCCTCTACAACACCATGCTCGTCGGCGCCGTCGACCTCGCGGTCTACTGGACGCTGCAGCATCGGGCCACGAACCCCGGCATCGTCGAGGGGGACATGTTCCTCTGCAACGACCCCTGGGTGGGCGGCGGCCTGCACCAGAACGACGTGATCGTGTATCAACCGGTGTTCCACGACGGGCAGCTGTTCGCCTGGACGAGCGCGATCTGTCACGAACCCGACCTCGGCGGCGTGGGCCTCGGCTCGTTCTCGCCGGCGGCGCAGGACATCTTCAGCGAGTCGCTGCCGACCCCACCGGTGAAGGTCGTGCGCGGGTTCGAGCTGCAGGACGACATCGCCGACCTGTGGACCCGCCGCTCCCGGGTGCCGATGCTCGTGGGCCTCGACCTCCGCGCGAAGATCGGTGCCAACAACGTGGGCCGCACCCGTCTGCACGAGGTGATCGAGCGTTACGGCGCCGACACGGTGAAGGCCGTGATGAAGCGGATGATGGCCGACTCCGAGTCGCGCCTGCGCGCCAAGCTCGCCGAACTCCCCGACGGCACCTGGAAGGCCACCGGCTACCAGGACCAGTCGCACGAGGGGGACCGGAGCCTGCACAAGATCACCCTGGCGATGTCGAAGCAGGGCGACCACCTCTCCTTCGACTTCACCGGCACTGATCCGCAAGCCGGCGTGATCAACTGCACCTACGCGGGCATGCGCGGCGGCGTGATGCTGGCGCTGCTGCCGATCCTCGCCAACGACATCCCGTGGTCGGCCGGCGGGTTGATGCGCTGCTTCGACTTGGTGGCGGAGGAGGGCACCATCAACAACGCCACCTTCCCGGCCGCCGTCAGCCGGGGACCCATCGGGCCCGCCTGGCTCACCGGCACGCTCGTCGCCGAGTGCCTCTCGCAGATGCTCGACCGTTCGGTCGATCTCGGCAAGAGCGTGCAGGCCTCCTGCTGCGGCACGTGGGACACGGCGGTGATCGCCGGGCTCGACGAGCGCGGGGCGGTGCCGGTACCGTTCCTCAACATTCTGATGGAGCCGATGTCCGGTGGCTACGGCGCCCGGCCCACGGTCGACGGGATGGACACGGGCGGGCTCTTCTGCATCCCGATGGGGCGCATCCCCGACACCGAGATGTCCGAGTTCCTCTACCCGATGCTTGTGCTCTGGCGCCGGGAGGAGGCCGACTCGGGTGGCCCCGGTCGTCAGCGCGGCGGAGTGAGCGCCTCGCTCGCGATGACGCCGATCGGCACATCCGTTCCGATGGGCCTCGTCTTCGCCAGCGCCGGTAAGGCGGTGTCGCAGAACAACGGCCTGGCCGGCGGCTACCCCGGCAACACCGGGCTCGATGTGCTGGTGCGCGACGTGAACGTGCTCGACTCCTTCGCCGCGGGGACGATGCCCGTCGGGTTGGCGGAGATCGGCGGCCGCATCGAGGTCGGCCAGAACTACGCGCAGAGCTACGTCGCCCCGGGCGAAGTCCTCTACATGCACTGGCAGGGTGGCGGTGGTTATGGCGACCCGCTCTCGCGCGACCCGCGGGCCGTGGTCGACGACCTGCGTACCGGCAAGGTTTCCCCCCAGGCCGCGGAGAAGAGCTACGGCGTGCGGGTGGATGCCGAGGGGCGGCTCGATGAGGTCGCCACCGAGACGCTTCGCAGGGCCGTGCGCGACGAGCGTCGTGCTCGCTCCACGGTGGACGACGTCGTCGCTGATTATCCCGTGCTCGGTCTCGACGGGGGCCGCCGCATCGACGACAACCTCGTGCAGATCGTCGGTGACGACGGAGGAGTCGGCCTGGTCGCCTGTGCGCACTGCGGCCAGCAACTCGCCGACTCGGCGCACGACGACCGGTTGCGGCTCGCCACCTTCGACGGGGCGCCGACGGAGGCCGGCCCCCAGGTGACCTCCGACCACGCGAACTACGTCGACGACGAGGTCGTGTTCCGGCAGTACTGCTGCCCGGGTTGCTGGACGGCGTTGTATTCCAGCATCGTGCCGGTCGGACACCCCGATCACGCACGGCGCATCGCCGTTTTGGCGAGCTGATATTTCGCCAGACAGAAAAGAGATGTGCCCCCTGAGCGGGCGTCTTACCCTCGATTATCGGCGGGTACGACGCCCGCTCACGACGTTGTGAAACTAGGAGATCTCAATGACGAGTTCGTTGCAACAAAGCCCCGCGCAGGTGGTCGACACCTCGTCCCGTGCCCGCGTGCGCGCCACGGTGCTCGCCACTCTGGGCAACGTGCTCGAGTGGTACGACTTCACCGTCTACGGATTTCTCGCCGTCTACATCGCCGCCAACTTCTTTCCAGGAGAAGATCCGGTGGCGGCCCTCCTCTCGGCTTTCGGTGTCTTCGCCGTCGGCTTCATCGCCCGCCCGCTCGGTGCCCTCGTGCTCGGTCCGCTGGTCGACCGCAAGGGCCGCAAGTCGGTGATGCTGCTCTCGATGCTGATGATGGCGGGAGGCTCGCTCCTCGTAGGCATCGCCCCCAGCTACGTCACCTTCGGCGCGTTCGGCGCGTTCGTGATCATCTTCGGACGGCTGTTGCAGGGCTTCTCGGCCGGTGGTGAGTTCGGCAGCTCGGCCGTGTTCCTGGTGGAATGGGCGAACCCCAAGCGGCGCGGCTTCTTCGGCAGCTTCCACCAGGTGGCGACCTACGGCGGCCTCCTCGTGGGCGTGCTGTTCGTGGCGGCGCTCACCGCGATCCTCGGCCCGGAGGTCATGGCCTCCTGGGGCTGGCGCATCCCGTTCATCCTGGGCTCGGCGCTCGCCATCATCGTGCTGGTGCTGCGCCGCCGAGTCTCCGAGACGCCCGTGTTCACCGAGGCCACGGAGGAGACCGAGGCGGATGCCGGGCTCGGCGCGACGTCGGGCCAGCGTGCCAAAGAGCTGGGTGCTGTGGCCGGCTTCTTCCTCACGATCGGTGTGGTGGCGCTGTGGGCGGTCACCTCGATGGTCACCATCAACTACATGCCGACCTTCACCGCGAACTTCGCGGGCGTCGCGCCGCAGGAGGCGCTCTGGGCCACCTGCATCGGCTGCCTCGTCGCCGTGGTGCTGATCCCCCTGGCCGGTCATCTCTCCGACCGCTACGGCCGAAAGCCCTTCATCATCGGGGCGGCGATCGGCTACATCGTGCTCGCCTACCCGTTGTTCTGGATGATCGTGGCGGGCCACTCGTTCGGCTTCGTCGTGCTCGCCCAGGTGATCTTCGCCATCCCCACCGCCGCCATCGCCGGAACCGGCAGCTCCACGATCTCGGAGCTGTTCGCCACGAAGCGGCGCGGCTCGCTCGTGTCGATCGGCTCGGCGATCTCGGTGGCCGTCTTCGGCGGGTTCGGTGCGTTGATCTGTACTCTTCTCATCACCGCCACGGGCATCCCCACCTCGCCCGCGTTCTACGTGATCGGCGTCGCCGTGATCACGTTGGTCGCCGGCATCCTGTTGCCCAACCTGGCCCAGCGGGAACTGCGGCGCTGACCGCTCCGCACCGACCGCATCCGCACCACTCGACAAGGAGAACCTCGTGACAGAGCGCCACGTGCTCATCACCGGCGCCGGCATGGTCGGCACCTCGACCGCCCGCGAACTGCTGGCCGACGGCTGGCGGGTGACGCTGCTCGACCGCAGCATGCCGCGCGACTACGTTCGCGACGTGCTGGGAGCAGAGGCCGTCGCCGAGGGCGGGCCGGTGCGGCTGATCGAAGCCGACCTCACCGACCGGGCCGGCCGCGAGGCCGCGCTCGACGGAGTGCGGGTGGATGCCGTGGTGCACACCGCGGCACTCATCGCGGCACGAGCCCAGCGCGACCTGCTCGAGACCATCTCGGTCAACGTGGAGGTGCCTGCGTGGCTGGCGGGCTGGGCGGTGGCGGCCGGCGCGACCCGGTTCGTGCCGATCAGCAGCTGGAGCGTGTTCTCGGAGGAGCAGCCCGGGCCCATCACCGAGGATTCACCCCTGATGACCCACTTCACCTCTTACTACATCGCCTCCAAGCTCGCCTCGGAGCACCTGCTGAGCGCCTATGCCGCGTCGAGCGGGCTGGAGGTGGCGGCCATCCGCCCCACCGTGGTCTACGGCTACGGCCCGAACCTCGGCGGCGGCGTCGGCAGCGCGGCGATCGAGGCGCAGGTGCTGCGCGGCGTGCGGGGCGAGAGCATCGAGTTGCCGGCCAACATCATCTCCACCACCGAACTGGTGTACGCGGGGGATGTGGGGCGGGCGGTCGCGGCGGCCGTCACCGTGCCGATGGAGGACACCTTCACCTGGTTCACGATCGGCTCGCAGGAGACGACCACGATCGAGGAGCTCGCGGAGACCTTGCGTGACGTCTTCCCGGGCGTCGAGGTGGTGGTGGGGTCCGGCACGGAGTCGTCGGTGGTGCCGCCGAAGCAGAGTGTGCCGACCGATCTGGCGGCGACGCTGCGGACTCTCGGCATTCCGCAGCCGCTGCGGCGCCGGGACGGATTCGAGCGCTTCGCCGACGAGCTCCGCCGGGCCGACGCGTTGGCCGGGGGTGTGCGATGAGCGGCCGGGGCGCGCGTTTCGTCGAGACGGTCATCGCCGGTGTCGGCTTCAGTGGGCTGTCGGCCGCGCACGAACTGATCGAGCACGGCCGCCACGACTTCGTGCTGCTCGAGAAGGAGCGTGAGGCGGGCGGGGTGTGGCGCGACAACGTGTACCCGAACGCGGCCTGCGACGTTCCCGCCCACCTCTACAGCCTGTCGTTCGCGCAGAGCCCTGAATGGTCGAGCAATTACGCGTTGCAGGCCGAGATCCTCGCCTACAACAACCGGGTGATCGACGACCTCGGCATCCGCGACCGCATCCTGTTCGGCACGGCCCTGACGCGGGCCGCGTGGAACGAGGAGACCGGGCGATGGCGGCTCGACCTGTCGACGGGGGAGAGCCTGGAGTGCCGCTTCCTGGTGTCGGCGCTCGGCACGTTGAACCAGCCGCTCATCCCCGATCTGCCCGGCATGGCGGAGTTCGGCGGCCGCGTCGTGCACACCGCCGAGTGGCCGGCCGATCTCGATCTGGCGGGCAAACGCGTCGCCGTGATCGGTGCCGGCGCGAGCGCCATCCAGGTGGTGCCGCACGCGGTCGACGTGGCGGAGTCGGTGCTGGTCTCGATCCGCACCGCCCCGCACGTGATGCCGAAGCCGGAGGAGCTCTACGACGAGGCGGCGAAGCAGCGCTTCCGGGAGCATCCGGAAGAGCTTCTGGCGCTGCGCAAGGAGCAGTACGACTTCTGGAACCACTCCACGCACGCGCAGGCGGTGATGGACGAGGAGTTCCTCTCGAACGCGGAGCGCGTGTGGAAGGAGCACATGGAGTCGGCCATCGCCGATCCGGAGCTGCGTCGCATCCTCACCCCGGACTCGCGATTCGGCTGCCGCCGGCCGGTCGTGTCGAACGCCTTCTATCCCGCCCTGGCCTCGCCGAAGACCACGGTGTACGACACCGCCATCACGCGCTTCACGAGCGACGGCGTGGTCTCCGAGCGCGGCCAGGAGTGGCAGGCCGACGTGGTGGTGCTCGCCACGGGATTCCGGGCCACCGAGATGCTCTCGCACGTCGAGTTCGTGGGCGCCGGCGGCTGGACCCTCGCCGAGGAATGGGCGGAGGGCGGCCCGCAGGCCTACAAGGGCACCCTGGTGAAGGGATTCCCCAACCTCTTCCTCATCACCGGGCCGAACACGCAGGCGTCGGGCTCGATCATCGGCGTCATCGAGGCGCAGACCGATTTCGTGGCGCGACTGATGGACGACGCGGATGCGCACGGCGCCGCATCCGTCGTCGTCACCGACCGGGCGCAGGCGGCGTTCGACGAGGAGCTGACGGAGATGATGTCGCGGAGCGTCTGGGAGATCGGCGGCTGCGAGAGCTGGTACCGCGTGGGCGGCAACGGGCGCGTGGTGACCAAGTGGCCGGGCAGCCTCGACGAGTTCGAGCGTGTGCTGGCGCGCATCGACGACGACGACCTCGCCTTCGCGGGTCGTCTCTCGGCGGAGCACCTCGTGGCCTGAGACCAGCCGCGCTCAGGGTCGGGCCCGCACCGAGCCGGCCCGGCTCAGAGGCGCTCGATGATGGTGACGTTCGCCAGCCCGCCGCCCTCGCACATCGCCTGCAGTCCGTACCGGCCGCCGGTGCGCTCGAGCTCGTGCAGCAGCGTCGTCATGAGCCGCGTGCCGGTCGCGCCGATCGGATGCCCGAGCGCGATGCCGCCCCCGTTCGCGTTCACCTTCTCGCGCGGCACGTCGAGCTCCTTCATCCATGCCAGCACCACCGAGGCGAAGGCCTCGTTCACCTCGAACAGGTCGATGTCGTCAACCGTCATGCCCGCCCGCGCGAGCGCGTGACGCGTCGCCTCGATGGGCGCGGTGAGCATCCAGACCGGGTCGTCGCCCCGCACCGAGATGTGGTGGATGCGCGCCCGCGGCGTCAGCCCGTGCTCCCGCACCGCGTCCTCCGACGCCACGAGCACCGCGCTCGCCGCGTCGCTGATCTGCGAGGCGACGGCCGCCGTGATGCGGCCGCCCTCGGTGAGCGTCGGCAGCCCGGCCATCTTCGCCAGCGAGGTGTCGCGTCGCGGTCCCTCGTCGACGCTCAGCGAAGCAGCCTCACCCGAGGTGGTCTCCAGACCGATCACCGGCGCGATCTCCCGCTCGAACCGGCCCGAGTCGATCGCCTCGATCGCCCGCTGGTGGCTCGACAGCGCGAACTCCTCCATCGCTTCCCGGCTGAGCTCCCACTTGTCCGCGATCAGCTCCGCCGCACGGAACTGCGACACCTCCTGGTCGCCGTAGCGCGCGCGCCAGCCGGGCGACTCCGCGAACGGGGTGCTGAACCCGAACTGCTGCCCCACGCTCATCGCCGACGAGATCGGGATGGCCGACATGTTCTGCAGCCCGCCGGCGACCACCAGATCCGCGGTGCCCGAGAGCACCGCCTGCGCGGCGAAGTGCACGGCCTGCTGACTCGACCCGCACTGCCGATCGATCGTCACCCCGGGAACGTGCTCGGGAAATCCGGCCACCAACCATGCCGTACGCGCGACGTTCCCGGCCTGTGAGCCGAGCGTGTCGGTGCAGCCCATGACGACGTCGTCGACCGCACCCGGGTCGATGCCCGAGCGCTCGACGAGGGCCGAGAGGGCGTGCGCGCCGAGGTCGGCGGAGTGGATGCCGGCGAGCGATCCGCCGCGCCGCCCCACGGGGGTGCGCACGGCGTCGACGAGGTAGGCGGTGGTCATCGGATGCTCCAAACGGCGATCGGGGGAGAAACGGGCTCAGGCATGTTGGCTGCTGACCGACACGACCTCGCCGGTCATGTACGAGGAGTAGCCGCTGGCGAGGAAGACCATCACGTTCGCGATCTCCCAGGGCTCGGCCGCGCGCCCGAAGGCCTCGCGGGCGGTCAGTTCGTCGAGCAGTTCGGGCGAGGTCACCTTCTCGAGGAAGGGGTGCATCGCGAGCGAGGGCGACACGGCATTCACCCGGATGCCGTGCGGCGCCAGGTCGATCGCCGCCGAGCGGGTCAGCGCCATCACACCGGCCTTCGCCGCCGCGTAGTGCGCCTGTCCCTCCTGCGCCCGCCAACCGATCACCGAGGCGTTGTTCACGATCACGCCCGCGGTGCCGGCCGCGACCATCCGCCGGCCCGCCGCCCGCACGCAGCGGAACGTGCCGCCGAGCGTCACGTCGAGCACCTTCGACCACTGCTCGTCGGTCATCTCGAGAATGGAGACCGTGCCGCCGAGCCCGGCGTTGTTGATCATCACGTCGAGGCCACCGGATGCTTCGGCGAGGTCGAGCAGGGCCTCCACCTGCGCCTCGTCGGTAACGTCGCACACCTGCGACCGCACCCGGTCGGCCCCGAAGCGTTCGGCGAGCTCCTCCTCGGCCGCGGCCAGTCGCCCGGCGTGGGTGTCGCCGATCACCACCGTCGCGGCACCCTCCTCGAGGCACCGGACGGCGGTCGCCGAGCCGATGCCCGCACCGGCGGCCGCGGTCACCACCACATGCCGGCCGCCCAACAGGTCGTGCGGGGGAAGGTACTCCGGCGGGGCGAGTCGGATTCGGGTCACGGGCGGGCCTCTCTCGGCAGGCCGAGCAGCCGCTCGGCGATCACGTTGCGCTGGATCTCGTCCGAACCGCCGTAGATGGTGTCGGCCCGGCTGAACAGGAACAGGGTCTGCAGCTCATCGAGCTCGTAGGGCGCTTCGCTCACGGTGAGCGCGAGCGGGCCGGCCGCCGCCATGGCGAGCTCACCGAGCGATCGGCGCCACTGCGCCCAGAGCAGTTTGGTGACGGAGGCGTTGTAGCCCTGCTCCCCGCCGAGCGTGCGCAGGGCGTGCAGACGGATCACCTCGAGACCGACCTGCGCCTCGGCGATGCCGTCGCGCACCACCGGGTCGTCGATCGTTCCGGATGCCCGTGCCGCCTCGATCACCGCGTCGAGCTCCCGCCGGAAGGCGATCTGCTGCGCCAGTGTCGACACCCCGCGCTCGTAGCCGAGGGTGGCCATGGCCACCGCCCAGCCGCCGCCGACCTCGCCCACGACGAGGTCGGCGGCCGTCTCGGCGTCGTCGAAGAACACCTCGTTGAACTCCGAGGTGCCGGTGAGCTGGATGATCGGCCGCACCTCCACGCCCGGCTGGTCCATCGGCACGAGCAGGTAGGAGAGGCCGTGGTGCCGAGCGCTGCCTTCTTCGGTGCGCGCCACCACGAAGCACCAGTCGGCCTGCTGGGCGAGCGAGGTCCAGATCTTCTGGCCGTTGATCACCCAGCGCCCGTCGACGAGCCGGGCGCGGGTCGAGACGGCGGCGAGGTCGGAGCCGGCGCCGGGCTCGGAGTAGCCCTGGCACCACAGCTCCTCCACGGCCACGATCTTCGGCAGGAACCGGGCGCGCTGCTCGTCGGTGCCGAGCTCGATCAGCGTGGGCCCGAGCAGCTCCTCGCCCAGATGGTTCACCCGGCCGGGGGCGTTCGCCTTCGCGTACTCCTCGTGGAAGATCACCTGCTGGGCGAGCGACAGCCCGCGCCCGCCGAACTCCACCGGCCAGCCCACGCAGGTCCAGCCGCCGGCGGCGAGGTGCCGGTTCCACTCGAGACGCTCCTCGAAGGCCTCGTGCTCGCGGCCGGGGCCGCCGAGGCCACGCAGAGCGGCGAACCGGCCGGTGAGATTGCTCTCCAGCCAGTCGCGGATCTCCTGCCGCAGCTTGTCGTCGGCCGCTTGTTCCGTCGTCACGTCGTCATTCTCCGGTCCGGCCGTCATTGGCCTTCGGCATCCGTCTCCCGTATGCTAACAGAAACCAAGCAAATGTTTGGTCTGGAGTTCAGAGAGGAGCTCGCATGGCCCCCGACGCCCCTGAATCGACGGATGCGGCGGTCACCGATGAAGAGGTCGTCACCTACGAGGTGCGCGGCCCGGTCGCGTTCGTGCGGCTCAACCGGCCGCAGTACCGCAACGCCCAGAACTCCCGGGTCACCTACGCGCTCGACGCCGCCTTCGTGCGCGCCGTCGACGACGACGCGGTGAAGGTGATCGTGCTCGGTGGCAACGGCGACCATTTCTGCGCGGGCCACGACATCGGCACCCCCGGCCGCGACATCGACCAGAGCTTCGAGCGCAAGGCGGTCATCTGGTGGGACCACGTTCCGGCCGCCGGGGTCGACTCCCGCTTCGCCCGCGAGTCCGAGGTCTATCTCGGCATGTGCCGGCGCTGGCGCGAGATCCCGAAGCCCGTCATCGCGATGGTGCAGGGCGCCTGCATCGCGGGCGGCCTGATGCTGGCGTGGTCGTGCGACTTCATCGTGGCCGCCGACGACGCCTTCTTCAGCGACCCTGTGGTGAGGATGGGCATCCCGGGGGTGGAGTACTTCGCGCATCCGTGGGTCACCAACCCGCGCGCGGCGAAGGAGATGCTGTTCACGGGCGAGCGGATGCCCGCGGCCCGCGCCTACGAACTCGGCATGGTGAACCACGTCGTGCCGCGCGCCGAGCTCGAGGAGCGCACCCTGCAGCTGGCGGAGCGGATCGCCGAGATGCCGCGACTCGGCCTCGCCCTGGCGAAGAAGGCGGTGAATCAGGCCGAAGACCTGCAGGGGCTCCGCGCCGGCATGGACTCGGTGTTCGGCCTGCACCACGCGGCGCACGCGCACAACGCGGAGGTGGGCGGCGACTCGCTCGGTGGCGTGGACGTGCGCCGCATCAAGGACGCGGAGGGCGGCCGATGAACCTCGACCTGACCGAGGCCGAGCAGGCCTTCGCCGCCGAGGCGCGCGCCTGGCTGGCCGAACATGTGCCGGCGGGCCTGCCGTCGATGGACACCGAGGAGGGCTTCCGCGCTCACCGCGAGTGGGAGGCCGAGCTGGCTGCGGGCGGCTGGTCGGTCGTGGCCTGGCCGCAGGAGTTCGGCGGCCGCGACGCGAGCCTGGTGGAGTGGGTGCTGTTCGAGGAGGAGTACTACCGCTCGGGCGCTCCGACCCGGGTGGCGCAGAACGGCATCTCGCTGCTCGCCCCGATCCTGTTCGAGCACGGCACCCCCGAGCAGCAGCGACGCTACCTGCCCGCCATGACCGACGGCTCGCTGATCTGGGCGCAGGCCTGGTCGGAGCCCGGGGCCGGCAGCGATCTGGCGGCCATCCGCTCCACCGCCACCCGCGATGACGCTCGCGGTGGCTGGGTGCTCAACGGGCAGAAGATCTGGAGCTCGCGAGCCGTCTGGGCCGACCGGGGTTTCGGGCTGTTCCGCTCCGACCCCGAGGCGTCGCGGCACCGCGGGCTCACCTACTTCTTGTTCCCGCTGGACGCGCCCGGGCTCACCGTGCGCCCGATCGCCCAGCTCGACGGCGACAGCGGCTTCGCCGAGATCTTCTTCGACGACGTGTTCGTGCCCGACGAGGACGTGCTCGGTGAGCCGGGCGCGGGCTGGCAGGTGGCGATGAGCACGGCCGGCAACGAGCGCGGATTGTCGCTGCGCTCGCCCGGCCGCTTCCTGGCGGCGGCCGACCGGCTCGTGGGGCTGTGGCGGTCGCATCCGGATGCCGAGCCCGCGGCAACCGATGACGTGGTCGACGCCTGGATCGGCGCGGAGGCCTACCGCCTGTTCACCTGGAACACGGTGACCCGGGTTCAGGCGGGTGGCACCGTCGGCGCGGAGGGCAGCGTGAACAAGGTGTTCTGGTCGGAGCTCGACGTGCGCATCCAGCAGGCCGGCCTGCGACTGCTCGGCCCGGCGGCCGAACTGCGCGGACCCGGGGCGACTGACGATGGGCGCTGGGTCGACGACTACCTCTTCGCCCTGGCCGGCCCCATCTACGCGGGCACCAACGAGGTGCAGCGCAACATCATCGCGGAGCGGTTGCTCGGGCTTCCGCGCGGCGCCGACGGACGGAGGTCGTGATGCGGTTCGCACCCACGGAGGAGCAGGAGTCGTTCGCCGAGGCGATCGACGACGTCGCCGGCACGCTCGGCGGCGTGGAGATCGTGCAGGCCGCCGCGCGCGGCGACCGCGGCCCGGCGCGGGAGGTGTGGCGGCAGCTCGGCGAGATGGGCGTGATCGGGCTGCGCGTGCCCGAGGCCGACGGGGGGATCGGCGGGAGCGCCGGCGACCTCGTCGCCGTGCTCGAACGCGTCGGATACCACGGGCTGCCCGGGCCCTGGGCGGAATCGGTGGCGGTGCTGCCGCGCCTCGTCGACGCCGAGGGGCGGTCGGCGCTCGCCGGAGGTGCGGTTGCGACTGTCGCCGTGCCACCGGTCGTTCCGTTCGCGCTGGGCGCGGCGGATGCGCGGCTGCGGTATCTCGTGCGCGACGGCCGGCTGCACGCGGCACAGCCGGTGGCGGAGTCCGACGAACGGGCATCCGTCTCGCCGACGCGCCGGCTGTCATCGCTCGAACCGGCCGACGCGGGGGTCGAGGTCGACCCGGAGGCGGTCGCGGCCGCCTTCGACGAGGGAGCACTCGCGACCGCTGCCCTGCTGGTGGGGGCGGCGGAGCGGATGCTCGAGGACGCCGTCTCGTACGCGCTCGTGCGGGAGCAGTTCGGCCGACCGATCGGGGAGTTCCAGGCGATCAAGCACGCGCTGGCCGACGTGCGGGTGGCGGTGAGCTTCGCCCGCCCCTTGGTGTGGGGCGCCGCCGTGCGCATCGACGGGTCGCCGGCCGAGGGCGAGCGGGACGGGCGGGCCCGCGCGGTCTCGGCCGCGAAGGTCGCTGCGGGCGAGGCGGCGCGCCGGGCCGGGCGCACCGCGCTGCAGGTGCACGGGGCGATCGGTTACACCCAGGAGCACCACCTCGGGCTGTGGCTCACCGAGGCCGAGGCGCTGCGTTCGGCCTGGGGCACCGCCGATCATCACCGCGCCCGGATCGCCGAGGTACTGCGTCGTGAAAGTCGTGAGGGGAGCATCCGCTGATGCGATTCGAGTTGAGCGAGGAGCAGGGCGAGCTGGTCGACATCCTCACCGATCTGCTGCAGGAGCGTTCCGGCAGCCCGGCGGTGCGCCAGGCGATGGAGTCGCCGGCGGGTTACGACGAGGAGCTCTGGCGCACCCTCGCCGAGGAGATCGGGGCGGCGTCGCTGGCGATCCCCGAGGAGTTCGGCGGCGCCGGGTTCACCCGGCTCGAGCAGTCGCTGGTGCTCGAGCGGCTGGGCGCGGCGCTCGCCCCGTCGCCCTACCTCGGGTCGGTGGCGATCGCCGCGGCTGCGGTGCTCGAGACCGGCGACGCGGCCGCCGCGGCGCGGCTGCTGCCCGCCGTCGCGTCGGGCGAGGCGATCGCCGCGCTGGCGTGGGCCGACCCGCACGGGCGGTGGGCGCCGGCGGCGGTCGACGTGCGATACGACGCCGCCGCCGGAACGCTGACGGGCACGGTTCCGCTCGTGCTCGACGGTGCCGCGGCGTCACTGGTGCTCGCGATCGCGCAGACGCCCGACGGGCCGGCACTCTTCGAGGTGACCGACCCGGGCGCGCTCACGCGCATCCGCACCCCCGCGCTCGACCCGACGCTGCGGTTCGCGACGTACCGGTTCGACGCGGTGCCCGCCGCTCCGCTCGGTCTCGGCGCCGACGAGTCGTGGAGCGCGGTGTTCGACCGCGTGCGCGATCGCGCTCTCGTGGCCGTGTGCGCCGAGCAGATCGGGGTGGCCGAGCGCGGCCTCACGATGACGGTCGAGTACGCGAAGCAGCGGGTGCAGTTCGGCCGGCCGATCGGGTCGTTCCAGGCGCTCAAGCACCGCATGGCCGACATGCACGTGCGGCTCGAGACGGCGCGGAGTGCATCGCGCGCCGCCTCCTGGGCGAACGCCGTCGACGACCCGGCGCTGCCCGAGCTCGCGGCGGTCGCGAAGGCGTGGTGCGGCGACGCGCTCGACCTCATCGCCGCCGAGACCGTGCAGCTGCACGGCGGCATCGCCATCACCTGGGAGCACGACGCGCAGCTCGTGTTCAAGCGCGCCCACGCCCTCGGCCAGCTCTTCGGCACCCCCGCCACGCACCGCGCCCGCCTCGCGAGCACCCTCGGGGTCTAGCGACGGCGCGCTACGGGCGCACGGCCGCGTGCTCGCGGTGGGACTCGATCGCCGCCCGGTAGATGGCGTGGGTGAACGCTGCCTCCTCGGGGCGGGCCGCGCCGAAGCGGTCGCCCAGCGCATCCGCCCGCTCGGCCAGGAACACGGCCCACATCTGCAGGATCGAGTCCGAGAACCCCGACTCGAAGTTGGGGCCGGTGACCGTCGGCCACACCGACTGGCTGCCCGCGTCGAGCTCGAACCACCCCTGTTCTTTGCCGACACCGGGCACCTGCTGCACCGAGAACACCTCCACCCGCTCGACGGTGGGCACGTTGTTGACCACGCGGGACACCGTCTTGAGGCTGACCCCGGCTCGCTTGGCGACATCGATCATCGTGGGGCGCTTGGGTGGCTCCGATGACGCGGCCATGTATGGATCTTAGGCGTCGGGTCTGACCACGCGAGCCACCGCGTCGCGCAAGAGGGCACGTCGGGCGTCGTGGTCGCGCTCGGGTTCGTCCGGCGTTGCCGTGTAGACGTTGCTGGCCGGTGACCAGGCCGACCCCATCCCGATCAGCAGGATCATGAGCTCGGCGGGGTCGCCCGCCCGAACATCGAGTTCGGCGAGATCATCGACGTCTTCGGCGGCGGCGAGCGCGTCACCCTCGTCATCGAGGAGACGCTGCAGCGCAAGAGCGACGGAGTGCGCTTCCCGTATGTGCGCACCGCCACGTATCGCATCGAGGGTGGTGTGATCAAGGAGTGCTGGATCATCGACGCCCCACCGCAGGAACTCGCCGCCTACCTGGCAGAGTCTGCCCTCTGACGGCGGGCGCGAGCGCGGGCGCTGCGCAGCGGATGCCCGTCAGCGCTCGTCGGTGAAGGTGACGCGCATCAGCGGTGAGCCGCGCATCCACCGGTCGAGCGGCTCGACCGGCTGGGCGATGTAGGCGCGGTGCCGAGGCTGGTTCAGATCGTCGATGATCGACGTGAAGATGCGGCGTCGGTCGTTGGGATCGAGGACGGGTTCGGCGCGAGCGGCGATGTCGGCTCGCACGTCGTGCTTGAGGTGGAAGGTGAACTCCGGATTGGCGAGCAGGTTGGCGTACCAGTCGCGCGAGGCGGGCTGGGTGGTGAGGTAGATCTCGCCGTCGACCCGGTAGAACCAGATCTCGATCCGGCGACGCCGACCGGTCTTCGCACCCGTCGTCGTGATGTCGATGGTGCGGTCGGCGGCGGGCGACGCCGGCGTGATGGCCAGAGCGTGCTCGATGCGGGCATCCATGGTGGCTCCTTCGGTTGTGGTTCGCGTCAGATCGCGCGGAGGACGCGGATCTTCTCGTCTCGGTGCCGGTTCCCCGCTGGATCGGCCATGAGCAGGATGTCGAAGGCGTGCGGGTAGCCGGGGTGCACGTGCAACTCGGTCGACACCCCGGCGTGCCACAGCCGGCTCGCATAGGCGACGTCGGCATCGCGGAAGATGTCGAGCTCGCCGACCTCGATGTAAGCCGGGGCGACGCCCTCGAGATTCTGCGCCCTCGCGGGCACCGCGGTCGGGGGTACGGAATCACGTGCGGGTGTGTCGCCCAGCACGGCCGCCCAGGCGGTGCGTTCGAACTCGTAGGAGAACATGGCGGCCGCCGCCTCGAGCTGTGGGTCGGGCACGACGCGGTTCTCGAGCATGGGGTAGATCAAGATCTGCCGGGCGAGACGGATGCCCTCGTCGCGGGCCAGCACGGCGAGGGCTGCGGCGATGCCGCCGCCGGCGCTGTCGCCCATCACGGCGATCCGGTTCGGGTCGACGCCGAGGGCGGGGGCGTGGGCGACGAGCCAGCGCAGCGCGGCCAGCGCGTCGGTCGCAGCCGTGCCGGCGGGCGCTTCGGGGGAAAGGCGGTAGTCGACCGAGAGGAACGGCACTCCCGTCCAGCCCACGTAGGTGCGCACGAGCGGGTCGTAGAGGTCGACGCTGCCCGCGATCATGGCGCCGCCGTGCAGGTAGAGCACGGCGGCGCCTGGTGTGCCGACGGGCGGGGTGGGCCGGGTCGGGGCCTCCGCGGTCCACCGCACCCGGATGCGCGCGTGATCGGGCGTCTCGACGATGTCGTCGGTCGCGACGAGACCCGGCACGTCGGGCAGTCCCCTCATCTGGGCCAGGCCGTCATTCAGGATCCGGCGCAGCAGGGCCACGTCGCCGGGCGTGAACGACGCGAACACTGGCGACCCGGTCGGGCCGGCACCCGCGTCGAGAAGGGCGCGGATGCGGTCATCGAGCGGGAGCGGCATGGGCATCCTTTTCGCTCGAAGGGTTCAGTCGGATGGAGTGCGCGCTCATGCGTTCTGCTCCGCCGGCACGACCGGGCCGAGCAGCAGGCCGCCGTCGATCACGAAGTCGGCGCCGGTTACGAACGCGGCCTCGTCGGAGCTCAGGTAGAGCACGATGCGCGAGATCTCCTCCGGCTCGGCGAGGCGCTTCACCGCAAGGGCGTCGGGCGAGAAGGTCTCGCCCACGGGCGGCTCGTTCGGGCCGGCCGGCTCCGTGATGAACGGCGTGCGCACGACTCCCGGATGCACCGCGTTGACGCGGATGCCGTACCGCGCCAACTCGATCGCCGCCGTCCGGCTGAGGCCCCGGACCCCCCACTTGCTGGCGACGTACGGCGCGAGATACGCGATTCCGACATCCGCCGCCATCGACGCGATGTTCACGATCGCGCCGCCGCCGCCCCGCCGCAGTGACGGCACCGCCGCCCGGATGCCGAGGTACTGGCCGGTGAGATTGACGTCGAGGATGCGCTGCCAGGTCGCCAGGTCGCCGTCCTCGATGAGCACGGCCGGGCTGGGGATGCCGGCGTTGTTCACCAGGACGGAGAGGGGCCCGAACCACTCCTCGCCCGCGGCGACGGCCGCCGCCCAGTCGGCTTCGTCGGTGACATCGAGATGCGCGAAGATCGCGCGGTCGCCGAGCTCTGCCGCCAACGCCTCCCCCGCATCGTCGTGGATGTCGCCGACGATGACGTTCGCGCCCTCCGCGATGTAGGCATGTGCGTGCGCCGTGCCCTGGCCGCCCGCGCCCCCGCTGATGAGCACCGTCTTTCCGTCGAATCGTGTCATGGCAGATCCCTTCTCGAATCCGATGAGCCGCTCAAGGTGAGTGACTCGACTCACCACCGTGCCACACGCTGGAAGGTGAGTCAAGTGACTCACCTTTTGTCTCGTAGACTGTGGTCATGGCAGAAACGGGGCTGACCTACCACCAGCGGGTCGCGGGTGAGAAACGGTCGGCGATCATCGCGGCCGCGACCGAGCTCTTCGCGGCGAACGGTTATGACAGCACCTCATTGGCGCGCATCGCTGCGGCGGCCGACGTGTCGACTGCCACGCTGTTCAAGCAGTTCCCCACCAAGGCCGATCTCTTCGAGGCGATCGTCGTCGACTTCTGGGGCGGGAACGCGCTGGCGGGCGATTCGCTCGACCCGACGCATCCGGAGTCCGCGCTCTTGGTCCTCGGGCGACAGTACGCCGACCTGCTGCTGCGACCCGGAATGGCAGGACTGCATCGCATGGTCATCGCCGAGGCGCCGCGCTTTCCGGAGCTCGCCCGCATCCAGTTCGACCTCGGCAAGGAGCCGTTCTTCGAACGCGTGCACGCGTACCTGACGGCTGCCGACGAGCGCGGAGCGCTCCGGGTGCCGAACCCCACGATCGCCGCCACGCAGTTCCTCGGCATGATCTCGAACGTCGTCTTCTGGCCGAAGCTCCTGCTGGTCGAGTGGACCCCGACGCGGCAGCAGATCGACGAGACCATCGAGGGCGCCACGGCCGTGCTGCTCGCGGCCTACCCCGCGCAGGCGGCGTAGCCACTCCCACGGCGCAGACCGATCGCGGGGCGCGGCCTACCTGGGGCCGCCGCGGGTCTCGTGGAGGGGGCGGGAGACGTCGGCGCCCGTGCTCACGCGGGGGCGCCCGGGCTCGGGCGCGGGCAGCGGGGTGGCGGGGCGCAGCGTCGCGATGCTGCGGCGAGCGAGGTCTTGGTAGATGCGGACGCCGTTGCGCTTCCACTCGAGCGTCGTCTCGTCGAGCTCACGCACGACGCGGGCGGGGCTCCCGAGCGCGAGCGTGCGCGGCGGCACCACCGTGCCCGCCGTCACCACCGCACCGGCGCCGACCAGCGCATCCGCCCCGATCTCGGCGCCGTCGAGCACCACCGCCCCGATGCCGATCAGCGCGAACGAGCGCACCACGCAGCCGTGCAGCACGGCCTGGTGCCCCACGTGACTCGACGGCTCGAGTACCGCGTCGGCACCGGGGAAGGCGTGCAGCACGCATCCGTCTTGGATGTTCGAGCCCTCACCCACCAGGATGCGCCCGAAGTCGCCGCGCAGGCTCGCGAACGGCCCCACGTAACAACCCGGCCCCACGATCACGTCGCCGATGAGGCTCGCGCTCTCGTGCACGAACGCGGTCGGGTCGACCACCGGCACCACGCCGTCGATCTCGTACACGCCCATCACGCCACCTGCCCGCCGTCGATCACGAACTCGTGGCCCGTGCAGTAGCTCGACGCGTCGCTCGCCAAGAAGGCCACGAGCCGCGAGACCTCCTCGGGCTGCCCGACCCGCGGGATCGGCACCGTCGTGATGAACCCCACCCCCGCCCGCGTGTCGTCGCTGGCCATGTCGGTGTCGACCGCGCCCGGGCAGATCGTGTTCACCCGCACCCCGAACGGTCCCGCCTCGCGCGCGAACGAGCGCGTCGCCCCGCGCAGGCCCCACTTCGACGCCGAGTACGGCACCCGCTCGGCGTACCCGACTAGCCCGGCCGCCGACGAGATGTTCACGATCGACCCGCCGCCGTGCTCGCGCAGGAGCGGCAGGGCGGCGCGCATCCCGAGGATCGGCCCGAGCAGGTTCACGTCGAGGGTCAGACGGATGCTCGTCACGCTCGCCTCGGCCAGCGCACCGACCGGGCTCACGCCGGCGTTGTTGACCAGCACGTCGAGGCGGCCGAAGCGCTGCCGGGTCGTTGCGATCACCTCGTCCCACGCCTCGGGCGAGCCGACGTCGTGTCCCAGACCGATCGCGTCGTCGCCGAACTCGGCGGCGAGCGCCTCCGCACCCGCGACATCGACGTCGGTCAGCACCAGGCGGGCGCCCAGGTCGTGCAGCAGCCGCGCGTGCGAGCGGCCCTGGCCGCCCCCGGCGCCCGTGATGAGGGCGACGCGGCCGTCGAGACGGAGTGCTTCGACGAAGGCCTCGCCGGGGTGGGTGGTGCCGGATGCGGTCATGACGGTCCTCCGCGGTAAGGTCGGTTGGCGAACAAGCGCTTAGTTGGGAGAGTGACGTGGCTCTGCATCACATCGGCATCACCGTGTCGGACCTCGAACGGGCTGCGGCGTTCTACTCGGCGGTGACGGCGGGGGAGGTGCTCGGCCCGTTCGAGAAGAGCGGGCCCGCCGTCGAGCAGGCCACGGGATACCCCGGCGTGGTCGTGAGGCAGGCGTTCCTGCGCTTCGCGGATGGCGAGACCCTGCTCGAACTGCTGGAGTACCGGGGTGGATCGGGGGTGTCGATCGACCCCGACAACGGGAGCGTGGGCGCGGCGCACGCGGCACTCGTGGTCGACGATGTGGAGCGCGCGCTGGCGCGGGCGGTCGCGGCGGGCGGCACCGCGATCTCGACGCCGCAGACGGCGACCGCGGGCCCGATGGAGGGTAGCCGCTACGTCTACGTCATCGGCCCCGATCGCGTGCGGGTGGAGCTGGTCGAGCCGCCGCGCTGAGGCGGCGCCACTGCTCACGCGGCACGCCCGTCGAGGAGCGCCAGCTCGTCAGGGGAGAGGCCGAGCGACGCGGCGGCCACCGAATCGTGGATGCTCTCCGCCCGACTCGCCCCCGGTATCGGGATGAGGCACGGCGACGTCGCCAGCAGCCACGCGATCGCCACCCGCTGCGGCGACACGCCCCGCGCCCGCGCCACGGCGGCGAAGGCGCCGCCGGCGCCGGCGGGTGCGCCGAACGACTTCGCCGCGCGCATGCCGCCGAGCGGGCCCCAGGCGAGGAACGCCAGCCCGAGGCGCTCGCACTCGCGCAGCACCGGCTCGCTGCCACGGGCCGCGGGGGAGTACTCGTTCTGCACGCTCACCAGGTGCGGGCCGAGCATCCGCACCGCCTGATCGAGCTGGGCGAGGTCGACGTTCGACACCCCGAGTCGCAGCACGACGCCATCCGTCACCAATTGCCGCAGCGCGCCGAGCGACTCGGCGAACGGCACCCGCGGGTCGGGGCGATGCAGGTGGTAGAGCGGCAGCGCGTCGAGCCCCAGACGGCGAGCGGATGCCCGGGCCGCCGCCGCGAGGTGCTCCGGCGACCCGTCGATCCACCAGCTCGCGTTCTCGTGGCGGGTGTGCCCGCCCTTCGTCGAGACGACGACCGTTCCGGCGTCGCGTCCGGCGGCGCGGACGGCGGCGACGAGTGCCCGCTCGTTCACGCCCAACTCGCTCGACGGGCCGTAGCTGTCGGCGGTGTCGAACAGGGTGACCCCCGCAGCCACCGCGGCCCGCACCGCCGCGAAACCCGACGCGAGATCGGTCGTGGGTGTCTGCGTGAGCGTCATCGCGCCCATGCCGATGCACGACACCTCGAGGTCGCCGATGCGGCGCGTGGGCAGGCTCACTTGCCGACCGTCGTCCAGCCGCCGTCGACCGCGAGGCACTGGCCGGTGACGAAGGTGGCGTCGCAGAGCAGGTAGCAGATCGCAGCCGCCATCTCGGCGGGCTCGGCGAGCCGGCCGAGCGGGGTGCGTGCCTCGACGGGTGCCAGATCGTAGCCGGTGGCCACGAGATCCTGCACCATCGGGGTGCGGGTGTGGCCGGGCGCGACCGAGTTCACGCGCACGCCGAGCGGTGCCCACTCGATGGCGAGGTTCTCGGTGAGCTGCCGCACCGCGGCCTTCGCCGGGCCGTAGTCGGACTGCTTCGCCCAGCCGCGGTAGGCGGTGGTCGACGAGATGGTGACGATCGACGCGGGCCGACCATCCAGCCGGGCCACCACCGCGCGCGCGACCGAGAGGGTCGCCACGACGTGCACGTCGTACACCCGCCGCACCTGATCGAGATCGAGCTCGGCGGCCGGCACGAACGCTCCGCGGATGCCGTGGCAGGTCACGAGCCCGGTCGCCGTGCCCGCCCGCACTTCGGCCGCCGCCACCGCCGCGTGCACGGCGGCTTCGTCGGTGAGGTCGAGACTCTCGGAGTGCACCCCCTCGGCGTCGGCCGGTGCGAGGTCGAACACCGTCACCGCGTGGCCGCGCCCCCGCAGCTCCGCGACCACGGCGGCGCCGATGCCGCTTGCGCCGCCGGTGACGATCGTGTGGGGGCCGATCGTGCTCGAATCCATTCGTCCTCCTCGACGTGGAGCGATGCGTGCGTGGTGCCGCCTCGGGGCGCTGGGGGCGAAGAGCGCCGGCGGCGTCGAGAGAGCCGATGCCGGGGGTGCCGCATCGCCTGCGGGCCATGTTAGTGTAGCCACCAAGCAAACGCTAGGTCAGCGGTCGCAACGACGCGAAGAAGGAGCAGGATGACCGGCAAGGTGATGAGCATCGACGAGGCGGTGTCGGGCGTGCGAAGCGGCATGACCGTCGGCATCGGCGGCTGGGGGTCGCGTCGCAAGCCGATGGCGCTGGTGCGCGCTCTGCTGCGCACCGACGTGACCGACCTCACGGTGGTGGCGTTCGGTGGCCCCGACGTGGGGTTGCTCGCGCGGGCCGGCCGCATCCGCAAGCTCGTCTACGGCTTCGTCTCGCTCGACAGCATCCCACTCGATCCGCTCTTCACCGCGGCGCGCGAGGCAGGCGCCCTCGAGGTCGAGGAGTACGACGAGGGGATGTTCGTGGCCGGCCTCCGTGCCGCCGCCCAGCGCCTCGACTTCCTGCCGATCCGCGCCGGCCTCGGCTCCGACGTGATGGCAGCGAACCCGAACCTCGCCACCGTGGCGTCGCCCTACTCCGACGAGGTGTACGCCGCGATGCCGGCCCTGCCGCTCGATGTCGCGCTGGTGCACGTGAACCGGGCCGACGCATCCGGAAACGCGCAGTTCCTCGGGCCCGACCCCTACTTCGACGACCTCTTCGCCATGGCCTCCGACCGCACCATCGTGTCGGCCGAGCGCGTCGTGCCCACCGAGCGACTGCTCGACGAGGCGTCCTTCCACACCCTGCTGTTCAGTCGGATGTTCGTCGACGGCGTCGTCGAGGCCCCGCGCGGAGCGCACTTCACCTCGTGCGAGCCGGATTACGCCCGCGACGAGGCGTTCCAGAAGCACTACGTGGCCAGCGCGAAGGAGCCCGCGCTCTGGGACGCCTTCGCCGCCGACTACCTCGCCGGTGACGAGGCCGCCTATCTCGCGGCCGTCGACCGGTTGCATGCGGATGCCCGGGCGGAGGTGCGCGCATGAGCGACGCCAGCGCGGCGAGCGCCCCCGACGCCACCACCACCGCACTCGCCCCCGTGACCATCGCCGAGATCTGCGTCGCCGCCTGCGCCGACACCTACCGCGACTCGGGCGAGGTGCTCGCCCACGCGGTGGGCACCATCCCCACCATCGGCGCCCGGCTGGCCAAGCTCACCAGTGCGCCCGACATCGTGCTCACCGACGGCGAGGCCTTCCTCATGGCCGAGCCGCCGCCCCTCGGCAGGTCGGCGGCTGCCGGCGGGGTGATCGAGAGCTGGGCGCCGTTCCGCCGCATCTTCGACATCCTCGCCACCGGCCGGCGCCAGAGCATGATGGGTGCCAGCCAGATCGACCGCTTCGGCAACCAGAACATCTCCCTGATCGGCGACTGGGCGAAGCCGAGCCGTCAGCTCATCGGCGTGCGCGGCGCCCCCGGCAACACCGTCAACCACCGCGTCGACTACTGGGTGCCGCGGCACAGCACCCGCACCTTCGTGGAGCGCGTCGACATGGTGTCGGGCGTCGGCAACGACCGCGCCGCCGCCGGCGGCCGGGCCCTGCGCTTCCACCGTCTCGGCGTGGTGGTCACCGATCTCGCGGTGCTCGGTTACGACGCCGACGGCGCGCTCACCGTGCTGTCGATCCACCCCGGCGTCGAACCCGCAGCCGTGGCCGAGGCGACGGGGTTCCCCATCGAGGTCGAGGGCAAGCCCGCCACGCGGCTGCCCGACGACGAGGAGCTGCGGCTCATCCGCGAGGTCATCGACCCGCGCGGCGCACGGTCGCGCGAAGTGCCGAAATGAGCGCCGGATGCGCGCGGCAGGCCGACGGGCATCCGCCGGTCGACCGCTGCGCGCGCCCGCGTCAGGCCGTGGCGTCGCGGCTGCTGAGGAGGCCGTTGTGCAGCAGGTCGAGGTAGTTCTCGGCCAGGCTCTCCGCCGTGTGCCGGCCACCCGGCCGGAACCAGCGGATGGTCGACCACACCGAGTCGCGGATGAAGCGGTACGCCACCGGGGCATCGATCGCCTGCCGGAACACCCCCAGCCGCTGGCCCTCGCGGATCTGCTCGAGCCAGATCGTCTCGATGCGCGCACTCGCCTCGCCCACGAACTCGAAGCCCGGCTGGGTGGAGAGGAACGAGGACTCGTTCTGGTAGAGGCCCACCGCATCCGGTTCGCTGACGATGGTGGTGAAAGCGTGCTCGATCAGCCGGTCGAGGGTGTCGCGGGGGTTGCCGGCCTCGGCCTGGATGGCTTCGAAGCTCTCGAGCAGGCGGCCCATGAAGCCGCGCAGGATCTCCTGGAGCATCGCCTCCTTGGAGGAGAAGTGGTGGTAGAGGCTGCCCGAGAGGATGCCGGACTCGTCGGCGATGTCGCGAACGGTCGTGGCCGAGTAGCCTCGAGAGGCGATCAGCCGGGTGGCGATGGCGAGAATCTGCTCCCGTCGGTCGGAAGCCGGTTCCGAGCGAGTCGTCCGCGTGACCATCGGAACTCCTTTTCGATCAGGCTGTTGCCAAGCGTTTGTTCAAGTGTGCCGCACAATCATCGTCGATTCGTGCACGTCAGGGAAGGGCGACCATCATGTCCCTCGATCACTCCGCCGTTCGAGTCGCGGTCCCCGCGGCGTCCGGGCCTGCGAACGGCGGCGCCGTGACGCTCTCCGCCGCGCAGACCATCCCCGCGCTTCTGGCCGACGTGGCTCTGCGGGGCGAGCATCCGGCGGTCGTCGACCGCGGGGTGGTGATCGGCTCGCGCGAGCTCGATGAGCGGGTGCGCGCGGTCGCCCGCGCCTACCTGGCGCAGGGCGTCGCGGCGGGCGACCGGGTGGCGGTGTGGGCGCCGAACCGGGTCGAGTTCATCGAGGCGATGCTCGGGGCGCAGTCGATCGGCGCCTCGGTGGTGCCGCTCAACACGCGGTACACGGGGCACGAGGCGGTGACGATTCTGGCGCGGTCGCGGGCATCCGTGCTGGTGCTCGCGGACGGGTTCCTCGGGCGGTCGTTCTCGGGGATGCTGCGGGAGGCGGCCGCGGCGGCGGCCTCGGCGTCGGGTGTGGACGCCGCCGGTGCCCGGGCCGATGCCGGCGCTCGGCCGGGTGCTGGGTCAGGGCCTGTGCCGGGCCTGCCGCACCTGCGGGTGGTGGTGTGCATGGACGACGCGCGGGCCGATTCCGGGCTGCTCGCCTGGCAGGACTTCCTCGCCTCGGGGTCGGCGGTGCCCGAGGAGGCCGTGCGGCGAGCCGCAGCGGCGGTCGGGCCCGACGACGTGGACGACATCCTCTTCACCTCCGGCACGACGGGCCTGCCGAAGGGCGTGATGAGCGCGCACCGGCAGACCATCGGCGTGGCGCGGGCCTGGGCGGCCGGCGCGCGGCTGACGCCGGCCGACCGCTACGCGATCGTGGGGCCGTTCTTCCACGGCTTCGGCTACAAGGCGGGCATGATCTCCGCGCTGCTGGCGGGGGCCGCCATCTATCCGGTCGAGACCTTCGATGCCACGAGCATCCTCGAGCTGGTGCAGCGCGAGCGCATCACGGTGCTGCCGGGGGTGCCGACGATCTTCACGTCGATGCTCGATCATCCGCACCTCGCCGACTACGACCTCTCGTCGCTGCGCTTCTCGATCGCGGGGGCGACGGCGGCGCCGGCGACGCTGTTCCGCGACATGGTGCAGGTGCTCGGCTTCGAGACGGTGGCGCAGGCCTACGGCCTGACCGAGTGCGTCGTCGCCACGATGTCGCGGCCGGACGAGTCGCTCGAGCACGCGTCGCAGACCACGGGGCCCGCGGTGCCGGGCATCGAGATCCGGGTGGTCGACGAGGCCGGGCGGGACCGGGCGGTCGACGAAGACGGCGAGATCCTGCTGCGCGGCGACGACGTCATGCTCGGGTACTTCGAAGACGAGGAGGCGACCCGGGCCGTGGTCGACGACGACGGCTGGTTCCACACCGGAGACATCGGGCGGCTCGACGAGCACGGGTGCCTGAAGATCACCGACCGGTTGAAGGACATGTTCATCGTCGGCGGGTTCAACGTGTACCCGGCGGAGGTCGAGAACGTGCTGCGTCAGCATCCGGCCGTCAACGAGTCGGCGGTGATCGGCATCGACGACCGGCGGATGGGGTCGGTGGGCCGCGCCTACGTGGCACTCCTGCACGACGTGCCGAGCCCCGACGCGGCCGAGCTCGACGCCTTCTGCCGGCAGCGCCTGGCGAACTTCAAGGTGCCGCGCGAGTTCGTATTCGTGGAGGACTTCCCGCGCAATGGCACGGGCAAGATCATGAAGTCCGAGCTGCGTGACGCGGCGGCCGCCGAGGGGGCGTCGCCGGCCTGATGAGTTACTACCGGAATGAGGTGGACCGACCCCATATACGGCGTCGGTGGCACGCATTTCGGTAGTAACTCGTCGCACCCTGCGCGGCGGTGGCGTGTAACTCTGCACATGTGAGGGAGTGACGCCGTATATCGCACCGGTTGCGCGCATCTGCAGAGTTACACGCCATACTGCCCGCGGGAGGACGGCCGCCAGGCGGGGTCAGGCGCGGCGCTCGGGCTCGGGGGCTGCGGCGAGGCCGACCGGGGCGAGCTGGTCGGCGAGGGGGCCGTCGATCGCGGCCGCGATGGCGGCAGCATCCCAGTCGGGGCGCTCGACCACCGCGCGCACCTGCGGCGGGGTGAGGAGGCCGAGGCGGTCGCCGTCGAAGCGCACGACCTGGCCGGTGACGGCGGCCGAACGCGGACCGAGCAGGTAGACGACGATCGGCGCGATGCGGTCGGGGGTGGTGCCCTTGTACTCGTCCGGGATGTCCATGCGGTCGGACATCGCCGTGTGCGCCAGCGGTGACACCGCGTTCACTCGCACACCCGTGCCCGCGAGCTCGAGCGCCCAGCCGTAGGTGAGGCTCATCACGGCACCCTTGCTGCCGCCGTAGAGTGCGGTGTCGTCGAGCCCCTGCAGCGATCCGGAGGCGACGTTCACGATCGAGCCCGATCCGGCCGCGCGCATGGCCCGCATCGCGGCGATGCCGCAGTGCACCACGCCGGCGACGTTCACCTCGAGGGTCTCGCGCACCACGTCGGCGGACTGGTCGGCCGGGTGACCCGGATGCAGCACGCCCGCGTTGTTGACGAGTCCGTCGATGCGGCCGAACGCGGCGACGCATCCGTCGACCAGTGCCTGGGCGAATGCCGGATCGGTGACCGAGCCCGCGAGGGCGAGCGCCTCGCCGCCGCCGGCACGGATCGACGCCGCGACCTCCTCGGCGCGCTCCCCCTGCAGGTCGCCGATGACGACCCGTGCGCCGGCCTCGGCGGCCGCCAGCGCGTAGGCGCGCCCGAGCCCCTGCGCCCCGCCCGTGACCACCACGGCCAGCCCGTCGAGGGGCCGCGCATCCGTGCCGGGCATCGTCAGCTCAGCCGCTCGAGCACCATGGCCATGCCCTGGCCGCCCGCCACGCACATGGTCTCGACCGCGAACTGCTCGTCGCGCTCCTGCAGGGCGTGGATGGCGGTGGTGGCGATGCGTGCGCCGGTCATGCCGAAGGGGTGGCCGAGCGCGATGGCGCCGCCGTTCACGTTCACGCGGTCGGGGTCGATGCCGATGTCGTCGATCGAGGGCAGCACCTGAGCGGCGAACGCCTCGTTGATCTCGAGGATGTCGATGTCGCCGATCGACATCCGCGCGTTCTGCAGGGCGCGGGCGACGGCGGGCACCGGGCCGAGCCCCATGATCTCGGGGCTCACCGCCGAGACCGCGGTCGAGACGATGCGGGCGAGCGGCGTGAGCCCGAGCTCGGCGGCGCGGGTGTCGCTCATGATGACGAGCGCGGCGGCGCCGTCGTTGAGCGGGCAGCAGTTGGCTGCGGTCACCGTGCCGTGCGGGCGGAAGACGGGCTGCAACCCCGACACGCCCTCGAGCGTGACGCCCGCGCGCGGACCGTCGTCGCGCGAGACCACCGTGCCGTCGGGCAGCGTGACCGGCGTGATGTCGCGCTCCCAGAAGCCGCGGGCGGCAGCCGCTTCGGCGCGGTTCTGGCTGCGCACCGCCCACTCGTCCTGGGCGACGCGCGAGACGCCGCGCAACTGGGCGACGTTCTCGGCGGTGTCGCCCATCGCGATGTAGATGTCGGGCACCAGGCCCTCGTCGCGCGGGTCGCTCCAGGTGAGCGAGGGGTCGTCGGCGAGCATCCGGGTGCGTTCGGCCGCGGCGGCGTAGTCCGGGTGCTTCGTGTCGGGCAGACCGTCGGACTTGCCGCTGCCGAACTGCGACACCGTCTCCACCCCGGCCGAGATGAACACGTCGCCCTCGCCCGCCTTGATCGCGTGCAGTGCCATGCGCGTGGTCTGCACCGACGAGGAGCAGTAGCGGTGCACCGTGGTTCCGGGCAGGGTGTCGTAGCCGAGCTGCATCGCCACGATGCGGGCCAGGTTGTAGCCCTGCATGCCGGCCGGCTGGGCGCAGCCGAGCATGAGGTCGTCGATGGTGGCGGGGTCGAGCTCGGGCACCGCGTCGAGGGCGGCGCGCACGATCTGCACCGCCAGGTCGTCGGGGCGGATCTCGCGCAACGATCCCTTGTAGGCGCGCCCGATGGGCGAGCGGACGGCCGAGACGATCACGGCTTCGGTCATGGTGTGACTCCTTCGGGTGCGTCCGGCGACGCGGGCGCGACGGTGGGGGCGGATGCGGGGGCCGCGGCGGTGGACGCAGGGACCGCCCCGGCGGCTGGGGTCGCGGCAGGAGCGGTCGCGGCGGATGCGGCGGCTGCGGCACCGGGTGCAGACGCGGCGGCCGGGCGCGAGGGCGCCGCTGCGAACACGTCCGCGTTCGGCGTGTGCTGGAGGAAGGCGGGCCACTCGCCGCCGCCGTCGACGGCGAGCACCGCTCCGGTGACGTGCGCCGCGAGCGGGGAGGAGAGGAGCACGCAGGCGTCGCCGATCTCCTGCGGTGTCGCCATGCGCCCCCGCGGGATGGTGGCGGCCACCGCGGCGTACTGCTCGGCCGAGCCGTAGTGGTCGGCGGCACCCTCCGTGGCCACGAGCCCGCAGCGCACGGCATTGACGCGGATGCGCGGCGCCCACTCCGCCGCGAGCGTCGCCGTGAGGTTCTCGAGCGCGGCCTTCGCGGCGCCGTACACCGCGGTGCCCGGGCTCGGCCGCTGAGCGCTCACCGAGCTGATGTTGATGATCGACCCGTTCGCGTCGCCCGCGTCTGCCGTGTCGCCTGCTCCGCGAGGCCCCTGCCCCGCCATCACCGGATGCACCGCGCGGCTGAGAAAGGCGGCCGAGAGGAAGTTGAGCTCGACGAGCGCCCGCAGGTACCGGGGCGACCCCGCCTCGAAGCGGCCGAACGGTGAGCCGCCCACGTTGTTCACGGCCACGTCGATGCGACCGTGCCGGGTGGCGACGTCGTCGACCCACGCCTGCAGTGCATCCGGGTCGCGCACGTCGACGGCCGTGAACCGCGCAGCACCGACGCCGCCGGGTGACAGGTCGGGCTCATGTCGCGCGCAGTACTCCACCGTCGCGCCCGCCGCGAGGAAGCGTTCGACGATGCCGCGCCCGACGCCACGCGCGCCGCCGGTGACGAGCACGGTCTGGCCGGACAGGTCGAGCATCACGGACATCCGGCCTCCCTCGTCGCGTCGTCGCTGTTCTCGAAACTGTACCAAACAAATGCTAGGTTTGTTGCATGACGGATCAACGCAGACCGGTCACGGTGGTCACGGGTGGCGCCGGCGGCATCGGCGGCGGCATCGTGCGGCGCCTGGCCCGGCGAGGCGACCTCGTCGTCGCGAACGACATCGATGCGGATGCGCTCGCCGCGACCATCGCCGAGGTCGAGCAGGCGGGTGGTCGCGCGGTCGCCGTTCCGGGCGACATCACCGACGACGCGGTGGTGGAGCGGCTGGCCGCGGTCGTCGACGAGCACGGCGGCGCCGACCACCTCGTGAACAACGTGGGCGACTTCCGCCCCGCCAGCCGCACCTTCCTGCACAGCACGCCCGATCACTGGCAGCGGCTCTACGAGCTCAACCTGCGGCACATGTTCACGGTCACGCATGCGCTCCTGCCCGCCATGGTGGAGCGGGGCAGCGGCGCGATCGTGAACGTGTCGACGGTGGAGGCGTACCGGGGCATCCCGGCCAACGCCGTGTACGCCGCTTTCAAGGCCGGAGTGAGCGCCTTCACGCAGAGCCTCGCGGTGGAGCTGGGCGGATCGGGCATCCGCGTGAACGGGGTGGCTCCCGACCTCGCCGACACGGCGCAGACGCCGGCCGCGGCGATGCTGCGGGGGCGCGACCCAGACCTCATCCGCACCTGGTTGCCGCTCGGGCGCTTCGGCGTGCCCGACGACTACGCGCGGGTGGTGGAGTTCCTGCTCTCCGACGCCGCGGGTTTCGTGACCGGCCACGTCATCCCGGTCGACGGCGGCACCCTCGCGGCGAGCGGCTGGTACGCCCGGGCCGACCGCAAGGGCTGGACCAACCTCCCCGACCGCGCATGACTCCTGAAGGGTGGCTGGCGGCACGAGCCGAGATCCACGACACCGTGCTGCGCTACTGTCGGGCCGTCGACCGCGGCGACCTGGCCGGGGTGCGGGCGGTGTACACGGCCGACGGCATCGATCACCACACCGGATTCGACGGCCCAGCGGATGCGTTCGTCGCCTGGCTCGAGGGCAAGCTCGCCCAGTTCGACGGCACGATGCACCTGGTGGGCAACCACCTCGTCGAGTTCGTGGGCGCGAGCGCTTCGGGCGACGTGAGCGAGGCGGTCGCCGAGACGTACGGCACGGCCGTGCACTGGGGCACTCCGCGCGACGACCCCGACCGCAACTTCACGAGCGGCTTCCGTTACGTCGACCACGTCCGCCTCGACGGCGGCCGCTGGCTCATCGCCGAGCGCACCGCCGTGCGCGAGTGGACCCGCACCGACGCCGGCCGCCTCCGCGACCCCGAGGGCCCCGGCCCCCGCGGCACCCGAACGGCGGCCGATCCCCTCGCCGCCCTCCGGGCCCGCGTCGGCCTCGCCTGAGCCCGGGCGTCGCGGCGCACGGATCGCGATCGATGCCGAGCCGCGGCGACGTGGCTTCGAAACAGCACACACTTCCTAGACTCGACGTCATGAACCTCCGCTTCCTCCTCGGCGGGCCGAGAGCTGAGGCATCCGAGCGGGTGGCGCCGTGACGGGGCAACGGGATTCGGCGCATCGGCTCATCCGGGAGTGGCTGCCGGGCGACGCGGCGGAGGAGCGCACGCACGCCGACTTCGTGGCGGCATTCAGTGGGGCGGAGACCCCGCTCGGCCGCGGGCAGGGCGCGACTCACGCCACCGCCTCGTGCGTCGTCTTCGACCCGACCCTGACCGCCACGCTGCTCGTCTTCCATCGCAAGGGCTGCTTCTGGGTGCAACCCGGCGGACATCTCGAACCGGACGACTCCTCGATCCCCCAGGCTGCACTCCGCGAGCTCGAGGAGGAGACGGGCATTCGCGGCCTGCCGGAGCGGTCGATCGTCGCGTACGACCTCGATCACCATCAGCTGCCCGAGGGCTTCGGAGCCTGCCGGTCGCACCTGGACTTCGGGATCGCGGTCATCGTCGACCCCGAGGCGTCGCTCGCTGTCAGCGCCGAGTCGGACGACGTGAGGTGGTGGCCGGTGTCGGCGCTCCCGGGCGACGCCGCGCCAGCACTCGACACGCGCATCCGATCGATCCGGCGACGGGCACGGCGGTCGGCGTCAGGATCGCGGGCCTGACCGTCGGTAGCCTCACACAGCGGTCAGGGATCGTGCCCAGACGAGGGCGACCGCAGCCTCGGCCTCGTCGAGTGACGTCCCTCGGCGTGTGGCGTCGTAGAAGGCGCGTTCGGTCATGCCGACCAGCACCCGCACGAGATCCTTGACGTCGACGTCGACGTCGACATCGATGTCGTCTCCGCCGCGTCGCACGGTGGCGTCGCCGGCGAGGTCTCCGACGCTGTCGACGATGGCCTCGCGCGCGTCTTCCCACAGGGCTGCGATGGCCGGGACGGAGCCCGAGAGGTCGATGGCGGCCTTCATGACGGCACCGTGCCGCTCCCAGAGATCGCGGGTGAGGGCGATCGCGCTGCGGATCGCCCCGCCGGGGGAGTCGGGCACTGCGATGCCCCTCGTGGCGACGGCGCCCGTGAGCTCGACGGTGACGCGCCGCACCAATGCCGCCAGGACGTCGTTCTTCGAGCGGAAGTAGAAGTAGAGCGATGCCCGGGTGAGGCCGGCGGCGCCGGCGATCGTCTCCACGGTCATCGCCTCCGGGCCATGGGCGACGAGCTGCTTCTCGGCCTCGTCGAGGATGGCCATCTCGCGCAACTGCCCCTTCGACGGGCTCCGCACGCGGCGGCCGCTCTCGTCGTAGGTGTAGGGGGGCACGACTCGAGAATACGGGACGACTCAGCGAATCGTCGATGAGTTGACGAAAATCGACGTGGCGTTGATTATTGAGAGATGGAAAAGATCTTCTTCATCACCGGAGCGAGCTCCGGATTCGGGCGAGCATTCGCCGAGGCCGCTCTCGCGGCAGGTCACACCGTCGTCGGCACGGTTCGTCGCCCGGCTGACGCCGCGGAGTTCGCCCTACTCGGTGACCACGGGCGTGCAGTCCCGCTGCTGCTCGATGTCACCGACGACGAGGCCGTGTTCGCCGCGGTGGCCGAGGCCGAACGCGAGGTGGGGCCGATCGACGTGCTGATCGCGAACGCGGGATACGGGCACGAAGGTGTCTTCGAGGAGTCGTCGATGGCCGATCTGCGTCGGCAGTTCGACGTGAACGTCTTCGGAGCCGTCGCGGTGATCCAGGCGGTGCTGCCCGGAATGCGGAGACGGCGCGCCGGTCACATCCTGGGTTTGACGTCCATGGGCGGGCTGATGACGGTGCCGGGGCTGTCGTATTACTGCGGCAGCAAGTACGCCCTCGAAGCCATCCTCGAGACACTCGGCAAGGAGGTGGCCGCGCTGGGCATCCACGTCACCGCCATCGCTCCCGGGTCGTTCCGCACCGATTGGGCGGGCCGATCAATGGTTCGCGCCGATCGGTCCATCGCCGATTACGACGAACTGATGGACCCCATCCGCGCGGCCCGCCAGGAGGCCAGTGGAAACCAGCTGGGCGATCCGGCGAAGGCCGCTCGAGTCGTGTTGTCGATTCTCGACGAGGACGAGCCCCCTGCTCATCTTCTGCTGGGCTCGGACGCCCTTCGCCTGGTCGGCGCTGGTCGCGCCGCCGTCGACGTCGAGATCGCGACCTGGGCCGAGCTGTCGCGGTCGACCGATCGCACTGACGGCGACGGATGATCACCGACCACCCGTCCTGGCGAAGATGGCGAGCGCAGCCGTCGCGCCGATCAACACGGCACCGCCCCAGGCGACGGTCGCGGGGATGCCGATCGCCGCTCCCAGCACGGCCAGGGTGACACCGTTGAAGGTGCTGAGGCCGCTCGAGGCCATACTGAACGCGCCGAGCACCGGGCCACGTTCGGCCGCCGGCGCCGCCAACTGCACGACGCTCTGCGCGATCGAGGTCGAGGCCATGTCTGCGGCGCCGCCCAGGGCCAGGGTCACCAGGGCGACGAGGTAGTCCTGCGTGAGCGCGAAGGCCACGATGGTGGCCCCGAACACCGCGGTGCTGATGAAGGCGGAGCGCGCGTCGGGCCGGACGGCGCCGGTGGCTTCCATGAGGAATCCGCCCAGCACCCCGCCTGCCCCGGTTGCGAACAGCAGCATTCCGTAGGAGAGGCCGCTGTCTCCCGTGCCCAGAGCCATCGCGAAGTGGGGCATGGATGCTTGGAGCGAGCCTCCGACGCAGACGGCGCTCGCCCCGGCGAGCAGGATCATGCTGACGAGGAGCCTCTGCGACCGGAGTTGCGCGACGATCCGCAGAGTGGCAGGAAAGGACATCCTCCCGCGCGTGACGACGCCATCCCGGATGTGCCCGGTGAGGCGGGTGCGCAGCAGCACGATGCTGAGCGGCAGGTAGAAGAGCGCGTTGATGAAGATGCCGGCCACCGGGCCCACGCCCAGCAGCAGAACCGAGCCGACGACCGGCCCGAACAGCACGCCCAGGCTGCGAAAGGTCGCATTCATGCGAACGGTGCCCGGGAGGTCGTCGCGATCGGCGAAGTCGTGCAGCATCATCTGCTCGGCCGGGCGCCACAGGGCGCCCGCCATTCCGTGT
Source organism: Herbiconiux sp. FW305-C-125 (assembly GCF_058783455.1). Classification (NCBI taxonomy): domain Bacteria; kingdom Bacillati; phylum Actinomycetota; class Actinomycetes; order Micrococcales; family Microbacteriaceae; genus Herbiconiux; species Herbiconiux sp. FW305-C-125. The sequence goes on along the minus strand of NZ_JBYSYO010000011.1, from coordinate 100,964 downwards.
GCGAGCAGCAGTAGGCAGGCGGCCCAGACGTTCAGGGTGCCTGACCAGATCAGCAGGCCCCAGGTCACCGAGACCAGGAAGAACGTGCCCTGCGCGATCTGGATGAGCCGACGACAGTCGAATCGTTGGGCCAGGGCGCCGAACTGCACGGAGAACAGCAGGGAGGGGAGCCAGTGGCTGATCACCTGGAAGCCGACGAGGGCCGGGGAGTGGAAGGTCTCCCAGAGCACCCAGTAGCTGATGACGTGCTCGATGTTGTCGCCCATCATGGCCACGCCCCCGCCGATGAGATAGGCGCGCGACCGCCGGTTCCTGGGAGCGGCGAAACGGGTGGGTCGTGAGGTGCGGAGAGCGGGATCGGTGGACGACGGCATGGGACTCCTCTGTGGGCGACGATCGTGCGTCGCCATAACGGGACACGATGCCTCGTTATTGAGAGTATTACGAGACGCAGTGTCTCGCAAATCGGCTGACCGCTCGGCTCGTCAGCTCCACGCCCGCAGGAGTGTCGCGACGTGCCCGGCGAGCATGTCGTCGTCGGGGGGCGCCGGCCGAAGCAGCACATGGCTGAGCAGCGGCCCGGTCAGCTGGTCGGCCGCCAGCGTCAGGTCGGGGAGCCCGGGGAGGTCGGATGCGAGCGATTCAAGGAGATGCCGCGACGTCGTCCCGAGGAGGTCGGCATCCTGAACCAGCGCGCGGACAGAGGCATCGTGCTGCGCCTCACCGATCAAGGCGCGATAGGCCAGTCCCGAGGGGTCGTCGCAGAGAAAGCCCCGCCACTGGGCGAGAAACCTGAGCAGATCGGATCCGGGGTCACCGGAGTGGTCGAACGCGAGCGCTTCGGCGGCGTCGATCGTGGTCGCCTCCATCAGGATCTCGGCTTTGGTCGCCCACCACCGGTAGACGGTCTGGCGACCGACGCCCGCACGCTCGGCGATGCCCTTCATTGTCATGGCGGCGTATCCGACGTCGACGAGCATCTCGTCGACCGCGTGCAACACGGCTTCGCGCGCCTCGGCGCTGCGGGGCCGCCCGGCTCGGGTCGGGGCCATCGGATGCGCACTCGTCTCGCTCACGTGCCCATCGTATCGAGGCACCGCGCACCGAAAGAGGGCTGCGCGCCCCGGCCGGCATCACGGTTCGCCGTCGGGATCGCCGCTCATGACGCGTCCGTCGTGGCGCCGACCGTCTGCTCGGACGGCATGGCCGGGGCGCCCGATGCGCGCTTCAGCCCCACGAAGCCCAGGCCGAACGCGAGGAAGCCCAGTGCGGTGAGCGCTGCCGCGGCGACTGGAATGGTGGCGCCACCCGGATCCAGCGCGAGGACGGCCGCCGCGGTCAGGGGCGCCAAGGCGATGCCGGCGTAGAGCGCCGTACTGAACCAGGAGATCGCGATGGATGCGGTCGGCGGGTCCACCGTGAGCAACCGATGCTGCAGCGGCACGAGCGCGGCGAAGGCGGCGAGGCCCCAGACCATGAATCCGATCGCCAGCCCCACGAATCCGCGGCCCGCGAAGGTGATCGCGACCAGGGCGAGAACGTCGAGGACGATGAAGACGCCGCCGACGCGTCGGTTGCCGAAACGGTCGGTGAGGGGGCCGCTGACGCTGTTGCCGACGACGGCCATGACGCCGGCGGCGAGCAGGAGGATGGCGAGCTCCGTACCTTGATAGCCGGTGAAGACCGCGCTGAAGGTGAAGGTGAGGTTGAAGCCGGCTCCGACGAGAGCGGTGGCCAGCAACGGCGTGACGATTCGCGCGTCACGGAGCGCGGACAGTCGCCGCGCGATCGAGACGGGACGCTCGGCGGGGATGCGGCGCAGCAGGAGGAGGATGACCGGCAGGGTGGCCGCCCCGAGCACACCGATCCCGAGCATCGGCGTGCGCCAGCTCGACCCCGCGGCGACCGCACTGCTCAACGGTGCGCTGACCGCGGTGGCGAGGGTGAAGCCGATTCCGACGACGGCGAGCGCCCGCCCGCGCAGAGCGGGTGGCGTGATGGCGGCGCCCGCGGCGGTGGCGGTCGGAATCAGTGCGGCACCGCCGATGGCGGCCACGACGCGTCCGGCCGCGAACACGACGAAGGTCGGGGCGACCGCCGAGACGGCGACGCCGACGACGAAGACTCCGAGTGCCCCCGCCATGAGTGTCGTCCGCGAGATGCGGGACCCCGCAACCGCGATCACCGGTGCGAACACCGCGATGACGAGCGCGTAGATCGTGATCGTGTAGCCGATCAGGGTCGGCGTAGAGTCGAGGTCGGACGCGATCGCCGGCATCACGCCCGCGATCGCGAAGGAGTAGCTGCCCACGAGGAACAATGCGAAGGCCAAGGTCGACCACCGTGCGGCGAGTGCGACCGTCGAGCTGGATGGTTGGATGGAAGTCATACCGTCACGATAGGCCATAGTATTGCCAAAACCAAACCATTTTTGACGAGGATGCGCATGACCGATGAGGTGCAGCACGAACCACAGCCGCCGCTGAGAGTCGAGGATCTCCGTCTCACCGACATCCTGCAGACGCTGAGCGATCCGAGCCGCCTCCTCGTCGTGCAGCGCCTCGCGGACGGCGGATGGCACTCCCTCGGCGTCGACGCCTGGGGCGGGCTCCACAAGTCCACCGTGACGCACCACCTGCGGTCACTGCGTGATTCCGGGCTGGTCGAATACCGGATGGTGGGGCGCAACAAGGAGCTGCGACTGCGACACGAGGCGGTGGAATCGCGGTTCCCGGGGCTTCTCGCGGGGGTCCTCAGTGCTGAGGCCGTCTCGGACGTGCAGCCAGACGCCTAGCGGCCGGCGGGGAGCGGCCGGGGGGATCGGGTCAGTCGACGAGATCGACGACGACCTTGCCGCGGAGGCCACCTCGTTCTAAGGCGGTGAGGGCCGCGGGCGTCTGGGCGAAGGGGAACACCCGCCCGACGACCGGATGCAGGACGCCCGCGTCGATGAGGGCCGCGATCTCGCTCAGCTGTGCACCATCGGCCCGCACCCAGAGGAACGAGTAGTGCACGCCCAGGCGTGCGGCCTGCCGGCGCACCTTGGCGCTCAGGGCCGTGATCGCCAGGCGCAGCCCGGCGTTCGCGCCGATCGCGCGGGCGAAGGCCTGGTCCGGCGGCCCGGCGATCCCGATGGCGAGCCCACCGGGGCGAAGCACGCGGAGCGACTTCTCGACGTTCTTCCCGCCGATGCCGTCGATGACGAGATCGATGTCGGAGAGCAGCGTCTCGAAGTCCTGCGATCGGTAGTCGATCACCTCGTCGGCGCCGAGCCCACGCACGAACTCGGCATTCGACGCGCTCGCCGTGGTCGCGACGCGGGCGCCGAGATGCTTGGCCAGTTGGATGGCGACCGAACCGAATCCGCCGGCCCCGCCGTGGATGAGCACCCGCTGGCCGGGCTTCACGTCGGCGCGCCCGACGAGGGCCTGCCACGCCGTGAGGGCGACCAGTGGGAGGGATGCCGCCTCGACCATGCTCAGCGTCGCCGGCTTCAGGGCGACGTCGGCCTCGGGGATGGCGATGCGCTCGGCGAAGCCGCCGATGCGGAAGTCGGCGGGCCGCGCGAACACCTCGTCGCCGACCGCGAATCGGGTGACCGAGGAGCCGATGGCTTCGACGACTCCGGCGACCTCGTGACCGAGGGTGAGGGGGAGGTCGTAGCGCAGCAGCGCCTTGAAGTCGCCGTGGGCGAGCCTGAGGTCGAGCTGGTTGACCCCGGCGGCCCGCACGCGCACCAGTATGTCGTGCGCACCGGCGATCGGCTCCGGGACGTTCGCTTCGGCGATCTCCCCCCGGTAGCGGTCGATCTGGAAAGCCCTCATCGTCATCGTCTCCTCGAGTCATCGTGAATAATACTGAGGCTACTCAGTTATGACTGGAATCGCAAATGAGCGCGACACTGAAACGCGATAGGATGGGGGCGCCATGACCGAGACCGACGTCACCCCCGTTCCGCTGGGTCGCCGTGAGCGCAACAAGCAGCTGAAGCTCGAGCGCATCATCGCGGCCGCCGACGACCTCTTCGGCGCGCACGGCGTCGACGAGGTCACGACGCAGCAGATCGCCGATGCCGCCGACATCGGCACCGGCACTCTCTTCCTCTACGCGAAGAACAAGGCCGAGCTGCTGCTGCTCGTGCAGAACAAGCACTACGCCGAGGCGATCGAGGCCGGGAGCCGAGCGTCAGAAGCGGCCGGCGGATGCCTGAACGGCATCATGGCGATGATCCAGCCGGTCATCGTCTGCAACCGTCGGCAGATCGAGAACGGCCGTACCTATCTTCGGGAGCTCGTCTTCGGCGACCCCGATGAACCCCACCATCGGGCCGGCCTGGAACTGATCGCCCGGCTCGACGACGCGGTCGTCGACATCCTCGTGAGCACGGGCGAACTGCCGCGCACGGATGCCGGACCGCTCGCGCGCGCCATCTCGGCGATCATGTTCGTCAGCCTCGCCTCGCCGATCCACCTGCGTTCCACACCCGAGGAGATCTCGGCCGACATCCGCGAGCAGGTGGGCGTGCTCCTCCGCCGCTGACCACGCCGCGGAGCGACTGAACGCAGCCCGCTAGGCGGCGAGGTGCATCACGCGGCGCCGCCGGAGCCGGCCGGCGTGTGGCGGCCGAAGTAGGCATCCTTCAGCACCTCGATGTCCGACACCTCCGAAGCCGGCGCCGAGAGCACCGTGCGGCCCATGTCGAGCACCGCCACGTGGTCGGCGATGGCGACGGATGCCTCCACCGCCTGCTCCACGAGCAGCACGCCGATGCCGGTCGAGGTCAGCTCCGACACCCGCTGCATGACCTCCTTGACGATCACCGGGGCGAGACCGCCCGAGGGCTCGTCGAGGAGGAGCAGCCGCGGCTTCGCCATCAGTGCCGAGCCGATCGCGAGCATCTGCTGCTGGCCGCCCGACATGCTGCCGGCCAGGAGGTCCTTCTTCTCGAACAGGATGGGGAACAGCTCGTAGACACCCTGCACCTCGGCGCGGAGCTGCTTGCGCGAGACCTTCCGCGTGATGCCGCCGAGCAGCAGGTTCTGCTCCACGGTCTGCCCGCGCAGCACCCGCTTGCCCTCCTGCACGTACGACATGCCGCGCCGCACCCGCTGGGAGCTCGAGAGCTTCGAGATGTCCTCGCCGTCGAGCCGCACCGAGCCCCCCGAGATGCGGTTGAGGCCGGTCACGGCCCGGAGAGTCGTGGTCTTGCCGGCTCCGTTCCGCCCGAGGAGCACCGTGAGCTCGCCCGCGCGCACCTCGAACGACGCGTCCCACACCACCCGCAGGTCGCCGTAGCCGGTGGCGAGGTTCTGAACCGACAGCAGCGGCGCATCCGCGGCGCCAGCCGTTCGCACCTGGTCGCTCACAGCAGCTCTCCGATCGTCGATCCGCCGGGCGTCAGCTCGTCGGGCGTCACGCCGAGGTACTCCGAGAGCACTCGCGGGTTCGACTCGATCTCGGCGGGCGAGCCCTTCGCCATCACCTCGCCGTGCGCCAGCACCACGATGTCGTCGGCGAGGTCGAGCACGAGCTGGAAGTTGTGCTCCACCAGCACCACGGTGCCGCCCGCCGCCGTCACCGCGCGGATGACCTCGGCGAGCCGCGCCACCTCGTCCTCGTCGAGACCGGATGCCACCTCGTCGAGCAGCAGCACGCGCGGGTCGGCGACGAGGCAGCGCGCCACCTCGAGCATCCGTCGCTGGCCGAGTGGAAGGGAGGTCGCCTCCGTGTCGCGCAGGCGGCCGAGCCCGGTGAGCGCGAGCATCTGCTCGGCCACCCGCTCGTCGTCGCGCCGCACCCGCCGGAACTTCGGCAGCCGCAGCACCGACGACGCGATGTCGACCGGGCTGCTGGCGTAGCGCCCCGCCACCACCGCGTCGAAGACGCTGATGCCGTCCGGGATGTTCGGGGTCTGGAAGGTGCGCGTGACACCGGCTCGCGCGACCCGGTCGGGCGAGAGCCCCTGCACCTCGCGCGACCCGACGGTCACGGTGCCCGAGTCGGTGCGATAGAACCCGCTGATCATGTTGAGGAGGGTGGTCTTGCCCGACCCGTTCGGGCCGATCAGCGCCGTCACCCGGCCGGGCTCCGCCGTGAGCGACACAGACTTGAGCGCCTGGTTGCCGCCGAAGGCCTTCGACACGGCGTTCACCTGCAACGGTTCGCCGTGCAGCTCCTCGAGGGTGCCCGCCGGCGTCTCCGACACCGGCTTCAGGGCCGCGGCCCGCGCATCCAGCCGGCGCACCAGAATGCGCACGAGTCCGGCGAGACCGCCGGTGAGCACGACGCCGCCGATCACCAGGAACGCGCCCGAGAACAGCAGCGCGTACTGCTGCAGCTGCGTCGACTGGTTGAGCGCGAACTGCAGGATGGTGGCGCCGACGAGTGCGCCGTAGACGCTCGCCGAACCGCCGAGAATGGACGCCGCGAGCACCGTCGTGGCGAAGGTGAAGCTGAACGACTCGGGCGAGACGTAGTGCTGCAGGTTCGCGAACAGCGCCCCGGCGAGGCCCGCGGGCACGGCGCCGAGCGCGTAGGCCAGCAGCTTCTTGCGGAACACCGAGATGCCGAGCGACGACGCCAGCACCGGGCTCTGCTTGAGCACCCGGAACGCCACGCCGTGCCGCGACACGGTGAGGTTGCGGAAGAACGCGAACCAGATCAGCGCCACCACGGCGATGGCCATGTAGAGCTGGTCGGGGGTGAGCGTCGAGCCGAGCAGGGTGGGCGAGAGGATGCCGCTCAGCCCGTTGCGCCCGCCGGTGTACTCCCCGAAGATCGAGACGATGTCGGGCAGGAGCAGCACCAGGAAGAACGACGTCATCGCGAGCGACCACCCGCCGAGCCGGAGCCCCGGGATGCCGGTGACGACACCCACCACGAGGGCGACCAGCGCCGACAGCAGCAACTGCAGCACGAGGTCGGTGACGCCCGCTTTCGACAGCAGCCCCGCCGTGTAGGCGCCTGCCGCGTACATCGCGGCCTGCCCGAGGGCGAGCTCCCCGGCGAAGCCGAGGCTGAGGTTCAGGCCGCTCACCACGAGGGCGAGGATGAGGGTGAGCTGGATCTGCCGCGCGAGCGGCTGCGGCAGGCCGATGAGCGGCAGCACGATCACCAGCACACCGAGGATGAGAGGGATGATCCAGCCCGGAATGGAGCGGAATCGCAACCACAGAGCCATGGCTACACCGTTCTTTCTCGCGTGCGGACGAACAACCCCGCGGGCCGGATGAGCAGCACGAGGATGAGGATGATGAACACCGAGAGGCTGGCGAAGTCGCCGCCGAGGTAGCGGGCCGCGATGGCTTCGACGAGGCCGACGATGAGGCCGCCGACGAGCACGCCGGGCATCGACCCGAAGCCGCCGACCGCCAGCACCACGAAGCCCTTGAGGGCGAGCGAGGCGCCGAGGGTCACGACCGCGTACGTCTTCGGCCCCACGAAGATGCCGAGGAACCCGGCCAGCGCTCCGGATGCGACGAACGCGATGAGCGCGAGCCGCGCCACGTTCACGCCGCGGAGCTGCGCCGCCTCGCGGTCTTCGGACATCGCCCGCAGCGCCAGGCCCTTCAGCGAGTACTTGCCGTAGAGCGAGAGCAGCACCACCACCACGATCACGAGGGCGATGAGCGCGAGCTCCACCGGGAACACCCGGGCGCCCAGCAGGTCGATGGCGTCGTTGCCGCCGAAGAAGCTGACGGTGAGCGGCTCGCCACCCCAGATCAGCTGCGCGGCGCCGGTGAGCAGAATGGATGCGCCGAGCGTGGTCACGAGGATGTTGTCGTGGTTCTTCACCGGCCGGATGGCGATGTAGTACTCGGCCAGCGCCACGGCCGAGACGCCGGCGGTGGCGATGAGCGCCGCCACGTACCAGGGCAGGTGCCAGGTCTCGGTGGCGGTGTAGGTCAGGAACGCGCCCACCATCATGAGCTGCGCCTGCGCGAAGTTGAAGGTCTTCGATGAGACGAAGACGATGTTGTAGCCGATGGCCACCAGGGCGTAGATCGCTCCGAGTGCCAGGCCGCCGAGGACGAGGGTCAGCACATCGCTCTCCTAAAGTCGTGGGCGAAGTCGTGGGCGGGCAAGCCGAACGCGGCGCCCGACCCCGTCGGCTGACGGAGCGGGACGCCGCGTTCGAGGGGCATTACTGGTACTGGCCGTTCTTCAGTTCGGACGGCGCGATGAACAGGAACTCGTCGGCGCCGACGTTGGGGCTGTGCGACTCCGCGGTGAAACCGTACCGCTTGAGGATGACGGTCTTCGCGCTCTCCGTCACCGACGTGTCCTCCAGCGCCTTGGCCAAGGCCTGTGCGTCGTCGGCGTTGCCCACCTTCTCCGCCGCCGCGGCCACGAGCGGGAACGCGTCGTAGTTGTAGGCGAGGATGAGCGAGGCGTTGATCGGGCCGATCGAGAGCATGGTCTTCACCGCGTCGTTCACGCCGGTGGCGGCCGGGTCGTACTTCGTGCTCTGGAAGACCTCCATCATGAGGTTCGCGGCCTGAGGGGTGCCGACCACGCCGTCCGGCGGCAGCTTGCCGGCCACCGGCGATGCCGCGACCGAGTTGTTGCCGACGATCGGCACGTCCCAGCCCAGCTTGTCGACGCCCTGCAGCACGTAGCCGAGCGGAGCACCGTACGCGTCGAGGATGAGGGCGTCGGGGTTGGTCGCCTGGATCGCGGAGAGCTGCGGCGTCATGTCGAGCGACGCCACGTCGTACTCCTGGTTGTCGGTGACATCGAATCCGGCGTCCGAGAGGGTCGATTCGGCGAGCTTGCCGAACAGCTCGCCGTACGAGCTGCTGCCGTGCAGGATGCCGACGCTCTTGTAGCCCTTGTCCTTCAGCTCGGCCACGAAACCCTTGAGGTAGTCGCTCGGCCCGGGGGAGAGGTCGAAGTTGAGGGGCGACTGCTTCGGGTCGGAGGAGGTCGCGGTGGGTCCGATGTTGAACGACAGGATGCCCGCGCCGCTGATGATCGGCAGCGTCGCCTCCGCCACGGTCGAGGGGCCGGAGTTCAGCACCAGGTCGGGCGGGGTGTCGGAGCTGATCGCCTCCTGCACCTTCGTGACGGCCACGGTCGGGTCGGCCTGGTCGTCGACCACCGTCACCTCGACCTGCCGCCCGGCGATGCCGCCCGCGGCGTTGATGTCTTCAGCTCCCGCCTGCGCGCTGAGCACGGAGGTCGATGCGTTGGTGGCGAGTGCGCCCTGCGCGCTCAGACCACCGAGCACCAGCACCCGGTAGGGCTCGGAGTTGCCGGAGCCGCCGGTGCTGCTGGGGGTCTCGGATGCTCCGCCACCTCCCGCGCATCCGGTCAATGCCAGTGCGACTGCCGCGGTTCCTGCGGCGAGGATCGTTAGCCTTCTTCTCACGACTCTTCTCCCTTGAAGATGACGAGGTACACATTCTCGGTGAGCCCGTCGGCGGCGGAATCTCCGTCGACCAAGCGATTGTTAGTTTCTGAACTGTAGCACGCCGAGTCGCGAAATCACCATGCCAATCAAACGCTTGGTTTATGAATTTTTCGGTGCTACGTTTGCCGTCCGAGACGACGAAGTCAGGGGGCTGGATGAGCGGGTTCGACCGGATGCGCGGGGTCGCGCTGGTGACCGGGGGTTCGGGTGGCATCGGCGCCGCGGTGGTGCGAAAGCTGCGGTCGGCCGGGGCCTCGGTTGCTCTCACCTATCGTTCACGGCCGCCGGAGGCGCTGCTCACCGAGCTCGGGGATCAGGTGTCGGCGCATCCGCTCGATCTGAGCCTGCCGGCCGAGCAGGCCGGCGCCGCTGCCGCGGCCCTCGTGGCCGAGCTCACGGAACGGCACGGCGCGGTGCACACCCTGGTGCACGCGGCCGGGCCGCACGTGCCGATGGTGCATCTCTCGAAGGTCGCGCCGGCCGAGTTCGCCGCGCAGGTCGACGCCGATCTGGTGGGCTTCTTCGCCGTGGCGCACGCCGCACTGCCGGCGTTGCGGGAATCGGCGGGGTCGATCGTGGTCGTCACCTCCGCCGCCACCCGCCGCTATCCCGTGCGCGACGGCCTCTCGGCGGCGCCGAAGGGCGGGGTGGAGGCGCTCGCCCGCGCGCTCGCCGTGGAGGAGGGCCGCTTCGGCATCCGCGTCAACTGCGTCGGGCCGGGCATGCTGCACGACGGCATGTCGGCGCGGCTCATGGCCTCGGGCGATCTCGACGAGCGCGCGCTCGCCGTGGCCACCGCGAACATCCCGCTCCGCCGCTTCGGCCAGGCGGAGGACGTCGCCGAGGCGGTGATGTTCCTCGCCTCGCCCGCGGCCGGGTTCATCTCGGGCCAGAAACTCGACGTCGACGGCGCGTACGGGGTCTGAGCCGATGACCGCGTATCCGCTCGCCTTCTTCTCGCTGGTCGAACTGACCGATCCGAGCCAACGCCGGCGCTACAACGAGTGGCACCAGCTCGATCACCGGCCCGAGAACCTCGCGCTGCCCGGGGTGGCGTGGGGCGATCGCTGGGCGCGCCCCGCAGACGCCGCAGCGCGCGGCCGAGCCTCGGAGCAGTACGCCGACACCGACTACCTGGCGATGTACTGGTTCCGCGAGCCGCTCGCGCAGAGTCTCGCCGAGTGGGATGCGCTCGGGGAGGCGTCGTTCCAGTGGGGCCGCGGACCGATCATCCCGGGCGTGCGGCGCGCGCTCCTCGCATTCTTCCGGCCCGTCAAGGGCTACTCGGCGCCGAGCGCTCTGGTGTCGCCCGACGTGCTGCCCTTCCGGCCCAACCGCGGACTGCACGTCACGCTCGAGTCCTATGCCGAGCCGCACTCGGCATCGGTGCACGAGCGGTTCGCCTGGGAGGATCGCGAGCTCGTGCCCGAGCTGCTCGCGCTGCCGGGCGTGGCCGGGGTGTGGACGTTCTCGTTCGATCACGCCCAGCGCCACTCCACCTTGCCGCTCGAGGGGGCGGTGACGGATGCGCCGGGCAGTCTGCGCATCCGGCTGGTCTATCTCGACGACGACCCCGTCGCCCTCGCGCCCGGCATCGCCGAGCTCGGCGCGCGCCGGGATGCCGCCGCCGACGGCGCCCGAGTGGAGCTCGAGACCGCCGTGACCACGATCATTCCGTGGCAGGACTGGTGAACCGGCTCAGCGGGGTCTCCCCGTTCGCGGCCAGCCGGTCGAGCACGCGCCGGCGCTGAGCGAGGGCGTCGGCGAAGCGGATGTCGCCCCAGACGCCCGGGCCGGCGCCCGGCTCCTCGCCGGAGTGCGCGGGCTCGCCCAGCACGCGGGCTGCGTGGTGCGGCCACTCGGGGTCGTCGAGCGCGGTGCGGCCGAGGAGCACGAGGTCGGCGTCGCCGCGTTCGAGCAGGAGCTCGGCCTGCCGGGGGTCGACCACGAGGCCGACGGTCGCGGTGGGCACGCCCACCTCGCGGCGCAGTCGCGCCGAGTAGTCGGCGTGGAAGGCGTAGCCGCGGCGCACGCGGAGGTCGACCGAGCGATCGGTCGAGATGCCGCCCGATGAGGTGTCGATCAGGTCGACGCCGGCGGCGGCGAGTGCGGCGGCGATCGGCACGGTGTCGTCGATGGTGAGTCCGTCGACGGCGGCGTCGACCGCCGAGAGGCGGAAGAGCAGCGGGATCTCGTCGCCGATCGCGTCGCGCACCGCGTGCACCACCTCGAGCGGGTAGCGCAGGCGTGCCTCGGGGCTGCCGCCGTACTCGTCGTCGCGCCGGTTGGCGAGCGGGGAGAGAAAGGAGTGGAGCAGGTAGCCGTGGGCGCCGTGCAGCTCCACCACCTGGAAGCCGGCGCGCACCGCCCGTCGTGCGGCGGCGGCCCAGGCCGCGACCGAGGCGGCGATGTCGGCGCGGGTGAGGGGGAGCGGGGTCGGCCATCCTGGTCCCGGCGCGATCGGCGACGGACCTCGGGTCGGCCAGGGTCGCTGGCGCGGTGCCGGCTCGCCGGGGGTCCGCTCGCAGCGTGCCCGCTCGCCGGTGCTGCTGTCCCCGCCGCCACCGTCGTCGTCGCTCAGGGGCAGTCCGCCACGCCAGGGCTCGGTGACCGACGCGCGCCGTCCGGCATGGGCGAGCTGGATGCCCGGCACCGCGCCCTGCCCGGCCACGAACTCGGCCACCCGCCGCAGCCCGGGAACGTGGTCGTCCTGCCAGAGCCCGAGGTCGTGGTGCGAGATGCGGCCCTCGGGCGTGATCGCGGTCGCTTCGGTCAGCACGAGGCCCGCGCCGCCGAGCGCGAAGCGCCCGAGATGCACGAGGTGGAAGTCGGTGGCGTAGCCGTCGGCCGAGGCGTACATGCACATCGGCGACACCCCGATGCGATTGGGCAGCCGGGTGCCGCGAAGCGTCAGCGACGAGAAGAGGAGCGACATCCGGGCCCGTCCTACCGGATCACGGTGTCGGAGTAGCGCGGCGGATCGCCGAGCAGCAGGCGGCGGCTCGCCGGGTGCGCGCCATCGACGTCGGTGACACCGAGCAGGGCCCCGAGCTCGGCGCCCACCAGCACGCGCCCGGTGAAGCGGAGCTTGTCGGCGTCGCGGTCGAGCGCTGCGATCACCCGGCCGGTGAACTCCGGCGATTCGGTGATGTGGCTCGGCCCCCGGTAGCCGCCCTCCGCGCCGAGGGCCCGCAGCGTGCGTTCGGTGCGCACGAGGCCCATCCAGATCGACACCGACGTCACACCGAACGGTTCGAAGTCCACCGCCATGTCGTGCGCCATCTTGTCCACCCCCGCCTTCACCGCGCCGTAGGCGGGGCCGTGCAGGTAGCAGCCGCCGCCGAAGCCGGAGGTCGCGACGACCAGGGCCCGACGATCCGGCCGGGCGATGAGGAGTGGGGCGGCGGCGCGCGTCATCACGTAGGTCGAACGGAGGCCCACGCCGAACATGGCGTCGAGGCCGAGCGGCAGCTCCCAGAACGGCGCGTTCTCGGTCAGCCCGGCCGGCACGGCGAGCGCGTTGTTCACGAGCACGTCGAGGTGCCCGTGGTCGGCGCGGATGCGGTCGACCACGGTGTCGACCTGCGCATCGTCGGTGTGGTCGCAGGCCAGGGCGATCCCGTGCCCACCGCGGCGCGTGATCTCGGCCGCGGTGTCGTCGACGGTTCCCGGCTCGCTGGAGGGCGCATCCGTCGTGCTCCTGCCGGTGACGTACACCGTCGCTCCCGTCTCGCCGAGAGCGAGTGCGATGCCGCGCCCCGCTCCGCGGCTCGCGCCGGTCACGAGACACACCTGGGGGTCGTCGGCCACGTCGCCTCCTCATCGTCGTCGAGCGGATGCCCATTGACATCCTAGCAAGCAAGCGCTTGGCTAATCGGTGGGAGAGAAGGATGAACGGATGAACGAGATCGAGATCGTCGACGACGGGCGCATCCGTCGCATCCGCATCCGCCGGCCGGAGCGGCTGAACTCCTTGGGCACCGAGCAGCTGGCGGCGCTCGCCGACGCCATCCCCGGCCCCGACTCCCCGATCGACGTCGTGACGCTGACCGGCGAGGGCCGGGCGTTCTGCTCGGGTGCCGATCTCTCCGGCGCGGTCGACGCGGGCACGGTCGACGAAGCGGCACGTGCGGTGCGCGCCATCGCCGGCGCACGGCAGTGGGTGATCGCGGCGGTCAACGGGCCGGCGGCCGGCGTCGGTGCGTCGCTCGCCCTGGCCTGCGATCTCGTGCTCGCGGCGCGGTCGGCGTTCTTCGCGATGCCGTTCCTGCCCCTCGGACTGGTGCCGGACGGTGGCGCGACCCGACTCGTGGGCGCGGCCGGCCGGGCCCGCGCGGCGCGATTCGTGGTGGGCGGCGAGCGGCTCGGCGCCGACGACGCCGAGCGCTGGGGTCTCGTGAGCGAGGCGGTCGAGGCCGACGAGCTCGCCGCCCGCGTGGAGTTCTACGCCGAGCGGCTGCTCGGCGCCCCCGAGGCGGCGGCCGCGTCGAAGCGCCTGCTCCGTGCCGCCGACGCCGCGCCGCTCGCCGAGGCGCTCGACGCGGAGGCGGTCGTGCAGGCACACCTCCTCGCCACCCCGCATTTCGCCGCCGCCCGCGACGCCTTCCTCGCCCGCTCCGCTCGCCCCCCTCAGTCCCCCGCTGCGCGGCCCACCGGAGTGGGTGCGGATGGCGACCCGCTCGCGCCCCGGGCGGGCGCGTGAGCGAGGAGCGCGGCGTCGTTCCGCTGAGCACGGCGCAGGAAGCGGCGTGGGCGGCGGGGCGTTCACCCGCGCCCGAGGAGGTGGCCGCCGGGGTGTGGGCGGTGGCCTCGCCGATTCCGGGCGGTGCCATCCCGCACACGCTCACCTACCTGCTCCTCGGCGGCGACGGGACCGTCTCCATCGTCGACCCCGGCTGGGGCTCGGCCGAGAACTTCGCCGCGCTGGTCGGCTCGCTCGAGCACGTCGGGCGCACCGTCGCCGATGTCTCGACCGTGATCGCCACCCACTTCCACCCCGATCACCTCGGCATCGCCGGGCGGTTGCGGGGCGCATCCGGCTGCCGCGTGGTGCTCTCGGCCGACGACCGCAGGGTGCTCGCCCAGGAGACGAGCCGGGATCGTCGCGACCGTGAGCGTTATGCCGCGCAACTGGAGCGCTGGGCGGTGCCGGCGGAGCGCCGGCCCGAGCTGCTGGCGAACTTCGACCGGCCCGCCTACCTCGACGATCTCGACCCCGACCTCCTGGTCGCCGACGGCGACGTGCTCGACCTCGCCGGGCATCGCCTCACCGTCGTGGCCACGCCGGGCCACACCTCGGGGCACGTCATGCTGCACGATGCCGACCGCGGGCTCCTCTACACCGGCGACCACGTGCTGCCGGGCATCTTCTCGGGCGTCGGCATCGGAACGCTGCCCGGCCGCAACGCGCTCGCCGACTACCTCGGCTCGCTCGACCGGGCCGCGGGATTCGAGGGAGTGCAGGTGCTGCCCGGCCACGAGTTCCGGTTCGACGGGCTCGCGGCCCGCTGCGACGCGATCGCTGCGCACCACCTGCGGCGCACCGCCGAGGTTGCCGCGCTGGTCACCGAGCTCGGCGACGCCCCGATCTGGCAGTACGCGAGCCGGCTCACCTGGACCGGCGGCTGGGCGCGGCTCACCGAGTTCCACCTGCACTCCGCGCTCGCGCAGACCGAGATGCACCGCGAGCTGGTGCGCTCGGGCGCGGCGGCGCAGCTGCTCGCTCAGCGCGCCGCCGACTCCAGCTCCTGAAGCCGCCGGCGCAGCTCCTCGGGCACGCGGATCGCCGACTGGTCGGGCGCCACCGTCACGATCGTGTTGGATGCGCGGGCGACGAGCAACTCGTCGGGGAGCCGCAGCATCCGGTAGTCGAAGCGGATCGACGTGCGGCCCACCGCCCCGAGCCGCAGCTCGATGCGCACCTCGTCGAGCAGCCGCGCTGCGGCGAGGTACTCGCACTGCGCTGCCCGCGACACCGTCCACCACCCGAAGCGTTCGAGCATGGTGTCCTGCCGCAGGTCGTTGAGATAGAGGTACTCGGTCTGCAGATTCTCCATGCGCGGGAACCAGGCGGCGTAGTAGAGGATGCCGGCGGGGTCGGTGTCGCCGTACCCGAGCCGGAAGGTGTGGGCGCGCAGGGCGGGGCCCAGGCCCGCATCCCGGTCGCTGCCCGGTGCCGACGGCGCGTCGCTCGTCACTGCGTCACGGTCCAACCGCCGTCGACCGGCAGGAACACCCCGTCGATGTAGCTCGCGAGCGGGGAGAGGAGGAAGAGCACGGCGTAGGCGATGTCGTCGGGTTCGGCCATCCGTCTCAGCGGGATGCGCGTGAGCACCCGCTGGCCGGTCTCGCTCTCGCGGAACCCCGCCAGCCGCGGGGTGTCGGTCATGCCCGGGGCGACCCCGTTGCTGCGGAACTGACCCGACCGCTGAGAGGCGAGGTGGCGCACGTACCCCATGAGGCCGGCCTTGGCGGTGGAGTACCAGTCGCTCTCGGTGCCGATCAGGTTGCCGGCGACGGACGTGGTCACCACCATCGCCGCGCCCGGCCGCCCGTCGAGGCCGGCGGCCCAGGCCTCGGTGACGGTGCGCACGCTGCCGAGGCTCACCTGGAGGGCGCGATCGAACGGGATGCTGCTCGCGGAGGCGGGACCGGCGTTGTTGTGCAGGTAGAGCGGCTGGCCGTGCGTGGAGCGCAGGTCGGCGAGGCCCGCGGCGACGGCCTCGTCGTCGGAGACGTCGGCGGCCCAGCTGTGGGCGGTGCCGCCGGCCGCGGTGATGTCGCGTGCGGTTGCTTCGACGCCGGTTGTATCGAGGTCCCACGCGCTCACCGCGAGTCCGAGTTCGGCGGCGCGGAGGGCGGTGGCGCGGCCGATGCCGCTGGCGGCGCCCGTCACGAGGATCACGTCTCCGGGTGTGAAGCTGAAATCGGCGGTCACCGTACCTCCTCGTACGCTCGCGGTCGGGCGTCATCGCCTCAAAACCAAGCATTTGCTTGTTCCGATGCTACAGTAGCCTGGCTGCGTGAGCGACCCCGAATCCGTAGCCGAACCGGCCCCGGCGCCCAGCCGGAGCGTGGAGTTCAGTGCCGGCGGCGTGGGGCCGTGGCCGGGCGAACTGCCCGGCGGGCCGCAGTACGACCCGGAGCTGCTCGCCCGCGGCGACACCCGCAACGTCATCGACCGCTACCGCTACTGGCGCATGGATGCGATCGTCGCCGATCTCGACGAGCACCGGCATCCGTTCCATGTCGCGATCGAGAACTGGCAGCACGACCTCAACATCGGCTCGATCGTGCGCAGCGCCAACGCGTTCGCGGCCGACACGGTGCACATCATCGGCCGCAAGCGCTGGAACAAGCGCGGGGCGATGGTGACCGACCGCTACCAGCACGTGCAGAACCATCCGGATGTCGCCACCTTCGTCGCCTTCGCCCGCGACGCGGGGCTGCCGATCGTCGCGATCGACAACGTGCCGGGCTCGGTGATCATCGAGACGTTCCGCTTCCCGGAGCGCTGCGTGCTGCTGTTCGGGCAGGAGGGCCCGGGGCTCTCGCCCGAGGCGCTGGCGGCGGCGGATGCGGTGGTCGAGATCTCCCAGTTCGGCTCGACCCGCTCCATCAACGCCTCCGCGGCCGCCGCCGTCGCGATGCACGCCTGGATCACCCAGCACGTCCCCTTCGCCTAGCGTCCATCACGTGTGACACACTCGAGACATGTCCGGTGTCAGCGTTCGCGAACTCCGCGACCAGTGCGGTGACGTGCTTGCCGCGGCAGGGCGACGGATGTCGACGAGCGAGTTGAGCGAGTGTCGCCGGACGCTTCCCTTGGTCGACGGCAATCTACTCCGGGCGGAGATCGACGACGTGATCGATCGATCCCTGTGACAACCCACCGCTGAGGGCTGCTCGACACAGGTCGGCCGCCGCCATGCGTGCCTGGATCACTCAGCACGCGATGTTCTCACCGGCTCGGGCCCCTCGGCGGCTCCGGACTGCGGTTCTGCGACCGCCTCCGCCTCTGCCTCCGCGACCACCTCGGCTTCCACCGCCGCCGGCACGGTCACGGCCGCTCGGCCCGGCAGTAGGAACGACAGCAGCATCGCGACGCCGGTGATGCCGATCGCCCACCAGAACGCCTGCTGGAACGCGCCCACCGCATCCGCTGCGCCGCTCGCACCTGCCCCCGCTCCGCCCGCGGCGCCGGCCAGCACCACGGCGAGAACCGCCGTGCCGAACGCGCCGCCGAGCTGCTGCGAGAGCCGCGTGATGGTGCTCGCGTGCGGGATCTCCTGCTGCTCGAGCCCGACGAAGCCCACCGCCATGATGGGGATCATCACCGCGCCGAGCCCCATGCCGCGCACGACGAGCACGGCGCTGATCCACCAGAGGTTCGTGCTGGCGTCGGCGAAGGCGAACGGCACGGTCGCCACGAGCACGACCGCGAAGCCCAGGATGGCGACGCTGCGCGCGCCGATTCGGTCGGTGAGGCGCCCGGCCAGCGAGCGGCTGAGCAGCGAGCCGACGCCCTGGGGGATGAGCAGGAGCCCGGCGCCTAGGGCGTCGGTGCCGCGGAGTTCTTGGAACGAGAGCGGGAGGAGGAGCATCCCGCCGTAGAGGGCTGCGCCCATGAGGAACATGGCGCCCGACGCGGCGGCGAGCGGGCGATGACGCAGCAGGCGGAGGTCGACCAGCGCGGCGCGCTTCGTCCGGGTGGCCCACAGGGTGAACGCCACCAGCAGTGCCACGCCGGCACCGAGCGGCGCCCACACGTCGAAGCGCGCGAAACCGCCTGCACCGCCGGCGTTGCTGAGTCCGTAGAGCAGCCCGACGACGGCGGGGGAGAGCAGGGCGAGCCCGACCACGTCGAGCTTCGCGGTGCCGGTCGGGCCATCGGCGGGGATGAACTTCCAGGCCAGCACGAGCCCGACCGCCGCGAACGGCACGTTCACCCAGAACAGCCACGGCCAGGTGCCGGCGCCGAGGATGAGCCCGCCGATCACCGGGCCGAGAATGGGGCCGAGCGCGGTCGGAAGCGAGACGACCGCCATGGTGCGGCCGAGCGCCTGGCCGCGAGCGGCCTGCATCAGCAACGTGGTGAGCAGCGGCATCATCGCGCCGGCACCCACGCCTTGCACGACGCGGAACGCGATGAGGCTGCCGGCGTCCCAGGCCAGCGAGCACAGGATGCTGCCGACGAGGAAGACGATGAGTGCCGCCATCCACAATCGCCGGCCGCCGATGCGGTTCTGCAGCCAGCCCACCAGCGGCACGGTGACGCCCATCGCGAGCAAGTAGCCGGTGCTCACCCACTGGATGGTCTCGATGCTCGCGTTCAGGTCACCGGCCAGGGTGTGCAGGGCGACGCTCACGATGGTCGCGTCGAACAACGGTGCCATCGCGCCCACGACGAGGGCGATGGCGAGGCGGCGGAGGTTCTTGTCCATGATCACCTTAGATACTCGGTTGTGTCTTATTAGCAGCACTGTACGTCAGCGCGATAAGATACGCAAATGGATCTTGTGAAGACGCGCCGCCGCGGCGCCGAACTCGAGGAGGCGCTGCTCGATGCGGCGTGGGCCGAGCTCGAGGAGGTGGGTTACCCGGCGTTCAGCTACGACGGTGTCGCCGCGCGCGCCGGCACATCGAAGCCGGTGCTCTACCGCCGCTGGCCGGCGAAGGTCGACCTCGTGCTGGCGGCGCTGCAGCACGGCGGGCTCTTCGCCGGCCGGGAGACGCCCGACACCGGGACGTTGCGGGGCGACATCCTCGCCTCGCTCCGCGACTTCAATGCGGCCCGGTCGGGGTTCATGGCGGTGATCAGTGTCTACATGGCGAGCATCCACGCCGACACCGGCCTGTCACCCGCCGACCTCCGTCAGCGCCTGCTCGAGGGCCGTACCGAGGTCGGCCGAGGGATGCTCGAACGCGCCGCCGCCCGCGGCGAGATCCCTCTGCGCGACTGGCCGCCGGGCATCACGACGCTCCCCTCGGACCTGGTGCGGCACGACCTCGTGATGACGCTGAAGCCCCTCCCCGACGCCCGCATCCTCGAGATCGTCGACGAGATCTGGCTCCCCCTGGTGCGCTGACCTGTCCCCGCCAGAAACCTGGGCAAGCGCCAGTCTTAGCAAAGGCTATGTCCCTATCCTTTGCTAACGACAAGGCTCCCGAACGCGGTCAGGAGAGTGAGGGGGCGCGGCGGAGGCGGGGGCGCCAGGCGACCGTCGCCACGAGCACTCCGCCCACCACGACCGCGCCGCCGACGAGGTCGCCCACCGTCGGCACGTCGCCGAGGACGAGCCAGGCGCTCAAGAACCCCGCCACCGGCACGAGCATCGAGAATGGAGCGACCCGGCTCGACGGGTTGCGCTTCATCAGCGTCACCCAGATGCCGCTGCCCACGATGGTGCCGAGCACGACGGTGTAAGCGAGCCCTAGCACGGCCGGCAGCGCCTCGAGCGTGAACGTGGTCGCGAGCGACTCGCCGACGCGGGCCGGGCCCTCGACCAGGAGCGACAGCGCGATCATCGGCACCGGCGGCACCACCGACATCCACATCGTCAACCGGAGCGGACTCGCCGGCTGCGCCTGCCGGCTGCAGATGTTGCCGAACGCCCAGCCGAGCGCGCCACAGAGGGTGAGGATGACCGGCAGCAGCGCCGAGACCCCTGCCCGCTCCGCCGCGATGATGCTGAGCCCCGCGATGGCCACGAGGATGCCCACGCCCTGCACGAGCGTGATGCGCTCTCGCAACCACACGGCCGCGAGCACCACGGTGAACGGGGCGGATGCCTGCAGCACGAGCGAGGCGAGCCCCGCCGGCATGCCGGTCGCCATGCCCGCGTAGAGGAATGCGAACTGCAGGATGCCGAAACCGAGCCCGTAACCGAGGAGCCACCGCACCTTCACCCCGGGCCACTTCACGAACAGCACCGTCGGGATGGCCAGCACGAGAAACCGCAGCCCCACCAGGAAGAACGGCGGGTAGTGCTCGAGCGAGAAGTGGATGGCCACGAAGTTCAGCCCCCACAGCGCGGCGACCACCCCCGCCAGAACCCGATCCCGCCCGCTCATGCTCTCAGCCTCGCGGCCCGCCCCCGCGCGCACAAGCAAGCATCCCTACACCCACCCTGTGCTCCCGCTACACCCCGGCCGCGATTCGGTGACAGGTGTAGCGTGCGTCTCATGGGAGAAGCGCGCCGATGACGCCCCGGCTGCGGCTCAGCCTGATCGTCCAGCCGCTGATCGCGCTGTGCGGGCTCGGGATGTTCATCAGTGGCCTTGTGCAGGTTCAGGAACGCGACGCGGATCGCGGTGCCTGGGTGCTGTTGGTGTGCGGCGGGGTATTGACGCTGAGCGGGCTCGTCGTGTTCGGAACCCTGCTCTGGACCGTCTCACGAACACGCAAGACTCGATCGACCGACGACAGTCATCCACCGGGCTAGCCCGTCAGGAGACGTCCGCGCTCAGCGGCCGTGCTTGGCGAGGATGGTGTCGAGGTCGATGCGCTTCAGCGTTCCCGCCCAGTCGAAGGAGCGGGCGGTGGCGATGGCGGAGTCCTCGGCGAGCACCTTGCCGTTGCGCTGGATGGTGACGCCGGCCGGCGCCGCCTCGTTCAGGATGCGCAGGATCTCGTCGTTCACCGCCTCCGCATCGAAGTCGGCGCCGTAACGGGCGTAGACGTCGGCGTTGACGGTGTAGTTCAGAACGGTGATTTCGGTGTGAGTCACCCCTCCATCTTCGCCTAACGTGGCCTCATGCGCGCCATCAGCTTCGCCGAATTCGGCCGGATGCCCGAACTGATCGACCTCCCCACACCCGAACCCAGCGCGCGCGGCGTGGTCCTCCGTGTCGAGGCCACCGGGCTCTGCCGCAGCGACATCCACGGCTGGCAGGGCCACGACGACGGCATCGCCCTGCCGCACGTTCCCGGCCACGAAGTGGTGGGCACCATCGTGGCGGTGGGTGCCGAGTTGTCGCGGTTCCACGTGGGCCAGCGCGTCACGACCCCCTTCGTGTGCGCATGCGGCCGCTGCACGGTGTGCGCGGCCGGCGACGGTCAGGTCTGCCCGAACCAGACCCAGCCGGGATTCACGCACGCCGGCTCTTTCGCCGAGTTCGTCGCCCTGCACGACGCCGACGTCAACCTCATCCCGGTGCCCGACGAGCTCGATTCCGGCGCAGCGGCGCTGCTCGGCTGCCGCTTCGCCACCGCCCACCGGGGTCTCGTGCACCAGGCGCGGCTCGCCCCCGGCGAGACCGTCGCGGTGTTCGGCTGCGGCGGCGTCGGCCTCAGCGCCGTCATGATCGCGGTCGCCCTCGGTGCGCGGGTCACCGCGATCGACGTCGACCCGACGGCACTCGCACGCGCCACCGCGCTCGGCGCGGCGGCCGCTGTGAACGCGACCGGGCTCTCCGGCGAGGGGGTGGTCGACGCGGTGCGGGCATCCGGTGCCCCTCAGGTGACGGTGGAGGCGCTGGGGCGCGAGGAGACCGTCCGCAACGCGGTGCGCTCGCTGGCACCCCGCGGGCGGCACGTGCAGATCGGTCTGTTCGCCGGCGAGCCGCGGTTCCCGATGTCCGACGTGATCGCACGCGAACTGCAGGTGTTCGGCAGCCACGGGATGCCCGCCGCCGACTACGCGGGCCTGCTCGACCTCGTGGTCTCCGGTGCGCTGGCGCCTCAGGTGCTCGTGACGCAGCGCATCCGGCTCGACGAGGTGCCTGCCGCGATGGCCGCCATGGCCGCGGGCACCGCCCCCGCGGGCGTCACCATCATCGAGCCGTAAGGCCGATCGGCGCACGTCGCTCGAGCACGGTGGGTCGGGGAGAATGGGGGCGTGACGACCGAAGCCCCGCCAACCACCGCCCGCCCGCACGCCGCTCGGGGGCGCACCATTGTGCTCGCGGCGGCGCTCGACCTCGTGCTCGTCGCGGCGTTCGTGCTGATCGGCCGCCGCAGCCACGACGAGGGCGACGCCCTGCTCGGGTTTCTCACCACGCTCTGGCCGTTCGCCGCGGGCGCCGCGCTCGGCTGGCTCGCCGCCCGGGCCTGGCGCGCGCCGCTGCGCCTCGCGCCGACGGGCGTCGTCGTCTGGGCCGCCGCCGTGGTGGGCGGCATGCTGCTGCGCATCGCCTCGGGGCAGGGTGTGCAGTGGAGCTTCGTGGCGGTCACCGCGGTCGTGCTCGGCCTCTTCCTCGTGGGCTGGCGCGCCGTCGCCCTGCTCGTGCGGCGTATCCGCCGCCGGGCCGCCTGACCGCCGGAGCTACGCCGACGGCTCCAAGCGGATGCGCGTGCCCGCGTTCGCCTCCACCGCAGCCCGCGAGTACACGAGCGGAAAGCTGTCGCCCGCCGCCCACGGCTCGAACAGGTCGGCGTAGTGCGGCGACCGCGGATCGCCCGACTGCCCGGGCGCGTTCATCGCCCGGCTGCCGTCCCACTCCCCCACGTCGACCACCATGCGGAAGGTCGACCCGATGCTCTGCCGGAAGCTCGGGTCGTACCCCGCGTTGCCCACGGTGTCGCCGCTGCCGCCGCGCGGCACCGGGCCGAGGCGCGACCACTCCGCCGGCACACCGGCCACGCCGTCGAGCCCCGGATGCACGAGCAACGAGTGGTGCAGCGCCCCCCAGGTGTGCCACGACGGGTCGGTGCCGAGCCGGCCCTCGATCTCCGCGAGCGCATCGCCGAGCGTCGATCCCACCGCGTCGGTGAGCGCCGCCGCGCCGCCGGGCGAGGCCAGCACGTCGGCGAGCATCCGCAGGTCGCCGCGCAGGTCGCCGCCGAACGATTCGTCCTTCAGCACCAGCCGGGCGGATGCGGTGATCTGCTCCTCCGAGAGCCCGCGCCGCCCCAGGTGCTCGCGCAGCAGCCACGGCCGCAGGTGCCGCCGCAACCAGATCTCGAACACCAGCGCCTCGAACGAACCGGCGTCCTCCCGGCCGTCCCATTCGCGCAGGCGCTCCAGCAGCGCTCCGTCGGGGATGGCGGCGGAGTCGACCGGCGCGAGCAGCGAGATCACGCGCAGGGCGTGCACCGAGAGGGTGTCGGACTGCATCCGCACGCTCTCCTCGATGCCGACCACCGCCGCCGATCCCAGCCAGTCGCGCAGCCGCTCGGCCCGGGCGGAGGAGTACCAGTCGTAGGTGGTGGTGAGCTCGTCGTTGCGGTAGCCGTCGGGCAGGTTCATCTCGTTGGCGCTCATCACCCAGCCCGTGTCGGGCCGGCGGCTGCCGGGCAGCCCGCTGGAGCGCACGAAGCCGTCCCACTCGTAGCGGCCGTCGCCCGGCACGGGCAAGCTGCCGTCCCAGCCCACGCGCCGGGGGATCATCGTGCTCGACTGCCGCCCGAAGTCGCCGTCGGGGGTGGCGAACACCTGGTTCACGCCGGGCGCTCCCCAACGCTCGAGCGCCGCCACGAACTCGTCGCCATCGGCCGCGTCGAGGTAGCCGATGCTCGCGAGGTAGGGGGCCATTCCGGGTTCGAGCCACACGGCACGCACGGCGACCGCGATACCCCGCGCCGGGTCGTGATGGATGACCGGACCGTGCCGGGTGAACTGGTACTCGACCGAGACCGACGCGGCCGAACCGCCCGCCACCGGGATGCTGTCACTCTCCACCCGGAAGCTCTCCCAGCCGTCGCCGTAGCGGTAGCGCGTGGGGTCGGCCGGGTCGAGCTCGTAGACGTAGAGGTCTTCGTGGTCGGCCGGCCAGATGGTGAGGCCGAAGGCGACGCGGCCGTTGTGGCCGATCGAGATGCCGGGGAGCCCCGGCTCGCCCGCGCCGATCACGCTGAGGCCGGGCGCCTCGAGGTGCGCCATGTAGCGCAGCGACGGCAGCGTCACCGCGCGGTGCGGGTCGTTCGCGAGCAGCGGCCGGCCGGTCGCCGAACGCTCCGCCGACACCGCCCAGTTGTTGCTGCCGCTGATTCCCGCGCGCCAGTCCTGCGCATCCGCCTGGCCGGCGAAGGCGACCGGGGCGAAGGCGAGCCGGTAGACGCGCATCACGTCTTCGTCGAGCACGCCGAGATCGAGGCCCTCGGGCAGCCGGAGCGGGTCGTGCGGCTCGCGCGCCTGCCGCACCTCCTCGGCCTCGGCGCCGAAGTCGCGCACGGTCTGCGCCCGCGCGATCTCCTGCTCGACGTTGTAGAACAGGCCGTGGGTGCGGAAGCGCACGGCGTCGGCCGGCTCCCAGAGCGAGGGCTCGTACCCGTACACGTGGAATTCCGGCGGCAGCCGGTCGGGCACCTCCCGGGCCCAGCGCACGTAGGCGTTGACCCCGCGCACGAAGGCGCCGACGATCGCACGGGTCTCCGGCCCGTAGGCGTCCCACTCGGCGTCGAGGTCGCCCCGGTAGAGGAAGAGGCGGCTCGCGCGATCCTGCTCGACGTAGGCCGGGCCGAGCACCTCGGCGAGCAGCCCATGGCCGCGCCGGCGCCAGAGATCGATCTGGAACAGCCGGTCGCGGGCCGCGTTGAAGCCCTGCGCCACGAACGCGTCCGCCCGCGTCGCCGCGTAGATGTGCGGCACGCCCCAGGTGTCGACGATGATCTCGACCGGCTGGTCGAGCCCGTCGACCCGGTAGGAGTCGGCGCCCGGCAGGCGGTCCGAGCTCACGACCCGCTCCGCTTTCGGATGCGGATGAGGGCATCCACCGCCACCGCGGCCACCACGATGGTGCCCTTGGCGATCAGCTGCCAGTTCTGCGAGACGTTGAGGCTGTAGAACACGTTGGTGAGGGTGGCGAGGATGAGCAGGCCCACCGCCGAGCGCCAGATCGCGCCCTCGCCGCCGAGGAGCGACGTGCCGCCGACCACGACGATGGCGATCGCGTCGAGGGCCATCGAGGCACCGACATCCGCCTGGCCGACGCCGAGGCGGGAGGAGTCCATCATGCCGGCCAGCGCGGCGAGCACGCCGGTCACCACGTAGACGCTGGCGTTCAGCCCCTTCACCCGGAGCCCGGTCAGCCAGGCCGCCTCGTAATTGCCGCCGACCGCGTAGACGTTGCGGCCGAAGGTGGTCTTCGCGAGCAGCACGCCGGCGATGACGAAGGCGAGCACGAGAATCCAGATCGGCAGCGGGATGCCCGCGAGCTTCGACAGGGCGAGATCCTGGAACTCGGGCACGCTGTTCACGATGAACGGCGACGAGTTGGAGTAGATGTAGGCGATGCCGCTGATGATCGACGAGGTGCCGAGCGTCGCGACGAACGGGTTGATGCTGAGCCGCGAGATGATGAGGCCGTTCACGACCCCCACCACCACGCCGGCGGCCAGCGCGCCGATGCCGGCCACCACCACCGAGCCCGTCTGCAGCGTGAGCCCCGCATAGAGCACCGCGCCGAGCGCGTAGGTGGCCCCCACCGAGAGGTCGAAGCCACCGCAGATGATCACGAAGGTCATGCCGATGGCGATGAGTCCGACGGCCGAGTTCTGGGTGAGGATGTTGCCGATGTTGGCGAGGTTCAAGAACCCCGGGTAGAGGATCGACGCCACCGCGATGAGCACGATGAGCACGCCGACCATGCTGTAGCGGGTGACGAAGTGGCCGATACCGTGCTTGTCGGCGGCGACTCCGTCGGAGACCTTCGGGGTGACGGTCATGCTGCTGTCTCACTCTCTCCGAATCCGAATTTGACGATCTGTTCGACCGAGTAGTCGTCCTCGGCCGTTGCGAACTCGTGCACCACGCGGCCGTGCGCGAACACCAGCAGGCGGTCGCAGATGGCGAGCACCTCCTCGAGCTCCGACGAGGTGACGATGATGGTGGCGCCGTCGGCCGCGAGCCGCACGAGCGACGCGAGCACCTCGGCCTTGGCTCCGACGTCGATGCCGCGGGTGGGCTCGTCGATCAAGAAGACCCGGGGCCGGTAGCCCGCCCACTTGGCCAGCAGCACCTTCTGCTGGTTGCCGCCCGAGAGGTTGCGCACCGGTTCGAGCACCCGTCTGGCGTTGAAGCCGAAGAACGCCGAGTCCTCGACCACCGGACCTCGTTCCCGCCGCGGCGAGATGAAGCCCTTGCCGGGGGAGCGGCGGCCGAGCCAGTAGTTGGCGATGGAGTCCATGCCCATCACGAGCGCCTTGCGGCGGCTCTCGGGCACCATCACGACGCCGTCGGCCACCGCCGCGCGCATCGAGCGCGGCCAGGGCCGGTCGCGCCCGCCGAGCCGCAGCCGCCCGCGGGCCTTGGGTTCGAGACCGGTCAGCGACCGGAAGAACGTGGTGCGCCCCGAGCCGACGAGGCCCCAGAGACCGACGATCTCGCCCTCGCGCGCGGTGACCGAGATGTCCTCGAGCACGCCGGGCAACGTGAGCCCCGACACCGCGATCGATTCCGCGCCGAGCGGATGCCGCTCCGTGCGCTTCTCGATCGCGACATCCTTGCCCACCATGCTGCGCACGATCGACTTCTTGTCCCATTCGCTCCGCGGGGCGCTGGTCACCACCTCGCTGTCGCGCATCACGGTGATGTGATCGCTCAGCTGCAGCACCTCGTCGAGGTTGTGGCTGACGAAGACGATGGTGGTGCCCTGCTCGGTGAGCCGCTTCAGGATGCGGTACAGCACCTCGCGTTCGCCCTCGGCCAGTGCGGCGCTCGGCTCGTCGAGCATCAGGATGCGGCCCTTGGCCTGCACGCCGCGCATGATCTCCACGATCTGCTGCTGCGACACGGACAGGTCGCGGGCGAGGGTGTCGGGGTCGATCTGCACGTCGAACTCGCGGCACAGCTCCTGGTAGCGCTCCCGCATCGCGCGGTCGGCGGTGATGCCGCCGCGCGAGCCGAGCTGGCCGAGGAAGACGTTCTGCACCGCGGTCATGCCGGGCACCATCGTGAGCTCCTGGTACACCACGACGAGGCCGTGCCGGCGGGAGTCGCGGGGGCTCGACGCCCGCAACTCCTCGCCGAACACGGTGATCGAGCCCTCGTCGTGGGCGAGCCGGCCGCTGATCATGCCGAGCAGCGTCGACTTGCCGGCG
>NZ_JBYSYO010000011.1:0-73475 GCF_058783455.1 Herbiconiux sp. FW305-C-125 | reverse complement strand
GACTTGCCGGAGAACAGCTTCGACACGCCTTCGCACCGGATCGCGGCGACTGCTGTCTCTGCCATGGGGTCTTCTCCTTCGGGAATCGGTACGCCGGGAATGGGTGTGCGGGGGATCAGTACTCGGCGGTGTACTGGTCGACGGTGTCCTGGAACACGAACGGCGTGCCGCCCGGCAGGGTGTCGGAGTCGGCCAGGTTGTAGAACACCGGCACCTTGTCGCCCTGCACGAGCCCGACGACGGCAGCGAGCGCATCCTTCGTCTCCTGACGGGGGAGCATCATGATGGTCGACTGCAGGGCGCCGCCCTTGACGTTCTCGAGCGCCCACTGGTCGCCGCCGAAGTCCCACACGTCGATGTCGGTGCCCGCAGTCGCCTGCACCACACCCCGGGTCATGCCCGAGAAGTTCGACATGATGACGTCGAGGTCGGGGTTGGCCTGCACGATGGTCTGCGCGGCCGAGAACGCCTGCGGGGTGGTGTAGTCGGTGGTCTGCTGCGCCACGACCTGCCACTTCGGGTCGTCGCCGAAGGCTTCGGCGGCCTGGAAGAAGCAGATCGTGTTCGCGTTGAGGTCGGGCCCGGAGATCAGGGCGATCTTCGCGCCGTCGGGGTAGGCGTCCTTCACCTTCTGCACCCAGTCGTTGTAGACGTCGAGGGTCTGCCCGCCGACATAGGTGACCGTTCCGGGCTCCCAGGTCTCCTCGCCGAGGTTGGTGGCGCGACCGCAGATGGGCAGGTTGAACACGGTGACCATGACGCCCTGGCTCGGGGCGTCCTTGGTGAGCAGCTTGCAGACCAGGTTGCCGTCGTTGGGCTCGACCGCGAACACGTTGTACTTGCCGCTGGTGAGGGCCGTCTGCATCTGGTCGTACTGCACCTGGGCGTCGAACTGGCCGTCGAACACGTCGAGCGAGAATCCCTCGTCGGCCGCGTAGCTCTGGGCTTCGTCGATGGCGGCCTGGAGGTACTGGTTGCTCGAGCCCGCCGAGAAGTACGCGACCTTCAGGTCGCTGACGTTCTCGACGGAGGGGGTGGGCTGGCCGCCCGCCCCGGCGGATGCGGATGCGCTGGCCTCGGCGGCCTCCTGGCTGGCGGTGGTGCAGCCGGCCAGGAGCATCGAAGCGCTCACGCCGATGATGGCGACGGTGGCGCCGATGAGCTTTCTCATGTGCTGGTCCTCTCGGTGATGCGAAGGATGTCGGGATGGAAGGGGGTGGTGCGGTGGAACGCGTGGAGCGGGTGGAGGCTCAGTCCTCTCCCCAGGTGTCGTAGATGTCGCTGAGGGGGGCGAACCAGGTGCCCGGGAAGGAGCTCATGTAGTCGATGAGCTTCTCGAAGCCGATCATGTGGTGGGCTCGGCCGATGGTCTGGGGGTGCACGGTGATGGCGAGCACCCCGCCCGGAACGTTGCGATAGGCGTAGTCGAAGTGGTCCTTGAAGCGCTGGAACATGACCTCGCTCGAGCCGAGACCCTGGTTCACGCCCGGGATGTACTCGGCCACCGGGAAGTCGTCGAGGAACCAGGAGACGGGGAACTCGAGGATGGGGCTGGCCGGCCCGAACGAGCTGCCCTCCTCCCAGCCCACGGTGACGGGCTTGGGGTGATAGGGCTCGAAGTCACGGCCCATGAGGGAGGAGTCCCATTCGAAGCCGAACTCCTCGAGCAGCGACAGGGTCTCGTCGGTGAAGTCCCAGGCCGGGGAGCGGTAGCCGCGCGGCCGCTTGCCGACGTACTTGTCGTGCAGCTCGAGGGTCTTCTCCATCAGCCGGCGCTCCTGGTCGCCCTCGAGCTTCGGTACGGGCTCGTGCCAGCAGCCGTGCGCGGCGATCTCGTGTCCGCCGGCGAGGATCGACTCGAAGCGCTCGGTGAAGGTCATCATGGTGTGCGCGGGGGTGCACCAGGTGGTGGTGATGCCGTAGCGCTCGAACAGCGACAGCAGGCGCGGCACGCCGACCTCGGCACCGAACTCGCCCCGCGAGAGGTAGCTCGGACTCGACAGGCCGAAGGTCCCCATCCAGACGCTGTGGGCGTCGAAGTCGGCGCCGATGCTGACGGCGAGCGTCTTGCCGTCGGGTAGGTGCAGGCTCATCTGTGTTCCTCTCGTGTGTTCGTGTGGTGTGCTCGGTGCTGTCGCTCAGACGGCCAGGAAGCCGCCGTCGACGACGAAGTCGGTGCCCGTGACGAACCGCGATTCGTCGGAGGCCAGGAAGACGCAGCCGTCGGCGATGTCGGAGACGTCTCCGCCGTGGCCCATCGGGGTGGAGCCGATGACGCGCTCGTTGGCGTCGGCCGGCTGCCGGTCGGTCAGCGGGGTGCGGATCCAGCCCGGCACCATGGAGTTGACCCGGATGCCCTGGCTCGCGTAGCTCACGGCCGCATTGCGTGAGAGCGACCGCACCGCCCCCTTGGCGGCGTTGTAGGCGGTGACGCCGACGCCGCCTACCACTCCCCAGTCGGAGGAGAAGTTCACGATCGAGCCGCCCCCGTGCTCGAGCATCGCGGGCAGGAAGGTCTTCATGCCGAGGAAGATCCCGGTCTGGTCGATGCGGATGACGCGTTCCCACTCCGTCAGGGACAGCTCGGTGATGGTCTCGTACCCGATCACGCCGGCCGCGCCGATGAGCACGTCGACCCGCCCGTAGACGCCGAGCACGTGGTCGGCGAACTCCGCCCACGACGTCTCGTCGCCCACGTCGAGACGTCGCTGGTCGATGCGCAGGTCGCCGGCGGGGCCGAACGGCGCGACGTCGCCCGCCACCACCCAGGCGCCCTCGTCGGCGAACCGGCGGGCCACCGCGCGGCCGATGCCCATGGCGGCCCCGGTCACGACGGCGACCTTGCCGTTCAGGCGGTGCGTTCCCGTGATCATCCGCGTGCCTCCGTCATCGGGCCAGGTAGCCGCCGTCGACCGGCAGGTCGACGCCGGTCACGAACGACGATTCGTCGGAGGCGAGGAACACGGCCGCCCAGGCGATGTCCTCGGGGGTGCCGGGCCGGCCGAGCGGGGTCGCGTCGAGGAAGACGGCGTTCACGTCGTCGGACTGACCGGCGGTCATGGGCGTCTGGATCCAGCCGGGCAGGAGGGCGTTCGCCCGGATGCCCTGCGGCGCGTAGGTGACGGCCGCGTTCTTCGTGAGCGTGAGCACCGCGCCCTTCGCTGCGTGGTAGGCGGCGATGCCCGGCACGGCCGCTGCGCCGCAGATCGAGGAGATGTTGACGATGGAGCCGCCGCCGGCGTCGATGAGGGCGGGGATCGTGGCCTTCATGCCGAGGAAGACGCCGGTCTGGTCGACGGCGACGATGCGCTCCCATTCGGCGAGCGAGGTCTCGTGCACCGCGGCGGGGCCGGTGACTCCCGCGTTGTTGACGAGCACGTCGAGCCGGCCGTGCCGGGAGGCGACGTCACCCACCAGGGCGAACCAGGCCGCCTCGTCGGTGACGTCGAGCGCCACCTGCTCGGCCACCGCGCTCTCCCCGTCGAACGGCAGCACGTCGCACGCGACGACCACCGCTCCTTCCGCGGCCATCGCCTCCGCGATGCCCCGGCCGATTCCTCGTGCCGCTCCCGTCACGAGGGCGACCTTGCCTGCGAGCCGTTCCATCCGATCCTCTCCCGGACGTCCTCCCCGAGGTCTTCCTGCGGGGTGGGTTCAGGTTAGGAACGGCGGCGCGCCGAGCAGATCGTGCGAATTACGTATAGTTCGTCACGGCCGGATCACGGCCGCGTCACGGCGTGATCGCGGTCGCCTCCGCGCGGGTCACGCCGGGATGGCGGTGCGGGTGCGCGTGAGCCAGCGCGGCGCCCGGAAGGTGGAGTCGGCATAGGGCGACGGGCTCAGGATGCGCTGCCGGCCATCCTGGATCTGGAACACCAGGTGGGCCATCGCGAGCGACGGGTCGACCGAGTGCCCCGGGTAGGTGAGCGCCGTCTGCGACTGCTCGCCGAAGTAGTAGACCCCGTTCACCCCGCGGTGGATGACGCCGCGGAGTTCTTGGGTGACGGCGGCGTGGTCGCGCGGATTCGCCGCCTGCGCCCAGGCCTGCGCCACCACCCGCACCCGGTCGTAGGCGATGCCCGCGTGCGAGCGGCCGGGGTTCTTGTCGAAGCGGTTGCGGTACTTCGTCACGAACGCGCGGGCCAGAGGGTCGGAGTAGGTACCGGTGACGGTGGCCCAGAGGATGCCCTCCGCGCGCTCGCCGAGGAGCTCGCGGAACTCGGGCACGCTCGGGGCGTAGACCGAGTAGATGAGGGTGTCGGAGGGCTGGTCGAGAAAGCGCTGCAAGAAGCTCACGGTGCCGTCGACCAGGTAGTGGCCGAGCATCACCGACGCGGGTTCGGAGCGGCGGATGCGCTCGGCCACCTCGGCCCACGACGACTCGCCGTCGGCGAACGGCCGCATCACCTCGAGCTGCCAGCCGCGGCGCTCGGCGATCTCGGAGGCGCGTGCGACGCCGAGGTCGGTGAGATCCCAGGCGCCCTGCACCACGACGAGCCGGTTCGAGGAGGGCATCCACTGGCCGCGGTCGCGCAGCTCGCTCATCACCTCGACGTACCGGGGTGCGTAGTTGGTGTCGCTCGGGCAGACCTGGAAGATGCGGCCGTACCGCTCGGGGTCGCCGAGTACCCGCTCCTCCATGGCGTTCATGGTGGCAGCGTGCAGGTAGGGGATGCCCGACTCGGCCACCACCTCGTGCGCCACCTCCTGGTGGGCGAAGTAGCCCGAGGTGATGACGTCGACCTCGCGCTCGGCGAGCGTGGTCATGGCGTGCCGGATGCTCGCCGCATCCATGATGTCGACGTCGACGATCTCCATCGCGAGCAGGCGCCCGTCGATGCCGCCGCGGGCGTTCAGCTCGTCGACCGCGAGCTGCGTGGCCTGGGCCATCTCGGTGCCGTCGGCCGCCACGAAACCGCGCAGGGGCAGCGCGGCGCCGATGACGAGCGGGCGGCGCACGAGCCGGGGCGCGTCGGCGACGGCGCGTCCGGCACTGGGACGGTGCGCGTCGGAGCGCGCGGCCCGGCCGATGCGCAACAGGTCGAAGCCCTCGCCGCCGCCCGGGAACGGCACCCGGATGAGCCCCTCGTCGACCGCGATGACGGCGGCCGAGGTGCGGCTGTAGACGCCGAGCTTGCGCATCACATGGTCGACGTGGGTGGTGACCGTGCGGGTGCTGAGCTGCAGGCGCGCGGCGATGTCGACGTTGGTGGCCCCGATGGCGACGAGGCTCAGCACGTCGAGCTCGCGCAGGGTGAGGGCGTACGGCAGTTCGTAGGAGGGGCGCCCCGATACCGTCGCCACCGCGTCGCCGGTGCCTCGGCGCACCTCGATGCGGATGCTGAGCGGCACCCGGCCCGTGACGGCGGCCGCGAGGAACGCGGCGTGCGACACGCCTCCGGCGATGAGGCCCCGGGCGATCTGCACGATCTCGGCGGGAAGGTCGTCGAGAGTGCCCGCGTCGACGGCCACGATCGACCCGTTCGCATCCACGTCGATGCAGAACTCCTCGGGTGTGCGCGCGGCGTCCATTGGACGAGATTAGCGCAAGGCGCTGGGAAATAAGGTCTGAAAACCAACCTTTGGCAATACCGGACAACGCGCGTGCGGCGCAATCGTGCGAATTACGGATGTCGCTCTGGTGCGAAGCCGTGCTGTAATGGTCGGCGCGACACCCTTTTCGACAACGATCGAGTTGGAGACCCAGATGGCCGAACTCACCGGATTCCTCGACCTGCACGAGCTGCGCGCAGCCGTCGCGGCGGGCGAGATCGACACCGTGCTCGTCGGCTTCACCGACATGCAGGGGCGGTTGGTGGGCAAGCGTGTGTCCGCACGGCTCTTCCTGGAAGACGTCGCCGAGCACGGCGCGGAGTGCTGCAACTACCTGCTGGCCGTGGACGTCGAGATGAACACGGTCGACGGGTACGCGATGTCGAGCTGGGAGCGCGGCTACGGCGACATGGCGATGATCCCCGACCTCACGACGCTCCGGCGCGCGCCCTGGCTCCCCGGCACCGTGATCGTCACGGCCGACCTGCAGTGGCTCGACGGCACCCCGGTCGCGCCGTCGCCCCGGCAGATCCTGCGCGAGCAGATCGCGCGGCTGGCCGACCGCGGGCTCGTGCCCTTCGTCGGCACCGAGCTCGAGTTCATCGTGTTCGACGACGGCTACCGCGAGGCCTGGCGCAAGGGCTATCGCGACCTGACGCCCGCATCCGACTACAACATCGACTACGCCGTGCTCGCCTCGACCCGCATGGAGCCGCTGCTGCGCGACATCCGCAACGCCATGGATGCGGCGGGCATGTACTCCGAGGGCGTGAAGGGCGAGTGCAACTTCGGCCAGCAGGAGATCGCGTTCCGCTACGCCGAGGCGCTGGCCACCTGCGACAACCACTCGATCTACAAGAACGGGGCGAAGGAGATCGCCGACGCCCACGGCAAGAGCCTCACCTTCATGGCGAAGTTCAACGAGCGCGAGGGCAACAGCTGCCACATCCACATCTCGCTGCGGGGCGCCGACGGCTCGGCGGTGTTCGCCGACCCGGCCGCCGACGACGGCATGTCGAAGCTCTTCCGGCACTTCCTGGCCGGCCAGCTCGCCGCGTTGCGGGAGCTCACGCTGCTGTTCGCCCCCAACATCAACTCCTACAAGCGCTTCGTCGACGGCAGCTTCGCGCCCACCGCCGTGGCCTGGGGCTTCGACAACCGCACCTGCGCGCTGCGCGTGGTGGGCCGCGGCCACGGCATGCGCGTCGAGAACCGGGTGCCGGGCGGCGACGTCAACCAGTACCTCGCGGTCGCCGCGCTGATCGCGGCGGGCCTGCACGGCATCGACAACGAGCTCGAGCTCGAAGACGCCTTCGCCGGCAACGCCTACGACAGCGACGCCCCGCGGGTGCCGTCGACGCTCCGCGACGCCGCCGAGCTGTTCGCCTCGTCGGAGATCGCGCTCGCCGCGTTCGGCGAGGAGATGGTGGCGCACTACGTCAACAACGCCCGCGTCGAACTCACCGCCTTCGAGGCGGCCGTCACCGACTGGGAGCGGGTCCGTGGTTTCGAGCGACTCTGACCGTCCGGTCATCGGGGTCACCACCTACCTCGAGCAGGCCCAGACCGGGGTGTGGGACGTGCAGGCGTCGTTCCTGCCCGAGGTGTACCTCAGCGCGGTGACGGATGCCGGCGGCATCGCCGTGCTGCTGCCCCCGCAGCCGGTCGACGATGACATCGCCCGCGCGGTGCTCGCCCGGCTCGACGGGCTCATCGTCTCCGGGGGAGCGGATGTCGACCCCCGCCGCTACGGGCAGGAGCCGCACCCGCGCACCGGCGCTCCGCGCACCGACCGCGACGACTGGGAGGACGCGCTGCTGCGGGCGGCGATCGAGACCGAGCTGCCGTTCCTCGGCATCTGCCGGGGCGCGCAGATGCTCAACGTCGCCCTCGGTGGCACCCTCGTGCAGCACCTGCCCGACCAAGTGGGACACGAGGGTTACCAGCCGGGCGCCGCCGTGTTCGGGACCGGCCGGGTGGCGGTCGAGCCCGGCACGCTGCTCGCCCGCACCCTCGGCGACGCGGCCGACCCGCTCGACGTGCAGCTCTACCACCACCAGGCGCTCGACCAGGTCGCCGACGCGCTCGTGGTGACCGCGCGCACCGCGGAGGGCGTCGTGGAGGCCGTCGAGCTACCGTCGTCGCCGTTCGGGGTGGCGGTGCAGTGGCACCCCGAAGAGGACGCCGCCGACCGGCGGCTGTTCGCCGGGCTGGTCGACGCGGCGCGCCGGCGACGCACCGCGCGGGCCCAGCGCGAGCGCGAGCGCGTGCCCGAGCCCGACCCCCTTGCCCAGCGCGAGCCCGAGGCCCACCCCCAGCCCCAGCCCCAGCAGACGAGGACCGAGAGATGAGCTACACCGTCGTCAACCCCGCCGACGAGTCGGTCGTGACGACCGTCGAGCATCTGAGCGCCGAGGAGAGCGACGAGTGCATCGCGCTCGCCGCCGTCGCGCAGCGCGAGTGGGCGGAGGTCGCGCCGGCCGACCGGGCCAGGGCGTTGCGCCGGTTCGCGGCGGCCGTCGACGGGGCGGTCGAGGAGCTCGCGCAGCTCGAGGTGGTGAACTCCGGGCATCCGGTCGGCCAGGCCCGCTGGGAGGCCGGGCACGTGCGCGACGTGCTCGAGTACTACTCGGCGGCGCCGGAGCGGTTGATCGGGCAGCAGATCCCGGTGGCCGGCGGCCTCGACGTCACCTTCCACGAGCCGCTCGGGGTGGTGGGCGTGATAACGCCGTGGAACTTCCCGATGACGATCGCTGCCTGGGGCTTCGCGCCCGCGCTCGCCGCCGGCAACGCGGTGGTGCTGAAGCCGGCGGAGTGGACGCCGCTGACGAGCATCCGCCTCGCCGAGCTCGCGCTCGAATCGGGGTTGCCTGAGCACCTCTTCCAGGTCCTGCCGGGCCGGGGCTCGGTCGTCGGCGAACGGTTCGTGACCAACCCGACCGTGCGCAAGGTGGTGTTCACCGGGTCGACCGAGGTGGGCAAGCAGATCATGGCGGGATGCGCGGCGCAGGTGAAGCGGGTCACCCTCGAGCTCGGCGGCAAGAGCGCCAACCTCGTGTTCGACGACGCCGACCTCGAGAAGGCCGCGGCCGCAGCTCCCTACGCGGTGTTCGACAACGCCGGCCAGGACTGCTGCGCCCGCAGCCGCGTGCTCGTGCAGCGGAGCGTCTACGACCGGTTCATGGAGCTGTTCGAGGCCGCCACCGCGGGGGTCGTCGTGGGCGACCCGGCGTCGGAGGCGACCGAGGTGGGGCCGCTCGTGTCGCGCGCCCACCGCGACGCCGTCGCCGCGTTCGTGCCCGACGGGGCGCCCGTGGCCTTCCGTGGTTCGGCGCCCGACGGTCCCGGCTTCTGGTTCGCGCCCACCGTGCTCACACCCGGGCGCGACGACCGCACGGTGAGCGAGGAGATCTTCGGCCCGGTCGCCGTGGTGCTGCCCTTCGACGACGAGGCGGAGGGGCTGGAGCTGGCGAACTCCGGCGAGTTCGGGCTCTCGGGCTCGATCTGGACCAGGGATGTCGGCCGGGCGCTGCGCGCGTCGCGGGCCGTCGCATCCGGCAACCTCTCGGTGAACTCGAACTCGTCGGTGCGGTACTCCACCCCGTTCGGCGGTTTCAAGCAGTCGGGGCTCGGCCGGGAGCTCGGTCCGGATGCGCCCACGCACTTCACCGAGACCAAGAACGTCTTCATCGCGGCCGACTGACCGCACGCAGCCTCGCGCCCAGGCGCGCCCACGAGCATCCACCAGCATCCACGAGGAGGACCATGACCGACATCGAACCCATCGACCTGACCCGGCGGCTCGCCGGCCGCGTCGCCGTCATCACGGGCGGCGGCAGCGGCATCGGCCTGGCCACCGCGCGCCGGCTCGCCGCCGAAGGTGCACGGGTGGTGATCGGCGACCGCGATCGCACCGCGGGCGAGAGCGCGGCCGCGGCCGTCGACGGGCTGTTCGTGCCGGTCGACGTGACCGACCGCGAGCAGGTCGACGCGCTGTTCGACACCGCTGCCGAGGAGTACGGTTCGGTCGACATCGCGTTCAACAACGCCGGCATCTCCCCGCCCGACGACGACTCGATCGAGACCACGGAGCTGCCCGCCTGGGAGAAGGTGCAAGACGTCAACCTGAAGTCGGTGTACCTCTGCTCGCGCGCGGCGCTCCGGCACATGGTGGCGCAGCAGCGCGGCTCCATCATCAACACGGCCTCGTTCGTGGCGGTGCTGGGCTCGGCCACCTCGCAGATCTCGTACACGGCGTCGAAGGGCGGCGTTCTGGCGATGAGCCGTGAGCTCGGCGTGCAGTTCGCGCGGCAGGGCATCCGCGTGAACGCACTCTGCCCGGGCCCGGTGAACACGCCGCTGCTGCAGGAGCTGTTCGCGAAAGACCCGGAGCGCGCGCAACGCCGGCTGGTGCACATCCCGGTCGGGCGGTTCGCCGAACCGCGGGAGCTCGCCGCGGCGGTCGCCTTCCTCGCCAGCGACGACTCGTCGTTCATCACGGGGTCGACGTTCCTCGTTGACGGTGGAATCAGCTCGGCGTACGTGACGCCGCTCTAAGCTGGCCGACATGTCCGTCACCTCCGGGGTTCCCGCCGAGCCACTCGGCGTGCTGAGCGCCGAGCTGCTGTTCCGCCCGGGGCGCACGAGCAACGCGTTCGAGGAGACGGTGCAGCGCCTGCTGCAGTCGATCCGCCTGGGCATCGTGCCGCCGGGCTCGCGGCTGCCGGCCGAGCGCGAGCTCGCCGGCATGCTCGCGGTGAGCCGCGACACCCTGCGGGAGGCGATCGCCGAGCTGGCGCGCTCGGGCTACCTGGTGTCGCGGCGCGGGCGCTACGGCGGGACCTTCGTGGCCGACACCATCCCCGCCGGGCCGGTGACGGTGTCGGCGACCGGGCTGGGCGGCCCCCGGGCGCTCGCGCCCGCCGAGATCGAAGACGTGCTCGCGCTGCGTGCCGTGCTCGAGGTCGGCGCGGCCCGCCGGGCGGCCGGTGGCGACCTCGGGCGCAGCGACCGCGACCGGCTCTGGCGCGCCTACGAAGACTGCCGTGACGCCGCCGAGCCGTCCTACCGCCGGCTCGACTCCCACCTGCATCTCCTGATCGCGGAGCTGGTGGGCTCGCCCACCCTCATCCCGCTGGTCGCCGACGTGCGCACCCGGGTGAACGAGCTGCTCGACCGCATCCCGCTGATGCCGTTCAACATCCAGCACTCCAACGAGCAGCACGAGCGCATCGTCGGCGCCATCCTGCACGGGCAGCCCGAGGCGGCGGCCGAGGCGATGGCCGACCACGTCGCCGGGTCGGAGTCGCTGCTGCGCGGGTTCCTCGTCTGACTGCCTGACTGCTGGTTCCGCGCAGCCGCACGGCCCGCGCACAGCCTGACGTTCCTATGATGAGGCATGCGCACAAGACTGTGGGCCGCGCTGTCGGGGGTGGTCGCCGCGGCGACCGTGCTGGCCACGGCCGAGCTGCTCGCCCTGATCGTCGGCGCCGACTCGAGCCCGCTGTTCGCCGTCGGGTCGCTCGTCATCGACCTCGCGCCGCCCGGCGTGAAAGACCTCATCATCCACCTGTTCGGAACGGGTGACAAAGCCTTCCTGCTCATCCTGCTCGGCATCGTCGTGCTCGTGCTCGCCGGGGTGGCGGGCCTGCTCGAACTCCAGCGGTCGCCGTTCGGCATCGCCCTGCTCGTCGTGGTCTCGGGCGTCGCGGTGCTCGCCGTCAGCACGCGTGCGGGAGCCGGCCCCTTCGCCGCCGTGCCCACCGTGCTCGGCATGATCGTGGGCGTGCTGGTGCTCCGGATGCTCATCACCCGTTTGCGCACCTGGCAGGCCGCGCAGTCCGCCGATACCCCGCTGCGCGCGCAGACCGGCGTCGACCGGCGGGCCTTCCTCGTGCGCGGCGGGATCGCGGCGCTCGCCGCGATCGTGGTGGGCGGCATCGCGCGGTCGATGAACGCGACCGCGAGCGCCGTCAGCGCGGCGCGGGCCGCCGTCTCGTTGCCGCCGGCCGCGACCCCCGCGCCCGCCATCCCGGCCGGCGCGGAACTGGGGCTCGACGGCCTCAGCCCCTACGTCACCCCGAACGACAGCTTCTACCGCATCGACACCGCGTTGCAGGTGCCGCAGCTCGATGCCGCGAGCTGGCGCATCCGCGTCACCGGAATGGTGGAGGAGGAGATCGAGCTCGGCTGGGACGAGCTGCTCGCCCTGCCGCTCGAGGAGCACGCCGTCACGCTGGCCTGCGTGTCGAACGAGGTGGGCGGGGAGCTCATCGGCAACGCGGTGTGGCTCGGCTACCCCATCCGTGAAGTGCTCGCGCGGGCGAAGCCCACCGCGGGTGCCGACATGGTGCTCTCGAGAAGCAGCGACGGCTTCACCGCGGGCACCCCGCTCGAAGCCCTGCAGGACCCCGACCGCGTGGCACTGCTTGCGGTGGGGATGAACGGCGAACCGCTGCCGGTGGAGCACGGCTTCCCGGTGCGGATGGTCGTGGCCGGCCTCTACGGCTACGTCTCCGCCACGAAGTGGGTGGTCGAGCTCAACGTCACGCGCTTCGCCGACGCCGAGGGATATTGGACGCCGCGCGGCTGGTCGGCGCTCGGCCCGATCAAGACCGAGTCGCGCATCGACGTGCCCCGGGCCGGTGCATCCGTGACCGCCGGCACCGTGCCGATCGCGGGCGTGGCGTGGGCGCAGCACACCGGCATCGAGAAGGTGGAGGTGCGCGTCGACGAGGGGGACTGGGCCAAGGCGCGGCTCGCCGACACCGCCGGCGTCGACACCTGGGTGCAGTGGGTCTACGAGTGGAACGCGACACCCGGCTCCCACACCATCGCGGTGCGGGCCACCGATCGCACCGGCGCCACGCAGACCGCCGACCAGGCGCCGCCCGCGCCCGACGGTGCGACGGGGTGGGATGCGGTTCGGGTGACGGTGAACTGACCCCACTTGCGGGCAACGAGAGCTGAGGATTATTCTGATGAGAATTAATCAACTTAGGGAATTCTCATGCAGCCAGACACATCGTCGTTCTCTCCCGGTCGCCGCATCCGCCTGAGCGCGGTCGCGGCGGCGGTCGCCGTCGGGCTGGGAGTCATCCTGGCCCCCACCGCCGCACACGCCCAGCCCAATACGGCTGTGCCGGACGACTACAGTGTGGCCGCCGGGACGACCGTGCACATCGCCGCCGGCGTCGGACTGCTGGCGAACGACGTCGAGCTCGACGCCGCCACGTTCGCCTCCCTGTCCGTCGACCCGTCGCACGGCGCGGTGACGTCACTCAGCGACAACGGCGCGTTCGTCTATCGCCCGGACGACGGGTTCACGGGCGACGACACCTTCCGCTACTGCCTCAAGATCGAGCGCACGCTCCCCTGCGTCAGCGCCGACGCCACCGTGACGCTGCACGTGCACAGCTCGATCGAGCGCATCGGCGGGGCCGACCGCTTCGAGGTCTCGGCCAACCTGTCGACCCGGCAGTTCGAGCCGGGGGTCGCGGTGGCCTACCTCGCGTCGGGCGCGGTCTTCCCCGACGCGCTTTCCGCCTCGGCGGCGGCGGGAGCGAACGGAGCGCCCGTGCTGCTCGTGAGTCGCGATGCCATCGCCCCGGCCGTAGCGGCAGAGCTGTTACGGCTGATGCCTCAGAAGATCGTGGTTCTTGGCGGTCTCAACTCGGTCAGCGCCGGGGTTGAGGCCGTCGCGAAGCGCTATGCGCAATCGGGTGAGACTTCGCGTATTGATGGCGCGGACCGCTTCGAGGTCTCGGCCGCAATCTCGCGCGACACCTTCGGCGAGAACCGCCCGGTCGCCTACATCGCCTCGGGTGAGGTCTTCTCCGACGCGCTCTCCGGGTCACCGGCCGCAGGAAAACGGGGTGGGCCGGTGCTCCTCGTGCAGAAGAACGCCATCCCGGCTGTGGTGGCGACCGAGCTCGCACGGCTCAAGCCGGGGAAGATCGTGGTTCTGGGTGGCCCCAACACCGTCGCTGACTCCGTCATCGACACTCTGCAGCACACCGCGGTGACGAGCCGGGTGTCGGGTGCCGACCGCTTCGAGGTGTCAGCGAAGGCGTCGGCCGACGTCTTCCTCCCGGCCGACACGCACACGGTCTACATCGCGTCAGGCGAGGTCTTCCCCGACGCCCTCTCGGGTGCCGCCGGAGCCATCGCGAGCCACGGGCCGGTGCTGCTCGTGTCGAAGAACTCGGTGCCCGCGTCGGTGCTCGCCGAGATCGACCGCCTGAAGCCGAACCGCATCGTCGTTCTCGGCGGCGTCAACACGGTGTCCGACGCCGTGTTCACGACGCTGCAGGGCCACCTGGGGTAGCACTCGGCCACGCGCCGAGCGTGGCGGCGGCACGGTGGGTGGCGCGGAGGAACTCGGCACCCAGGGCGTCGGGGTCGGCGGCGGTTCGCACGGTCTCGTAGGGCAGCAGAAACTCGCCCAGTTCGGAACTGTAGAACGCGCCCGCCGGCACCGGCGCATCCGCGTAGCCGTTGGGGGCCGGGTAGGCGTACGAGTAGAACGCGCCCTCGGCCCCGCCGCCGGGCCAGAACCCGGCGCTCGAGAGCTCGTGCGAATACCCCTCGGCCATCACCCAATCGGGGCAGTTCGGCGCACCGCCCGGGTGCGCCGGTGCGTGACGCCCGGAGAAGCTGGTCACGG
Organism: Herbiconiux sp. FW305-C-125; assembly: GCF_058783455.1. Taxonomy (NCBI): domain Bacteria; kingdom Bacillati; phylum Actinomycetota; class Actinomycetes; order Micrococcales; family Microbacteriaceae; genus Herbiconiux; species Herbiconiux sp. FW305-C-125. The sequence goes on along the minus strand of NZ_JBYSYO010000011.1, from coordinate 59,257 downwards.
CGAGATCCATGGCGCCCCAGAAGAAGTGCACCGGGCTCACCTTGCCGGTGAACTCTGCCCGGAACCGCTGCAGCACCCGCTGCGCCTGCACGAGTTGCCGCCAGAAAGCGGTCGCCTGGGCGGGCACGTAGGTGGCGTGCACGGTGTCCTCGGCGAACGGGATCGCGACTTCGACCTCGTTCGGCCGTTCGTTGATGGTGGCGCGTATGCCGAGCCGGCCGAGTGCGTCGAACACCGCGGCGTAGAAGTCGGCGACGGACAGCCCGGGCAGCGCGAAGCTCTCTTCGCCGCCCTCGCTGGTGCGGATGACGAGCCGGTGCGCCACCAGGTCGAACTCGATGTCGAACACCCCGCGCTCACTCGGCACGGCCCCGGTGCTGAGCCCGCGCGCGCTCACCTGCAGCGTCACGTGCCACCAGTGATTGACGGGCGGCGTCGACACCATGCGGATCTTCCCCACGATCTGCGTCCACATGTGCAGCGTCTCCCGCGTCGCCGTCCACTCCGCCACCGCCAGGGCGGGCCACCCCGCGGCGTCCGTCGCGCCTCCCGGCGCCTCGTCGTCCCTCATGCCCACCCGACTCCTCTCCGCCTCCACCCTACGTTCCGCTGCCCAGCAGGACCGCGGGGGTCCAGGTCGGCCATACGGCCTCTCCCACCAGCAGGCCGCGCCGATACTCGGCGACTGGTCGGAAGGGAGAGCGGGCCCTGGTGTTGTCGTAGAAGATCGTTGTACTGGCCGAGGCACGCGCCTCGGCGATGAGGTTCCAGAGTCGACCGTATCTCTCACGGATCTTCGTCTCGGGCACGCTGTGCCCTCCGTGTGCAACGCGATAGCCGACGCGGGACACGGTCAGATCTTCGGGAACCATGACCACGTGCAGCTCCACGAGATAGCCGAGAGAACCGGCCTGTTGTACGAGATCACGCTTGCTCTCGTGGCTGAAGACAGTTTCGGTGATGAACGATTGTTGAGATGCGAGTGCATGTTCGCGGGCGGCAGCAGCCGCGGCGGACGCCTCGTACGCGTGCGCCGGTTCGGCTCCCGGCCAGCGCTCCGCGGCGATCTCGTCAGCGTTGATGAAGGGCAGATGAGTGACCGGCTGAAGGATGTGGGCCACGAAGGTCGATTTTCCCGCGCCGTTCGGACCAGCGACGACGTGGAGAACCGGCGAACTCACGCGCGCGGGTGGCGCACGATGACGTTGCCGTCATCGTCGGCCTCAGCCCAGGTTGCCCCAGCCGCGTCGAGCTGCTCCTCGAAGTCGAGACGTGCGATCCGCTCCGAGATCTGCTCCTGCCACGCGACCCGCACGATCGCCTGTGCCCGGTCGTCGAGCGTGTCGTACCGTTCGCGACCAGCCAGTACTTCGGCGATAGCGCTGTGAGTCACTGCGCGCGACAACTCCAGCTCACGCCCGATGCGAGCCCAGTGATCGATCTGCTGGGCGGCGCTTCGGCTCTGCAGCTCACCCTCGGTCTTCGCGTCTTCGAAGAGTTGGCCGTCGATACGGGTCGGCATGGTTCTCATGGGACAACTGTAGCAGTTCGCTACGCGCCGTACCTCAACCCTGCAGCGATGCGTAGAGGTCGTCCACGCGCCGCACCACCCGCGCCACCTCCGCTTTGCGCGCGCCCAGGAACCCCGTCGGGCCGCGCACGACGAAGGGGACCGTGACGTTCCCGTCGCCGAGAGCGACATCGACCTCCACTGTCGCGAATGGCCAGATGCCGTCAAGGGTTCTGCCGAGGGAGACTCGTCTGATCGCCGTACGTTCAAGCGAGCCGGTCAGGCTCGCCGCGCCCGAGCCGTGCCGGATGTCGAGGCCGTGGGTGTCGAAGACCACCAGGAACTGCATGAACGGCGGACGGGTGCGGGCGAGATGGCGGCGCAGTTCGCTGCTGTCGTCCAGCGCACGCCGGAAGGCTGGTGACGCCCCGCTTCGGACCACCACGGCCTGCGGGCGCTCTCTCATGATTCTCCGCATGGACCCGTACGCCCACTGGGAGAGCAGGAAGAACGCGAGGAAGGCGACTCCCCAGATGAGCATCGACCAGCCGAGGATCAGGCGCCATCGGCCCACTGTGTCGCCCACCGACGCGCCGGGGAGAGTCAGGAGGGTGATGCCGGCACCGGCCAGGACGATGCAGCCGATCGCGAAAAGGTACGCCCGGTACTCGCGCGTCATGACCGGGGTCAGCCGATGAGGGAGGGGCGGAGGTCGCGCAGGGTGCGGTGGCGGGTCATCCGTCTCGCGACGAGGAAGGAGACGAGCAGCGCGCCCAGCAGCCAGCACAGGAGCGCGCCGGCGTCGCCTGCGGCGAGGGTGAGGTTGCCGCCGTACATGAGCTGCCGGATGCCGTCCACCGCGTGACTCATGGGCAGGATGTTGTGCAGCACCTGCAGCGGCCCGGGCAGTGTCTGCCACGGGAAGGTGCCGCCCGCGGTCACGAGTTGCAGCACCATCAGCACCAGCCCCAGGAACTGCCCGACACTGCCGAGCAGGATGTTCAGCGCCAGGATGATCGTCGCGAACGTCGCCGACGTCAGCACCATGAAGCCGAACATCCCCCAGCCGTGTTCCACCTGATAGCCGAGCGCGAGCGTGATGATGCCGAACACGGCGGTCATCTGCAACGCCCCGAGGATCGCCGGCGTGAGCCAGCCCGCCGTCGCCACGGTGAACGGCTTCTTGAGCGCCGTCACCGCGCGCCGCGAGAGCGGCTTCACGATGAGGAACAGCGCATAGATGCCGATCCAGGCGGCGAGACTGATGAAGAAGGGGGCCATGCCGGCACCGTAGTTGCTCGCCTTCGTGACGGCGCTGGTGTCGAGCGCGACCGGGTCGGCGATGGTCTGGGCGGCGGTCTCGCGCTGTTCCGGGGTCTGGTTCGGCACATCCGCGAGGCCCGACTCGAGACCGTCACGGAGCGTGCCGGCCCCGCTGTCGAGCGCGTTCAGCCCGTTCGAGAGATCGAGCGACCCCTGCGCGAGCTGCGTGATGCCGCTGGAGAGAGTGGATGCTCCCGCCGCCGCGTCGGCAATGCCGCCCGCGAGCGCGGGGGTGTTGTCGGCGAGTTGTTGGGTGCCGGCCGCGAGTTCGGCACTTCCGGCCGCGAGCGCGTTGATCTTCGTGTTCGCATCCTGAACCTGGGTGTTGCCGTCGTTGATCGCGGTACCGACCTGGTCGAGTTGCGCCAGGATCGCTGCCTTCTGCTCGGGCGTGAGATCGGTCTGATCGAGTAGCGCCACGATGTCGGCGCGCGCCGCAGGAACCTGGTTCACCGCGTCCTGAACGGCAGACGCGACCTCGCTCGACTTGCCCGCCAGTTCGGCGTTACCCGCCGCCACCTGCTGGGCGCCGTCGTTGAGGGCGGCGGCCTGGGCCGGGAGGTCGGCGGTGCGGGACTGCAATTCGTTCAAGCCGCTGCTCAGCTGGAGCGCGCCGATGTTGGCCGATCCGGAGCCCTGAGCGAGCGCCAGCGCGCCCGCCGCCGCCGTGCCGCTGCCGTCGGCGAGCTGCGTGGCGCCGTCGACGGCCTGGCCGAGGTTGGTGCGCACGGTGGCGAATCCGTTGAGTAGCGTGAGCGCCGCCTGCTTACCTACCCGCTCAGTGATGCTGGCGCGCACCTTCTCGGCGACCTGCCCGGCGATCGTGGTGGCGAGGAAGCTGTTCGTGTCGTTGGTGGTGAGCTTCACCACCGCCTGCTCCGGCGCGTCGCCGCTCGCCGAGGTGAGCGCGTTCGAGAAGTCCGGGCCGAGGGTGAGGATGAAGTCGAACTCGCCGTCTCGCACGCCCTGCTCCGCCTCGGTGGCGGAGGTGACGTGCCAGCCGACCGACGCATCCTTCAGCAGCTGATCGCGCACCTCGTCACCGTAGTTGACGGCCTGACCGTCGAGGGTGGCGCCGGTGTCCTCGACCACGAGCGCGACCGGCACGTCTTTGAGGTTGCCGTAGGGGTCGTTGTTGGCCCACAGGTAGAGTCCCGCGTACAGCACGGGCACGAGCATGAGCGCCACCAGCGCGAGCCGCGCCATGGACGACGCGGTGAGCCGCTTCAATTCGGAAGCGACGAGGTGCACGATCTTCACGCGGAGAACTCCGATCCGGGTTCGGGTGTGGGGGAGACGGATGCGGGCGCCGGCCCGGGTTCGCCGGTTGCAGCACGCTCGGCGTCGGCGTCGGCCGCCGCGAGCAGCGGCGCCACGATCTCGGCCGAGGGCTCGCCGCAGACGACGAGCACGGCGAAGTCGCGCGCCGCGAGGTCGCTCGCCACGGCGAGCCACTCCCGCGGGTCGCCGCCGTGCCGGTCGGGACTCGTGATGACGAGCCCCTGCACCCCGCGCCGGAATGCCGCCAGCTCGGCCAGCACCCGCACGCGCACGGCGGCGGGCACGTCGCCCATCCGCACGGCTGCGTACCGTGCCCCGCCGGCCTGTTCGATGACGTCGGCGACCGTGTCGCGCGACGTCGACCGCCCCGCGTACATCAGCTCCTCCTTCACCACCGAGCGCAGCAGCAGATCGGCGGCGGGGTCGCTCACCTCGGGGGCGTCGACCAGGGCGATCCGCTCCCGGATGAGCCCCGCATCCGCCACCTCGTCGATGGTGACCGAACCGGTTTCGGGCACCATGCGCCCGCTCGCGATGAGCGAGAGCACGGTCGGCTGGTCGCCGGTCTCGGCGACGGCCACGGTGACGCGCCCGGTCTCGAACTCGAGCGAGGTCGCGGGCAGCGGGATGCCGTCGTGCCCTTTCGAGACGGCGTCGACGACGATCCTCATGAGCGGTTTCCTCGGGTTTCGGCAGTGGGTTCGAACGGTGGGGCGGCCGCGGGTTCGGGTGGCGCCGTCGAGGCGAGCTGCGGCATGGCGTCCACCAACGCCGTGGCCTCCCGCCACGAGAGCCCGGCGACCGACAGCCCGACCGTCATGACGAGCCGCCGCCCCTCGATCTCGCCCAGATCTGTGCGCACCGCCTCGTCGAGCACCGCGATCGCGGCGTCTTCGATGAGTCGTGCCAGGCTCTCGAGCGGCACGTCGCCACGGAACCATCCCGCCTCGACCCCACCCCGTGTCGCCTGGCGAACGGATGCCCGCACGGGGCCGAGCGCATCCGCCACCGTCCGCTCCAGCGGTCCGTGCACGGCGAGCTGTGCGAGCACGCGCACCTGTTGCACCTCGGCCCACATCGCGGCGCCGATGAGGGCGAGGTGGATGCGCGGATCGGCGTCCTGCACCCCCACCAACGCCGCCGAGATGCGGGCCCCGCCCCGCGTGAGCAGTTCGGCGAGCAGTTCGTCGCGCGAGGCGAAGTGCCCGTAGAGCGCGCGTCGCGAGAGCCCGGCCGCCGACGCCACGGCGTCGAGCGACGCCTCGGGGTCGCGCCGGAACACGGCGGCGGCGGCCACCACGATGGCCTCCCGGTTCAGCTCGGCGTCCCGTCGGGGCGCGCGCGCAGGGGTGGTGGCAGGAGGCATGCCCTCACTGTACTAACTTGCACACCGCTGTGCAAGTTAGGTGGGAAGGGGGAACGGTCAGGCGCCGAGCAAGCGGATGCGGTCGAAGAGGGCGTCGTCGCCGACCTGGCCGCCCTTGAGCAGGAGCTCGAGGCCGTCGATCGCGGGGTCGGGGGCGTGGGCGGTGCAGAGCACGATGTTGCCCTCGGGGTTCGCCGCGATCGAGAGCGACTCGACGCCGAGCAGGCGAGTGACGCGACTCGAGGTGTCACCGCCGCAGACGATCACGCGGCCCACGGCGCCGGCCCGGGCAGCACCTTCGACGACGGATGCCGCCGCCTCCGCGATCGCCACGAGCACCGGGCGGCCGGCTGCCGGGGTGAGGTCGGCGTCGTCGGAGGTGAGCGCGACGCTCGTGCCGGCGCGCAGGGTGGCGGCGACCTCGGCGATGAACTCGGGCGACGGGGCGAGTGGGAGCGGGAGGACCGTCCACCCGGCGGCGGCAGCGGCATCCGCCTGCGCTCGCGTGCGCGCCGAGCGACTCCCCGAGACCGCGAGCACCGCGCCGCGCGCAGGCGTCGCCCGTGGCAGCGGCCCCGCGCTGCCCGGCTCGGCGCGTGCGAGCCCGTAGCTCAGCCCGCCGGCCCCGATCGCGAACACCGCCCCGCCGCCGGGTAGTGCAAAGTGCTGCTCGCCGCCCGCGGAGTCGCTCGTTTGTGCGACTGCGGCGCGAGCGGTGGTGAGCGTAAGCACGGCCTGACCCACGAGATCGACGTGCGCCTGGTCGGCGGCGTCGAGCACGACCGCCGCGAAGGGGGCGGATGCGATCGCTGACGCCAGCGCGTCGGCTCCGTTCGCGTCGGCGGGAGATCCGGCGTACGCGGGGTAGTGGAGGGCGCCGAGGGGGAGGGAGGTCTGCGCCGCGAGGTGGCGGGCCAGGTCGGACTCCGTCATGGGTGTGGAGGGGTGCTGCGACATCGTCGGCTGCCGGTCGAGGCGGTGCACCGTCCCGCCCTCCGCTGCGAAGTGGTGGCCGAACACCGTGTAGCGCCCGAAGTCGGGCTGGGCGAAGAGCATCGGCACCGTGGCCGTGCCCATCACCTCGCGCCCGATCTCGAGCACCCGCCCGAGACTGCCGACCGTGGGCGACGAATCCGCCGTGGAACACGCCTTGTACTGCACCACCCGTGCTCCGCTCGCGACGAGCGCCGTGAGCGCCGGCCGCACCTCGGCGTCGAGCTCCGCGGTCGGGAGGGAGCGCGCGATGCCGGCGATGCCGATCACGTCGACGCGAGGATCGCCGAGCCGCGCAAGCCGTGCCAGCCCCTCCGGCGACGGCACACCGACCAGCAGCCGCCCGGCCCAGCCGCCTCGAGCGAACTGCAGCAGCGCATCCACACTCCCGGTGAAGTCGTCACCGTAGAACGCGAACCGCGGGCGGGCGCCGGCCGGCGCGGCACCCTCAGGCACGGACCGGGCCGAACACCTCGGTCGCCCGCTGCAGCGCAGGCGACGCCGCCAGTGCAGACGCCACACTCTCCCCTGCTTCGGCCGATGCCCAGGCCTCGCGCATGCTCGTCACGCCGGCGGCCGCGCCATCCGGATGCCCGTGGATGCCCCCACCGGCCAGCACCAGCAGATCCGTCGTGCCCACCGCCGCAAACGTCGCGTGCGCGAGCCCGCCCCACTGCCCTGACGAGAGCACCGGAACGGTGGGCGTGAGCCCGAGCAGCGGCGTGCGCACCGCCGCGATCGCGGCGAGCACCTCGGCATCCGACTCGTAGAACTTGTTGCTGATGCCGTTCGTGTGCAGGTGATCGGCTCCCGAGAGCCGCGCCATCTTCTGCCACGCCCCGAACGCGATGCCCACCTGCTCCGACCGGCTGATCGCCCCGAACATCGTGCGGTGCCCGTGGATGGGCAGCGACGACCGCGACCGCAGATACTCCAGCCCCGCCAGCCCCACGAGATTCACGCACGCCATCACGCAGGTGCCCCCGGCAGCCGCCACCAGATCGTGGTTGGCCTCCAGGCGCCCGATGTCGTCGGTGATGTTGAACGCGTACATCGGCTTCACACCGGTGCGGTCGGCGTGCCGCTCGAGCACCGGCATCACCGCGCGCACCCGCTCGGCCAGCGGTGCCGACGGCCCGTTGCCCTGCAATTCGTCGTCCTTGATGAAGTCGACGCCGGCTGCCACCAGCTCCGACACGACCGCGGCGAGCTCCCCGGGCGACAGTCCGATGCTCGGCTTCACGATCGTGCCGATCATGGCACCCGTCGGCCGCCCCATCAGTTCCCGCGTGCCCGCGACCCCGAACGCCGGCCCCGGGTACCGCGAAGCGAACGCCGGCGGCAGATCGAGATCGAGCAGCTTGATCGCCCCGAGCTCCTTGATCTCGAACAGGTTGCCCGCCACCGCCGCCAGCAGGTTCGGCAGTGACGGCCCGAAGTTGTCGAGCGGGAACCGGATGCGCAGCAGCGCTCGCCGCCGAGCCGCCGGGTCCCCGACAGTGCCGGGCAGCGGCGAAGCCCCCGTCAGCGGAAGCTCCTCGAGCGACTCGATCTGCGCCGCGAACCGCGCCCGCAGCCCGTCGGACTCCCGCGCCACCCGCACGAAAGTGCCGGTGGACTGCTCGCCGGCCAGCACCTCCGCCGCCCGTTCCAGCGGCAGCGAGGTCTCGATGTGGTAAGTCGCGATGACGTGCTCGGCGCTCATCGGATCACCACACCACCGGCAGCCACACCGACATCTCGCCGGCGCCGCGGTTGCCCCAGGCGAAGTACGGCACGAGCCGCGCGGTCACCTCGGTCAGCGACTCGTCGCCGAGCTCGTCATAGAGCGATTCGGAGGTCGCGGGTAGGAGCGCGAGCGCGGTCTCCAGCGCCACGACGCGCTGCCCGGCGATCTCGGTCTCCACGGGCGTGAGCGGAGCTCCGCGCCGCAGCGCAACCCGCTCCACCCCGACGCCCGCGGGCAGGTCGGCGGTCTCGACGGCATAGACCAGCGGCCCGCGCTGCACCGCCACCTGGTTCGCGAGCTCCTCGGCGAGCCGGTGTCCGCGCAGCACGCGCACCGGCATCGGCAGCTCCAGCGTCACGACGTCGCCCACCGACCAGGAGCGGTCGAGCAGCAGGTACGAACCGGATGCGACGGGTTCAGCAACAGAGTCGTTCACCGCGACCGTCGCATCCTGAACCCAGCCGGGCACCCGGAGGTGAAGGGGCAGCCCGCCGCCTTCCGCCTCGGTGACGACGAAGCGGATGGTGCCGTGCCACGGGTAGTCGCTCTCCTCGCGGAGGCGGAGCGAGCGCTCCCCGTCGCCCGAGCCGAGGGCTGTGCCGACCGAGCTGCCGCCGTACTGGTGCACGTACAGCCCGGCAGCGGAGACGGATGCGGCCCGCTCCCCGAACCGCGCCAGCGTGCGCGCCGTGTTCGGCGGGCAGCAGAAGCAGCTGAGGTAGCTCTCGCGCAACCGCTCGTCGGAAGGCGGCGGCGCCGGTACCGGGTCGAGGCCGGTGTCGCCCGCGCGGCGGAGCGGGTAGGGCAGGTCCCGCACCTGGCGGAGCGGGTTGGTGTAGAAGTACTCGGTGCCGGCCAGGCTGATGCCGGCGAGCAGGCTGTTCAGCGCGACCTGCTCGATGACGTCGGCGTAGCGGGCGTCGGGGGTGAGGGCGAGCATCCGCTCGCTCCAGAGGATCAGGCCGATGTTCGCGCACGACTCGTTGTGCGCCGTGGTGTGCGGCAGCTGGTAGGCGCGGCCGTAGGCCTGGTGCACCCGGCTGATCTGCTCCTGCCAGGGCGACGCATCGGGCGAGGCGCCGTCGTAGAGCGCCCCCGCGCCGCCGGTGACGGCGAGCTTGGTGTCGACGACGTCCTGCCAGAGGCCGTCGAGCACGCCGTGGAGCTCGTCGTCGCCCGTCTCCGCGACGAGGTCGGCGAGCCCGGCATAGAGGTAGTTGGCGCGCACGGCGTGGCCGGCGACGGTGGTCTGCTCGCGCACGGGCACGCGATCCTGGTTGTCGTCGCCGCCCTCGAACTCGTCGCGCACCCGCACGAAGGCTTCCGCCAGGCGCAACCACCGCGAATCGCCGGTGGCGCGGTAGAGCTCCACCACGGCCATGTAGTGCGAGGGGCAGATGGCGCTGCGGGCGAGCTCGACGGGCTTGTTCGTGGCGAGGTCTTCGAGGAAGCCGGCCGCCTTGCGGGCCACGTCGAGCAGGGTCGTGCTGCCGGTCACCTCGTAGTGGCGCACGCCGGCGGTGATGAGGTGGCCGAGGTTGTAGGTCTCGAAGTGGAAGCGGTCGGCCAGGGCAGTGACGTCGACCTCGTTGCGTGTGGCGATGAGGGTGGGGGTGTGCAGGTAGCCGTCCTCGCGCTGCACCGACGCGATCAGCTGCGCGAGCTCCTCGACGAGCTCGGCGAGCCAGGGTTCGCCGGTGGACTCCAACTGCGCGATGGCGGCCTCGAGCCACTTGTAGAAGTCGCCGTCCATGAACGGCGGGCCGACGTGCTCGCCCTCCTCGAGGCCGGCGGCGATGCGGAAGTTCGTCAGGCCGGGGCTCACGGCGGGGTCGCGCAGCATCTCCCACATCGACGGCACGGTGCGCTCGTGGGTGCGGCGCAGCACGTCGCCCCAGAAGCCGCTCGTCCAGCGGGCGTCGGCGGCGGTGAGCGGGCGCAGGGGCGCCGCGGTGGTCGTCGGGGTCGTGGTCGTCATCGGATGCTGTCCTCCTCGTGCGAGCGTGCTTCCAGGATGTCGCGCAACCGGTCGATCCCCGGCGCCACGCTCGTGAGCACCGGCACCTCGGTCTCCGCGGCCTCGGCGGCCGAGGCCATCGAGGCCTGCGCCAGCACGACGACGTCGGCGTTCGGCGCGTGCCGCTCGATCGCGGCGGCGACGAGCCGGTCGTGGGTTGCGCGGTCGCCCGAGGAGACCGCGGCGAATGCGCCCTCGATCACCTCCTCGGCGATCGCGGGCGTTGCGCCGGCGAGGGCGGCCCGCTCGCGCAGCAGCCCGACCGTCGGCGTCAGGGTGGTCGGCAGGGTGGCGAGCACCGCGATCCGCGGGCCGATCCGCACCGCCTCGTCGGCCATCGCCTCGTCGATCCGCAGCACCGGGATGCCCACGGCCTCCGCAGTCGGCGCCGCCAGGTGCGAGATGGAGGAGCAGGTGAACATCACGACGTCGGCGCCTGCGGCGCGTGCCGCGCTGGCCAGGTCGATCAGCCGTTCGGGAACGGATGCCGCCCGCGACTCGTCACCGAGGTCGGCCACGATCCGGTCGTCGAGGTAGTTCACGATCGTCGCGTCCGCGATCGTCGCCCGGGCGCGGTCGGCGATCGGTCCGATCACCACGGCGCCGGTGTGAAGCAGTGCGACCCGGGTCATGCGGCACCCACCGTCGCGGCCTCACCGGGCGTGAGGGCCACCTCGCGCTCGTGCACGCCATGGCCCACCGGCTCCGGTTCCCGCCCCTCGAGATCGATCACCGCGGTCGCGCCCACCGGCACCTCCACCTGCACCTTCAGTGTGCCGTCCTCGATGCGCCACGCGATCGCCGCGAGCCCGTACGGTGTGCGGTGCTGCGCCGACGCCGAGGTCAGCCCGCCTCCCGGCCGCGGTGCGAACCGGATCGCCCGGTACCCCGGCGAGGCCGGTGAGATACCGGCGACGACCCGGTGCAGCCAATCGGCCACCGCGCCGAGCGCGTAGTGGTTGAACGAGGTCATCGAGCCCGGGTTCACGGTGCCGTCGGGCAGCATCGAGTCCCAGCGCTCCCAGATCGTGGTGGCGCCCATCGACACCTGGTAGAGCCACGACGGGCACTCCCGCTCGAGCAGCAGGTCGTAGGCCGCGTCGAGCTGACCCTCGGCGCTCAGCGCGTCGGTCACCAGCGGCGTGCCGGCGAATCCGGTCGCGATGCGGTTTCCGGATGCGTGCACCAGTTCGGCCAGTCGAGCGGCGGCGGGTGCGCGGAGTTCGGCCGGCAGCAGCTCGAACCGCAAGGCCAGGGCGTACGCGGTCTGCGCATCCGACGTCATCCGCCCGTCGGCGTCCACGTAGCGGCCCACGAACGCCTCGCGGGCCTCGGCGGCGAGGGCGGAGTACTTCGAGGCAGCGGTGGAGTCGCCGAGCACCTCGGCCATCTGCGCCACCAGGCGCGCGGAGTAGGCGAAGTACGCGCTCGCCACGAGGTAGCGGTCGGTCTTCGCGTCGGCCGGATCCTGCGGCGGCGCATCGGGGTCGAGCCAGTCGCCGAGCTGGTAGCCGGTGTCCCAGAGCCGGGTCGGGCCGGCGATGTCGGCCACCAGGTCGACCCAGCGCCGGGCGCTGTCGAACTGGGCGCGCAGCACGCCCGTGTCGCCGAAGCGTTCGTAGAGCGTCCACGGCACGATGGTGGCCGCGTCGCCCCAGCCGGCGCCGGGGCGCTGCGGGGTCCACATCGTGTCAGCCGGGATGACGGGCACGTACCACGGCACGGTGCCGTCGGGCAGCTGCTCGGCCTCGAGGTCGCGCAGCCAGCCGCTCAGCATGCCCGAGACATCGAAGAGGAAGGATGCGGTGGGCGCGAATGCCTGGATGTCACCCGTCCAGCCCAGGCGCTCGTCGCGCTGCGGGCAGTCGGTGGGCAGGTCGACGAAGTTGCCGCGCATCCCCCACACCACGTTCTCGTGCAGCCGGTCGAGCTCCTGCTCCGACGAGGAGAACCAGCCCGTGCGCTCGAGGTCGGTGTGCAGGATGCGGGCCACCAGGGCCCCGTTCGCGACATCCGTGTCGAGATCGCCCGGCCAGCCGTCGACCTCGGCGTAGCGGAAGCCGTGGAAGGTGAAGCGTGGCTCCCACGCCTCGCCCTCGGGCCGGCCCGCGAAGGTGTAGCTGTCGGTTGAGCGGGCGTCGCGGAGCGGCCTGGTGTAGAGCTCGCCGCCCTGCAGCACCTCGGCGGTGCGCAGGGTGACGGTCGTGCCGGCTGGCGCGGTCGCGCGCAGGCGCACGACGCCTACGAGGTTCTGCCCGAAGTCGAGGATGCGACGGCCGGTCGGCGTGGTGAGAACCGCGACCGGGGCGAGCTCTTCGGTGACGCGCACCGGCGGGGCCGTCGGCGCGACGAGCGTGGCCGGATCGCGGCGGCGCAGCTGCACGCGGGTCCACGAGGTCGCGTCGTAGCCGGGGCGGGACCAGCCGGGCAGCTCCTCGCGGGCGTCGTAGTGCTCGCCGTCGTAGATGCCCGAGGCGATGATCGGGCTCGGGGCGGCGCGCCAGGTGGTGTCGGTCGCCACCACGTCGCGGCTGCCGTCGGCGTAGTGCAGTTCGAGCTGACCGAGGAAGGAGAGGTCGTCGCCGTACACGTTGCGGAAGCCGCCGCGCCAGCCGAGCCGGCCGCGGTACCAGCCGTCGCCGAGCCAGGCGCCGATCGCGTTCTCGCCTTCGACGAGCTGGGGCGTCACGTCGTAGGTGTAGTAGCGCAGGCGTTCGCCGTAGACGGTCCAGCCCGGCGAGAGCAGATCGTCGCCGACCCGGGAGCCGTTGACCTCCGCCTGGTACACGCCGTGGGCGGTGGCGTAGAGCCGCGCGCTCACGAGGCCCGGGCGCACGATGAACTCACGGCGCACGAGGGAGGGCCGGCGGGTGTCGGTCATCGGGTTCTCGTTCCAGATGGCGCCGACCGGCCCTGCGACCCAGTCGCCGGGCTCCAGGAGGCCCGCTTCGACTCGAGACCACTCGCCGGGGGCGCTCCACGAGCCGTCCTCGCCGGCGACGCTCACCCGCACCCGGGCGCTCTCGCGGGAGGCGAGGGGCGCATCCGGCCATCCCACCAGGATCTGCTCGGCCGACTCGACCTCGACGACGCGGGTCTCGCCCCCGCGCTCGATCTCGACCCGGTACGCCGTCTGCACCCAGCCGGCGGGCGCGCTCGCGACCCGCCAGGACAGGCGTGGCCGGCTCTCGCCCACGCCGAAGGCGTCGCGGTGATGCTCGAAGGTGGCGGCGGAAACGGTGGCCGTCATCGGACACTCCTGATTACTCGAAACGTTTCAGAGTGCAAATCGCTCTCTCTGATTCGGCGAACGGCGATAAGATTGTGACGTTTCAAAAGATACCGCACGGATGCGCGCTGAGCGTCGTCGGCAGCGGTGGCAGACTGGCAGCCGACCGGCAACGTGCGGCCGCCCGACGATCGGAGAGGGAACCCATGATCATCGGTGTGACCGGAAGCGAAGGAAAGCTCGGCAGAGCCACCACGGCGCGGCTGCGCGCCGACGGCCACGAGGTCATCGGTTTCGACCTGGCCGGCCCCGCGGGCGAAGGCTTCACGCGCGTCGACCTCACCGACTACGGGCAGGCGCTCGACGCCATGCTCGGCGTCACCGCGCGGCACGACGGGCTCGACGCGCTGGTGCATCTCGCGGCGATCCCGGTGAACGGACTGGTGCCCGATGCGGCCACCTTCGACAACAACATGGCGGTCTCGTTCCACGCGGTCTTCGGGGCCGTGCGGGCGGGCATCCGCACCATCGTCACCGCCTCGAGCATCACGGCGATGGGTTTTCCCTACGAGGTCGCCCCGCCGAGCCTGCCGGTCGACGAGGAGTACACCGCGGCCTTCAACACCTACGGGCTCGGCAAAGTGCTCGAGGAGCAGATGGCGCGCCAGCTGGTGGGCTGGCACGACGACCTCTCGATCACGGCGCTGCGTTTCACGAACGTCGTGGCCGAGGGGGAGTACGGCACCTTCGAGCGCGCCGGCGAAGCCGACTACCGCCGCGACCTGCTCGGCTCCTGGATCGACGCGCGCGACGGCGGCACCGCGGTGGCCCTGGCGCTCGACGCCGCGCAGCCGGGTTTCGAGGTCTACAACGTCGCCGCGCCCACCTCGGGCACCGCGGCGCCGAGCCGTGAGACGGCGGAACGCTGGTTCCCCGGCGTGCCGGTGGCCGACGACCTGGGCGAGTTCGAGTCGCTCATGTCGACGCGCAAGATCCGGTCGCGCTTGGGCTTCACCGCGCAGCACGACTGGCGCTGACGGGGTGGTCGGGGCTCGGCGCATCGCTCAGCCCTTGACCGCCCCCGCGGCCAGTCCCTTGATGATCTGCTGGTTGAGCACCAGGTAGAGCACCAGGATGCCGCCGACGGTGATGCAGATCGCTGCGAACAGCGGTCCGTAGTTGATCGAGCCGTACTCACCGGAGAAGTTCAGAAGCCCCACCTGGATGGTGTTGAGCTTGCGCTGGCCGGCGAAGATGAGGGCGAAGAGCAGGTCGTTCCAGATCTGGAAGAACTGCACGATCGCCACCGTGAGCACCGCGTTGCGCATCATCGGGAGGCCGATCGAGAAGAAGGCCCGGATCATCGAGGCGCCGTCGATCGTGGAGGCCTCGAAGATCTCGCGCGGGATGGCGCGGAAATAGGTGGCCATCATGAACACGGTGAGGGGCAGCCCGGTCGCCGTGTAGATGAGGATCAGCGGCAGCAGCGACCCGGTGATGCCGATGTTGAACGACGCCGTGAACAGCGGCAGCACGATCATCTGGCCGGGGATCATGATGCCGGCCAGGAACAGCAGCAGGATCGTGCCGCGGCCCTTGAACACGAGCACCTCGAGCGCGTAACCGGCCGCGGTGCCGAGCAGCACCAGCAGGATGAGGGCGGGGAAGGTCACGATGACCGAGTTGACGATCGTGGTCGAGAGGTTCGCGGTCTCCCAGCCGGTGACGTAGTTCTCCCAGGTCCACACCTCGGGCAGGGCGTAGGAGGGGTTGTTCAAGAAGTCGCTGTTGGTCTTCAGCGAGTTGATGAACATCCAGAACAGCGGATACGCGGTGATGAGGATGAGGAACGCGATGGTCAGGAGCGCTGGTATGCGGCGCAGGCCGCGAACGGTACGGGACATGGCGGCGCCTCTCAGGAGGTGATGTCGCGGCGCGACGAGCGGAAGATGAACAGGGTCACGACGAGGCAGATCATCGTCAGGAGCAGCGCGATCGTCGAGCCGTAGCCGTAGTCGCTGTACTGGAAGGCCGTGCGGTACATGTACAGCGTCAGCGGCGTGGTCGAGCTACCGGGGCCGCCGCCGGTCAAGGCGAAGACCGAGTCGAAGACCTTGATGGTGCCGTTGATGCTGAAGATGAACGAGGCGAAGAGGATGGGCAGCGACATCGGCAGCACGATGTGCCGGAACAGCTTGAACCCGCTCGCGCCGTCCAGCCGCGACGACTCGATGATCTCGTCCGGGATGTCGAGGAGGCCGGAGAAGATGAGGATGCCGTAGAAGCCGATCGAACGCCAGACATCCATGATCACGATGACGACGAAGGCGGTGGTGCCGGCGCCCAGCCAGTCGACCGAGCCGAGCCCGACGTTGACGAGCAGCTCGTTGATCAGGCCGTCTTCGGGGGCCGACTGGAAGAGCTTCTGGTAGAGCAGCGACACGGCGACCGTGGGCAGCACCACCGGGAAGAAGACGAGCGTGCGCACGAGCACCGACGACTTGCGCAGCACGAAGTTGTAGAGGAGTGCGAGGCCGTAGCCCAGCACCACCTGGAACAGGGTGACGAGGATGGCGTAGCGGATGGTGAACCACAGCGCATCCCAGACGGCCGAGTCGGTGAACAGCCGCGTGAAGTTGTCGAAGCCCGCGAACGTGAACCCCCCGAGCGGACTGCCTTCGAAGAAGGTCAGACCGAGCGACCACAGCACCGGCACGAGCATGATCAGGGTGTAGACGAGCAGGGCGGGCGTCAGCAGAAGGATGATCGCCTTGCGGTCACCGAGAACGGACTTCATCGACGGCCTTTCGGGTCGGATGCGGGCGGGGGCGCTTTCACGCGCGCAGCGCGGGTGAAAAGAGGGTGCCTCCGGCACGGTGGTCGCCGCACCGGAGGCACCGGGGTGTTACGGGTTGTCGATCGCGTCCTGGACGGTGGACATGAACTCCTCGGGCGACATCTGCCCGGTCACGAGGAGAGCCGCGCTCGTCGACGAGATCTGGCTGGCCTTGGCCGGGAACAGAGCCTCGAACCACAGTACGCTGTCGGTCGATTCGTTGATCGTCTCGGAGACCTTCTGCGAGATCGCGGGCAGGTCGGCCGAGGCGGAGGAATCGGCCACGAAGCCGGTGATCTGTCCCTGCTTCAGGGCCTCGGTGCCGTAGTTCGTGGCGATGCAGCCGAGCCACGACGCGACGTCGTCGGAGTAGGCGGCCTTGCTGAAGGTGGCCGGGAGGCCGACGTTCGACGGGTACTGGTCGATCGAACCGGCGCCGCCCTCGACGGCGGGGAACGGGAAGAAGCTCATGTTCTCCGCGCCCACCTCGTTGCCGTCGCCGTTGATGTTGCCGAGAATCCAGCTGCCCATGTAGATCATCGGCGACTTGCCGGTGAGGAACAGGTTGTACGAGCCGTCGATGTCGAGCGACGCGACGTTGTCGCCGAAGTAGCCCTTGGCGCCCATGTCGGCGATGGCCTGAGCGGCCGCGACGTACTCGGGGTCGGTGAGCTTCGCGTCGCCGTCGGCGATCTTCTGCATGGCGTCGGGGCCGAGCTCGCGGAAGAGGTAGGTGGAGATGAGGCGCGTGATCGGCCAGCCCTGCTCACCGGAGGCGGAGAACGGGGTCATGCCGGCGGCCTTGGCCTTGTCGGCGATCGCCATCATCTCGTCCCAGGTGGTGGGGACTTCCCAGCCCTGCTCCTCGAAGATCTTGGTGTTGTACCAGATGCCCTCGATGTTGTACTGGAACGGCAGGAAGTCGAAGCCGCCGCCGTAGAGCTTCTCGATGGTCGACACGGCTCCGGGGGCGATCTTGTCGCGCACACCGAGGTCGGTGAGGGCCTTGTCGAAGTCGACGAGCACGCCGGCGTCGGCGAGCTTCGCGCCCTCGGCCGGGTTGCCGCCGGCCGAGAACATGGGCGGCAGGCCGCCCTGGCTGGCGAGCAACTGCACCTGCGAGTCGAGGTCGGCCTGCGGCTGCGAGCTGATCTCGAGCGGCAGCTTGTCGTTCTCGGCCTTGCACTCGCCGTCGGCGAGGGCGTTGAGGACGGGCTCGGTGGTGGTGTTCTCCGAGTTCTTCAAGAACTCGAACGACGACGGTGCGGATGTTCCGCCGCCTCCGCCGGAGCAGCCGGCGAGCGCGAGTGCGCCGGCGCCGATCAGGGCGACGCCGATCAGGGCCTTGCGGCCGCGGCGCGATGTTGCTGTGGACACGATTCCTCCTTGAACGGTGCTCAATCTGTTTGAGACGTTTCAATCTGGGATGCTAGGGTGGCTCCGTCGACATGTCAAGCGTCTGATTCTCAACCGTTATCTGCACAGGGCGGCGCGAAGGGGTCTGTGCAACGACTGTCGCCGGCACGAAGGAGTCCGCCCGTGGTTGAAACGTCACAAGACGTGCAGCGCCGTCTGACACCGGCCCAGCGGCGCGCTCAGCTGGTCGGTTTGTGGGCGGGTGCGCGCCGCGACGGCAACGCGGCGCCCATGCAGGATCAGCTCCTGCGCGACACCGAGCACCTCAGCGAATTCGCCCGCGACGGCCTCGGCCAGCTCACCAGGCACTACGGCACGACGCCCATCTCGGCGGCCGACGGGCAGGCCCTGCTGCGCGAGCGGCAGCGCTGGTTGGTCGAGGAGAGCACCGCGGGCATCCCGGCCCTCGTGCACGAGGAGTGCCTCACCGGGGTCATGGCCTGGGGAGCGACCGCCTACCCGTCGCCGCTCGCCTGGGGTGCGACCTTCGACCCGGCGTCGATCGAACGGATGGCGTCGCGCATCGGCGCCGACCTCCGCACGCTCGGCGTGCACCAAGGCCTCGCGCCGGTGCTCGATGTGGTGCGGGACCTCCGCTGGGGCAGGGTCGAGGAGTGCATCGCCGAAGACCCGCACCTCGTGGGCGAGGTGGGTGCCGCGTATGTCCGTGGCATCGAGGGGGCGGGCGTCGTCGCGACGCTGAAGCACTTCGTGGCGTACTCGGCCTCCCGCGCCGGCCGCAATCACGGCCCGGTCGCGGTCGGCCGGCGCGAACTCGAAGACGTCTTCCTGCCGCCGTTCGAGCGGGCGATCCAGGCCGGGGCCCGGTCGGTGATGAACTCCTATGCCGACGTCGACGGGGTGCCGCCGGCAGCATCGGTCGAGCTGCTCACCGGTATCCTCCGCGACCGCTGGGGCTTCGACGGCACCGTGGTGGCCGACTACTTCGCCATCGCG
Organism: Herbiconiux sp. FW305-C-125; assembly: GCF_058783455.1. NCBI lineage: Bacteria > Bacillati > Actinomycetota > Actinomycetes > Micrococcales > Microbacteriaceae > Herbiconiux > Herbiconiux sp. FW305-C-125. The sequence continues at coordinate 40,600 of NZ_JBYSYO010000011.1, read as the reverse complement.
TTCCTCGAGACGATGCACGCGGTCGCGACGGATGCCGCGGATGCCGCCACCCAGGCCCTCACGGCCGGAATCGATGTCGAGCTGCCGACCGGCTCGGCCTACCTCGAGCCGCTCGCCGGTGCCGTGGCGTCCGGCGCCGTCTCCGACGACCTCGTCGACCGCGCGCTGGAGCGGGTGCTGCGCCAGAAGGGGGCGCTCGGCCTCCTCGCCGGCGGAGGCATGCCGGATGCGGAATACGTCGATCTCGACAGTGCCGAGAACCGCGCGATGGCGCTGGAGGTGGCGCGCCGATCGGTGGTGCTGCTGCGCAACGACGGCGTGCTGCCCCTGGCGGCGACGACCGCGCGGGTCGCCCTGATCGGGCCGAACGCCGACCGGTTCGGTGCCGTGTTCGGCTGCTACTCCTTCGTGAACCACGTGCTGCCGCGGCATCCGTCGGTCGAGCCCGGCATCGCAGCGCCCACCGTGGCAGCCTCGCTCGCCGAGCTGCTGCCCGACGCCGCCGTGACGGTGACCACCGGATGCGCGGTGACCGGCGACGACCGCACCGGCATCCCGGCGGCGGTGCAGGCCGCGAGCGAGGCCGAGGTCGCGGTCGTGGTGGTGGGCGACGCCTCGGGCATGTTCGGCCAGGGCACCTCGGGCGAGGGCTGCGACGTCACCGATCTGCGTCTCCCGGGGGTGCAGGCGGAGCTGGTCGCGGCGGTGCTGGCGTCGGGCACGCCGACGGTGCTGGTGGCGCTGAGCGGGCGGCCGTACGAGCTCGGTGCCTTCGCGGGGCGGTGTGCCGCGGTGGTGCAGGCGTTCTTGCCGGGGCAGGAGGGCGGCCGGGCGGTCGCCGAGGTGCTGACGGGGCGCGTGAACCCGTCGGGCCGGCTCCCGGTGGGGCTGCCGGGTGAGGCGTCGCCGCAACCCTCGGGGTACCTGGCGCCCCGGCTGGGGGCGCGCACGGCCATGTCGAGCGCCGACCCGACTCCGTCGCATCCGTTCGGCTTCGGGCTGTCGTACACGACGTTCGAGCGGACCGCAGTGCGCACGGTCACTCCGTCGGTGTCGCTCGCGGATGGTCAGGATGCCGGCGCCGTCGTCGTGCTCGAGACGACGGTGCGCAACACGGGCGCGGTCGCCGGGGCCGACGTTCTGCAGGTCTACCTCCACGATCCGGTGGCGCAGGTCGCGGTGCCCGAGCGCCGGCTCGTGGCGTTCCTGCGGGTGCCGCTCGCGGCGGGCGAGGAACAGGGCTGGCGCGTGACGATCCCGGTGGGCGCGTTCGCGTTCGCCGGTCGTGACGGCACGCGCATCCTGGAGTCCGGCCGGGTCGAGTTGATTCTCGCGGCCGACGCCGCCGACGAGGGTTCACGCGTGGCCGTCGAGCTCGTCGGAGCCGTGCGTGCGGTGCCGAGGCTGGCCGACCCTCCGGTCTGGACGCGATCCGGTACAGTCTCCACAAGCCCGACTCCGGGCGGTTAGGGGATGGTGATGGCGAGAGTGGGCATCCGCGATGTCGCGGCGCTCGCGGGCGTGGCCGTCGGCACGGTGTCGCACTACCTCAACCACCCCGACCGGGTCTCGGACGAGAAGGCCCGCCGCATCCGTTCGGCCATCGAGACGCTCGGCTTCGTGCCGTCGATCGCGGGCCGGCAGCTGCGGCTCGGAGTCAGCACGGTCGTCGGCTATCTGGCACCGGATGTGAGCAACCCGTATTTCGCGGAGATCGCCGAGAGCATCGAGCGGCGTGCCTCCGACCTCGGGGTGAGCGTGTTCCTGGCGAACTCGCACCGCGATCGGGAACGCGAAGACCACTACCTGCAGATGTTCGAGGAGTACCGCGTGCGCGGGCTGATCGTGTCGTCGCACCAGGCGATCGAGGAGCGGCTCGCCGGGGTGCGCCAGCGCGGCACGCCCTCGGTGCTCGTGGGCCAGGCGGCGCGCTCGCCGGAGCAGGTCTCGGTCTCGCTCGACGACGTCGACGGCGGGCGGCAGGCGGTGCAGCACCTCCTCTCGATCGGGCGCCGGCGGATCGCGTTCGTGGGTGGGCCGCTCGGCATCCCGCAGGTCGCCGACCGGCTCGCGGGGGCGAGTGCGGCGGTGGAGACCTCCGGGGTGGCGAGCCTCGAGGTGATCGCGCAGGCCGACCGCACACTGGCCGGCGGCCGCGAGGTCGGGCGTGCCCTGGTGGGCCGGCCCGCCGACATGCGGCCCGAGGCCGTGTTCGCGGTGAACGACCTGCTCGCGCTCGGCATCATGAACGAGCTGATCGCCGCGGGTCTGCGTGTGCCGGACGACGTCGCGGTGGTCGGCTACGACGACATCGAGTTCGCGGCGTCGTCGCTCATCCCGCTCACCACCGTGCAGGGCCGCCACGAGGGCTACGGGGTGGCGGTGGTCGACCTGCTCACGGAGGTGATGGCGGGCCGTCCCATCCCCGAGCCGCACCGCGTCTTCGCCCCGGAGCTGGTGGTGCGCGCGAGCACCGTCGGCCGCGCCTGACCGGCCCGGTTCGACATGACGCCTGGATTCGCAGCCCGCGCCACTGATAGTGTGGTGGTCGTCACCCCATTGAGGTGGGGCTGGAAGTGAACCCCGGGAGATCCTGCAGCTGCAGGGCCTGGGGTTTCGCGCTTAAGGGCCCTGCACCTCCACCACGGTCAGCCGTTCTCCGAGCCGACCTAGGAGATCACTGCCAGACGTGCGGTCTGCCGTCATCGCGCCTGCGACGACGTCGGGAATCCAGAGCAGGGGCTCGTACGGCCCGCGAACGTGGTCGAGCCTCGTCTGCCGATCGATCCTGCGTTGTGCGCGCAGGGTGTCGAGCAGAGTACGATCCCGGGCGTCGTCCGCAGGGCCCCGCGACTCGGCCACGAGGTCGTGCACCTTCAGCCCAGCGAGTTCGTGGAGCATGCGCATAAGGCAGACGCGGCGGCGACGCTCGCTCGATGCCTCCGGGCCGCCGAGTCGGACCACCACGAGATGCTCGATGTCGAGCGTTCCGATCGCGGTGACCAGGGGAGGTCGCTCGGTGTCGCGGGTGTCGTGCCAATGCAGCTTCGTCGATCCGTGGGGTTTCAACCGACGAAGGGTGTCGCGAAGCGCATCCGCGTGGACGGCCGGGCAGACCGCCGCCGCAAGGATGTAGGTGCCGGGATCGACGCTCTGACGCGACCCCGACTCGTCGATGAAGGCGAGGCGACGTGAGTATCTGTCGGTATTCATCGGTACGAGGTATATCATTTCGGGCGCTCATGCGCGTCCGCGCGCTCCTGGGCGATGACGTGCGGGCTCGCTGATCGCGGATGGCCGTCGTGGCCCCGATCGCCGTATGGCGCGGGTCAGCGGGTCGCAACGCAGCTGGGGGAGCCGACGGGCAGGTCGTGGCGGTGGGTGAGGCGACCGGCGGGGTCGATGTCGAAGACGGCCAGCGAATCCGAGACTCGATTCGCGACGTAGAGCCGGTCGCGATCGACGGCGTGGTGCCGGGGTTCGAGGCCGTGACTCGACACCTCGTCGACGGCGTTCATGCTGACGCCGTCGGGGTAGACCCGAACGGTCACGATGCTGTCGGAGCCGCGCACGCCCACGTGGATGACCGTTCCCGCGACCGTCTCGAACAGCGTCAGCTCCGCGGCGAGGTCGGGGGCCGCCCATGGCCCGTTCGGTCGTAATGGCGCCGACCCTGCGATGGCGAACCGGCCGCGGTGATCGGTGCGAAGCGCGAAGACCTGTCCTGAATGCTCGGTGACGACGTAGACCAGCCCGTTGCCGTGCACCTTCAGATGGCGGGGCCCGCTTCCCGGTGGGAACTCGACCGTCTGCTCCGGCACCAGGCCAGATGTCTCGTCGATCCGCCACACACCGATCGAGTCGTTCGCCATGTCGACGGTCGCGATGCGCCCGTCGCCCAGGGTCGCCGAGCAGTGCACTCGAGAGGGTGCAGGCCCTGCCGCACGCACGCGCCTGATCAATCGAGGGCTCCCGGAGGGCGTGAGCTCGAACATCGCGATCACCCCGTCGCCCCAGCCGCTGACCAGGAGGTAGCGGCCATTGGGAGCGACGTGCACGTGGCAGGGAAGGTCGCACGCGTGCGCCGCAGGGGCCAGCGGGCGCATCCGTTCCCCTGTCAGGTCGACCGTGAGCAGGTCGCCGGTGGATTCCTCGACCGCGTACAGCACGGGGAGGAATGGATGCGCGGCGACGAAGGCGGGCGATGCGGCGGGGAGCGCGTCGCCGGCGCGCGCGCCCGGACGAGCCGGGAGGCGCTCGATGCCGCGGCCCGAACCGCCGAGCTCGGCGGTGTAGGTGCCAACCCACACCGCCGGCTCGTTCGCTGTCATCAGACCACGGGAGTCGAGGGCGCGGTACCCCAGTGCCCCAGGGCGATCTCTGCTTCCCGGTGTGCGTCGATCACCAGAGTCCGTGACGTCTCTTCGAGCGTCGGATCGCCGTTCGCGATCTCGGACACGAGGAGACGGTGGCTCTTCAGCCCGTGCAGGGTCTCCTCCACCAGGGGGAACACGAGGGTCTCCCGCGTGCGCACCGCCGTCGCGATCACGCCCTGCAGTCGCTGGAACATCCGGTTGCCGGACAGAGCGAGCAGCGTCGTGTGGAACTCGACGTCGGCCTCGGTGAAGGAATGGATGTCGCGGGCTTCGAAGGCCTGTTGCATCCGGTCGAGGATCGCCTCGAGGCCGGTGATCGCCGCGGGGTCGGATCGCTGCGCGACCAGACGAGCTGCGACGGGCTCGATCGCCAACCGGGTGGAGTAGAGCTCGTCGACCTGGGCCAGCCGGCTGTCGCCCTGGAGACGCCACATGATGACCTGCGGGTCGAGGTAGTCCCACCGGCTCTCCTCGGCGACGCGGGTTCCCACTTTCGGACGCGCCGTCACGAGGCCCTTCGCCTCCAGCGCGCGGAAGGCCTCTCGAACGACGGAGCGAGAGGCGCCGAGGTGCTCGCCGAGCTTCTCCGGATGGATCGATGACCCGGGGGCCAGCACGCCCTGAACGATCGAGCGGCCCACGTACTCCACGGTCTGGTCATGAAGCCGCGCGCCACCGACCCGGAAGATCGCATCATCGGTCACTGTTACTCAACTCCTCAAGCAATAACCTGATAAATACTACTAGCGCAGTTGACTATTCTCGGTTTAGTCATAATAATCTGATTATTGAGATCGTGACTCGAAGAGGAGCAGCTGTGCACATCGTGGTCGCCGACCCCATGCAGGTGCGATTGAGGAGCCAGCTCCAGGAGCTCGCCGGCGCGGGACTGACGTGGGAGTTCCTGGCGGACGGGCAAGGCGTCGCCGACGCCGTACGATCACCCGACGTCTTCGTGGGCTCCAAGCTGAGCGCCGAAGAACTGCATCCCGCTCGCGACCTCCGGCTGGTGCAGGTCGCGGGCGCCGGCTACGAGGGGATCGATCTGAGTGCGCTTCCGAGGGGTGCCAGAGTTGCGAACACCTCGCACCACGGCCGGGCGATCGCCGAGTATTGCGTCATGGCGATGCTGGCCCTTTCGCGAGACCTGATCCGCGAAGACCGGGCGCTACGCGCCGAACGGTGGCTGTCGGTGTTCCAGGACCCGGAGTCGCCGGTGCACGAGACGCTTGAGGGGCGCACGGTCGGCATCCTCGGCATGGGCGAGATCGGCGAGCACGTCGCGATCCTCGCCACGGCCCTCGGCATGCGGGTGGTGGGGGTGCGCCGACGGCCCGAGCTGCCGATCGCGGTCCCCGTCGCCTGGATGGGAGGCGCCGACGACATCGACACCCTCCTCACCCTCTCCGACTTCGTGATCGTGACCACGCCGTTGAACGCCCAGACCCGGGGTCTGCTCGGAGCCCGCGAATTGGCGCTCCTCGCCCCGCACGCCGTGCTGATCAATGTCGCGCGCGGGCCCATCGTCGACGAACAGGCGCTTTACGACGCCCTGCGCAGCGGAGCCATCCGCGGAGCAGCCATCGACGTCTGGTGGCAGTATCCCGAGCACGGCAACCTCCGCAGTCCGTCCCGCCTCCCGTTCGGCGAGCTCGAGAACGTCATCCTCACCCCGCACACGTCCGGCGTGACGACGGATGTGTTCCACCGCCGCATGAAAGACGTCGCCGGCAACATCGCCGCGCTCCGGGACGGCGCGCCACTGCGCAACGTTGTCTACGAATCCTCGAACGACCTCAGTGAATCCCGATAAACACCACCAGGAGAAATCAATGAAGATGAACCGCAGAATCGCCCTGGCCGTCGTGCCGGCGGCGCTCGTCGCGATGGCGTTGTCGTCGTGCTCGGCCGATGCCGGCGCAGACGATGGCGCGACGGCCGGTCCGGTGAGGATCACGGTCATGGGCATCCCGGCCACGACGAAACCCGAAGCTCGTCAGGCCTATCTCGATGAGGTCGCGGCCTTCGAGAAGGAGAACCCCGACATCACGGTCACCCCGACCGACGAGAAATGGAACGCGCAGTCGTACGTGACCGAGTTGGCGGGAGGAACCGCGCCGACCCTGTTGTGGGTGCCGCTCACCGACCCGCCCGGACTGATCGCGCGCAAGCAGGTCGCCGACATCACCGCCGATGTCGACGCACTCCCGGAATCGAAGAGCCTCGACCCGAAGGTGCTCGACCCGCTGCGCGGTGACGAGGGCCAGCTCTACGGGCTGCCCACCGCTGAGTACGCACTCGGCCTCGCCTACAACCGCGACCTCTTCACGGCCGCCGGACTCGACCCGGATGACCCGCCCACCACCTGGGACGAGGTGCGCGCGGCGGCCAAGAAGATCTCCGACGCGACCGGTGTTCCCGGATTCGCCGAGATGACCACGAACAACGCGGGCGGATGGCACCTGACGGCGGGCACCTACTCCAACGGCGGCACGATGGAGGTGCTGGGCGACGACGGGAAGTACACCGCTGACGTGACGAACGACGCCGCAGCCGCCTACCTCGACACGCTGAAGGCCATGCGCTGGGAAGACGACTCGATGGGCACGAACGCGCTGCTCGGCTACGACGACATCAACAGCGGATTCGCGGCCGGCAACTTCGCCATGATCATCTCGGCGCCCGACTACTACACCAACTACATCCAGCAGTACCAGGGCGACCCGGCGAAGTTCGGCATGGCGGCGTACCCGCAGGCCGGCGGCGGAACGACGCTCGCCGGCGGCAGCGTGGCGATGGTGAACGCCAAGGCGACCGCGGCCGAGAAGGCCGCCGCGATCAAGTGGGCCGCCTACCACTGGCTGCGCCCGCAGTACGACCCCGAGGTCGCCGCCACCGTGGCTGAATCGAACGCGGCCGCAGGCATCCCGGTCGGCATCCCGACGATCCCGCTGTTCGACCAGGCGACGCAGGACAAGGTGCACGCGGCCATCGAACCGTACGTCACGATCGACACCGCGAACTTCGAGCCGTTCGTGACCGGTACCGCCGACCTCGACCTCGAGGCCGAACCGCCGGTGGCTGCACAGCTGGTCTACGGATCGCTCGACCCGGTGATGCAGGCCATCCTCACGCGGGAGGATGCTGACCCGAAGGCCGAACTGGAGAAGGCCCAGCCCACCGCCGAACAGGCCGTCAAGCAGGCGCAGCAGGGCCAGTAATGACGACGAGCAACGATCTGGTGGTGGAGGTGACCTCCGTCGCCCCCACCACCGGATCGGAACCCCAGGTCGGCCGTCGCGGATCGGAGCGGCGCGTGCGCAGACGGTTGAAGCATCCCGGGCGCTGGCGCCGCGACCTCTCGGCGCTCGTGCTGCTGCTGCCGGCACTGATCCTCTTCGGCGTGTTCTCGTGGTGGCCGATTCTGCGGAGCCTCCTGCTGAGCGTTCAGTACAACAACCTGGTCGACGCACCGACGTGGGTGGGACTCGACAACTTCGTGAGCGTGTTCAGCGACCCGCTGCTCGGAACGGCGGTGCGCAACACCCTCGAGTTCGGCGCGCTGTCGGTCCTGTTCGGATTCCCGATCCCGTTGTTCCTGGCGATCATGATGTTCGAGCTCCGGCGCCTCGGCGGCATCTTCCGGGTGCTCGTCTACATCCCGGTCATCATCCCGCCGGTCGTCTCCGTGCTCCTGTGGAAGTTCTTCTACGAACCCGACAACGGTCTGTTCAACGCCGCGCTCGGCAGCGTCGGTCTGGGGCCGTTCCCGTGGCTGCAGTCCACGGCGACGGCCCTGCCCAGCTTGGTGCTGCTCATCCTCTGGGCCGGTGTCGGCAGCACCGTGCTGCTCTTCCTCGCGGCGTTGTCGGGCGTGAGCCCGGAGCTCTACGAGGCCGCCGAGACCGACGGGGCGTCGATCTGGCAGCGCATCTGGCACGTCACGTTGCCCCAGCTGCGCGGGATCATGCTGATCCTCCTGCTCCTGCAGATGATCGGCACCCTGCAGATCTTCACCGAGCCGTACGTCATGACCGACGGCGGACCCGAGAACTCGACGGTGACCGTGCTGCTGCTGATCTACCGCGCCGCATTCATCAACGGAGACTTCGGCTACGCGACAGCCCTCAGCGTCCTCCTCGCCGCGGCGCTCGCCGTGCTGTCCGTCGTCTATCTCCGCCTCACCCGTGCTTGGAGCCGCTCCTGATGATCGTGAACACCGAAGCACCCCCACCCGTCGTACGGGCCCGCCGGCGACGGGGGCCGGAGGCGACCCGTAGCCTCATCTCGACCGCCGACCTCCGTCGGCCGGGATTGCGGTGGAGCGTACGCGCGATCCAGGGTGTCCTGCTCGCGCTCGTCGCCATCGCGGGCATCGGGCCACTGTGGTGGCTGTTCAAAGGATCGTTCTCCGGCACCCAGGAGCTGCTCCAGAACCCGGCCGCCCTCTGGCCCTCCACGACGCAGTGGGGCAACCTCGTCAACGCGTGGACGCAACTCGACGTCGGTCACTACCTGCTCAACACTGTGGTGTACGCCGTCGGCGCGGCCGGCGTGCAGGTGATCGTCGCCGTCAGCGCCGGGTTCGCGCTGTCGGTGCTGCGCCCGCGCTTCGGCCCGGTCGTGTACGGCGCCATCCTTGCAACCCTGTTCATCCCGGGCACCGTGTCGCTGGTCGCGCTCTATCTCACGATCATCAATGTCCCCGGCCTCAACATCAACATCGCGAACACCCCGTGGGCGATCTGGCTTCCCGCTGGCGCGCACGCGTTCAACGTGCTCATCGCGAAGCAGTTCTTCGACACGCTGCCGCGGGAGTTGTTCGAAGCCGCATCCGTCGACGGGGCCTCCTCTTTCCGCATGCTCGCGCAGATCGCGATGCCGCTCTCCCGGCCGATGATGTTCGCGATCGGGTTGCTGTCGCTGATGGGGGCCTGGAAAGACTTCCTCTGGCCGCTCGTGGCGATGAGCGACCCTTCGAAACAGCCGTTGTCGGTGGCGTTGCCGCGCCTGGCCGACAACGCGGATCAGGCGCTGGTGCTGGCCGGGATGCTCATCTCGACCATCCCGCCCCTCATCGTCTTCATCATCTTCCAGCGCCAGATCGTCCAGGGCGTCGGATTCAGCGGATTGAAAGGGTAATTGCACGTGAGCGGCCATGTCGAGGTAATGATCGAACGACCCGATCGAGGCGGAACGATCCGCATTGAGCCCTGGGGCCCGGACACCATCCGGGTGCGGGCCTCCTACCGCGGCCCGATCGATCTCCGCGAGACCGGAGGCCTGGTCTCCGACCGGCCGATCGAACCGGCTCCGGATGCGGTCCTGCGCGCCGAGGGTGACTCGCTGTCGATCGCCAACGGGAATCTGACGGTCGTGCTCGACCGCAAGGGGCAGATCGCCTTCTCGTCGGCCGACGGCCGTACCCTGCTCGCGGAGAAGCCCCAGTTCCTGGCATCGCCACCGCCGCGTCACTTCCGTCGCCGCGGGGGCGCCACCACATTGCAGGTGTGCTTCGAGGCCGATCCGGAGGAGCGCTTCTACGGTCTGGGCCAGCAGCAGCACGGGCTCCTCGACCAGAAGGGTGCGGTGATCGACCTTCTCCAGCACAACTCCAACGTGTCCATCCCGTTCCTCCTGTCGAGTCGGGGTTACGGCGTCATCTGGAACAACCCGAGCCCCGGTCGGGTCGAGCTCGCGCACAATCGCACGCTCTGGACGGGCGAGAACACCGAGCAGATCGACTATCTCGTGATCGCGGAGCCGACCCCGGAGCGCATCCTGGCGCGATTCACGGCACTCGTCGGCCGCGCTCCCCGCTTTCCCGAGTGGGCATCCGGATTCTGGCAGTCGCGACTGCGCTACGCGTCACAGGATGAGCTCCTTTCGGTCGTGAAGGACCACCTCTCCCGGGGGCTCCCGCTCTCGGCGATCGTGATCGACTACCTGCACTGGATCTACTTCGGCGACTGGGCTTTCGATCCCGCGCACTGGCCCGACCCGGCGGGGATGGTGCAGGAGCTCCGCGAACTGGGCGTCGAACCCGTGGTGTCGGTCTGGCCCGCGGTCAACGAGAACAGCGAGAACTTCGCGACAATGAACTCCCGCGGCCTCCTCCTCCGGCAGGCCGGCGGCCTGGGCGTCGCTGCGCGATTCGTGGATGCCGGGCAATCCGGTCCCGCCTTCCTGCACTTCTACGATCCGAGCAATCCCGAAGCCCGTGCATTCCTCTGGGATGCCGTCGATTCCGGGTACCGCCGTCACGGTATCGAGAGCTTCTGGGCCGATGCGAGCGAGCCCGAGATCGTGCCCCAGGAACCCGCCGAATGGGAGTACGCGGCCGGCCCGGGCGACCGCGTCGGCAACAAGTACCCCTGGTGGAACGCCCAGGCGCTCGGCGGAGGCATGACCCCGGAGAATCCGCGCGACGCCGTGAGTCTCTCGCGATCGGCCTGGCTCGGCTCGCAGCGCTTCGGTGCGGCTCTGTGGTCAGGCGACGTCCCGTCGACTTTCGAGTCGCTGCGCGCCCAGGTCCCGGCGGGCCTCAACGCCGGCCTCAGCGGAGTCGCATGGTGGTCGAGCGACATCGGCGGCTTCTACGGGCCCAACACCAACGATTCGCCGTACCTCCGCGAGCTCATGATGCGGTGGTTCCAGTTCGCTCTCTTCACTCCGATCACGCGGATGCACGGACACCGCATCCCCGATGGCGACGTCGCCCTGAAATACGGTGCGCCGAATGAAGTCTGGAGCTTCGGAGACGAGGTACTCCGCGCCGCCACGCGCTTCCTGGCCGTGCGGGAAGCGCTGAGACCGTACATCGCGCGGGTGATGCGGGAGTCGTCCGACTCCGGACTGCCGGCGATGAGGGCCTTGTTCCTGCACTACCCTGACGACCCACGCGCTTGGGAACTCGAGGACCAGTACCTATTCGGCGCAGACATCCTCGTCGCACCCGTGCTCGACCCGGGAACGGACGTGCGATCCGCTCATATTCCGGATGGGGAGTGGGAGTCGTTGCAGACCGGCGAGGTCGTCGTCGGCCCGCGGGAGGTCGTGATGACCGTTCCCACGAACGGGATACCCGCGTTCGTACGGACGGGGTCGGACGTCGCCGACGAGCTCGGTGCGTTCCGGGTCACGTTCCCGGGGGCGGACTCATGACCTGGCTCGTCACGGGCAGCGAAGGCAAACTGGGCCGCGAACTCGTCGCCGTCCTCGACCGGCAGGCGGTCGCCATCCGGACCCTGGACGTCGTGGGCTCCTCCAGGCCGGGACACGTCGAGGGAGACCTCCGCGAAGCAACGATCCGCTCGCGTGCGTTGGCGGGAGTGGAGGTCGTCCTCCATCTCGGGGGATTGGCGAGCGACGGTGCCGGGAGCCCGGACGACATCCTCAATGTCAACTCCTGGGGTACGATCGCCCTCGCCGACGACGCCGTCGCCGCGGGGTGCCGGCGATTCGTGTACGCGTCGAGCGTGAACGCAGTCGGCATCGTCGGACCGGGATCGCCGACCCGTCTGCCGGCCGGTGACGACGAGCCCGCGCATCCGTCGACGCCGTATCAGGTGTCGAAACTGCTCGCCGAAGACTATCTCCTCTACCTCGACCGCGCCGGATCCATCTCCACTGTCATCCTGCGCCCGGCGTTCGTGGCGACTTCGCGGGACTACGCCGTCTGGCGGAACCCGGATTTCGCCGCGCTACCGCGCACGAGAAGCGAGCTGTACGCCTACGTCGACATCGGCGACTGTGTGGAGGCGCTCATCCACGCTGCGCGGTCGGCCGGGCCGCCCGGGCCATTCTTCCTCAGCGCGGCCGACACGAACGCGTTCCAGCCGTCTGAGGAGCTCCTCACCGGCTGGCCGGTCCCGAGACGAGCCGATGTCGCGGACTACTTCTCGGCCGACCCGCATCGGGCGCTGATCGATACGACCTCCACCGCCGAGGTGCTCGGCTGGAAGCCGAGCCGCTGCTGGCGCGCGGACACCCCCACACCACGAAACGATCAGGAACGGAGTCAACGATGACCACTGCACTCTCTCGTCGAGCATTCATCGGCGGAACCGCAGCGGCGGGCGCAGCCGCCATGCTCGCCGCTCAGCCGGGAGCGGCCTTCGGCTTCGCCGGCGTGCCCGCGACCGCCCCTCCGGCACTCGGAAACCTCACGTCGGGCGGCTTCATCGCCAACCTCCCCTCGTCGTTCTACTCCCGCCCAGGACTGGAAGGCATGCCCGTCATCGACTACGAGAGCATGCCGGTGGTCAACGTGATGGACCACGGAGCGATCGGTGACGGCATCTCCTCCGACAAGGCGGCGTTCGACAGCGCCCTCGCCGCCGTCAAACTGCTGGGCGGCGGCATCATCTACCTGCCCGTCGGGCGCTACCTCTTTCCTCCGCAGGCCGCGGGGAACGTCAACTGGTGGTACCAGGCGTCGCTCGACGGGGTGCATTTCGTCGGAGAAGGCGAGGGGAGTGTGGTCGTCTTCAGCCGGCCGAAGATGACGGCCAATGGCCAGGAGGCGCCGCTGTATCCTGCCGGAGCCGGCTGGGTCTTCGTCAATGCGACGGATGTCTCACTCCGCGACATCGCAATGACCTGGGTGCCGCTCAACATGATCCGACACACGACGACGGCAACCGCCGTGCTGGCGCGGGACCCGCAATCGATGCAGGTGCTCCGCGTGACCGTCGACCACTGCCAGCCCGGAATCATCCTGCAACGCGCGAGCAGCTCGTGGATGGTCGAGAACACGTTGCGCAACGGTGGCGCCGACGCGTACAACTACGGCGGCGCGAAGAACAGCGTGGCCGCCTACAACTGGGCCGAAGCGGTCGGTGACGACGGCATCGCGAACTACCAGGACAGCAATCTGTTCCCCGACAGCAACACGATCCCGAACGTCCGCTTCACCCGCAACACGCTGATCAGCATGTGCTACGGCCGCGGCATGACCCTGGGCGGCTCGCATCAGAAGATCGACAACAACTGGATCGAGAACACCTCCGGCGCGGGCATCCTCAGCGACATCAGCAACACCGCGACCCCGGCGACGCTCATCGACGCCTCGGTCACCGACAACGTCCTCGTGCGTTCGAGCATGGAGATGCGGCCGGACAACCGGCAGCTCGCCCCGGGTGGCGGGTATCACGGGGCCGTCGCGTTCCTCAATCTGGTCGACACGCTCTCGATCAAGAACAACAGCATCCGGGCGTCGGAGGACAACGACATCGCCATCGGCATCACCAACTGGCTCGGCGTCACCGGGAACGACATCGAGATCTTCGGCAACGAGATGTACGCGGCCGACGGTGTCGGCATCAACGTGCCGGTCAACAGCACCATCGATGGACTCGCGATCAGTCAGAACCGCATTCTCGAGAACAGCGGCGCCGGCGCCGCCATCGCCGGCACGGCGACCGGGGTCACGAGTTCCGGCAACCTCGTCACGACGCTGCCCGTGGTCACCGGGTCGGTGACGGGTGACATGACCGGATTCTCGACCAGCCTGTCTGCGCCCTACACCGATCCGTACGCCGCCCGACGGGCCGAGGCGAACGAGACGGCCTGGGCCGATCCCCAAGCCCAGTCGACAACCGGCCTGCCCACTGCCAACGTTGTCACGTACGGTGCAGCCGGAGACGGTGTCACCGACGACACGGCTGCCTTTCGCGATGCGCTCGCCTCCCTCCCCGGGTCCGGAGGCGTGCTCTACGTCCCGGCCGGCTCCTACCTGCTGCAGCCCGACGGAACCCATTCGAGTTTCCGCGACACCAAGATCCCGCATCACTTCGCCATCGAGGAACGTGACAACATCCATCTGGTGGGCGTCGGCGCGACCTCGCAGATCGTGCTGTCGAGCCCCGATCATCAAGGTGTCCGTTTCATCGGGGGCTCCGGATGCTCCGTCTCGAACATCGCGTTCAGCCTCCCCGACCGGCCCGACCTCCGGCACAATCGTGCCTTGCTCGAGTTCACCGGCGGCAAGGACATCTCGGTCACCGATGCGACCTTCACCGGCGCGAGCGGTTCCAATCTGCTCATCGACACGTGCACCGGCGTACTCGTGAGCGGGGTGACGAGCACGGACGCGAACATGTACGGGATCGACGTCGAGGCGAGCCGGCAGGTGCACGTCACTTCTTGCACGGCGAAAGACAACCGTGACGGCGGCATCCAGGTCGGCTGGGTGGGCACGGTCTTCCGTGAGTGCCAGTTCGTGCACGTCGACGACAACATCGTCGATGGCTCGGTGGAGGGCGGCGGCATCCTCGCCAGCAGCGGAGCCGATCTGGTGATCTCCGGCAACACCGTCAGCAACACCTGCCAGGCGGGCATCTACCTCTGGGGCCGTGCTCCCGGGTTCCCGATGTTCAGCGCCGAGATCTCGGGCAACTCCATCTCCAACGCGTGCATGGGCGACTTCACCTATACGCCCGGGGCGATCTCACTGCACTCCATCCGCGAGGTCGCGGGAATGACGACCGGCACGTTCACGATCTCCGGCAACACCATCGACACCACCCCGTTCTCCGGGATCTGGGTGGGCGGGAAGTCGCCGATCGGAACTGTGCTCTGCCAGATGAACACGCTCACCATCTCCGGGAACACGTTCACGGCCGTCGGCGGCAGCTCCGTGCTCATCGCCGCCGACCAGCAGGCCAAGATCACCAACCTCACCATCGTCTAAGGCGCTCACGCGCCGGAAAGCTGCTCACGCACGTGAAGATCGACCGCATCGAGACATTCCGGGTCGCACCCCGATGGCTCTTCCTCGCAATCACCACCGACGATGGCATCACAGGCTGGGGGGAGCCGATCGTCGAGGGACGCGCCGAGACCGTCCAGGCCGCGATCGGCGAACTCTCCGACTACCTGATCGGCACCGATCCGCGCCGGATCGAGGACACCTGGCAGGTGCTCACGAAGGGAGGCTTCTACCGGGGCGGCCCGGTCTTCTCCAGTGCCGTGGCCGGGATCGATCAGGCCCTGTGGGACATCACGGGCAAAGCCTTGGGGGTTCCGGTGTACGACCTGCTCGGCGGCCCCGTCCGCGAGCGAGTGCGGGTCTACGGCTGGATCGGGGGAGACCGGCCCAAAGAGCTGGCGGAGGATGCGCAGCGACAGCTCGAAGCCGGGCTCACCGCCGTGAAGATGAACGGCTCGGAGGAGCTTCTGGCCATCGACACGCCCGCCAAGCTCGCTCACCTCGTCGACCGGGTCGCAGAGGTGCGTGCAGTTATCGGCGACTCCCGCGATGTTGCCGTCGATTTCCACGGCCGGTTCTCTCCCGCGATGGCGCGGCGCGCGCTGCCCCTGCTCGAACCCTACTTCCCGCTCTTCGTGGAGGAGCCAGTGGTGCCCGAGCTGTCGGCCCAGTTGGGAACGATCGCGGCCGGCACCAGCATCCCGATCGCGACGGGGGAACGCCTGTATTCGCGCTGGGACTTCCGGGACGTGATCTCCTCGGGCGTCGCGGTGGTCCAGCCCGATCTCTCGCACGCCGGCGGCATCTCGGAGGTGCGGCGCATCGCCGCGGCCGCCGAGACCTATGGGGTGACACTGGCTCCGCACTGCCCGCTGGGGCCCATCGCGCTCGCCGCCTGCCTCCAGGTCGACGTCGCGACCCCCAACTTCCTCATCCAGGAGCAGAGTCTGGGCATCCACTACAACGTCGACTCGGACCTGCTGGACTACCTGGTCGATCGTTCGGTCTTCGCCGTCACCGACGGGCACGTCCAGCGGCCGCTCGGGCCCGGGCTCGGGATCGAGATCGACGAGAAGGAGGTCAGGCGGTCGGCGGCCAGCCCACACCGGTGGCGCAACTCGATCTGGCGCCACCAGGACGGGGGCTTCGCCGAATGGTGATCTCGACGACCGGTCCACAGTTGCCGGACGACCCGCAGCAGCCGAACCACGACCCCCGGTTGTTGGAGAACGGGCGTGTCATCCAGTCCAGCGGTTACAGCGATCAGCCGTACCTCGTCGTGACGCGCGACGGCGCTTGGCTCTGCGTCGTGACGAGCTCCGACTCCCATGAGGGCGATGCGTCGCAGCGCATCGTGACCCGGCGGAGCAGCGACCAGGGCCTGACCTGGAGCGACCCGGTCGACATCGAGCCCGCGGAGGGACCAGAGGCCTCGTGGGCCATCCCGCTGGTCGTGCCGTCGGGGCGGATCTACGTCTTCTACACCTACAACAGCGCGAACATCCGTGAGGTGGTGACCGACACCGGCACCAGCCCGAGGGTGGACACGCTGGGCGACATGGTGTTCCGGTACTCGGATGACGACGGGCGATCGTGGTCGGAGCACCGCTACGTCGTTCCGATTCGTGAGTTCGACATCGACCGCGAGAACCCGTATCGCGGTGCGATCCGTTTCTGGTGGTCGGTCGGCAAGCCGGAGATCGTGGCCGGTTCCGTCTACATCGCGGGGTCGAAGGTGGGCGGCTTCCGTGAGGAGTCGCAGGGCTTCCAGCGCACCAGCGAAGGGTTTCTGCTGCGCAGCGACAACCTCCTGACCGAACCCGATCCGGCGAAGATCGACTGGACGACGCTGCCCGACGGCGAGAAGGGTCTCGTGGCGCCGGCCGGCGAGGTCGCCGAGGAGCACAAGGCCGTCGGCCTTCGGAGCGGTGGCCTCTACTGCACCTTCCGGTCCGAGCGCGGGTACGTCGCGGATGCGTACAGTCGCGACGGCGGGCACAGCTGGACCGAGCCGGAGTGGGCGCGATTCGGAGCGGGCGCACCGATCAAGAAC
This sequence comes from Herbiconiux sp. FW305-C-125, assembly GCF_058783455.1. NCBI lineage: Bacteria > Bacillati > Actinomycetota > Actinomycetes > Micrococcales > Microbacteriaceae > Herbiconiux > Herbiconiux sp. FW305-C-125. The sequence goes on along the minus strand of NZ_JBYSYO010000011.1, from coordinate 23,460 downwards.
CCGCGTGCGGCGACCTTCGTCTGGGCCTGCGGCGACGGGAGGTACCTGCTCTGGTTCCACAACAACAGCAACACCTGGTTCGGCACGTACCGGAATCCGGCGTGGCTGTCCGGCGGCCGCGAGGTCGACGGTGAGATCGTGTGGTCGCAACCCGAGATCGCGATCTACGCCGACGACCCGATGGTGAGCATGAGCTACCCCGATCTCATCGAGGATCGCGGCGACTTCTTCGTCACCGAGACCGAGAAGCGCACTGCCCGCGTGCACCGGCTCGACCGGGACATGCTCGACGGTCTGTGGGGTGCGCCATCCGCTCGCCTCTCGGATGCACTGGTGTACGAGTTCGACTCCCGCCGGAACGACGAGCCTCCCGCCACGCCCCCGCGGTTCACGCCGTTCCAATTGCGACGGGGGAATTGGCAGACCGAGGATGCGCGAGGCGGCGTCACCATGAGCGCCTGGCTGCGGGTGGGTGATCTCACGCCAGGGCGCCTGCTCGTCGACTCCCGGAACGATCAGGGGGTCGGGATCGCCCTTCAACTCGAATCCCGAGGACGCTTGCGCTTCCTCCTGAATGACGGGCAGCAGGAATGCTCGTGGGTCTCTGATCCGGGAGCCATCGAGGCGGGCAGGCTCACACACGTCGGGGTGATCGTCGACGGTGGACCGAAGATCATCCTGTTCGTCGTCGACGGGGTGCTGCACGACGGCGGTGCCGAGCGTCCGTACGGCTGGGGCCGGTTCAGCCGGAACCTGCGCGATGTGAGTTCCGGACTGCCGGTCGCCCTTCACGGGCGGATGCGGGGCGAGGTGGTCTGCCTGCGACTGTACGACCGCGCGCTCCGGGTCGCCGAGGTGGTACAGCTCTCGACGGAGGACGTGCGCTCACCCGAGACGGTGGGCACGGTATGACGCCCCGAATCCACGCCCCGGGGCGAGTGCTGACCCTGGGGGAGTCGATGCTCCTGGTCACTCCGGAGCACCTCGAGTCGTTGGCCACGGCCACGCGGGCGTCGATCGACGTCGCCGGTGCGGAGTCGACGGTCGCCGTATATCTGTCGGAACTCGGCCACCGCACCTCGTGGGTGAGCGCCGTCGGGAGCGACTCCATCGGCGACCGGATCGTCTCCGCCGTCCAGGGCGCGGGCGTCGATACGACGCTCGTGCGCCGGGACGCGACAGCGCCGAGCGGCGTCTACTTCAAGGACCAGGAGGCGGGCGGCCACACCACGGTGCACTACTACCGCCGTTCCTCCGCTGCATCCGGAATGGGCCCGGCCGAGCTGCGTCGCATTCCCGTCGCCGACTTCGATCTCGTGCACGTCAGCGGGATCACCGCCGCGCTGTCCTCGTCGTGCGCCGCGTTGATCGACGGCCTGCTCGAAGTGGCCGCACGGGCGGGCGTCTTGACATCCTTCGACGTCAACCACCGGCCCGGCCTGTGGAGTGCCACGGAGGCGGCGGACCCGCTCGCACGCCTGGCCAACCGTGCCGACGTGGTCTTCGTCGGGCTCGACGAGGCTCATCGGCTCTGGTCGTGCTCGACGGCGGACGAGGTGCGGGAGATCGTCTCCGAGCCACGCACCCTGGTCGTCAAGGACGGCGGGACCAGGGCGACGGCCTTCACCGACCAGGGCCGCCAGGACGAGCCTGCACTGGTCGTGGATGTGCTCGAAGCCACCGGAGCCGGCGATGCGTTCGCCGCGGGGTATCTGCACGGCTTGCTGACCGGGGAACCCGAGACGACCCGGTTGAGGATCGGGCATCTGCTCGCGCGTGCCTCCCTGCTCACGACCGGAGACGTCGGAATCGTCCCCGACGAGCTGATCGCGGAGATTGTTCGATGATCGAGGGCGCGCCGTCGATGGAAACACTGCTCGGGGAGCGGCCTCTCGTTGCCATTCTCCGTGGGATGGCGCTCACCGACGCGATCGATGTCGCGGGGCGGGTGTGGGACCGCGGGATCGGTATCATCGAGGTCCCTGTGCAGACCCCGTCCTCGTTCGGGGTGCTCGCCGCCTTGGCAACGCTCGCGCGCGAGCGGGGCGAGGTCGTGGGGGCCGGGACCGTCACCACCGTCGAGACGCTGCAGGCCGCCGTCGCGGCCGGAGCAGCGTTCACTGTCGCACCCGGGCTGGACCTGTCCGTGCTCGAGGCCAGCCACGCCGCGGGGCTTGCCCATCTCCCGGGCGTCGCCACCGCATCCGAGGTTCAGCGTGCGAAGGCCGCGGGGAGTCACAGCGTTAAGGTCTTCCCCGCGTCGAGCCTCACGCCGAGCTGGATCCGCGACATGAAGGGGCCATTTCCCGAGATGGGTTACGTCGCGACCGGCGGAATCGATCATCGCAACGCGGCCGACTTCCTCCGGGCCGGTGCGAGTGCGGTCGGCGTGGGGTCGACGCTCCGTGACCTCCGCACGGCCGAGCAGCTCTTCGACGCGATCGAGACCGCGATTGGCGCCTCGTCGAGGTGACCGCTGCGGGCAGGCCGACAGCCGACCGACCTACGGTCAGGCGCGGTCGTGGAGGGTGATGTGGTAGCCGTCGGGGTCGGCGAAGGTGAAGGTGCGGCCGAAGGGGCCGTCGATCGGTGCCGCGACGATGGGGGTGCCCGCGGCGGCGAGGGCGTCGTGGATGGCCTGCACGTCGGTGGCGTGCAGCCAGATGGCGGCGCCGATGCCGGGGCGCTCGGCCGAGGCGAGGTCGGTGCCGGGCACGATGTCGCGCAGCGCGAACGCGATCGGGGTCGTGGTGAACACCACGGCGTGCGGCGGCCCGGCCGGCGAGCGCACGAGGCCGAGGTACTGCTCGTAGAACGCCTGCGAGGCTTCGAGGTCGCTGACCTGCAGGGAGATGAAATCGGGGCCGGTGACGGGCATGGGGGTTCTCCTTCTCGTATGTCAGTTCTCTGACATAGGCCAATCTATGTCAGAATACTGACATGAGTCAAGACGGCATCGAACTCGACACCTCGCTCGGCTACCTGCTGAAGGAGGCGTCGAGCGCGCTCCGCGCCGCCATGGAGGAGGTGCTGCGGCCGCTCGGCATGACCGTCACGCACTACTCGTGCCTCGAGCTGCTGGCGCAGCGACCCGGCCTGTCCAACTCCGAGCTCGCGCGCGGAGCCTTCGTGACCCGCCAGAGCATGAACGTGCTGCTCCAGGCGCTCGAGCGCGAGGGCCAGGTCGCGCGCGCGGCCGAGGCGCCTGTGGGCAAGGCTCTGCCCACGCGGCTCACTCCGGCCGGCCGGCGCAAGCTCGCGAAGGCGTCTGCGGCGGTGCGTTCGGTGGAATTGCGGATGCTCGCCGGGCTCGGTGCGGATGACCGGGAGGCTGCCCTGCGCATCCTGCGCGCCATGATCCGAGCGCTCCGCGCCGGCCCTGAAAATTGACCCGAAGGATGTTGGCACTCGGGTAGGGAGAGTGCTAAATTGTGAATACCTGAGTCACAGGCACTCAACTTCACAGAAAGGGGAATTTTCATCATGGCTATGTCTTTCGATCCTTTCAGCGAACTGGACCGCTTGACGGGGAGCCTGCTGCAGTACCGGCCCGGCCCGAAGGTCATGCCGGTCGACCTGTACAAGGAGGGCGACCACTACATCCTCTCCGCCGACCTGCCGGGCATCGATCCCGGGTCGGTCGACGTGGATGTCGATGGGCAGTTGCTCACCATCCGTGCTCAGCGCACCACCGCATCCGTCGACGGCGCGAACTGGCTCGTGCAGGAGCGACCGAGCGGCACCTACCACCGGCAGTTCAGCCTCGGCGACGGCGTCGACCCGGAACGTATCTCGGCGAGTTACGAGAACGGGGTGCTGAGCGTGCTCATCCCGGTGAGCGAGCGCGCCAAGCCGCGCAAGATCGAGGTGCAGTCGGGGTCGAGCTCGGCGGAGCAGAAGACGATCTCCGTCTGACCCACGGCACGCGTTCTTCGGGGAGGTGTCGTCCCGTGTACGTAGCCACTCCCGCGCCCGCGCCGGTGCTTGCGGGAGAGCCGGTCGATGAGCGGTTCCTCGACCTCGTCATCGAGGTCCAGGAATTAGTCGACCTCGCGTTCGCCCAGATCGTGAGGAGCATTCGGCCCCCAGTAGTGAAAACCGGCTGCGCGGAACACCGACCACACCGCCGTGCCGCCGCGGCGGGGCAGGACTGGGCTCTGCCCCGCGGCGGCCGGCGGCGCGAGCATCATGGGCGCAACCGGGAGAGGTCGCCTCCGCGGCTCTGACCGGAGTGGTGGGCCGCCGACGCGCGCGGCGCTCCACCACTCCTGAATGGCCGATCGCTAGTCCGGCGGCAGAACCGTGACGGTGCGGGCTTCTCCCGTGGCTTCGCCGCTCACGGTCCAGGTGAATGTCGTCGCAGCAGGCCGTTGATGCGAGAACGCGGAGAAAAAGATCCGGACGGAGGAAGACGCTCCCGGGGCCAGTCCTCCGCTGAAGATCATGCCGCTGAAGGACCCGCCTCCGGGTGTCAGGATGGGCCGCCATTCGGGCACGACCCCGGCGCCTGCGAAAAGGAAGGCTCCCAAAGGGATCGCTGTCAGGATCACCGGGTCGTTGACGGCGACGGTCGACTCGTTCTTGAGCGTCATCGTCGTGTCCGCCTGGTAGTAGCCCTCAGGACCGAATGGCCCCGCTGCTGTGACCGGGTCGGGCGCGATCGAGACCGTCACGCGCGGCAGCGCCTGAGAGGCCGCTGCAGCGGGTGCGGCTATGGCCAAGGCGATGACCGGCAGGCTCCATGCCGCGCCGAGTGCGGTTCGTCGCGTCACGTCGGCATTCGCCGCTCCGGCACTTCTGCGGTGGTTCACGAGGCGACGGCGTTGGAGGGACGGGGGGCGCGACGGGCGTACTGTCCGGGCCTGAGTCGTGCTCGGCGAAGTAGGAGCAGCCCGGTGATGATGATCGCTGCGTGCACGGTGATGAACAGGGTGTTGCTCAACACGGAGTAGCCCTGGCTGATCATGAAGACGTCATGGCCGATCCCGCGCACCAGCGACAGTGCGCACGTCAGCAGGACCAGTGGTTCAAACCATCGGGGCGCGAACGACGCACCGATCAGGAAGGCGCCCAGAACGAGTTCTTCCAACCCGAACATGAACAGGTAGTCGACGAATCCCTGCCACGCCGGCCCGTCGGTCGCAGCGTCGAATCCGGGAACGAGAAGGGTCACTCGCCCGGTGTTGATGGCGGGAATGAAGGTGCTCCCCAGGACCAGATACACGGCTCCGACCGCTCGGAACCACCACGCTAGACTTTTCATATGCGCACCGTATCATTGATTATTACGGCATACTAGTTAAAGCAGTCGACGCGTTCGACGTCGATGGAGGAGGCGGAAGAGTATGTCTGATGTTCGCGTGAAGGAGGCAGTGGGGTTGTCCGCGGTGCGGGAGCGCTGCAGGCCGGCGTGGGCGGTGTGGGGTGGAATGGCGATCACTGTCGGCGGTGCGTTGTTGCTGGTCGCCACGCTCGTCGAGGTGCCGCTGGCCGATGGAGCGGACTCGGCGCCGGGTCTGCTCGGCGTGTTCGTTGTTCTGTTCTTCGGGAGTGCGGTTGCGCACGCACTGTCGATGATCGCTCTGGCCGGTGGACGTACCGGTGCGGATGGCGTGATCGGGTCGTCGCTCGTGGGCCGGATCGCACTGCTCGGGTTCGGTGGTGTGTTCCTCACCCTGCAGACGGTGTACTACACGGTCACGTACGCTCTTCCTCCGGCGCAGGACTACGGGGGAGTGCTCGTTCTCACGACGGTGCTGGGGGTCTTTCAGCTCGTGCTGCTGATGGTGGGATCGATCGTGATCATCCGTGCCGGCGTGGCCACCGGGGCGGCCCGGTGGGCGCTCTTGGCGCTCACGGTCGTGGCGATCATCACCGGCGCCGTCGCGAACACGACGGAGAGCGCGGAGGTCGCGACGGTGGCGTTGCTGTGCTCGACCGGGGCGCAGATCGTGGTGGGGCTGGTTTTCGCGACGGCGAAGGGGGCGGCCACGGTAACGTCGGAGCATGGTTCGCGCGTATAGCTCGCCCCGACGGGAGGCGCTGGCGGCGTCGACGCGCGCGGCGATCGTCGCCGCCGCTGCGAAACTGTTCGTCCGGGACGGGTACGTCGCGACGTCCCTGAAGGCGATCGCGGCGGAAGCGGATGTCGCGGTGCCTACCGTGCAGCTCCAGGGCAGCAAGCACTCGCTCCTGATCGCAGCATTCGAAGTGGCGTTCGCCGGCGACGAAGGCACACACTCCCTCGCCGACCGCCCGGAACTCGTCGCCATCATGGCCGAGCCCGATTTCGCGACCGCGGTCGACCGCTACGTGACATTCCTCGATGACGCCAACCAGCGAGCCGCGGGGATCATCCGGGCGATGGCCGCGGCCGCAGATGCGGATCCGGCCGCGCGCGCCGCCTATGACGAGCTCGAGCAACGTCGGCATCGGGACATGCTCATCGCCGCGGGCTGGTTCGCCAGCCGTGACCGCATCCCCGCCGAGCGCATCGCCGACGCGGCTGATGTCCTGGGCTACATCACCGGGGCCGACGCCTATCTGCATTTCACGCAGTCCCGGGGCTGGTCGCGGGATCGATGGAAGGCCTGGACCGCCCGGCAGCTCGCCCATCTCGCCGACCATCTCCCGGAGCCCGCCTGACGCGCATCGCTCGAACGACGCCGCGCCGTGTCAGCCTGCCGTGAGGGCGACGGCCGTTTCGATGTCGTCGACCAGGCCCGTCACTCCTCGGGATGCGGAGATCGACTCCCCGATCCGCGCGCTCGCCCGGGCGAACCGCGGATCGGACAGCACGCGGCGCACCGCTTTCCCGACTGCTTCGGGAGACGGCCGGCCGGTGCGCAGGCTTACTCCCGCACCCGACCACTGCACCCGCGCCGAGGTCTCCACCTTGTCCTCGGAATCTCCCGCGATCACGATGGGCACGCCGAACCGCATCGCATGATGCAACCCGCCGTACCCACCGTTCGTCACGAACGCCGAGGTCCGCGCCAAGAGGGCGTCGTAGTCGAGGTACGACGCCGCGAACGCGTTTCCCGGCAGCGCGGGGAGCAGGTTCATGTCGGCGCCGCCCGCCGACACCACCACCTGCACGTCCTCGCCCGCCAGGGCTTCCAGTGTGGGTTCGATGAGCTCAGAGAAATCGGTGTTCGCCACAGTGCCTTGCGTCACATGCACCAACGGCACACCGTCCTTCAGCCGTTCCCACCACTCAGGGGCCGGCCGTGTCCGTTTGGTCTGACCCACCATCGGACCGTAGAACCGCAGATCCGGCCCGTCGCGTCGCGGGTACTCGAACTCAGGCACCGTGAACTGCGCCAACATGTCGCTGCGCGCCAGTACATCCATGAAGAAGGCGCCATCGAGCCCCGGCGCTCCCACGCTGGACAGGTACGCATCGAGCGCGCGATGCGCGGGGCGCAAGACCAACCTGGAGGTGCGGTTCAACACGACGTCACGGACCAGGCCCAGCCGACGGTGAGGCGAGGGGACGATCCCAAGCCCGTACGGTGGGCAATCCCTGCTGGAGAAACCGGCCGGCCCGATACCGCACATCACAGTGAGTGGCCGCTCTGCCCGAGGTCGCCCGAAGAGAGCCTGCACGCCGAGGAACGTCATGTCGTGCACCACCACGTCGGCCCGCTCCTGGTCCAGCAACTCCAGCATCCGGCCGGCGGCGTGGTAGGCGGGCCGGATGAACGCCTCCTCGACGCCGCGGTTGATCGTCGCGATACCGCGATTCCGCTCGTCCTCGCCGACCGCGTCCAACGTGTCCGCCTCGGGCGGAAGCTCGACGAACTCGACGCCCGCCGCTTCCACCATAGGGCGATAGCGTCGACCCGAGAGGAACCGCACCCGCCACCCGCGTTCCACCAGCTCGGACGCGACCACCAGCAGTGGACCCACATGCCCCACGGCCGGCATGCTGCACATCACAACGGAACCCGCCGCCATCGTCTCTCCTCCGGAAATTGACTATGTAGCTAAAATAGTCAATTTTGGCCGCGTGCTGCGACCGAGCCGACGCGTTTCCAGCTGAGGGGTGCGAGCGCGACCACGACCTCGCTGGGTGAACCGTCGTCACCGGACGCCACGACCCGCACGGCGCGCTCGGTGCGGTCGAGGTTCGCGGCGAGCACGGTGGTGCCGGCGGGCGTTCGGGCGCCGACCGCCCAGAGGAGACCGTCGGGCGAGTCGCCGGTGAGCAGGTCCGCGCCGGCGAGCGATGCCAGGGCCGCAACGGCGGCCGCCACCGGCAGCGGGGCACCCGAAGGGGTGCGGATGCCGCGCGGGCCCCACTCCTCGAAGTAGGTCAGACCCACGACGCCCGGCACCGCGAGGGCCGCCGCGCTCGCGATGGTCCAGGCGGCGAGCTCAGGCGTGGACTGCCGCGGGTCGATGCTGCCCGTGAACTCGGCGCCGTAACCTTCCGCCAGGTTGTCGCGGGTGGGTGCGGGCTGCGGACCCGTCGCCACGTCGTTGAAGCGCGGACGCAACGTCACCGGGCCGATCCGCACCGGGCGCCCCTCCGCGTACTCGACGGTCTGGCGCGCGACCAGCCGCTGCATCGCCACCGATTCGATCAGCTGCGCGGTCGAGGTCGCGTGGAACTGGGGCGTGACCGTCGTGACGAGTTCGGCGACGTCGGCGGGCATCCGGTCGCGCTCGCGATTGAGCTCGGTGAAGTGTGAGCGGCTTCCGCCGACCACCGGGGCCGCGACGCCGGCGGCCGCGAGGGCGGCGCGCAGGGCGTCGACCCAGGCTGCGACCGAGACGTGGAAGAAGGGGTGGAAGACCGCGATACGGGCGAGACGGATGCCGCGCAGGGCATCCGCGAGTGCGTCCAGCTGGTCGCGATCGGGTTCGCGCAGCACGACCCGCACGTCGAGGGGTGCGCCGCGCCCGGCGGCGCGCTCGAGCGCGGCCCGCCAGTTCGGGGTGTCGAGATCGAGCTCGACGAGCAGTTCGCCGCCGACGCCGGGCAGCCCCGCCGGCTCGGGCCCGGGCGCACTCGACGCCGCCACCCCCACCGCCGGGAACGCCCCCGCGCCGGCGAGCACGATCCGCGCCGCCTTCCCGCCGGTGCCCGCCCCATCCGATCGCGCCGCCGCCTCGCCCCAGGCGGCGGATGCCGCGTCGGGGGTGGGCGGGGCGGCGGCGGGGAGCGGGCGCACCGCGACGTCGATGCGCTGGAGCACACGCGCGCCGGCGGCGAGCTCGTAGGGGAAGGGGAGGGACAGCGGGCGGCTGTACGTCTTGTACGACGCATCCGTCCAGTTGCGCTGGTCCTCCATCTCGAAGGTGTCGCCCACGAACGAGAGGTCGATCGACAGGCCGTCGTCCTCCCACGCCAGCCCCGCGATGTCGAACACGGGCTGGTGCGCACTGATCGCCACCGGGAAGATGGTGCGCGACGACGCCCCCGACGGATGCCGCACCGCCAGCTCCGCCCCGCTCGCCTGCGGCGGGTGCAGCACCACGAGCCCGGTGCGGTTCGTGGCGAACGCGCTGTGGGACACCGCGTCGAAGGTCACCGAGAGCCCGTCCGGCCCCGCCACCTCCACCGCGATCGCACCGCGGATGTCGCTCCCGTACCCCTCCGAGCGCAACGGCACCCGCAGCATCCGCTCGCCCACTTCGGGCGCGCCGATCACCCACGACGCCGTGTTCCAGTCCCGGTCGCGCACGACGGCGCGGATGCTCCGCAGCACCCGCCGCCCCTTGTACCGCAGCTCGGCGATCTCGTCGCCGCGGAGCTCCAGCGACCAGGGCCCCGAGGTCCATGCGACGCCCCCGTCGTCCCACTCCGCGCTCACCATCAGGCGAAGCTACCGCGATCAGCGCGTGATCGCGGGCAGGTGCAGCATGCGCGCGAGGTTCTTGTCGAGCTCGTCGTCGCGGAAGATCTTCTTCCAGTCGTCCTTGATGATGCTCTCGCGCCCGTAGTCCATGGCGATCAGGCAGGCGTCGCTGAACGGGTTGTCGCCGCGCAGACCGTTCGCGAGCGCGACCTGGGTGTGCCCGTACAGGATGCTGCGGGCCGCCGCCGCGGGCACGCCCATGGTGTTGATGGTCTCCTCCAGCGCCTCGTTGAGCAGCGCCCCGATCATGCACGCCACCGTCTCCACGAGGGTCGGCTCGAGCTGCGCGAGCTGCTTGATCGTCACGAAGTGCACGTCGATCACCGGCGCGTAGATCGCGCGCACGGTGGCCTCGACGATGGCCTTGTGCTCCGGGGCATCCGACTCGACGGCCGCGATCGCATCCTGCGGCGCCGCGATGCCGCCGAAGGTGTCGGCCCACTCCTCGGGCGTCTGGCGCTGCAGGAAGATCGAGGGGTGGCACGGATGCGCGACCGCCTGCACGACGTCGTCGCGCGTCGTCAGCAGCCCGGCGTACGCGGCCGCCGGGTCGAGGGTCAGCACGATCGCGCCCGGCTTCAACTGCGGCACCAGGTCGGCGGTGACCGGCCCGAGCGCCAGGTCGGGCACCGCGAGCACGACGATGTCGGCGTCGGCGACTGCGGTGGGGGCATCCGTCAGCTCACGGCCGGCGGCGAGCGTTCGCTCCTGCCCGGCGGGGGAGTTCTCGACGTACCAGACGGTGTGCGCGGTCTTCACGAGGTTGTTCGACACGCGCATGCCCATCTTCCCCCCGGCGCCGATGACGGCGATCTTGTAGGTGTCGGTGCTCGTATCGGTGCCGGCGGGCGTCGTGCTGCTCATGTCGTGCTCCTCAGGTAGTCGATGCTCTGGCGGGTCCAGGCTCGTTCGGTGCGGATGGTGGTCTCGGGGTCGCCCTGCCAGGGCAGCCAGTGCTCGACGATCTCGTCGATGCCGCGCTCACGCGGGCGCACGGTCTCGAGCAGGTGCGGGTAGTCGTGCAGGCCCTCGCCCATCGCGGCGCCGCTGTAGGTGAAGCCCACCCAGCCGGCCTGGCGGGCGAAGGCGAAGTCCTTCACGTGCACGTTGACGGTGCGGGCGGCGGTGCTCTCGACGCAGTCGCGGGGGAGCTCGAGCCGGGCGACGACGTTCGCCGGATCAAGGCAGATGCCGAGGTGCGCGCTGCCGATCTGCTCGACGAGGGCGACGAGATCGGCGGTGGCGACCTGCTCGTAGGTCTCGAGAGCGAGCGTGACGCCGGCCGCCTCGTAGGCGGGGAGGGCGGCGCGCAGCTGGGTCTCGGCCTCGGCGAGGGTGGGCCGCGAGTCGGGGCCGTAGAGCATTCCCCGCACGAGCCGCGCGTCGAACGCCTCGGCCAGCGCGAGGTAGCGCTCGAGGTGCTCGGGCGCGATCCCCTTGGTGCCGAGCTGGATGGTGAGCCCGAGATCGCGGGCGGCCGCGGCATGGTCGGCGACCTCGGCCTCCGGCATCGCGTCGAGCGGGGCGTAGTCGCAGATCTGGAAGAGCTCGACGTCGAGCGCCCGCGTCGCCTCGAAGGCGCCCCGCAGCGTGAGCGGCTCGTCGACCCGATCGGAGTGCTGCCAGAAGAACGCGTAGGTGCCGAGCCCGATCATGCGCCGGCCTCCGGCTCCGCGGCCTCCGGCTCCACGGCGGCCGCACCGCGGCGGGCGGCCGCGAGGGTCGCCGCCTCGGCGAGCACGGCGGCGAGCTTCGCCGGGTCGTGGCCGAAGCGGCCGAGGAAGAGCCCGTCGACGGTGCCGCCGAGCTGCGTGAGGAGGCCGGGCCCGGCCGACCCGCCGTAGATCACGGCGCTGCCCGCGCGCTCGGGGAGCGCATCCAGCGCCGCCCGCAACGCGGTCGCGACGGCCACGATGTGCTCCGCCGGTGCCGGCTCGGGCGCCCCGATCGCCCACACCGGCTCGTACGCCACGATGACCGGGCCGGCGGGCGCCCCCGCGAGATCGGCGTGCAGTTGAGCGACGACCGCGCCCGCCGCATCCGCCGGCACGAGCCGCTCCGACTCCCCGATGCAGAGCACCGGCTCGAGCCCGTGCGCGATCGCGGTGGCGGTCTTCGCGGCGGTGTCGGCATCCGTCTCGCCGAACAGGCGCCGGCGTTCGGCGTGCCCGATCTCGGCAACCCGCACCCCGATCTCGGCGAGCTCCGCCGCCGACACCTCGCCGGTGTAGGCGCCGGGCTCGAACGCCGACACGTCCTGGGCGCCGACCAGCGCGGGCGTGCCCCGGAACGCGTCGAGCGCGGCCGGGATCTGCAGATACGTGGGGATCGCGAAGAACCGCACCGACCCATCCGTCACCGCCGGCGACGCTTCCAGGCGCGCGCGCACGTCGGCGAACCAGGCTACGGCCTGCGCGTTGCCGAAATACGTCTTGAGGCTGATGCCGACGGTGACGGGTGCGGTCATCAGCAGGCGCCGGTGGTCTCGTACTGGTCGATCACGGCGACCTTCTCGGCCGAGGCCGAGGTGGGGTCGAAGCGGTAGCCGAGCCACTCCCGCACGAGCCGCCGGGCGAGTTCGATGCCCACCACGCGCTGGCCCATGGTGAGCACCTGGGCGTCGTTCGAGAGCACGGCGCGCTCCACCGAGAAGGAGTCGTGCGCGGTGACGGCACGGATGCCCGCCACCTTGTTCGCCGAGATCGCCACGCCGAGGCCGGTGCCGCAGATGAGCAGCGCCCGGTCGGCCTCGCCGCGCGCGACGAGTTCGGCGGCGGCGATGGCCACCTTGGGGTAGGCGGTGTGCCCGTCGGCGTCCACGCCCACGTCGACGACGGAGGCGACGCCCGGGTTCGCCTCGAGGTCGCGCTTCAGGATCTCCTTGTAGTCGAAGCCGGCGTCGTCGGCGCCGATCACGAGGCGCAGCGGGGCGAGGTCGGTCATGGTCGTGTCCTTTCGAGGGGGCGGATGCGCGCGGGCGAGGTCGGCGTCAGGGGAGGTCGGCGAGCACGGCCGCGAGAGCCGTGGCGATCAGGGCGAGCGAGACCGCGCCGGGGTCGGCGGTGCCGACCGCGTGCTCGCCGTGGGTGCGGGCGCGGCCCATGCGCGGGAGGAGCGCCGCCGTGTCGGCGGCGGCCGCGGTGGCGACCTCGGCCGCCGCGGCCCAGGCATCCGCGAGCGGGTTGCCCGCGGCGACGCCTTCGGACAGCGCGGCGCTGAACGGCACGAGCGCGTCGACGAGGGTCTTGTCGCCCGGTTCGGCCTTGCCGTAATCCATGACGCCGGTCGCACCGGCGGCGATCCCGGCGGCGACGCTCGCGCCGGACGGCGCGCCGCTGTCGCCGAGTTCGCCGGCAACGGCCCGGAGGATGACGCCCCACAACGCACCGGAGGTTCCGCCGGCCTTGTCGGCCCACGCATCCGCCGCCCTGGCCAGCGTCGTCTGCGCGCCTGCGCCCTGCTCGACCGCGGTGGTGGCCGCCGCGAGTGCCGCGTGCGACCCCCGCTGCATGCCGATGCCGTGGTCGCCGTCGCCGGCCACCGCATCCAGCCGGCCGAGCTCGTCGACGTTCTCGTCGATGACGGCGGCGATCGCGGCGACGGCGGTGTGCACCGTGCCCGCGACGGTGCGCGACTCGTCGTCGGCCGCCGGGACATCCGCCCCGCCCGCGCCCGCGGCGTCAGCTGCCGCGACCGCGTCGTCGACCCGGGCCGCCGTGACGACCGAGCCCCGCCGGTAGGCCGGCGTGTCGACGGGCGTCTCCCAGAGGCGCTCGAGCTCGTCGTCGAGCCAATACAGCGTGAGCGAGGTGCCCGCCATGTCGAAGGAGGTGCAGAACTCTCCCACCTGCGGGTCGACGATCACGACGCCCGCTTCGCGGAGCAGCTGGGCGATGCGCCGGTAGACGACGAACATCTCCTCGTACTTCAGCGACCCCAGACCGTTCAGCACGGGCACGACCCGGGCGCCGCGCGGCGATTCGACGCCGTCGGGCAGCTCGGCGGGGTCGAGCAGCGTCGCCACGAGCAGGGCGGCCAGCTCGTCGGCCGTCGGCACGGCGGCCTCGTCGATGCCGGGCTCGCCGTGGATGCCGAGACCGATCGCCATCCGCCCCGCCGGCACCGTGAACAGCGGCGCGTCGGCGCCGGGCAGCGTGCAGCCGGTGAACGCGACCCCGAAGGATCGGGTGCGCTCGTTGGCCTTCGCGGCGACGACCGCGACGCCGTCGAGGTCGTAACCGGCCTCCGCGGCCGAGGCGGCGGCGCGGAAGACGGTGAGGTCGCCCGCGATCCCGCGGCGCCGGTGCTTCTCGTCTACGGCGGCCGACTTCACGTCGTCGGTGACCGTGACGGTGGTGGCGGGGATGCCCTCGGCCACCAGTTGCGCCTGCGCCGCGTCGAAGTTCAGCACGTCGCCGGCGTAGTTGCCGTAGCTGAAGAACACGCCGCCGCCCGCATCCGCCGCCCTCGCCACTGAGAGCACCTGCTGCGTCGAGGGGGAGGCGAAGAGGTTGCCCATGGCCGCGCCGTGCGCGAGGCCCTGGCCCACGAGGCCGCCGAACGCGGGGTAGTGGCCGGAGCCGCCGCCGATCACCACGGCCACCTGCCCCTCGGGTACGACGGTCGAGCGCACGACGCCGCCCGGCACCCGGCGCACGGAGCGCTCGTTCGCCGCCACGAAGCCGTCGATCATCTCGTCGGCGAAGTCGGCCGGCTCGTTCCAGAGTCTGGTCATCGTTGTCCGCCCTTTCCACGTCCGCCGCCTATTTTGGCAAACCGGTTGACCAATTGCAACCGTGGCGACGGCTTCGCCGGTGGGTCAGGGGCTGCACGCGCGGCCGACGGTGCGGGCCGCGCGAGAGAACAGGGCTGTCCGGGCGCCCGCCGATACGCCCGGTAAGTTGTTCGCATGCCCTCGTACCCCGGCGACTCCAGCTCGGAGATCGCCGCCGCCCTCGACACGCTGCCCGCGCGCACCCCGGTGTCGGAGGTCGCGCGCCGCCTGCTCGACCTCTTCACGAGCGGATCGATCGCGGCCGGCACCCGCCTCCCGCCCGAGCGCCAGCTCGCCGCGACGCTCGGCGTCGGCCGCTCGGCGGTGCGGGAGGCGCTGGCGGCGCTCGAGATCCTCGGCATCGTCGACGTACGCCCCGGATCGGGCACCTACCTCCGCGGCGCGGCCAGCGAGCTGCTGCCGCAGACCCTCCGCTGGGGCCTCCTGATCGGGGAGCGCAACACGTCCGAGCTCCTCGACCTGCGGTCAGGGCTCGAGATCTACGTCGCCCGGCTCGCCGCGGGGCGAGCGGATGCGTCGGCCGTCGCCGCGATGACGTCCTCCCTCGAGCGGATGCGCCAGTCCGCGTCGAACGCGACGGCCTTCGCACGCGCCGATCGCGACTTCCATCTCGCCCTCTCCGCCGCGGCCTCGAACGCGACGCTGGTCGACCTCCTGCACGTGGTGCGGTCGCTGCTGCAGGTCTACGACGACCGCGCCGTGCACGCCACCGCCGAGATGACGGCGGCGATCGCCGAGCACGCGGCCGTGCTGGAGGCGGTCGAGGCGCGCGACGAGAACGCCGCCGCCTCGGCGATGGCCGCGCACATGGCCACCGCATCCGCCCGCCTGGCCAAGGCGGCCGCCCCCCGCGACTGACCCGCGCTCAGAACTCGGTGACCGCGGGACGACCCTCGAGGTACGCGATCATGTTGAGCACCAGGAAGTTCCAGTTCTGGAAGTTGTGCGTGATGATCGGCTCCCCGTTGTCAGGGTGGTAGTACTCGTGCAGCGACCCGTTCGTCTCGAGGTCGGCGCCGAACAACGACACGGTCTTCTCCGCGAGCTCGCGCGCGTCATCCGCGAAGCCGTACTTCACCAGACCCCGGAACACGAGGTAGTTGCTGATGCCCCAGATCGGCCCGAGCCAGTTCGACGGGTTGTTGGAGGCCCGTAGGTCGTACTGCTTCTCGAGCCGGGAGAGCGTGCGCACGCCGTAGTTCGCGTTGAATGTTCGTGCGTCGAGATAGCGCTCGCGCATCCGTTCGGCCTGCTGCTGCGTGGCGAACCCGGCCCACATCGGCAGGAAGCTCGACCAGTTGTCGATGCGCAGGAGCTGTCCCGACCAGTGGCGCGGGGCTCCGCGGTGCAGCCAGTCGTCGGTGTCGATCGGGCGGAGGCCGAGGTCGACGCCGTAGAAGGTGCCGTCGCGTTCGTCCCAGGCGTGGGTGTGCAGGGCGTCGGCGAGGTCTTGGGCGCGGCCGCGCCAGAGGTTCGCGGTGGGCAGGTCGCCGAGCTCCTCCCAGAGGTAGCCGGCGGCGAGCAGCTCACGGTACAGCAGGCTGTTGAGGTAGATGGCGGCGGTGGACTTGTCGGGCCGGTAGTACACCGACGGGTCGTTGTCGATGCCGACGGCGAAGTCGGTCTGCCAGTAGGCCAGGCCGAGCTCCGGATGCACGTGGCTCTCGAGATACCGGTTCAGGAACGCGTCGACGGTCGCCATGTGCGGCCGCAGCCACTCGGCGCTGCGGCGGCGGCGCGCGAGCAGGGCGGCGTGCTGGGCGAGCACCGGCTTGTGCATGTTCTGCGAGAAGCCGCCGGCACGGCTCGGGTCGCCGTGCTCGAGCGAGTCGACCGGGCTGAGGCGGATCGGCATCACCCCGTCTTCATCGGTGTGATCGAGGAAGTTCAGGATGCTGCCCTCTTCGTACCGGCCGAAGTGCCCGGGCCGCCCCGTGTCGGCCTCGACCTGGCCGAGGGCGATGCTGATCGTCCAGGCGTCCCAGTCCCAGAGGGCGCTGGAGTAGTAAGGGGAGTCGGGGCTCGAGGGCACCGTGTAGGGGTGGGCGAGGATGCCCTCCGGCTCCCGGGTCATCTCCTCGGCGCTCTCGTGGATGTACTCCGTCAGCAGTCGGCTCCAGCGTTCCAGCATCATCGCTCCCAGGTCGTGTCGGCGCTGACGATCCTAGCGTCGAAACGTTTCAATCCGCCAGCGGTGCGGACTTCTCCAACCTTGTCGGCGAGCGCGGTCCTATGGGGGTGCGGTCGCCGGGAGGTTTGGAGAAGTCCGCGGGTTCAGCCGCGGGCGGTGCCGTCGACGGCGTGGGGGTCGATCGCGGCGACCTCGGCGGGGGTGAGGGGGGCCGCATCCAGCGCCGCCACGTTCTGCTCGAGCTGCGCGACCGACGAGGCGCCGATCAGCGCCGACGTCACCTGCGGATGCCGCAGCACCCAGGTCAGCGCCAGTTGTGCCAGCGTCTGCCCGCGCCCCGCCGCGATCTCGTTCAGAGCCCGCGCCCGCGTGAGGTAGACGTCGTCCGTGGCCCGCGACTCCTGCAGGAAGTGCGAGGTCGCCGCCCGTGAATCCGCCGGCACGGTGCCGTCGAGGTACCGATCGGTGAGCAGTCCCTGCTGCAGCGGCGAGAAGACGATCGCGCCCGACCCCACCTCGTCGAGCACGGGCAGCAGCCCGCCTTCGATGTGGCGGTTGAACATCGAGTACGAGGGCTGGTGGATCGTGAGCGGAACCCCGAGCGACGCCAGGATCGCAGCGGCCCGCCGTGTGTCCTCCGGCGAGTAGTTCGACACGCCGACGTAGAGCGCCTTGCCCGAGGTCACCGCCGTCGCGAGCGCCCCCATCGTCTCCTCGAGCGGGGTCGAGGGGTCGAAGCGGTGCGAGTAGAAGATGTCGACGTAGTCGAGCCCGAGCCGCCCGAGCGACTGGTCGAGCGACGCGAGCACGCTCTTGCGCGAGCCCCACTCGCCGTACGGCCCCGGCCACATCAGGTACCCCGCCTTCGACGACACCACGATCTCGTCGCGGTACGACCGCAGATCGGACGCGAGGATGCGCCCGAAGTTCTCTTCGGCCGATCCGGGCGGCGGCCCGTAGTTGTTGGCGAGGTCGAAGTGGGTCACGCCGAGGTCGAAGGCCCGCCGAACGATCGCGCGCTGCGTCTCGAGCGGCCGCGTCTCACCGAAGTTGTGCCAGAGCCCCAGCGAGAGGGCCGGCAGCAGCAGGCCGCTCCGCCCGGAGCGGTGGTAGGTCATCCGCTCGTAGCGGTCGGGGTCAGCGGGGTAGGTGCCGTGGGGCATCAGGAGTCCTTCCGGGAGGGATGGCGAGTGCCACCTCGATCATGCCAGGCGAACGGATGCGCTCACTCCGCGCTGCCCGCGGGCGCCGGCCCCGTGCTCTCCCGCACCACGAGCCGCGTCTCGACCATGAACGTCGACGGCACCGCCGGCTGCCCCTCGATCTCGGCGACCAGCACCTCGATGCCGGTCTGCCCGACGGCGTCGAAGCTCTGGTGGATGGTGGTGAGCGGCGGCCAGAACGAGTCCGACTCGGCCATGTCGTCGAACCCCACCACGCTGATCTCCTCCGGCACCCGCCGCCCCGCCTCGTGGAAGGCGCGCAGGATGCCGAGGGCCATCTGGTCGTTGCCGGCGAACACGGCCGTCACATCCGGTCGCTGCAGCAACTCGATGCCCGCGCGGTAGCCGGATGCGGTGGTCCAGTCGCCGCGCACCACCGGCGGCACCACGCGTCCCGCCTCCTCCAGCGTCGCCCGCCACGACGCCTCACGCCGGGTCGCCGAGTAGGAGTCGGACGGCCCCGCGACATGCCACACGGTCGGATGCCCGAGCTCCAGCAGATGGGAGGTCGCCAGCCGCGCCCCCATGCTCTGGTCGGTGTCGATGACGGGGTAGTCGGATCTCTCGCTCGAGTCGATGACGACGACGGGCAGACCCTCGGGCAGCTCGACGTCGGCCTGGCTCACGAAGTGCGCCTCGATCACGATCACGATACCGTCGACCGCCTGCTCCGCCAGCCGCGCGAAGGCCTTCGTCACGTGCTCCTGCGTGGGGGATTCGACCGGGATGAGGGTGATCGAGTATCCGGCCCGCGCCGCGGCGATCGAGATGGACTCCAGGGTGCGCATGTTGCCGAACGACGAGAGCGTGAACATGATCACGCCGATGGTGCGGTACTGCCCCGAGCGCAGCGCCCGGGCGGCGCGGTTGGGCCGGTAGCCGAGTTCGCGCATGGCCGCCAGCACCCGGTCGCGGGTGGCCGGTTCGACGTTCGACAGCCCGTTCGAGACCCGCGAGACCGTCTGGGTCGAGACCCCGGCGGTGCGTGCCACATCGGCCATGGACGGCCCGCGGTGCCGCTTGGAACCGGCTCGGACTGTGTCGGTCACGTACTACACCCCTGATCGAGTCGAGTGGCTACGATTTCGCGCCGCCACTTGCATGGTTACGTGAACATGTTATGCTCACTCCGTTCATGTTGACGT
Source organism: Herbiconiux sp. FW305-C-125 (assembly GCF_058783455.1). Taxonomy (NCBI): domain Bacteria; kingdom Bacillati; phylum Actinomycetota; class Actinomycetes; order Micrococcales; family Microbacteriaceae; genus Herbiconiux; species Herbiconiux sp. FW305-C-125. Next base: position 4,300 of record NZ_JBYSYO010000011.1, on the reverse strand, counting down.
AAACATGCTCGCGACACAAACCACAGAACAGGATGTTGACAATGGCGTCGGTGCCGATCACGCGATCCCGCCCCCTCCGCCGTGCGCGCCGTGACTGGCGCGGCTGGGGCTTCGTGGCCCCGTTCATGGTGGTCTTCCTCGCCGTGCTGGTGGCCCCGGTGGTCTACGCCATCGTCTTGAGTCTGTTCCGCCAGCAGTTGGTCGGCGGCAACGGCTTCGTCGGGCTAGCGAACTACGCCCAGCTCTTCCAAGACCCGAAGTTCTGGGAGTCGCTGTTGCGCGTCACCCTCTTCCTCGTCATCCAGGTGCCGATCATGCTGGCCCTCTCGCTCTTCGTGGCCCTCGCCATCGACAGCGCGCGGCTGCACGGCTCGAGCTTCTTCCGCATCGCCATCTTCCTGCCGTACGCCGTGCCCGGCGTGGTCGCCGCCCTCATCTGGGGGTTCATCTACGGCAACCAGTTCGGGCTCGCGGGTTCGATCAACGACCTGATCGGCGTCGACCTGCTGCAGCCGTTCTCCTCCGACTGGATCCTCGCCTCCATCGGCAACATCGTCACCTGGGAGTTCATGGGCTACAACATGCTCATCTTCTACTCGGCGCTGAAGGTCATCCCGGGCGAGCTCTACGAGGCCGCCGAGCTCGACGGCGCCGGCCAGTTCCGCATCGTCTCCGGCATCAAGCTCCCGGCCCTCCGCGGCGCGATCGTCATCGCCACCGTGTTCTCCATCATCGGCAGCTTCCAGCTCTTCAACGAGCCGAACCTGCTCAAGGCGCTCGCGCCCAACGTCATCTCGAGCTACTTCACCCCGAACATGTACGCCTACAACCTCTCGTTCGCCGGGCAGCAATTCAACTACTCCGCCACGGTCGCGATCGTGATGGGCATCATCACCGCGGTCATCGCCTACATCGTGCAATTGCGCGGCTCCCGTCAGGAGGTGCGCTGAGTTGAGCGCCGTCACCACTCCCCGCAGCGCCGGCACGAAGCCCCGCCGCCGCCCCGCCTTCGTGCAGAGCCGCAAGCCCACCGAGGGCCGGCGCACCCGCAAGTCGATCACGCTCACCATCGTGATGGCCATCTTCGTCATCTACTCCGTCGTGCCGCTGGTCTGGCTCATCGTCAACGCCACCAAAGACCAGGGCGACCTGTTCGCCACCTTCGGCCTCTGGTTCGGCCCCGACTTCAACCTCTTCCAGAACATCGCCGACACGCTCACCTACCGGGGCGGCATCTTCGTGCAGTGGTTCGGCAACACCCTGCTCTACGTCGTCGTGGGAGCGGGGGGCGCCACCTTCCTCGCCACCCTGGCGGGCTACGGCCTGGCCAAGTTCAACTTCCCCGGCCGGCGCGCGGTGTTCGCGGTGGTGCTCGGTGCCGTCGCCATCCCGGGCACGGCACTCGCGGTGCCGACGTTCCTCATGTTCAGCCAGCTCGGCATCACCAACACGCCGTGGGCGGTCATCCTGCCCTCCCTGATCAGCCCGTTCGGTCTCTACCTGGTCTGGACCTTCGCGGCCGACGCGGTGCCCACCGAGATCCTCGAAGCAGCGCGGATGGACGGGGCCGGCGAGCTCCGCACCTTCTTCACCATCTCGCTGCGGCTGCTCGCCCCCGGCATCGTCACGGTGCTGCTGTTCGCCGTGGTCGCCACCTGGAACAACTACTTCCTTCCGCTCATCATGCTCTCCGAGCCCACCTGGTACCCCCTCACCGTGGGGCTCAGCCAGTGGAGCGCGCAGTCCTCCGGCGTCGCCGCCCAGCCCATCTACAACCTGGTGATCACCGGCGCCCTGCTCACGATCGTGCCGATCGTGATCGCCTTCCTCTTCCTCCAGCGCTTCTGGCAGTCCGGCCTGAGCGCGGGAAGCGTCAAGCAATGACGAACCACCCCTGCACAACGAAGTGAAATCACCGAAAGGAAAACGGATGCGTTCCACGACACTGCGCCGCGTCGCGCTGGCAACGGCGTCGACCCTGGCGCTCGGCCTGAGCCTGGCCGCCTGCGCCTCGGGCGGCGGCTCCTCCTCCGGCGGCGGCTCCGCCGACGACATCGAGGCGGCCCTCGAAAAGGGCGGCACCATCACCTACTGGAGCTGGACTCCCTCGGCCGAGGCCCAGGTCGCGGCCTTCGAGAAGGCCTACCCGAACGTCGACGTGAAGTACGTCAACGCCGGCACGAACACCGACGAGTACACGAAGCTCCAGAACGCCATCACGGCGGGCTCGGGCGCTCCGGATGTCGCGCAGGTCGAGTACTACGCCATCCCGCAGTTCGCGCTCTCCGACTCGCTGGTCGACCTCACCTCCTACGGCTTCGGCGACCTGGAGAAGGACTACAGCGCCGGCCCCTGGAGTTCGGTGGCCTTCGACGGCAAGATCTACGGCCTGCCGCAGGACTCGGGTCCCATGGCGATGTTCTACAACAAGACCCTCTTCGACAAGTACGGCATCGAGGTGCCCACCACCTACGACGAGTACGTCGCCGCGGCCGAGAAGCTGCACGCCGCCGATCCGAACGCCTACATCACCAACGACACCGGCGACGCGGGCTTCACCACGAGCATGATCTGGCAGGCCGGCGGCCAGCCGTTCTCGACCGACGGCACGAACGTGACGGTCGACCTCCAGGACGAGGGCTCGAAGAAGTGGGCCGACGAGTGGAACAAGCTCGTCGAGGGCAAGCTCGTCTCCACCGTCCCCGGCTGGAGCGACGAGTGGTACAAAGCGCTCGGCGACGGCACCATCGCCACCCTGCTGACCGGTGCGTGGATGCCCGGCGTGTTCGAGTCGAGCGTGCCCCAGGCATCCGGTGACTGGCGAGTCGCGCCCATGCCCACCTACGACGGCACCCCGGTGACCGCCGAGAACGGTGGCGGTGGCCAGGTCGTGCTGAAGCAGTCGCAGAACCAGGCGCTCGCCGCCGGCTTCCTCAAGTGGCTGAACAACGACCCGGAGTCGATCAAGGTCTTCCTCGAGTCGGGCGGCTTCCCGTCGACCACGGCCGACCTCGAATCGAAGGACTTCCTCGCCGAGACCCCCGAGTACTTCGGTGGCCAGGCGATCAACGAGACCCTCGTCGACGCATCGAAGAACGTGCCCTCCGGCTGGCACTACCTGCCCTACCAGGTGTACGCCAACAGCATCTTCGGTGACACCGTCGGCCAGGCCTACAAGAACAGCAGCGACCTGAACAAGGGCCTGCAGACCTGGCAGGACCAGCTGGTCGACTACGGCAACCAGCAGGGCTTCACCGTCAACAAGTAACACCCCGGGGCGCGGCGGTCTCCCGGTGACCGCCGCGCCCTCCCCGTTCTCGAAAGGTTTCAGGATGCTCTCCGCCCGACTCGTGATCGACCCCGCCCGGGCGATCGCACCGGTTCCGCGCCGGCTCTTCGGCACCTTCGTGGAGCACATGGGCCGGAGTGTCTATCAGGGGATCTACGAGCCCGGGCATCCGTCGGCCGATTCCGCCGGATTCCGGGCCGACGTGCTCGCCCTGGTGCGGGAGCTCGGCGCCACCACGGTGCGCTACCCCGGCGGCAACTTCGTGTCGGGCTATCGCTGGGAAGACGGCGTCGGGCCGCGCTCGACGCGACCGGTGAGACTCGACGCAGCGTGGCACAGCGTCGAGACCAACCAGGTCGGGCTGCACGAGTTCGCCGAGTGGGCCGTGCAGGCCGGACTCGAGCTGATGTACGCGGTGAACCTCGGCACCCGCGGCATCGCCGAGGCGGCCGACGTGCTCGAGTACGCGAACCACCCGGCCGGCACCGAACTCGCCGAGCGCCGGCGGGCGAACGGCGCCGACGAACCCTTCGGCATCCGGCTCTGGTGCCTCGGCAACGAGGTCGACGGGCCGTGGCAGATCGGGCACAAGACCGCCGAGGAGTACGGGCGCCTGGCCGCCGAGACGGCGCGGCTGATGACCTTCATCGACCCGACGATCGAGCTCGTGGCGGCCGGCTCCTCGAACGCCGAGATGCCCACTTTCGGCGAGTGGGAGCGCACCGTGCTCCGCTACACCGTCGGACTCGTGCAGCACATCTCGCTGCACGCCTACTACGAAGAGGTCGACGGCGACGCCGCATCGTTCCTCGCCTCCGGCACGGCCCTCGACCGCTACATCGACGAGGTCGCGGCCATCATCGACGACGCGGGGGCGGGGCCGGGCTCCGAGCATCCGGTCGGCATCTCGGTCGACGAATGGAACGTCTGGTACCAGCGGCGCTGGAACGAGGTCGACAAGCCCGTGGTGATGAACGGGTCGTGGCCCGAGGCGCCGCGACTCATCGAGGA
>NZ_JBYSYO010000010.1:108220-168435 GCF_058783455.1 Herbiconiux sp. FW305-C-125 | reverse complement strand
GCGACGGCGCGGGCCACGGTTCGCACACCGCCAGCACCGCCGGCGGTCGGCACGACGTGCCGGCGACCGTCGCCGGCGCCGCGCTCGGTGAGATCTCGGGCGTCGCACCGGCCGCGAAGATCGCCGCCTACAAGGTCTGCTGGGAGGGCCCGGACGCGGTCTCGACCGATGACGACGGATGCGCGACCGGCGACATCCTGCACGCCGTCGACGCCGCGGTGGCCGACGGGGTCGACGTGATCAACTACTCCATCGGCTCCGGGGCTGCGCAGACCACGGTCTCGCTCACCGACCAGGCCTTCTTCAACGCCGCCGCGGCGGGCATCTTCGTGGCCGCCTCGGCCGGCAACGACGGCGACGCCGCCTCCACCGCCGACAACGCCTCGCCCTGGATCACCACGGTCGCAGCGAGCACCATCCCCACCCGCGACGCCACCGCGCGCCTCGGCGACGGCGAGGCCTTCGTCGGTGCGTCGATCACACTCCCGGCCGAGGGCACGATCAGCGGCCGGCTCGTCTCCGCGTCCGCCGCCGCCGCGGCGGGAGCCGTCGACCCGCAGCTCTGCGGACCCGACACCCTCGACCCCGCTCTCGTCGCCGGCGCCATCGTGTTCTGCGAGCGCGGCGTCATCGACCGCACCCTCAAATCGGCCGAGGTGGCGCGGGCCGGCGGCATCGGCATGCTGCTCGTGAACCCGACCCCGAGCTCGCTCGACCTCGACGCCCACGCCGTGCCCACCGTGCACCTGAACGCCGACGCCTACGACGCCGTCACGGCCTACGCCGCTACCGCGGGCGCCACCGTCACCTTCGAGAACGGCAACACCACCGGCACCCCGTCGGCGCCGAGCCCGCAGGTGGCGGGGTTCTCGTCGCGCGGCCCGATCCTGGCCGACGGGGGCGACATGCTGAAGCCCGACATCGCGGCTCCCGGCGTCGCCATCCTCGCCGCCGGGCCGAACGCCGAGGGCGGAGACCCGACCTGGGAGTACATGTCGGGAACCTCGATGGCCTCACCGCACATCGCCGGGCTAGCCGCGCTCTACCTGGGCGTGCATCCGAACGCCGCGCCGGCCGAGATCAAGTCGGCGATGATGACCACGGCCTACGACACCGTCGACGGCGCGGGCGACCCGGCCGAAGATCCCTTCGCGCAGGGTGCCGGTCACGTCGACCCGACCCGCTTCTTCGAGCCCGGACTCCTCTACCTCAATGACGTCGAGGACTGGATGGCATACACCGACGCGCTCGGCTACTCGGGCTTCGGGAGCGCTCCGCTCGACCCCTCCGACCTCAACCTCCCCTCGATCGGCATCGGCGGCCTGCCCGGAACGCAGACGGTCACCCGCACGGTGACGGCGACTGCGGCCGGCTCCTACACGGCGCAGCCGGTGTCGATCCCCGGGGTCGACGTTGCGGTCTCCCCAGCGACGCTGAGCTTCAGCGGCGCGGGTGAAGAGCAGAGCTACACCGTCACCTTCACCCGAACGGATGCGCCCCTCGACGCCTTCGTCACCGGCTACCTCGACTGGACCGACGACGCGACCGGCGCCTCCGTGCGCAGCCCGCTCGCGGTGCGGCCGATCTCGCTCGACGCGTCCGCCGAGGCGGCGGGCGCCGGGGCGGACGGCTCGGTCGACGTGACCGTGCTCGGCGGCGACACCGCCAGCTACGCAGTAGCGTCGACGGGCCTGTCGCGCGGCCAGGTGAACCGCGGCACCGGCGCGGCGGGCGGCTCGACGCAGGCCTTCGTGATCGACGTGCCGGAGGGCAGCACCTTCGCCCGCTTCGACCTCGACGCCGCCGACGACTCGGCCGACCTCGACCTCAGCGTGTATGCGATCGACCCCTTCGACAACACGCAGCTGGTGGGGCAGTCGGCCACCGGCTCGGCCGACGAGCGCGTCGACCTCGACGCCGACCACCTCGCACCCGGCCAGTACATCGCGGCGGTCGACTTCTTCGCCGGCACCGGCGACCTGGCCTTCACGCTCACCTCGTCGGTGATCGACCCCGCGACGGCCACGGGCGCGTTCACCGTGTCACCCGCCACGCTCTCGACGGTGACCGGTGAGCCCACGGCGGTCACCGCATCCTGGACCGGGCTCGCGCCGGGCGGGAGCTACCTGGGGCGCATCTCCTACGGCGACACCGGGCACAGCACGATGGTCACCGTCACCACGCCGGGATCGCCCGACCTGCCGCCCGCGTCGGACGAGCCCGTCGCATCCGTCGATCCGCACTGGATCCGTGCCGGCAGCGGCACCGGGCTCGACGCGAGCGGGCTCACGCCGGGTGCCCCCTACACCGTGACGCTCGACGGCGACTCGGCACCGGTGCTTTCGGGCACGGTCGACGACACCGGGTCGCTGCACCGCTACCTCGTGCTGCCGGGAGACATCGCCCTGGGCGACCACAGCTTCACGGTCGCGAGCGGCGATGTCACGATCGACGCCGGGTTCGTGGTGAGCGACATCATCGCGCAGCATCTCGACCCGTGGGTGAACCACGACTTCGCGGGCAACCCGACGGTGTCGCTCGACGTGACGTTCGTCGGCAAGGGTTCGCTGCGGGTGCGCCTCGCGTCGGCCGAGGGTCACGTCTACACCGACACGACCGAGCGGGCCGAGGCGCCCGTGGATGCGCCCACCTACACCTACCGCACGGGTCCGTTCCCGGTGAAGCCGGGATCGCTCGTGGCGACGCTCTGGGTGGTCGACGACTCCGGCGCCATGACACAGGAGATCGCGACCACGTTCGACGCCGACGTGCTGCCGCCGTCATCGCTCACGTTCACGCCGAACGCCGCCGACCCGTCATCGGTCGACGTGGCGGTGACGAACGCCACCACGATGCCGCTCCAGCCGCGGGTGCAGTACAAGCTGTGCAGCGGCCCGATGGTGTTCGCCGAGGAGTTCTACGACCTGGGCGACACGGCCGAGACCTGGAACCTGACCGGTGTGACGCACCTCGACGTGCTGGCCGACGACGGCTCGGGCACGGTGCTGGGGAGCTATGACAACGCCGGCCCGGCGCGCTGTGCCGACACTCCCTCGATCAGCCAGGACTTCTGGATGACGATGGATGCCCGTCCCGACACGGGCGACGACGCGAACCCCATCACGCTCACCGTCAGCAACCGCATCGACACGCACAGCGCAGGATTCGACCTCTCGGTGGGAGTCGGCAGCACCGTGTTCGAGACGGACCCGTTCTTCTACGAGCCGATCCCGACCCCCGTGCTCGACGAGCCCGGTCCGGTGGAGGAGCGGTCGATGGCGGTCGCCGAGAACACGGCGTACTGGGCCACCGCGCAGTACGAGCAGAACCTCGACTGGGGTTCGCTGCTGAAGCGTCGCGAAGCGCTCGTGCCGGCGCTGACGGTGGAGCAGCTCGCCGCCGTCGGTGCGGGCGGCCCGGGCGAGCCCGGCGGCCCCGGAACGCCGGGCGAGCCAGGAACGCCCGGCGGACCTGGCGCACCGGTCACCCCGGGCACTCCCGCCCCGGCCGCCTCGGGCGACCTGGCGGCGACCGGCCTGCCACTCGCACTGCCGCTCGGCTCGGCCCTGGCCCTGCTGCTCCTCGGCGCGGCGGCGGTCATGGCCCGCCGCGCCCGCACCGCGCGAGCCGCTGGTGCCGCGCCCGCCGTCGACACCACCGCCACAGCCACGACGGCCGCCGCCGAGACCGCCACGGCCGCGAAGGGTGAAAGCCATGCGGAGTGAGCCCAACGCCCGCACCGAGCAGCACCACCGGCTCGCGGCGCGCGCGGAGGCAGCATCCGCCGAGCTGAACCCGGCGGTCCGCGCTCGGCCAGGCCTGGTGGTACCGGCGCGACCGGGGGCCGGGCCGCCTGCAGCGGAGGAACGCCGGCCCCGCGGGTGGGAACTCACCCTCTTCCGGCACCTCAGCTATCCCCGACCGAACCGCTGAACACCGCGATCGTCGGCTGAGCGGGTCGCCCGCCGGGCGGCGCCACGCCCGGTGCAGGATTTCCTAGGGGCCGGCCATCAGCCGGATCGACGACGTCATGGTGAACGCGTTGGCCGACGAGCTGAACGTCGCATCCACGAGCGTGAGTCCGGAGCCATTAGGCCAGGTGAAGGCGATCGACGACGTGCCGGCGGGCATCTGGAAGTTCCGGAAGGTGCGCTGGGGCCCGTTCCTGAACTCGAGCCAGCCGCTCGGGGGCGCGGCGACGGCGGTGGGAACGGAGTCGAAGCCCTGGATCGCAGCGAGCTGCCCGACGGCGTACGAATCGGGCGCGGCCGTGACGGTGAGGGTGTTGGTTCCGCCGAAGTACCCGATCGCCGCATCCCACGTCATCAACGGCCGGCCTGCCGCGCCGACGTTGATCTGCGTCGACAACGTCTCGCTGCTGTTTCTCCACTCCGCGTAGACGTCGTAGCCGTCGGTCCAGTCGATCCACGGGTTCGTGGTGAAGACGTAACTGCCCGCGGCCAGCGGCCCGGAGAAGGTCAGAAAGCCCGAGGATGAGATGGCGTTGTAGCTCCAGCCTGCCGGCAGGCTCTGAAAGGTCGGCGCGAACGGGATGCCCACGGCGTACACCTGGATCGCGACCGTGCCACCGATGTCTGCCGAGCCGGCCGGGATCGTGAGGATGAGCGAGTTCGGCGCCTGGAAGTCGCCGTTCTGCGCGTTCCACGTGAGGGACGAGGTCTGGTCGCTGGCCGCCGCCGCGGGAGCCGCCGCGACAGCCACGAGAACGGGCGCCGACCAGGCCGCCGCCACGACCGAGCGGCGCGAGATGTCGTTCATGCTCACGATGATGACGGCTGCCGGCGTGGCTGGCAAGCCCGCGTTCGCGACTCCTCCCCAGGGCGTCGCTAGCTGAGGGGGTCGGGCCGCTGGGCGCCGCCGGGGGTGCCGAGGGCTGCGGCGGCGAGCGCCGCCAGCTCCTCCTCGGCGGCGTCACGGCGCCAGCGAGCGGCGGGGCGCCGCCACCACGGGGCGGCCGCGAGTGCGGCGGTCGCCTCGCGCAGGCGCACCTGCGCCGCGAGCTGCAGCGCGTCGCGCTCGAGCGCAGCCACCTCCTCGGGGCTCGGCCGGTACAGCGCGTGGCCCCGGTCCTCCGCCGCCACCGCGATCCAGGATGCCGCCACCAACGTCACCACGCTGGTGAGCCGGAACCACAGCAGCATCGCGATGAACACCACGAAGGTCGACAGCAGCGGATTACGCGTGGCGCCCCCGAGCAACTGCCCGCCCAGCACCTGCAGCACGAGCACCGCGGCGCCGCCGAGGAGGGCGCCCCCGAGCATCCGTCGCACCGTCAGGAGCGCATCGGCGAGAAAGCGGAACAGCACCATGAGCGCGATCGCGTCGATCGCGTAGGTGACCGCGAGTCCCGCCGCACCGAGGAGGAACGTGGACCACTCGCGGAACGGCCCGTCGAAGAGCGAGAGCAGCCAGTCGATCGCGGCCGTGCTCGCCACGCTCAGCACCGCGGCGGCGAACAGGGCCACGCCGAGTACCAACGCCACGAAGAAGTCGCGTGTTTTGAGCATCACGTACGACCGCCGGTCCTTGGGCAGGCCGAACATGGCGCGCACGGCGATGCGGGAGTAGGTGATCCAGCCGATGGCGGTCCAGACGAGCACGACGAACGCGGTGATGCCCGTGACAGTGAGCACCGAGGTGCTGGAGCTCGCGATGGTGTTGAGGTCGTCGACCGAGATCACGCCAGGGTCACCGGGGGTGCCGATGAGTCCGGGCACGTAGGTGTTGATGAGGTCGATGAGCGCGGTCATCGTCTCGGGCGACCCGGTGAGCCAGATGCCGGCCACGGCGAAGAGGATGTACACGGCCGCGAACACGGCGAACAGCGCCTGGTAGCTCATGCCCGACGAGAGCAGGAACCCGTTGCCGGCGAGGAACCGGCGCCAGACCCGGGTGGGGAACAGGGCGAGCGTGTTCTGGGTGAGCGTGGTGACGCGGGCGATCGGCTCCTCGAAGTGCTGCTCGAGGCGACCGCGGAGCGTCGGGTCTTCGCTCATGCGGTCAGCCTAGCGACCGCGACGGATGCGCGTGCGGGCCGGGCGGGTACGGGAAGATCGTGGGTATGGCTTCCCCCACGCAGGTCAACGATCCCGCATTCGAGGAGCTCCGCGCGAGCATCGAGGAGTTCGCCGCCGGGGGCCGCCCCGTCGATCGCGTGATCGAGGCGGTCTGCGGATGCGGGAACCGTCGATTCCTGCTCGTGTTCGACGACGAGGTGGGCGTCGCGGTGCGGATCTGCACGGAGTGTGAGACGGAGGCGGAGATCGCGGACTCCGGCGAGCATTTCGATGACGTCGACGAGGTGGAGCAGGCGCGGTGCTCCTGCGGAAACGACGTCTTCGCGTCCGCGACCGGATTCGCGTTCGACGCCGAGGGGGAGGTGCGGTGGGTCTCGGTGGGCTTGCGCTGCACCCAGGACGGCCTCGCGGGCGTCTACGTCGACTGGAAGATCGACTACCTCCCCACCCAGCACCTCCTGGCCAACGCCTAGGCGGCCCGCGAAGCGGCGCCCGTTCTCAGCCGGGAGCAACCGCATCCGTCAGGGGCAGGGCGGCCTTGACGGCCGTGCCGGCACCGGGGCGGCTGTTGACGGTGACGCTCCCGCCGAGGCCGTCGATGCGCAGTCGATGCGATGCGAGACCGACGTGACCGGCGCGGATCGCATCGCTCGAGGTCGACGGGTCGACGACGAAGCCCTTGCCGTCGTCGGTGACGGAGAGGACGACGAAGTGGTCGCGGCGCGCGAGTGTGACGTCGATCCGGCTCGCTTCGGCATGGCGCTGGGCGTTGGCGACGAATTCCCGACACGCACCGAACAGGGCGGCTTCCCGCTCCGATCCGATCGACGACACCGGCTCGACGGCGGCGAAAACCGGCACCGTGCCGCGCGACGACGCCGTGCGGGCCAGTTCTTCCACGGCGGCGGCCAGGCCGAGTTCGGCGAGCACCTGCGGGTGCAGGCTCTGCACGGTTCCGCGGAGCCGGGCCGTCGTCTCCTCGAGCAGGCTGTCCGCCGTGCTGATGAGATCCGTCTGGGGTGAGGTGTCGCCGATCTGTTCGAGCAGGCGGCGGACGGCGATCACGTCCTGCAGGGGCCCGTCGTGCAGGTCGTTCGCGAGCCGGGTGCCTGCGCGGTGGTCGGCGGCGAGCACCTGGGCGACCAAGCGTGACTGCAGGCTCTGTGCTGCGGTGTCGGTGCGGGCGCGATGGGCGAGGACCAGCGAAAGGGCCGTCGTGGTCAGAGCCATCCAGGTCAGCAGGAGGAAGTGCATCCAGACGATCCCGGGCTCCGCCGGTCCGCCCCGCACCGCGAGATTCTCCAGCCAGACCGCCGCGTACCCGCCTGCCACGAGCCCGCCCACGACCGCGGTGAGGGCGGGCCGGTAGTAGAACACGGAGAACACCGGGTAAAGGTAGAAGACCGGTGTGATGAACGACGTCGCGCCGGCGGAACTCAGCGCCATCGCGATGAGGAAGGCCAGATCGATGACGATGCTGACCGTTCCGGCCCATGACGGGACCGGACGCCACACCGACCAGCCCACGGTGAACAGTCCCCAGGCGCCGAACACTGCCACCAATGCCGAGAACGCGGTAGCGCCGGCGTCGCCGGAATCGGAGAGAAAGACGGCGAGCACGATCAGCGGGGCGAGGAGCGCCACCCGCAGAAGCGCGGTGACCCGGTGAACGGAACCCAGCACGCGCGCGCCGAGCGGGAGGGAGCTGCCCTTCTGGCGGCGGTCGGCCGACCTCATTGCAGCAGCCCCAGGCGCATCGCCTCGGCGATCGCGGCGCCGCGGCTGCCGACACCGAGCTTCTCGTAGAGCCTCCGCAGGTAGGTCTTGACGGTGGAGGTGGACAGATGCATCGCTCGGGCTATCTCCGGCGCCGATCGGCCGGCAGCCGCCGCCACGAGGATGTCCCGCTCCCGCGGGCTGAGCGTGACCGCCACGGGCGTGCTTCGACGCTGCCGGATCTGATCGAGCACGTCGCCGACGAACTCCGGTGGGAGCACGTCGGCACCCGACGCGACCGTGCGGATGGCAGCGATCAGGGTGTCGCGGTCGGCGTCCTTCGAGAGGAATCCGGCAGCGCCGTTCTCCAGGCACCGGAACACGATGGCGGGTTCGGCATAGGCGGAGAGCACGATCACCCGCGTCGGCAGCTTCGCGTCGGCAACGGCCAGCGCCAGAGCCGCCCCGTCGAGACCGGGCATGCGGAAATCGGAGAGCGCCACCTGGGGCTTGGTGGTGCGGATGGCCTCGAGCAACTGTGCGCCGTCATCGACCTCCGCCACGACGTCGACGACCTGCGATGCCATCAGCAGGTGCACGAGGCCGGCTCGCACGACCGGGTGGTCGTCGCCGACGGCGACCGTGATATTCACACTCTCCCCCGGCCCGGGCGCACCGGCCCTCGAGGACCATCATCATCGCTGTGCGGCCGCCGATCAAACGCCGGCGTGATGTTCGGCCGGATCGGACGACAGCGGCTGTCGTCCGATCGGATGACGCCCGGATGCCCGGCAGACACGACGGGCTCCAGCACCTATCGTCGAGCCGGGGCGCGCAGACAGTGGCTCCATCGTCACTCCCGAAAGCGCCTCATGATCTCCGACGTCATCTCGACCGTGCTCGCCGCCGTCATCGGCAACTACCTCATCAGCTGCTTCGTGCTCGGCCTCATCGTGGCGGCGGTCAAGGTGCTCCGCTGGAAGGGCAACCGCACGGCCTCGGTGGTGAGTGGGATCTTCCTCAACGAATTCATCCTCTACGCGCTGGGCGTCGCCTTCGCGATCAACTTCGTCATGCACTCGGTCTTCGGCGACTACGCGGCGAAGACGATCGGCTGGGCGCAGTCGCCCTTCCAGCTCGAACTCGCCCTGGCCAGCCTGGGCTTCGCGATCATCGCCTTCCTCGTCTTCGGCCGCCGGGCCCAATTCCGGGCGAAGGTGGGTGTCGTCGTCGCCGCCTTCGTCTCCGGACTCGGGGATGCCGCTGGCCACGTCTACCAGATGGTCGTCAACCACGACTACGCGGTGAACAACACGGGCCTCCTCCTCATCGGCGACATCACCATCAACGTGGTCGGTCTCGCGTTCGTGATCTGGCACGCGGTCGCTCGCCGTCGTGATCCGGTCCCCAGCACCGATGCACTCACCCGCTCCACGACCTTGGAAGGAGCCCGTCGATGACCGGAATGACGAAGCGGAGCCGGAGACGGATGCTGGCTGCCGCCACCGCAGGCGTGACAGCAGCCTTGTTGCTGGCGGCTCCCGTCGCGGCCGCGACGGCCGACCCTGCCACATCCGAACACCCCGTGACCATGACCCCGGAGCTGGAGGCCCAGATCCAGGGCATGGTGGAGGGGTTCCTCGACGACAACCCGTCCGTACCCGGGATCTCGATCGCCGTCGTCACCCCGGATGCGGAGGGGCCCGATCCCCGCATCACCACCTTCGCCGCCGGCGTCGCGGATCGTGAGAGCGGGGCGCCCGTGCAGGCGTCCACACAATTCGAGCTGGGCTCGGAGACGAAGGTGTTCACGGCCGACCTGCTCGCCTACCTCGTCGCCCAGGGCACGGTTTCCCTCGACGACCCCGTTCAGAAGTACGCCCCGAGCGATGTGGTCGTGCCGGAGTGGGTGGACCCGGTGACCCAGGAGAAGACGCCCATCACCCTGCTCGATCTGGCGACCCACACCGCAGGACTCACGGACGGCGCACCGAACCTGCAGGACGGCTGCCCCAAGGGGCACGACGAGTGCGCCAACCCCAAGCCCGGCTACACGCCGGCCATGCTCTGGGACTCCTTCTCGAAAGACTGCGCCGACAAGCGTCTCTGCCCGCTCTGGAAGCCCGGCACCGCCTGGAACTACTCGAACTGGGGCTTCGCGCTCCTCGGCGACATCGTGGCAGGGCTCATCACCCCCGGCGACGTTCCCGCCGGGGAGACCGGCCCGGGAAGGGTGTTCCAGGACTCCCTCGAGACGACGTTCCTGAACCAACTCGGCATGACCTCGACCACGGTCGAGTTCCCGGACACCACCCCGGCGACGCCGTACAACGGCGCGGACCCCATCCATCGGTGGAACAACTACGACGCTTACGTCGGCGGTGGCGGCCTGATCTCGAACGCCGACGACATGGGAGCCTTCGTCGCCGCGAGCCTGGGATACCTTCCGGCAGACGCACCCGCCGGGCTGAAAGCGGTGGCGGACACCGTCGCCCCCGTCGTGCCCATCACGCTGTCCTGCACTCCGGCAGGCCCGGTGCCAACGCCGACTCCGACTCCGACGCCCAGCCCGTCGCCGGCAACGACCGCGGCGCCCAGCGACACCTGCACGACCGCCGACTTCGCGATGGGGCTCGGCTGGGAGCGCTACGCGGCCCGAGCAGAAGGCATCACCGTGCCCTACGCGCACAAGAACGGCGGGACCGCGGGGAGCAGCACCGACACCCTGCTCGCGCCGAGTCTGCGGATCGGGGTGACCTCGATGTTCAACCAGAACGCGGCGGGCATCGACCAGCTCGCACCCCGCATCCTGTCGCTGCTGATCGCGAGTCCCGCCACGCCGGCCCCGGCACGCGACGCGACTCTGGCCGACACAGGCGCTGACGCCGTCGTGCCGGTACTCGCGGCATCCCTGTCGCTGCTCGCGGGAATCGCCGTCCTGCTGCGGCGCCGCTCAATCATCCGCCGCCGATCGGTCTGAGGAGATCCATGTCCGCCTTCACCCCTCTGCACACGCTCTCGCGGCGGCCGAAACGCATCGCGGCGCTCCTGGCCGGTGCTGCGCTGCTCGGGTCGAGCATCGGCATCGCGCAGGTCGCCACCGCACCGGCCGCGGCGGCGGCGGACGCCGCCTCGTGCGACATCATCCCGAGCACCGCGGCCGACGCCCAGTCGACGCTGGAATCCGGTCCCGGCTCAGGTCTGGGGGATGCCGACTCGGGGGTCTTCGACTTCATCGTCTCCATCGCATCCAACGCGGTCGCCGATGGAGCCACCGACGGAGCGGGCTGGCTGCTCAGCCTGATGCTCGGCAACAGCGACGGCAACGACGACGACAGCACTCTGCTGGCCAACCAGCAGGCCCAGCAGCAGGAGCTGAACTCCATCCAGGCCTCCGTGAACGCGCTCGCGAATCAGCTCACCGATGCCGAGTTCGCGCTCAAGGCGCAACTGACGCAATCCACCTACGATGCCCTCGTCGCGTCGGAGAACGGGAACATCGCGAACATCCAGTCGAGCGTCCAAGCGGTCTGCGAACTCGCCGGAGAGGCCACGACCTACAGCGTTCAGAACCCCTACCTCCCGGATTCGACCGACATCAACACCATCACCACGTTGCGCAACAGCGGGATGAACTACCTCAACGACCTGTCGGGCGCACTCATGGGCTCCAACGGCGGCGCGGGCATCATCGCCATCTACCGGCAGGCGGTGTGGGACAACGCGACCCTCTCCGCCTCGTCTCCTCCCTCTCAGTCGACCTGGACCAGCGCCTATCTGCAGACGATGAGCTCGCTGCTCAACTACTACGTGGGACTGTCGGCGCAGTTGTTCCATGCGTACGCCGAAGCCGTCCACTGGCAGAGCGCCGCCTCGCCGGGCGTCGAGGCGCTCGACCCCGACCACTCGGACAAGATCACCGATTTCTACTCGCAGCTGCAGCTCGACGTCCTGGCGTGGACCGACGCGGCGACCGGCGACCTCCCCGCGATCCCTGCCGGCACGGCCATCGACTTCAAGAGCGGCTCGAACGGGGTCTACAACCTGTGGACCACCGTGCCCGTTCAGATCGCCGGCACCAACTCGAACCAGTACTGCCTGACTCCCGCCTCGCTCTGCGTCTACAACGTGTGGGAGGCGGCCGCGACCCCGTCGACCGTGGTCTCCACGACGATCGTGCCGAGTGTGATCCCGGTTTCCAGCCTGCTCGCAACCGATCCACTCGGGTTGGCGGGGTGGCGCGTCCCCACGGCGGCCGACTGGCAGAGCTGGGTGGCGCCCTGGAACACCGGCTCGGGGTCGACGACCCTGTCCGGCCTCGACCCCAATGCCGGGGTCGCGGCCTGGGCTGCCGCCGAACAGATCCCCGCACTCAGCGCGCAATCCTTCGCGGTACCGGAGGGCGGTTCGATCGCCACCATCCCGCCCGTCCTCGTCGACGGAGACTCGGACTCCGTCTACAGCTTCAACAACCCCTCCTCCGCGGCGCCGACCGCCATGACGCCGGCCCCCGGCACCGGGTACGCCGGACAGCTCGTTCTCGTCAGCTCCGTGACGGCCACCCCACCCGATCTGCCCGCCACCGTGCCCTCCGGGCCGTCCGTCCCGTCCGAAGCAGACCTTCCGATCGCGACGGGCACCCCCGCGGTCGAACCCGCTGTCGATGTCGTCACAGCTCCAGCGACCCTGGGCACCACGGGGGCGATCGGTCAGTGGACGACGTTCTCCTCGACGAGCTCGTGCACCGCGAACGGCTTCACCCAGCCCGAGGGCGCGAACGCGGTCCGGGTCACGGTGACCGGCGGCACGGGCGGCGGCGGCTGGTCGGGCGGCGACCACAACGCCGGCGGAGCCGGTGCGCAAGTGAGCGCCGTGCTGCCGCTCTCGGCCGGCGCGACGGTCTATGCCCAGGTCGGCGGCAACGGCGGCGACGGCTACCAGAACGGCGACGACGGCGAAGGAAACACCTACTGGGCTCCCGGCGGCGGCGGATTCGGCGGCGGCGCATCGGGAGGCTGGGCCATCGCGACCGGCGGCGGTTTTCCCGGAGCCGGGGGAGGCGGCGGCGGATTCTCCGGCATCAGCGCCGACGCCGGATGCTCGCAGTGGCTGACCATCGCCGGCGGCGGAGGCGGAGCGGGCGGCATGGATGGTCACAACAGCGGCAGCGACGGCGGCAACGGATGCGTCGTGAACGGATGCGCGGGTCAATCCCTCGATGAGGTGGACGGTGACACCGGCGGCGGCACCGGCGGCACTCTCATCGGCGCCGGCTCGGCGGGCGAGCACGACGGCAACTACGCCGGCTCCGGCTCGAACGGCACACGCTTCACCGGCGGCACCGGCGGCGAGGGTGGAAATTCCAGCAGCAACCCCTTCCACGACTGGGGCGGCGGAGGCGGAGGCGGCGGAGGCGGCGGCTGGGGCAGCGGCGGAGGCGGAGGCGGCTCCACCGGCGACTACGCCGGTGCGGGCGGCGGAGGCGGAGGCAGCTACCTCGCGTCAGGTGTCGCGCAAGCCGGCTTCACCACCTCGACGTCCGGGCCTTCGGTCAGTTTCCAGCCCGTGCTGGCCGACGAGTACGCGATCACCCAGACCGACGGACACCTGTGGGTGGCTCCGCCCGCGGGCGCGGGGAACCCGATCACCTCGGTGATCCCGATCGGTGAGTCGGGCATCCAGGAATGGGCGTTGCTGCCGACGACGGTCGGCGCCGATTCCTTCGAGATCGCCAACGGCACGGCCGGGCTGTGTGCTTCGTACACCACCGACACGCTCACCGGACAACCCTGCGCCTACCCCGCCGATGCTCCCGGCGCGCAGCAGGACTGGACCTTCCAACCACAGGCAGGGGCACTGGCCGTCATCGCCGGCTCCGGGAACGCGGCCTTGGGCGCCGAAGGATGGGAAGCCCCGATCACCCTCGGCCCCTGGGCGGACGTCAATTGGAGCACGTGGAACCTCACCCTCTCGCCCGACACGGTCTGGGCCGCGCCGGGGAGCGCGTCTCCCCTCGGTGACGTCGATGCCTCCGCCCCTGAACCCTCGTCCCCCGGAGGGACCCCAGGCGAGACGGGCACGCCGGACGCGAGTGCCGGTGCCGGGTCGAGCCAACTGGCTGCCACGGGTGCATCCCCGCTTCTGCTCGTGCTCGCGATCGCCGCTCTTGCCGCGCTGGTGGCCGGGGTGACGCTGACCGTCAGGCGCCGCCGAACCCACGGGAGCATCGGGTGATGGTGATGACGGAGGGTGCCGGTAGCGTATGGGCATGCGTGTTGCGACCTGGAATGTGAACTCGATCCGTGCGCGTGTGGGCCGGGTGGTCGACTGGCTGGTGCGGGAAGACGTCGACGTGCTCGCCATGCAGGAGATCAAGTGCAAGGAGTCGCAGTTCCCCTTCGACGCCTTCCACGAGGCCGGGTACGAGGTGGTGCTGCACGGCCTCAACCAATGGAACGGCGTGGCGTTCGCGAGCCGCCTGCCGATGACCGACCTCGCCAACACCTTCACCGGCATGCCTGGCTTCGGCAAGCCCCTCGACGACGGGTCGCTGCCGCTCGAGGCGCGCGCGCTCGGGGTGACCGTCGACGGGGTGCGGCTGTGGAGCCTCTACGTGCCGAACGGCCGCCTGGTCGACGACCCGCACTACGTCTACAAGCTGGCCTGGCTCGAGGAACTCGCGGCGCAGACGAAGGCCTGGCTCGCCGCCAACCCCACGCAGCCGCTCGCGCTGATGGGCGACTGGAACATCGCCCCGCTCGACTCCGACGTGTGGGACATCGGGGTCTTCGCCGGCGCCACCCACGTCTCGCCGCCCGAACGCGCCGCCTTCTCCGTGTTCGAGCAGATCGGGCTGACGGATGTCGTGCGCCCCCTCGTGCCCACCGGTTACACCTATTGGGACTACAAGCAGCTCCGCTTCCCCCGCAACGAGGGCATGCGCATCGACTTCATCATGGGCTCCGAGCCCTTCACCGAGCTGGTGTCGGCGGCGCGCATCGACCGCAACGAACGCAAGGGCGACGCCCCCTCCGACCACGTGCCGGTGGTCGTCGACCTCGATCCGCTGCCGTCGGCCGATGACGACGACGACCGCCCGATGATCTTCGGCTGACCCCGGCCCGCCAAACCCATGTCCTCCTCCGTCGGCGCCGGTTCGAACATCACTCCCGGCGTGCCGCATCCGAGCTCGCAGCGTCAGCACGGCCGACTGGCCAACTGGCTCGTGGGCAGCACCGACAACGCCGGGCGACACCCCGGCCCGGGCGCCGCGAAACCCGAGAAGACGCACTCCTGGTGGCGCGTCATGTGCCTCACCGGCGTCGACTACTTCTCGACCCTCGGCTACCAGCCCGCCATCGCGGCGCTGGCCGCGGGCCTCCTGAGCCCGTTCGCCACGATCATCCTCATCGTCATCACCCTCGCCGGCGCGCTGCCCGTCTACCGCCGGGTGGCCCGCGAGAGCTTCCGCGGCGAGGGCTCGATCGCCATGCTCGAGCGGCTGCTGCCCTGGTGGGGCGGCAAGCTCGTGGTGCTGGTGCTGCTCGGCTTCGCGGCCACCGACTTCATGATCACCATGACCCTGAGCGCTGCGGATGCGACGGCGCACGCCATCGAGAACCCGTTCGCCCCGAGCTGGTTCGAGGGGCAGCAGGTGATCATCACGCTCGTGCTGATCGCCGCCCTCGCGGTGGTGTTCCTGCGCGGCTTCAAGGAGGCCATCAACATCGCCGTCGTGCTGGTGGCGGTGTTCCTCGTGCTGAACGCCGTGGTCGTGGTGGTCGCGCTCGGGCACGTGTTCGAGAACCCCGTCGTGATCGACGACTGGTGGGGTGCCCTCACCGCCTCGCACGGGAATCCGCTCGTCATGGTCGGCATCGCGCTGATCGCCTTCCCGAAGCTGGCCCTCGGGCTGTCCGGCTTCGAGACCGGTGTGGCGGTGATGCCGCAGATCAAGGGCGGGCCGGATGATCGGCCCGACAAGCCGCTGGCGCGCATCCGTGGCGCCCGGCGCCTGCTCACCACGGCGGCGCTCATCATGAGCGCGTTCCTCATCACGTCGAGCTTCGCCACGACGCTGCTGATTCCGCAGAAGGACTTCGAGGCCGGCGGCCCCGCGAACGGCCGCGCGCTCGCCTACCTCGCGCACGAGTACCTCGGCGAGGTGTTCGGCACCGTCTACGACGTGAGCACCATCGCCATCCTCTGGTTCGCGGGCGCCTCCGCGATGGCCGGCCTCCTCAACCTGGTGCCGCGGTACCTCCCGCGCTACGGCATGGCGCCGCACTGGGCCGGGCTCGTGCGACCGCTCGTGCTCGTGTTCACCGCCATCGCCGTGCTCATCACGCTCTGGTTCGGCGCGAACGTGGATGCCCAGGCCGGCGCCTACGCGACGGGCGTGCTCGTGCTCATCACCTCCGCATCCGTCGCGGTCACGCTCTCGGCGCTGCGCAAGAAGCAGCGCGCCGCCATGATCGGGTTCGCCGTGGTGTCGGTCGTGTTCCTCTACACGACGGTGGCGAACGTGATCGAGCGGCCCGACGGGGTGCGCATCGCGGCGCTGTTCATCATCGCCATCATCGCGGTGTCGATCATCTCGCGGGTGCAGCGCTCGTTCCAGCTGCGTGCCACCTCGGTCACCCTCGACCCGGCGGCGATCGACTTCGTGCTGACGGATGCCGACGAGTACGACTCCATCCGCATCGTCGCCAACGAACCCGACGACGGGTCGGCGCAGGAGTACAGCCAGAAGATCGCGGAGGAGCGGCGCGACAGCGGCATCCCGCAGCGCTCGCCGGTCATCTTCCTCGAGGTGTACCCGTCGGACTCGTCCGACTTCGAGGAAGACCTCGTGGTGCGCGGCGAGACCGCCCACGGCTTCCGGGTGCTGCGGGTGACGAGCGGCAACATCCCGAACACCATCGCGACGGTGCTGCTCGAGATCCGCGACATCACCGGGGTGGTGCCGAACATCTACTTCGAGTGGACCGAGGGCAGCCCGATCTCCAACATGTTCAAATACCTCGTGACCGGCACGGGCGAGGTGGCTCCCGTGACCCGGGAGGTGCTGCGGCGGGCGGAACGGGACAGACGGCACCGGCCCGAGGTGCACGTGAGCTGAGCATCCGCTGGACCGCTGGAATTTCGGCGCGCGTGGAGTGTTGACTGAGGTATGTCCACGAAGACTCTGACCATTGAGAACCACGACGAGACGGTTGCCGACGGCATCGTGCTCATCGATTTCTGGGCCGACTGGTGCGGCCCCTGTAAGCAGTTCGCTCCCGTGTTCGAGAAGGCCTCCGAAGAGCACGGCGACATCACCTTCGCCAAGGTCGACACCGAAGACCAGCGGCAGCTCGCCGCGTCGTACGGCATCACGTCGATTCCGACACTGGTGGGCTACCGCGACGGCATCCCGATCTTCGCGCAGCCCGGGTCACTGCCCGGTCACGTGCTCGAAGACGTCATCGCTCAGGTGCGCGGACTCGACATGGACGCCGTGAAGAAGGATTACTCCGAGGCGGTCGCGAAGCAGCAGGCGGCAGCCGCCGAGGGCGGCGCGACCGAGTAGTCTCGCCACACACAGAAGGGCGCCCGCAGTCGTGCGGGCGCCCTTCGTGTCTTCGCGCGGCCTCCGCAACGACGGAGGATCAGGCCCGAATTCGGCGACTACGGATGCTGCATCCGTACCTGCGGGCGAACTCCGTCGTTGCGGCGTCCCGCGCAGCGCGGGACCCGGGCTCCGGCCGAATAAGCCGGAGGGGCCGGACGCTGGGGGCGGCGCTACGCGGCCTGCTCCTCGGCGGCGGGGGCCGCCTCGAGGGCATCGAGCTCGGTCACGAACTCGGCGAGGAAGGCGCGCAGCTGCTCCACGATCTCGGCGTCGTCCTTCGGGTGGGTCTCGGCGAACCGCACCATCGAGTTCGGCACGGCGAGCACGGTGTTCTCGATGACCTTGGCGCCGGCGATGCCGAGGGCCTTGCGCGCTTCGTTCTGCGCCCAGACACCCCCGTACTGCGCGAACGAGGTGCCGATGATCGCGACCGGCTTGCCCGAGATGGCGCTCACACCGAAGGGGCGCGACGACCAGTCGATCGCGTTCTTCAGGTTGGCGGGCATGGTGCCGTTGTGTTCGGGGGTCACGATCAGCACGGCATCGGCGGCGGAGATCGCCGCGCGGTACTCGACGACGGCCTCGGGCACCTGGCCCTCGACGTCGATGTCCTCGTTGAAGAGCGGGAGGGCGCTGTGGCCCTGGTACACGCTCAGGTTCACCCCTTCCGGAGCGACCGCGACCGCCGCTTCGGCGAGCTGGCGATTGGTGGATGCAGCGCGCAGGCTGCCGACGAGGACGAGGATGTCAGTCATTTTTCTCCTTGTGAACGGGTGGACAGGCCGCGCCGGAGGGCGGCGGATCTGGCGATACCGTGAATTAAACCGGACCGCGGTCCGGTTATTCCCGCCCGTGCTACAGTCCGTGCATGTCTTCGCCCGATGCCGGCTCGAGCGTGCCGCTCGGGTTGCCGACGAGCATCCGGCCCGCCGAGAGCACGCCTGACGACGAACCCGCCCACGAGCGATCGGATGCGGCGCGCAACCGCGCCCGCATTCTCGCCGCCGCCCGCCGCATCACCGAGCGGGACGGCATGAGCGCCCTCACGATGGACGGGCTGGCCGCGGAGGCGGGCGTGGGCAAGGGCACGATCTTCCGCCGCTTCGGGTCGCGCACGGGCGTCTTCCGCGCGCTGCTCGACGACGCGGAGCGCGAGTTCCAGGGCCGCATGATGAGCGGGCCACCTCCGCTCGGCCCAGGAGCCGATCCGATCGAGCGGCTCGTCGCCTTCGGCCGCGCGCGGATCGACGTGCTCGCCACCGAGGGCGACCTGCTGCGCGAGTCGGAGGCGCCGCCCGAGTCGCGCTACGCGGTTCCGGCACGGAAGGTGACCGAGATGCACGTGGTCGGCCTGCTGCGGCAGGCCGGGGTGACGGGCGACCTGCCCGTGCTGGCCTTCAACCTCATCTCGATGCTGGAGGCGATGCTCGTGCTGCCGCCCGGCGCGGTGAGCGGGCTGACGACGACCCGTCTGGCCGACGGGTGGGAGGAACTCGTCCGCCGCCTCGCCCCCTGACCGCCGTAGGATTCCCCGCCCCGGACGGCGGGGTGCGGCAGACTGGCCGGGTGAGCGACCCGAGCAGCTACCACCACGGCGACCTGCGCCGTGCGCTGCTCGAGCGGGCTGCGCAGACCGTCGAATCCGCGGGCGCCGAGAACCTGTCGCTGCGGCAGCTCGCGCGCGACCTCGGGGTGAGTCACGGGGCGCCCGCGCGGCACTTCCGCGACCGGCGTGCGCTGCTCGACGCCCTCGCGCACGAGGGTTTCGCCACCCTTAACGCCCGCCTCGCAGCGGCTGCTGTCGCCCACGGACACGATCACCCGGTCAGCGACCGCCTGGCGGCCGTCCTGCACGGCTACGCCGAATTCGCCGTGGAGCATCGCGCACTACTGGAGGTGATGTGGGGGTCGGATGCCGACCCGCAGATCGAGGCAGACCGTCAGGTCGGCGTCACCGTCGTCGCCGATCTCATCCGCACGGCTCAGGCATCCGGCGTCATCGGCCGCGGCGACGCCGACCTCCTCGCGCGAGTGCTGCTCGGGGCGGTGCACGGCGCCGCCACCCTCCCCACGAGCGGGCCCCTCGACGCCGCGCCGGCCCGCGACGGGAGCCGCGCATCCGACATCGACGCCGCCATCGCCCTGCTCTGGGCCGGCCTCACCGCCGGGACTGCGTCGACGCCGGCAGAGGCCGAGCCGGCACCCGCGCCCTAGCCGCGCAGCTCGATGTGCCGTGTGCGCCGCACGACGCGAGGCACGACGACCCACAGCGCCACCACGACGAGGAGGATCGCCACCCCCACCACGATCCCGCCGGCGCGGCCGAACACGAAGTCGAAGATGAGCATCCCGGTGCCGGCCAGCGTCAACGCCACCCCGGCCATCGTGAACTGCAGGATGCGGTCGGTCGCCCGCACGACTTCGGCCTTCTTGCGCTGCCGGAACAGCGCCCGGTGCAGGCTCACCGGCGTGAGCCCGAACACCGTCGTCACGATCGAGGTGACGACGAGGCAGAGGTAGACGGTGCGCTGGTAGTCGTCGAGCTCCTCGAAGCGGGACTGGAAGACGGCGGCGAGCAGGAAGCCGGTGAGGATCTGCGTGCCGGTCTGGATGACCCGCAGCTCCTGCAGCATCTCGTTCCAGTTGCGGTCGAGGCGCTCGTTCTCGGTCTCGTCGCGGCCGTCGCCGGGCACCGCGTCGATGCGGTGGTCGGCGACCGGGCGGCCGGCGGGGTTCTCGGGGGTCGACTCGCTCATGTCCCATCTTTAGCATGACGGTGCGCCGTATGCTCATGCCCAGGGCCCGAGCACAGCGGGCGGGAACGGAGGAGCGATGGAGTCCCTCGCGTCGATCGCCCGCGAGCTCCACGCCCTCCCGCCCGCCGAGTTCATCGCCGCGCGGAACGCCCGCGCGAAGGAGGCCGCCGACGACGGCGACCGGGCGCTGGCGACGCGCATCCGGGCGCTGGCGAAGCCGTCGGTCGCGGCGTGGGCCGTGAACGCCCTGGTGCGGCACCGGTTCGACGACGTCGACGCCGTGCTCGACCTCGGCGAGCGGATGCGCGCCGCCCAGGACGCGTTCGACCGCGACTCGCTGCGCGAACTGGGCCACGACCGGCAGCGGATGCTCGGCGGGATCGGTCGCGCCGCCCGCGAGCTCGGTGAGGAATTGGGCGTGCCCGTCTCGGAGGCTGCGGCGGTCGAGGTGCAGCAGACGCTCCAGGCCGCGATGGGCGACCCGGCCGCGGCCGCCGCCGTGCGCGACGGCACCCTCGTGCGCACCTTCTCGGGGTCCGGCCTCGACCCGGTCGACCTCGCCTCCGCGGTCGCGGTGCCCGAGGCGCTTCCGGCGCCCGGCGCGACGCCGGAGCGGCCGTCTCCCCCCCGCGCCTCCGCCTCCGCCCCGGTCCGCGGCGCCACCGATCGCAAGCACACGGCGCAATCGGGGCCCGGCGACGCGCCCGCGCACGCGCCCGCGCCCCGCCCCGACCGCGGCGACGAGCTCGCGGCGCGCCGCGAGGCCCGGCGGGAGGCGAAGCGCCGAGCCGAGCAGGAGGCCGAGGATGCCCAGCACGACGCCGAGCTCGCCGAAGCCGAACTCGCGGCGCTCGACCTGCGCATCCGCGACACCGCCGACGAACGCCGCGATGCGGCCGTGGAGCTCCGCGACCTGAAGCGGCGCGTCGAGGAGCTTCAGGATGCCCTGACCGAAGCCGATCGCCGCGCCGCCGCCCTCCGCAAGGAGCGCGTGGTGGCGCAACGCGCATCCGACGCCGCCGCCCGGGCCGCCACCCGCGCCCGGCAGCGCTTCGAGAAACTCCCCTGACCCGGGCCGACCGAACGCCTCACGGCGCGAGGAGCGCCGCCACCACCACGAGAACTGGCACCGAGCCGATCGTCGTCACGAGCACCGTGTCGCGCGCCAGCGTCACCGCGCGATCGTACCGGGCCGCGTAGTTGTAGATGTTCTGCGCGGTCGGCAGCGCCGCGAGCGCGACGACCCCGAACAGGTGCTCCGCGTCGAGCCCGAAGACGAACTTGCCGAACAGGAACGCCGCGATCGGCATCACCGCGAGCTTGATCAGGCTCGCCGCCGCGATGGCCCGCCGTCCGCTCCCCGCCCGGAGCGGGCGCTGACCGACGAGCGACATGCCGAACACCAGCAGCACCATCGGCACCGCGGCCCCGCCGATGAGCTCGAACGGGGCCATCACCGCATCCGGCAGCTGAAGCCCGGTGACCGCCACCACGATCCCGAGGAGCGACGCGATGATGATCGGATTGCGCAGCGGCTGCGTGAGGATCGTCGACACCGAGGCCGAGCCGCGTGAGCTGATGTCGAGGATCGCCAGCAATGCGGGCGCCATCAGGATGAGCTGCAGCAGCAGCACCGGCACCACGAGCTGCGCGTTGCCGAGCACGTAGGTGGCGACCGGGAGGCCGATGTTGTTGGCGTTCACGTACGACGCCGCGGCCGTGCCCACCGTCGTCTCGGCCAGCGGCTGCCGGAACCAGAGCCGCGATGCGACCAGGTAGAGCACGGCCGCCACCACGATCGCCGCGAGCGACGCCAGGGTGGGGGTGGCGAAGATGGCGGCCGGATGCGAGCGCGCCAGCACCGTGAACAGCAGTGCCGGCATCGCCACGAAGAACACCACCCGGTTCAGCACGAGCGGGGTCTCGGCGGGCAGGATGCGGGCCCGTTGCACCGCGTAGCCCACGAGGATCACGAAACCGATGATCCCGAATCCGGTCAGCACCCCCAGCATGCCCGCACCCTCCATGCGTTCTGCGCGTTCCGCACTCCGCGCATCCGCTCAGTCCCGGCTCAGCGCCCGATCGCGGCAACCATCGCCCGCTCGAGGAACGGTTCGAGGGTGAACGCGAAGGTGCGGGTGAGGTGGTCGGTGTCGCGGTAGACGTTCGCGCCGCCGACGACCGCCGAGCAGCTCGTCTCGGTGCAGTAGGTGTCGCTGAAGTCGAGCAGCGTCACGTCCTGACCCTGGGTCACGGCGCCGGCCGCGGCGAGCGCGATGGGGTCGAACTCGGCCAGCCCCTCGTCGCGCGGCTCGGTGCAGTCGGCGGCCGACTGGGTGCGCAGGCACTTGTTCGGGTCGTCCTCCCACGCCGGGTTGTCGACGACGGTCACGATCGGTGTGCCCTGGTCGAGTACCTGCTTCCACGCCTCGCCGTAGCCGATGGCGGCCATCTGCTCGACGTCGGCGGTGCCGGGCACGTTGCGGTCGGTGAGCGCGGCGGTGAACACGGCGTCGAACGGCGGATGCGCGGCCAACTGCCCGGTGAGGGTCTCCCGCCAGGTGTCGCACGACACCGCGAAGGCGTCCCGCGCGGACAGCGGGGTCGTCGTCCACGGGCAGCCGCCCTTGAGGTAGGTGGTGAGATGCCAGCCGTTGCGTTCGGCCATCTCGATGAACGGATCCATCAGCGCATAGGCGTGGCTGTCGCCGATGAGGGCGATCTGGGGTGCATCCGCCGCATCGCTGCCGAACTGGCAGTCGCGCACCGTCGCGTCGTTGAGGGTGCTGAGGCAGTCGGGGTGCAGCGGCCGATCGGCGTTGCCGAAGCCGGGGCTCGGGATGATCTCGTTCGCAAGCGCCGGGTTCACGCAGAGCGGGTCGATCGGGTCGAGGCCGTCGGTGGGGCCGGATGCGGCGCCGAAGCAGTCCGGCGGGTTCGCCAGGGTGTCGGCCAGCTGCGACGCCTCGGCGTCGTACTTGGGTTGCTGCACGGCCCACGCGGTGCCCGCGAACAGGCTCGACACCGCCATCACCGCGACGACCCCCATCATCGTGACGCGGGGTCGGCGGCTGGTGAAGAAGGTCCAGGTGCGGGCCGGGTCTTCGATGAAGCGTTTGGTG
The DNA here is from genome assembly GCF_058783455.1 of Herbiconiux sp. FW305-C-125. Taxonomy (NCBI): domain Bacteria; kingdom Bacillati; phylum Actinomycetota; class Actinomycetes; order Micrococcales; family Microbacteriaceae; genus Herbiconiux; species Herbiconiux sp. FW305-C-125. The sequence continues at coordinate 145,190 of NZ_JBYSYO010000010.1, read as the reverse complement.
GCCCAGGCGATGACGAAGCAGAACAGGAACAGCGCGATGCGGTTCCAGATGCTGAGACCCCAGCCCGGGATGTAGGGCGCGATGATGATGAGGGGCCAGTGCCAGAGGTAGAGCGAGTAGGAGATGTCGCCGATGAAGGCGACCGGGCGCACGCTCAGCACGCGGCCCGCATCCCACGGCTTCTCGCGGTGGTGGGCGACGATGATGGCGGCGGTGCCGAGCACCGGGATCGCCGCCATGTATCCGGGGAAGGGCGTGGCCTGGTTGAAGAGGTAGCCGCAGGCGAGCACCACGACGATGCCGCCCCAGCCGAGGATGTTCGACTGCCACGCCCGGGTCGGCCGGAGCCGCGGCAGCAAGGCGAGGGCGCCGCCCACCGCGAACTCCCACACCCGGGTGTAGGTGACGAAGTAGGCGCTCGCGGGGTCGTTCGCCGTGGTGACGATGGAGAGGATGAACGACACGACGCCCACGACGCCGAGCACGGTGATGAGCGCCAGCCAGCGCTTGCCCTTCAGGAACTTCATCGCCACGACGGATGCGCCGAGCAGCAGCACGGGCCAGAACAGGTAGAACTGCTCCTCCAGCGACAGCGACCAGTAGTGCTGCACCAAGCTGGCTTCGTTGGCGGCGGCGAGGTAATCCACAGAGTTGATGGCCAGCACCCAGTTCTCCACATAAAAAGTGGAGGCCAGGATCTCGCGCACGTTCTCGGTCAGACTCGACAACGGCATGATGAAGAGCGTCGCGAGGCTCGCGAAGATCAGCACCACGATGGCCGCCGGGAGCAGGCGCCGCGCGCGCTTGGCGTAGAAGCTCGGCAGGGCGATGCGGTCGGTGCGCTCGAGTTGGCGGGTGAGCTGCTGGGTGATCAAGAAGCCCGAGATCACGAAGAAGACGTCCACACCGATGTACCCGCCGGTGAGGCGGCCGGGCCAGAAGTGGTAGACCACGACGAGGAGAACGGCGATGGCGCGCAGGCCCTGGATGTGCGGCAAGAAGTGGCTCGGCTGCTGCTTCTGCGGCGTCTGCCGCTGCCTGGCGGTGCGGCGGCTCGCGCTGGTGGTGGCCGCGGCCGTCTGCTTCTCCATCGCGGTCCATGCTACCCGGGGCGCTCGCGCGCTCCTGGGAAGGCGCGGGTCAGCGCGCTCGCCGAAAATCCGCGTGTGGTCGGGCGTTCTACGCAAGAAAGCGGATGCGCGGACAACGAAGCGCAGAAGCCGTGCGCCTAGGCTCGAATGGACGACCGATTGGAGGTTCGACCATGTCCGCTCGCGCACGCACCCCGCTCGCATCCCAGGCCATCATCGGAGAACCCGAGGTCGTCGAAGACGCCTCGCACGGCTCGTCCGACGCCCTGGTCCACTCACCCGCCTGGGTGTCGCTCAAGGCCGCCGTGACGGCACTCCAGCCGTTGCAGGTGAAGGACGGGTCGATCCCCGACCCCGTCGACCACCCGGCTGCGCGCTCGCTGGTGGCCACTATCGTGGCCGACATCGCGCGACTGGCTCACCACTTCCCGCACGACCACGACTACCTCGTGGCGCTGCAGGCCGACTTCGAGAGTTGGGCCGCCTCCGGCTTCGGGGTGCCCGACTTCCTGGCCTCGCTCGTGGCCTTCCGCCCCGAGCAGCACCGCGTCGACGGGGCCCGCCACCTCGTGGTGTTCCCGATGTACACGCAGAACGGCAGCACCGACCGGCACGTCGAGGCGGTGCTGGTGGAGGTGCTGTGGCCGTCGTTCATCGCGGCGCTCGAGGCCGGCGACTACTCGAACGCGCTCTTCGTGCCCATCCGCTTCCTCGACTTCACGGCCGGGTACGAAACCAACTCGGCGGTGCTGTTCCCGGAGTCGGTCGCGACGTCGAGCATCCCGCAGTACACCTGGGGCGCGATCTTCGCCGACCGCGAGGCCGCGCGGTTCCGCCGGGTGGTGCGGGAGGCAGCATCCGTCACCCGACTGGAGCTGCCCGCCGACGCGGCGCGGCTGCTCGACGACCAGGAGCTCACCGAGCGCACTTTCGTGATGTGGGACCTCATCCACGACCGCACGCACATGCGGGGCGATCTGCCGTTCGACCCGTTCATGATCAAGCAGCGGATGCCGTACTTCCTCTATTCGCTGGAGGAGCTGCGGTGCGATCTGACGGCGTTCCGGGAGGCGGTGACGATCGAGCGGCGGCTCTCGGCGGCATCGTCGGCCGCGGGCGAGGCGCTCGGCGCCGACGACGCCGTGCTGCTCGAGCACGCGAAGCTGGTGCAGTACGCGGTGCTGTTCGACCGCATCTTCCGCTTCGCCATCACCGGCTCGCGGGTGCGCAACTACGACGGTCTCGGCGGCCAGCTGCTGTTCGCCTGGCTGCACCAGCGCGGTGTGCTGCACTGGACCGACACGAAGCTGACCATCGATTGGCCCGACGTGGCCGACGCGGTGACGGCACTCGGCGACGCGATCGACGAGCTCTACTGGCGCTCGATCGACCGGCCGAAGACGGCGCACTGGCTGGCCGCCTACGAGCTGATCACCTCCACGCTCACGCCGAACCCCGCATCCGTCTGGACGCAGGGCCCGTCGGCCCTGCCTCTCGACGGGCCGCCGCGCGGGCTGACCGATGCCGTGCTCGACGACGAATTCCCGCTCTCGATGTTCTACGAGGCGCTCGACAAGAAGATGCACGACACCATCGCCTCGACGGCCGGCATCACGGGCCGAGACTGACCGGTCGCCGCGAAGCGCTCGACGGCGCGGGGCGATGAGGCCAGGATGAAGGGATGAGCGACACGCACGACGCGGGCCAGGGCCACAGTGGCGACGGCGCAGGTCCGGGCGGCGCCGCTGGGCGGCGGGTGGTCGTCGCGGGTGCCACGAGCGCGTCGGGGATCGCGGCCTGCCGCGCGCTCGCGGAGGCCGGGGCCACGGTGGTCGCGGTGGGGTCGAACCCCGAGCGGCTCGACCACCTCGCACTCGAGGTCGCGGGGATCGGCACCGAGCTGTGCGACCTGGCCGACAGCGCGGCGGTCGACGCCCTCGCGCTCCGGCTGATCGCCTCGGGCCCGGTCGACGGACTGGTGCACCTCGTGGGCGGCTGGGTCGGCGGCAAGGGCATAGCGGGCCAGACCGACGAGGGCTGGGCCGCGATGGAGCGCTCGTTCCGCACGCTGCGCAACACCACTCGCGCGTTCTACCCGGCCTTGGTGGCCTCCGAGGCCGGTCGTGTCGCGGCGGTCTCCTCCACCACGGTCGACGCGCCGACCGCGTCCGGCGCCGACTACACCGCCGCCAAGGCCGCGGCGGAGTCGTGGCTGCGCTCGGTCGCGCACGGCTTCCGCGCCGACCAGGGCGAGGACTCGTTGCGCGCCGCTGCCACCGTCTTCGTGGTGAAAGCCCTCGTCGACGACCGGATGCGCGCCGAAGCCCCCGAGAAGACCTTCGCCGGCTTCACCGACGTCGCCACCCTGGCGTCGGCGGTGGTGGCCCTCTGGGACGCCTCGGCCGGCGAGCTCGACGGCGCGCGCATCCGCCTGCCCTGATCGACGCGGACGCGGACGCGAACGCGAACCTCGACGCGAACGCGAACGCGAACGCGAACGGGAACGCGGGCGCGGCCGCGGCTCAGGCGGCCTGCGGGGGGCGCAGACTGGCGAGGAGCTCCTCCACCAGCGCGTCCCATTCGGCGCGGCCCCTCGCGTCAAGCTTTCCGCCCGTGCGCCGGAACCAGTGCCGGCCGATCACCACGAGACCCGCCGTCAGGAACTGCACGAGCAGTTCCGAGCTCAACGGGTTGGCGCCCGGGTTGCGGTCGTGGACGTCGTGGATGAGGTCACCGGTCGCTCGTTCGAGGGCGGCTTGGGAGAGCATCCCCCGCTTGGCGCCCTTGCTGCCAGGAGCACCGAGCGTCTGCACGACGGCGACGATCACCGGCGGGATGTCGGTCGATCGCACCGCCCGCGCGATGTCCTCGTACACCGACCCGGCGGACGCCGACGCGGGCGGGTTCGCCCGGATGGCGTTGCGGAACTGATCCACCACCACCAGGATGTCGGTCTCGCAGACGGCGACGAGCACGTCGTCGAGCGAGGCGAAGTGGTTGAACACGGTGCGCCGGGCGATGTCGGCCCGGTCGGCCAGCTCGTCGACCCCGAAGGTCGGTCCCCCGCGTTCGCGGATCAGCTCCCGGGCAGCGGCGAGGATCGCGTCGCGGTGGCGCGCCTTGAGCGCCGCCCGACGATCCACTCCGCTGCTCATCACCACAGGCTATCCGCTCCGATCGCCGGGCCTGCGTCGAGCGTCGACGACGAGGTTCACAGCGCGAGGGCGTCGAGGATGAACCGGTGGATGCGCGCCATCGCGCGCCGCCCTTCCGGGGCCGGCAGCTGGATGAAGCCGTGCGCGCCGCCGGCGACCTCGACCAGCTCGGTCGCCACCCCGTCCTCGACGAGCTGGCGGTGCACGGCGCGCGCATCCTCCAGCAGCGAGTCGTGCGTACCCACGAGCACGAGCGTCGGCGGGAAGCCCGCGAACGAGCCGAACACCGGCGACACGAGCGGGTCGTCGAGCTCCAGCGCACCGGCGTAGAGACGGGCACTGCGCGTCAGGCCCTCCCGCGTGAGCACATCCCGCCCCCGGTTGAGGTCGTAGCTGGCGCTCGTCTGGGTGAGGTCGGCCCAGGGCATGACGGCGGCCACGACGGCCGGCATCGGCAGACCCTCGTCGCGGATGCGCTGAGCGAGGGAGAGGGCGAGCCCGCCGCCCGCCGACTCCCCGACGATCGCGATCGGGCCGCTGCCGATCAGCGACCGATAGACGGCGAGCGCGTCGTCCACGGCGGCGGGGTACGGATGCTCCGGCGCCAGCCGGTAGTCGACACTGACGATGTCGACGGGGTGGCGCCGGGCGAGGTCGGAGTGCGCGCGGCCGAAGGTGGCGCTCCCGCCGACGTAGGCGCCACCGTGCACGTGCAGCACCCGGGCCGTGGCGGCGCCCGCCGTGAAACGGCGAACGGGTACGCCGTCGATGACCTCGTGGAGCTCCTGCACCCCGCGAGCGATCTTCAGACGGTTCTCGACGCCCTGCGTGATCTCCCGCGACCGCTCGAGGGTCGGCGCCGACTTCGCCATCCGCTTGCTCATCGAGAGCATGAGGCCCTGCGTGGCCCGGAGACGAAGGCTCCCGGCGGCGGATGCGTCGCCGTCGACCGAACGCACCCGCACGAAGAGCCCGAGCAGGGCGAACACGAGGCTGAGTGCACCGCAGATCGCCCAGACCGCGATGAACTGCACGGCGGATGACCCGTCCACCGTCAGCGAGGCCATCACGAACGCGAAGAATGCGCCCGCGACGGCTCCGGCGGCGGCACGCGCCGTGTTGTACAGGCCCGAGGCGATGCCCACCGCATCCGCCGGCGCCATGCGCACGATGACGGCGGGGACGACGCTGAGCAGCAGTCCGTTGCCGAGCCCGGTGATGACGGCGGCCGTCAGGAAGACGACCACGGATCCGGCCGACAGGAGCAGCAGGAGGTAGGCGCCCGCGACGAGCACGCCGGAGATGAAGATGGTGGCTCGCACGCCGAGGATGCGGGAGACCCGATCTCCGCTGAAGGCCGTCACGATGGTGCCGACGGTCGTGAGGATCACGATGAGTCCCGCGGTGGCGGGCGTGAACCCCAGCCCGAAGCCGTCGACTGCGGGGTCGGACAGCGCGAAGACGGTCGTCGCCGTCGTGCTGCCGAAGAACTGCGCGCCGCCGAGGAACGCGATGAGCAGCGGCAGTCCGACTCCGCCCCTGGTCAGCACGGCCATGTCGACGAGGGGGCTGCTCACCCGGTTCTCGACGAGCACCCACACCACCAGCAGCACGAGACCGACGCCGATGCCGATGAGTGTGCGCGGGTCGGTCCAGCCCCACGCCGGCGCGTTGGCGAAGGCGCCCAGGGTGGTCAGGAGGCCGATGCCGAGCAGACTCGCCCCCGCCCAGTCGACGCCGCCGGATGCGCGCACCTTCGTCTCCTTGACGAAGAAGATGAGCCCCGGCACGCACGCGCCGATGACCAGAACGGGTATCCACAACGTCGGCCCGAGATCACCGAACGCCTGCAGCACCAGGCCGGCGCCGATGCCGCCGAGCGCACCACCGATCGTCGCCGAGCCGACCAGGCTGCCGACCGCCTTGCCGGAGGATTCACCGGCCCGCTCCCGCACGATCGCGAACGACAGCGGGAGGAACGCGGCCAGCGGCGCCTGCAGCGCGCGGCCGGCGAGGAGGACGCCGTACGAGGGGGCGAGGGCGATGAGCGCCGTGCCGAGGGTGACCGCGATCGCGGCGTAGATCGACAGCCGGCGGTGGCCGTACACGTCGCCGAGCTTCGCGAGGATGGGCACGAGGACGACCGTGGCGAGCATGTAGATCGCGTTGACCCAGTTCAGCGCGGCGGTGCTCACGGCGAACTCCCGGCCGATCTCGCTCAGCAGCACGATGTACCAGGCGCTGAGGAGTCCGGTGGCGAACTGCAGGAACGGGAGGAAGCCCAGCGCCGCTCGCGGCGAGGCGGCGGGGCCCGGTTCGGCCGGGCGCGGCTCGGCAGGGCGCGGTTCGGCAGGGCGCGGTTCGGCGGGGCGATCTGACATCGGTGTCTCCGATCGGTTCACGGTCTGCCGCGACACCGTGCCGGACCATGCCGGGTCGGCTCGCGATTGATAGTTACACTAGGTGCATCGTTACTCTCAGTGCAACCATCAATCGCGACCGCTCAGGCGTCCGCCGCCAACTCGTCGATGGCGCTCTGGATGAACGCCGCGACCTCCTCAGGGTGACTCTGCATGGCGAGGTGCGGCGCATCGAGCTCGATCTGGCGGCGCATCCCGGCGCGGGTGTACCCGAAGCGCTCGACGTCGGGGTTGATGGTGCGATCGGCGCTCGACACGATGCCCCACGCAGGCTTCGTCTTCCACGCCGCGACCGGCGCGGCCTCCGAGAACGCGACGGCCGCGAGGGGGCGCTGCGACACCGCCAGCACCTGCGTGCGCTCCTCCGGCACCCCGCCCGCGAACACGGCGGGGAAGGCGTCGATCTTCACCGAGACGTCGGTTCCGGGCTCGGCGCCCTCGATCGGGTACGGCGAGTACACGAGGTTGGCAGCGAGCTCCGAATCCGGGAAGCCGCCCTGCAGCTGGCCGAGACTCTCACCCTCGTCGAGCGCGTAGCCGGCCACGTAGACGAGTCCCACCACGTTGTCCGCGGCACCGGCGACGGTGATGACCGCCCCGCCGTAGGAGTGCCCGGCGAGCAGCACCGGCCCGTCGATCTGCTCGACGAAAGAGCGGATGTAGGCCGAGTCGCCGATGAGACTCCGGTTGAACACCGGCGGAACCAGCACCGTGTGCCCTGCATCCAGCAGCGCACGGGTGACGGGGGCCCAGCTCGCGGCATCGGCGAAGGCGCCGTGGACGAGCACGATGGTGGGGCTGTCGGTCATGTTCCTCTTCTTTCTGTCAGGCAAGGAGTCGTGCGGATGCTCGGCGCACCGCTGATCGGTGCTGTCACTGTGCCTCGCGGCGGTGCGAGCGCCGCGAGGTTTGCGCATCCGGTGGCGAAGCGTGCAGAAAAAGCCGATTCTGCCGACCCGTTTCCCGGCAGCCCGACAGCGAGGGCCCGAGTCTGTGGAATCATCGATCCACGAACCCCACCGCCCACGAGGAGGGCACGTGCGCCTGCCGTCCAACCCCGCCTGCGTGCTCGTGCAGATGAGCGCGAAGACACTGCTCGACGTCCCCGCCTACCGCCGCATGTCACGGCAGCAGTTCGGCGACCTGGCCATGTCGCGCATCGCCTCGGTGCCGCAGAGCGTCACGGCGCTGCTCGACGAGGTCCCCGCTCAGGCGGCCGAGTGCGTTCAGGTGCAGCTCGTGCACGCGGGCTCGCTGATCCTGGAGCAGGACGACCGGCAGACGAGCGTTCCGGCCGGCGGCATCGTCGTGTACGACGTGAGCAGGCCGTTCGAGTTCGTGTATCCGGAGGAGTTCCGCACCACGATCGTGCAGCTGCCCGCCTCCGCCACGGGAGCGTCGTCGGGCCTCATCGCCGGCCTGACGACGAGCGGCGTCACTCGGCACTCGGCTGCCGGTGCGGTGCTGAGCGGTCTGCTGCGGGGGGCGGATGCGCAGAGCGGAGACCTCGGCGAGAACAGCCGCACTGCGCTGTCACGCGCCATCGTCGACGCGGTGCGGATGCTGACGCGCGAGTATGCGGGCGAGGTCGGCACCCTCGATTCGGGCCGGGCGTGTCTGGCCGAGGCGGCGCGCACGGTCGTGCGCCGACAGCTCGGCGATCCGGGCCTTTCGGCGCTCGCGATCGCGCAGCAGCTGCACGTCTCGGTGCGCACCCTGCACGCGGCGTTCGAGGACGAGCGGGAGACACTCGGCCAGACGGTGCGGCGTCTGCGGATCGACCGCGCCCGGCACCTGCTCGAGACGACGACGCTTCCCGTGCGGCGGATCGCCGAGAGCATCGGCTACCTCGATGTCACGCACTTCATCCGCACCTTCAAGACGGCGGAGGGCGTGACGCCGGCGCAGTGGCGACGACGACGGGTCGGGGCGGCAGAGGAGTCGGGCGGGGCCGGCGTGGGGCAGATCCCCACCGGGCGCCGCGGCGGCCCGCCCGTGTCCGACGGCGCGCGATCGTGATGCGCGGTGCGCCGGTGCCGGAGACGGTGCGGGTGGTGGCGCCGGGCGGGCTCGGGCTCGCGGATGCGTCCTGGGTTCACGTGATGGGCACCACCCTCCGGCTCGTGCCACGCCTGGTCGACGACACCGACGATGCACCGCGGGCAGGCACCCGCCCACCCGCGGAAGCGGGGTTCGACACCGAAGCCCTCTGGCTCACCCGGGCGGAGCGTGCCGTGCTCGAATGGGTGCCCCTCGATGGAACGCGGGGGCTGGGCGCGGCCGTCGCCGCCGTGCTCGGGAGCATTCTGTCGCCGCACGCCGACGCATCCGTCGTGCTGCTGCGACACCAGGCGCTCGTGACGGTGCGCGGGCTGCTCTCGGCGGCGGCGAACGAACGCGTCGAGGCCGACGCGGCCCCGGCGACACCCGGCCAACAGCTGGTGGTGCGGGCGATGCAGGTGGTGAACGCGCGCCTCGACGACCCGTCGCTCACCAGCGCCGCGGTGGCCGACCAGCTCCGCGTGTCGCTGCGCACCCTCCAGGCTGCATTCCGCGAGTCGGAGGCCGCGCTGACGCCGTTCATCGGTGCGCTGCGGCTGGAGCGGGCGCGGCTCGAGGTATCGGCGCTCCAGACGCTCACCCGGTCGGATGTGGCGGCCTTGGGGGCGAGGTGGGGCTTCCGCGGTGCCACCCACTTCGTTCGCGCCTACGAGCGCCGCTACGGTGCGCGCCCGGGCGCGCTCGCCGCGGAGGTCAGTCGACGCGGGTGACCGACAGGGCGTAGATCGTCGGCTCGCCCTCGTGCCGGAGCGTCGTGACGAGGCCGGCGACGGGGATGACCGCGTCGAACGCGATGGTGGCGTTGCTGCACGTGGCGCCGTCGCCGGCGGTCGCACCATCGATGGTCATCACCGTGGCGGTGATCGTCCCCTCTCCGCGACAGGCGAGCTGCAGCTGGTAGCTTCCGGGTTCGAGGGTCTCGTCGGTCGACACCAGCTGGCGAGCCGAGTGCTCGCTCATCCAACCCGACGAGCTGCTGCGATGGCCCACCGACCCGCTCGCCGGCACAGCCTCCCGCGCCCACTCCGGGATGTCGTCGGCGGGCATCGGCAACCGGGCCTCCTCGGCGGCTGCACGCGGGTCAGGGGTCTCGATGAGGCCCGGCGCCGGCGTCGACGAGACGCTCGGCGACGGCGTCGAGGCGGCGGTCTGCGACTCGGTGCCTGCGCCGGCAACGCACGAACTGAGCGCCCCGGCGGCCGCGATCACGGCGGCGATCGGGCCGGTGGTGCGGATGGCGGTGGTCATCGTGGCGTTCATGCCCATGCACGGTAGACGCCGAACATCGACGCGTCATCCGAGCGGCCGCACGGCGTCGGTGCTATGGGTCCGGCGCGGCTCAGCGGTTGTCGACCACCGACATGAAGCCGGCGAATGCGAAGATCGCAGGCACGACGTAGAGCAGCACGAGCGCCAGAATCCACCCGATCAGGCCGAGAACGGGCCAGAGACCGCGACTGCGGTACCCGTTGCCGAGCCGACGGCCGTCGGGCCCGATCATCCTCGTCGGGCGCCGGTGCCGGCCTTCAACCCGGTCGTCGCGATAGCCGCCGGCCTGCTTGACCAGACGCGGCACCACGCCGTTCAGCACCGTCTCGACGCGCTGCCACGCGGCCGGGTCGGAGTAGTCCGCGGCGAACGGGGTGGAGAACACGACCCGATCGTCGATGATCTCCACGTCGAATCCCGCAGCGTGGTCGATGAGCGCGGCCATCACATCGGGCGTGAGCGCGTAGAGGGCGTCGGTGCCGTAGCCCGTCGGCGCGTAAGCGGCGAAGTGCCGGTCGAAGTCGCCCTCGAGCGAGAGCCGCTGGCGGCGATCGACGCTCGTCGGCAGGTCTCCGGCCGACCGGCCGTTCGCCAGGGCGTCGAGGTAGAGGTGCGGCAACGGCGAGGGGAGGGTTGCGGCGAGATAGCCACGGGTCACGGGCTTGCCGTGCAGGCCGGTGCGGAACACCAGGTTGCCGAACTCCACCTGCTCGCCCGTGCGCGCCACGAAACGCGGGTAAGCGGATGCGTGCCGCGTCGGCTGGGCGATCAACACGGGCAACGGCGACCGGGCGCTCGGCCGTGACTGGAAACCGTTGGCCAGGGCGGTGAGGGTCTGCCGCCAATCCGCGAGCCGCGCCCGCGCCGACGGCGGTCGTCGCGCCCAGCGGCGCAGCAGCACCGCACCGGCGACCGCGGCCGCGAGAACGAGCACGGCGATCGCGAGGTCGCGCCAGTCGGCCGGACGGGTGCTGTTGTCGCCGTACCCGTCGACCCGGATGCCGATCACCATGAACACCACGAAGCAGTACCAGAGGATGAGGCTCCACACGACGTGCACCAGCATCTGACGCCAGGTGGGCACCCAGGAGGGACGGGACGTCCGTCGCTGCGTCGCCATGGCCGCCGCCACTTCGGCCGGCGAGGCGCTGAGCCAACGGGTGTCCAAGCCGATCCGGTCCGTCGGCAGGGGGCGGCGCGTCTCGGGCATGCTCTTCACCGTACCGAGTCGCCACGGTCACGGCTCGTCGACCGGTGCGGCGCCGCCCTGCGCATCCGGTGCCGAAATCGGCGTGCTGCGCGCGAACTCCACCGTTTTCGCCTGCAGAACGCACGCGGCGAGCGCCGGATGCGCGGTGCCGGTTTGAGAGACTGGGAGGGTGACCGAGACCTCCGCCGCCCCCACCCTGCACGACCGCGAGTATCGGGGGTTCGCCTCCGACAACTACGCCGGGGCGCACCCCGAGGTGCTCGCGGCGATCGCCGCCGCGAACGGCGGGCACCAGATCGCGTACGGCGAAGACGTCTACACGGCGGAGTTGCAGAACGTGGTGCGTCAGCACTTCGGGGGCCAGGCGGAGGCGTTCCCGGTGTTCAACGGCACGGGCGCCAACGTCATCGGGCTGCAGTCGATGCTGCCGCGCTGGGGTGCGGTGGTGTGCTCGACGACCGCGCACATCCACACCGACGAGAACGCGGCACCCGAACGCGTCGCCGGGCTGAAGCTCCTCACCGTGCCCACACCCGACGGCAAGCTCACCCCCGAACTCATCGACCTCGAGGCGTGGGGCTGGGGCGACGAGCACCGGGCGCAGCCGCTCGCGGTTTCGATCACGCAGACCAGCGAGCTCGGCACGGCCTACACCGCCGACGAGATCGCGGCCATCGCCGACCACGTGCACGAGCGCGGCATGAAACTGCACCTCGACGGCTCGCGCATCTCGAACGCCGCGGCCTCGCTCGGGCTGCCGCTACGGGCGTTCACCACGGATGCGGGGGTCGACGTGGTCTCGCTGGGCGGCACCAAGAACGGGCTGCTGTTCGGCGAGGCGGTCGTGGTGCTGAATCCCACGGCGGTGGATGGTATTCCGTTCCTGCGCAAGCTCGACATGCAGCTGGCGTCGAAGATGCGCTTCGTCTCGGCGCAGCTGATCGCGCTCTACGGCGGCGACCTGTGGTTGCGCTCGGCCTCGCACGCCAACGCGATGGCGCAGCGGCTGCGCCAGGCCGTGGCCTTCCTGCCGGGGGTCACGCTGACCCAGGAGACCCAGGCGAACGCGGTGTTCGCGATCGTGCCGCCCGGGGTGGCCGACCGGCTGCGCGAGTCGTTCCGCTTCTACGACTGGAACCCAGCGACCGGCGAGGTGCGCTGGATGTGCGCGTTCGACACCACCGAGGCCGACATCGACGCCTTCGCGGCGGCGCTGCGGCGCGAACTCGGGGCGTAGGGCGGCTGCTCGGCGTCGTCCACCGCGATTCTGCTCAACGGCGGCGGCGAGCCGCTCGGTTGAGCGCGGCGATCCGGCGCGAGGTCACGATCGCGACGATGCCGGCCGCCACGAAGACGGCGAGGCTCACGCCGAGCGTGATGTCGAGCACGACACCGGTCGCCGCGGAATGCTGGGGATAGAGAAACACCAGCGACGCGAGCGCGCCGAGCGCGCCGAACACCACCACGACGAGAGTTGCGAGGAACAGTCGCGAGAGACGGGTGTGCTGGGGGTTCATCGGGGCGATTCTAGTTGACGCTGATCAAGGATGTCCGTGCCGGTCACGGCTCGTCAGGAGGCGCCGGGGTACAGCCCGAGGGCTCCGAGTTGCCGCTGATCGTGAAGTCATGGCAGGTGAGGAACTTCGACTGGTTCACCCCCAGCAGAAAGGATGCGACGGCGATCGCCAGCACGGCGCCGATCACCACGAGACGGCGCGGCCACGAGATGTCCTCCGCGAACTCGGGCCAGATCATGCGCACGAGCACCCAGATGGCCGCCGGCACGCCCAGGATGCCCACGCCGATGCCGAGGAGCGTGACCAGCCCGACGGCAAAGTTGTCGTCGTTGCCGGTGTCGGAGACCACGAATTGCAGCACGAGCCACAGGCTCGGGATGAGCAGCGCCAGCGCCCGCCACACACGCGGTCTTCCCCGTGGCTGGATGAGCACCACGATGAACGCGCCGGTGGCGGCGGCCCAGACGGTGAGCATCTGGTCGAAGAAGAAGTCGCCCCAGGCGCCGAGGGTGAACGCCGGCCACCACACGGCCACGCTCATGCCCACCACGATGACGCCGGTGATGCGCGAGCGAGCGTCGGTGCGACGCGCTTCATGCGCGGCGGCGGCCGCCGTGCCCTCCCCTGCGGGCGCCGCGGCGCTCTCATCCGCCGGAGTCGCCGCTCCCTCATCGCCTGCCACGCGCTCACGGTATCACCCGGTGGGCCCGGGGCGAACGTCGGTTGTGTAATACCCCTAGGGGGTATAGTTTCGCACCATGAGTCACGAGTCCGAGCCCCGGTCGGCTGCCGCCGACCACAGCGCCCACGTCCACGCCGGCCACGACCACAGCGAGCACGCGGGGCACGACCACAGCGAGCACGCGGGGCACGACCACAGCGAGCACGCCGGGCACGGCGGCCACGACCATGCCGGGCACGGCGGCCACGGCGACCACGTCGGGCAGTTCCGCCGTCTCTTCTGGCTGATGCTCGTGCTCGCCGTGCCGGTGGTCGCCTTAAGCTCGACCTTCTCGATGATCGTCGGCTACCGCATCCCCGAGTCCGGCTGGACCACCTGGATCTCCCCCGTCCTCGGCACCGTCCTCTTCGTACTCGGCGGCCGCCCCTTCCTCTCCGGCGGGGTCGCCGAACTCCGCGCGCGCCAACCCGGCATGATGCTGCTCATCGCCCTCGCCATCACGGTCGGCTTCCTCGCCTCGTGGGGCGCCACCCTCGGCCTCCTCGACGAGCAGCTCGAGTTCTGGTGGGAGCTCGCCCTTCTCATCGTCATCATGCTGCTCGGCCACTGGATCGAGATGCGCTCCCTCGCCCAGACGACCTCCGCGCTCGACTCGCTCGCCGCCCTGCTCCCCGACGAGGCCGAGCGCATCGACCCTGACGGCTCGACGGAGACCATCCCGCCCGCCGACCTCCGCATCGGCGACCTGGTCATCGTGCGCCCGGGCGGCCGGGTACCCGCCGACGGCGAGATCGTCGAGGGCACCGCGGATGTCGACGAGTCGATGATCACCGGCGAATCGCGGCCCGTCGAACGCGGCCCGGGCGAGCACGTCGTAGCCGGAACGGTCGCCACCGACTCGGCCCTGCGCATCCGCGTCACCGCCATCGGCGACGACACCGCGCTGGCGGGCATCCAGCGGCTCGTCACCGAAGCCCAGAACTCCACCTCGCGCGCGCAGCGCATCGCCGACACCGCGGCGGGCTGGCTGTTCTGGTTCGCGCTCGGTTCGGCCGTCATCACCGCGATCGTGTGGACGCTCGTCGGCAACCCCGACGACGCGGTCATCCGCACCATCACCGTGCTCGTCATCGCATGCCCGCACGCCCTGGGGCTCGCCATCCCGCTCGTCGTCTCGATCGCCACCGAGCGCGCGGCGAAGGCCGGCATCCTCGTGAAAGACCGTCTCGCCCTCGAGACCATGCGCACCGTCGACACCGTGCTCTTCGACAAGACCGGAACGCTCACGAAGGGCGAGCCGGCGGTCACCGCGGTGGTCGCCGCACCGGGGCACGACGAGGCCGAGGTGCTCGCACTGGCGGCGGCGGCCGAAGCCGACAGCGAGCATCCGCTGGCCCGGGCGATCGTGCAGGAGGCCCGGATGCGCGGCCTCACCGTCCCCGCCGCCACCGGCTTCCAGGCATCGACCGCGGTGGGCGTCTCCGCACAGGTCGAGGGCGCGACCATCCACGTCGGCGGCCCGGCGCTGCTCGCCGAGCACGGCACCGCCGCATCCGTCCTTCCTGGCGCGACCGCCCCGGCGACCGAGCCCGATTCGGCGCGGACTTCTCCAAACGAAACGTTCACCGACGCCCAGAGCAGCTCGGCCGACACCACGATTGGAGAAGTCCACGACCCGCACGCGGGCCAGACCGTGTTGCACGTGCTGCGCGACCACGAGGTGATCGGCCGGATCGCGCTGGCCGACGAGGTGCGCGCGGAGTCGCGCGAGGCCGTGGCGGGGCTACGCGCCCGCGGGATCGACGTCGTGATGATCACGGGCGACGCCGAGTCGGTCGCCCGGGCGGTGGCCGCCGAGCTCGGCATCACGCGCGTGTTCGCGGGGGTGAAGCCGGGCGACAAGTCGGCGAAGGTCGCTGAGCTCCAGGCCGAGGGCCGCACGGTTGCGATGGTGGGCGACGGGGTGAACGACGCCCCGGCGCTCGCCCGGGCCGACGTCGGCATCGCGATCGGCGCCGGGACGGATGTCGCCATCGCCTCGGCCGGGGTCATCCTCGCCAGCGACGACCCACGATCGGTGCTCTCGATCATCACCCTGTCGAAGGCGAGCTACCGCAAGATGACGCAGAACCTCTGGTGGGCGGCCGGCTACAACCTGCTGTCGGTGCCGCTGGCAGCGGGCGTGCTCGCGCCGATCGGCTTCGTGCTGCCGATGGCGGTCGGGGCGATCCTCATGTCGCTCTCGACCATCATCGTGGCGCTCAACGCCCAGCTGCTCCGCCGCCTCGACCTGCGGCCGGCGGCACTCGCGGGGCCGGGGTCAGCGGTGGCGTCGCATCCGGCCGCCCGAGCGGAGAGAATCGGAGCATGACGATGGACACGGATGCGCCGCACAGCGACACCGAGCACGCCCACCACGGCTACATCTCGAACAAGGACGACTACCTCAAGCGCCTGCGCCGCATCGAAGGCCAGGCGCGGGGCCTGCAGAACATGGTGGCCGACGAGAAGTACTGCATCGACATCCTCACGCAGGTCTCGGCCATGACGAGCGCGCTCGAGTCGGTCGCTCTCGGGCTGCTGAACGATCACCTGAACCACTGCGTCGTCGAGGCCGTGGCCGAAGGCGGGGAGGTGGCGCAGGCGAAGCTCAAGGAGGCGTCGGACGCCATCGCGCGACTCGTGCGGTCCTGACTCCGACGGCTCCGGCGGGCCTCGCGCTCAGGGGCGGCTCAGGGGGCATCCGTAGCGTGGAGGCATGAGCGCAGGGGTGAGCGTCCAGATCGGCGTGCGGCAGAACGGGGGCGGCGAGGGCAGTCTCGGCCCGATCGGCGACTGGGTCGTGTCGCTGATGGAGGCGCTCGGCGCGGTCGGCGCGGGACTCGCCGTCGCGATCGAGAACCTGTTCCCGCCCATCCCGAGCGAGGTCATCCTCCCGCTCGCCGGCTTCGCGGCCAGCCGCGGCGAGCTCGATCTCACCCTCGCGATCATCTGCACGACGCTCGGCTCGCTGCTCGGCGCGCTCGCCCTCTATGGGCTCGGCGCCTGGCTCGGGCGAGAGCGGATGCGCCGCATCGCCCATCACCTGCCGCTCGTCGACGTGCAGGACGTCGACCGCACCGAGGACTGGTTTCGCCGGCACGGCTCGAAGGCGGTGTTCTTCGGGCGCATGATCCCGGTGTTCCGCAGCCTGATCTCGATTCCGGCGGGCATCGAACGGATGCCCGTGTGGAAGTTCGCCCTGCTCACCACCGCGGGGTCGCTCCTCTGGAACACCGCGTTCATCCTCGCCGGCTTCTGGCTCGGCGAGCAGTGGCACCTCGTGGAGCCCTACGCCGACGTGCTGCAGTGGCTCGTGATCGCCGGCGTGCTCGCCGCGCTCGCCTGGTTCGTCGTCACCCGCCTCCGCAAGCGCCGCGCCGGCATCCGCTGACCCTCCTCGCGACCCGTCAGTTTTGGCCCCAAAACGCGGGTTTTAGGGCCAAAATCGACGGGTCGCGAGGAGGAGGGGCGGGGGCGGGCTACGCGGCGGCGACCGCCAGGGTGTCGCCGTCGGGGGCGACGTCGACGCGCACGGTGTCGCCGTCGCGCACCGCTCCGGAGAGGAGCGCGGTCGCCAGGCGGTCGTCGATCTCGTGCTGCATGAGCCGCCGCAGCGGGCGCGCGCCGTAGATCGGGTCGTAGCCGCGTTCGGCGAGCCACGCCCGCGCATCCGGAGTCACCGCGAGCTGCAGGCGCCGCTGCTCGAGGCGACGCGACAGGCGGTCGACGTAGAGCGAGACGATCTGCGCGAGGTCGGCCTCGGTGAGTGCCTGGAAGATCACGATGTCGTCGAGGCGGTTCACGAACTCGGGCTTGAACGCCTGCCGCACCATGCCCTGCACGAGGTCTGCGGCCTCGGTGCGCGACAGCGTCGGGTCGACGAGATACTGCGAACCGAGGTTCGAGGTGAGGATGAGGATGGTGTTGCGGAAGTCGACCGTGCGGCCCTGCCCATCCGTCAGCCGGCCGTCGTCGAGCACCTGCAGCAGCACGTCGAAGACCTCCGGATGCGCCTTCTCGACCTCGTCGAGCAGGATCACCGAGTAGGGCCGCCGCCGCACGGCTTCGGTCAGCTGACCACCCTGCTCGTAGCCGATGTAGCCGGGAGGGGCACCCAGCAGGCGCGCCACCGAGTGCTTCTCGCCGTACTCCGACATGTCGATGCGCACCAGCGCCTTCTCGTCGTCGAACAGGAACTCGGCGAGCGCCTTCGCCAGCTCGGTCTTGCCCACGCCGGTGGGGCCGAGGAAGAGGAACGAGCCGGTGGGCCGGTCTTCGTCGGCGATGCCGGCGCGCGACCGGCGCACCGCATCCGCCACCGCTCGCACCGCATCCTTCTGGCCGATCAGCCGACGCCCGAGTTCGCCCTCGAGGTGCAGCAGCTTCTCGGTCTCGCCCTGGGTGAGCCGGTCGACCGGGATGCCCGTCCACGCCGCGATGACGGCGGCGATGTCGTCGGCCGTGACCTGGTCGTTGACCATCCGCTCCCCGCCGTCTTCGGACTCCTCGTCGCGCTCGGCCTCGGCCAGCGACCGCTCGAGCACGGGGATCTCGCCGTAGAGCAGCCGCGACGCCTGCTCGAGGTCGCCCTCGCGCTGCGCCCGTTCGGCTCGCATGCGGGCGCGGTCGAGCTTCTCCTTGAGCTCACCGACACGGTTCAGCGCGGCGCGTTCGTGCTCCCAGCGCTCCTGCAGCTCGGCGAGGGTCGCCGAGCGCGCACGCAACGTCTCGCGCAGGGCGGCGAGCCGCTCCTTCGACGCGTCGTCCTTCTCTTTCTTGAGCGCCAGCTCCTCGAGCTTCAGCCGGTCGACGCTGCGCCGCAGCTCGTCGATCTCCACCGGCGCGGAGTCGATCTCCATGCGCAGCCGCGAGGCCGCCTCGTCGATCAGGTCGATCGCCTTGTCGGGCAGCTGCCGCCCGGGGATGTACCGGTTCGAGAGCGCCGCCGCGGCGACCAGGGCGGAATCGGCGATCGCGACCTTGTGGTGCGCCTCGTAACGCTCTTTCAACCCGCGCAGGATGGCGATGGTGTCCTCCACCGACGGCTCCCCCACGAACACCTGCTGGAAGCGGCGCTCCATCGCGGCGTCGCGCTCGATGAACTCGCGGTACTCGTCGAGCGTCGTCGCGCCGATGAGGCGCAGCTCGCCGCGCGCGAGCATCGGCTTCAGCATGTTGGAGGCCGCGACCGACCCCTCGCCGCCGCCCGCACCCATGAGGGTGTGCAGCTCGTCGATGAACGTGATGATCTGCCCGTCGGCCGCATTGATCTCGGCGAGCACCGCCTTCAGGCGCTCCTCGAACTCGCCGCGGTACTTCGCACCCGCGACGAGCGCCGCGAGGTCGAGCGAGACGAGCTGCTTGCCCTTCAACGAGTCGGCGACGTCGCCCGCGACGATGCGCTGCGCGAGCCCCTCGACCACCGCCGTCTTTCCGACGCCGGGCTCGCCGATGAGCACGGGGTTGTTCTTGGTGCGCCGGGTGAGCACCTGGCTCACCCGGCGGATCTCGGCGTCCCGCCCGATCACGGGGTCGAGCTTGCCGCTCGCCGCGATCTCGGTGAGGTTGACGCCGTACTGCTCGAGGGCGCTCTTCTGCTCCTCGCCGTTCTGGTTGGGCTGGTTGGCCATGCTGCGGAAGTCCTTTTCAAACTTGAGTTGATATGACTCAAGTTTAGCAGAATGACGGTACGGGCGCCAGGGTTCGCCACTCATTCAACTGGGCATGGTAAGACGTAAGCGTGCCTGTCCTCTCCCCTCGCGTGCGCCTGCTGCTCGGAGTCGTCGGCTCCGTGAGCATCGCCGTCGGATCGCTGGGGGTCGGCTGGCTCGGTCCGTCCTCCGCGCTGCGGGGCTGGCTCCTCTTCGAACTGCTCCGCAACTCGCGCGGCGCGGTCACCTTCTGCGGGCTCCTCGTCGTGGTCGGAGCAGTGCTGCTGCTCGCCGCCTGGGTGTCTCTCGGCATGTCCCTGCTCGAGCGTCGCTCCTCGCGGGGAAGCGCGTTGCCCGCATCCGCCGAGGCCCTGGTCGACCGGGGCACCGACGGGCGTGGCGGGCCGGATGCCCGGCGCACCGCCGCGCAGGTGCGCGAAGTCGCCGTCGCGGCGACGGCCTGGAGCATCCCGCTCCTGTTCGCCCTCCCCCTGTTCAGCCGGGACATGTTCGCCTACATCGGGCAGGGCCGCCTGATGGCCGCCGGCCTCAACCCCTACAGCACCGGCATGGCCGAGCTGCCCGGCTGGTTCGGTCTCGGGGTCGACCCGTTGTGGGCCGACACGCAGACCCCCTACGGCCCGGTCTTCGTCTGGATCGAACGACTCGTCGTGATGTCGACGGATGCGCTGCCCCCCGAGATCGCGCTCTTCGCCTTCCGCTTCATCGCCGCCGCCGGGCTCGCGATGCTCGCCTTCTACGCCTGGCGCATCGCGCGGTTGCGCGGCCTCAACCAGGCGGGCGTGCTCTGGGTGGTGGCCGCCAGCCCGCTCGTCATCATGAACTTCGTGGTGGCCGGTCACAACGACTCGCTCATGCTCGCCTTCGTCGTCGCGGGTGTCTACTACGCGCTCAAAGACCGGCCCATCCTCGGCACCCTGCTCGTCGCGGTGGCCATCGGGGTCAAGCCGATCGCCGTCATCGCGCTGCCGATCATCGGCCTGATCTGGGCGGGCTCGAACGCCGGCTGGGGCGCCATCATCCGTCGCTGGGCGGCCGTCGCGGCCGTCGGGCTCGGCACGGTGGTGCTGCTCGGCTGGGGCATCGGCGTCGGCGTCGGCTGGATCGGTGCGCTCATCACCCCCGTCACCATCTCGTCGTGGTACGCGCCCGCCAACATCCTCGGCATCAGCATCGGCGGTCTCGCCAACGGTCTGGGGCTCGACGGCGATCTGGCCCAGACGATCGTGAAACTGGTCCTGCTGGCGGCCGGATGCGCGGCCGCGGGGTATCTCGTCATCACCAAGCGGCGCGCCGACCCGCTGCTGCTGCTCGGGGCGTGCTTCGCCGCCATCACTCTGGCGTCGCCCGTCATCCACCCCTGGTACGGGCTCTGGCTGCTCACCCTGCTCGCCCTGATCGGCGTCGACCGGGTGTGGCGCATCCGGGCCGTGCTCTACTCGACCGCCTTCTTCATGCTGATCGGGCTGACCGAGCCGCTCGACCTCATCCCGCGCCTCGACACCGACACCATGATCCCGGTCGCCGTCATCGGCACCGCGGTCGTGGGGGTGGCCGCCGTGCTGGTCTCGGCCGAGCTCGTGACGCGGCGCACGGTCGCCGTGCGCGGCCTCCGGGTGCCGGTCAACGCCCCGTCGACACCATCACCGTGAACTTCGCGTTGCGATCGACCTGACGCGTCGGGCCGACCGCGCGCTGCAGCGCGGCACGGTAGGCCAGGTGCGAGTTGAACACGGTCCAGAGCTCGCCGCCCGGGCGGAGGACCCGGCCCGCTGCCTCGAAGAGCTTGAGGGCGATACCGGCGTGCACGGTGGAACCCACGTGGAAGGGCGGGTTGAGCAGGATCAGGTCGGCGCTGTCGTCGTCGAAGCCGTTCAGCGCGTCGTCGCGCACCACGTCGACCCGCTGGGCCAGGCCGTTGGCGGCCATGGTTGCGGTGGCCGACTCGACGGCGGCCGCCGACTGGTCGGTGGCGATCACCCGCAGGTCGCCGCGCGAGCGGGCGAGCAGCGCGGCGAGCACGCCGGTGCCGCAGCCGAGGTCGACGGCGGTGCGGGCATCCGGCGCCATCTCGTCGAGATGGTCGATGAGCAGCCGCGTGCCGATGTCGATCTTGGTGCCGGCGAAGGCGTTGCCGGATGCGCAGACCCAGAGGTCGAGGTCGTCGTGGTGTTCCCGGCGCGGCAGGGCCGGCGCGATGCCCTCGCGGCGACGCTCGGCGATGAGCACACGCGACTTCTGGCGGGCGAGGGTCGCCGTCACCTCCTCGAACGAGGTGCCGAGCACGTCGTTCATCGCGGGCGTCATGTGCTTGACGCGACCGCCGGCGTAGACGACCACCGACGGGTCGGCGTAGGCGGCGATCGCGCGGCCGATGTCATCGAGCGCCGCGAGACTGCGCGGAAGTTGCAGAAGCACGACCCTCGCGCCCTCGAGCAACGCACGCCCGAGTGGTTGGTGCGTGAAGCGGCCGCTCAGGTCGATGTCGGCGGCGCGCCGGGCATTGGCGGCGAGTGCGAGCTCGCCCGCCCGCACATCCTGATGCACTCGGATGCCGTGCAGATCGAGCACCGCCGCGGCACCCAGCGTGAGGGCGCCGTAGTTGTCGCCGATGACGACGACGGTTCCCGGATGCCCGGCTGTCTCCTCGAGCGCCTCGGCCGCCTCATCGAGGATGAGCCGGTCGCTCGCGTCGACCGCGAACAGGTTGTCGGCCTCGACGTCGGGGGCACGGCGGAGGGCGTCGAAGGAGAACTCGGTCACCCGTCAACCGTACGCGGTGCCGCCTACGGGGTGCGGCCTACTCGGTGCGAGTGGGGCGCCAGACCACGACCTCGGTGCGGCGCTGGGTGCGGGTGCCGTGCTTGAGGGAGATGACCTCGCCCTCGACGCCGGCCGCGAAGACCCGGCGGCCCGGGCGGTTGAGGAGCTCGTCGGCGAGCGCCGACTCGAGCTCGCGCACGCGGGCGCCGAGCTCGGAGACCTGGTTCTCGAGCTGAAGGATGCGCGCGATGCCCTCGAGCGACACGCCCTCCGACGAGAGCCGGGCCACTTCGCGCAGCTGCACGACGTCGCGCATGGAATAGCGGCGGGACTTGCCCGCCGTGCGGGTGGGGCTCACGAGGCCCAGCCGGTCGTATTGCCGCAGGGTCTGCGGGTGCATGCCCGCGAGCTCTGCGGCCACAGCGATCGCGAACAGCGGCGAGTTCTCGTCGACGTCGCTCATCTCGCGTTCCTTCCTCCCTCGCTCTTTCTCGCGAACATCGCTCGGTCATCCTCGCGACCCGTCAGTTCTGGCCCTTCCTGACCTCAGACAGGGCCGAAATCGACGGGTCGCGAGGAGGGGGTTACTCCCGCGCCTTGGCGAGGAGCTCGGTGCGCGGGTTCTCGGGGGGTTCCACGGCGTGGAAGGCCTCGAGCGCCTCGCGCTGGGCAGCGGTCAGGTGGCTCGGCACGGCGACCTGCACCACCGCGAGCAGGTCGCCCTTGCCCTTGGCGGTCTCGACCCCGCGCCCCTTGACGCGCAGGATGCGCCCCGAGGGGGTTCCGGCCGCCACCTTGAGCTTCACCGGTGCACCACCCAGTGTGGGCACCTCGATCGTGGCACCGAGGGTCGCCTCGACGAAGGTGACCGGCACGTTGACGCGCAGGTTCAGCCCGTCCCGCTCGAACACCGGGTGCTTGCGCACCGAGACCGTGAGCACGATGTCGCCGGCCTCGCCGCCGTCGGGCGAGGGTTCGCCCTTGCCGCGCAGCTTGATCTTCTGCTGGTCGGCGACGCCGGCCGGGATCTTCACCGTGATCGGCTTGCCATCCGCCGTCTGCAGCTTGATGGTGTCGCCCTTGACCGCGGTGACGAAGTCGATCGTGGTGCGCGCCGTGACGTCGCGGCCGCGGGTCGGCCCGTAGGCACCGAACCCGCCACCGCCGCGCCCGAACATGCCGCCCAGGATGTCGTCGAAGCCGCCCGGGGCCTGCTGGTAGCTGTAGCTCGCGCCGCGAGCGCCGCCACCACCCTGCCCGAACATGCCGCCGAAGACGTCTTCGAAGCCGCCGCCCTGGCCCGCGCCGCCCGCGGTGAAGCGGGCGCCGGAGCCCATGGCACGGATCTGGTCGTACTCCTTGCGCTGCTCCGCGTCGGAGAGCACCGAGTAGGCCTCGCTGATCTCCTTGAAGCGGGCCTCCGCCTTCGCGTCGCCCTGGTTGGAGTCGGGGTGGTACTGCCGCGCCAGCTTGCGATAAGCCTTCTTGAGCTCGGCGTCGGAGATGTCTTTCGACACCCCCAGCACCTTGTAGAAGTCTTTGTCGAACCAGTCCTGGCTAGCCATTGGGCACCGCCACTACGACCTTCGCGGCGCGTAGCAGCGTGGACCCGAGGTAGTACCCGGACTCGACCACGTCAGCGATCGTCGGCGTCTGCACCTCAGCGCTGGGCTGCTGGAAGATCGCCTCGTGCACTTGCGGATCGAACTCCTCGCCCGCCGCCGCGAACGGCTTCAGGCCCACTCGCTCGACACCCGAACGGAGCTTCGTCGCGATGGCGGCGAAGGGGCCGCCCTCGGTCAGGTCGCCGTGCTTCTCGGCCCGGTCGAGGTCGTCGAGCACCGGCAGGAGCACTTTGACCACTTCCCCGACCGCTCGCTCGCGCTCGACCTCACGGTTGGCCTCGGTGCGCTTGCGGTAGTTGGCGTACTCCGCCGTGACGCGCTGCAGGTCGGCGAGCCGCTCGGCGGCGAGCTCGTCGGACGTGCTCTGCCCCGACAGGAAGTCGAGGTCGGCGTCGGTCAGCGAGGTCTCCACATCCGGTCCCTCAGCCTGAATGAAGCCCGAGTCGGGAGCGTCGTCCTCCGACGCCCCCGACTCCGCGGCAGGCTGACGAACCTGACCGGTCTCGGGGTCGATGCGCCGCTTGTCGCGGATGATCGGCTCCTCGGGGCCCTCGGAGTCTCCGGGGCGACCGTTCTTGTCGTCAGTCATGGATTCAGTTGTCCTTCTTGGGCTCGTCTTCGTCTTCGACGACCTCGGCGTCGACCACGTCGTCATCGCTCGACGACGACTCGGTCGGCTCCTCGCCGCCCGCGGGGGCGGAGGCGTCGGCCTGTGCAGAAGCATAGATCGCCTGGCCGAGCTTCTGCTGGCTCTCGTTGAGCTTGTCGAACGCGGTCTTCACCGCGTCGTCGTCCTCGCCCGCCAGAGCCGACTTCAGCGCGTCGACATCGGCCTGCACGTCGTTCTTCACGTCGTCCGGCAGCTTGTCGGCGTTGTCCTTGATGAGCTTGTCGGTCGAGTACGCGAGGGTCTCGGCCTGGTTGCGCACCTCGGCGGCCTCGCGGCGCTTCTTGTCTTCGGCGGCGTGCTCCTCGGCCTCGCGCACCATGCGGTCGATGTCCTCCTTGGGCAGCGACGAGCCGCCGGTGATGGTCATCGACTGCTCCTTGCCGGTGCCCTTGTCCTTCGCCGAGACGTGCACGATGCCGTTCGCGTCGATGTCGAAGGTCACCTCGACCTGCGGGATGCCGCGGGGCGCCGGCGCGATGCCGGTGAGCTCGAAGGTGCCCAGGTTCTTGTTGTCGCGGGTGAACTCGCGCTCGCCCTGGAACACCTGGATGGCGACCGACGGCTGGTTGTCGTCGGCCGTGGTGAAGGTCTCGCTGCGCTTGGTGGGGATGGCCGTGTTGCGCTCGATGAGCTTGGTCATGATGCCGCCCTTGGTCTCGATGCCGAGCGACAGCGGGGTGACGTCGATGAGCAGCACGTCCTTGCGCTCACCCTTCAGCACGCCGGCCTGGAGGGCCGCGCCGACGGCGACGACCTCATCCGGGTTGACGCCCTTGTTGGGCTCCTTGCCCCCGGTGAGCTTCTTCACCAGCTCGACGACGGCGGGCATGCGGGTGGAACCACCCACGAGCACGACGTGCGAGATGTCGTTGACCGAGACACCGGCCTCGGCGATGACGTCCTTGAACGGCTTCTCGGTGCGGGCCAGCAGGTCGCTGGTCAGCTCCTCGAACTTCGCGCGGGTGAGCGTGACGTCGAGGTTGGCCGGGCCGTTCTCGGTGAGCGACAGGTAGGGCAGCGTGATGCTGGCCGACATGCCGGAGCTGAGCTCCTTCTTGGCCTGCTCGGCCGCCTCCTTGAGCCGCTGCAGCGCGATCTTGTCCTTCGACACGTCGACGCCCGTGGTGTCCTTGAACTGCTTGATGAGGTACTCGACGACCCGCTGGTCCCAGTCGTCACCACCGAGCCGGTTGTCACCGGCGGTGGCACGCACCTGGATGGTGCTGAAGTCGTCGTCCTTGCCCACCTCGAGCAGGGAGACGTCGAAGGTTCCGCCACCGAGGTCGAAGACCAGGATGAGCTCGTCCTCCTTGCCCTTGTCGAGGCCGTAGGCGAGCGCGGCCGCGGTGGGCTCGTTGATGATGCGCAGCACGTTGAGGCCCGCGATCTCGCCGGCCTCCTTGGTGGCCTGACGCTCGGAGTCGTTGAAGTACGCCGGAACGGTGATGACGGCATCCGTCACGGTGTCGCCGAGGTAGGACTCCGCGTCGCGCTTCAGCTTGGCGAGGATGCGCGCCGAGATCTCCTGCGGGGTGTACTTCTTGCCGTCGATGTCGGCCTTCCAGTCGGTGCCGATGTGGCGCTTGACGCTGGAAATGGTGCGGTCGACGTTGGTGACGGCCTGCCGCTTGGCGGTCTCACCGACGAGAACCTCTCCGTCCTTCGTGAATGCGACCACGGACGGTGTGGTGCGGAAACCCTCCGCGTTCGCGATGACGGTGGGCTCTCCACCTTCGAGCACGGCGACCACCGAGTTGGTGGTTCCGAGGTCGATGCCTACTGCACGAGCCATGTCGGCTGTTCTCCTTTTGTCGTGTTGCCTGATTCGTTGAAACGGTGTTCGTAGAAGTCGTGGCCGGGCTCATAGAGTTGAGCCCGATGACTTCAAGTTTCCCAGGAAGCACGCCTCACGTCAAGTTCTCACAGCAAAACTTGAGTTAATCTGACTCAAGTTTTTCAGCCGGCCCACCGTTGCGTCTCGATGAGGTAGATCACGATCGAACGCAACCGGGCGAAGGGCAGACGCTCCTGCCCCACCGGGACCAGGAACCTCGGCGGAACGTCGTCCTCGAGCTCCTCGATGCGAGCGAGCAGGTCGTGCAGCCGACCACCGGAGGCATCGACATGAGCGCCGGTGGCACTGAGCACCCGCGACAGATCGAGCGCCACACGGTTCAGCGCCCAGCGCTGCGCTGCGTCGAGTACGGTGCGAGCCGAGGTCGGGCTCCCTGCCCACGGTGCGTACAGACCCTCGAACGACTCCCGGATGCCCGGCCCCGCCCCGAACCCGGCCCCGCCCACCAGCATCACCGGCGTACCGTCGGCACGGCGCTCCACCGGGCCGGACTCGCGCAGCCTGCCGCTCCACCCGATCTCGAACAGCATCCGCCGGACGACCGTGCGGCCCCGGAAGACACGGATGGCATAAACCCCGGGTCGTGCGCTCAGATCGATGATCTTCGGTGCGTTCGTCGTCGTGGCGACGTGGGAACCCGGGGTGAAGGCCCACACGTTCGGCAGGCGTACCTCGACGAGACGGAAGGTGTGCGCACGGTCGGGGCCCTCGATGCAGTCCACGACCGCCAGCTCGACGGGCGTGCCCGCGCTGCGCCGCTCGGCCGACCGCACGAGCGGACGACCGTTGCAGTAGAGGGTGACATCGAAGCCGCCGATGTCCCCGTCATCGTCGGAGCACCAGAAACTCGACGCCAGCGAGGGCGCCTCCGCCCCGGTCGAGGGGTCGAGCCACAGCGTCGCGCCCTGCACCACCTGGTCGGGTGCCAGCGCGACGCCGCACCCCTCGGCCACCGGCTCCACCTCGACGGCGCCGCGGTAGAGTGCATCCGCACCCACCTGCACCCGGAAGGTGAACTCCCCCGGTGCAGCGATCGGGCCGGTCTCGACGCGGAAGCGACCTCCGCTCGCCGGGCCGACGACACCGAGGCCCACCCCCTGCCACGACCCGTCGCGCGCAGCGACGGCGATCGTGACCGCCGCCGAGCGCGCACCCGGCGCCCAGCCCGCGAACTCGCCCGTGAACTCGAGAGCGAACCCCTTTCGCCCCGGCGGTTGCGACACCACCCGCACCACGAGACTCGACACCACGAGCGCCACCACGACGACCACCTCCAGAGAGACTGACTGAGTTTTGCTCAGCTTAGTCCGACCCTCCGACATCGGCTCTGCGAGCGCCACCGTTTGTTCACCGCCTGGGGTTACTGTGGCTGCATGACCGACGGCTCCGCGAAGAGCGACTTCACCCCTCCGCCCCTCGCGAACACGAGCGCTGTGGCGGCGGTGGCCGCCGGGAGCGCGGGCGTCCGGCCGAAGGGTTCGCACGTGCTCGCGTGGGGCCTGTGGGACTGGGGCTCCGCATCCTTCAACGCCGTCATCACCACCTTCGTGTTCACGGTGTACCTGACGAGTGACGCGTTCGGCGGGGAGACGGCGGTCTCGGCGCAACTCGGCATCGCGATGACGATCGCGGGCGTTCTCGTGGCGCTGCTCGCCCCCGTGACCGGCCAGCGCTCGGACCGGCGCGGGCGCCGCAAGCTCTGGCTCGCCGTCAACACCTACGTGGTGGTGCTGCTGTCGGCGGCCATGTTCTTCGTGGCGCCCGACCCCGGGTACCTCTGGCTCGGCCTCTTCCTGCTGGCTGCGGGCACCATCTTCTACGAGTTCGCGACGGTGAACTACAACGCCATGATCACCCAGGTCTCGACGCCGAAGACCGTGGGCAAGGTCTCGGGCTTCGGCTGGGGCATGGGCTACGTGGGCGGCATCGTGCTGCTGCTCATCGTCTACTTCGGGTTCATCGAACCGATCGGGGGAACAGCCCTCTTCGGCGTGCCCGACAGCGACGGTCTGCCGATCCGGGTCACGGTGCTCGTCTCGGCGATCTGGTTCGGCCTGTTCGCGCTGCCCGTGCTCCTCTCGGTGCCCGAGTACCGATCCCCGGAACAGCAGGCCGAGTCGACGGCGGGGCGGGTGGGGATCGTCGAGTCGTACCGCGTGCTCCTCCGCGACATCCGCGCGCTCTTCCGGGAGAACCGGCAGACCGCCTACTTCCTCATCGCCAGCGCCGTGTTCCGCGACGGCCTGACCGGGGTGTTCACCTTCGGCGGGGTGCTCGCGGCGGGATCGTTCGGGTTCTCCTCCGGCCAGGTCATCATCTTCGCCATCGCGGCGAACATCGTGGCGGGGGCGTCGACCATCCTGGTGGGCCTGCTCGACGACCGCTTCGGGGCGAAGCCCGTCATCGTGGCGTCGCTCATCGGGTTGGTGGCCTGCGGCACGGCCGTGTTCTTCCTGCACGACGGCGGGCAGATCGTGTTCTGGACCTTCGGGCTCGCCCTCTGCGCGTTCGTGGGCCCGGCGCAATCGGCCAGCCGGTCGTTCCTCGCCCGGCGCATCCCCGACGGGCGCAACGGCGAGATCTTCGGGCTCTACGCCACCACCGGCAAGGCGGCGACCTTCCTCGCCCCGGCGATGTTCACGCTCTTCATCGGCATCGGCGCCGCGATCTTCGGGCCGGACGCGAACGTGCAGTACTGGGGCATCCTCGGCATCGTGCTGGTGCTCCTGGTGGGGTTGCTGCTCCTGCTGCCGGTCCGCTCGGGCGGCGGGTCAGGCGAGCGAGCCGAGCCAGAGGCCCAGTAGAGCCGCTGCGACCGACGCGACCATCATGCCGAGGCCGTTCGCGAGTGCCGCGCCCCGGCGACGGTTCTGCACGAGGCGGACGGTCTCGAAGCTGGCGGTGCTGAAGGTCGTGTAGCCGCCGAGGAAGCCGCCGCCGAGCACCAGGCGCCAGTCGTCGGCGAGGAGGTGCGTGAGGGCCAGCCCCGTGATGAGGCCGAGCAGGAGCGAGCCCGAGACGTTGATGAGAGTGGTGCCGACGGGATACGAACCGCGGATGCGCGCCTTCACCGCCCCGTCCACCACGAAGCGGGTCGCGGCGCCCACCCCGCCGGCAGCCGCCAGCGCGACGAAGACCAGCGGGGTCACGAGCGCTGCTCCGGCGCGGCGGGGCGGATGCGCCGGCCCCGGCCGACCCGCATCCCCACCACGATGCCACCCCAGCTGGCGAGCGCGCCCGCGATGAGCGTGGCGAAGGCATACAGCAGCGCGACCGCGAATGCGCCATCACCGAGCAGCTGCGCCGTGTCGGTCGCGAACGCGCTGTAGGTGGTGAACCCGCCGAGCACCCCGGTACCGGCGAAGAGTCGGATGCGCCGCCGCCGTCCCTCGTCCGGCCCCCGCAAGGCGAGCAGTTCGAGCAGTCCGCCGAGCACGAAGGCGCCCAGCACGTTGATACCGAAGATGGCGACCGGGAACCCGCCGACCACGGGAACGATGAGGCTGATCGCCTCACGGAGGGCCGTGCCGAGCATCCCGCCTACCGCGACCAGGCCGATGTAGCCCGCCCGCAGGTGCGGCGGCCGCGGTTCGCTGCGTCCCGCCGCGATGACGTCGCTGTCGATGGGCAATTCACCGTGCGCGTCGGCACCGCTCACTGCCGCTGGCTCAGGAGGTTCTGTCATCGCGAGCACAAGCGTACCGGCGGTGTGCCGCCGCTGGAGCGCGTCCGGCCCGCGGCCGTCGCCGCACCTCGACCGTCAGCGACGTCTCACTCTCCGTGCCCCCCTAACTGGGGAGTCGAGAAATCGTCGACTTGCCCTAGTGTCGGAGGCGCCAGAGGTCGGGGGCTGCTGGGGCAGAGGGCTTTGGGGAATCGAGTCCGAAGATGGTTGTGCAGAAGTCCGCGTCGCAGCGTTCACCCAAGCGGTCGAGGCGAGGCGTCGGCATCGCCGCCGCCGTCATCGCGATGGGGCTGCTCGGCTGGGTGATCACCGAGCCGGCGAGCGCCGGCCCGATCTCCCCGCCCGCCGCCGCCATCCTGCCGGCCGACGCCGTGGCGCCGGTCGTCTCGCGCATCAGCGGCGCTGATCGGTTCGAATTGGCGGTCGAGATCGCGAAACGAGTGACCCCTGGGGCGGCGAACACGGTCTACCTCGCGTCCGGCGTCTCGTTCCCGGACGCCTTGAGCGCCGGACCGGCAGCCGCCGCGAATGCCGCACCCCTCTTGCTGGTCGCACAGGATGCAGTACCCGACTCCGTCGCCGCTGCGCTCGTGCGCATCAACCCGACCTCGGTCGTTCTGGTCGGCGGCCCCGCGACCGTCTCCGACCGTGTGCTCGCCACGGTCAGGAGCATCCTGCCCCGCGCGCTCGTCAAGCGCATCGCGGGAGCCGATCGCTACGCCGTCAGCCGCTCCGTGATCGGCGACGCCTTCCCGGCCGGCGCTGCGAGCGTCGTGGTGGCCACCGGACGCGATTTCCCGGACGCCCTCTCCGCCGGCGCCGCGGCCGGTGCCGGTGGCAGCCCGGTTCTCCTCGTCGACGGACTCGCTCCCGTCGCCGACGACGCCACGAAAACGCTGGTGCGCGACCTCGGAGCCTCGGTCGCCACCGTGGTCGGCGGGCCGCTCTCGGTCTCGACGGGCGTCCAGGGCACCATCCTGGCCGGCGGCTGGGTGCCGAGGATCTCGGGGTCGAGCCGCTACGAGGTGTCGCTCAACGTCTTCACCAGCTTCTCCGCCGACTTCAGCACGGTGTACCTCGTCAGCGGTGCGTCCTTCCCCGATGCCCTGGCCGGCGGTGTCCTCGCCGCGAAGACGAACGCGCCGATGTTCGTCGTGCCGGGCGACTGCGTGCCCCAGGGCGTGCTGTCACTGATGGCCGATCGGGGCACCCTGCAGGTTCAGCTCATCGGGGGCCCGGCGACGTTGGGCGCCGGAGTGGCCGCCCTCGTCCCGTGCTCGTTCTGAGGTGAGAGTGGAGTCGCCGCCCGCGCTCGGCGAGCGCGGGGCACGGGCGGCGACCCTGGCGGAATCCGGTCAGGCGTCGCGCCCGGGGCGACGGCGCAGTCCGACGATGAGCACGAGCGCCACGATCACCACCACCCCCAGCGCAGTACCCAGGCCGATCAGCACCAGCGGCACCGACACAGCGCCCGCGCCGGAGGCGACCGACGTCGCGGGCGGCGGAGTGCTGGTGCCGGTCGGCGTCGGGGTCGGACTCGACGTCCTCGGCGGCGCGGATGCGGTTCCCGCGCCCGCCGCCGCGGCACCCGGGGTCGAGACGGCCGGGCCGCCCGGCCCCGCACCCGCGACCGGCCCCGCGTAGTCGAAGCCGTACTCCCCCGAGACCGCGTGCCCGTCGGCCGACACGTTCTGCCACAGCACCGTGTAGGCGCCCTGCGTCGTGGGCGCCACAGCGATGCTGAGCGTGGAGTTCACGATCGACACCGGTCCGGTCGCGACGTTCGCCCCGGACGGGTCGTGCAGCTCGATCGCGATCGCCGCGCTCGCGTCGGCCAGCGGCGGCTCGTTGAAGGTGAGCGAGACGGCCGTGAGCTCATCGGTCACGGTCGAATCGGCCGCAGGCGAGGTCGACACGAGGTAGTCGTGAGCGGATGCTCCCTCCGCCCCGCCGAGCGCCACTCCGGCCACGACCGCCGCGGCCGCGAGCGCGACCACCGCCGCCCGGGCCGTCACTCCCTGCCGGCGCGAACCGGGCCGCCCTCGCTCGGCGCTCATCGCCGGTCCTGTCCGTCGCTCGCGGCACCCTCCGGCGCCGCAGCGGGGTCGGCGGCCGTGCTGAATGCCGGGGCGGACACGGTTGCCGCGGCGGTCGTCCTCGCCTGTGGCCGTCGCAGCAGCGCCACCGCGCCGAGCACGAGGCCGAGGGCGCCCAGGACGAGCCCGCCCACGCCGAAGCCGAGTGCCAGCGAGGCGACATCAGCGGCCGCCGAGCCCGACGCATCCGCACCGGCCGACGCACCGCCCGACGCCGCCACGGTCGCCGCCGACCCCGCGTCGTCCCTCTCCACGGGCGGCGCCTCAGTGATGTACAGCGTGGGCGCCGGCAGTTCGGGCTCCTCGCCCGACGCCGGGGTCGGCTCGTCCCAGTCCACGACCGTGCCGTCGGAGTAGCTCTGATGCGCGGGCAGTACCACCTTCGCCACATCGGGCACCGGCCCGACCGAGATCGGGAACTCCTGGAACTGGCCGGGCGCGACGCCCGGCGTGCCGGCATCCGCTGTCCACACCACCGAGAGCGGCGCTTCG
Organism: Herbiconiux sp. FW305-C-125; assembly: GCF_058783455.1. Taxonomy (NCBI): domain Bacteria; kingdom Bacillati; phylum Actinomycetota; class Actinomycetes; order Micrococcales; family Microbacteriaceae; genus Herbiconiux; species Herbiconiux sp. FW305-C-125. The sequence goes on along the minus strand of NZ_JBYSYO010000010.1, from coordinate 112,885 downwards.
GTGACGGTGGCGTCGCCGGTGGTGATGGGGGCCGGGAGGTCGCCGACGACGACCGCGGCGCTCCACCCCGGCACGGGCTGGTAGGAGACGCTGGTGAACGGCGTATCGGCCGGGAGGTCGACCTCGAGCCGCGTGGTGCTCGCGGTGGCCGACTCGTTGGGCACCTTGAAGGTGAGCGTGGTGTAGCTGCCGGGCTCGGCCTGGCCCGGGTTGACGCGCACGTGCGCCGATGCGGCGAGTGGCGCGCTCGCCAGCACGGCTGCCGAGGCGAGCAGGGTTGCAGCGGCGCCGGCGGTTGCGGCGCGCGCGAGAAGACGGTGTCTCATGATTGTCCTTCGGTGAATCGGGGTGGCGGATGTGCGAACGCGCGCACATCGACACCCCGCCGATGTCGATCGGTGGAGCCTAGAGACGTGCGGCGAGCGCGGCCGGCGGCCCGCGGTGCCGAAGGGTGCTCGTCACGACGAGGAGGTCGCGAAGCCGGTCGACCGGGCCCGCTTCGCCGGCCCGACTCCGCCGACGGTGACGGTGAAGGTGCGCCGCCGCCTCGGTGCAGGCGGCCGGCAGCGCCCGGGCGAACGCGAACGCGTGGCCCAGCCGGGCTCGAACCCACAGCGCGGCCACTCGCTCACGCACGAGCACGGACAGTGCGAGCAGCGCGCGGAGGGTGCGTTCACCGCGGTGCAGGAGCGCGATCGTGAGCACGGCGGCGCACGCGTGCGCCACCCACATCCAGCCCGAGTCGTGGCCCGGATGCGCGGCGGTTGACAGCGCATCCGTCGCCCCGGCGACCGTCATGGTCACGTGCCCGTGGTGAGCGCTCTCGGTGAGCGTCACGCCCGACCCGGCGCCGACGGCGAACAACAGGTGCAAGGCGAACTGGCTGATCAGAACCGAAGTCGTGAGGGCCCACACGGAGAGCCGACGGCCGGCGAGCACGACGCAGACGACCGACGAGAGGGCGATCGCGAGCATCAGCCCGGCTCCGCCCGGAGCACCCCCTCCGGCGGCGGCGTGCGAGAACGCGGCCATGAACACAGCGACCGCGGCAGCAGCGAGCCCGCGGACGACCCGCACTCCTCTGCCCGACATCCGCACCTCCGTGCGACCAGTCTAGAAGCAGCAGGATGCGCCACGAATTCGACCATCTAGACCTCGTAATGCTAGTTCGGCTAACTACATTGCGTTAATCTCGGCCGTTGTCAACCCCCCGGTCCCCCATTTTGGGGGACGTGCCTGCGGGGCATAGCCTTCCGAAGTACCGGGATACGGACCAGTTACAGGAGATGAAGATGTCACGCTCAGCGGTAACTACAACAGCACCGGACGCCGAGATCGACGAGAGCGAACCGGCGGCGCGGCTTACGAACATCCGAGGCGCCTCGGAGGATCCGGTGAAGGACTACCTCCGCCAGATCGGGCGCACACCACTGCTTTCCGCCGAAGAAGAGGTCGACCTCGGTCGCCGCATCGAGGTGGGCGTGCTGGCCGACGGCAAGCTCGCCGAGAACCCGGTGATGGACGCCACGCTGAAGCGCGAACTGCAGTGGCTGGCGCGTGACGGACAGGCGGCGAAGCGCACGCTCATCCAGGCCAACCTGCGGCTGGTCGTGTCGATCGCCAAGCGCTACCTCGAGCGCGGTCTGCCCTTCCTCGACCTCATCCAAGAGGGCAACATCGGGCTCGTGCGCGCGGTCGAGAAGTTCGACTACCAGGCGGGCTTCAAGTTCTCGACCTACGGCTCGTGGTGGATCAAGCAGGCCATCAACCGGGCCCTCGCCGACAGCGGGCGGATCATCCGCATCCCCGTGCACACGTCGGAGAAGATCTCCTCCATCACCCGCATGCAACGGCGGCTCGTGATCGAGCTCGGTCGCGAGCCCTCGATCGACGAGGTGGCGAGCGCGGTCGACCTCCCGCCCCAGAAGGTGCAGGAGTTGCTGCGGCACGGCCGCGACACCGTCTCGATCCACACCCCGGTGGGCGACGACGACGCCGAACTCGGCGACCTGATCGAGGACACCTCGCAGGCCCAGCCCTTCGACGCCGCCGCATCCTCGCTGCAGCACCATGACCTGTCCGTGGCCCTCGCGACGCTGCCGCCGCGTGAGGCGCGCGTGATCTGCATGCGTTTCGGGCTCGACGGGGAAGACGCGATGTCGTTCGACCAGATCGGCGAGGCGCTCGGGGTGTCCCGTGAGCGAGCACGCCAGATTCAGCGCCGGGCGCTCGCCATGCTGCGCGACGAGTCGCTGCACGACTACCTCATCGCCTGAAGTTCCCCGCGCTCTGCGGGAGTTCTCCAAACGAAAAGGCCACCGATAGCCCAGGCGGGCGCGGTGGCCTTTTCGTTTGGAAAAGTCCGCGTCGGCCGCGGTTCGACCCGACCTCGGCGGCTGAGAAATCCCCACTGCGTGCGCTACAGGGGTTGACATGAGCGTTTCTTGGGAGAAGGGTCGATAGAACCGGGGCATCCGATGAGGGAAGCCCGTTCCTACGCAGGGGGTGACTGTCGTGGAACATGCAACTGAAGAGCGGTCACGGCGCCTCCTGCGCCTGGGGCTCGGTGCCCTGGGGGTAGCAGCCGGCTGGCTGGTGCTGTGCGCCGTGTTCGGCTCCCAGTCCGCCTCCGCCGACGAGGCTGCCCCACCGACTTCTGCCGCGCCCGGGGCGTCCGCACTCCTCGGCTCGGTCTCGGATGTGCTCGACACGGCGGCGTCCGCTGTGGCCGACGTGGCCGCAGTCGCCGACGCCCTGCCCAACTCGGACGTCGTCAGTGCGGTAAGCGAGCAGCTCACGCCGGTGACCGAACCGGTCGCCGAAGTGGTGCCCGAGCCCGTCGCTGACGTGGTCGCCACGATTCCTCAGGTGACGGATGCGGTCGGCGAGGTCGCCGCGTCCGACCCGGTGTCGGCCGTGGTCGAGCCGGTGGCGGATGTCGTGGACGATGTCGTCGCCGAACTCCCCGTCGTGCCTGACGTGATCGGTTCGGCGCCCGCGGGGTCGGTGACCGGCCCGGTCGCGGGCGCCGTCGATGTGGTGCTGGGCGACGTGAGCGGGGCCGTCTCGCCGGTGGTACACGACGTCGTCGGGCCTGTGGCGGGCGACGCCGGCGGGCTGTTGCCGGGGCTGCCCGGGTTGCCGGGCGGGCCCGGTGGGTCGGCGGGGGGCCCGTCGGGACCGGCGGCGGGATCGGGCTCGGGTTCGGGCTCGCCGATCGGGCCGAGCGTCGGCGGCGGCGCCGGCTCGGGTGCCGATGCCGGCGCCGTTGCGCCGGAAGGTTTCTCCGCGCGGGGTGGCGCGGGGGTCTCGGATGCGTCGCGCGCATCCGTGCGGGGGGAATGGGGCGGCCCCGGCCTCCCGAACGAGGGCGCGGCGGGCGTTGGGGCCGCCGCGGAATGGGGTCTCGTTCCGGGGGCCGGAGGTTCGCCCGGAGGCGCCGGGCCGTTCGCGCCCGGTGGAGGGCCGGTGGGCGTGCCGGCCCCGGCCTCGCCGTCGACCGGTTCGGGCGGCGCGGGTGCGGGTGCGGCCGGCTCCGGCGGCGCGGGTGCGTTCGCCGATCTCGGGGCCGGAGCCGCCTTCGCCGCCGCCCTGGTGGGCACGCGCGGGACAGCTTCCGACGACGATCTGCCGTCGTCGCCGACACACGACACCGACACCTCTCCCGACTGAGTGAGCCCTGCTCCGCCCTGCGTGGAGCACGGTCATCCGTTCCCGCATCGAGCGGGAGCGACTCACTCATTCGAATTGGAGAAGAACCATGAACAAGTACGTCTCGCGAGGGCTGTGGACAGTCCTCATCACCGGGGGCCTGTGCGTCCTCGGCGCGGGCGTCGCGAACGCCGCTGAAACGAGCGGCGACGATGCGGCGGCGTCCGGCAACCAGGCCATCATCTCGGTGGAGCTCCCGGTGAACATCGGCGGCAACGCGGTGTCGGTGATCGGCGACTCGTCGACCGAGGATTCGACCGCCTCATCGTCAGCCGACCCCACGCCCGCCGCGGAGTCACCCGCAGTGGCGGTGTCGACCGACGGCGCGGATTCGCTGATCGGCGGCAACCAGGCCATCGTCGATGTCGCGGTGCCCGTCTCGGTCGGGGGCAACGCGGTGTCGGTCATCGGCGACTCGACGTCGGAGGATTCGGCGGTGTCGGATGCTGACAGCGCCGAGCCACCCGAGGACACGACAGGTTCGGCGCCGCCGTCGACCCCCGCGTCGACCTCCGGTGACGACAGTGTGGCCGGCGGCAACCAGCTGCCGATCGACGTGTCGGTGCCGGTGACGGCGGGCGGCAACGCCATCTCCGTGATCGGCGATTCGAGCTCCGACGGCTCGACAGTCGCGACCACCGACGGCGGCTCCGCTGCCGGCGAGGGCGCCACGACATCGGGCTCGGACGGCATCGCCGGCGGCAACCAAGTCGCACCCGACATCACCGCACCCATCACCGCCGGCGGCAACGGCATCGCCATCATCGGCGACGCCAGCACCACCGACTCCGACGTCACCACCACCGGCAGCACCACCGCCGGCTCGGGCGACGGCGCCACCACCACCGGCGAGGACGGCATCGCCGGCGGCAACCAGGTCGCACCCGACATCACCGCACCCATCACCGCCGGCGGCAACGGCATCGCCATCATCGGCGACGCCAGCACCACCGA
>NZ_JBYSYO010000010.1:0-108120 GCF_058783455.1 Herbiconiux sp. FW305-C-125 | reverse complement strand
CTCCGACGTCACCACCACCGGCAGCAACACCGCCGGCTCGGGCGACGGCGCCACCACCACCGGCGAGGACGGCATCGTGGGCGGCAACCAGGTCGCACCCGACATCACCGCACCCATCACCGCCGGCGGGAACGGCATCGCCATCATCGGCGACGCCAGCAGCACCGACTCCGACGTCACCACCACCGGCAGCAACACCGCCGGCTCGGGCGACGGCGCCACCACCACCGGCGAGGACGGCATCGCCGGCGGCAACCAGGTGCTGCCGGTCGTGGGCATCCCGGTGACCGTCGGCGGCAACGCCATCGCGGGCGTCGGCGACGCCTCGTCGTCCGGCTCGGAGGTCGTGGGGGGCAGCGGCAGTGGCTCCGGCGACCCCGTCACCAGCGGTGACGGGGGACTGCTCGGCGGCAACCAGATCGTGCCGGGCATCGAACTGCCCGTGACGATCGGCGGCAACGCGGCCTGCGTCGTCGGTGACTGCACGACGGGCGGATCGACGGTCACCGTGCCGGGCGATCCGACCGACCCGACCGACCCCACCGACCCCACCGACCCCACCGATCCGACCGATCCCACGGGCCCGACGGACCCGACCGATCCGACGGACCCCACCGGGCCGACCGACCCGACCGATCCCACCGACCCCGGCACGCCGACCACCCCGGTCGACCCGGGCGCCCCGAGCGACCCCGGCGCCGGCACCTCGGTGCCCGCCGGCTACTCGAGCGGACCGGTCGCTGCCGGGTCGGGAAGCGCATCCGGTGGCCTGGCGCTGACGGGTGGCAACCCGCTGCCGCTCATGGGCGGGATCGCCCTGCTGCTCCTCGCGGGTCTCGGACTGCTCGCGTTCACGCGCCGCTCGACGCGTGGCGGGGAGGTCAACCGCTGATCACCGCGCATTGAGCACCATGAGCGGGGCGTCGCCGTGCGACGGCGCCCCGCTCGACCCTGCGCGGATGCGCCTGACGGCGCGTAACTACGCAAATGAAGAGCACCGACGCCGTATATGGGGTCGGTCGCTCTCATATGCGTAGTTACCGGTCACGCCGGGCGGCTGCCGCGGGCACGCATGGCGAGGCGCAGCGCGAAGCCCGCGGCCAGCACGAGCACGCCGACGACGATCGCGAGCGGAGGCAGCGTGACCACCAGCACGAGGCATCCGACGGCGCCGAGCACCGTCAGCCACCGCCAATACCGCCGCTGCTCGCGCGGCTGGGTGAACGCCGAGGCGTTGGCCACGAAGTAGTAGAGGAGCACACCGAACGACGAGAAGCCGATGGCACCCCGCAGGTCGACCGTGAGCACCAGCAGCACCACGACCGCACCGAGCACAAGCTCTGCCCGTCTCGGAACGGCGTACCGCGGATGCACGGCAGCGAGCCACCGGGGCAGGTCGCCCTCGCGGGCCATGGCGAGGGTGGTGCGCCCGATCCCCGCGATGAGGGCGAGGAGCGCGCCGAGCGACGCCAGGGCCGCCCCGACCGTGACGACCGGCGCCGCCCAGGCCCAGCCGTTGGCGCGCACAGCCGCGGTGAGCGGATCGGGTGTCGCGGCGACGCCCGCCGGGCCGAGCGCACCGAGCGTGACCACCGCGATCGCAGCGTAGACCACGACCGCCACGACGAACGCGATCGTGATCGCCCGCGGGATGGTGCGCGCGGGATCGCGCACCTCCTCCCCCATCGTCGCGATGCGCGCGTACCCGGCGAAGGCGAAGAACAACAGGCCCGCCGCTTGGAGCACCCCGTAGGCGCCGAGCTCCGCCCCGGTGCCCCCGCCGAGCATCCCGAATCCGGCGAGCCCGCCGCCGCCGGCCCCGCTCGCGCCTGCTCCCCCGACCCCCGCCGCAACCCCGGAGGCCACGACCACCGCGAGAATCGCCAGCACCACCACCACGATCGCCCGCGCGAGCCGTGCCGTGCGCGTGACGCCGAACGAGTTCACGGTGACCAGCGCCACCACGGCGAGCGCCGCGACCGGCCGTGCCCACGCAGCCGGAACCGCGTAGGCGGCGAAGGTCAGAGCCATGGCCGCGCAACTGGCGGTCTTGCCGATCACGAAGCTCCAGCCGGCGGCGAAACCCCACCAGGGGCCGAGCCGCTCGCGTCCGTAGACGTAGGTGCCGCCCGCCGCCGGGTAGACGGCGGCGAGTTGCGCCGACGAGGTGGCGTTGCAGAACGCGACGACGGCGGCGATGAGCAGGCCGATCAGCAGTCCTGCGCCCGCCGCCGCAGCGGCCGGACTGAAGGCCGAGAAGATGCCGGCCCCGATCATGGCGCCGAGCCCGATGAACACGGCATCGCCGAGACCGAGCCGGCGCGCGAGCGGCGCAGCGGCAGGAGGAACAGCGGATGCACGACCGGACACGCCCGCACTGTACCGCTCTCGGGTGAACTGCCGGTGCCGAAGCACTAGCGTTGCGGCATGAGCACCCTGGTCAGTCGCCGGCAGCACGCCCGGGATCGGCACCTCTCCCTCGATGAAGCCCTGGCGGCCGGTCGTGCCTTGCGGGAAAGCGTGCCGCGCTCAGCACACCGCGAGCTCAATGCCGACGGCCCCCGCGAGAACGCTGCGCACCCCGCTCTCCCCACTCGCGACCCGCTGGGCATCCTCGCCGCCCAGAACGCCACCCGGCTCCCGCAGCTCGTTCCGCTACGCATGGAGCGGATGCTCGAGAGCCCGTTCACCTTCTTCCGCGGCACGGCCGGCATCATGGCCGCCGACCTCGCGGCCGGCCCGAGCACCGGCGTCGAGGTCGTCAGCTGCGGCGACGCCCACATCAGCAACTTCGGGCTCTTCGCGTCACCGCAGCGCTCGCTCGTGTTCGATCTCAACGACTTCGACGAGGCAGGCGTCTCGCCGTGGGAGTGGGATGTCAAGCGCCTCGTCACGAGCGTGGTCGTGGGCGGCCGCGATGCCGGCCACAGCCGGAAGCAGGTGCGCCGCGCCGCGCTGGCCAGCGCATCCGCTTACCGCTACGGGCTCCGCGAGATGATGCGCATCGATGCCCTGGAGCGCTACTACACCCGCATCGACACCGACGAGCTGCACCCTGAGCTCGACTCCGCCGCGCAGAAGGTGCTCGACAAGGCGACCCGTCAGGCGCGCCGGCGCACCTCGCGCGCCTACCTCGAGAAGATCACCGTGCGCGACGACGACGGCACCCTGCTCATCGTCGAAGACCCGCCCGTGCTCACGCACGTGCCTGAGATCACCGAGGAGCTGATCGAGGAGCTGTTCGAGCAGTACCGCGGCACCGTTCCGGCAGACATCGCGCTGCTGCTCTCGCACTTCACCCTCGACGACCTCGCCATGCGGGTGGTGGGGGTGGGCAGTGTTGGCACGCGCTGTTACATCCTCATCCTGTCCGGGCCCGCCGGCGAACCGCTCATCCTGCAGGTGAAGGAGGCGCAACCGTCGGTGCTGCGCACCTTCGGCGGGGTGACGACGGCCTCCGACGACCGCTCCGACGGGCAGCGGGTGGTCGACAACCAGCGCATCCTGCAGGCCGTCTCCGACTCGTTCCTCGGGCATCTGCAGGGCCCTGCCGGTCGCGACTACTACGTGCGGCAGTTCCGCGACATGAAGGGGTCGATCGACGCCTCGACGCTGGCGCCGAAGGAGTTCCGCACCTATGTGGCGGGCTGCGGCACCGTGCTCGCCCGGGCACACGCGCAGAGCCGTGAGGCGCCGCTCATCGCGGGGTACCTGGGCACCTCGTCGGAGTTCGATCACGCCGTGATGGAGTGGTCGTTCGCCTACGCCGACCAGTCGCTCGCCGACTACGAGGCGTTGCAGGATGCTGTCGCCCGCGGCGAGTTCACCACGTCGGCGCCGGAATGAGCCCGGCGATCAGCGAGTGCCCGCGCGCCGTGAAGTGGATGCCGTCGGCGTTCACGTCGGGCCGCAGCACCGACGGGTCGACCGGATCGCGCAGCGTGTAGTCGGCGTCGAGCACGCGGTCGACGCCGTACGGGGAGAGCGAGAGCCACGAGTTCCACTCGAGCCGGGTCTGCTCTGCGGCGCCGCTGAGACCGCGCGGCGGTTCGGTGAACGCGTAGACGACCGCATCCGGCCACAGGGCGTGCACCTTCGTCACCACCGCACCCCAGTCGCGCTGGATGTCGGCGAGCGGCCGACCGTGGGCGATGTCGTTCGAGGCGGTCCACACCGTCACGATGTCGGGGTCGAGTTCGCCGAACTCGTCCCACTTCGCCGCGTTCGGCCCGAACACGGTCGTCTCGGCGCCGGGTGAGGCGAACGAGACCGCGGCGGCGTCGTTGCTGAGTGCCCACTGCTGCGACCAGGCGGTCTGCTCGCCGCGGGTGGGGAAGGTGGCGGTGTTGTTGCTGCCGGGCGCATTGAGCGAGTGCCCGATCGAGACCAGCAGAGGGGCGTCGCCGGTGTAGCGGTACTCGATCCAGACGTCGAAGTAGGAGAGGTAGCCGAGCGTGCCCTGCACCCCGTCGGCATTGGCACGCGAGGATGCCGTGTCGCTGGCGAGCCACGACAGCCCCGGGTTCGTGGCCAGCACCGCCCCGGCCGGGGCCGTCCAGCCGAGCGACAGGAGGTAACTCGTATGTGCCTCGAGCTCCACCTGCCCCGGCTCGATCCAGTCGCTCACGAAGCCGTCGGTGGAGAGGTTGGCCGTGCCGGCGACCCCTACGGGCGTGCCGGCGAACACCCCGGTCTGGCCGGTCTCGCCGCCGGCCTCCTGTTCGCCGAGGTAGACGCCCGTGATGGTCACGGGCGTCGGGAAGGTCTCTTCCGAGTTGAACTGCCAGTTGCGGATGTGCACCCGGAACTCGGTGGCCGCAACCCCGAGTTCGAACGGCAGCCGCATGCTCGCGTCCATCGGCGCATCCGGGCTGGGTGCGGCGTGGTCGAGGGTGTGGCCGAAGCTGAGCGCGGCCGAGGTGGTCGGTTCGCCGAGCTGGCGGGCGAGCAGGCGCGCCGCGGCCGGGCCACCACCGGCCTGCCCTTCCGGCTGACCGCCGCCGGGCACGCCCTCGCTGACGGATGCCGCCTGCCCGCTCTCGGTCGACAGCGCCCATACCGACACGCTCGCCGCCACCACCGTGATCGCAGCGCACGCGGCGGCCGCGGCCAGCAGCAGACGCGCACGACTCTCACGCGGCAGGCGGCGGGGCCGATTCATCCCCCGATTCTAAGCAGACGCGGATGCCCGCCGGCGCGCCTTCAGCCCACCCCGCCGATGGTGCCCACGGTGGGGTGGAGGACCCAGGTCCAGATGAGGAGGAGGGTGACGAGGAAGCCGGTCAGGAAGTTGAGGAGCAGGAAGCGGCGCCAACCGGCGTTCGCGCGCTCCGCATCCGTGTCGGCGAGGGACCAGAAGGGCAGCACGCTGACGGCGTAGGGCAGGGCGAGGATCGCCGCCAGGGGGCCCGGCCAGTCGGAGAGCAGGAGGAGCGCGCCGGCGACGAGGTAGGCCACGAAGGCGATGCGCACCGTCGCTGCCGCGCCGATCACCGTGGCGATGGAGCCGATGCCGCCCTCCCGGTCGGCCACGATGTCTTGCACCGCCCCGAACGCGTGGCTCGCGACGCCCCAGAGGAAGTACGCCCCGAGTACCGCCCAGAGCGACGGGGTGAAGACCGCACCGGCGAGCACGAGGCCGTAGACCGCGGGGCTGACGAAGTGGGTGCTCGAGGTGAGCGAGTCGAGGAAGGGGCGCTCCTTGAACCGCAGCCCCGGCGCGCTGTAGGCGATCAAGGCGAACACGCTCACCGCCAGCACCAGCCAGGACAGCGGCGACCCCACCACGACGAGGAACACCAGGAACGGCACATTCGTGATCACGACCGCCCAGAGCGTGACGCGGTGCAGCGAGCGGTCGAGCACCGCCCCCTCAACGCCGCCCTTGCGCGGGTTGCGGAGGTCGGATTCGTAGTCGAACACGTCGTTGATGCCATACATCGCGAGGTTGTACGGCACGAGGAAGTAGAGCGTGCCCAGCACGAAGACGAGATCGATCTCGCGCGTGGTGAGGAGGTAGCCGGCCGCGAACGGAAACGCCGTGTTCACCCAGCTCAGTGGGCGCGAGGAGAGCAGCAACTGGCGGATCATCGGGTCTCCTCCTCTCCCGCGCTGCGGGCCGTATGCGGGCGATCGAGCAGCAGCCACAGGCTCGGTAGCAGCACGACGGCGGCGATGGCGTAGGCGAAGTCTTCGAGCGGTGCGATGCCGACGAAGGCGCCGCTGATGCGATCCGCGTCGTAGCCCACCAATCCAACGGCGATCATGACGTTGTCGAACACCGCCGTGAGTACCAGCAGGAGCGCCAGGGTCACACCGAAAGCGCCGATCAGGCCCCGGTTCGCGCGCCCACTCCCCCGCCGTCGGCGCAGCCGCACCACGATCAGCGCCGTGACCCCAACGGCGGCGACGACCGCGAGGAAGACGGCGTTCAACGCCCAGTAGGTCATGCGCCGCTCCCCGCGCCCCGGCGCATCAGCAACATATGCACTCCGCGGAATACGTTCATCGTGAGGTAGCAGAGCAGGGTCAGGAAGAAGACCTCCTCGAGCGGCAGTTCGGGTGCGATGAGGATGCCCGTCATGAACTGCGTCTCGCCCCGGAAGAAGATGCCGAGGCCGATGCCGAACAGGTCCCAGACGAGGAAGAAGGCCACTCCGGCGGCGAGCACGACCGCGGCCCGCGCCGGCCGATCGAAGAAGAACAGCCGGAACCGGCGGTCGAGCACCACCATCCCGGCGAGCGAGACGGCGAGCGCAAGGAGGTAGAGGATGCCCATGAGCCGCCCGCGGTCAGACCGGTTCGGGCAGCGGCCCGGTCGAGGTGTCGCCGTGCATCCGCTTCAGCACCAGCTCTGCGCTGATCAGGCACATCGGCAGGCCGATCCCGGGCGTGGTCGAGCCTCCGGCGTAGTAGAGGCCGTCGACCTTGCTGCTCACGTTGCGAGCACGGAAGAAGGCGCTCTGCCGGAGCGTGTGCGACGGCCCGAGCGCCGTACCCTGCCAGGAGTTCAGGTCATTCGCGAAGTCGGCGGGCCCGACCGTCCGTCGCACCACGATGCGGTCGGCGAGATCGGGAATGCCGGCCCAGTCGGCGATCTGCGCGATGGCGGCATCGGCGAGCGCCTCGACCCTCGCGTCTCCGCCACCGTCGACACCGCCGGCACCGATGCCCGGATCGGCGGGGATCGGCACGAGCACGAAGAGGTTCTCGTGGCCCGCCGGCGCGACGCCGTCGTCGGTGGCGCTGGGGCGGCAGACGTACAACGACGCCGGGTCGGGGATGGTCGCGGCGCTCGCATCCTTGCCCAGGATCTGCCCGAAGTCGGTCTTCCAGTCCTTCGTGAAGAACAGCGTGTGGTGCTCGAGCTCGGGGAGTTCGCCGCGCACACCGAGCAGAACGAGCAGTGCACTCGGCCCGGCGGTCTTCTTCTCCCAGTAGCTCTCCGGGTAGGTCTGCAGCTCGGGCAACAGCAGGGCGGTCTCGCTGTGCCAGAGGTCGGCGGTCGAGACCACCACCGGCGCTTCCAGCGAGTGGGCTCGCCCCGCGGAGTCGGTGTAGTGCACGCCCCCGACCTGGGGCTTCGGCGACGCGCCCGCCGCGCTCGGCGTGTCGGACTCGGAAGCCGCTGCCGTCGGCGGCGCCTCCTCCCCCGCCAGCATGCGCTTCAGCTCGTCCCGGTCGATGACATTCGTGTCGAACTCGGTGGTCTCGTAGTCGTAGACGTCGACGGGTCCCGGAGTCACGGTGGGCTCCCCCTCCACCGCCATCACGATGCGCGACACCTCGGCTCCGGTGACGATGGTCACACCCTCGGCCTCGGCCAGCCGCCGGATGGCGTCGATCACCGCGGCGATGCCGCCCTTCGGGTAGAGCACTCCCTCATCGAGATCGAGGTGGCTCATCAGGTGATACATGCTCGGAGCGGCATATGGTGAGGTGCCGAGGAAGACGGCCGGATAGCCGAGCATCTGTTGCAGCCGCGGATCGCGCACCGTGCGCGCGGCGAACCCGGCCAGGGGCTCGGTGAGCAGACGGGTCAGCCGTGGCAGCCGCTTCAGCACCGGCCCGACGAACAGCGGGGACAGCTTCTCGAACGTCGAGTACAGGAAGTACTGCTTGGCGAGCTCGTAGGTCTGCGCCGCCGAGTCGAGATAGCCCGCCATCCGCACGCCGGAGCCCGGTTCGAGCGACTCGAAGAGCTCCAGATTGGCGTCACGGCTCGCCGCGATGTCGATCGAGGTGTTCTCCCCTTCGAAGTACACGCGGTAGCCGGGGTCGAGCTTCACCAGGTCGAGCTGCTCCTCGGCGCTCGTGCCCATAAGGCGGAAGAAGTGGTCGAACACCTCGGGCATGAGGTACCACGACGGCCCGGTGTCGAAGGTGAAACCGTCCTGCTCCCACACTCCGGCGCGGCCGCCGACCCGCTCGTTCTTCTCGAGCAGGGTCACCGAGTAGCCGTCCCGCGCGAGCAGGGCCGCGCTCGCGAGCCCGCTGATCCCGCCGCCGATCACGATCGCTGTGGTGCCCGTCGTCGTCACTCGGTCGTGTCTCCCTCTGCCCGCGACGCATCCGTCGCCGATCGCGCCGGCCCGGCCGGCGTGGAATGCGCCGGTCTCGGATGCGGGAGGCGGCCCAACGCAGCCCCCGCAGCTATTCTCGCCTTGACCGGGTTCGGAACCCGCACACGCGTGCGGGCGAGTACGGCGGCGGGCGTCGCGCTCAATCGGTCGCTCAGCTCTTCGAAGAGGCCCTGGGCGAGCACCACAGCTCGCCGGCTGGAGTCCGGCAGCCCCGGCAGGCTGGCCCGGGCGATACGCAGATCGTCGTCGATGTCGGCCAGGATGCGCTCCTTCTCGGCCTCGGTGAAGGTCTCGACGTCGATGCCGGGGAAGTAGCTGCGGCCGAGCGTCCCGAAGTCGGCCGCGAGGTCGCGCAGGAAGTTGATCTTCTGGAAGGCCGCGCCGAGGTGCCGCGCGCCGTCGACCAGGACGGCGCGTTGCGCATCCGACACCGGCGTGTCGCGCAGGAAGGCCGCGAGACACATCAGCCCCACCACCTCGGCCGAACCGTAGACGTAGTCGTCGAACGATTCGGGGGTGTGCCGGGTCTCGGAGATGTCGGCGCGCATCGAGCGGAAGAACGGGGCGGTGAGGTTCTGCCCGATGCCCACGTGGCGGGCGGTCCAGCCGAAGGCGTGCACCACGAGATTGGTGCTGTACCCGCACGACATCGCCACACCGGTCTCGTGTTCGAGTGCGTCGATGCGGCGAGCGATCTCGTCCTTGTCGAGCGCTGCTGAGGCGGCAACGCCGTCGACCACCTCGTCGGCGAGCCGCACGAGGGCGTAGATGTTCTCGACGTGCTGTCGCACCGGTTGCGCCAGCAGGCGCGACGCCAGCCCGAACGACGTGGAGTAGCGGCGGATGACCACCGAGGAGGCCTCCATCGCCACGCGATCGTAGAGACTCGGGTCACCGCTCCAGCGGCCCGAGGCTTTTCGGTTCATCACCGCACTCTACCCAGCACTGCCGCCACGACGGGACGGAATTCGTCGCGGACCGCGTCCGGAAGCGCCGGATCGACGAGCGCCTCCCACGCCCGGTTCGCGAAATCGCGGGCGAGCCCCTCGGTGTGGCTGCGCGACCCGGTGGCCTCGAGAACGGCACGGATGCGCTGCGCATCGCTCTCGGTGAGCGTCGGTGACCCGAACAAGGCCGCCACCTCGGCCCACTCCGGCCGCCCGACCGCGTGGGCCAGCAGCACCGTGCGCTTCCCTTCGCGGAGGTCGCCGAGCGTGGTCTTGCCGGTGTCACGCTCGTCGCCGAAGACGCCCAGCAGGTCGTCGACGATCTGGTAGGCGATGCCGATGGTGCGCCCGAAGGTGCCGAGCGCCGCCACCGCGGCGGGGGAGGCGCCGGCCAGCACGGCACCGGCCTGCAACGGCGTCTCGAACGAGTACGCGGCGGTCTTCAACCGCTCCATCTCGAGGATCTCGTCCACCGTCGGCGACTCCACACCGAGCGCGAAGTCGACGTCGTAGAGCTCGCCGGCGGCCGAGACGAACATCGCCTCGTCGAGCAGGTCGTGGAGGCGCGTGCGGAGGATGCCGTCGACGCCGGAGCGGTCGATCAGCCGGTAGGCGTTGAACAGGGCGAGGTCGCCCGCGATGATCGCCACCGACATGCCGCGGTGCTCGGCGTCGGGCAGCGGGATGCCGGCGGTCGTCGCCTCGTCGCGGTAGCGCCCGGAGACGTTCGGGCCGCCGCGACGCACGAAGTCCCGGTCGATGACGTCGTCATGCACGATGAGCGCGGTGTGCAGCAGCTCGAAGGCGGCGCCCACGTGCGCGGCGGCGTCGAGGTCGGTGCCGCCCAGCGCCTCGTAGGCTGCCATGACCATCCGGGGCCGGAAGCGTTTGCCGCCCGAGGCGTTTCGCTCGAGCGTCTCCCACAGGGCGGCGTACGATGCCCCCAAGGCTTTGGCCCGCTGGTGCGAATCGCTGAAGAACGCGGTGAGCACACGCTCGACCTGGGCGTGCCGGCGCTCCGACACGGCGAGCAGGTCATGGGTGTCCACGTCTCCAAACTTACATGGCAAACTGGTAATAAAGGAGAATAGTGAAATGACCACCGATCTGGAGCAGCACGTCGAGCAGGTCGTCCTGCTCTCCGACGACGGCGTGCCCATCGGGGTCGCCGACAAGCACGCCGTGCACACCGAGGACACACCGCTGCACCTCGCGTTCTCCTGCCACGTCTACGACGGGGAGGGGCGCATCCTCGTCACCCGTCGCGCACTCACCAAGCGCACCTGGCCGGGGGTGTGGACCAATTCGTTCTGCGGCCACCCGGCACCGGGGGAGGAGCTGGCGGATGCGGTCACGCGCCGCGCCCGCGACGAGCTCGGCCTCGAACTGGCGGGCCTGACGCTCGA
The DNA here is from genome assembly GCF_058783455.1 of Herbiconiux sp. FW305-C-125. Taxonomy (NCBI): domain Bacteria; kingdom Bacillati; phylum Actinomycetota; class Actinomycetes; order Micrococcales; family Microbacteriaceae; genus Herbiconiux; species Herbiconiux sp. FW305-C-125. Next base: position 97,185 of record NZ_JBYSYO010000010.1, on the reverse strand, counting down.
GCTCCCCGATTTCCGCTACCTAGCCGTCGACGCGTCGGGCGTGGTCGAGAACGAGATCTGCCCCGTCTTCACCGCCCGCGCGGCCGGACCGGTGACCGTGAACCCCGACGAGGTGGCGGAGTGGCGTTGGGCCGACACCGCCGCGTTGCGCGCCGCGGTCGACCTCACGCCGTGGGCTTTCAGTCCCTGGCTGGCGCTGCAGCTGCCGCAACTGTAATGCTGGGCAGATGGATGCCCGCGAGATACGAAACTCCTACCTAGCGTTCCTCGAAGAGCGCGGACACACCGTCATCGAGCGGGCACCCCTCGTGCCCCGCGGTGACACGAGCACGCTGTTCAACGGCAGCGGCATGCAGTCGCTGCTGCCGTACCTGCTGGGGGAGACGCATCCGGACGGCGAGCGCCTGACCGACAGCCAGCCCTGCGTGCGCGCCCAGGACATCGACGACGTCGGCGACAACCGCCACACCACCTTCTTCGAGATGCTCGGCAACTGGTCGCTCGGCGACTACTTCAAAGAAGAGCAGATCCGCGGGTTCTTCACCTTCCTGGTCGACATCGTCGGTCTCGATCCGTCCAGGCTCTCGGTCACCTGCTTCATCGGCGACGAGGAGTACGGCATCCCGCGCGACACCGAGGCGGCCGGCATCTGGCGGCAGGTGTTCGCCGAGCGGGGCATCACCGCCGAGGTGGCGGTGATCGGCAGCCAGGCCGACGGGGATGCCCGGGGCGTGCGACCCGGCGAGCGCATCTTCTTCTACGACGGCGGTGAGAACTGGTGGTCGCGCGGCGGTTCGCTCGCAGGCACGCCGATCGGCGACCCGTGCGGGCCCGACAGCGAGGTGTTCTACGACTTCGGGCCCGAGTTCCAGGACCCGTCGTACGGGCTCGCGCATCCGGCCAGCGACGGCGGTCAGTTCATGGAGATCGGCAACCAGGTCTTCATGCAGTACCGACGGCTTCCGGACGGTTCGTTCGAGGAGCTGGCGCGGCGCAACGTCGACTTCGGCGGGGGGCTGGAGCGCATCGCCGCAGCGTCGATCGGGTCGGACGACGTGTTCCGCATCTCGCTGCTCTGGCCCATCATCCAGACGCTCGAGGAGCTCACCGGGCGGCGCTACGACGACGAGACGGCGTCCATGCGAATCATCGCCGACCACCTGCGTGGCGCGACCTTCCTTGCGGTCGACGGGGTGCGGCCCTCGAACAAGGAGCAGGGCTACGTGATGCGGCGCCTGCTGCGGCGGGCCATCCGCTTGGCGCTGTCGCTCGGGCTCAGCGAGAACTTCTTCGCCACGGTGGTGCCGGTGATCGCCGACCTCTACGCCGCGGACTACCCGGAGGTGGCGGCCTCGCGCGACGAGGTGATCGCGGTGCTGGTGAAGGAGGAGAACGCCTTCCGGCGCACCCTCGAGGGCGGCCTGCTCGCCCTCGCCGAGTACAGCGGGTCGACGTTGACGGGAGCCGATGTCTTCCGGTTGTCGGATACGCACGGCTTCCCGAAGGAGCTGAGCGTCGAGGAGGCGCGGCGGCTCGGCATCGACGTCGACGACGCCTGGGAGGCGGGCTTCGCCGAGGCCCTCGAGGAGCAGCGCGCCCGCTCGCGCGGCGCGACCCGCCTCGGCGCGGCCGGCCTCCCGCACGCCTGAGCCGCGCATCCGCCCCGCCCCGCCCCGCCCGCCCGGCCGCTTGTTGGCAACGACGGAGGTTCTCGCCTCTCCACGGGAACGACGGATGCTCCGCCCGAACCTGCGCGAAACCTCCGTCGTTTCGGGCGGCCGCCCATGGCGGCGCGGCGCGGCCTACTCGCCCGCCGCGCCCTCCGTCGTGGCGGAGACGTCGGTGCGGTGGAAGTTGAGGTGCGAGCGCGACGCCGTGGGCCCGCGCTGACCCTGGTAACGCGAGCTATACTGGCTTGAGCCGTAGGGGCGCTCGGTGGGGCTCGAGAGCTGGAAGAAGCACAGCTGCCCGATCTTCATGCCCGGCCACAGCTTGATCGGCAGCGTCGCGACGTTGCTGAGTTCGAGGGTGACGTGGCCTGAGAATCCGGGGTCGATGAAGCCGGCGGTGGAGTGCGTGAGCAGGCCGAGGCGGCCGAGCGAGCTCTTGCCCTCCAGCCGCGCGGCGATGTCGTCGGGCAACCCGACGCGTTCGAACGTCGAGCCGAGCACGAATTCGCCGGGGTGCAGGATGAACGGCTCGTCGGCACGGGTCTCGATCAGCCGGGTGAGCTCGGGCTGGTCCTCTGCCGGATCGATGAACGGGTACTTGTGGTTGTCGAACAGCCGGAAGTAGCGGTCGAGCCGCACGTCGATCGACGACGGCTGGAGCATCGCCGGCTCGTAGGGCTCGAGGCTGACGCGGTTCTCACGGATCTGGGTGCGGATGTCGCGGTCGGAGAGGAGCACGCAGTCAGTGTAGCGCCGGGCGCGCCCGCATCCGGTGGGCCGAAATACCGCGAGCGGATGCCCGAACGCGCTACGCTCATCCCAATCGTGACCGGTCAACAACGGAGTTGGTATGCACGCACAAGACGATGTCAGTTTGTTCCTGGTGCTCTGGGCGCTCGTCGGCGCCGTTCCCGTGGTGTTCGGGCTCGTGCTGACGAGGTCGCGGGCGCAGCGGATCCGTGGTCGCCGAGGCGGTCAACTGCGCTGACGATTGCTTTCCCCGCCGGAGCGACTTACGCTTTCTGGGTTGGGGAACGGTCTGCGCGACTGCGTGATCCCCCAACCTGTGATCGTTTGGGGGAGGTCAGATGCGCACCGGGGTCGATCTCGTCTTCGTCATCGCCTGGGCCTCCGTCGGGGTCGTGGCGTTGGCCGTGTGGTTCGTCGCAACGCTGCGCCTGTCGCGGCGGCACGCGCGGAAGCGCAGCGTGGCGGAGGCGGCGCTCAGGCGCTCGGCACGCAGAACGGATGCGGTGCGCGGCCGGCCCGCCGCGTCCGGCTCGGCCCCCAAGTCGTCGTCGGCAGGCTCCGTGCCGTCGAACGCGCCCGTGACCGCCACCGTCTGACCGGCTGTCGGGCCCGAGGCGCTTCGACTGCTATCCTCGGATGCACACGCGGATGTAGTTCAATGGCAGAACTTCAGCTTCCCAAGCTGATAGCGCGGGTTCGATTCCCGTCATCCGCTCCAAACACCGCCCTGAGTCGAGCGGGCGAGCGAGGACCGCTTTCGTGAGGTCACAGCGAATCGTCGCCTGGGGCTGCTTGGTCGTGTTCGTTGCGGGCATGCTGGGGCTGCTCATCACGAAGGCCGTCGCAATCGGGTCGCTGGCTCTCGTGCTGCTGGCCGCGACACTGGTGGGCGTCGCCCTGCTCGTCTGGGGAATCATCTGGTTCAGCGAACGCGGATTCGGCGCCGCGCAGAGCACCCGGGTCGACCTGCAGAACAGATCTCCGATGCGGGTCGCATTCGTGGCCTACATCGAACCCGATGTTCGTCGAGCCATCCGGAAGCTCACCCCAGCCGGCGAGCGCCCCGCACGATACGCGGTGATCACCGCCGCTGAAGGCGCGCTTCGCATCTGGAATGCGGGCGCAGCGGGAGCACCGAGCGACGTGTTCACCCTCTCGGCAAGAGATGTCAGCAAGCTTTCCGTTGAGCCGGATCTCTATCGTTTCGCTGGTGGGATGAGGCTGTACGTGGAGACGGCGTCGCCACCGACGCGATTTTCGCTGTGTGTTCTCGAAGAGGCGCCCAAACCCCGGGAGATCAGGGATCGACCCCGGCTGGAAGCGCTTCGGAGCCGATTGGTCACAGCACTCGGCGGGTGACCGTAACCGCAGCGCGAGCGCGCGGAAAGCCAGCAAACGCTCGGGGGCTGCACAGGGGGAGCGCGGGCGGGCGTCGTAGGGTGGCCCGCATGAGCACGATCGTGAGCGCTCCCCGGCGGTGGAGCTGGGCCGCCGTGAAGAGTGCGGGCTTCGTGCGGCGACTGCCGGTGTGGGTGTGGCGACTGCTCATGCACACGGTGAGCCGCAGCGAACGCAGCCGTTTCAACACCGACCCGATCACCGCGGTCGACTACCGTTTCGACATCGATTTCGTGGGCGACGGCATCAGGGCCCACCGGCTCGACGTCATCAGTCCGCTGCCCGGCACCACCGGCGGCGGCACCCCGCTGCCCGTCTACGTCTACTTCCACGGCGGCGGCTGGACGTCGGGCGACAAGGCGGCCCTCACGAAATACTGCGCCAGCCAGGCCGTGGCCGGCATGGTCGTGGTGAACGTGAACTACCGCCGCGCCACCCGCTTCACCATGACGCACATGCTGCACGACGCCAACGCCGCCCTCGCCTGGGTGAGAGCGAACATCGAAGCATACGGGGGCGACCCGGCCCGCGTCGTGCTGGGCGGCGACTCCGCCGGCGGGCAGCTCTCGGCCCTGCTCGCAGCAGCACACTTCCGCCCGGAGCTCGCGCAGCATTACGGCCTCGAGCCGGCACTCCCGCCCGCCCATCTGCGCGGCCTCGTGCAGCACTGCAGCGTCGTCGACTTCTCGGTGATGTTCGAGCGCGGCTTCATCCTGAGCCTCAACTTCGTGCGGATGCTACTGCCGCACCCTCTGCGCAGCACCCGCAGCCGAGGCGAGCTGCGCCGCGCCGCCGACTTCCTCTCACCGATCGAGTGGCTCGACTCGGCCTTCCCGCCGGTGTTCGTCACCACCTCCGAGCGCGACTACTTCTACGCCGCGAACCTCAACTTCATCGCCCGTCTCCGCGAGCACGGGGTGCAGGTGGATGCGCTCATCTACGACCGCGACAACGCCAACACCCTGCACACCTGGCAGCAGGACTACCGCTACCCGGAGTCGCAAGAGGTCTACCAGCGACTGCAGGACTTCGTGCAGGAGGTCGCGGCCCCGATCGAGGGAGCCGGGGCTGCCGAGAGTGCCGGAAGTGACGCTTCCCTGACGTCCCGCTCGCGCTAGATTGGCGGCATGCGCACCCCGGTTCTGCTCGACGTCGACACGGGTGTCGACGACGCCCTGGCCATTCTGTTCGCGGTCGGCCACCCCCGCATCGAGCTGCTGGGAATCACATGCGTCGCCGGGAATACATCGCTCGACAATGTCGTCGAGAACACCCTCCGGGTGCTCGACGTCGCCGGGGCACCCGATCTCCCCGTTGCCGGCGGGGCGCTCCGCCCCTTGATCGAGCCGGCGCGACCGTCGCACGTGCACGGCGCCGACGGCCTGGGCGATCTCACCTCGGAGGCCGAGTTCGCGAGCCGTTCCCGCCGCTCGCGGGACGAGCGCCATGCCGTCGACCTGCTCCGCGATCTCCTGCTTGACGCGCCCGAACCCGTCACCGTCGTCGCTCTCGCGCCGCAGACCAACCTCGCCCTACTGCTCCGCCAGCACCCCGAGCTCGCACCTCGCATCGAGCGCATCCTGTTCATGGGTGGCTCGGCGAGCGTCGGCAACGCCACTCCGGTGGCCGAGTTCAACGTCTGGCACGACCCCGAAGCGGCCGCGATCGTGCTGGATTCCGGCGTGCCGGCCTTCATGTACGGCCTCGACGTCTTCAACCAGGTCACCGTCGCCGAGCCGGACGCCGACGACCTCGCGGCGTCGCCCCGCGCATCCGCTCGGCTCGCCGGCCGGCTGCTGCACTTCCGTATGGCGGACGACCCGGATGCGGTGTCGCCGGCCCAGGACTCACCGGCGGCGATCCCTGCCTCGCAGGACATCGCCCCCTACTCCGGCCACATCGGCGACGCCGGCGCGCTCTGCGCCCTCGTCGACCCGGGGGCGCTCCGCGTCGAGCCTCACCCGGTGCGCGTCGAACTGGCCGGTTTCGCGCGAGGTCAGACGATCGTCGACCGGCGCCGGCGCACGGGGGAGGATGCGATCCACGCGGCCGCACACCCGCGAGCGGGAGCCCTGCCGCAGCCGGTGGAGGTCGACGTGGCACTCGATGTCGACCGCGAGCGTTACGCGCGGCTGTTCCTCGACACGATCGCCCTGCTGCCCTGATGCGGGCGCTCGACGACCTGGAGTACGCCGCCGAGACGTCAGGCGGGCCCGCGCCCGACGGCCGGCCGGCCGGCGACGACGTCTGGGTGCTGCCGCAACCCATGCCGGGCGAGCACTCGCCGCACTATTCGCTGAGCTATCTCATCCGGGACGGCGGTGGGGGCGTGCACGTCGTCGATCCCGGCTTCGACTCCGAGGTCAACCACGCGCGGCTCCTCCGGCTGCTGGGCGAGATCGCGACGACGACCTCTCCGCTCGCCTCGATCGTCGTCACGCACCTGCACCGCGACCACCTCGGCCTCGCCGAGCGGCTGAGGCACGAACTGGGCGTCCCGGTGGCGCTGCACCGCGCGGAGCAGGAGTCGCTGCGCCGCCTGCTCGCGGCCGCCTCCTCGCAACGCGAGACGGTGCTGGCGAACGCGGAGGCCTGGGGTGTGCCGGCGGAACGGATGCCCGAACTGGCCGCCGCGGCCGATCGCGCCGCCAGCGGGGGCGCCGAGACCGACTTCCGCGCCGACCTGCTGCTCGACGACGGGGAGGTGCTCGCGGTGCCGGGGCGCCGCATCCGGGCCCTGCACACGCCGGGGCACACGCCGGGACACCTCTGCCTGCACGACCTCGATCGCGACATCCTGTTCACCGGCGACCACGTGCTGCCCGCGATCTTCCCCGGCATCGGCCTCGGCGGCCCGGCGGTCGACCCGATCGCGGACTACCTCACCTCGCTCGACCGCGTCGCCGCCCTCGACGACCCCGCCTCCCCGCCGAAGGTCTTCCCGGGCCACGGCTACCGCTTCACCGGGCTCGCCGAACGGGTGGCGGTCACCCGGCGGCACCACCTCGCGCGGTCGGCCGAGGTCGCGGCGGTGCGTCGCGAGCATCCGCACGCCACGGTCTGGCAGATCGCCGAACGCGTCCACTGGACGGCGGGATGGGCCAACCTGCGCGGCTTCTATCTCGCATCGGCCCTCGCGCAGACCGAACGGCACGTCGCGCACCTCGGCGCAGCTTGAGCGCAGGGTCGGCGCACCGCCCGTTCGGGCCCGCCATGCAAGAATTGGGGCAACGAGCGGAGGTTGCGTGGCCGAATTCGTCGACATTCCGTCTCCGGGCTGGCCTCTCGAGTTCGGTGAGCCCGGGCGGCCGGCGATCGTGCTGGTCCACGATGCGTACGGGCGCCTGCCCTATCTCGAGGCGTACGCGAAATCCCTCGCCAATCAGGGATTCTTCGTGGTCGTTCCCGACCTGTTCGACGGCGTGGCCACCGTGCAGCTGGCTGGTGCCGACGAGCTCGTGGCGCGCATCGACGAGGGGTTCGCGCTGGCGACGCTCGACGACGCCGTGGCCCTCGGGCGCGCCCAGGGCGCGCCCCGTGTCGGCATCATCGGGCTGGGCCTCGGCGGGCGGCTCGCGCTGCGCCTCGCACAGAGCGGCGATGCGGATGCGGTGGTCGCCTACTACGCGGTGCTCGGCGACGAGGCGAACGGCATCATCCCGTGCCCGGTGCTGCTGCACCGGCCACAGCTGAACGACTGGACGAACGGCCTCGACGTCGACGTGTTCGTGAGCCGCCTGAAGGAGCACGGCACCCCGGTCACCCAGTACAGCTACGCCGCCACCGCGGACGGTTTCGCGAACGCGACCGTGCTCGAACTGCTCGATAAGAACGCGGCGGCGCTCGCCTTCGCCCGGTCGACCTATTTCCTGCAGGCTCAGCTCCTCGACTAGCGTTGCTCGACGTGACCCGTTTCTCCTCCGACATCGTCGACGCCGTCCTCCGCCACATGAACGGCGACCACACCGACGACAACCTGCTCATCGCCCGCGCCTTCGTCGCACCCGACGCCACGGCCAGCACGATGGTCGACTTCGACGGCGACGGGGGAGTGTGGGAGGTGACGACGGCGGGCGGCACCCCCCGCGCATCCGTCGCGTGGCCGAACGGCCCCATCACCGAGCGCGCCGAGGTTCGCCGCGAGATCGTGGCCCTCTACGACGAAGCCTGCGCCGTGCTCGGCGTCGAGCCCCGACCGCACGCCTGATACGGATGCGCGGGGCGCCGCGCATCCGACTCTCACGAAATTCGTGGAAACGCGGGCACCATCCTCCGCTAAAGTTAGGTAACACTTACCTCGTCGTGGAATGAGCAAATGGCTGCCGTAATCCCCTTCTCGCAAGCTCTTCGTGAGCGCACCTGGACCGGTCACAGCGACAGCGAGGGCGCCGGTTTCATGACCGACCTGATGAGCGGGAAGGGCACCCGCGACGACTACATTGCCCTCGTGGCGCAGCACTTCTTCATCTACGAGGCGCTCGAAGCCGCCGCCGATCGCATGAAGAACGACCCGGTGGCGGCGGCGTTCATCTCGCCGAAGCTGACCCGGCTGCCCGCGATCGAAGAAGACCTGCGATTCCTGATCGGGGACGACTGGCGGGAGCAGATCACGCCCCTGCCCACGACGGCGCGCTACGTCGACCGCATCAACGAGGTGGCAGCCACTTGGAACGGCGGCTTCATCGCCCACCACTACACGCGCTACCTCGGCGACCTGTCGGGTGGGCAGATCATCCGCACCCTCATGCAGCGACAGTTCGGCTTCGAGACCAACGGGGTGGGCTTCTACCTCTTCGGTGACATCGCGAAGCCGAAGGAGTTCAAGGAGGTCTACCGGGCGCAGCTCGACGCCGTCGACTGGGACGACGCGGAGCGCGACCGCGTGATCGACGAGGTGATGGTGGCGTACCGGTTCAACACCGAACTGTTCCTCGACCTCGCCGACGCGAAGGCCGCTGCCGCCGCGTAGCCCGCTGCCGCCGCGTATCCGGCTGCGCCCGCGGGCAGTCAGCCCGCAGTCGGCGCCGGCGTCAGGGGAGCGGCCGCGAGGCCCGGGGGAGTGGGGGCGACGAGGTTGCGCGACCGGCGCCGGGTGACGGCGATGAGGCTGAGCGCCAGCCCGATCCCCGCGAACACCAGGAGCACGGCGGCCTCCTGAGCGACCACGGCGAGCGAGCCCCCGCCGATCAGCGCTTGCATTCCCGTGATGGCATGCGACAGGGGCAGCACGCTCGACAGGCCGGTGTAGAGCGGTGAACTCAACCCGTTGGGAATGATCACGGCGGCTGCCGCGATCTGCACTACCACGAGCCCGAGCGACAGCAAGCGCCCTGCCTGCCCGAACAGGGCGACGAGCCCCTGATGCAGGGTGACGAAGGCGAACGACATGAAGAGCGAGAACAGGATGCTCGCCGCCACTTGGCTCGGATGCGCCCCCACCACGAACAGCACCACCGCCACGATCGCCGCCTGCACGAGCCCGAGCACCACCGCCGGCCAGAGCGAGCCGACCACGACGCGGAAGGTCGACGCCGTCGAGGCGAGTGCGCGCCGGGTGAACGGGGTGAGCATGAGGTAGATGGCGAAGGCGCCGATCCACAGCGCCATCGGAACGGCCACCGCCGCGATGGCGGCGGCCGGACTCGGCAGGGCAGCGAGGTCGGACTGCTCGGTGACCACGGGGTTCGCGACGACGGTCGAGATCGTGTCCTGCTGAGCCGTGGTGTAGGTGGGGATGGCGTCGGTCGCCTGGTGCAGGCCGCTCGCCAGCTGGTGGGTTCCGGATGCGAGTTGCGCGGCACCGGGGGCCAGCTGCGCGGCACCGGACGAGAGCTGGTTCAGCCCGTCGGAGAGCCCGGCCGTGCCGGTCGCGAGCTGCCCGGCGCCGGAGGCCGCCGCGCTGAGTCCGTCGGTGAGCTGCGGGAGGTCGTCGGCGAACGCCTGCTGCCCCGTTCGCACCACGCCCGCGCCGTACTCCAGCGCCGAGCCGCCGAGGGTGTCGAACGCGAGGCCCACCGTGACCTCGCCGGTGGCATCGCGCACGCCTCGAGCATCCTGAGCGATCTTTCGCAGTTCGTCGCGGATGACCTCGGGGTCGCTGGGCAGATCCGCGATCAGCCGGTCCAACGGGCCGATCACGGTCGTCTCCTGCTGGCCGATGACCCCCACCGTCTTGGCGGCTTGAACACCCACGTTGTCCCGCAGCAGGCCGATCCCGCCTTCCACCAGACCGGTGCCGTCGGCCAACTCCTGCGCGTACGTCGGCAGGTCCGTGGTCGCTGCGGTGATGAGGTTCAAGCCGCTCGAGAGCTCCTGCGCCCCCGTGTTGAGCTGCGCCCCGCCCGTCGCGGCGGCGGCGAGACCCGTGGCCAGCTGCGACGATCCCGCCGCGAGCTGGTCGGCTCCGTTCGCGAGCTCGTCGGCCGCGCCGGCGGCCTGCCCGAGGGAGCTGTTCAGCGACGTGAAGGCGCCGAGAGTCGTCGTGACGAACTGCTTCGTGGCCTGGGTCGAGAGGGCGGCCTGCAGGTTCGTCGACAGAGCACTGGCGAGCATCTCGGTGACGTAGCTGTTGGCGCCATTGGTCTGCACCTGCAGCTGCGCCTGCACGGGAGCCGAACCCGAGATCGACACGTAGGAGGCCGAGAAGTTCGACGGGATGGTCACGACCGCCGCGTAGTTCCCCGCACTGAGCCCGCTCGAGGCGGTGTCCGCATCCGTCACGTTCCACGTGAAACCGTCTCCGGAGGTGCCGGAGGTGAGCTCGCTGACGAGGAGCTTGCCCGCGAGCACGGGAGTGGTGCTGCCGTCGCTCTGGGTGACGTCGACCGCGACGTCCTGGTTCACGACGGCGGCCGGCAGCGCCGGGCCGGTGGGGGAGGCCGTCGACTGAGTGGGCGACGCGAGCGCGGTCACAGCGACGCCCGCGATGAGCAGCGGCGTCAGCACCGCGAGCACGATGGCCACGCGCCGCGCAACGGGGGACAGGCTGCCGGTGTCACCGCGGCGCACCAGGGAGGACAGACTCGTCATCGCAGTCACCTCTTCTCTGTGCTGGGGGTCGGCGTGCTGGGGTTCGGGTCTTCAGGGGCCACCGGCAGGCCGCCTGGCGAATCGTCGTACTGATTCTGCGCATCCGCAGCCGGCGTGACCGCATCCGCTGCCGGCTCGAGCGCGTCCGGGGCCGGAACCAGCGGCGCCAACTCCTCGACCGGTTCGGGCACGAGCGGTGCGGGCCGCAGCTCCACCACCACGGTGCGCCGCACGCCCATCTCCAGCCGCGCACCGTGGTGGGCGACGACCACCGTGGTCGCGAGCGGGAGAGCGGTCTGCACGATGCCGAGCGCGTGCTGCAGGTGCGCGGTCGGCACGCCGCTGCCGTCCACCGCCACGAGGCGCGCCTTCGACACCGCGGCGAGCGCCAGCTGGTACGTCCACTCGGCTGCAACGGCCGGCCCCCACAGATCGCCCAGCTCCTCGCCCAGGTCGCGGCGCAGGCGCTCGAGCACGCTGAGCGCGCCGGGCGGCAACGCGAGCCGCAGCGTCGGCTCCTCCGCCTCGACCGGCCGCTCGACGAGCACCGAATGCCGCCGCAACGCCGCCGCCTGGAAGGGCAACGCCTGGTCGAGCACCCGCAGGTGGCCCGACAGCACGCGCTGGCGGCCGGCGATGGCGGCGACCACCGCATCCGGATGCGTCGACGCGGCCCCCGTCACGATCACCAGGTCGCCCGGCTCGGCCCGCAAGGCGAAGGAGGCAGCCGCCGAACCGTCTACCACGGCGTGCTCAGCAGCCACGGCGAACGGATGCTCGCCCTCGTCGAGCGGGCGCCACGCCGTCGCGTCGAGCATCTCCCGCACCCCCTCGCCCTCGAGGTCGACGTTGGGCAGCACGCGCCCGAGTGCTCGGGGCAACGCCCACGCCCATTTGCCGAGCAGCATCATGAGGGCCGGGATGAAGGTCATGCGCACGATGAACGCGTCGATGAAGACGCCGGCCGCGAGTCCCAGCGCGATCGGCTGCAGCACCGCGCTCCCGCCGGGCACGAACGACGCGAACACGGCGAACATGATGCACGCGGCCGCCGTCACCACGCGCGCGGCACCGATGAAGCCGTGCCGCACCGCGGTGTGCGGGTCGGCACCCTTCACGTGCTCCTCGCGCATCCGTGACACCAAGAAGACCTGGTAATCCATGGCGAGGCCGAACAGCACGGCCATCAACAGGATCGGGAAGAAGCTGATCACCGGCCCCACCTTCGCCACCCCGAGCAGGTCGGCCAGCCAGCCCCACTCGAACACGGCCGTGACGATGCCGAAGGATGCGCCGACCGACAACAGGTACCCCACCGTCGCCGAGAGCGGCACCGCGAGCGAGCGGAACACGATGGTGAGGAGGATGATGCAGAGCCCCACCACGACGATCCCGAACGGCACCAGCGCCGCCGCGAGCCGCGCCGAGACATCGATGCCGAGGGCGGTGGTGCCCGTGACCTGGTAGCTGAACCCGTTCTTCTCCTCGAATGCGGGCGCCATCTCGCGGATGGTCTGCACGAGGTCCTTGGTCGCCGTGTCGTCGGGGCCACTGTCGGGGATGATCGAGACGATCGCCATGTCGACCGTGCTGTTCGGGATGGCCTGGCTCACCGAATCCACGTCGGCGAGCCCCACGAACTGATCGTGCAGCGCGTCGAGAGCGCCGGTGATGTCGAGCGTCTTGGAGATGTCGGCGGTGATGAGCAGCGGCCCGTTGAAGCCCGGGCCGAAGCCTTCGGTGAGCAGGTCGTAGCCCTCGCGCGACTGCGAACCGGGCGGGTCGTAACCGGCGTCGGGCAGGGTGAGGCTCATCGAACCGGCGGGGATGGCGACGATCCCCAGCCCGATCACCACCACGCCGACCGTGATGACGGGCTTGGCGGTGATGAGTCGCACCCACCGTGCACCCATCGTGCGGTGGGTGCCGTCGGCGGCGAGTTCGCGTCGGGCGGCCCGCGAGGTCGGCTTCGGGATCAGCCTCTTGCCGAGGAGACCCAGGATGGCGGGCAGGAGCGTGAGCGCGACGATCACGGCCACCACCACGGAGATGGCGGCGCCGAGCCCCATCACGGTGAGGAACGGGATCTGCACCACCGATAGCCCGAGCAGCGCGATGATGACGGTGAGCGCCGCGAACACGACGGCGCTGCCCGCGGTGGAGACGGCGATGGCCGCCGACTCCTTCGGGTCGAGCCCGCGGATGAGCTGGGCGCGGTGCCGAGACACGATGAACAGTGCGTAGTCGATGCCGACCGCGAGCCCCAGCATCGTCGCGAGCAGGGGAGCGGTGGAGGAGATGTCGACGAAGCCGGAGGCGATCGTGATGGTGGTGGTGGTGACGGCGACGCCGATCACCGCGGTGACGAGCGGCATCCCAGCCGCCAAGAGCGACCCGAAGGTGATCAGCAGCACGATGAAGGCCACCACCAGGCCGATCGCCTCGGTGTAGTCGATTCCCTCGGCGGGCGGATCGGCGACGTTCGAGTACGCAACCGTCACTCCGTCAACGGCAGCCTGATTGCCGATGTCCACCACGTCCTGGTCGTCCTGCGGGGTCAGCGCCGTGGTGGGCACGTCGTACTGGATGGTGGTGAACGCCATCGTGCCGTCGCCGTTGATCTGGCCGCTGGCGTTCTGGCTCCACGGGTCGGTGACACCGCTGACGTGGTCGAGCGCCGCGAGCTTCGTGGCGTTGTCGTCGATCTGTGCCTGGTGATCCGCGATCTGCCCGCCGCTCGGCGCCACGTAGATCACCTTCGCGCTACCGCCGGATGCCTGCGGGAAACGCTGGTCGAGCATGTCGATCGCCTGCTGCGACTCGGTTCCCGGAATCTCGAACGAGCTCGCCAGCGTGCCGCCGAGCAGTTGCGCACCGCCCACGAAGAGGCCGAGGATGACGACCCACCCGACGATGACGGCGATGCCGCGCCTGGCCGCGAACCGTCCGATGCGATAGAGCAACGTTGCCATGAGTAACCCTCTCCACCCCTCTGAGTAGAGTAGCGGCTGACATCTGTCGCTTAGGGTCTGGGGGCGGCCCCCGTTGGGGGTGCAGAGGCCCGGCGGCGCATGAAGTTGAGCACGTTCTGGTCGACGATGATGTCGCTCGGGCGGAGGGGGCGGGTGAGGTACAGGCCCTCGAGCGAGGTGAGGCGGCTGAGGGCGACGTAGGTCTGCCCGGGGCTGAACACGCGCGAGCCGAGGTCGACCACGGCCTCCTCGTAGGTCTGGCCCTGCGACTTGTGGATGGTGACCGCCCAGGCCAGCCGCAGCGGGAACTGAGTGAACTCGCCGATCACCTCTTTCGTGAGCTGCTTGGACTCTGGCGCGTAGGAGTACCGGAACTTCTCCCAGGCCACGGGGTCGACCTCGTGCACTTCGCCGTCGACGTCGACCCACACGGTCGAGTCGATCTTCGTCACCGTGCCGACTGTGCCGTTCACCCAGCGCTGGTCGGCGTCGTTGCGCAGGAACATCACCTGCGCGCCCACCTTGAGCTCGAGGTTCACGTCGGCCGGGTAGGCGCGGCCGGCGAAGTCGCCCGAGATCTCGGCCTTCGCCGACAGCACACGGCCGGGCAGGCGCCCGAGCGCGGTCTGGTTGATGCGGTTCACGGCGTCGTTGCGGGTGGCCAGGGTGATGGCGGTGTCGGGGTGCGGCGCCCGGGCGCCTGCGCCGTTCAGCGCATCCGCTATCTCTTTCGTGACCATGCCGAAGCGCACGGCGTTCAGCATGAACTTGAAGTCGTCGTCGTGCTGGCGGTGGATCTCGGTGAGCTCCACGATCTCGAGCTCGGTCTCCTCCCACACCTTCGCGTCGAAGAACCACATCGACCGGTAGTGGTCGGCGAAGTAGGCGCGCTCGTCGCCGTCGCCCGGCACGGGAGCCAGCTGGTAGGGGTCGCCGAACAGCACCACCTGCACGCCGCCGAACGCCTCCAGCGGGCGCTGCCTCGCCTGGCGGAGCGATCGGTCCATCGCATCCATCAGGTCGGCGTTCACCATCGACACCTCGTCGATGACCAGGGTGTCGATGGTGTTGAGGAGCTTGCGCACCTCGCCGTTCTGCTCGATGTCGTGGTCGGCGATGACGCCGATGGGCAGGCGGAACAGCGAATGGATGGTCTGCCCGCCCACGTTCAGGGCGGCGACGCCGGTGGGTGCCGAGATGACGATCTGCTTCTCGGTGTTCCACGACAGATGATTGAGCAGGGTCGACTTGCCCGTGCCCGCGCGGCCCGTGACGAAGACGTGCTTTCGGGTGCCCTCGATCAGGTCGTACACCCGCTGCTGTTCGGCAGAGAGGGTGGGCCGGGTCATCGCTCCAATCTACCCGCCCGGGAGGGCGCAGAAACTGAGCCCGCCTAAACTGTGGACATGACTTCGGCGGTTGGGGATGAGCGCGTCGCGCTGCGTCGGTCGATCGCCATCTGGGCGGGTCTCCTGCTGCTCACGATGGCCGCGTTGTTCTCGGCCATCGGCATCCTGAACCGCGAGCTGTACAGCGCGTCGGCCTTCGTGCGCATCTACCTCGACGCCATCGCGCACCACGACGTCGACGCCGCGCTCGCCACCCCGGGGGTCGTTCTCGCCACCGACGACGCTCCCGGAACCGGTACCGCGGCACTGCTCAGCCCCGACGCGCTCGGCGGTCTCACCGACGTGGTCGAGGAGAGCGACACCGAGATCGTTCCCGGCCGGCACCGCATCGTCTACAGCTACACGCTGACGGGCGGGTCGGCGGGCGACCAGCGCACCCACGCGCAATCGGAGTTCGACGTGGTGCAGACGGGCACCGGATGGCTGTTCTTCCCGGAATGGCGCTTCGTGCGCACGCCGGTCGCGACGGCTTCGGTGACGGTGTCGCACGCCTCGACCTTCACAGCCGGGCGGGCGGTCGTCGAGACCGCCGACCCCGACGCCTTCCACGCGAACCAGAAGTACGAGGTGCTGGTGCCGAGCCTGTATGTGCTCGGCCACCGCTCGGCGTACCTCGGAGCGAATCCCGTGCCCCTCGCGGCGACCGCGCCGAAGAGCTCGGTGAGCGCGATCGTCGACGTGCAGCCCACCACCGCCTTCCTCGACGAGGTGCAGACCACGGTCGACGGCTTCCTCGACGAGTGCGCCGCGCAGACCGCCCTCTACCCGCCCGGCTGCCCGTTCGGGCAGGACGTCAACGACCGCATCGCGTCGGAGCCGACGTGGTCGATCGAGGCCTATCCCACGCTCACGATCCTCGCGGGGCAGGATGCGTGGATCGTGCCGAACGCGCCGGGCACCGCTCACATCACGGTCGACATCCGCTCGCTCTTCGACGGCACGATCTCCACCCTCGACGCGTCGGTGCCGTTCGAGGTGACCTTCTCGCTCACGATCGAGCCCGACGGCTCCGTCACCTTCGCCCCGCGCGCCTAGCCGCCGGGCGCACCCCCGCGCTCTCGCGCCCCGCCCCGCCCCGCCCGTCAGCGCGCGTCGCGGGCCGCGAGCTTCTCGAGCATGGCGTTGTACTCACCGAGCTCGGCCTCGCCGGTGCGGTCGGCGTTCCGGTCGCGCCGCTTGGTCTCCTTCTTGTCGCTGCGGCTCCACTGCACGGCCACGACGAGGGCCAGGATGAAGGTGGGGATCTCACCGATCGACCACGCGATGCCGCCGCCCGACTGCTGATCCTCGATCGCGCTCGGCCCCCAGTCGCGGCCGGTGGCGCCGAACCAGTCGGCGAGCAGCAGACCGGTGCCCTCCATCAGCGCCAATCCGAAGAAGGCGTGGAAGGCCATGGTCGCGAGCAGCAGCAACAACCGGAACGGGTACGGCAGCTTGTACGGCACCGGGTCGATGCCGATGAGCGCCTGCACGAACAGGTAGCCCACGATGAGGAAGTGGATGATCATCCACTCGTGCCCGATGTGGTCTTCGGTCGCCCAGCGGAACAGAGGGGTGTAGTAGAAGGCCACGAGGCTGGTGGCGAACAGCACGCCCGCGACGATCGGGTTCGCGATGACGGATGCGACGCGCGAGTGCACGGCGAGCAGGATCCACTCCCGCATGCCCCGCGTTCCGTCGTCGCGCTTGCGGATGGCTCTCAGCGCCAGCGTCACGGGCCCCGCGGGCACCAGCAGTAGCGGCACCGCCATGCTCAACGTCATGTGCCCGAACATGTGCATGCTGAACAGGTACTTCTCGTAGACGTTCAGTCCGCCGTTGGTGACGTAGAAGAGCAGCAGGAGCCCGGCGATCCAGAGCACGGTGCGGTACCACGGCCACCGGTCGCCTCGGCGGTGCAGGCGGATGACGCCCGCGAGGTAGAAGAAGATGCCGAAGCCGCAGACGAGAATCCAGATGAGGTCGAAGTTCCACTGGGTGAGGAACGTCGTCGGTGTGAGCTCGGGCGGCAGGGGGGAGCCGGTGAGGATCTCGGCGGGCGTCTGCACGGTGGGGACGGTCTCGGGCACCGGAGTGGCCGTGCGGGCCAGGGCCGCGGCGAATCCGGATGCGATGCCCATGAAGCCGAGTTCGGCCACGACGAGCCACCAGAAGTGCCGGCGCCGGCCCGTGTCGCCGAGCTTGCGGATGACGAAGCGGCGGTGCAGGGCACCGAACACACCGAGCGCGATCAGCGCTCCGACTTTCACCAGCACCAGCAGCCCGTAGGGCGTCAGCAGGCGGTCGAGCGAGCCGATGCGGAGTTCGGCGCTGACGTAGCCCGACGTCGCGACGACGATGAAACAGACGATGGCGACCGTGGAGTAGCGGGTGACGATGTCGATGAGCGCCGGGGTGTCGATCTGCCGGCTGAGCAGCGCGATCACGACCAGGCCGCCGAGCCACGCGGCCGCGAAGATGAGGTGGAGCCCGAGTGCGGTGATGGCGGCGTCGTGGCCGGTGGTACCGGCCGCGTGGCCCTGCTGCGCCATCGGGATGAGGGAGGCCACCGCGAGCAGCCCCACGAAGAACAGCGCCGTCTGGTTGCGCACGGCGAAGCAGAGCACGGTGACCACGGCGCCGATCAGGGTGGTCTGCAGCCACGCCTGGCCGAGGGCGATCTGGGTGAGGAACTGGCCGAGCCCCTGACTGAAGGTGTCGTCGAAGCTGAGGGCACGGGCGGTGACGCTGAGGTAGCTGAAGAAGCCGGTGAAGGCGGCGGCGATCGTGAACACGGCGGCCGAGCCGGCGGCGACGTCGAGGGCCCGACCGTAGGCGGGACTGGCGGGCGGGATGGCGAAGAGCACGAGGCCGATCGCCCCGATCATCCCCGAGGCCGCGAGGTTCACCAGCATCGTCGCGCTGGGCAGACCGAAGCGCACGACCGCACCCGGGTCCTGGAGCAGCTGCGGTGCGGCGCCGCCGCCGATCCCGAGCGCGATGAGCAGTGCCACGAACGCGACCACCACGAGCGTGGCGGGCCCAGCGATCCGGACGACTCTCAGCACCCGTCTACTTTACGCGCGCCACCCTGAGCGCCCGCCCCGCGCATCCGCCCCACCCGCCCCTCAACAACGACGGACTCTTACGCGAACGACGGACGTACCCTCCGTCGTTGGCGATGATCGAGGCCAATCCCCGTCGTTCCCGAACCGCGATGGGATGGCGCGGCGCGGCGGCGTCCGGGAACGACGAAGGGCGCCGACCGGAGTCGACGCCCTTCGAGGATGGTGCGGAGTTACTTGGCGGCAGCCTTCAGCTTGGAGCCGGCCGAGATCTTCACGGAGTGGCCCGCGGGGATCTCGATGGTGGCGCCGGTCTGCGGGTTGCGGCCGGTGCGAGCGGCGCGCGAGGTGCGCTCGACGGCGAGCCAGCCCGGGATGGTGACCTTGGTGCCCGAAGCGACCGAGTCGGCCAGCGTGGAGAAGAGAGCGTCAAGAACCTCGTTGACGGAAGCCTGCGTCTGGCCGGAAGCGGCGGCGACGGCTGCGACGAGCTCGGTCTTGTTGAGTGACTTGTCAGCCATTTAAGGTGTCCTCCTCGGACCTCTTCGCTACCGGAGTAGCACTTTTCGTGGAACGGTCCCGGCCGCGGGGGCCAGTTCGGTTGGTCGGTATGACCGTGGGTAACTTACCAGCTGGACTTCGTAATGCCCGGCAATTCGCCCCGGTGTGCCATGTCACGGAAGCGGACACGCGAGATGCCGAACTTCGTGAGCACACCGCGGGGGCGGCCGTCGACGGCGTCGCGGCTGCGCACCCGGATGGGCGAGGCGTTGCGGGGGAGCTTCTGCAGACCCAGGCGGGCCGCCTCGCGCTCCTCGTCGGTTGAGGTCGGGCTGACCAGTGCCTTCTTCAGCTCGAGGCGCTTGGCCGCGTACCGGTCGACGATCACCTTGCGCTGCTCGTTGCGCGCGATCTTGCTCTTCTTAGCCATGTTTACCGCTCCTCACGGAAATCGACGTGCTTGCGGATGACCGGGTCGTACTTCTTCAGCACGAGGCGGTCGGGGTCGTTGCGGCGGTTCTTCTTGGTCACGTAGGTGTAACCGGTGCCCGCCGTCGAACGGAGCTTGATGATGGGACGGACGTCCTGCTGCTTTGCCATTAGAGCTTCACTCCCTTAGCGAGCAGGTCCTTGACGACCGACTCGATTCCACGGGCATCGATGACCTTGATGCCCTTCGCCGACAGGGTCAGCGTCACGGTGCGGCGAAGCGAGGGCACGTAGTACTTCTTCTTCTGCACGTTCGGGTCGAAGCGGCGGTTCGTGCGCCGGTGCGAGTGCGAGATGTTGTGACCGAAGCCGGGTACGGCCCCTGTCACCTGGCAGACTGCTGCCATTGGTTCCTCCATTTGGTTACCGTGAGACGAGCGCCTCACCCAAGATGACTTGTCGGCAAGGTGCGCCATGTGGGCACCTCACAATGGGCGGAGGATTCCACCCAACCTGCCCATAGTAGACGACCGGTGCGTTCCCGCCAAATCGCAGGGCGGGTGGCTGCGGAGGCATAATGGCCCGATGCCGAAGATCAGCGCTCCCACCGTCGCGGAGCACCGCGTCGCCCAGCGGCAGGCGCTGATCGCCGCCGCCGAGGGTCTCATCGCCGAGAGTGGCGTCTCGGCCATCACCCCGCGGTCGGTCTGCGAGCGCGCGGGCCTCGCGCGCTCCACCTTCTACGAGTACTTCCCCTCGAAGGACGACCTGCTCGCCGCGATCGCGATGCAGGCGTTCGAGGCCTGGGCCGGTGAGCTCGAGGCCGCGATGGCAGCCGTCGCCCCGGGCCGCGAGCGACTGCACGCCTACGTCGAGGCGACCATCCGGATGACCGCCGACGGCAAGCACACCCTGGCCACCGGGTTGCAGCAGACCGACCTCTCGCCGAAGAGTCTCGACGCCATCATGGCCATGCATGACGCGCTCACCACCCCGCTCCGCACGCTCCTCGAGGAGCTGCAGGTGCCGGATGCGGCGGCCCAGGCCGCGCTCGTGCAGGGCATCGTCAATGCGGCCATGCGTCTCGTCGGGCACGGTCAGAGCACGTCGAGCGTGACGGCCCTCGTCACGCGCCTCCTCGACCAGGGGATCGCCCGCTAGCCGCCCGGATTTGGTCCCTCCGAACTTTTCGTGACACACTGTCGGTATCTTGCCGACGCGGTGTCGGTGACCTCCTGCCCTATCGCTGCGATGACGGGCGTTCAAAGCTTGAGTGCGCCCGCGTCGGTGCGCCTCGAGATCGGAGTCATGATGTTCCTTGCGTTGCGCGAACTACGGTTCGCCCGCGGGCGGTTCACCCTGATGGGTGTGGTGATCGCTCTCATCGCCGTCCTCGTCGTGCTGCTGTCGGGCTTGTCGTCGGGCCTCGTCAACGACGGCGTCTCCGGGCTCAAATCGATGACCGCCACCGCGTTCGCCTTCGACGAGGGCACCATCACCGACAACGCCTTCAGCCGGTCGCTCGTCGACGGCGAGCAGCTCGCCACCTGGCAGGAGGCGGAGGGCGTCGAGCAGGCCGAACCGATGGGCGTGTCGATCGTGAACGGCACGACCGACGGCGACCAGCAGGTCGACCTGACCTTATTCGGCATCGAACCGGGCGGGTTCCTCGAACCCGAGCTCTCGAGCGGCAGCCCTGTGGGCGCCAACCTCGGTGGCATCGTCGTCTCAGAGACGGCGAAGTCCGAGGGCCTCGATATCGGCACCGTGATCACCCTCGACCGGATCGGGCTCGAGCTGACCGTCGTCGGGTTCACCGAGGGCCAGTCCACCTTCGGACACGTGGATGTCGCGTACCTCCCGATCGACACCTGGCGCCTCATCGCCTCCAACACCGCCCAGCCGGGTGCGCCGACCGCGGCGGAGATCGCGGCCCTCGACTACGACTACTCCAGTGTCGTGGCACTCCGCACGCCGGCGAGCACCGACCTGGGCGCCATCGACGACGCGGCCGGCACGATGACGATGACGCGCACCGAGTCGTTCAACGCCTCACCCGGTTACGAGGCGGAGACGCTGACCCTCACCATGATCCAGGTGTTCCTCTACGCCATCTGCGCCCTGGTGGTCGGCGCCTTCTTCACGGTCTGGACCATTCAGCGCACCGGCGAGATCGCCATCCTCCGCGCGGTCGGCGCGTCGCGCGGCTACCTCCTGCGCGACAGCATCGCCCAGGCCGCCATCCTGCTCGTCGGCTTCACGGCGGTCGGAGTCGCCGCCGGGGTGGGCTTCGGTGCGATCATGCCCGACGCCATGCCGTTCGACCTGGAGGCCGGCCCGATCGCCGTCGCGAGCATCCTCACGGTCGTGCTCGGGCTCATCGGTGCCGTGCTGGCCGTCGTGCGGATCTCCCGAATCGATCCCCTCGCCGCCCTCGGAGGCCAACGATGAACACCGCCACCACGAGCCCCGCACTCGCCCTCGACATCCGCGACGCCAGCCTCGAACTCGGCGACGGAGACGCCCGCGTGCGGGCCCTCGACTCCGTCTGGCTCCAGGTGGAGCCGGGTGAGTTCGTCGCCATCGTCGGCCCCTCGGGCTCCGGCAAGTCGTCGCTGCTCGCCGTGGCCGGTGCACTCACGCACGCCGACTCCGGCACGGTGCGGGTGCACGGCACGGAACTCGGAGCGCTCAGCGGGAACGCCGCGGCGCGGTTCCGGCGCGACACGATCGGCTTCGTGTTCCAGTCGGGAAACCTCATTCCCGCACTCACCGCGGCCGACCAGCTCCGCCTGGTGGGCCGGCTGGCCGGCAACCGTGCCGTCGACCCGGCTCCGCTCCTGAAAGCGGTCGGGATGTCCGCCCGCGCCGACCATCGACCGGGACAGCTCTCCGGCGGCGAACGCCAGCGGGTCGGCATCGCCCGCGCACTGGTGAACGCCCCCACCCTCCTGCTGGTCGACGAGCCGACGGCGGCGCTGGATCGCGCCCGCAGCCACGAGGTGGTGCGGGTTCTCGCCGAGCAGGCGCACGAGTCGAACGTCGCCGTCGTCATGGTCACCCACGACCACGACGTGCTGGAGCACTGCGACCGGGTGCTCGAGATGGTCGACGGCCGACTCTCGCCCGCAGCCTGACCCGACCCCCACCCCATCCGCCTGGAGGCATCGAACACATGGAAATCCTGAAGAACATCGTCCTCGCTCTGCACATCATCGGCGTCGCCAGCCTGTTGGGCGGTGTCCTGGTGCAGATCCCGGCGATGCGCACCGGCAAGGCCCGCGTCATCCCGGCCATCCTGCACGGCGCGTGGGTGATGCTCGCGACCGGGCTCCTTCTCGTGGGCCTCCAGTATCCGCTCGGCCACTCGGTCGACAACGCGAAGATCGCCGTGAAGCTCGTCATCCTGATCGCGATCCTCGTCATCGCGCTCGTCTACCGCAAGCGGAGCACGCTCGCCTCCTGGGTGCTGCCCGTGCTCGGCGTGCTCACGGTCGCGAACATCGTCATCGCGACGGTCTGGAAGCCCTACAACTGAGCCGCGGCGGCCGGCCGCGTCAGTGCGCGGCCGGTGGCACGCAGGCCGAGCAGAAGCCGAAGATGTCGACCACGTGCTCCGGTCGCGAGAACCCGTGCAGCGCCGCGGTCTTCTGCGCCCACGACTCCACCTCGTCGGCCTCGATCTCGACCGTGAGCCCGCAGCTGCGGCAGATCAAGTGGTGATGGTGCACCATCGAGCAGGCGCGGTAGAGCGCCTCGCCCTCGGGCGACTGCAACGAGTCGGCTTCGCCCTCCTGCGCCAGGTCGGCGAGCGCGCGGTACACCGTCGCCAGCCCGATCTGCGAACCGGTGCCCTTGAGCGACGAGTGCAGGCTCTGCGCGCTGACGAAGCCCATCTGGGTGCCGAGCGCGCTGCGCACGGCTTCACGCTGCCAGGTGTTCCGCTTCACGACCGCTCCGCCTCTCTCACCGTCAAGGGTAGTCCCGTCGACTGAGTCCTCCCCGAGCCGGCGCCGCGCCGCCACGCGATCACACGGCACACCACGTAGATCGCGAACGAGATGGTGGTGACGTAGGGGCTGATCGGAACGGATGCGCCGAGCGCCAGCAGGATTCCGCCGACGAGCGACAGCACCGCGAACAGGGTGCTGAGCAGCGGCACCAGCACGGGCGACTTCGACAGGCGCAGCGCTGCGGCGGCCGGCGTGACGAGCACCGACAGCACGAGCAGCGACCCCACGATCTGCACCGACACCGCCACCGCGAGCCCGAGCAGGAGCATGAAGACGATCGAGAGCCCGCGCACCGGCACCCCGCGGGCCGCCGCGACATCCGCGTCCACGCTGGCGAAGGTGAGCGGCCGCCAGACGAGCAGCAGCCCGAGCACCACCACGATCGAGATCGCGATGAGCGAGTTCAGCCGCGGGTCGTCGACCGCCACGATCTGCCCGGTGAGCAGCCCGAACTTGTTGGCCGAGCGGCCCGGGTACAGCGACAGGCACAGGATGCCGAGGCCCAGCCCGAACGGCATCAGCACCGCGATGATGGAGTTGCGGTCGCGCGCCCGGGTGCCGAGCAGCCCGATGAGCAGTGCCGCGACGAGCGAGCCCGCGATCGACCCCTCCACCACACCCACGCCGAAGAGCAGGCCGGCGGCCGCGCCGGCGAACGAGAGCTCGCTGATGCCGTGCACGGCGAACGCCATGTCGCGCGACATGACGAACACCCCGATCAGCCCGCCGACCACCCCGAGCACCGCACCGGCGATGATGGAGTTCTGCAGCAGCACCACGAGTTCGCCGTAGTTGGCGAAGTTGAAGATCTCGCCCCAGAAGTCGCCGCTCACGGCAGACCCTCCAGTCGGTGCACCGGATGCTCGGCGTGCTCCGGATGCTCGGCCGCGACATCCGGCGCCCCCACCACGATCACGCGGCCATGCGTGCGGATGACGTCGACGTGCGAGCCGTACAGCTCGCTCAGCACCTCGGAGCGCAGCACCTCCGAAGGCGTGCCGATGCGGAACCCGCCGCCGGCGAGGTAGAGCACCCGGTCGACCATGTCGAGGATGGGGTTGATGTCGTGGGTGACGAACAGCACGCCGAAGTCGCGCTCCCGCCGCTGCCGGTCGATGAGCTCGCTCACCGCCCGCTGGTGGGTGAGGTCGAGTGAGAGCAGCGGCTCGTCGCAGAGCAGCAGCCGCGGCTCGCCCGCGAGCGCCTGCCCGATGCGCACGCGCTGCTGCTCACCGCCGGAGAGGGTCGAGACGCCGACGTTCGCGTAGTCGGTGGCGCCGACCGCGGCGAGCAGGGCGTCGACCTCCCGCCGGCGGGCGGCGGAGGGCAGCGGCACGCCCCAGCGGTGGCCGGAGAGGCCGAGCGCCACCAGGTCGCGGGCGCGCAACGGCACCCCGTCGTCGGCGAGCTTCTGCTGCGGCACGTAGCCGATGCGCCGATCGCCGCGCCGGCCGGGTGCCCCGAGGAAGGTGACGCTGCCGCCCGAGAGCTTCTGCTGCCCGAGGATGACCTTGAGCAGGCTCGACTTGCCGGAGCCGTTCGATCCGAGCACGGCGATGAACTCGCCGGGCGCGACGTCGAGGTCGAGCCCCGACCACAGCGTGCGTGGTCCGAACGACAAGCGCGCGTCGCGAAGCGTCAGCACCGGATCGGTCACCGTCACACCCTACTGCTCGCCCGCACGCGCCCCGCCGCCGGTCGCACTACTGCGCCAGGGCGGTGGACACGGCGTCGAGGTTCGCCTTCATCCAGCCGAAGTAGTCCACCCCGTCCGGCAGCGTCTCGGTGACGCCCACCACGGGGATGCCGTTCTTCTTCGCGGCCTCGATCACCGCATCCGTCTGCGGGCCCCCGGTCTGCTCGTTGTAGACCAGCAGCTTCACCGCATGGGTGTCGAAGAGGTCGAGGGTCTCCTGCAGGACGGTCGGCGGCACGTCGGTGTCTTCTTCGATCGCCTCGCTGAACGCATCCGGCGTGCGGTTCGTGAGGCCCGCCGCCTCGAGCAGGTAGAGCGGAACCGGCTCGGTGACGGCCACCCCGGTGCCGGCGTACTTCGCCTCGAGGTCGGTCTCCGCGGCCTCGAGCGTCGCCAGCTGCGCCTTGACGCTCTCGCCGTTGGCCTGGAACACGGATGCGTCGCCGGCGTCGAGCGCGGAGAGCTCGGCCACGAGCGCGTCGACCAGCTTCGTCATGGTGGGGAAGTCGTACCAGAGGTGTTCGTTGAACTCGCCGTCGGCCGGGTTCTGGTCGTAGCCGGAGAGATCGGCCACGTTCAGCACGGTCGCGTCGGAGTTCTTGGCCGCCGAGAGCATGGTGCCGACGAAGTCGTCGTAGCCGCCGCCGTTCTCGATGACGATCTGCGCCTTCGAGAGCGAGAGCTGGTTCTGGCCGTCGGCCTGGTACTCGTGCGGGTCTTTGTCGGGGCTGTCGATGATGGCGGTGACGTCGGCGAACTCGCCGCCCACCGCCTCCGCGAGTGAGCCGTAGACGTTGGTGGAGGCGACGATGCTGACGCCCTCGCTCGCATCCGCGGTGTCGGCGGAGGATCCGGCCGAGCAGCCGGCGAGGCCGAGCGAGAGCACGACCGAAGCCGCGAGGAGGGTGGGGAGGACGTGTCGTTTCACGTGATGCCTGTCTAAGTCGGGGACGGCTCCACGTTAGCTAATTGATAATGATTTTCAAAATCAGCGACAGCCTCAGACCACGGCCTCGGCGAGCGCCTGCTCGGCATGGTGGCAGGCCACCTCGCGGAGGGCGAGCGCGCGCAGGGGCGGCTGCTCGGTGCGGCACTCGTCGGTGGCGAGCCAGCACCGCGGGTTGAACCGGCAGCCGGCGGGCGGGTTCACGGGCGAGGGCGGCTCGCCGCCCAGCACGCGGCGGCAGGAGAGCTTGCCGCGATCCGCGCGGCTGTGCGACGGCGTGGCCGAGAGCAGGGCCTGGGTGTACGGATGTGCGGGCCGGTCGTACACGACCTCCGTGTCGCCCTCCTCCGCGATCCGCCCGAGGTACATCACGCCCACCCGGTCGGCGATGTGGCGCACGACGGACAAGTCGTGTGCGATGAACAGGATCGCCACACCCAGTCGCTTCTGCAAGTCGGCGAGCAGGTTGATCACCTGCGCCTGCACCGAGACGTCGAGCGCGGAGACGGCTTCGTCGCAGACCAGCACGTCGGGGTCGAGCGCGAGCGCCCGGGCGATGCCGATGCGCTGGCGCTGCCCGCCGGAGAACTGGTGCGGGTAGCGCGACATCATGTCGGGCGCGAGCCCCACGAGCCCGAGGAGTTCCGCCACCCGTGCGCGCCGTGCCGCGGCGGGCGCCGACCGCGTTGCGGCCATCGGCTCCGCGATGATGTCGCCCACGTTCATCCTCGGATCGAGCGAGGTGTACGGGTCCTGGAAGATCATCTGCACGCCCGTGCGCAACAGGCGGCGGTCGGCGGCCCGGCCGCGCGTCACATCCGTGCCGTGGTAGCGGAGCGTTCCGCCGTCGGGCTTCTCGAGGCCGACGAGCATGCGGGCGAGCGTCGATTTGCCGCAGCCCGACTCGCCCACGATGCCCAGGGTCTCGCCGGCGTGCAGGGTGAGGCTCACGCCGTCGACGGCGGACACGTGGGTGGGCCGGAGGCGCGAGCCGCCGGTGAAGGTGCGGCGGAGGTCGGTGGCCTCGAGCACGACGCGGGGAGCGGGGGCGTCGGCGGCCGATGCCCCCGGCGCGTCCGCGACATCAGCTGACGAGTTCATGCAGCAGCTCCTCCGATCGGTGGCAGGCGGATGCGCGACCCGCCGCCACGAGCACGAGCGGCGGCCGCTCGGTGCGGCAGATCTCGATGGCCATCTGGCAGCGCGGATTGAACGAGCAGCCGGGCGGGGTCTGGGCGGGGCTCGGCGGGGAGCCCGGGATTGTGAGGAGATCGTGTCCGCGCGCCGCCGCATCCGGAACCGAGCGCAGCAGGGCCTGGGTGTACGGATGCGCGGGCAGGTCGAGCACGGTGTCGGCGTCGCCCCGCTCCACGATGCGGCCCGCGTACATCACGGCGAGCCGGTCGGCGACCTCCATCACCACGCCGAGGTCATGGGTGATGAGCAGGATGCCCATGCCGAGCTGGTCGCGCAACCGCCCGAGCAGGTCGAGGATCTGCGCCTGCACCGTGACGTCGAGCGCGGTGGTGGGTTCGTCGGCGATGAGCATCTCGGGTTCGAGCGCGATGGCCATGGCGATCAGGATGCGTTGGCGCATCCCGCCGGAGAACTGGTGCGGGTAGTCGTCGACCCGGTTCGCGGGCGCGGGGATGCCGACGAGGCCGAGCAGCTCGATCGCGGCCGCCCGCGCCTGTTTGCGGGTCGCCCCGCGATGCACCCGGAACAGCTCACCGATCTGGTTGCCGATGGTCATCACCGGGTTGAGGGCGGAGAGTGCATCCTGCAGCACCAGGCTCATGCGCTCGCCGCGCATCAATCGGCGCTCCTCTTCGGAGAGGGTCAGGAGATCGGTGCCGGCCACCACGAGCTCGGCGGCCGAGACCCGGGTGTACTCGTCGGTGAGCCCCATGACGGCACGGGCGGTCACCGACTTGCCGGAGCCGGACTCCCCGAGCAGCGCCACGAACTCGCCCCGCGCGACGTCGAGGTCGACGTTGCGCACGGCGTGCACCTCGCGCCCGCCGCCGGTGAAGGTCACGGTGAGGTCGCGCACCCGCAGAGCGTCGGTGCCGGCCGGGTTCATCTCGTCTGCCACCCCTCCATCATCTCCTGTCTTCGTTACCGAATTGTTTCAAACATGCTAAATCGGTGCCGATTTGACTCATTCGTGTTGACAAACTTGCCGGAAATCAAGGATGTTGTCTACAGCAACGCCGAACATTCCCAAGAAAAGGAGATCACGTGCTTGATCCCGCCCCGGCCTATCAGGGCTACACCGCCTACGACTACCTGGAAGCAGGCAAGGACTACAAGGAGTTCACCTACGCCAAGCAGATCGGCCGCGTGCCGGCATACCAGGGCCTGGGGCTGAGCGCCGCCCAGGAGGAGCGCACCCGCACCCTGCTGGCCGAGGAGACGGTCATCTCGCTGCACGACCACGTGCAGGTGTTCCCCGAGGACATGACGCAGCTGCGCGAGCACATCCGCCAGGGCCGCGAACCAACGGGCTACGAGGGCCTCTCGCGCTCGGGCATCACCGCCGTCTTCGACAACGGGATGGACGGCACCTGCTGCATCTCCAGCGACGCCGGCTGGAAGTACCAGGACGTGCTGTTCGACCTGGGCGTGCGGATGGCCGACCTCGCCCACCAGGACTTCGTGATCAAGGCCGAGTCGGTGAAGGACATCGAGCGCGCGAAGGCCGAGGGCAAGGTCGCCCACGTGTTCGCCCTCGAGGCCGCGACGATGATCGAGAACGAGGTCGACCGGCTCGACGTGCTGTACGGCTTCGGCGTGCGCCAGATGGGCATCGCCTACTCCGAGCAGAACACGCTGGGCTCGGGCCTCAAGGAGCGCGGCGACGGCGGGCTCACCTACTTCGGCGAGCGCGCCGTGGAGCGGATGAACAAGCTCGGCATCGCGATCGACATCTCGCACTCCGGCGACCAGACCTGCCTCGACGTGATCAAGGCGTCCACGATGCCCGTGTTCATCACGCACGCCGGCGCCCGCGGGCTCTGGCCGACCAACCGGATGAAGACCGACGAGACGATCATCGAGTGCGCCCGCCGCGGCGGCGTGATCGGCATCGAAGCCGCCCCGCACACCACGCTCTCGCCGGCGCATCCGTCGCACTCGCTCGAGTCGGTGATGGACCACTTCCAGTACTGCGTCGACCTGGTGGGTCTCGAGCACGTGAGCTTCGGACCTGACACGCTGTTCGGAGACCACGTGGGGTTGCACCACGCCTTCTCGTCGAACCTCTCGATCAGCCAGGCGCACGGACACGTCGAGTACGAGGAAGTGGAATACGTCGACGGCATCGAGAACCCGGCCGAGGAGTTCTACAACATCATCGGCTGGCTCGTGAAGCACAACTACTCGGACGACGAAATCCGCGCCGTCGTCGGAGGCAACACCATGCGGGTCCTGAAGGAGGTATGGGTGTGAAACACACACGAAGTCTGGCCATCGCGACGCTCGCAGCAAGCGTCGCCCTCGCCCTGAGCGCCTGCGCGCCCTCGGCTCCCCCCGAGTCCACGAGCACGGCGGCCGCAGGCACCGACACGCTCACCATCGCGACGACGACGGATGTGGTGAACTACAACCCGCTGATCGGCAACAGCCGCAGCGACTACTGGATCACCAACCTGATGTACCCGCACCTGATGTCGATCGACGACACCGGCAAGAAGACGCCGGAGCTCGCCAAGGAATGGGGCTACGTCGACGACACCACGGGGTACTACGAGATCCGCGACGACATGACCTGGAGCGACGGCGAGCCCGTCACCGCCGAAGACGTGGCCTGGACCATGAACGCGGTGAAGAAGGATGCGCCGTCCGGCACCTTCTACGGCCAGCTCGCGAACTTCGAGTCGGCCACCGCGGTCTCCGACACCCGCGTCGAGGTGAAGCTCACCCAGCCCGACTCGTCGATCATCGAGGAGATCGGGTTCTGGGGCAACGTCGTGCCGAAGCACGTGTTCGAGAAGGCGGCCTCGGTGGCCGAGTTCCCGAACGACGGATCGGACGGCGGCTGGGTGGGCGCCGGCCCCTTCACGCTGCAGAAGGTGCAGGTCGGTCAGAGCTACGAGCTCGACCGGGTGGAGGACTACCCACTGGTCGAGGGTGGCACGCCCATCCCCGCCAAGGTCGTCTACCGCGTGTTCCCCGACGTCAACACCGAGATCCTGGCGCTGCAGAGCGGCGAGGTCGACGCCATCGCGAACGCGCTGCCCCCGGCACAGGTCGAGCAGCTGAAGAGCTCGCCCGGCATCACGGTCGAAGAGGTCACCGGCCTCGGCTACGCGCACATGACCTACAACATGAACAACCCGGATCTGGCGAAGGTCGAGGTGCGCCAAGCTCTCGCCCACGCCGTCGACTACGACGCGATCCGCACGGTCGTGCTGCAGGGTCAGGCCGTCTCCACCGGATCGAGCCCGTTGATGCCCGTGCTGAGCGACTACTACGACGACTCGCTCACCGAGTACGAGTTCGACACCGACAAGGCGCGGGACCTGATGGAGAAAGCCGGTTACACGGCCGACTCCAACGGCAACTTCCCGGTCTCCTTCCGGCTGATCTACTCGTTGCAGGACAGCGTGACCAGCCAATGGGCGCAACTCGTGAAGGACTCGGCCGCCCAGGCCGGCATCACCATCGAGCTGCAGGGCACCGAACGCAACACGTACCTGGCGCAGACCAACAAGGGCGACTTCGACATCTACGCCGGCAACTTCGCCATCATGGACGACCCGGTGACGAACTTCACCCTCGCGTACCTGCCGGGCGGCGCGATCAACTACACCTACGTCGACGACCCGCAGCTGAACGATCTCATCGCCAAGGCCGCGGTCACGAGCGACCAGGACGAGAAGATCGACATCATGCGCCAGGCGGCGAAGATCGTGCACGACAACGTCTACGACAACATCATGTACACACAGAATCTGTACTTCGCGCACAGCGACAAGTGGGACGGATTCATCACCCAGCCGAGTGAGCTGCTGTCGATCGTGAACCCCGAGTCACTCGCCAGCGCCCACAAGGTGAACTAGCAGGAGGGCAGCTCGCGTGCCTCGTTCGTCATTCATCCTCCGGCGCCTCGGCAGGGCCGTGTTCACGATCTGGTTCGCCGTGACCGTGACCTTCCTCCTGCTGCGGCTGCTCCCCGGAGACCCGGCACTGGCGGTCGCCAGTCCGAACATGACGGACGACGCGCGGGCTGCCCTGCTCACCCAGTACGGGCTCGACAAGCCCCTGATCGTGCAGTACGGCCTGTACCTCGTGCAGCTCGTGCAGGGCAACTTCGGGGTCTCCTTCACGCAGTCCGTCCCGGTGATGGACGTGCTGCTGCAGCGCCTGCCCTGGACGCTGCTGCTCACCGTGACGGCGCTCGTGCTCACCACCGCCATCGGCATCCCGCTCGGCGTGCTCGCCGCCTCCAAGCGCGGCGGCGTGCTCGACAAGATCGTGCAGGTCATCGGAGTCACCGGGCAGTCGATCTTCGTGCCCTCGATCGGCGTGCTGCTGCTGTTCGTGTTCGGTCTCACCCTCCGCTGGCTGCCGATCGGCGGGGCCTACGACACGGATGCCTACGGCGCGGCCTGGTACGGCAGCGTCGCCTCCCACCTGGTGCTGCCCGCGGTCTCGCTGATGCTGATCCAGCTGGGCTCCTACGTGCTCACCATGCGCTCGACCCTGATCGACGCGCTGGGCGAGGACTACGTGACGCTCGCGAAGGCCAACGGGCTGCCCTACCGGCGCATCCTCTGGAAGCACGCGCTCCGCAACGCGCTGCTGCCCACCACGACCCTCATCGGCCTCCAACTCGGCTTCCTGGTGGGCGGTGCCGTGCTCACCGAGACCGTCTTCGCGTACCCAGGCATCGGCCGAGGCATCTACGAGGCCGTGACCCAGCTCGACTTCCCGGTGCTGCAGGGGGCGTTCCTGCTCCTGGCGATCACCGTGGTGCTCGCCAACATGCTCACCGACATCGTCTACGGATTCCTCGACCCCCGGGTGAAGACATCATGACCTCTCTCGAATTCGACCCGGCCGCAACCGTCGGGCTCTCCAGCGCCGCCGAACCGGTCGCCACCGAGAACGGGCGGGCGGGCCTGGCCACCTGGCGGGTGTTCCGCAAGGAGCCGCTCGGCATCATCTCGCTGGTCATCCTGGCCCTGCTCGTGGTGGTCGCGGTCGCAGCGCCGTTGCTCGCGCCCTATCCGGCCAGCTACGGCAGCGACGTGCTCAAGCCGCCGAGTCTCCAGTACGTCTTCGGCACCGACTCGCTCGGGCGCGACGTGCTCGGCGAGGTGATCTGGGGAACGCAGCAGAGCCTGCTCGTGGCGGTCTCCGCATCCGTCATCGCCATCGCCTTCGGCACGCTCGTCGCCGTGCTCGGCGCCTACTTCAAGAAGCTCGACGGCTTCATCAGCATCATCGTCGACCTGACGCTGTCGCTCCCCGTGCTGCCCCTGATGATCCTGATCGCCGCCCTGATCGGGCCGAGCACCGGCACCATCATCGGCGTGGTGGCCGCGTTCTCCTGGCCCGAGGTCACCCGGCTGGTGCGCTCCCAGGCGCTCACCGTGGTGAACCTGCCCTACGTCGACGCGGCCCGGCTGATGACGACGTCGCCCTTGTGGATCCTCTCGCGGCACGTCGTGCCCGCCGTCACCCCGGTCATCGTGGTCTCGGTCGTGGTCACCGCCTCCCGCGCGGTGCTCTCGGCGGCAGGGCTGGCCTTCCTCGGGCTCGGCGACCCGACCACCTGGTCGTGGGGGCGCATCCTGTACGAGGCGCAGCAGTCGGGTGCCATGTCGAGCGCGTGGTGGCTCACGCTCTTCCCCTCGATCGCCATCCTCCTCCTCGTCCTCTCGGCGACCCTGCTGTCGATCGCCTACAACGACGCGCGCAACCCGCGCAACCGAGCCCGCTAGGAGCATGCCCGTGACCGACCTCGCCCCCCGTTTCCGGCAGCCCCTCGAGCCCGCGTTCTTCGAGGGGGTGCAGCAGCGCGTGCGCGCGCAGCTGGCGTCGGAGGGTTTCGACGCTCTCCTCACCGACCAGACCGAGGACGTCGCGTACCTCACCGGCTTCTTCCACCACCCCTCCGAGCGGCCCGTCGCCGTCTGGCTCGACGCCGACGGCCGGTGCGTGCTGATGACGCCGGAGCTCGAACGCGAGAACGCACTGCGGCAGGATGCGCGGGCCGAGATCGTCTCCTACGCCGAGTTCCCGGGGGTCGAGGCGCCGTTCGCGTCGCTGGCCGCCGTCGTCGGAAGCGGCTCCCGGATGCGCGTGGGCTTCACCACGCAGATGACCAACGAGCGGCAGACCGCGGCCATGAGCCAGCTGCCCGACGCGACCTTCGCCGCGACCACGCTCGTCACCCGCGCCCGCTACCGCAAGTCGCCCGAGGAGATCGCGTTGCACCGCGAGGCGGCGCGCATCACCGACGTGATGCTGTCGGCGGGGGTGGCGCTCGTGCAGGAGGCGATCGCCGCGGGCGGTGCGCTGCCGAGCGAGTCGGAGCTGGCCTCCCACGTCACGGGCACGGGGGTGCGCACGATGTACGCCGAGCATGACGACGTGATCGTGGTGTCGCCCCTGGCCGGCGGGCTGGTGTACGCCGGGGCGAACTCCGCCTTCCCGCACGGACTGCCCTCGGGCTACCGGCTGCAGGACGGCGACACCTTCATGCTCTCCCTCGGCTGCGCCGTGGGCGGCCGCTTCGTGGAGGGCGAGCGCACCTTCGTGCTCGGCACGCCGACGGCGGAGCAGCGGCGGTACCACGACACCGTGCGCCGGGCGCAGGAGATCGGCGGGGCCGCCATCAGGCCCGGAGCGGAGTGCCGCGAGGCCAATGCGACCTGTCTCGCCGTGATCGAGGACGCCGGGCTCGGCCAGTACATCCGGCACCGGCAGGGGCACGGCATCGGGCTCGGGATGCACGAGCCGCCGTGGCTCGAGGCCGGCGACGCCACCCTGCTGGAGCCCGGCATGGTCGTGTCGAACGAGCCGGGAATCTACATCCCCGGCCACGCCGGCTACCGCATCAGCGACAGCATGCTGGTGACCGAGACCGGGTCCGAGCCCCTCACGGCGTTCCCCCGCGGGCTCGACGACTGCACCATCGCGCTGTAGCACCACCAGAACCATCGAAAGGCAGAGACATCCATGACCGAGAACACGGTTTCACCGGAATTCGCGGCGGCCACCACGACGGCCCAGCGCGTCACCATCAACGGCAACGAGCTCGCCGTGGAGGTGCTCGGCCCCGAGGGAGCGCCGGTCATCATCACCCATCACGGTGCGCCGGGCCTGGGGTCCCGCGCCGAACCGCGGGCGAGCTTCGGTCGGCTGGCCGATGAGTACCGGGTGCTGGTGTTCGACGCGCGCGGCTCCGGCGAGAGTGAGGGGTCGGGCGAGTTCAGCCACGAGCAGTGGGCGGCCGACATCGACGGGCTGCGCGAGTGGATCGGGGCCGAGACCGTCGTCATGGCCGGCGGCAGCTACGGGGGCTTCATGGCGATGGAGTACGCCATCCGTTACCCTTCCCGGGTCACTGCCATGGTGCTGCGCGACACCTCGCCGGACAACGGCAACGCGCACCTGGCGCGCGAGAACGCGCTGGCGTCGGACCGCGTCACGATCGACATGGCGAAGTTCGACCGCATCGACCAGGGGCGGGTCGCCGACAACGAGGACCTCAAGGATTGCTGGCGCGAGATCCTGCCCCTCTACGACTTCCACTACGACCCGGAGGCCACCGAGCGCAAGGTGCAGGCGACCCCGTACCGCTACGAGGCGCACAACTACGCATTCTCGAAGAACCTGCCGAACTACGACCTCAAACCGTTGCTGCCCGGCGTGACCGCGCCGACGCTCATCACGGTGGGGCGCACGGACTGGATCACGCCGGTATCGTGTAGCGAAACCATCGCGAGCCTCATTCCCGACTCGGAGCTCGTGGTGTTCGAGAAATCAGGCCATTCTCCGCAGATCGAAGAGGTCGAGCTATGGACAGCGACAGTTCGGGACTTCTTGCATCGCGTGGCGCCCACGGGCACGGGGACCGCGACGAGCGAGTGACCGTGCGGGCACTCGACACCCTGGACGATCTCGATCGCCGGATCGTGGTGGCCATGCAGCACGACGGGCGCGCCAGCTGGCGGGCGATCGCCGAGATGGTGGGCTCCTCCACCGCCACGGTGGCCCGGCGCGGGCAGTCGCTACTCGCCTCCGGGGTCATCAAGGTCGCGGTGAACCCGGCGCTCGGCGCAGCCGGACAGGTGGACTCGTTCTTCATCCGCATCAACTGCGCTCCGGGCACCCAGCTGATGGTGGCCGAACAGCTGGTGGCGCACGACGACGTGCGGTTCATCACCGTGGTGACCGGGCAGTACGACATCCTCGCCGAACTCGTGGTGAAGGGCGGGGCGACGCACTACCCGCAGCTGCTCGAGGAGCTGCAGTCGATCCAGGGCGTCGAGCGCTGGCGCAGCGACCTCGTGATGCACACCTACAAGGTCTCGTTCGACTGGGGCCGTCAGCTGTTCGCCGACACCCTCGCCCTGCCCGAGGCGGAGCTGGCCAACCCGCGCTTCGCCGAGCCGGAGAGCTGCAGTCCGGCACACTTCGACAGCGCCGACTGGAAGATCCTCGAGGCGTTGCGGGACGACGGGCGCGAGACCTTCCAGGCCATCGCCGACCGGGTGGGCATGAACGAGTCGAGCGTGCGACGCCGGTTCGAGCGGCTGCGCTCGGCGAAGTGCATCGACATCCTCACCCTCGTGCCGGCACCCGCGCTCGGCATGGGGGCGGAGACGCTGCTCACGGTGAAGGTGACGCCCTCGCGAATGGATGCGGTGGCGCTCGAGCTGGCGAAGCATCCGGCGATCCGCTACCTGGCCGCCACCCTCGACGAGAACGCGCTGTTCTGCGAGGTGATCGTGCCCTCCACCAACGACCTCTACAGCTTCATCACGTCGACGCTCTCGCAGCTGGACGGCGTCGAAGGCTGGTCGGCATCGATGGAGCTGCTCTTCCTCAAGCGCGGCTTCATCGAGACCCCCTGGTGGCGGTCGCAGGTGGCGCAGGTCGAGCAGCCCGCCGCCTGACCGGATCCGGGCAGGCCCGGCCCGGCTGGCCCGGCCCGGCTCAGTCGAGGAGCAGGGCGGGCTCCTCGAGGATGGAGGCGACGTCGGCCACGAACCGGCTCGCCACGTCGCCGTCGACCACGCGGTGGTCGAAGCTCGCCCCGACGGTGGTGACGAAGCGCGGCCGCACCTCGCCGTCGACCACCCAGGGCTTCTGCTTGATGGTGCCGAGCGCGATGATGCCGACCTCGCCGGGGTTGAGGATCGGCGTGCCGGTGTCCATGCCGAACACGCCGATGTTCGTGATGGTGATGGTGCCGTCGGCCATCTCCGCGGGCGAGGTGCGGCCCTCACGCGCGGTCAGCGTGAGCTGCTCGAGCGACTCGGCGAGGGTGCGCATCGACATGTCCTGCGCATCCTTGATGTTCGGCACGATCAGCCCGCGCGGGGTCGCCGCGGCGATGCCCAGGTTCACGTAGTTGCGAACCAGGATCTCCTTTTCGGTGAACGCCGAGTTGACCATGGGGTTGCGCTGCACCGCCCAGATGACCGCTTTGGCCATGATGAGCAGCGGCGAGATCTTGACGCCGGCGAAGTCGGCCGAGCCCTTCAGCCGCTTGACGTACTCCATCGTGCGGCTCGCATCCACGTCGACGAAGAGCGAGACGTGCGGCGCGGTGAACGCGCTCGTCACCATCGCCTTCGCGATCTGCTTGCGCATGCCCTTCACGGGGATGCGCTCCTCGCGCACCGGCGCCCACTGCGGCGTCTCGATGTTGTGGAACACCTTCGCCTGGTCGGCGTGGCGGATCACGTCGTCGCGGGTGACGTCGCCGATGAGCCCCGTGGGCGTCACCTCGTTGAGGTCGACCCCGAGGTCTTTCGCGAGCTTGCGGATGGGCGGCTTGGCGATGACGGGCACGCCCGGGATGGGCTGGTGCACCCGGGCGAGCCGCTGCGCCGGGGCCTTCGCCGCGGGGGCCTCGCCGATCGCCGGGATGGCGGCGGCCGCGCGCGTGCGCGCCGTGCGGCGGCTCGCCACATGGCCCTTGATGCCGTAGCCGACGAGCACCGCGCCGGGCTTCGGCTCGGCGTCGGCCGCGGGCTCGCGCGTCGGCTCGGTGGCGGGCTCGGGCAGGCTGATCGTGCCGAGGATCTCGGTCGCCGCCACCGCGAGCGGCGCCTCCTCCCCGTCGACCGCGTCGACCGTGATGAGCGGGGTGCCCACGTCGACCGTGGTGCCCTCCGGCACCAACAGCCCCTCCACCACGCCCGCGAACGGCGACGGCAGCTCGACCAGCGACTTCGCCGTCTCGATCTCCACGATCACCTGGTTGATCTCGATGGAGTCGCCGGGCGCGACCTTCCACGACACGATCTCGGCCTCGGTGAGGCCCTCGCCCACATCGGGCAGGTGGAACTGCGATGTCGTCATCAGGGGCTCCTCAGTAGGCCATGGCCCGGTCGACCGCTTCCATGACGCGGTCGGCGTCGGGCAGGAAGAGGGTCTCGAGCTTCGCGGGCGGGAACGGGGTGTCGAAGCCGGACACCCGGAGCACGGGCGCCTGCAGCGAGTAGAAGGCTCGTTCGGCCACCGTGGCGGCGATCTCCGAGCCGAGGCTGACGAATCCGGAGGCCTCCTGCGCCACCACCAGCCGGCCGGTCTTCGCGACCGAGTCGAGGATGGGCGCGTAGTCGACCGGGCTCAGCGAGCGCAGGTCGATCACCTCAGCGCTCACCCCCTCCTCGGCGGCGATCTCGGCGGCCTGCATCAGCACGCTCACCATGGCGCCGTGCGCGAGGAGGGTGACGTCGGTGCCGGTGCGCACCACGCGGCTGGCGTGCAGCGGCGCGGCAGTGCCGGCGAAGTCGACCGGTCCTTTCGGCCAGTAGCGGCTCTTCGGCTCGAAGAACATCACCGGATCGTTCGAGGCGATCGCCTCCTGGATCATCCAGTACGCGTCGTTCGGGGTCGACGGACTCACGAGCCGCAGACCCGGCGTGTGGGCGAAGTACGCCTCGGGGCTCTCCTGGTGGTGCTCGACCGCGCCGATGTGACCGCCGTAGGGCACCCGGATGACGACGGGCAGCGAATAGGCGCCGCCGCCGCGGTTCGTGAGCTTGGCCAGCTGCGAGGTGATCTGGTCGAAGCCGGGGTAGATGAAACCGTCGAACTGGATCTCGCAGACCGGCCGGTAGCCGCGGAGCGCCAACCCGATGGCGGTGCCGACGATGCCCGACTCCGCGAGCGGCGTGTCGATCACCCGGTCGGCGCCGAACTCGGCCTGCAGGCCTTCCGTGATGCGGAAGACGCCGCCGAGGGTGCCGATGTCCTCGCCCATGAGGAGCACCTTCGGGTCGTCGGCGAGCGCCTGACGCAGTCCGGCGTTCAGGGCCCTGGCCATCGGCAGCTCCTCCACCCGGGTGGCGGGCGGCTGGATGCTCGCAGCGGTCTCGGTGCTCATGCCTGCTCCTCCTCGAACGAGGCCTCGTAGCGTTCGAGCCAGAGCTTCTGCTCGGCCATCACGGGGTGCGGCTCGCTGTAGACGTGATCGAAGATGGTCGACGCCGGCGGCGGCGTCAGGGCGAGGGTACGGTGCCGGATGTCGGCGGCGAAGTCCTCCGCCTCGGCCTTCACCTCGGCGAAGAACGCATCGGACTGGCCGAGCGAGCGCAGGTACTTCTCGAACCGCACGATCGGGTCGCGCGCGATCCAGTACTCGTCCTCGCTCGACAGCCGGTACTTCGTGGGGTCGTCGGAGGAGGTGTGCGCGCCCATGCGGTAGGTGAGCGCCTCGATGAACTGCGGGCCGCCGCCACGGCGCGCGTCGTCGAGGTGCTTCGCCGTCACCGCGAAGCTGGCGAGCGCGTCGTTGCCATCGACCTGCACGCTCGGGATGCCGAAGCCGCGCGACCGGAGGTAGAGCGGGGTGCGCGACTGCACGCGCACCGGCACGGAGATGGCCCACTGGTTGTTCTGCAGGAAGAACACGTTCGGCGTCTGGCTGGAGGCGGAGAACACGAACGCCTCGCTCACATCCCCCTGCGAGGTGGCGCCGTCGCCGAAGTAACAGAGCACCGCGGCATCCGTCTCGTCGTCGCCCGTGCCGACCAGGCCGTCGCGCTGGAGGCCCATGGCGTAGCCGGTGGCGTGCAGACTGTGCGAGCCGATCACGAGGCAGTAGCCGTGGAAATTGCCGTTCGTGGGGTCGGTCGGGTCCCATCCGCCGTGCGTGTTGCCGCGCAGCAGCTCGACGATCGCGAGCATGTCGATGCCGCGCACCATGCCGACGGCGTGCTCGCGGTAGGAGGGGAAGATGTGGTCCTGCGCCCGCGCGGCGAAGGCGGAGCCCACCTGGGCGCCCTCCTGGCCGTGGCTCGGCACCCAGAGGGCCATCTGCCCCTGACGCTGCAGGTTGGTGCCCTCGAGGTCGAAGCGGCGCACCACCACCATGTGACGGTAGAACTGCTGCAGGTCGGCCTCGCTCAGGCGGTCGAGGTAGGAGCCGTACTCCTCGGCCCCGGCACTCGGCGCGAACTCGCCCTCCGCGGTGAGGAACTGTACGGCCGTCTCGGTCGTCTCGGTCATCGGATGAGTCTCGCAATCTTTTCGGCGGCGGTGAGGACGGCCTCGACCGACTCCTCCTCGCCGATCGTCAGCCGCACCCCGTCGGGCAGGTACGCCCGCGCGATGACGCCGTTCTGGCGGAACACCTCGACCGCCTCGGTCGTGTGCTCACCGGTCGGGAACCAGACGAAGTTGCCGTGCGGGCGCGGGATGTCCCAGCCCTGCTCGAGCAGAGCCCGCCACACGACCTCGCGCCGGGCAGCGATGTTGGCGACCCGCTCCTGCAGTTCGGCGCTGCGGTCGAGCGAGGCGATGGCGGCGACCTGGGCGTGGTCGGTGAGGCTGAGCGGCATGATCGTGGTGCGCGCGGCGCCCAGGATGGCCGCGGGCCCGATGCCGTAGCCGATGCGCAGGCCCGCGAGCCCGTAGGCCTTCGAGAAGGTGCGCAGGATGACGAGGTTCGGGTACCGGCCCACCAGCTCACGGCCGTTGACCGCGGTCTCGTCGGTGATGAACTCGGCGTAGGCCTCGTCGAGGATGACGAGCAGGTCGCTCGGCACCGACGACATGAAGGTCTCGAACTCGGCCTTCGTGACCACGGTGGAGGTGGGGTTGTTCGGCGAGTTCACGATGGCGAGGCGGGTGCGGTCGGTGACCGCCGCCGCCATGGCCACGAGGTCGTGCCGATGGTCGGGCGTGTTGGGCACCGGAACGGCCGTGGCGCCCGGCAGCACCGTCATCCACGGGTACACCTCGAACGAGCGCCAGGAGTAGACGACCTCGTCGCCGTGCCCCGCGGCGGCGAGCGCGAACTGCACGAGCAGCGCGACCGACCCGGCCGCCACGATCACCTCGTCGGGCTCGACGCCCCATTCGGCGGCGAGTCGGGCCGTGATCTCGGGGGCGGCCGCGTTGGGGTAGCGGTGCAGCTGGCGGGTGGCCGCGTCGACCGCGTCGAGCACGCCGGGCAGCGGGTCGAACGGGTTCTCGTTGGACGACAGCTTGAACCCGGTGGGCGCGGCGAGGCCCTGCTTGTAGGCAGGCAGCGCGAGGATCTCGGGGCGCATCTTCACGGGGAAGTGCGGCGTTGAACCGGGGGCGGAACTCATCCGTTCATCTTAGTTCGCGCTTCCAAAGCGCCCCTGGAATATGTTCAGCGCGCGTCAGGCCCGGCCCACTCCTCGGCGAGGAGGGCGAAGACCAGGGTGTCGGTCCACTCGCCCTTGAAGAACTCGTCCTGCACGAAGTGGGCCTCCTGGCGCATCCCGAGCCGGCGGAGCAGCCGAGCAGATGCCTCGTTGCGCGCATCGAGGCGGGCGATCACGCGGTGCAGGCCGAACGTGTCGAAGGCGAGGCCGAGCATCGCCCGCGCGGCCTCGGTCGCGTAGCCGTGCCCGGCCACGTCGGCGGCCATCGCGTAGCCGAGCTCGCCCCGCGCATCCGTCTCGCTGTCGTACTTCAGGAGCACCTCGCCGATCACCCGGCCGCTCTCGCGGAGCACGATCGCGAGCACGAGCCACTGGCCGGGCTCGAACACCACGCCCTGCCGGGTGCGCGACTCGAGTGCCGCCCGGGTCTGCTCGAGCGTGCGTACGGGCCAGGGGATGTACCGCACAACCTCGGGGTCGGAGTGGTACCGCTGCAGGTCGTCGAGGTCGCCCATGCGGTGCGGGCGCAGGTCGAGTCGCTCGGTGGCGACGGGGTAGTCGGGTGCCCAGGGGATGGTGACCATGCTCCGACTCTGCACCCACACGCCCCTCCCGCGAAAGCCGGGCGTCTGGGATAGTGGGGGCATGCGCAGATTCCTCGTCTCCCTCGTCGCGAACGCCATCGCCCTGTGGCTCACCACCCTGATCGTCGCCGGAGTGAAGGTCGACGCGTTCGGCACCGACGACGGCGTGCTCTCGACAGTGCTCACCTACCTCTTCGTGGCACTCATCTTCGGTCTGGTGAACGGCATCATCGGCACGATCATC
The DNA here is from genome assembly GCF_058783455.1 of Herbiconiux sp. FW305-C-125. Taxonomy (NCBI): domain Bacteria; kingdom Bacillati; phylum Actinomycetota; class Actinomycetes; order Micrococcales; family Microbacteriaceae; genus Herbiconiux; species Herbiconiux sp. FW305-C-125. The sequence continues at coordinate 55,672 of NZ_JBYSYO010000010.1, read as the reverse complement.
CGCGTCGTCGCCTTCCCGCTGTACATCCTGACGCTCGGGCTCATCTCGCTCATCGTGAACGCCCTGCTCCTCCTCCTCGCCGGCTGGATCTCGCAGCTGTTCGGCTTCGGCCTCACCGTCGACGGCTTCTGGTGGGCGGTGCTCGGTGCGCTCGTGCTCGCCATCCTGAGCGCCATCATCGGCGCCATCCTGCGGCCGCTCGCGGGCCGTCGCGACTGACCTCGACGACCCGCCGCCGCCCGGCACACCCGGCCCGGCGCAGCCGGCCCCGCCGATGCGAGAATAGAGACCATGCCCCAAGCCACCGACGAGTCGCAGAACGAGGCGTTCCGCATCTCGATGGTGTGCACGGGCAACATCTGCCGCTCGCCGATGGCCGAGATCGTGCTGCGCGACCTGGTCGAGCGCGCCGGTCTCGGTGATCGCGTGCAGGTCAGCTCGGCCGGCACGGGGGAGTGGCACGTGGGCGAGCACGCCGATCCGCGCACCGTCGCGGCCCTCGAGGCCCACGGCTTCGACGGCAGCACCCATCGGGCGCGCCAGTTCGACGCCGACTGGTTCGACTCCCTCGACCTCGTGGTGGCGCTCGACCGCAGCCACGAGCGGGTGCTGCGCTCCTGGGCGCGCACCGACGACGACCGGGCGAAGGTGCGCCTGCTGCTCTCCTTCGACCCCGAGTACGCCGGGCGATCGGATGTCCCCGACCCCTACTACTCCGACGCGGCCATGTTCGACTCGGTGCTCGGCATGATCGAGCACTCCTGCCGCGCCCTGTTCCGCCAGCTCGAGCCCGCCTTCCGGCACTCCCGCCAGGCGCTCTGACCAACCGTCCCGCGACATCCGCCCCACCGAACGAAAGCCACCATGTCTTCTCTGCCTCCCCAGCCCCTCAGCCCGCTCGACGGCCGCTACCGCCCCGCCGTCGCAGAGCTCGGCGAGTTCCTCTCCGAGGCCGGGCTCAACCGGGCCCGGGTGCACGTGGAGATCGACTGGCTGCTCTACCTCACCGACCGCTCGATGTTCGGCTCGTCGCCGCTCGACCCGGAGCTCGCGCGCCGCCTGCGTGCCGTGGTGCAAGACTTCGGGCAGGCCGACATCGACGAGATCGCCGAGCTCGAGGCCACCACCCGCCACGACGTGAAGGCGGTCGAGTACTACGTGCGGCGGCGGCTCACCGAACTCGGCCTGAACGAGATCGCCGAGCTCACCCACTTCGGCGCCACGAGCGAAGACATCAACAACCTCTCCTACGCGCTCACCATCCGTGAGGCCGTCACCGACGTGTGGCTGCCCGCGTTCGACGCCGTCATCGACGAACTGCGGATGCTCGCGCTCGCCCACCGCGACGACGCCATGCTCGCGCACACCCACGGCCAGCCCGCCACGCCCACCACCATGGGCAAGGAGTTCGCCGTCACCGTGCACCGGCTGCAGCGGGTGCGCGCGCAGATCGAGGCCACCGAGTATCTCGGCAAGTTCTCCGGAGCCACCGGCACCTTCGCCGCCGACCTGGTGGCCGACCCGTCCGCCGACTGGCAGGCCGTCTCGCGCGGCTTCGTCACCTCGCTCGGCCTCACCTGGAACCCGCTCACCACCCAGATCGAGTCGCACGACTGGCAGGCGGAGCTCTACAACCGCATCAGCCACGCCAACCGCATCCTGCACAACCTGTGCACCGATGTCTGGACCTACATCTCCATGGGGTACTTCACCCAGATCCCGGTGGCCGGTGCCACGGGCTCGTCGACGATGCCGCACAAAATCAACCCCATCCGGTTCGAGAACGCCGAGGCGAACCTCGAGCTCTCGAGCGCCCTGCTCGACTCCCTCGCGGCCACGCTCGTCACGTCACGCCTGCAGCGTGACCTCACCGACTCCACCACGCAGCGCAACATCGGTGTGGCGCTGGGGCACTCGCTGCTCGCCCTCGACAACATCAAGGGCGGGCTCGGCCAGATCTCGCTCAACACCAACGCCCTGGCGGCCGATCTCGACGCGAACTGGGAGGTGCTCGCCGAGGCCATCCAGACCGTGGTGCGCGCCGAGGTCACCGCCGGTCGCTCGTCGATCGTCGACCCCTACGCGCTCCTCAAAGACCTCACGCGCGGCCACCGCATCGGCCAGGCCGAGCTGGTGGCGTTCGTGCAGGGCCTCGACATCGGCGACGACGCCAAGGCGCGGCTCGTGGCGCTCACCCCGGCGACGTACACCGGCCTGGCCTCGCAGCTCGTCGACCACATCCGCCCCGCCGCCGACTGACCCGAACGACGGAGATCGGCGCCGTTTCACGGCAACGACAGACTGTCGTTCCGAATGACACGCGAGACTCCGTCGTTTCGCGCCAGTCGTTTCAGTGCCCGGAGGGCCGCGGCCCCTCGTCGTCGTCGATCTCGTGCTGCTCGATGTCGTTCGGCTTGATCGACAGCGAGAACATCGCCATCACGACGAGCGAGACGATGAACGCGACCCCGAAGAAGATGAGGGCGAGGATGATCTCGCGCGTCGACAGCAGCACGACCAGCCCGACGAACAGCGCCAGGATGCCGGACAGGACGAGCAGTTCGACCGGCTTCAGCCGATCGCGTCTCGAGGGTTGGTTCACGATGTCCTTCTGGTCGGTGCCGGTTCGGTGGCCGGATGCTGGGTTCCCCAGCGCAGGGTGAGCCCGGCGATCACGAGGAACAGCCCCACGATGGCGGCGTAGGCGCCGAACATCCCCACGGCGAACACCGGGTCGGTCGGGAAGAAGATGAGCACCAGGGCTAACACCACGGTGAGCGCGCCCACGATGGCCCAGTCGCGGGCGGCGGGATTCTTCGTCTGCCGCAGGCCCACGTAGAGCTCGAGGAACCCGCAGATCGCCGAGTTCATGGTGGCGCAGAACAGGAAGAAGCCGAGCCCGCCGGCGTTGAAGCCGAGCGCGAGGGCACCGAAGACGAGGTTCGACACGGCCTGGATGAGGAACACGACCCGCACCGACCGCTCGGCCACCGTGCGCCAGGAGAGCGCGCCGACGATCAGCCCCGAGACGATCGCGAACACGCCGTAGGCGAGCAACCCCGCCTGAGCCGAGTGGTTGGGCGTGAAGGTGATGACGAGCGCCGTCACGACGAACGGCACCGCCCGGGCCACGGGGACACCCCAGTAGGGCGACCGCACGGATGTGCGGGGTGAGTCGGTCACTCCGGGGGCCTCGATTCAGGTAGCGCGCTCCCCCTAGTTTATTGCGCTCCGGCTGAGTGCCTCGCGAGTGCCGGCGAGCCTGGGTGCGAGCGGGCCGGATGCGACGGCCACCAGAACCGGTCGCCGGTGAGGAAGACGAGGGCAGGCACCAGCACGGTGCGCACCACCAGGGTGTCGAGCAGCACGCCGATGCACACGATGACGCCGATCTGGGTGAGCGCCACCACGGGGAGCACGCCCAGCACGGCGAAGACGGCGGCGAGCAGGATGCCCGCACTCGTGATCACCCCACCGGTGGAGCTGAGGGCGCGGATCATGCCCTCACGCGTGCCATGACGCACCGTCTCCTCCCTGGCCCGGGTGGTGAGGAAGATGTTGTAGTCGACGCCGAGCGCCACGAGGAACAGGAACGCGAACAGGATGACGTTCGAGTCGAACGCGGGGAAGCCGAGCAGGTTCTGGAAGAGCACGTTCGCCGCGCCGAGGCTCGCGAAGAAGGTGGCGAGCACGCTGGCGATGAGGAGCACGGGTGCCACGAGGCTCCGCAGCAGCAGCGCGAGGATGAGGAACACGATGGCGAGGATGAGCGGGATGATGAGCGCCTGATCGGCGGCCGCGGCATTGGTGGTGTCGAGCGCGGTGGCGTCGCTGCCGCCCACCAGGGTGTCGGCGACGTCACCGGGTGCCGCCGCGTACGCATCGCGCAAGTCCTGCACGGTGGCGAATGCGGCGTCGCTCTCCGGTTCGGCGTCGAGCGTCACGTCGAGCCGGGTGAGTCCGTTCGCGCTCTCCCCGGGGCGCACCGACTGCACACCGTCGACCCCCTCGGCGACCGTCGTCGCGTCACCGACGGCGTCATCGGGCGTGAGCACGATGGTCTGCGCGGTGAGTCCGGCCGAGAAGGAGGCGTCGATCACCTCCTGCGCGGCCACCGATTCGGGGTCGCCGAGCAGCTGGTCGGTCTGGGAGAGACCGACGCGGTAGCCGGAGAGGCCGAGAGCGAGAATGCCGATGCCGAGGGTCGCGACGATCGCGACGACGGCCGGGCGCCGAGCCACGCCGCGGCCCAGGCGCATCCACACGCCCGGTTTCTGAGCGGCGTGGTGGGTGCCTGCCGCGTCCGTCGCCACGACGCGGGGAACGAACGGCCAGAACAGCCCGCGGCCGCACACCACGAGGGCTGCGGGCAGCACGAGCAGGGCGAACAGGATGGCGATCACCACACCGATCGCGCAGGCGAAGCCGAGTGCGCGGTTGCCGGCGAGCTGGGCGAACAGCAGCGTGAGGAGGCTGAGCGCCACGGTGCCGCCGCTGGCCGCGATGGCGGGACCGGCGCTCGTGACGGCGGTGAGCATGGCGCGATGCCGGTCTTCCTGCCGGGTGAGCTCCTCGCGGTAGCGGGCCACGAGCAGCAGCGCGTAGTTCGTGCCCGCACCGAAGACGAGCACGCTGAGGATGCCGCCGATCGAGGCATCGATCGTGATGCCGAACGGTTCGGCGAGCGCGGTCACCACGATGCGGGCGAGGCCGTCGGCGAGGCCCACGACGGCGAGCGGGACGATCCAGAGCACCGGGCTGCGGTAGGTGATGATGAGGAGCACGGCCACCACGATCACCGTCACGAGCAGCAGCCGGAAGTCGGCGCCGGCGAAGGCATTGGAGATGTCGGCCTGGAAGCCGACCGGGCCGGTCAGCTGGGCGCTCAGACCCTCCGGCAGATCGGCGCCGGCGGCCGCGCGCAGCTGCTCGGCCGTGGCGGCGATGTCGCCCTCGGCCTCGTTCGCGTCGAGCGGGACGGCGACCAGCGCGGCTGCTCCGTCGTCGCTGAACTGCGGCACGACCGCCTGCGGTGCGATGGACGCGTCGGCGAGAGCGGTGGCGTTCGCGGTGATGGCGGCCTTGTCCGCCTCGGTGAGGGCGTCTCCGTCGCGACTCCACACCAGGATGCCCACGGTGGTGTCGGCGCTCGGGAAGTCGGCGAGCAGCGCGGTCACCTGCGCGGCCTCGCTCGAGTCCGGGAGCCCGCTCGGCGGATAGCTGTCGGCGGAACCTTTCGGCAGCAGCGCGAACAGCGCGCCGACGGCGAGCACGGCGATCCCGAGAGCGATCCAGGCGGAGCCCCGGGTGGTCATGCCGCTGACGAATCGGGCGATGGCGCGCATCCGGCTGTTCCTTCCGTTTCGCTAAGTAACTTAGCTACCTACGGTATTAGCATGTCAGTCATGACGGATGCCCGCAACTCACCACGCGACCAGCCCTGGTCACGCGAGGAATTGCCGGGCGCCCTGCCCCAGAGCAACGAGATCAACAGCACCCTCCGCGAGATCGACGCGCTGTCGCGGGCGTTCGAACGGCGGCTCGGTGCTGCGCTCTCGGTCAACCAGACCGACCTGGCGGCGATGGAGCATCTGATCGACAGCGGTCCGCTCACCCCGAGCGAACTCGCGGCGCGCCTCGGCGTCACGACCGCGGCGTCGACCCTGGTGGTCGATCGGCTGGTCGCCCTCGGCCACGTCGAGCGGCATCCGCACGACCACGACCGGCGAAAGATCGTTGTGGTGCCGGCGCGCGAATCGGTGAACCGTGCCATCGACGAGCTGCTGCCGGTCATCCTCGGCGTCTCCCGCGTCGCCGAGGAGCTCTCGCCCGCCGACCGCGAGGTCGTCGCCGCCTTCCTCACCCGCGTCGCCGCCGTCTACCGCGCCGCCGTCGACGCCCCTCGCGACGCCGACTGACCCTCCGCTCAACCGGCCGGTGGGCTCGTCGCGGTGGTGGTGGCGGGTCAGGCCGGGGGCATGTCCGCGAAGCGGGAGAAGTGGCCGTGGAAGCCGACCGTGATGGTGGCGGTGGGGCCATTGCGGTGCTTGGCCACGATGAAGTCGGCCTCGCCCGCGCGCGGGTTGTCTTTCTCGTAGGCGCCCTCACGGTGCAGCAGGATCACCATGTCGGCGTCCTGCTCGAGCGAACCCGACTCTCGCAGGTCGCTGATGGCGGGCTTCTTGTCGGCGCGCTGCTCGGGACCACGGTTGAGCTGCGACAGCGCGATCACGGGAACCTGGAGCTCCTTGGCCATGAGCTTCAGCGCTCGCGAGAACTCCGACACCTCCTGCTGGCGGCTCTCGACCTTCTTGCCGCTCGTCATGAGCTGCAGGTAGTCGATGACCACGAGCTTCAAGCCCACCTTCTGCTTCAGCCGCCGGCACTTGGCGCGGATCTCGACCAGCGTCATGTTGGGGCTGTCGTCGATGTAGAACGGGGCATCGTTGATGCGGCCGCGCGTGGAGGCCAAGGTCGTCCAGTCGCGCCCCTCGATGCGCCCCTTGCGCATGCTCTGCAGGGGAACGGACGCCTCGGCCGAGAGCAGTCGCATCGCGATCTCCGAACGCCCCATCTCGAGCGAGAAGAAGATCGACGGCATGTCGTTCTTGATCGACGCCGCGCGGCAGAAGTCGAGCGCGAGCGTCGACTTACCGAGCGCCGGACGGGCGGCCACGATGATCATCTGCCCGGGGTGGAACCCGTTCGTGAGGTTGTCGAGGTCGGCGAAGCCGGTCGGCACACCGGTCATCTGGCCGTCTTTACCCGCAGCCGCCTCGATCTCGTCGATCGCCGCGGTGACGGCGACGGTGAGCGGAACGTAGTCCTCCACCTCGACGCCGCCGTTGACGGCGTAGATCTCGGCCTGCGCGTTGTTGACCAGGTCGGTGACCTCGCCCTCGCTGGCGTAGCCCATCTGCACGATGCGCGTGCCCGCCTCCACCAGCCGCCGCAGCACCGCCTTCTCGCTCACGATCGAGGCGTAGTAGCCGGCGTTCGCCGCCGTGGGCACGAGCGAGGTGAGCGTATGCAGGTATTCGGCGCCGCCGGCCCGGTTGAGCTCACCCGTCTTGGTGAGCTCGTCGGTCACGGCGATCACGTCCGTGGGCTCACCGTGCGAGTAGAGGTTGAGGATGGCCTCGAAGATGACCTCGTGCTTCGGGATGTAGAAGTCGACGGCGCGCATGACCTCGACGACGTCGGCGACGGCGTCCTTGCTCAGCAGCATGCCACCCAGGGCGCTCTGCTCGGCCAGCAGGTCGTGCGGCGGTGTGCGGTCACCCGGCCGCTGGTCTCCTGGGCGCTGTTCTCCCGCGAGTCCGAGATGGGCGATCGACACGTGGTCTCCTCGTCTTGTCGTCTGGTCGCCCCAGCAAACCGGCCGGATGACCGTCCACACAAATGGGGCTGTGGATAACGCTGTTGATCATCTGCGCGAAACGCCGGGCGCCGTGTGCACAATGTGTTAGTCATTCTGTGGACAACCACCGACATCGAGACATGAACATGACTTTGATCAGGGGTTTTGCATTTCCACAGTCTGTTGGGAAAGACATCCTTCGACCAACGCTTGAGGCTTGGAAAATCGCGCCTCGCCTGTGTACAGCGCTGGGGAAAATTGGGCGCGAAAAAGGGGCGTCCGGGGCCGAAAACCCCTTGACACCCCTTCTTCGAGTGGACTACTTTGCTGCGACCACCTGGAGGGTGATCGTGGCCGAGAGGTCGTCGCGCAGGCGCACGGTGGCCTCGTGGGTCCCGGTCGCCTTGATGGCGGTGGGGATCTCGATCTTGCGCTTGTCGAGCGAGCCGATGCCGGCCGCCGCCACCGCGTCGGCGATGTCGGAGGTCTTCACCGAGCCGAACAGACGGCCGCCCTGGCCCGCCTTGACGGTGAGCTTGACGGTCGCGTTCTCGAGCGACTGCTTGATGTGCTGAGCCTCTTCGATGGTGGCCAGCTCGCGAGCGGTGCGGGCAGCCTTGATCTGCTCGACCTGCTTCTCGCCGCCACGGCTCCACGTCACCGCGAAGCCCTTCGGAATGAGGTAGTTACGGGCGAATCCGTTCTTGACCTCGACGACATCGCCGGGGGCACCGAGACCGGTCACCTCGTGGGTGAGGATGATTTTCGACATGGGTTCTGCTCCTTAGCGGCCCGAGCCGGCGTAGGGCAGAAGTGCCATTTCGCGGGCGTTCTTGACGGCACGGGCGATGAGGCGCTGCTCCTGGACGGAGACTCCCGTGATTCGGCGAGCGCGGATCTTTCCCCGCTCCGAGATGAACTTGCGAAGGGTCGCAACGTCCTTGTAGTCGATGACTCCGACGCGAATGGACTTCGCGGGAGCGGCGTTCTTCGCGCCCTTGGCGCCGCGGAGCGGCTTGCGGCGGTCGCCGCTTGACTTTCCAGCCATGGTTTTCGATTCCTGTTCTGAAAGAAGAGAAGTTTAGAAGGGGGTGTCGTCGGCGTAGCTGCCCGGAGTGTTCCAGACATCGCCACCGCCGCCGTTCGAGGAGGGTGCGGATGCGGCCCACGGCTCCTCGACGGCCGACTGGCCACCGCGGTTGCCGCCACCGAACGAGCCGCCACCGCCACCGCCGCCACCGGAGGTGGCGCGGGTGACCTGAGCGGTCGCATACCTCAGCGACGGACCGATCTCGTCGACCTCGAGCTCGATGGAGGTGCGCTTCTCGCCCTCTTTCGTCTCGTAGGAGCGCTGACGCAGGCGACCGGTCGCGATGACGCGGCTGCCCTTCGTGAGCGAACCGGCGACGTGCTCGGCGAACTCCCGCCAGACGGATGCGCGCAGGAACAGCGCCTCCCCGTCCTTCCAGTCGTTCGACGCGCGGTCGAAGGTGCGGGGGGTCGACGCGATGGTGAAGTTCGCGACAGCCAGCCCGTTCTGCGTGTAGCGCAGCTCGGGGTCGGCGGTGAGGTTGCCCACCACGGTGATGACGGTTTCACCGGCCATGACGACTACTCGCTGGCCGTGGCCGGGGCGGCGGCAGCCGCTGCGGGCTTGGCGGAAGCGGCCTTGACCGCGGCGGCCGGACCGGCAGCCGACGGAGCGGAGGCAGGTGCGGCAGCGGCCTTCGGGTTGGCAGCCTTGCGGGCGGCCTTCTCGTCGGCGAGCTTCTTGGCGGCGGCGACCTGGGCGATGCCCTCTTCGGCCCGCAGCACCTTGGTGCGCATGACGGCCTCGGACAGCTTCAGCTGACGGTCGAGCTCCTTCGTGGCGTCGGGCGACGCGGTGAGGTTCACCACGGCGTAGATGCCCTCGGTCTTCTTGTTGATCTCGTAGGCCAGGCGACGGCGACCCCAGATGTCGACGTTGTCGACAGTGCCGCCATCGTTGCGGATGACGTTGAGGAACTTGTCGAGGCTCGGAGCCACGGTGCGCTCGTCGATCTCAGGATCGAGGATCACCATGAGTTCGTACTGATGCGTCACAAACCCACCTCCTTCGGACTTGAACGGTCACAGACGGTCTGTGACAGGAGGGTTCTGCATCGGTCCGCACCCGCGTGGAGAGTTCCACTGGGCGCAAGACAACCTGAGTAGCTTACCAGAAGGCCTGAATGTGTGAAGGTGGAGATGTGAGTCGCCGGATCGCGTTGGTGTCGCTGCACACCTCGCCGCTCGACGTCCCCGGCACGGGCGACGCGGGTGGCATGAACGTGTACCTCGTCGGCCTCGCCGCCGCACTGCGGGGGAGGGGTTTCGAGGTCGAGCTGCTCACGCGCGACACGGGTCCCGGTGCGTCGGGCGGAACGGATGCGCACACCGCCGACGGCGTGCCGGTGCACTTTCTGCGTGCCGGGCCCCGCGCATCCGTCGCCAAGAGCGACCTGCCCGGACTCGCCGACGACTTCGGGCGATCGATGGCCGAGCTTCCGCCGTTCGACCTGGTGCACTCGCACTACTGGCTCTCGGGGCTCGCGGCCCTGCCGGTCGCGCGGCGGTGGGCGGCTCCGCATGTGCTGAGCCTGCACACCGTCGCTGCACTGAAGAACGAGCAGCTCGCCCCCGGCGACCGGCCCGAGCCGCCCGCACGCGTGCGCGCCGAGGCGGAACTGGTGCGGGCATCCGATCTCACGATCGCGGCGACGACGGCCGAGCGCTCCGCCATCCTGCGCGCCACCGACGCTCCGCCCGCCCGTGTCGCCGTGGTGCCGCCCGGCGTCGACACCCACCTCTTCCGTCCGGGCGGCGGGCGGCCGTTCCACCGTCGCTCCGCCCAGTCGATGCTGCTCGTGCTCGCCCGGCTGCAGCCTCTGAAGGGTGTCGACCTCGCCATCCGCGCGCTGGCCGCCATCGCGCCCGAGCAGCGACCGAGATTGGTGGTCGCGGGCGGAACCAGCCCCGGTCACGACGCCTACGTGTCCGGGCTGCACGGCCTCGTCACCGCGCTCGGGCTGCACGACCGGGTCGAGTTCCTGCCCGCGCAGTCGCGCGAGGCTGCCGCCGGACTGATGCGGGATGCCGACCTGTTGCTCGTGCCCTCGCACTCCGAGACCTACGGTCTGGTCGCCCTCGAGGCGGCCGCGAGCGGCACCCCCGTGGTGGCCGGCCGCACGAGCGGGCTGGTGGAGTCGGTCGTCGACGGCGTGACCGGCGTGCTGGTGGGCGAGCGCACGCCGGAGGCCTGGGGTCGCGCAATCGACGACCTGCTGCACGACCCGCGCCGGCTCGTCACGCTCGGGCAGAGCGCGCTCCGGCACGGTCGCACGCACAGCTGGGCCCACACGGCCGAACACCTCGCCGATCATTATGAACGACTCCTGTCGCAGCACCGCGGGAGTGACAGAGCACAAGGAGAAGACGGATGACCGATCTCGCGCCGTTCGGCGACGCACCCGTATTCGCACACGCCCATCCCGACGACGAGTCGATCTCGACCGGCGGGACCATCGCCGCGCTCCTCGCAGGAGGCGCGCGGGTCACGGTGCTCACCGGCACCAGGGGAGAGCGCGGCGAAGTCGTGCCGGGCGACCTCGCTCCGCTCGAGGGCACCCACGATCTGGGTCCGCACCGCGTCGGGGAGCTCGCGGATGCGCTTCGCGCCCTCGGTGGCCCAGCGCACGCTTTTCTGGGCACCACTCCCGCCCGGGCATCCGGGCAGCCTCGTCGACAGTATGCCGATTCGGGAATGCGCTGGGGTGCCGACGGCTTCGCGGCGGCCGCCGGCGACGCCGGCCCCGACGCACTGAGCCTCGCGCCGCTCGACGAGGTGGTGGCCGACGTTCTCGCGGCGAGCGCGGACGCGACCGCGCTGGTGAGTTACGACGCCCTCGGCGGGTACGGGCACCCCGACCACGTGCGCATGCACGATGCCGCCCTGGCAGCCGCCGGCCGCCTTGGCATCCCCTTCTTCGCCGTGGTCGAACCGCGGGTCGAACAGGCTTCGGCCGGTGCCGAAGGCCCGTCGCCGGAGGTCGTGCTCGACCTCGTGGCCGTCGGCGCACTCGCGGCGAAGGTCGCGGCGATGGCGGCCCATCGCAGCCAGCTGACCATCGACGGCACCGACTTCGTGTTGAGCGGCGGTCAGCGCCATCCGGTGGGCATGCTCGAGAGCTTCCGGCGCCTGCTCTGACCGCCCCGGTGCCGAGTTCCCACCTCGCCCGGATAGACTCGTTGAGTTTTGACAACGACCGTACTGACGAACACAAGAACACAGAGGCTGGGCCGTATGAGCATCAAGGTCGCGATCGCCGGGGTCGGCAACTGCGCGAACTCCCTCATCCAAGGCGTGACGTATTACGCCGACGCGGACGAGAGCGAGACCATTCCGGGTCTCATGCACACGCGCTTCGGCCCGTTCCACGTGGGCGACATCGAGTTCGTGGCCGCATTCGACGTCGATGCCGCGAAGGTGGGAGCCGACCTCGCCGATGCCATCTGGGCGAGCGAGAACAACACCCTGAAGTTCGCCGACGTCGCGCCGACCGGCGTGACCGTGCAGCGCGGCCCCACCCTCGACGGTCTGGGCGAGTACTACGTCGAGATGATCGAGGAGTCGGCGGCCGAACCGGTCGACGTCGCTGCGGCGCTCCGTGCTTCGGGAGCCGAGGTGCTCGTCTGCTACCTGCCCGTCGGGTCGGAACAGGCGGCCAAGTACTACGCGCAGGCCGCCCTCGACGCCGGCGTCGCCTTCGTCAACGCCATTCCGGTGTTCATCGCCAGCGACCCTGAATGGGCGGCGAAGTTCGAGGCCGCGGGCCTGCCCATCGTCGGCGACGACATCAAGAGTCAGGTCGGCGCCACGATCACGCACCGGGTGCTCGCCCGCCTGCTCGAGAGCCGGGGCATCCACATCGACCACACGTACCAGCTGAACGTGGGCGGCAACATGGACTTCAAGAACATGCTGGAGCGCCGCCGGCTGAACTCCAAGAAGGTCTCGAAGACCCGGGCGGTGACGAGCAACATCGACGTCGATCTGCCCGCCGACGACGTGCACATCGGCCCGAGCGATCACGTGCCGTGGCTCGACGACCGCAAGTTCGCCTTCGTGCGCCTCGAGGGTCACGGCTTCGGTGGTGCCCCGATGAGCCTCGAGTACAAGCTGGAGGTGTGGGACTCGCCGAACTCGGCGGGTGTCATCATCGACGCGGTGCGGGCTGCGAAGCTCGCACTCGACGCCGGCCTTGCGGGCCCGGTGGAGTCGGCCAGTGCCTACTTCATGAAGTCCCCGGCCGTGCAGCTCCCCGACGACGTCGCTCGCGAGCGCCTCGAGGAGTTCATCGCGGCGAACACGCCCGCGTAGCCGCAGGTCAGAGCAGGTCGCGCAGCCGCGCGGCCCGCTCCAGGTCGGCGCGGAAAGCCGGCAGTGTGGCGAGCGAGTACATGCCGTCGATCTGCTGCGACTCCCAGAGCGCGTGGATGCGGCGCAGGTCGGCCTGCCGGCTCTTCCAGCCGATGCCGTCGATCACTGCGATGACGAATTGCTGCGGCAGCCGCACATCCGCCATCTCCTCGATCTCCCGCACCGCGTCGGTGAGTTTCGAGCCGGTGGAATCGAATCCCTTCGCGGCCACCACGATCTGGGCCGCGCCGCTCGCCGGCACGACCAGGTCGCACGGCGCCGTGCGGTTGTTGCGCCCCGTGAACCGGGTGCGGGTGCCGTAACTCACGCCGAGGTCGGCGGCGATGGCCTCGATCTCGTCTTCGAGACGCCGGCCGGATGCCCCGGCCGTGATGGCAGCGACGCGGCTGCCGGCGCGCGCCACCAATATGTCGGCGAAGGTATACGTTCGGGTGAGCTGCTCGGAGAGCAGCCGCACGAGGTCGAACTCCCGGTCGAGGTACGCCACCAGATCGGCCGGCCGGGTGCGCGCGAGGGTGAGCCAGCTCGAACTGTCGAACTCGTGCCGCAGCGAATTCTTGAGCCGCTCCTGGGAGAGACCGACGGCCAGCCCCAGCGCCGGCACCCACTCCGGATGCGCGTGCGCCCACTCGGCGAGGCCCGCGCGGTCGAGTCCCGCCGTCGCGGCGGCGCCGGCCAGGAGCCCGCCCTCGGCTTCGAACTCCCCGGCGGCCAGTCGGGCGAGGCTCGCCGTGGCGTCGTGGAGCTCCTGCGACGCCACGGTGGGAATCGTCGGGTCGACGTGCCGCGACATCCGCCCCAGCGAGCCGAGGTAGTCGTCGAACGACGGGATCGCCGCCATCACTCCCGCCCGATGAAGAGGTACTCGCGCACGCTGTTGCGTGCCGCGGCGGCGTGCGTGCCGAAACTGTAGGAGTGGTCGATGGCGCGCACCTCCACTCGCGGCTTCACGGCCTTCAGCAACTCGACGATGCGCTCGGGCCCTGGCACCGCGTTCGAGGAGTAGGAGAGCACGATCGCGCCCGACTCGCGGAACTTCTCGAACGTCGCCGCCAATGCGTCCTCCACCGTGCGTTTGTAGGCGAACGGCGTGTACTTCTTCACGATCTTCTTCGTCTTCGTCTCGGGCATGATCTGCTGGCCCCGCCAGTAGACCGAGAGCCCCTCGAGGAAGTGGTAGCGCTTCATGTAGTCGGCGTCGTCGGTGGGCGGGGCGTAGGGGGGGTCGAGATAGACCACGTCGTACGGGCCGGCCGGGAGGTCTTTCACGTCGCCGTTGAGCGCGACGCTCGTGGCGCCGTTGCTGAAGACGGTGCGGTTGTAGTCGGCCACCCGCAGGCGGAACTGCTCCTCCATGCTGAGCCGCAGGTCGCGTCGCCCGTCGTCGTACCGGGTGCCCGTGAAGGTGAAGACCCCGCGCGGCTGCTTGCGGGCGGCCGAGAGCACGAGGGCCGAGACGGCGAGGTCGCGCTCGGCGCCCGCGAGAGCGTCGAGGTGACTCCACGCCGAGTCGAGAAAGGCGAGGTCGGCGGCCGAGAGGTAGACGCCCGCGAAGGTCGCCGCGATGAAGTCGCGCCCGTCGGCGCTCGGCGAGCACAGCAGTTCGACGAGCTCGGTGGAGAGGGTGACCGCGGAGTTCTGCACCGTCGCCCGCGCGATCGTCGACGAGAAGGTGAGGAAGTCGTTCGAGGTGACCGCGTACCCCTGCGCCTTGAGCAGGTAGGAGACGAAGCCCGAACCGCTGAACGCATCCAGCGCCGTCGACCCGCCGACCTCGCCGAACACGCGCTGCAGTTCGGCCGCCAGCCGATACTTCGACCCCATGTAGCGCAGGCGGGGGAAGACGGCGGCCCGCTCGAGCACCGCCGCGGTCGTGGGCGCGGTCGGCAGATCGAGGGTCATGCGACCAGTCTCCCCGATGCCGCCGACATCCGGGCCCTCACGCGGTGCGCGCCGCCCACCAATCCTTCAACCGCGCCGTCGCCTCCTCCTCCGACAGCGGACCCTCGTCGAGCCGCAGCTCGAGCAGGAACGCATAGGCCTCGCCGACGGCGCGCGAGGGCTTGAGGCCCAGGATGGCCATGATCTGCTCCCCGTCGAGATCGGGCCGAACGGATGCGAGCTCCTCCTCGGCCGCGAGCGTCGCGATGCGCTCCTCGAGGTCGTCGTAGGCGAAGGAGAGGCGGTCGGCCTTGCGCCGGTTGCGCGTCGTGACGTCGGCCCGGGTGAGGATGTGCAGGCGCTCGAGCTGATCGCCGGCGTCACGCACGTAGCGCCGCACCGCCGAGTCGGTCCAGGCTCCGTCGGTGTAGCCGAAGAACCGCAGGTGCAACTCGATCAGCCGACCCACCGCCGCCACCGTGTCGTTGTCGAAACGCAGCTCGCGCAGCCGCTTCTTGGCGAGCTTTGCCCCCACCACGTCGTGGTGGTGGAAGCTCACCTGGCCGCCGGGCTCGTTGCGCTTGGTGGCGGGCTTGCCGATGTCGTGCAGCAGTGCCGCCAGCCGCAGCACGAGGTCGGGTGACGCGATGCCGGTGCCGGCCGCGGCGCGCGACTTCTCGAGGTCGATGGCCTGGTCGAGCACCGTGAGGCTGTGCTGGTAGACGTCCTTGTGGTGGTGGTGCTCGTCGATCTCGAGCTGCAGCGCCGGGATCTCGGGGATGATGAGTTCGGCCAGGCCGCTCTCGACCAGCAGCTCGACGCCGGCCCGGGGCGCATCCGTGCGCAGCAGCTTCGACAGTTCGTCGTTCACGCGCTCGATCGAGACGATGCCGATCGACTCCCGCATCTCGGAGATGGCGATGGCGGTGTCGGGCGCGACCGTGAAGCCGAGCTGCGCGCTGAAGCGGATGGCACGGAGCATCCGGAGCGGATCGTCGCCGAACGACACCTCGGGCGCACCGGGGGTGCGCAGCACGCCGGCGATGAGGTCCTCCATGCCGGAGGAGGGGTCGACGAGCACGAGTTCTGGCACGCGCAGCGCCATGGCGTTGACCGTGAAGTCGCGCCGCCGGAGATCGCCCTCGAGCGTGTCGCCGAACTCCACGACGGGCTTGCGCGAGGTGCCGTCGTACCGGTCGGAGCGGTAGGTGGTGATCTCGACCGTCTCACCGTCGATGCGCGCCGCGATCGTGCCGAAGGCGCGCCCCACGTCCCACTGCGCCTGCGAGATCGGCGTGACGAGGGCGAGGATCTGCTCCGGGGTGGCGTCGGTGGTGAAGTCGAGGTCGGTGATCGGCCGGCCGAGGAAGGCGTCGCGCACCGGGCCCCCCACCAGGGCCAGCTCGTGGCCGGCGGCGGTGAAGACCTCGGCGAGCCGCGCGACAGGGCCCTCCGCCGCGAGCTTCCCGAGGAACTCGAGGGATTGCTGAACCGGCTGCACCGGCCCATTTTAGCCGCGCTGCCCGCCGGGCCCGGCCGGTTGCCGGTTCTCCCAGGCCGCGTCTCCTAGAATCGGCAGTACGGATGCGGGCGCCACCAGCGCTCCGACGACTGCCTATGACTTCTTCAGCGCGTCGATTGACTCGAGTTGCGCCCGCGATCGCCGTCAGCGCACTGATCGCCGGTGCACTCTTCGCGACCCCGGCCGCGGCGGCCGGCACCGCGGGCACGACGGTCGCTCCGGCAGCAGCAGGGGCGGCGGCGGATGCGTCCACCGGCACCGTGGCCCTCGCCCTGTCGCCGGCGGGCAACGGCATCCTGACCCCCGGCGCCGACCTGTCGCTCTCGATCGAGATCGCCAACCCCGGGCCCGACACGGTCGCCGAGGGCACGGTCGACGTTCTGCTCGATCGCGCCCCGCTCAGCTCGGCGAGCGCCTACGACACCTGGATCGCGAACCCGCCGACCGATGCCGCACTCGACCTCGACCGCATCGCCACCGCATCCGCGCCCGCCGTGGCCCTCGGCGCCAGCCATACGGTGCAGCTCACCGTGCCCGCCGCCGGGCTCGCGCTCGACGAGTGGGGAAGCTACGGTCTCTCCGCCCGCCTCACCGTCGGCGGCAACGTCGTCGCCGAGACGCACACCAGCATCGTCTGGAACGATCCCGCCTCGGCGGCACCGCCCGCCACCGGAGTCACGGTGATCGCTCCGCTGACGAGCATTGCGAGCACCTCGGGGCTGATCCCGGCGACGTCGCTCGAGACCTTCACGAGCGACACCGGCGTGCTCACCCGGGAGCTGGACGCCGTGGTCGACCGCCCGGTCACCATCGCGGTCGACCCGCGCATCATCGTCTCCATCCGCGCGCTCGGCTCCACGGCGCCGGCGTCGGCGGTGACCTGGCTCGAACGGCTCGATGCCGCCTCGAATCCCATCATCCCGCTCAGTTACGGCGACTCCGACCTCGCCGGAGAGCATCAGGCCGGCGCACCCGAGGTACTGGCGCCCACCTCCTTCGGCTACGCGCTGAACGCCGCGAACTTCACCGATGTGAACGAGCTCATCGAGCCGACCGCCCCCGCCACCGCCTCGCCCCCGCCCACGTCGACCTCCGCCGGCTCGGCAGACGCCACCACGGCAGCGACGGCGACGCCCACGCCGCAACCGACGCCCCCGGCCGCCGCGGTCCCCACGCTCGAGCAGCTGCTCGACTGGGACTACACCAGCACCAGCATCGCCTGGCCCCGCGCGGGCAGCGTGGTGTCGGGCGATCTGCCCTTCTTCGCCCAGTCCGGTCTCACCACCACCATCCTCGACTCGGCACAGCTCACCGCCGCCACGGCCGGCGAGTCGCTCGACAGCGTCGTCGCGGTGGGCGACCAGACCGCGCTGGTCGCCGATCACGTCGTGTCCACGGCGATGCAGGATGCGCTGGCGGCCAACTCGGATGCGCGCCGCGGGCAGGCGCTCGCACGGCTGAGCGGGTCGCTCGCCGTCGCGGCCGAGCGCGGCACCGGTGCGGCCGGCAGCAGCGTTCTCGCCGTGCTCGATCGCACCGCCATGAACCTCACCGATCTCGATCAGGTGCTCGCCGCGCTCGAGTCCCTTCCCTGGGCCCAGACCGCTCCGGTGCAGTCCCTGCTCGCGCGCACCCCCGTGCAGGCCGCCACCATCCTCGATTCGCCGGAGTCCGCCGAGCGGATCGCGCAGATCCAGACCCTGCTCGGCGCGTCGCAGAGCATCGCCTCGTTCTCCTCCATCCTCGCCGACCCGGCGATGCTCACGGGGGAGCAGCGGGCCGACCTCCTCGCCTTGCTCTCGAACAGCTGGGTGCCGAACGAGGGCGGCTGGAACGTCGCCGTGCAGGGCAGTCTCGACGCGATCGGCAAGACCCTCGGCTCGGTGCAGATGATCGACGGGTCGAACATCAACCTGCTCTCGAACCAGGCCCCGCTCCCGGTGACGCTGAGCAACGAGCTGCCCTATCCGGTGACCGTGCTGGTGCACGTCACACCGTCGAACGGGCGTCTGCTCGTGGAGCAGAACGACGTCGAGGTCACGATCGAGGCGTCGTCGCGCAAGGGCGCGCAGATCCCGGTCACGGCGGTGGCGAACGGGGCCGTGACGCTGGGCATCCAGCTCCTCAGCCCCACCGGTGTGCTCATCTCGACGCCCTCACCCGTGGTGGTGAACGTGAGCGCGGAGTGGGAGACCCTCGGCACGGTACTCATCGGAGTGCTCGTCGTCGCGGTGTTCGGGATCGGCATCGTGCGCAACATCCTGCGCCGGCGCAAGCAACGACGAACGGCGGCGGATGAGTAGCGCGACCCCCAGCATCGGCCGATCGAGCGCGCTGCTCGCGTCGGGCACGATCGTGTCGCGTGTCATGGGATTCGTGCGCACGATCATCCTGGCGCAGACCATCGGCGTGGTGGGCAGTGCCAGCGCCGATGCGTTCGCCGTGGCCAACCAATTGCCGAACAACATCTACGCGATCATCGCCGGCGGCACCCTGAGCGCCGTGCTGGTGCCACAGATCGTACGGGCCATGCTCCATCCCGACGGCGGCAAGGGTTACATCAACAAGCTGCTGACCATCACCATGGTGATCCTCGGCGGCACCACGCTGGCAGCGACGCTGCTCGCGCCCGTGCTGGTGACCGTCTCGGCCGCGAGCTGGAGCGGGGAGCAGCGGGCACTGGCCATCGCCTTCGCCTACTGGTGCCTGCCCCAGATCTTCTTCTACGGTCTCTACACCGTGCTCGGCGAGGTGCTGAACGCCAAGAACGTGTTCGGGCCGTTCACCTGGGCGCCGGCGCTCAACAACGCCATCTCCATCATCGGCCTGGTCGTGTTCATGGTGATCTTCGGCGCCGACCCGAACGGCGAGCGGGCGGTCACCGACTGGGGGCCCGACAAGATCGCGCTGCTCGGCGGATTCACCACCCTCGCGGTGGCGGCGCAGGCACTCGTGCTGTTCGTGTCGTGGCGGCGGGTGGGCATCCGCTACCGCCCCGATTTCGCCTGGCGCGGGGTGGGCCTCGGCTCGGCGGGCAAGCTCGCGGGCTGGACCTTCGGCATGCTCCTCGTCACCCAGGCAGCGGGCCTCGTCGAGACGAACGTGGCGGCCCTGGCGTCCGGATCGGATGCATCCGTCGCCACCATCCAGAACGCCTGGCTCATCTTCATGCTCCCGCATTCGCTCGTGACGGTGTCGATCGTCACGGCGTACTTCACCAAGATGTCGGGGCACGCCAACCGGGGTGAGCTGACGCAGCTGCGCTCGGACGTGTCGGCTGCCATCCGCAGCACCGCGCTGTTCATGGTGCTCGCGATGTTCGTGCTCATCATCGTCGCCTACCCCTTCGCGAGCCTGTTCAACCGCAGCTTCGCCAACACGGCGGCGATGGGCGACGTGCTCATCGCGTTCCTGGTGGGGCTGCTGCCCTTCACGGTGCTCTTCGTGGTGCAGCGGGTGTTCTACTCGCTGAGCGACACGCGCACGCCGTTCTTCCTGCAGGTGCTGCAGGCCGTGATCTTCACGGGATTGGCGATCGGATGCGCTTTCCTCCCCGACGCCTGGATCGCGGCCGGCCTGGCGCTCGCCCTGTCGGTGGCCACCGGCATCCAGACCCTCGTGGCGGCCCTCATCATCCGCCGGCGACTCGGCGGCGCCGGTGGTGCGACTGTGCTGCGGAGCTTCGGGCGCTTCGGGCTCGCCGCGGTGCCGGCGTCGGCGGCCGGCATCGCCGTGATGCTCGCCCTCGGCGGGCGGGTGGAAGGCGGCTTCGCGGTCTCGCCGTTCGTGCCGGCGATCGTGTCGATGGCGATCATCGGGGGAGTGATGCTGGTCGTCTACCTCGGCGCGCTCTACCTGCTGCGTTCCCCTGAGCTGCGGGATGCGCTGGCGCCGGTGCGTGCCCGCCTGAAGCGCTAACGCAGCCACTCCTGCCCAGCTGAACACCGGCTGCATCCGCCCGGAACGCCGGAATAGCGGGCGGTTAGGATGTGTTGTACCGGTCAGTGGACGCACTCGGAGTGTGCCCGCTCATCATCCTCAGGAGTGGAACGACATGCGCGAGATCATCATCATCGGGTCGGGGCCTGCGGGCTTCACGGCGGCGATCTACGCCGCGCGGGCCGGGCTGAAGCCCCTGCTGCTCGCGTCCAGCGTCGAGGCCGGCGGTGAGCTCATGAAGACCACGGAGGTCGAGAATTTCCCGGGCTTCCCCGAGGGCATCCAGGGCCCGGAGCTCATGATGAAACTGCAGGAGCAGGCCGAGAAGTTCGGCACCGAGGTCATCCTCGACGACGTGACGAGCGTCGACCTGACCGGCGAGGTCAAGTCGGTCGTCACCGGCTACAGCGGAACCCACGAGGCCCGATCGGTGATCTTCGCCACCGGGTCGGCCTACCGCAAGCTCGGTCTCCCCGACGAGGAGCGTCTCTCCGGCCGTGGCGTGTCGTGGTGTGCCACCTGTGACGGCTTCTTCTTCAAGGCCAAGACCATCGCGGTGGTGGGCGGCGGCGACTCCGCCATGGAGGAAGCGACCTTCCTCACCCGCTTCGCCGAGAAGGTGTACGTCGTGCACCGCAAGGACACCCTGCGCGCCTCGAAGATCATGCAGGAGCGGGCGCTGCAGAACGAGAAGATCGAGTTCGTCTGGAACTCGGAGGTCGTCGCCATCGCGGGCGAGAACGGTGTCGAGTCGCTGAGACTCCGCGACACCGTCACGAAGGCGGAGCGCGACCTCCCGGTGCAGGGCCTGTTCGTGGCCATCGGCAACGACCCGCGCGTGCATCTCGTGCACGGGCAGCTCGAGCTCACGGCAGAGGGCACCATCGCGGTGCAGGGCCGCTCGTCGAAGACCAACCTCCCCGGCGTCTTCGCCGCGGGCGACGTGATCGACCCGCACTACCGTCAGGCGGTCACCGCCGCTGCCTCCGGAACCGTTGCCGCACTCGATGCGGAGCAGTTCCTCGCGGCCCTCGACCAGGTCGAGCACACCTCGCACATCGAACTCGCCGCCGCGGTGGCGGCCGAGGTCGACGACCTCGTGGCCGCCGAGTAGTCGCGGCCCCAACCGACTTCCGGGCATCCGGAATCCGATCCACACGAAAGAAGGAACAATGTCCAACGCCAAGGCAGTGTCTGACGCCAGCTTCGACGCCGACGTCCTGAAGTCCGAGAAGACCATCCTCGTCGACTTCTGGGCCGAGTGGTGCGGCCCGTGTCGCGCCGTGTCGCCCATCCTCGACCAGATCGCCGAGGAGCACGCCGACAAGATCGAGATCGTGAAGCTCAACGTCGACGACAACCCGCAGACCGCCATGAAGTACCAGATCACGTCGATTCCGGCGATGAAGGTGTACCAGGGCGGTGAGGTGGTCAAGACCATCATCGGCGCCAAGCCGAAGGCCGCGCTCGAGGCCGACCTCGCGGCGTTCATCTGATCTGAAGCCTTGCGAACGGCCTTTCGGCCAGTTCGTCCCAAGTGGCCCGCCGCATTCGTGCAGTGGGCCACTTTTGCATGTCATACGATGGAATTTCGGTCTACGTCGGGATGCACGCGTGAGCAATCAGAAACCCCCTTCGACCGCGGGTAACAACCTCGACCCGTGGTACGCCAACTACGCCGAGCGCACGGCCGGCCTCGCCGCCTCTGAGGTGCGCGCCCTGTTCGCCGTGGCGTCCCGACCGGAGGTGGTCTCCCTCGCCGGCGGCATGCCCGCCGTCTCGGCGCTGCCGCAGGAGCTCGTCATCGACTCGATGAACCGGGTGATGCGCGACCAGGGCTCGGTGGCCCTGCAGTACGGCTCGGGGCAGGGCGTGCCTGCGCTGCGCGAACAGATCCTCGATGTGATGGCGATGGAGGGCATCCGCGGGTCGGCTGATGACGTGGTGGTCACCACCGGCTCTCAGCACGCGCTCGAACTGGTGACGAAGCTCTTCATCGACCCGGGCGACGTGGTACTCGCGGAGGGCCCGAGCTACGTGACCGCCATGGTGATCTTCCGGTCGTTCCAGGCCGAGACGCATCACGTGGCGATGGACGAGCACGGCATGATCCCGGAGTCGCTGCGCGAGAACATCGCTCGGCTCAAGGGGCTCGGAAAGACCATCAAGTTCCTGTACACCATTCCCTCGTTCCAGAACCCGGCCGGTGTCACCCTGTCGTGGGAGCGGCGGCTCGAGGTGCTCCAGATCGCCAAGGACAACGGGATCCTCGTCCTCGAGGACAACCCCTATGGTCTGCTGCACTTCGACGCGCCGCCGCCCCCGGCTCTGCGGTCGGTCGAGCAGGATGGCGTGATCTACCTCGGCACGTTCTCGAAGACGCTCGCACCCGGGTTCCGGGTGGGTTGGGCACTGGCCCCGCACGCCATCCGAGAGAAGCTCATCCTCGCGAACGAGGCGGCGGTGCTCTCACCGTCGTCGTTCAGCCAGCTCGTCATCTCCAAGTATCTCGACACGATCGATTGGCGTGCTCAGGTCGACCGCTTCCGCGGTGTCTACCGGGAGCGAAAAGAGGCGATGATCAGCGCTTTAACTGATTATCTCCCCAACCTGGAGTGGACGGACCCAGATGGCGGGTTCTACGTCTGGCTGACCTTGCCGCCTTACCTCGACTCCAAGCAGATGCTGCCTCGCGCCGTCAAGGAGCTCGTCGCGTACACGCCCGGCACGGCGTTCTATGCCGACGGCGGTGGCCGCAACAACATCCGCCTCTCGTTCTGTTACCCCACGCCCGAGTCGATCCGGGTCGGGATCCGGCGGCTTCAGAACGTCATCAACGGAGAGCTCGACCTGCTCGAGACATTCTCTGCCACCGGCCCCCTCGAGACCGTTCGTGACCGCAACTTCTCCGCGCCACCGCCCAACCTGGATTGAGATCATGACCGATTCCGTCACTCCTCGCACCGTCGTCGTCCTCGCCGGTGGCATCTCCCACGAACGCGACGTCTCGCTCCGCTCGGGCCGCCGCGTTGCCGACAGTCTTGCCGAGCGCGGGCACACGGTCATCCTCCGGGATCCGGATGCGACGCTGCTGTCCTATCTCGACGAGACGCGACCCGACGTGGTCTGGCCGGCGCTGCACGGCGCCAGTGGCGAAGACGGCGCGCTCCGCGCGCTGCTCGACGTGCTGCGGATCCCCTACGTCGGCGCTCAGGCGACGGCAGCCCGCCTTGCCTGGCAGAAGCCGACGGCAAAGGTGTTGGTCGAACGCGCCGGCTTCGCGACGCCGCGGTGGCTCACGTTGCCCCGTGACACGTTCCGCGAGCTCGGTGCCACCCAGGTGCTCGACCTGGTGTCGCGCTCGCTCGGCTCAGACCTGGTCGTGAAGCCGGCGATGGGCGGATCCGCGCTCGGGGTCGGCGTCATCGCCTCCGCCGATGACCTGCCACGCGCCGTCGTCGACGCATACACCTACGGCGAGGTAGCACTGATCGAGCAGCGCGCCCGGGGGGTCGAGGTGTCGATCGGGATCATCGACCTCGGCGACGGTGCGTTCGCGCTCCCGCCAGTGGAGATCGAACCACGCTCGGGCGTGTACAGCTTCGAGGCGCGCTACAACGCGGGGGAGACGAGCTTCTTCGTACCGGCTCGTCTCGACGACGACACGATCGCGGCCGCCAGTGCCGCCGCCCTGGCCATCCACGAGACACTCGGCCTCCGTCACATCTCGCGCATCGACCTCATCATCGACGAATCGGGTGTGCCGTGGTTCCTGGAGGCCAACGTGCTCCCCGGTCTCACCGAGACCTCCACCGTGCCGCAGGGCATTCTCGCCGCCGGGTTCTCACTCGGTTCGGTCTACGAGAAGCTCAGCGAGGTGGCGATCAGCGGCGCTGCGTCCGCCTGACGCGTCGGGTGAATGTTTCACGTGAAACGGCGGCCGCGGTGCGGCGACGCTGCTGACTGGTCTGCGTTCATCGTCGTGGGACACAGCCTCCGGAAGAACTCCGTCTAGCGCCCGTAGCCCTCTTCGCCGAGCTCTCCGAGAATCCGGTTGAGGTCTTCGATGGTCGCGAAGTCGATCACAATCTGGCCCTTTGTACGGCCGAGGCTCACGCGCACTCGCGTGTTGAGCCGGTCACCCAGCCGCTCGCCGATCTCATCGAGATGCCCCCGCTTCGTCCCTGCGGTGGTCTTCGCCCGGGACTGCTTGGGCGCCTCTGAAGCGAGTGCCTCAGCGGCGCGCACCGAGAGGTCTTCGTTCACGATCTTGTCGGCCAGGCGGGTCATCGCCTCGACGTCGCCCACTGCGAGCACCGCGCGGGCGTGTCCCGCACTCAGAACACCGGAGGCGACTCGGTTCTGCACCGCCGGGGGGAGACGCAGGAGGCGGAGCGTGTTGGTGATCTGCGGGCGCGAGCGTCCGATCCGCTCGGCGAGCTGCTCCTGCGTGATGCCGAAGTCGTCGAGCAACTGCTGGTAGGCGGATGCCTCTTCCAGCGGGTTGAGCTGTGATCGGTGCAGGTTCTCCAGCAGCGCGTCGCGCAGCATGTCTTCGTCAGCCGTGTCCTTGACCACGGCCGGAATGGTGTCGAGTCCAGCCTCCTTGGTGGCGCGGAGTCGGCGCTCACCCATGACGAGCTCGTACTGCTGCTCGGCACCCTCAGCCCGCGGAAGCTCGCGGACGACGATGGGCTGGAGCACCCCGATCTCGCGGATGGAATGCACGAGTTCAGCGAGATCCTGCGGGTCGAAAACGCTTCTCGGCTGCTTCGCGTTGGGGACAATGCTGTTCGGGTCGAGCTGCGCTAGACGCGCTCCGGGCACGGCCACCAATTCGGGGCCCGCTGACTGCGGTGCGTCGAAGAACACGTCAACCGGGCGCGCACCTTCGGGGCGGGGTTCGTCGGTCGGAATCAGGGCGCCGATGCCCCGGCCGAGGCCGGCCCTCTTCTTAGTTGCCACGATGCGGCGCTCCTCTCTCTGCGATTTCGGCGGCAGCCTCCAAGTAGGAGACGGAGCCGGGTGACCCGGGGTCGAAACTGATGACGGTCTGACCGTAACTCGGCGCCTCGGAGATCCGCACCGAGCGCGGGATCACGGCCTTCAAGGTCTCGGCTGGAAAGTGGGCACGAACATCCTCCGCCACCTGGAACGCCAGGCGGGTGCGCCCGTCGTACATGGTGAGGACAATCGTGGAGACGGCGAGAGTCGGGTTGAGGTGCCGTTCGATCAAGCTGATGTTGTTGAGCAGCTGGCTCAGACCCTCCAGTGCGTAGTATTCGCACTGGATCGGGATGAGTACCTCCCGCGCTGCGACGAAGGCATTGATGGTGAGCAAGCCGAGCGATGGTGGGCAGTCGATGAAGACGTAGTGGAACGGCGTGCCGGATTCGGTCTGTGCGGCGAGGTATCGATCCAAGCTCCCGCGCAGCCGCTGCTCGCGCGCCACCATCGGCACCAGCTCGATCTCTGCTCCCGCGAGATGAATCGTGGCCGGGAGGCAGAAAAGGTTTGCTGACTCCGGGCTCTGCTGAATCACATCAGCCATTGCCTCGTCGTGGATGAGCACGTCGTACACGCTCGGCTTGTCGCCCCGGTGCTCGACGCCGAGTGCCGTCGATGCATTTCCCTGAGGGTCGAGGTCGATCACCAGCACCCGAGCACCCTCGCGAGCAAACGCTGCGGCGAGGTTGACTGTCGTCGTCGTCTTCCCGACGCCGCCCTTCTGGTTCGCGACCGTCAGAACACGGGGGGACTGGGGGAGGGGGAACTCGCGCATCGCCAGTTGCCGCTTTCGTTGGGAGAGGTCGGCGAGCTCACGAGCCAGCGGCGTCGACGCATCGAAGGCGGTTGCATCACTGGTCATTCACACAATCCTGACGGTATGTTTCACGTGAAACATCGGTGGGCAGAGCGCCCGAACGTACTCTTCGATGTTACCGAAGTCGACTGACACTAGGGGAGGGGCGCCGTCGGTCACGAGCGTGCGACCCCCGCGCGCAGCCCGGGGCGTTGTCCAGACGCCTCGCCGCCCCGCGATGAGCTGCGGCGTCATGGCACCCGCGCACGGATGACGCGAGTGGTCTCCACCCCAAGCGACTCGCCCAGCTCCACCACCTCGACGTCGGAGAGCTTGTACTTACGAACCGCCTTCTCGGCGGCCGCGATCTCGCCGATCGCTCCTGCGCCTTTCATCAACACCATCTCGCCGCCCGGGCGGAGAAGTGGAACGCACATCGGGATCAATTTACTGAATGCGCTGACCGCACGTGCCGTCACTTGATCGAGGGGGGAGGGCAGACGGGCTTCCTCCGCGCGAGCACGAAGGACGGTGACGTTGCTCAATCCGAGCAGGTCCACCTGCTCCTCCAACCACGCCACTCTGCGTTCCATCGGCTCGATGAGAACGAACTCCACGTCGGGGCGCGCGATGGCCAGCACGATGCCGGGCAACCCTGCGCCGCTTCCGATGTCACCGACCCGCCCGGGCCGCAGAAGAGGCGAGACGATACCGGAGTTGATCACGTGCCGGCTCCACAGCCGAGGTAGCTCGAGAGGTCCGATCAGGCCGAGCTCTTCACCACGACGTGCTAGGTCCGCCGTATAGCGGCGCGCCAGCTCGACTCGATCGCCGAACACCGCCGCAGCCACGGCCGGTTCGGGCTCGACGGGGGCATCCTGCTCGGGTGTCACTGTTTCACGTGAAACTATGCGCGGCGAACGACGGTGTGACGGTCGCGGCCCTCACCCTCGGACTCCGAGGAGAAGCCGCGCGCGGCCACGATGTCGTGCACGAGCTTGCGCTCGTAGGACGACATCGGCTCGAGGTGGGCCGCGTCAGAGCCGGCGTCGAGCCTTGCGACTGCGGCGTCGACCAAACGCTCCAGCTCGCGCTGGCGCTGCTCCCGGCTGCCACCGACATCCAGGATCAGGCGCGAGAACTCACCGGTCTTCGTCTGCACGGCAAGCCGGGTGAGCTCCTGCAACGCCGCGACGGTCTCGGTGCGCGAGAGCACACGGAGGTTGCTGTCTCCCGATGCGTTCACCGAGATGTACGCCCGACCGTCGGTGACCTCGATGTCGATGTCGCCATCGAGGTCGCAGATGTCGAGCAACTCCTCGATGTAGTCAGCGGCTACATCACCCTCGTCGTCCAGGCGTGAGGTGCCGGCATCCGCCGCCTCAGGACCCGCCACGTCGACGCTGACGTCCTCGTGGGCCGCCAGCGTCTCGTCGATGTCGGGGGCGGTGCTGCTGTCGGTGGTCTCGGTCACGTCACTCATTTCTTGTCCCCTTGCTTCTTCGCGCGGTTCTTGCTCACCGGCTGCTGTCGCTGCGTCGTCTTGGGCGGCTCGGGAATCGATTCGATCTCCGGAGCGCCCTTCGTCGGCTCGAGCTTGCCCTTCTTCGCCAGTCGCGCCTCACGGGCCTTCGCCGCCTCACTACCCGGCGTGGGCATGTTGCGGATGACCAGGAACTGCTGACCCATGGTCCACAGGTTCGAGGTGAGCCAGTAGAACATGACACCGAGCGGGAACGCCACACCCGAGAACACGAACACCAGCGGCAGGATGTAGAGCAGAATGCGCTGCTGCTTGAACATCGGGCTGTTCTTGGCTTCGGGGGACTGGTTCTTCGCCATGATCTGCAGCTGGGTGTAGAACTGCGAAGCGGTCATCAGCACGACCATCAGACCGGCGATCACCATGACCTGCCACGGCCCGCCGGCATTCCAGGCGCCGATGAAGGTGTCGTGCAGCGGAGCGACTCCGAAGAGCGTCGCATCGCCGAACTGCTTGCCGAGCTCCGAGTTCAGCGGACCGACGCCGGCGAGCCCCTTCTGGGCGTTGTTGAGCACCGAGAACAAGCTGAAGAAGATCGGCATCTGCAGAAGCAACGGCAGACACGACGCGAGCGGATTCGTGCCGGTGCGACGGTAGAGCTCCATCGTCTCGCGCGACATGGCCTCGCGCGAGAACTGGTCCTTCTTCCCCTTGTACTTGTCCTGGATCTTCTTCAGCTGCGGGGCGACCTCGAGCATCTTGCGTTGACTCTTGATCTGCCGCACGAAGATCGGGATCAGCGCGGCACGCACCACCAGCACGAGGCCCACGATCGACAGCACCCAGGTGAGACCCGCCGCCGGGTCGAGCCCGATAGCGGTCCAGAGCCAGTGCCAGGCGACCAGGATGAGCTCCACGACCCATTTGATGGGCCAGAGGATGGTATCGAGAAACGGGATTTCCATGGTGTGGGGTTAGCCCTTTCCGTGGCTAGCTACGACGAAACCGAACGGCGTCAGCCGATATCTCTGGCGGCGGACCGGCGGCACGTCATCGACGCCGCCTTTGGCCCAGGGGTGGCAGCGCACGATGCGGTAGAGACCGAGCGCCGATCCGACGATGACGCCACGCTGCTGGATGGCCTGGAGGGTGTAGGCGGAACACGACGGGTAGTAGCGGCACACGTCGCCGTAGAGCGGCGAGATCACCGCACGGTAACCCCGGAGCACCAGCACCGCGAGATTGCGGGGGAGCAGCACGATCGCAGTCACGACCGACATCATGCGAGTACTGATCC
Source organism: Herbiconiux sp. FW305-C-125 (assembly GCF_058783455.1). Lineage (NCBI taxonomy): Bacteria > Bacillati > Actinomycetota > Actinomycetes > Micrococcales > Microbacteriaceae > Herbiconiux > Herbiconiux sp. FW305-C-125. The sequence continues at coordinate 26,926 of NZ_JBYSYO010000010.1, read as the reverse complement.
TTTGGTGAGTGAGCGTGACAGTTCTTCGAAGAGTACGCGGTAAGGCTGGGACCCAGCTTGGGGGAGCGCCCGCACCACCACGTCGTAGCCCGGAGCCAGCTGGGGCAGCAACGCGTAGCTCGCCGCCTTCAGACGGCGGCGCACCCGATTCCGAACGACCGCGACACCGACGGATTTCGCCACGATGAACCCGAAACGCGCATCCGACGAATCGGATGCGCGAATGTAGGTGACCGTGTTGGCGCCGACGAACTTCGAACCACCGCGCACGGTGGCGCGGTACTCGCGACCGTGGGTGATGCGATTCGCTCGGGCCAGCACCGCGGAGATCTCCGTCGGGCGGAGATCAGGCGGAGAGCTCGGTGCGGCCCTTGCGGCGGCGCGCCGACAGGATGGCGCGGCCCGCACGGGTGCGCATGCGCAGTCGGAAGCCGTGCACCTTGGCCCGGCGGCGGTTGTTCGGCTGGAAGGTTCGCTTGCTCATAATGTTCTCCGTGGTTCGGCAGGCACCCGCATGGAACGACCGCCGTGAAGTGAAGGGTGTGGGAATCCACAAGTCAACTGATTAAAACTACGGTCTTAATCGGCTCCGGTCAAACCGAATACGCTCAAAAGATCAAGTATCCACAGACTGTGGACAACATCTGTGAATGACACGCGTACAGTCAATACAGCGAACTTGCCCTGCGCCATGGCAGTCACTAGCTTAGGTGCCTACAGTTACTAACAGGCCGGCGGGGGCGCAGACACGGCAGACGGTCGAGCGAGTGAGTTCGGCACGCAATTCACGTTCGACAGGAGTTCCATTGGCTGAGGGTGCCGGTTCGACGGAGGACAACTGGCGGTCGGTCCTCCAGGTGCTCGCCACTGATGAGCGCATCACCCCGCAGCTGAAAGGCTTCCTCGGTCTGGTGGTACCGAAGGGCATCCTGGGCGGCTCCTTCTATCTCGAAGTGCCCAACGACTTCACGCGCGACATGCTCGAGCAGCGCGTTCGCCCGTCCCTGCTCACCGCCCTCGGCACGCTCGACCCCGAGCTCGACGTCAACAGCTTCTCGGTGGTCGTCAACCCTGACATCGACGGCTACACCACCAGCACGGTGACCGACCCCGTCATGCCGGTCACCGTCGCCGATTCCGCGTACGTCGAATCGGTCGCGCCGCCCGTGCAGGAGACGGTGGGCCCGCTCCGCAACAACGACACGCGCTTGAACCCCAAGTACAGCTTCGACAACTTCGTCATCGGCGGCTCGAACCGCTTCGCCCACGCGGCCGCCGTGGCCGTCGCCGAAGCACCGGCCAAGGCGTACAACCCGCTCTTCATCTACGGCGACTCGGGTCTCGGCAAGACCCACCTCCTGCACGCCATCGGCCACTACGCCATCTCCCTCTATCCCGGGGTGCGCGTGCGCTATGTGAGCTCCGAGGAGTTCACCAATGACTTCATCAACTCGATCGCGAACAACCGCGGCGCCGCCTTCCACTCCCGCTACCGCGACATCGACCTCCTCCTGATCGACGACATCCAGTTCCTCCAGGGCAAGGCGGAGACCCAGGAGGCGTTCTTCCACACCTTCAACACCCTGCACGACCACAACAAGCAGGTCGTCATCACCTCCGATCTGCCGCCGAAGCACCTCACCGGCTTCGAAGATCGGATGCGCACCCGCTTCGAGTGGGGACTCATCACCGATGTGCAGACCCCTGACCTCGAGACGCGCATCGCGATCCTGCGTAAGAAGGCGCAGAGCGAGCGCTTGCGGGTGCCGGACGACATCCTCGAGTTCATGGCTTCGAAAGTGTCGAGCAACGTGCGCGAACTCGAGGGCACGCTCATCCGCGTCACCGCCTTCGCCAGCCTCAACCGCACGCCGGTCGACATGACCCTCGTGCAGACCGTGCTGAAAGACCTCATCACGCTCGACGACGACAACGTCATCGCGCCGGTCGACATCATCAATCACACCGCCGAGTACTTCAAGCTCTCGGTCGACGACCTCTACGGCTCGAGCCGATCACAGGCGATCGCCACCGCGCGCCAGATCGCCATGTACCTCTGCCGGGAGATGACGAGCCTGTCGCTGCCCAAGATCGGCCAGCTCTTCGGCGGGCGCGACCACACCACGGTGATGTACGCCAACAACAAGATCGGCAAGCTCATGACCGAGAAGCGGTCGATCTACAACCAGGTCACCGAGATCTCGAACCGCATCAAGCACAATCAGCGCTACAAGGGCGCCTGAGCGGCCCCTGGCAGGGTTGTCCACAGATTGTGAAGAAGTTGTGGAAAACGCGCCCCGAGGTGTTGATCAGTCACCCGCGGATGTGGACTCGTTCATGAAGCGTTCATCGCGCATCCTCCTGCTTCAACACCCGTTTCACACCGGATCAACAAGTCACACGCGTGTAGTTCGGCGAGGTTGGGCGGTTTAGACAGAGTTATCCACATATCCCCAGCCGTTAAGACCATTAAGAAATCTTCTTTAATCACAGAACACCCGACAACCTTGTGCGGAAACTGCTCCACCTGTGCGGACCCCTGCACCCGATAACATGGAGCGACCCCAGGTCAGTCAAGTCGACAGAGGTGACTTCGTGAAGTTCCAAGTAAACCGAGACGTCTTCAGCGAAGCCGTGTCGTTCGCGGTGAAGCTGCTGCCGCAGCGCACCACCCTGCCGATCCTCTCCGGAGTGCTGATCGAAGCGACGGATGAGGGGCTCACCCTCTCGTCGTTCGACTACGAGGTCTCGGCGCAGACCCAGATCGCCGCCGATGTCGAAGAGCCCGGTGTGGTGCTCGTCTCCGGCCGGCTGCTCTCGGACATCGCGAACCGGCTGCCCAACGCACCGGTCACCTTCTCCACCGAAGACTCCCGCATCGTCGTCAGTTGCGGCTCGGCGCGGTTCACGCTGCTCAGCATGCCGGTGGAGGAGTACCCGACGCTGCCGCAGGTCGGTGCCGAGTCGGGCCTGCTCCCGGCCGACCAATTCGCCGCTGCGGTGTCGCAGGTGGCCGTCGCGGCGTCTCGCGACGACGTGACGCCTGTGATCACCGGGGTTCAGCTGGAGGTGACCGAGAACAGCATCTCCCTCGTGGCCACCGACCGGTACCGCGTCGCCGTGCGCAACATCGATTGGGACTCCAACGACTCCGGCACCGAGTCGGCCTCGGCGCTCGTACCCGCCCGCACCCTGCAGGAGGTCGGCAAGACCTTCGGTAACGCCGGCACGATCTCCGTCGCCATCACGAACAGCGACGACCGTGAGCTCATAGCGTTCAAGGCCGACAAGAAGACGGTGACGACCCTGCTCATCAAGGGGAACTTCCCGCCGGTGAAGCGGCTGTTCCCGGAGAGCGTCGACAACTACGCGGTGATCAACACCGCCGACCTCATCGAGGCGACCAAGCGCGTGAGTCTGGTGCTGGAGCGAGAAGCGGCGCTGCGCTTCACGTTCACGATCGACGGCGTGACCCTCGAGGCCATCGGCTCCGAGCAGGCGCAGGCATCGGAGTCGATCGACGCGCTGCTCACCGGCCAAGACACCGTGGTGTCGTTGAAGCCGCAATTCCTGCTCGATGGCCTCGGTGCCGTGCACTCGGAGTTCGTGCGGATCTCGTTCACGAAGACCGACAACCCCAACAAGCCCGGCCCGGTTCTCATCACGAGCCAGTCGTCGAAGGATCAGCCGGGATCCGACGACTACAAGTACCTGCTGCAGCCCAACCTGCTGCTGCGCTAGTCGACAAGGAGCTGGAATGAACATCGGTCTCATCGGTCTCGGCAAGATGGGCAACAACATGCGTGCCCGCCTGAAGAACGCGGGCATCGAGGTGGTCGGGTACGACACGAACCCCGCCGTCAGCGATGTCGCCGACCTCGCTGCCCTCGCCGCCGCGTTGCCCGCCCCGCGCATCGTCTGGGTGATGGTGCCGGCCGGCGCGATCACCGACGGCGTCATCCACGACTTGGCCGATGTGCTCGATGAGGGCGACCTCATCATCGACGGCGGCAACTCGAAGTGGACCGAAGACTTCAAGCACTCCGAGTTCCTGGCCCCCAAGGGCATCCAGTTCATGGATGCGGGTGTCTCCGGTGGCGTCTGGGGCCTCGAGAACGGCTACGGCCTGATGGTGGGCGGCACGGCCGAGAACGTCGAGCGCGCCATGCCGATCTTCGACGCGCTCCGCCCCGAGGGCCCGCGTGACGAGGGCTTCGTGCACGTCGGCGAGGTCGGCGCCGGCCACTACGCCAAGATGGTGCACAACGGCATCGAGTACGGCATCATGCAGGCCTACGCCGAGGGCTACGAGCTGCTCGACACCAAGAAAGACATCATCAAAGACGTCACGGGCACCTTCAAGGCCTGGCAGCGCGGCACCGTCGTGCGTTCCTGGCTGCTCGAGCTCCTGGTGCGCGCCCTCGAGGCCGACCCTGAGTTCCACGACATCGCCGGCTACGTCGACGACTCGGGCGAGGGTCGCTGGACACTGGAGGAGGCGATCGAGAACGCCGTGCCGATGCCGGCAATCAGCGCCTCGATTTTCGCGCGCTTCGTCTCGCGCCAGGAGGACTCGCCCTCGATGAAGGCGGTGGCGGCCCTCCGCAACCAGTTCGGCGGGCACGCCGTGAAAGAGCTCGACTGACCCTGCGGGGCTCGTCGGGTTCGTGGGTCTAGGCAGGCGTGTTTCTCCGGCACCTCTCGCTCACCGACTTCCGTAATTACCAGACGGCAGAGGTCGCGCTCGCACCGGGCGCGAACCTCTTCGTCGGCAGCAACGGGCAGGGCAAGACCAATCTCGTCGAGGCCGTCGGCTACCTCAGCACGCTCGGATCGCACCGGGTCTCCACCGACCAGGCGCTGATCCGGGCGGGCCAGGACTCGGCGATCGTGCGGGCCAGGCTGGAGCACGACGGGCGGGAACTCCTGGTCGAGCTGCAGCTGAACCGCGCCGCCGCCAACCGCGCGCAGGTCAACCGCGCCGCCATCAAGCCGCGGGAACTCCCGCGGTACATCTCCACCGTGCTGTTCGCGCCCGAGGACCTCGCGCTCGTGCGGGGCGAGCCGTCGACTCGCCGGCGCTTCGTCGATGCGCTGCTCGGCGCGAAGGCGCCGCGGCTGCTCGGGGTCTTCGCCGACTACGACCGGGTGCTCAAGCAACGCAACGCCCTGCTGAAGTCGGCCCGCGCATCCGGATTGAAGGATGCGAAGCTCTCGACCCTCGAGCTGTGGAACGAGCGCCTGGTGGAGCTCGGGTCCGAGATCATGGCGGAGCGCATCGCCATCGTGGCCGCGCTCGGTCCGTTCGTGCGCGAGGCGTACCAGGCGGTGGCGGGTTCGGATCAGGAGCCGACCCTCGAGGTGGTGCTGAGCATCCTCGCCGATCACCCCGAGGCGGAGGACGCCGAGGTCTCGGCGCCGGCCGCGACCGATCTCACGCGGGAGGCGCTCGCGGACGCGTTCCGCGCCGCGCTCGAGAAGGTGGCGCGCGCCGAGCGCGACCGAGGCATCACGCTATGCGGCCCCCACCGCGACGACCTGCTGTTCCGCCTGAACGGCCTGCCGGCGAAGGGGTACGCCAGCCACGGCGAGTCGTGGTCGTTCGCCCTCGCCCTGAAGCTCGCCTGCGCCGAGCTGCTGCGCGCCGATTCGATCGCCGGCGACCCGATCGTCATCCTCGACGACGTCTTCGCCGAACTCGACCAGCGTCGCCGCGGCCGGCTGGCGGATGCGGTCAAGGGCTACGAGCAGGTGCTCATCACCGCGGCGGTGTACGAAGACGTGCCGGGGGAGCTGACCGCGCACACCGTGCGCATCTCTGCCGGGACTATCGTTGACGCATCCGATGACTGAATCACAGAACGTGTACCTGCGCCTCAAGGCGGCGTTCGGGGATCCGACCTCGCGCGCGGCGGCGTGGCGGGCGAAGAAGACGCGCGTGCGTGGCCGCGACGGCGACGGTGACAGCGTTCCCTACGGCGTCGGTCGCGACCCGCACGGACTCGGCGACGTGATGTCGTCGCTCTCCTCTGAGCTCGGCTGGACCTCGTCGCTGGCGAAGTCGGACCTGTTGCTGGCGTGGACGGAGATCGCGGGCCCGGAGACAGCGGAGCACAGCCGGCCGATCGGCATCACCGACGCGGTTCTCACGGTTCAGTGCGACTCCACCGCCTGGGCCACGCAGCTTCGGCACATGCGTGTGCTGATCATGACGACGATCGCTCAGCGATACCCGGATGCGGGGATCGAGTCGATCCGCTTCGAAGCGCCCCACGCCCCATCCTGGAAACGCGGCTCCAGATCGATTCCAGGGCGCGGTCCTCGCGATACCTACGGCTGACAGGGCAAATGTGGTCATCCGGCCAGAAATGATCGCTCAGAGCGGCATATGACGGCGGTTTCCGACCCTTGGTTTGATAGAATTAAGGGTCGCCTGCCCGGCCGTTGGGCAGGGCACTGAGGAGCCCATTTCCATATGTCTGAATCGGACAAGGTCCACCCTGACAACGAGTACGGCGCGGACCAGATCCAGGTTCTTGAAGGCCTCGAAGCAGTGCGCAAGCGCCCCGGTATGTACATCGGGTCGACGGGCCCTCGAGGTCTGCACCACCTTGTGTACGAGATCGTCGACAACTCCGTCGACGAAGCGCTCGCCGGGTACGCGACGCACATCGAGGTCGTCATGCGCCGTGACGGCGGGATCACCGTCACGGACAACGGTCGCGGCATCCCGGTCGACATGCACCCCACCGAGAAGAAGTCGACCGTCGAGGTCGTGCTGACGGTGCTGCACGCCGGCGGAAAGTTCGGCGGTGGCGGCTACGCGGTCTCCGGCGGCCTGCACGGCGTCGGCTCGTCGGTGGTGAACGCGCTCTCGAGCGAACTCGACGTCGAGGTGCGCCGGCAGGGCAACGTCTACCGGCAGAGCTTCAAGATCGGCGTGCCGCTGGCACCGCTGGAGAAGGGCGAAGCGACCACCGAGACCGGCACGAAGACCACCTTCTGGCCGAACCCGGAGATCTTCGAGACCGTGGTCTTCGACTACGAGACGCTGCGGGCGCGGTTCCAGCAGATGGCCTTCCTCAACAAGGGCCTCGCCATCAAGCTCACAGACGAGCGCGGGGGCGAGGACGGCACGGCCGAGGACGTCGAGGTCACCTACCTCTACGAGAACGGTCTGAAGGACTACGTGGAGTACCTCAACCGCTCGAAGAAGGCCGAGCTCGTGAACGAGGAGATCATCTCCTTCGAGCAGGAGGACACCGAGCGCAAGATCGCGCTCGAGGTGGCGATGCAGTGGACCACCGGGTACACCGAGAGCGTCCACACCTACGCCAACACCATCAACACGCACGAGGGCGGAACCCACGAAGAGGGCTTCCGTGCCGCGCTCACGACGCTCGTCAACCGCTACGCGCGGGAGAAGGGGATCATCAAGGAGAAGGACGACAACCTCTCCGGCGACGACGTGCGCGAGGGGCTCACGGCCGTCATCTCGATCAAGCTCGCCGAGCCGCAGTTCGAGGGCCAGACGAAGACGAAGCTCGGCAACACCGAGGCGAAGGCCTTCGTGCAGCGCGTCGTCGGCACCGAGCTGACCGACTGGTTCGACCGCAACCCCGTTCAGGCGCGTGACATCATCCGCAAGGCGATCCAGGCATCCCAGGCCCGGCTGGCCGCGCGCAAGGCCCGGGAACAGACCCGGCGCAAGGGTCTGCTCGAGGGCGGCGGCATGCCGGGCAAGCTCAAGGACTGCTCGAGCCGCGACCCCGCCAAGAGCGAGATCTTCATCGTGGAGGGCGATTCGGCCGGCGGCTCCGCGATCCAGGGCCGCAACCCCGAGACGCAGGCCATCCTTCCGCTCCGCGGCAAGATCCTGAACGTCGAGAAGGCCCGGCTCGACCGCGCGCTCGGCAACAACGAGGTGCAGGCCATGATCACCGCGTTCGGCGCGGGCATCGGCGAGGACTTCAACGCCGAGAAGGCGCGCTACCACAAGATCGTGCTGATGGCCGATGCGGATGTCGACGGCCAGCACATCACGACGCTGCTGCTCACCCTGGTGTTCCGCTACATGCGGCCGCTGATCGAGCTCGGCTACGTCTACCTCGCGATGCCCCCGCTCTACCGCCTGAAGTGGTCGAACTCCCCGCACGAGTACGTCTACTCGGATGCGGAGCGCGACGCGCTGCTCGCCGACGGCCAGGCCGCCGGCAAGCGCATCCCGAAGGAGAACGGCATCCAGCGCTACAAGGGCCTCGGTGAGATGGACTACCGGGAGCTGTGGGACACCACGATGGACCCCGACACCCGCACCCTCCGCCAGATCACGCTCGACGACGCCGCGGCGGCCGACGAGATCTTCAGCACCCTGATGGGCGAGGACGTGGAGTCCCGGCGCAACTTCATCCAGAAGAACGCCAAAGACGTCCGCTTCCTCGACATCTGAGCCTTCGGCCCTCGACAGAGACTGACACTGACACATGACTGATGAACTGACCCCTGCCGCAGGCGACCGCATCGAACAGGTCGATCTCCAGCTGGAGATGCAGCGCTCCTACCTCGACTACGCCATGAGCGTGATCGTGGGCCGGGCGCTGCCGGATGTGCGCGACGGCCTGAAGCCGGTGCACCGCCGCGTGATCTACGCGATGTACGACGGCGGCTACCGGCCCGACCGCGCGTTCTCGAAGTCGGCCCGCGTGGTCGGCGAGGTGATGGGTCAGTTCCACCCGCACGGCGACTCGTCGATCTACGACACGCTGGTGCGACTCATCCAGCCGTGGTCGCTGCGTTACCCGCTCGCGCTCGGGCAGGGCAACTTCGGCTCGCCGGGCAACGACGGCGCCGCCGCGCCGCGGTACACCGAGACGAAGATGGCTCCGCTCGCCCTCGAGATGGTGCGCGACATCCAGGAAGAGACCGTCGACTTCCAGGACAACTACGACGGCCGCACCCTCGAGCCCGTGGTGCTGCCCTCGCGGTTCCCGAACCTGCTCGTGAACGGGTCGGTGGGCATCGCGGTCGGCATGGCCACGAACATCCCGCCGCACAACCTCCGTGAGGTGGCCGCGGGCGCCATCTGGTACCTCGAGCACCCCGAGGCCGAGCGCGAGGAGCTGCTCGAGGCGCTCATGCAGCGCATCAAGGGGCCCGACTTCCCGACCGGCGCCCAGATCCTCGGCGTGAAGGGCATCCACGACGCCTACCGCACCGGCCGTGGGTCGATCACGATGCGCGCCGTCGTCAACGTCGAGGAGCTGCAGGGCCGCACCTGCCTCGTGGTCACCGAGCTGCCCTACCAGGTGAACCCCGACAACCTGGCCATCAAGATCGCCGACCTGGTGAAGGACGGCAAGCTCGCCGGCATCGCCGACATCCGCGACGAGACCTCGGGCCGCACCGGTCAACGCCTCGTGATCGTGCTGAAGCGCGACGCCGTGGCGAAGGTGGTGCTGAACAACCTCTACAAGCACACCTCGCTGCAGGAGAACTTCGGCGCGAACATGCTGGCGATCGTCGACGGCATCCCGCGCACCCTCCCGCTCGACGGCTTCATCACCGAGTGGGTCGCGCACCAGATCGACGTCATCGTGCGGCGCACCCAGTTCCGGCTGCGCGAGGCCGAGGCGCGCATGCACATCCTGCGCGGCTACCTCAAGGCGCTGGAGGCGCTCGACGAGGTGATCGCCCTCATCCGCCGCTCGCCCACGGTCGAGGAGGCGCGCGACGGCCTGATGGACCTGCTCACGATCGACGAGCTGCAGGCCCGCGCGATCCTCGAGCTGCAGCTGCGTCGTCTGGCCGCCCTCGAGCGCCAGAAGATCCAGGACGAGGCCGACGAGCTGCAGCTGAAGATCGACGAGTACAACGTCATCCTCGGCTCGCCGGCACGTCAGCGCGAGATCATCACCGAGGAGCTCACCGAGATCGTCGACAAGTTCGGCGACGACCGGCGCACCGAGATCATGTTCGGTTTCGACGGCGACATGAACGTCGAAGACCTCATCCCCGAGGAGGAGATGGTGGTCACCGTGACGCGCGGTGGCTACGTCAAGCGCACCCGCAGCGACAACTACCGCTCCCAGCATCGCGGCGGCAAGGGTGTGAAGGGTGCGCAGCTGCGGGCGGATGACGTCGTGGAGCACTTCTTCGTCACCACCACGCACCACTGGCTGCTGTTCTTCACCAACACCGGGCGCGTCTACCGTGCCAAGGCGTACGAACTGCAGGAGGCGGGGCGGGACGCGAAGGGTCAGCACGTCGCGAACCTGCTGGCGCTCGCACCCGACGAGCAGATCACGCAGATCCTCGACATCCGCGACTACCAGGTGGCGAAGTACCTCGTGCTGGCCACGAAGAACGGTCTGCTGAAGAAGACCGCGCTCACCGAGTACGACACGAACCGGTCGGGCGGCATCATCGCGATCAACCTGCGCGACGAGGACGAGCTCGTCTCCGCCCTCCTCGTGGAGGAGGACAGCGACGTGCTGCTGGTGTCGAAGAAGGGCATGTCCATCCGGTTCACGGCGTCCGACGAGGCGCTGCGCCCGATGGGCCGCGCGACCTCCGGTGTGATCGGCATGAAGTTCCGCGGCGACGACCGGCTGCAGGGCGCATCCGTCGTCTCCGACGAAGGATTCGTGTTCATCGTCACCGAGGGCGGCTACGCCAAGCGCACCTCGGTCGACGAGTACCGGGTGCAGGGGCGTGGTGGACTCGGCATCAAGGTCGCCAAGCTCGCCGAGTCGCGCGGCGACCTGATCGGCTCGCTCATCGTGGGCGAGGACGACGAGGTCCTTGTGGTTCTTGCCAGCGGCAAGGTGGTACGCTCTGCCGTGGCCGAAGTCCCGGCCAAGGGACGCGACACGATGGGCGTTGTCTTCGCCCGCTTCGCGGACGACGACCGCATCATCGCAGTGGCCAAGAACACGGAACGCAACCTGGAAGCCGAGCTCGACGAGAGTACCGGTGACGCGGAGGCGCCTGGAGAGGATGTAACGACGGATGAGTAATCTTGGCGACAAATTCGCGAAGAAAACGGCAAGAGTCGCCACGACGAAGCAGGTTCGGCTGAAGCTGGTCTACATCGACTTCTGGTCGGTGCTGAAGATCTCCTTCCTCCTCGCGATCATCCTCGGCATCATCATCATCGTGGCGTCGTTCCTGGTCTGGTCGGTGCTCAACCAGACGGGCGTGTTCGACTCCATCAACACGCTGCTGAAAGACATCGCCGGGGCGTCGAACTTCGATCTCTTCGACTTCGCGTCGCTGCCGCAGGTGATGGGCTTCTCGATCGTGGTCGCCATTCTCAACGTCATCGTCATCACCGCCCTCGGTGCGATCGGCGCGGCGCTGTACAACCTCGCCGTGCGCATCACGGGCGGCATCATGCTCGGGTTCACCAACAAGTAAGGTGGATTCGTCCGACCAGGGCTTCGTAGGGTAATCTCTACTCTGGTCAAAAAAACGGGGCTATAGCTCAGGCGGTTAGAGCGCTTCGCTGATAACGAAGAGGTCCGAGGTTCAAGTCCTCGTAGCCCCACGAGAGATCCACAAGAAATCTCCCTGGCACTCCGGTGCTTTCGGGGGGCCTTAGCTCAGTTGGTAGAGCGCCTGCTTTGCAAGCAGGATGTCGGGAGTTCGATTCTCCCAGGCTCCACCAAAAGTTCGAAAGTCGAAACTTGCCCCGCTTGAATGCGGGGCATTTTCGTTGTTGCTACCGGGCCTGCGCTGTAGGTGTTGATTCTCTGCGAAGTCACGGTGTCGACACCGGCCTGGGGCTGCAGCTCGACGTTCTCGTTCTCGTCCACGATGATGCGCGTGAACAAGGCTTGGTTCAGGAACCGGCGTTCAGCGGGTTCGCAACGCAGGTACAACCCTTGCAGATCGGTGAGCACGGCGAGCATGTCTTCGAGGCCTTCACGGGCGTCCGCGTAGCGGGAATGCAGGCTGTCGAGCCTGGTCTGGATCGCGCCGAGTGCGTTCTGGATTCGGTCTTGCTCGCTCTTCAACAGATCGACCGGGATCGCATCGGCGTAGTGCGCCTGCACGAGCTTCAACCGTTCGGACTCGAGGCGAGCCTTCTGCTCGGTGAGTGCCGCGCGCTCGTCGCTGGCCCCGCCTTCGAGCCTGTCGAACACCTCGTGCAGAATCTTCCCAACCCCGGCAGCTTGGTCTTCGGTGAGTGACTTCGTGGCGTATGCCTGCTCGACTTTCAGTTCGATCCGCTCCACCAGGATCGCACTTCGCGTGCAACTCGTGGTTTTGCGACGGCGACCTGAGCAGGAGAAGTAGTCGTACCGTTCGCCCGTGTTTCCCTGCGGACGTTCAAGCATGAGCTTTGCCCCACAGGAGCAGTAGAGCGCGCCTTTGAGGTAGTGGTCGTGCTTCTGCGGTCGCTGACCTCGCTGGTTGTTGCGGTCGAGAATCTGCTGCACTTTCGACCAGACCTCGGGTGTGACCATCACGTCGTGGCTGCCCTCGTAGACTGCGCCCTGAAACGTGACGAGGCCCTTGTAATACGGGTTCGTGAGTACCTTGTGCAGCATCGTTGTGGTGAGGGGCTTCTCAGGATGCTTCGGTGTCGGTCTCGTGGTCAGGCCGCGCCGATTCACTTCCTCGGTGAGCATCGAGAGTGTCCAGTCGCCATTCGCGTAGCTCTCGAACGCAAACTTCACAAGGTCGAATCTGTCGGGATCAGTGGTGACCTCGCGAATCTCGGCACCGTTCTCGGTGGTTCGCACGTTGAGGTAGCCGAGCGGGGCACGACCGGGAGTGCCACCCATGACTGCTTTCTGCCGGAGGCCCTTCACCACCTCCTGCGCGAGGTTCAGCGAATAGAACTCCGCGATCGTGGCAAGGATGCCGTGCATTAGCATCCCCGACGGCGACTCGTCGATGTTCTCAGTGACCGACACTAGCTGGATGCTGCGCCCGCGTAGCGTTGCATGGATCACGGCATCATCAAGGCGGTTCCTTGCCATGCGATCGACCTTGTTGATAATGCAGAACTGCACGGGGTTCACCGCCACATATTCCAGCATCTCCTGCAGCGCTTTACGGTTTGCGGTCTTCGCCGATTCGCCTGGCTCGATGAACTCTTTGACGATCACTGCCCCGAGCGAGGCGGCTTTCTTCTCGGCGGCTTCGCGTTGTGCAGGGATCGAGAGACCTTCTTCGAGGCCGTTGCGGGTGGCTTGATCCTTGGTCGAGACTCGCAGGTATGACACCGCGAGCGGGGTGCCATCACCGGGGGCGGGCTGCGGTTTGGCTTTGGCTGCTTGGGTAGCGAGCTTGCGGAGCGAGTCGAGGTCGAGACCGGCAGGGAGACCTAGGAGAGTCATTGCGATTGCCTTTCGTCAGGCAGCACCGAGCATGACTCGCTGCTGCGTGACGTGGCGGTCAGATTCGCAAGAGAGAAAGAACACTGCACTCCGGGCAATCGCCGGGGCCGTGTCGCAAGGGGTGCCACGTCTTGCTTGAGTATCTGTCTACGATGCTACTGCTTCACCGCGAGGGCGTCTTGGAAGAACCGGGAGAGACCGGCATTTCCGATATGCTGCTTGGCGGATTCATTCTGATCAGCAGACGCTGATGTCGAACGGAGTGCGATCCTGATGAGTACCTCCGCAAGCAACGGCACATCCACGGTCTCGCGGTCTTCGCAGCGCACCTTGACCTCCCGGCCTGCGGAAAGGGCTGGAGTCTTTCGCTGGTAGCTGCGCACCATCTCAATCACCGCTTGCGGCATTGCGGCGTGCTTCATGCTCAGCCACGAGAAGGAAGTAAGCGTCTTCGTCGGCACGGCGCGAAGCCACATCGGCTTTGACGAACTCTACGAAGTCGGCGTCTCGGTCAACGATGGGGGCCTCCGCCGCCGCAGGGTACGGGGTGTCGCCCGGCCAAGTGGTTTGCCGTGTGGGGCGGTCGCGGTCGATGCGGGTGCCGGAGGCTTGCACCCATTCGCGCAGGCGCATCCGCGCTTCGGTGAAGTCGCGGTGCCAGGTGATCGGGCCGCTGGCGTGCTGTTCAGGATCGTAGGCGCCGAGCCAATGACAATGCAGCGCCGAGAGTTCCCATACCAGCTCGGGGTGCCGGTGCCACAGCGGGGGCAGCACTGCCGGTGTGAGACCGTAGGAGAGTTTCAGCCAGGACACCCAGCTGTTGAGTTCGAGCCACTCGATCTCGGCTTGTTCGCTGGTGAGTAGGTTCCAGTTGATCGGTCGCGGCGGTGCGCTCACTCTGCCTCCCGCGTTCACCGGAGTGCCGAGACGCGGGAACTCTCGTGATGTCGATGCCGATGATTCTGACTCGGGCGCCTCCACGTCGGGAGGAAGTTCACTCGTATCCATGATGCCCTCGCTCATCGACTCACGCCGACTGATGCCGCGCTCACGTGTGTGGTGCGGTGCGGCTCAGGATGTGCGCTGACTGCCGTCGAGTGCTCCTGCGCGGCGCTGAGTGCCTGCCTCATCGCGGTGTGCTCTGTCGCACGCTGTTCGGCGCGGGGGCTGCGGTCGACCGTGTAGCGGGTGCGTCGGGTGTTGTGGCCGATCTGCTTGACCTCGAAGCGTTCCTTGCCAGTCTGCTTGCTGACGCGCACCACGCCCTGCGCGATGAACGAGTCGCCCTTGCGGTACTGAGCGAGGATTGTCTCGGCAGCACCCCAGTATGCGGTGAGCGCGTGAAAGGTCGGTTCTTCCTTGATCGTGCCGCCGGTCTCTAGGTCGTGAACGAATCGCTCGGTGCCGTAGCGGGCATAGATTTTGGGTACGCCGTCGCGGGTTCTGCTGGGCTTAGGCTCGGTTGCGAAGAACCCGATGATCGCATCGAGGGTTTCGATCGGCTCAGATGTGGGGGCCGGTTCGCTGCTGTCGTTCATGGTGGTGCTCCTTGGATGTCGCGCCGCGCCTCCGCGCGGCAACAAGCAGGTGAGGTCGCCACCCCGAGAAGCGGTTACCGCCCGATCTGCAACCCAGACGGTCTCAGCGGCATCGGGTCGAACGCACTGGGAGCAGCAGCTGGAGTATGGGGTCGCTGCTGGTCGGGTTCAGAGCGCACACCGCCCCGAGGCTGATACGCGCGCACCGCCTCAACCGTGAGTTCTGGGCGAGGCGGCGAAGCCGAGACCCGCTCAGGCTCAGGGGTGGGTTCCTCCGGGGTTTGCCGCTGCATAACGGCGATCTTCTTCTCAACCTTTTCGAGGTCGGCCTCAGCCGCAGAGAGTGCGAGGGCGTGCTTGAACGGCTGCCCGAGTCGTTGCTCGGCATCCTGCCGGGTCTGTTCGGCCCGCGCTAGATCCTGTTCGGCTTCGGTCAGCAGCTTCGGGAGTGCGGCCATACGATTCTCGATCCGCTGGATTAGGCCGACACCGCCTTGCAGGAACGAGTCTCGGGTGACTGTAAACGATCCCCTCGGAACTCCGTGCAAGCTGGTACGCACGAGCACGTCTCCGGCCATTTCGGGCACGAGCTCGCAGCTGATGTCGAAGCCACCGATCCGCCCGATCACGCCGTAGTCCTGTACTTGGTGACGCCCCGCGTACTGCATGTTCGCTTGCCTTGCCCACCCCATGAGCGCGTGGCCGGCATCGCTACGCGAATCGTAGAAGCGGCCTTGGATCGTGATGCGGAACTTCTCGGCCGTGGTGTCGATCATGTTCGGGATCGCTGCCCGTATCCCCTCGATGTCATCGGCAGCACGGGCAGCGTCTTGAACTGCCTGGGAACGGGTGTATTCAAGCATCCGCTCGTTGTTCTGGTGCGCCCGTTCGAGCCGTCGCAGCCGGGTAACTTCACTCTGAAGATTAGCCTGATCGAGCAACAGCGGGTTGCCGGACGAGATGGCTTTCGCCTCGGCAGCGGTGAGCGAGGCGGAGTCGATTTCTTCGATCTCGCGCACATCCAGCCTGCCGCGCATCACCTGCGAAATGAACTTCGCTTTACGCTCAACGCCCTGCCACATATACGAGTCGAAAGAACGCTCTGTGACGAGCCTAACGATCGCGACTTCCTCATTCTGGTTGCCCTGCCGCAGAATCCGACCCTCGCGCTGGGCAATGTCAGAGGGTCGCCAAGGGCAGTCAAGGTGATACAGCGCGATGGCCCGTGCTTGAACGTTGGTGCCGACGCCCATGCGTTCGGTGGAACCGAGAAGTACAGAGATGTGCCCGGCGCGGGCAGCCGCGAACAGGCGACCTTTCTCGAGGTCGTTGCGGGCCTCGTGAATGAACCGGATACCCTCGGCAGGCATCCCACGGTAGATGAGTTGGGTGCGCAGTTCCTCGTACACATTCCACCGTTCCTTGTTCGGTGTCGAGAGGTCGGAGAACACCAACTGCATCGCACCTTTGATCGGCGATGGCTCGCCGGTCACCGTATCGAGGTACTCGGTATCTCGGGTGTTTTCCCAAGTACGGAAGATCATGTCGGCCGCGACGTCGACCTTGGTAGGGCCGGAGGGATCGTCAGATACGATCAGCCGCATATCGAGTGCAGCTTTCCTGCCGTCGCTGGTGACCGAGAGCATGTTGTCCTCGCGCGGGTCAACACTGCCCGAGGCGATCATCTCGGCACGTTCACCGAGGGTCTTCACGAACGCCACCAGTTCGGACGATGGGGCTACGCCTCTGGTCAGCGGGGCACGGTTGCCATCGTCGCGAATGCGAATATCGGGAACGGGGAGCTTCAGATCCTCGGCGGCCTTCACATCAGCGAATGTGCTCCACATCCTGAGCATCTCCGGCACATTCTGAAACTTCGCGAAGCGCGTTTTCATCCTGAACGATGCTCCCGTAGGAGACATCTCCATCTGCGTGACCGTCTCGCCAAAAGTCGCCGCCCATGCGTCGAAGCTCTCACCGATCCCGGCAGCATAGAACAGATCTGGGCGCAGGTAGCGCTGCATCACATACGCCTCGGTGATGGAGTTCGAGATCGGTGTCGCCGTCGCAGCGGTCACAATCCTTTTCCTCCCCGTCGAACGGAGATACTCAAGCTTCATATGCAGATCAGAAGCGCGCTCGGAGCCCGTGATAGCGGCATCTCGAATGTTCGAAGGAGTGGCGAGGTTCTTAAACAGATGCGCCTCGTCCACAATGACGTAGTCGATACCGGTGTCCTCGAAGTTGATGCCCGAATCGCGCGGTTTGTCAGCGAGCTTCTTGAGGCGTTCCTCGGCCATCGTGAGGGCGCGCTGCATCCGCTTCACACTGATTCGATCATCCTTGTCGGCACCCTCAAGCGCGGCGCGGAGACCGTCGAGTTGCCGGTCACGATACTCGCGCTCAGTATCCACCCGCAGCGGCACGCGCTCGAACGCAGAGTGCGTCATGATGATCGCATCCCACTCGTTCGCCGCCGCTCGCGCGACGAACGCGCGCCGTCGATCCCGCGTCACATCCTGGCTCGACGCTGTGAGAATCTTCGCGTTCGGATATAACTGCAACCACTCACGCGAGAACTGCTCCAACATATGATTCGGCACCGAGACCACGGGCTTGTTGATGAGGCCCATACGTCGCATCTCCATCGCGCCGCACACCATCTCAGCGGTCTTCCCGGCACCGACCTCATGGAAGAGACCGACGGACGGTTCTGCGACCATCCGGGCTACCGCTGCGCGCTGGTGCGGGCGCAGCGTGATCGTGTTCGCAGCAAGCCCTGGGAATGTGAGATAGTCGGCTGCGCTCGTGTAATCGCGGAGCGCGATGCACGCGAACCTGCGGTTGTAGCCGTCTACCAGGGTGCGGGCGCGCTCGGGGTCTTCCCACACCCATTCAGCGAACCGCTCCTGCAGCTGGTTCGCCTTCTCCTGCGCAGCTGCTGTCTCAGTTGGGTTGAGTACCTGCCGTTCTTTGCCCTCTACGTCCTTTTCGGTGTCGTAGACGAGGATGGGCCGTTGCTCAGCGAGCGCTTCAAGCAGAACGGGCGCGGAGCGACGCTCGGTGCCCCATTCAGAGGTTGAGCGGATACCGTGCCTGCCGCCCTTCACCTGCCACATACCTGGCACCGGGTTCTCGACCACGACATCACGGGCCTGCAGAAGCTCGGTGAGGAACTGCTGGTGAATCTGCGCGCTGATCCACACCGCTCCGATCCTCGGCGTGATGTCTTCAGCGCCGAGAGGTTCGGGTTTCACTTGTTCCAGCGCGGTGATGTTCACCGCGAACTCGGGATCACGCTCTGCACGCTGACGGGCAGCGTCGAGCTTTTCGTAGATGTCACCCGAAAGGTACGCCGGGGCATGAATCAGTTCATCGGTCACCGGATCGGTGAACACCAGGCCGTCGAGCGCGCCGCGAGCCTCGTGCTCGCTCATGCCGAGCAGATCAGCGATCAAGATCAGGTCGATCCCGCCGGTACGGTCGAGACTCACCGCCACCGCGTCCGCAGGGGTCTCCACCCCTTGAATCTCAGGTCGAGGCACCACGACCCGCTCGCTCAGCAACGTCGCCGGAGTTGCCTCTTGAGTGGTTTCCTCGAAGTTCTCGAGCGCGAGCACGAGCGGCCCGAACGGGTCGCTGCGCAGCAGCCTGATCGGGGTCGGCACCGTGCGCGCATACTTCGGGTTGCCGTCCTCATCGAAGCGCCCCGTACTGCGCAGCTTGTAGCGATTCAGCGACCCATAGACGCCTACATACTTCTGGTAGGAGCGGCGTAGTTGCTCGCGTGCCTGATCGAGTTCAGGGGTGTCATCGAGCGAGTGCGCCTCCATCGTGAGCAGTGTCGACGCTTGATCCCGCAAACTGAGTAGCGCTCGTAGCTCTCGTGCCGCTGACTTCGGTACGGCGAACGGTACGATTGCGCCTGCGGCGACCACGCCGAAGCTGCCATTGTCGTGCGGCACGATTGACCCATCCCATCTGCCGGGCTCCGATGGCACGAATGCCGCGCGCCGCGCCTCGACCTCCGGTGCGGCCTCGGTCAGTGTCAACCCCTCTCGACGTGCCTGGAATGTCAGCTGGTCGAGTGCGTTCCGCAGGTGCTCGGCGGCGTGCTCGTGGTCGCCTTTCACGACGAGGGTGAGTGCCGAATAGAGGCCGTGCTGCATCCCGATGTCACCGAGCGCCATCTCCGGGCGCTCGTCAAAGTAGCGGTTCAGGTTTAACGGTTTCCCGTCGAAGTCGAGCTGCGTCACCGTCTCCCATGTGAGGTCGCGCGGTGGTTCACCGTCTGCGCGGCGACGGAACAGTAGCAGGTCGGTGACGATCTCGGTGCCCGCGATCCTGCGGTGCGCGCCGCTCGGCATCCTGACCGCGCCGATGAGGTCAGCGACCGCGTTCATTTCCCGGCGTGGGCCAGGGTTTCTCGCGTCGAGCGTGTAAAAGGAAGTAAGTACCGCCATCAGCCCACCGGGCCGCAAGAGCCTCAGCGACTTGATAATGAAGTGATTGTGGATCGCGTATTCAGAGGCGTTGTACACCCGGTCATGCAGCTGGATCTTCCCGTAGGGCACGTTGCCCACCGCGACGTCGAATGTGCCCTCGGGAAACCGGGAGTCCGCGAACGACTCGGTGCGAATATCCGCGTGGGGGTAGAGTGCGCGGCTGATCGCTGCCGTCATCGGGTCAAGCTCCACGCCAGTCGCATGGGCACCTTCGGGTGCGAGACCGATGAAAGTACCGGAGCCGCTACCGGGTTCGAGCACGCGACCGCCCGAGAAACCGAGGTCTCCGAGCGCCCGCCATATCTCACGCACGACATCGGGGTCGGTATAGTGCGCGTTCATCGTCGTGCGAGCCGCAGCCCGCCACTCGTCCTCACTGAGCAGTTCACGCAGCTCGGCGCGCTCGTTCTCCCACTCCGGTTTCGACGTATCGAAAACGTCTGCAACCGCACCCCAGCTCGACCAGCGCGCGAGCACCGACTGCTCAGCCTCCGTGGCCGGCCGTTGCTCCGCTTCAAGCTGCCGCAATAGCCGGATCGCAGCGATGTTTGCGTGGTAGCGGCTCTTTGCTCCGCTCGGCGGGCGAGCCTCGACCGTGCCCGGCACAAACCGGGGAGCAGTCGGGTGAGGCGGTGCTGGCTCGGTGGTCTCGGCTACTGGACTTCGCGGAGGAAGCGAATGTTCGCCCCTTCTTCCATGATCCCCTGATGCTCCTCCAGGTAACGATAGGGGTTCTCCGCTCCGATCAGGCCCTCGAAGAACCACATCGGGATCGCCCACTCCTGAGCTATCTCTTCCAGTTCCTCGGTCGCGTAGATCGGGTACGGGCTGTCCTGAATCCGATCGACGATCATCATCAGCCCCTCGTCCATCGGCCGGGTGTCCTCCCACTCCTGCCGAGCCTCGGTCAGCGTCAGCGAGGGATCGCTCATCCATGCGAGTTGATGAGTCATGGCGATCTCCTCCGCTATCTTCCGTGCCGTGGTCAGCAGTGCGACCTGGGTAAGATAATCCTCCCTCGCTTCGGGCATTTCCGCCAGCATCACGCGCGCCATGTCCTCGCTCAGCGAACTCACTTCGCCCAGCACTTCGGTTCCAATCTCCGAAAAGAGTGTCTCCAGCTCCTCGCTCGAAGCCGCCAAAGTCTTCATGTGGTTCGGGGCGTATCTCTCCCAATGTGCCCTGATCCGGTGCGTGTAGTGCGTCATTGCTCTCACCTGCTTCTCTTGTGCCAGCTTCGGCAATCTGTGCGTCAGCGGTTGTTTCATCCAGGCCCCAGAGGTCGAGCTCAAGCTGGTCTGGTGGCGGCTGCCGTCTACGCCTCGCCATCGGAAGCACCGCCTCTCAACGCGGATTCGAGCCGCGCCCGATCCGAGCGAAGCTGCGCCGCATCGTTACGGGCTGTCCAAGGCCGTAGATCGGTGATGATCGGGGGTGCGGCACGCAGCAGCATCACGCCCGTGCCGAACGGGATCATGCGCAGCTTCTCTGGCGGCATGATCGGTACCCTGCGGATCGACCGCTGCGAGGAACGCTCACCGAACGCGCCCATCGTGATCGAATCGGTGTGCTCGTCGCGTTCACCCAGCAGGGCGGAGAGGTCTTGCAGATCGCGCGTATTCGACGCGCCGCCGAGGATCACTTTCACGATCGACGCATCCCAGATCGCGTTCGCGGAGTTGTCACCCCATTTCTCGCGCGCCTGCGCGAGCGATTGCAGGATCGGCACGGTCGTAATGCCGGTGCCACCGCCCTCAGCCATGAGCGTCGGAAGCGACGGCAACGCGGCGATGTTCGCGATCTCATCGAGCACCAGCGCGAGCGGAGGGTCGAGCCGGGCACCAGCAGAGACCGCCGCCTGACGGCGGGCGGTCTCCACGATGTCTTCCACAAGCGCAGCGACGAGCGACGCTGACGCGCCAGCCCCGGCGCCGGTCGCAAGCAGATACAGGGTGCCCCGATCAGCGAGGAACTGCGCTGGGTTGAACTCTTCCCCAGGGCTGGGTGAGACGGTATCCAGCACTCGGGGGTCGGCTAGCGCTGCGAGACTGAGCGCGACACCTTGCCAAATGCTGTCGCGTGTTCTCGGGTCAGCGTCGATCACGCCACCGAGTGCGTCAGCCCACCCCGACGCCGCACTCGGGGTGCTCTCAAGGATCGTGACGGCCTCAGCAGCAGCGGCAGGATCGAGCGTCCACCTGAACAACTCAGAAGTGGGCCTCTCATCGAGCGCGGCAGCGTGCAGCAGCGACTGCAACGCCACCCGAGTCTTCGCCTCCCAGAAGCCACCATTCTCGGTATCGCCAGAAGCCAGCCCGGTCGCCGAGGCGAGGCCGGTGGCGCGGATCATCGCAGTGAGAGGATCGGTGCAGCCCCGCACCGGCGACCATCTCATTCCCGCAGGAATACCATCGGCGAGGCGCTGCGGATCGAACACCGCCACCGGACGGTCGCCTCTCCTGCGCGCCTCAAGCGTCGCGGTCACGTTATCGGGCCGAGTCGATGTGGTCACCACCGCGCCCGGCGCATCAAGGATCATGTTGATCGCGAGGTGCAAACCCTTTCCAGAACGGGGCGGGCCGAGCACGAGCATTGAGTCTTCGACCGATGCCCACACGGGTTTGCCGTGGGCGCTGCCGAGCCGGTAGCCAACATCGGGAGGGCCGGGGGATGCGAGCGAGGGGCGAAGATTTGATGCGCGTCGCATGAGTGCTTTCTCTGACGCTTGCGCCTCGATGTCTGCACGGGTCGCGATACCGACGATCCGGCGAGGATCGGCCTCTCGCTTCTTCTGGCCGCGACGCACCATCGTCCACGCCCATATTCCGACGCCTGCGAGCATCCCGAGGATTACGGCCGCGACGAGCCAGTATACGACAGGGTTCAGCCCTGGCGCGCCGAGCGGCGTACCAGGGTCGCCGGGAGTGAAGAGCACTCCGCCACCTGCCGCGATCCCAGCCTCCGGTGCGGGGAGCCCGGTCGCCCATGCGGTGATGGTGCCAGCGGCACGCAGCACGAGTGCGAGCGCGAACAGGGCGGCGAGGCCGGCCATCGCGAAGTTGGTGAGTTCGTGCCCGTACCCGCCGACTTGCCGGTTCATGGCGTCGCCCGAACGAGTTGCATGGTGCCCGAGACGCGCCCAATCAGCAACATCTCCTGCACATTTGCCGGTATCTGATCCTGCGCCACGACCGCGTTGACCTGCCCGTCTGGGGCGGCGCTGCCGTAGCCGATGATCGGCGCGATCGCGACATCCTCGCCAGCGATAAACCCGTGCCCCTGCACCGGCACCGGAGGCGCTTGCATGACCGGCACCGGATCAGACACGGGAGCGACTGGATGTGCGGTTGGGGCGCGCGACGGCATCACGATATCAGTGAATCTTGCGCCGTCGTACTCGGTGACGGTGACCTTGACCGCTGTGCCCAGGCTCGTGGTGATAGCTTCGAGCACTGCCGAGAACGCCTCCCTGCGCCAGGCTGGAGCATACGGCGGCGGCGCGTACGTCTCACCGTCAACGAGTACGATCATCGCCCCGTCTGACTGCACGGTCATCTGCACGAGCGGTAGACGAACTGGAGCTTCCACATCGGGCCGATGCGCCGGCTTCGCACTGTGTCGCCTCATCCGAATACCGCCCGCGTCAGGAGTTCGAAGGATATGGGCAGGGTTCGGTTACTGCATCTCATGCAAGCGAAGTGTGACCTTCCGACCGAAGCCCTGCACTGGTGAGCTGAGAACAGCGCTTTTTGTTCGCGAGTTACGGGTTAGGCGGCAGAGCCTACGCCTCCGATGCAGAGGATACGTTCGGGCGGGAACCGGCTTGATACCAGAGGTCGTGTGCCGCTATCAACCGTTAGATGAGCGAATGGGGCAGGAAATCAAACACCACTCGTGAGTAGAAGAGCGGCATCAACCTGAACACGCTTATCTTTGCCGCCGATGAAGGCCGGAGCATCGGCTTCGATTGCTGGTGGCTCCAGGCTGGTGGTAAGCCCGCCAAGTTCACCGCATTCAACCCGCACGCGGCGACTCCCGGATAGCAGGCTGCGGCGACAAAGCTCACATCGCAACTGTGCCAGCGATACGCTGAGCCTTGCGGCATACATTTTGGCTGGAGACACCTCCAGACCAGAGGCAGTAGAACTCTCAACAGGCGAATGAGCAGAAGCAGAAGGAGAATCTTGACTAGAGCGTGGCAGGCAGGCGGAATCTCGCTACCGCAGGAGCTTGATCGCGCGTTAAGTTCCGACAAACTTGTGTTCTTTGTTGGAGCTGGGGTCTCTTCCGCGTCGCCTTCAAACCTGCCAGGTTTTCTGGGCCTTGCGGCCGACATCGCAAATGACATGGGTCACTCGGATTGGGTGCCCGAGAAACCAGATCCTTCCATCCACTTCGATGAAATCATGGGGCGCTTGAATGATCTTCATGGAGACGCGCATGCTCGAGTGAGTGCAAGACTCAGGCCCATAACTGAGCCGAACACCTATCACGAGGATCTAATCGCCCTCGCAACGGTTAACGGCAACAAACCTCGAATCGTCACAACCAACTTTGACTTACTCTTCGAGGAGGCCGCGCGTCGAGCAGAAGTGGAATTGTCTGTCCACCATGCGCCGGCATTGCCGCTAGGCAACGACTTCAGCGGCTTGGTGCACTTGCATGGGCCGATCGATCCAACGCACTTTCAGCGTATGGTGTTGACTGATCAAGATTTTGGCCAGGCCTACATCACCGAAGGTTGGGCTACGCAGTTCCTTACTCGAATGCTCGAAGAGTACGTCACCGTATTTGTTGGATACAGCGCAGATGACGTCGTTATGCGGTACCTTGCACGCGCGTTGCCCACTGACGGGGGAACCCGATTCGCATTCATGCGCGAGGACTACAAAGACGAAATGACTGCGAAGTGGCAGCGCCTCGACGTCTCGCCCGTTCTGTATCCGAAAGCGGAAGGGTCAAATGGGCACGCTCGACTCCAAACTTTCTTCACGAACTGGCGCGAGCGGGTTACCTCTACAAGCGAAGACCGCTATGACGCAATTGTGGCACTGATCGATAAGGGACCGTCCGACCGAACTACTCCAGACCCGGAGCTTTCGTGGCTGCTAAGCGATGAGGAGTATTCTCGTCACTTTGTGGGTCGGGCTGACCCGACTGAGTGGATGCGACATGCTGAGGCAATCGGCATTTTGGATGTAATCTTCGAACCTGCAAATGAGCAAACTGCTCGAACTCAAGCCATGTGGAGTGCCTGGGTGACAAGGTCGATCTCTGTGGACCGCGGAGAAAGCATGCTGGAGATCCTTGCGAAGCACCGCGGGCAGATGTCTCAACAGCTATGGTTCGACGTATTTCGTCAACTGTATGAGGGCTACCAGCCGCATGATCACCTGAGGAAGCTCTTGATTCTGCTTACTGCCGCCCGTTCAGACAGCGACGACTCTCAGCTTTCGCTGCTGATTCAGAAACTTGCCGAGGTCGATCCGGAGGCCGCAGAGGTGCTCCTGCACCAGCTCCTAACTGCCCGGCTCGAATTCACCTCTCATCGCGGCATACTCGGTCGACCTGACTTCCTGACGACCGAGTTCGTGTTTCCCTGGCATCCTTCATCGATCCGAAAGGTATGGCCTCAGCTTCTGCAGAGCCTCAGAGATCCAGACCAGCTCCTTTCCTTAGTGCTCAGCCTTATCGCACACGTGGAGACCACGACCGCATTCTTCGACGGTACCAACTTCAGAAATCGATTCTCCACCCGCCGATATACAGTTGATGGCAATGAACGGTTCCTTATAAGTCGTGATGAACACGGCGTGCTTCTGGTCGACGTCGCACGCGACCTTCTCAGGGAATACGTGCGTCATGGCCGACCAGAACGCGCAAACAATCTGCTGGATAGTTCTTCTGAATTAGCACAGCGGCTCGGGATCGATGCGCTCACAGAATCACGACCATCCGAAGCAGACTCCCTCATCGGCCGAATGATCAGCCAAGGTTTGATCCTGAGTCGTTCTCACAAACCAGAAGTGTTCCGGCTACTCAAGGAAATGTACCCTCACGCATCCGCCGAGATCCGTGCGGAACTTCTGAACCACATTCAGGAAACAAGTGCAGCTCCAGGCGGGATCGAGGTCAGCGACTCTGAACGATTCAATGCGGTTGACTGGCTGACTCGGCAGGTAAAAGAGGACGACCCGGCACATCAGCTTCTTCGGGAGATGAAGCAGGAGCATCCCGAGTTCTCGCCACGCGAGGAACCCAATCTCGACGCAACACCAGTGACCTTTGCCCGAGTCGAGACCCCCAGTGAAGCTGAAGGGCGTTTCCGCGGCATGACGCCAGCAGAGGTTGCCAATAGCCTGAAGAGCGACCCGGATCTTGACGACATATTTGAGCAAGACACACTCAGTCTCGAGCTGAACGATTTCTTCGAGAATGAACCCTTTAGCGCTGGTGAGCTTCTCGCTGAGTTTTTCAGGCAAGGCCTCTATTCGTACAGTGCATGGGCCGTCGTGCTACTCATCCTCACACGCCCAGGCGCAGACTGGGAAGCTGAACCACTGCTGACCCAGCTGAGGAAACTTCCTAGACAACAAACCTCAGCGATCGCCCAGAACGTCGCATACACCTTGATGCGCCCAACTGCGACACAAGAGGAGGACCTCGAACAGCCAGACGAACGTTGCAAGCTCCTGTTCGGTCTATGGCGTCTCACGTTGCTTGAAGGCGATAGCGACATCGAACCTCGAGACCCGAACGAAGCAAACTCAACCGCTCGCGGAGTCGTCGCCAACGCATTCTTGGAAACCGTCTTCCGAACAATGCATGAGCAGAAGAAAGAATCCATCGACCCGGCATATTTGCTGGCATTCAGCGAGTTCTTAGAGGCCCAAGACAAGGATGTGAGAGATCCGAGTCCGATGATGCTCGCGCGATATGCGGCACACATTCAGCACTGGGATAACGAATGGTTTGACCGCAAGATCGCCGTCAAGTTGAACGAGATCGCTGATACGCCACAATCGAGGAGCTTTTGGGCCGGGATCTTTACCGCCAACAACGTGACAGATGCACTCATGGTGAGCACGAGAAGCGCGTTACGTACTGGATGGCTTCAAGTATCAACAGAGCTGCCCGGCTCGATCGAAGCGTATATCGATCTGCACTCGGCACAGTTCGCCTACTACACCGAACCCGAGGAATCCACCTGGGCAGACCCCTTCACCTTAAACGCTCCTGCCGCGACGAGAGCGCGCTGGATACGAAATGTGGCACACAGGGTTTCCCGCGTCGATTCATTCCCAGAGGTGCTCTACAGCTATTGGAAGCACCGACTGGACAAGCAACCTCCACTGACAGGGACCGAGCAACGTGCACTTCTAAGCTGGATCACAGTCCCAAGCATCGATATTGATCGTGCAGTAGATCTCTTCATTCAAGGCCCTGAGGCTTCACCCTCAGACCTGACTCGTGCCACTTGAGCGCTGATTCGGCGGTCGTTGGTCGTTCTGCCCTGATTTTCCGGGGTTCGGGGTCG
>NZ_JBYSYO010000009.1:0-179773 GCF_058783455.1 Herbiconiux sp. FW305-C-125 | reverse complement strand
GACGAACTGCTCGGCCTCGACCTCGAGCAATTCGGAGCCCGCGCCGAGCTCTGGAGCGCGTTGCAGCTGGCCTCCCCCGACGAGGGCGACCAGCTCAGTTCTGCGGGAAGCCGAGGTTGATGCCGCCGTGCGAGGGGTCGAGCCAGCGGCTCGTGATGGCCTTCTGCTGGGTGTAGAAGCGCACGCCCTCGGCGCCGTGCGCCTTGGTGTCACCGAACAGTGACGACTTCCAGCCACCGAACGAGAAGGTGGCGGCCGGCACCGGAATCGGCACGTTGATGCCGATCATGCCGACCTGTACCTCGTTCTGGAACCGACGCGCCGCCCCACCGTCGTTGGTGAAGATCGCCGTGCCGTTGCCGAAGGCGCCGTTGTTGATGAGCTCCACCCCCTCCTCGTAGGAGTGCACCCGCACCACCGAGAGCACCGGGCCGAAGATCTCCTCGGTGTAGACCCGGCTGGTGGTCGGGACCGCGTCGATCAGGGTCGGGCCGAGCCAGAACCCGTTCGGATCGCCGTCGGGACGGACGGCGCGACCATCCACCACAACGCTCGCGCCGTCCTGCTCGGCGACCTCGATGTACGAGGCGACCTTGTCCCGGTGCGCCTCCGTCACGAGCGGGCCCATGTCGCAGGAGCGACGGCCGTCCCCGGTCACGAGGGTCGACATCCGCTCGGCGATCTTGCCGATCAAGGCGTCGGCCACCGGCTCCACGGCCACGACGACCGAGATGGCCATGCACCGCTCGCCGGCCGAGCCGAACCCGGCGTTGATCGCCGAGTCGGCGACCAGGTCGAGGTCGGCATCCGGCAGCACCAGCATGTGGTTCTTCGCTCCGCCGAGCGCCTGAACGCGCTTGCCGTGCCGGGTGCCGGTCTCGTACACGTACTGCGCTATCGGGGTCGAGCCCACGAACGAGATCGCCGCGACATCCGGGCTGGTGAGGAGGCCGTCGACCGCCGCTTTGTCGCCGTTCAGCACCGTGAAGACGCCGTCGGGCAGGCCCGCCTCCTTCCACAGTGCGGCGAGCCAGAGCGCTGCGCTGGGGTCTTTCTCGGAGGGCTTCAGGATGACCGTGTTGCCCGCCGCGATCGCGATCGGGAAGAACCACATCGGCACCATGGCCGGGAAGTTGAACGGGCTGATGATGCCCACGACACCGACCGGCTGCTTCGTGGAGTACACGTCGATGCCGGTCGAGACCTGCTCGGAGTACTCGCCCTTGAGGTGGTGCGCGAGCCCGGTGGCGAACTCGACCACCTCCTGGCCGCGGGTGATCTCGCCGAGCGCGTCGGAGAGAACCTTGCCGTGCTCGGACGTGATGATCTCGGCCAGCTCGTCCTTACGGGCGTTCAGCAGCTCCCGGAAGGCGAACAGCACGGCCTGCCGGCGGGTGAGCGAGAGCTCGCGCCAGGCGGGGAGGGCCGCCTTGGCGCTCGCGATGGCCGCCGCGATCTCGTCGGCGTCCGCGAGGGCGACCTCCTTGGTCACCACCCCGAGCGCGGGGTTGAAGACGGGGGCGGTGCGGCCGGAGCGGCCGGCGTACTCGGCGCCGTCGATCCAGTGCGGCACGACGGGCAGTGCGGAGGAGGCTGAGTTCGACATGGTGCGAGCGTAGGGGCCTCCGGGCGCGGCGCGCTGTGCCGATGTGTCGAAGCTTCGGGACATCGCTCGACGAATCGACACTTTAGCGGTCGTCGTCATCGCTCGGGCGAGCTGCTGGCAGGATGTGGGCGAACTCTGGCACCTCTGCCATTCCGCCGCGGGCGGTTGGTGGGCGATGCTGGGCGGGTGAGCAGTTCGCGCCCGGTCGTCGCCCATTCATCCGTTCCCGCTGCGGGCCTGCGGGCGCACGCTCCCGGCGTCGGGCTCGCTCAAGGGTCGGCGTTGTACATCGCGGCGGTGCTCGGCACGGGCATCCTCGTGCTCCCGGCGCTCGCGGCGGGCGCTGCCGGGCCGGGGTCGATCCTAGCCGTGGTGGCGCTCATCGTGCTGTCGGTGCCCCTGGCGGGCACCTTCGCGGCGCTGGCGTCGCGGCATCCGGATGCCGGTGGCGTCGCCACCTTCGTGCGGCTCGCGCTCGGGCCGACGGCGGCACGGATGGCCGGCTACTGGTTCTTCTTCGGCGTCTGTGTCGGCACCCCCGTGCTGGCGCTCCTCGGCGGCGAGTACGTGTCGGCCGTGCTCGGGCTGCCGCAGTGGGCCGCATTCGTGCTCGGGCCGGTGCTGCTCGTCCCGCCGTTCGTGCTCAACCTGTTCGGGCTCCGGTTCTCGGGCAAGGTGCAGCTCGGATTGTCGGGCGCGCTGGTCGCCGTCGTGGTGGGTGTGGTGGTGCTCGCCGCACCCGCGGGCTCGGCGGCGAACTTCACCCCGCTGCTGCCGCACGGCTGGGCAGGCGTCGGCGTGGCGGTGAGCCTGTTCGTGTGGGCGTTCGCGGGCTGGGAGGCGGTGACGCACATCGCGGGGGAGTTCCGGCGACCACGGCGCACCATCCCCTTGGCGACCGCGATCGCGATCGTCGTGGTCGGCGCCTGCTACCTGGGGTTGCAGATCGTGACGGTCGCGGTGCTCGGCGAGGGTGCGGCCGACTCCGCCGTGCCGCTGCTCGATCTGGTGGAGGCGACCGCGCCCGCCGGCGGCCGGGTGGTGGTGGCGTCGATCGCGGTGGTGGTCGCGCTCGGCGTGATGAACGCCTACGCCGCGGCGTTCGCGAAGCTCGGCGCGTCGCTCGGCCGCGACGGCGACCTCCCGCGTTGGCTCGGCAAGGGCGCCGAACCCGGCGCGGTGCCGCGGCGGGCGCTCGGCCTGGTGGCGCTGCTGGTCGCTCTCTACTACACGGCGATGGTGCTGAGCGGCGGTGAGCTGACCCCGTTCATCCTCATCCACACCTCGAGCATGGTGGCGGTGTATGCGCTCGCCGTCGTCGCCGCGCTCCGCCTGCTGCCGCGGTTCAGCGTCAGCTGGTGGCTCGCGGCGGTGTCGGTGGTGCTGGTCGCGGGTCTCGTGCTGCTCGCCGGGGCGAACCTCCTCGTCCCTCTTCTTCTGGCCGTGGCCGCGCTCACCGTGACCGTCGTCCGGAGGGTGCGCGCGACACGCCGAGCGGCGTGAATGTCAGTGGCTGGATTTATTCTCGACAGAACAGACGGACGCTCTCCACAGGCGGGTGCAGAAGGCCGGAATTCCGCCACTCGAGCTGTGGATGAAAGGGCCTGAAAAGCTGTGCACAGCTGTGGATGGCCTGTGGATAATTACACGGGTGTAACACTTCATCTAGGGGTGCTCGATATCGCGACCAACTATATGTAGTATTGAACTCCCGGCGCAGAGAAGCCACGAAAGCAGTGGATTCCATGGGGTAACGAGTGGATACGGCGCCGGTCAACTCCAGATTTCACGTTCGTTCTATCTCTTGCGAGAAAGGTGCATTCCTCATGGCAATCACGGTCTACACGAAGCCTTCCTGCGTGCAGTGCACTGCCACCTACCGCGCTCTCGAGAACAAGGGACTCGAGTTCGAGATCTTCGACCTCTCGGTCGACGAGAAGGCGCTCGAGACGGTGAAGGAGCTCGGCTACCTGCAGGCTCCGGTCGTCATGACCAGCGAGGGCGACCACTGGTCGGGCTTCCGCCCCGACAAGATCGAGGAACTCGCGCGCGCCGCTGCCAGCTGATCACCGTGACCGATGACCTCGTCTATTTCTCGAGCGTCTCCGGCAACACGCGCCGCTTCGTCGAGTCGCTCGGCCGGCCGGCGTCGCGCATCCCGCTCCACGCCCGCGACGAGAAGCTGAAGGCCACCCGGCCTTACGTTCTCGTGCTCCCCACTTATGGCGGGGGCAACGGGCTGGGAGCTGTTCCCAAGCAGGTGATCCAGTTCCTCAACGACGAGGAGAACAGGTCGCTCATCCGCGGTGTCATCGCCGCGGGCAACACCAACTTCGGCGAGGCGTACTGCCTTGCGGGCGACATCGTCGCGCGCAAAACCGGTGCGCCTCTCCTCTATCGATTCGAAGTATTCGGAACCCCGGATGACCGAGAGGCCGTCCAGATCAGATTGGACAGACTGTGGAAGCAACACTGATCGACGCGCCGACAGCCGCGCCGGCGCTCGATTACCACTCGCTCAACGCGATGCTGAACCTCTATGACGAGAACGGGCTGATCCAGTTCGACAAAGACAAAGAGGCCGCGAAGCAGTACTTCCTGCAGCACGTCAACCAGAACACCGTCTTCTTCCACAACCTGCGCGAGCGCCTCGACTACCTGGTTGAGAAGGAGTACTACGAGAAGGAGGTGCTCGATCAGTACTCGTTCGAGTTCATCCAGCAGCTCAACGACCTCGCCTACTCGAAGAAGTTCCGCTTCGACACCTTCCTCGGCGCGTTCAAGTACTACACGAGCTACACGCTGAAGACTTTCGACGGCAAGCGCTACCTCGAGCGGTTCGAAGACCGCGTGGTGATGACCGCGCTCGGTCTCGCCCAGGGCGACGAGCAGCTCGCCACCAACCTGGTCGAGGAGATCATCGGCGGCCGCTTCCAGCCGGCCACCCCTACCTTCCTCAACACCGGCAAGGCGCAGCGCGGCGAGCTCGTCTCCTGCTTCCTGCTGCGCATCGAGGACAACATGGAGTCCATCTCCCGCGGCATCAACTCGGCGCTGCAGCTGTCCAAGCGCGGCGGCGGCGTTGCGTTGCTGCTGTCGAACATCCGCGAGGCCGGCGCACCCATCAAGCAGATCGAGAACCAGTCGTCGGGCATCATCCCCGTCATGAAGCTGCTCGAAGACTCCTTCAGCTACGCCAACCAGCTGGGTGCCCGTCAGGGTGCGGGTGCGGTGTACCTGTCGGCGCACCACCCCGACATCATGCGGTTCCTCGACACCAAGCGCGAGAACGCCGACGAGAAGATCCGCATCAAGACGCTCTCGCTCGGTGTCGTGGTGCCCGACATCACCTTCGAGCTCGCGAAGAACGACGAGGACATGTACCTCTTCTCGCCCTACGACGTCGAGCGCGTCTACGGTGTGCCGTTCGGCGACATCTCGGTCTCGGAGAAGTACCGCGAGATGGTCGACGACCCGCGCATCCGCAAGACCAAGATCAACGCCCGCGAGTTCTTCCAGACCCTCGCCGAGATCCAGTTCGAGTCCGGCTACCCGTACATCATGTACGAAGACACCGTGAACAAGGCGAACCCCATCAAGGGGCGCATCAACATGTCGAACCTGTGCTCCGAGATCCTGCAGGTCAACACGCCGACGACCTACAACGAAGACCTGTCCTACGACCAGATCGGCAAGGACATCTCCTGCAACCTGGGTTCGCTGAACATCGCGCTCACCATGGACTCGCCCGACTTCGGCCGCACGGTGGAGACCGCCATCCGCGGCCTCACCTCGGTGTCGAACCAGTCGCACATCGCGTCGGTGCGGTCGATCGAAGACGGCAACGACAAGTCGCACGCCATCGGGCTCGGGCAGATGAACCTGCACGGCTACCTGGCGCGCGAGCGGGTGCACTACGGCTCGGCCGAGGGCGTCGACTTCACGAACATCTACTTCTACACGGTGCTCTACCACGCGCTGCGGGCCTCCAACGCGATCGCGATCGAGCGCGGCGAGAAGTTCGACGGATTCGAGGACTCGACCTACGCATCCGGCGAGTTCTTCGACAAGTACACCTCGCAGCCGTGGGTGCCGGAGACCGAGCGGGTGGCGGAGCTGTTCGCCACGTCGAACGTGCACATCCCCACGCAGGACGACTGGCGGGCGCTGCAGGCCTCCATCCAGGAGCACGGCATCTACAACCAGAACCTGCAGGCCGTGCCGCCGACCGGGTCGATCTCGTACATCAACAACTCGACCTCGTCGATCCACCCGGTGGCCTCGAAGATCGAGATCCGCAAGGAAGGCAAGATCGGTCGCGTCTACTACCCGGCGCCGTTCCTCACGAACGACAACCTGGAGTACTACGACGACGCGTACGAGATCGGCGCCGAGAAGATCATCGACACCTACGCCGCGGCCACCCAGCACGTCGACCAGGGACTGTCGTTGACGCTGTTCTTCAAGGACACCGCGACCACGCGCGACATCAACAAGGCCCAGATCTACGCCTGGCGCAAGGGCATCAAGACGATCTACTACATCCGTCTCCGCCAGCTCGCCCTCGAGGGCACGGAGATCGATGGCTGCGTCTCGTGCATGCTGTGATCGTCGACCTGGCTAACGGAAAGAAACTGTCATGACTCCTCCTCCCGCAGGGCCGCTGAAGCTGGCCGACAAGGTGCAGGCGATCAACTGGAACCGCATCCAAGACGAGAAAGACGTCGAGGTGTGGAACCGGCTGGTGAACAACTTCTGGCTGCCCGAGAAGGTGCCGCTGTCGAACGACGTGCAGTCGTGGGCCACGCTCACGCCGGCCGAACAGACGCTCACCATGCGCGTGTTCACCGGGCTCACGCTGCTCGACACCATCCAGGGCACGGTGGGCGCGGTGTCGCTCATCCCCGACTCGCTGACGCCGCACGAAGAGGCGGTGTACACGAACATCGCGTTCATGGAGTCGGTGCACGCGAAGTCGTACTCGTCGATCTTCTCCACGCTGTCGAACACGAAAGACATCGACGAGGCGTTCCGCTGGTCGGTCGAGAACCCGAACCTGCAGAAGAAGGCGTCGATCGTGCTCGACTACTACCACGGCGACGAGCCGCTGAAGCGGAAGGTCGCCTCGACGCTGCTCGAGTCGTTCCTCTTCTACAGCGGCTTCTACCTGCCGATGTACTGGTCGAGCCGGGCGAAGCTCACGAACACGGCCGACCTCATCCGTCTCATCATCCGTGACGAGGCGGTGCACGGTTACTACATCGGCTACAAGTTCCAGCGCGGGCTCGAGCTCGTCGACCAGGCCAAGCGCGACGAGATCAAGGACTACACCTTCTCGCTGCTCTACGACCTCTACGACAACGAGACGCAGTACACGCAAGACCTCTACGACGAGGTCGGTCTCACCGAAGACGTCAAGAAGTTCTTGCACTACAACGCGAACAAGGCGCTGATGAATCTCGGCTACGAGCCGATGTTCCCGAAGACGGTGACGGATGTGAACCCCGCCATCCTCTCGGCCCTCTCGCCGAACGCCGACGAGAACCACGACTTCTTCTCGGGGTCGGGCTCGTCGTACGTCATCGGCAAGGCCGTGAACACCGAAGACGAGGACTGGGACTTCTAGCCCCTCTTCGCCCTCTCGACGTGCCCCGCGCACCTGTTCTGCAGGTGTCGCGGGGCGCGTCGGTTTTTGAGTATGAGTAGTTCTCGGCGGCCGTTGCCTGGTCTGCTAATTTCTGAGACTATGTCACATTCATTTCAGAAGCGCTCTGCCCTGCTTGCGGCAGCCGCGCTGCTCACAGCTCTAATCGTGCCCATGGGTGCGGAGAGCGCGCAGGCGCTCCCGCCGGACTGCTCCATTGAGGTTACCTGGCACAACGGAACCACCTACGTCAAAGACGACGGCACGATCGTCGAAACCGGGATCCACTCCACCCAGCGAGTCGTCTGCGGACCGACCACCGACTGGACGCCGGGAGGTGATCCATCGACCGGCGGAGGGCCGACGAGCGCGCCGCCGCCACCCGCCCCTCCGGGACCTGAACTTCCAAAGCCCCCGGATTCGATCCCGCCGAGCGCCGCACCGCCGTGCGTTTCTGGAGCCAGCAACTCCAGCCATCCTGGACAGGGCGATGGCAATCAGACGGGCAGCGGCAAGATCGCCGAGGATGTGGTCACGGCAGCCCTCGCCACTGGCGACGTGAAGATTGACTGGACGGCACCGCCCAGAATTCTGAGCATGGACGTGAATGTCGGGCCGTCCATGAGCGGTGAACCCGGCGTCAACCCATTCGAAGGCGTGGACGCGGACTCGGTCCCGAATGCCATGTACTGGTCGGACGGCTTCGACCCATCAATAACGCCGGTCGGCGCCACTTTAATGTTTCTGGAGTACACGGCGAAGAACATCTTCAGGGCGGTCAAGTCGGGAGACCTCGCGGCCAGCGCAGCGTTGCGAGCGACGTGGGGGCGTCTTCCTGCCGCTGACCGGAAGATTGTCGCCGACTTCGTGATGGAGACCATCAGATCAACGGCGGCGGCATACAAGTACGGTGTGCCCGAGGAGATCAAGGACATCGCGGAGGGCGCTCTGCAGTGGCTGGAACTGGCAGCTGAAATCCCTGGTCCGATCACCGACACCTCCGATATCGACGCGGTACCGTTGTACATCGCGGCATCGACCCAACCGCGATTCAGTGGTGATAGCTCAATTGACAACGACGGCGTGTGTGGTCAGATCTCGCAGGCATCGGTCGGCGCATCGACGATCGCCAGCGTCTCTCCCACCGGAACCTGGGTTCACGTCACGCTCCAAGGGACGGTGCACGGGACCCTGGTCGATCGGATCAAGGCTCTGTCGGCACCCGAGGTTCATTGCCCCGAGGTGCAGGTCGACGCCATCGCCAACCAGGAAAACTTACTGAATGTCACGTCGGGCTGTACGGGTTCGATCACGGGCGCGCGCATCCTGAACCGGGCGGAGATTTCTGGTCTGTCCAACGCTGATCGACTGGTCATGATGGCCGCATCCGGGGATGACCCCAGTGCGTCATCGGTGTTCAGGTTCGACTCCGGTCGCTACGATCACGTGCCACCACGTCCCTGGCGGGAATCAACCTCCAGTGCGGGAGTGGACACGATTCACTTCTCTGGCGACAGTAAGGACGGGGTCTTGTCTTATACGACCCTGAAACCGCACGCCGGACAGGACTTCGTGGTTGTTGCAGCAAAAGATGCCAGCGGTGTCGAGCATCCGTTCCTCGTGAAGATCATTGTCAAAGCGCCGCCGAGATGCGACAACCTGACCAAGCCGGTTGGGCCCTCGACCTCGTCTTTTCGAGCGGTCATTCAGGATGGCGCGCTGCAGCTGGTGAGGAACGTGCCCTTCACTCTCGATCTCAAACTGTTCTGCACGACTGACGTTCGCGACACTTACCGCGTGATTCTCGAGAAGTCGATACCCGGAACCGAGCCCACTATCAACTCCGATGGCACGGTGACGTTCACCTGGACCGATCCGGACGTGGTCAGCGACCACAAGGAGGTCCTCACGCTGACGCCCTGGGACGAGACGACGGGCGCGCCCGGTGAGACGTTCGAAGTTCCGGTCGTCGTGCGTGACGTCGCGCCGTCGTGCAACGACCTTGAGGTGGACTACGACAAGTCCGAACTGAAAGGTGCCCCGCTGGTGATTCCGATGAATTGTGGGATGGAAGGGGAGCTCAAGGTGCTCGCACCGCCCTTCCTCACGTTCAGTGTGCCAAGCGATAACGTGATGATTCAGGTCGTGGATGGTGGAACGTTCACGAGCGACGGTGCTTCGGTCTCCTTCACGCCGGGCGCAACCGAAGCTGACGTGTCAACAGCCCACGTGGTGCCCTGGACGCAGAACCCCTACACGTACTCGCCGTACAGGGTGCATGGGAAGACGTTCGACATCGACGTGAGGATGACGGAGTGACGGCGGCCCTCGCCCGGCGCCGCCCGGGCGAGGGCCGTTCGCTCGGCAGTGGCGGGGAGGGGAACGGTACCTGAGGGGGAGGTGGGCGGGGGAGCGACATCCGTAGGCTGGAGGTTCTGCTCGGCCGAGAAGGAGTTTCGTGGGCGTCGTTCGCAAGTGGGTGTTCCCCTCGTTGAGGATTCTGATCATCGCGGCGATCGCCGTCGCACTCGGGAAGCTCGCCTTCTTCCCCGACCGCCCCGCCGAGGCCGACCCCGCGGTGCCCACCGGTGCCGTCGTGGAACCGCACGCCACGGTGACGGTCGGCACCATCACCAACGACGTGGTCGTGAAGGCGACCGTCTCAGCCGACGCGGCCGTGCCCGTCAAGTCCACCGCCGCGGGCACCGTCGACGAGATCTTCTTCGCCCCCGGGGCGGCGGTGGCTGCGGGTGACGTGGTGTTCGACGTGAAGGTCGAGATCGTGCGCGATCCGAGCGAGACGGTGGATGCGGAGGGCAAGCCGCTGCCGGCGATCTACCGCTACGAGGAGGTGACGGCACCCGCATCCGGAACCCTCAGCTCGCTCGACGTGATCGAGGGCCAGACCGTCGCCATCGGCGAGACGGCTGGGCAGATCGCGCCGCCCAGCTTCTCGGTGTCGGGAGCGCTGCAGCCCGAGCAGCAGTACCGGCTGCTCAACCAGCCGACCGAGGCGACCATCGCGATCGCCGGCGGGCCCGCGCCGTTCACCTGCACGGGGCTGCGCATCATCACCCCTCTGCCGGGCAGCACCGGCGACGCCTCGGGCGGAGGCGGCAGCGGTGGCGCCGGCGGCATCGGAGGCGGAGGCGGCGCCGGCGGGTCGGGCGGCGGCTCGACCACCACCGTCACCTGCCCGGTGCCCGCCGGTGTCACCGTCTTCTCCGGGCTCGCGGCAGACATGACCATCGCCGGCGGCAAGGCCGAGAACGTGCTCGTGGTGCCCACCACCGCCGTGCGCGGTGCCGCTCAGAGCGGAACGGTGTGGGCCGTCACCGCCGACGGCGGCACCGAGGAGCGGCCGATCGGCCTGGGCCTCAGCGACGGCAGTCAGGTGCAGGTGACGGGCGGGCTCAACGAGGGCGACGAGATCCTGCAATTCGCGCCGGGAGCGCTCGCCGACCCGAACGCGGGCGGCGACTGCGCGCAACTGGGCAGCGGCGTGAGCTGCGCGATCGCCCGATGACGCTGCTGCATCTCGAAGACGTGACCCGCACGGTCATGCCGCCGGATCTTCCGGCGCTCACCATCCTGAACGGCGTCTCGTTGACGGTCGAGGAGAACGACCGGATCTCGGTGGTCGGCCGCTCCGGATCGGGCAAGTCCACGCTGCTCAACCTCCTCGGCCTGCTCGACCTGCCGACCAGCGGTGTGCTGGAGTTCGACGGTCGACCGGTCAAGTCCTACTCGGCGCGCGAGCGCGATCGCATCCGTGGCGCCAGCATCGGTTTCATCTTCCAGCAGTTCAACCTCCTCCCGGGCCGCACGGCGCTCGAGAACGTCACCATGCCGCTGCTCTACGCCGAGGGCCGGCAGTTCTGGCGGCGCAAGACGATCGCCGCCGAGATGCTCGAGGAGGTCGGCCTCGGCCACCGCTTGGAGAGCACGCCCGACCGGCTCTCCGGCGGCGAGCAGCAGCGCGTGGCGATCGCGCGTTCGCTCGTGCGGGGCCCGCGGCTCATCCTCGCCGACGAGCCGACCGGCGCGCTCGACCTCGACACCGGGCAGAACGTCATGGAGCTCATCGACGCCGTGGCCACCCGCACCGGCGCCGCGCTCGTGACCATCACCCACGACCCCGCCATCGCGGCGCGCTCCCGCAGCCACTACCGCCTCGACCACGGGGTGCTGACTCCGGATGCGGAGCTCGCCGCCGCCGGAGAGCTCGCCTGATGCGCGCGCTGACCGGGGTGCTCGGGGCGGTGCTGGAGGCCTGGCAGGAGGTGCGCATCCATCGCACCCGCGTGCTGCTCTCGCTGATCGGCGTGGCCGTCGCGGTGTGCTCGCTCACCACCGTCGTCGCGCTCGGCGGCATCGTGCAGCAGGCGAATGCCGAGATGAGCGAGCGGGCCAGCGGCCGCCCCGCCACGCTCTACGTCTCGGCGTACACGAACGACGGATCGACGGTGGATTCGGCGGTCATGGACGCGACCTGGTTCGAGACGATCGAGCGGTACGACGTGCGCTACGCCAGCCGGGTGATGCAGTCGAGCGAGCTCGTGCCGTTCGTGACCGGCGCGGTGGACGTGCCGGTGCAGGCGGTCGACCAGCCCTACGGCGACATGCACCGCATCCGCGTGACCGAGGGGGCGTGGTTCGCCCCCGGCGACGAGGATCTCTTGGCCCCGCCCGTCGTGGTGAACGAGGTGTTCTGGGACAGGCTGGGCCGGCCCGACCTGCGCACGCATCCGACCATCCGGCTCGGCGGTGCATCCGGCGCGGTCGGGGTCGTGGTGGGGGTGACCCCGGGGGCGAGCTGGGAGACCGACCCGTCGATGTTCCTGCTCGCCGACGACCTCGTGGCCCTGCAGGCGGCCGACCCGTCCGGTGCGGCGACGAGCTCCGGGCCCGCCTTCTACGGCGGCAGCACCTCGTACGAGATGTGGGTGCCGCCGGAGTCGGCGGAGGCGCTCACCGAAGCGATCCGCCGCGACTTCACGGCGGCGCTCGGCGACGCCGCGCAGGTCGACGTGAACCGGCAGGACTACGCGCAGTTCGGCGACGACCCGTTCCTCACCACCAAGCTCGTGATCGGCGGGATCGCGGTGCTCGTGCTGTTGCTCGGTGCCCTCGGCCTCGTGAACATCGCGCTGGTCACCGTGCGGCAACGGGTGCGGGAGATCGGCATCCGGCGCAGCTTCGGCGCGACGGCGGGGCGGGTGTTCTTCGCGGTGATGATGGAGAGTGTCGTCGCCACCATCGCGGCCGGGGCCGTGGGGGTGATGGCGGCGATCCTCATCGTGCAGAGCCCGCCGATGCAGGAGTTCGTGGGGCAGGGACTCGTCAGCGACTTCCCGCCGTTCCCCGTCGACGCGGCGCTGCTCGGGCTGGTCGCGGCCACCACAGTCGGCGCCCTCGCGGGGCTGCTGCCGGCACTGGTGGCGGTGCGGGTGCGGGTGATCGACGCCATCCGGTACTGAGGCGGGTCGTGGGGCGGATGCGCGGGTCACACCCCGCGAGCGGGGGGCAGTGGAGACGAGCGGCCCGCTGATAGGGTCGACGGACGAGATCTGAGGGGGAATCGGTGGGGGAAACTGCGCGCCGGAACAGTCGACTGCGGCCGGAACGGCGGGTGGTGCGGGGCGTCGTCCTCGCGGCCGTGCTGCCGCTGCTGGTGGTCGGAGTGGCATCGGCGGCACACGCCGAACCCGCACCGAGCGGCCCGTCCGGGCAGGAGCTCTCGCCGCGGCTGCTGCAGCTGAGCGAGCTGCCGTTCCCGTCCGGGCCCGCCGGAACGGCGGATGAGGTGGCGGCTGCGGCCGGCGACCTCGGAGTCGCCGAATCGGGGCCGGGCAGCCTGCAGGTCGACGCCGTCGGGCAGGTCAGCGTGACCGTGCGCTACACGACCGGGCCGAGCGAAGCGGATGTCGCGGCTCTCGCCGCCCTCGGCACCGTGCACGCGTCGTCGAGCCGATTCGGGTTGGCGAGCGCATCCGTCGCGCCGGGCGACCTGGCCGCGGTGGCCGCGCTGCCGAACGTGCAGGGTGTGGAGGAGGCGCTCGCGCCGGTCGTGGGCGGCTCGAGTGCGCTCGGCGCCGCGCCCGCGCCCGCAACCGTGACCGCCTCCGCCGCGGCCGCCGCCGGGCCGGCCGCGCTCGCCGCCTCGTGCCGCACGGTACCCGCGAACCTCGCCGAGCCGCTGAACGCCGCGGTCGCCGCCCACGATTTCGGGGTGGACGGCACCGGTGTCACGGTCGGCGTCATCTCCGACTCGTTCGAGCGCGACCCGAAGTCGCTCACCACACCGGCCGAGGATGTGGCGGCCGGCCTCCTGCCGGGCCCCGGCAACCCCTGCGGATTCGACCAGCCGGTCGAGGTCGTCACGGAGGCGACCGGCGCCGGAACCGACGAGGGTCGCGCGATGGCGCAGCTGGTGCACGGGATCGCGCCGGGTGCGCGCATCCTGTTCGCGTCGTCGGGGCAGGACGAGCTCACCTTCGCCACGGCCATCACCGACCTCGCCGCCGCGGGTGCCGATGTGATCGTCGACGACATCACGATGTTCAGCGACCCGTTCTTCCAGGACGGACCGATCGGGGTCAGCATCTCGGACGTCGGCCGGGATGGTGTCGCGTACCTGTCGGCGGCCGGCAACTTCACGCTGCTCGGGGCATCCGGTCACCCCAGCGCGGGCCTGCCGATCAGCTCCTGGGCGACCGAGGCGTACCGCCCCACCACCTGCCCGCCCGCCGTGCTCACCGCGCTCGCGGATGAGGGGATCGACTCCGCCGACTGCCTGGACTTCGATCCGGGTGCGGGCGCCGATCCGGTGGACGACATGGTCTTCAAGGCCACTCCCGAGGGTGCCGCAGCGACCTTCTCGCTGCACTGGGCCGAACCCGTCGGGGCTGCTGCCGGAACCTTCCACTTCGGGCTGATCAAACCCGACGGCACCGCCGAGATCACCCCGCCGAACGCGAGCGGCATCCCCTCGGTGACCGGATCGACGCCCACGGAGGCGGGCGACTACGGCTTCGTGATCGTGCGCAACACCATGGCGGGCCCGTCGTCGGAGGTCACGCCGCCGCTGAAGGTCCTGCTCGCCGCCGACCCGTACCTCCAGGCCGTCGAGTACTACTCCTCCACGGGTGGCGACGTCGTCGGCCCCACGATCACCGGGCACGCGGGTGCGCCGCAGACGATCGCGGTCGCCGCCGCGCCCTACGACTCGCCGCGCGAGGTCGAGTCGTTCTCGTCGGCGGGGCCGACCACGAAGTACTTCGACTACGACCCGGCGGTCTCGCCGATCGCCACTCCGCTCGCGACGCCGCTCGTCACCTCGAAGCCGGATGTCACCGGCGTGGACGGCGGGTTCACGAACTTCTTCTCGGCCGACCAGCAGGTGAGCCCGGGCATCTACGCGTTCTACGGCACCTCGGCGGCGTCGCCCGCGGTCGCGGCCGTCGTGGCGCTCGGTCGTGAGCTCCGACCGGATGCATCACTCGAGTCGGTGCGGACGGCGCTCGACACGTCGGCGGTTCCGCTGAAGAGTCCGCTGCCGGCGGTGTTCGAACCGGCGGAGATCGTGGGGTCGGGGCTCGTCGACGCCTCGGGCTTCCTGGCGGCACTGCCGGTGCCGGCGCCCGCGCCGGAGCCCGTGCCGGAGCCGGCCGCCGTCCCGGGGTCGCAGCTCGCGGCGACCGGCGTCGCGGCGTCGCCGCTCGGGCTGGTCTCGCCGCTCGGGCTCGCGCTGGCGCTGGGGCTCGTGGCGGCGGGAGCGGCGACGACCGTCGTCGCCCGCCGTCGCGCGGCGCGCCGCTGACGAGTTCCTGGCGGACTGCGCGCATCCGACCCCGTTGACGACGTTGGATGCGCGCATCCGACCCCGTTGACGACGTCGGATGCGTGCGTGCGGGTCGCGCCCCGGCCCGGCGCGTGACGCCGGTGCGTGTGGCGCCGGCATTGTGAGTGCTCCCGAGTGAACCCGCCGGCGCCGTCGTGGCGCGTGACTACGCAAATGCGGCGGACCGACGCGCTATACGGGGTCGGTCGCGCGCATGTGCGTAGTTACGCACCATGGAATGTGGTGGCAGGGCGTGGGAGACGCCGCCCCTGCGGGCAGGGAGCTGCCGCCCCGGCGGGCTGGTGGGTCGGTGCGCGAGCGGGGTGGCGCCGCTCGCCGGCAGCGGTCGGGTCAGTGGAGGGACGCGTCGGCAGCGGTGGTCGCCCACGAGAGAAAGCGCACCGTGAGGCCGGCGCGGGTCGGTGCGCAGGCGAACGGGCCGGCGGCGACCGCCGCATCGGCGGGCGGCGTGA
This sequence comes from Herbiconiux sp. FW305-C-125, assembly GCF_058783455.1. NCBI lineage: Bacteria > Bacillati > Actinomycetota > Actinomycetes > Micrococcales > Microbacteriaceae > Herbiconiux > Herbiconiux sp. FW305-C-125. The sequence goes on along the minus strand of NZ_JBYSYO010000009.1, from coordinate 164,207 downwards.
ACGGGAGCACACGCACGAGCCGGAACGGCTCGTCGTCGACCCGGGCGCGGAGCGTGAGGGCGTCGCCCGCCCAACTCGCCCGGATCGTCACGCGCCGGCCGCGCCACGTCGGCACCGGCGCGACCGACCAGTCCGACATCGGCGCCGTGACCACCGCGCCCAGCTGCAGCTCCCCGTCGGACAGCTCGAGGCCGGCCTTCACCCAGCGATCCTCGGCCGCCCGCACGAAGACGCCGGCCTGATCGAACTGCTCGTCGAGCTCGGCCACGAACGACACCTCGACGGCGGTGTCGGGCTCGAACGGCGTGAGCAGAGCGTGCTCGGTGTCGTGCACGAACCCGTACGACGTGGTGCGCCACGCGTCGCTGCCCTCGACCGCCGTGACCAGCAGGTCGTCGCCGTCGGTGCGCACCTCCGCCGGTGTCGTGGACCAGCGCCCCGCGGCCCAGTCGACGCGCTCTCGCGGGTTCGCAGCCGCCCGCGCGCCGGTCGCGAACTCGCCCGAGTCGGTGCCGTCGGCGGCGCTCACGCGTCCACCGCCACCGGGGTCACCGCGGGCTGCCCCGCGAGCACGGCTGCGACGTTCTGCACGGCGAGCGACCCCATCCGTTCCCGGGTGGCGAGCCCGGCGCTGCCGATGTGCGGTGCCGTGACGACGTTCGGCAGCGTCAGCAGGCCGGGCGACACGGCCGGCTCCCACTCGTACACGTCGAGTCCGGCCGCGCCGATCACGCCATCGCGCAAGGCCTCGACCAGGGCGAGCTCGTCGACGATCGGGCCGCGGGCCGTGTTAATAAGAACAGCTGTCGGCTTCATCGCCCGCAGCTCGGCTGCTCCGATGAGGTGTCGCGTCTCGGCGGTGAGCGGGCAGTGCAGGCTCACCACATCGCTCGACGCCAGCAGCTCCGGCAACTCGACGGGGCGGATGCCCAGCGCCGCCGCCTCGGCCGACGACGCACGCGACCCGGTCGCGACGATCCGCAGGTCGAAGGCCGCCGCCCGCCGCGCGACCGCCATGCCGATGCGCCCGAGCCCGACGATGCCGAGCGTGGCGCCGCCGCTCACGTCGAGCCCGACGAACAGGTCGGGTTCCCACTGCCAGGGGTTCCCCGCCCGTACGAACCGGTCCGATTCCACCACCCGGCGCGCCGTCGCGAGCAGCAGCGCCAGGGTGAGATCGGCGGTGGCGTTGTCGAGCACGCCGGGCGTGTTGGTGACGAGGATGCCCCGCTCCGCCGCCGCCCGCACGTCGACGTTGTCGTAGCCCACCGCGAAGTTCGCGACGACCCTCAGCGACGGGCCGGCCGCATCCATCAGCTCGGCGTCGATGCGGTCGGACAGCAGCGCGATGAGGCCGCTCGCGCCCTGAACGTTCTCCAGGAGCTCGCTGCGCGGTTCACCGGTCGGCCCGGCGTACACCGAGGTGCGGAGCCCGGTGGCGGCGAGTTCGGCGGCTGCCCCCGTCGGCAACTCGAAGGTGACGTGGACGCGCGCATCGGTGGTCTCTGAGCTCATGCCCCCACTCTTCCGTCTCTCCGGGCACTGTGCCAACCCGGCTGGCGGATGCGCCCGCCCGGGAGGCGATTTGACACCCGCCGCGCGCGCGTGAGGGGATAGGCGGGTGAGCCGTCGTCGCGTCATCGTCGCCCCCGATTCGTTCAAAGGTTCCGCGACCGCGATCGAGGTCGCCGATGCGCTCGCCGCGGGCTGGCGGGCCGAGCGGCCCGACGACGACGTGCGCTGCCTGCCGATGGCCGACGGCGGCGAGGGCGCGCTCGACGCCTTCGCCATCGCCCGGCCCGACGCCCGCCGCATGCCGGTGGTGGTCACGGGCCCCGACGACCGCGCGGTGGAGGCGTACTGGCTGTGGCTGCCGGGCGACGCCGGCGGCACCGGTGTGGTCGAGCTCGCCAACACGAGCGGCATCACGCTCCTCAACCCCCTCCGCCCGCTCGAGGCGCATTCGATCGGCTTCGGTCAGGCTATCCGCGCCGCGATCGAGCATGGCGTCGACCGGCTCGTGCTCGCCATCGGCGGCAGCTCGTCGACCGACGGCGGGGCGGGCGTGCTGCAGGTTCTGGGTGCCCAGTTCCTCGGCGCCGACGGCGTGCCGGTGCCTCCCGGCAACGCGGGGCTGGCGACGGTGCAGCGGGTCGTGTTCGACGGGCTGCTGCCCCTCCCGCCCGGCGGCGTGACCGTGCTGAGCGACGTGACCAACCCGCTGCTCGGCTCGCACGGCGCGGTCGCGGTGTTCGGGCCGCAGAAGGGCATCGAACCGGCGCTCGAGCGTCAGGCCGAGGCGAACCTGGCGAACTTCGCACGACAGGTGACGGATGCGCGGGGCACCGACCCCACCACCCCCGGCTCCGGGGCGGCCGGCGGTGTGGGGTTCGGGCTCGTGGCCTGGGGCGCCACGCTCACGGCCGGGGCCGAGGCCGTGGGCGCCGAGATCGGATTGCCCGCCGCCATCGCCGGCGCCGACATCGTGCTGACCGGTGAGGGCCGCTACGACCACCAGTCCGAGGCCGGGAAGGTGCCGAGCTACGTGCGCGGCCTCGCCCGCGCCGCCGGCGCCCGCACCGGCCTCGTCGCGGGTGCCCTCCAGGCCGACCCGCGCGACTTCGACGCCGCCGAGTCGCTCACCGCCCTCGCCGGCACCCCCGCAGCCGCCATGGCCGCCCCCCTCCGCTGGCTCCACGAGGCCGCCCGCCGCCTGGCCACCACCCTCACGTAGTCGCGCCCCCCGATTCTCCACGTATTGCCGGAATGCGACCTCCAATTCCGACAACACCTGGAGACTCGATGCGCAGCCGAGGGTTGCGCCGGGGTCGAGCGCACCACCTCCTACCGACGGCGCAGCCGAGGGTGGCGCCGGGACCGAACGCACCAGGCCGTACTCGACGACCCAAGGTGAGGGCGTGGCCGAGGGGTGCGACCGCAGGCCGCGCCCCTCGACCGCGCCCTCACATGTCGCCCGGCGCCGGGCAAGGACCGGCGCCGCCCGGGCAGCCCGAGCGAAGCCCGGGCCGCCCGGCAGCTAGCACCGCCCGCCAGCCAACACCTCCGCATTCATCCCCCGCTGCCACTCCGCGTCCGCCCACATGGGGTGGTGCGGCGCCGCATTCGAGCAGAGCACCACGCCCCACACGCCGTGCTCGAGCGCGGTGCGGATGCCGTGTTCGGCCAATGCCCGCCCCGCCGGCCCCTCTTCGAAGCGCCCGTGCAGCGGGGTGTACCCGATCCAGCCTTCACCCACCACGGCCGGCACCTGCTTCCAGCGCGCCCACTCCGCGACCGCGATCACCCGCGATTCGATCTCGCGCGCCATCACCTCCCGGTACTGCTCGTAGTGTGCGTCGAGCCAGGCGTCCCAGGCGGCGGCGTCGAGCCAGTCGTAACCGTAGATCATCTGATCGGTCACCACGGTCGCTTGGTACTTCCAGGCGGCGGCGCGCCCGTATTCGGCGGGGGTGGGCGCATCCGGCCGCAGCAGCGACGACAGCATCGCGTTCGGGAAGTCAGCGCTCCCCTCGGACCGGATGTCGACGAGCTTCTGCAGCGCATCCAGTACCCCGTAGCTGTAGACGTGGAACTGCGCCGCCCCGAACCCCTCGGGCAGCTGGTGCATCGCGAGGTGAGGCGGTTTGCCGTAGCTGGCAGTGACGAGCAGGTCCGGATGCGCGCGCCGCAGCCGCACGAGCTCGGCACTCCCGCCCTGCCCCTGTTCGAATCCGTGGGCGAGCGGCGGCAGGATGGAGAAGTCGACCTCGTTGTGCAGCTCGACCAGCGCGATGGTGTCGCGGTGGCCGGCGGCGGTGAGGAAGTCGAGCATCCGGTTCCAGGATGCGCCCAGCAGGGCGTACCGGGCGTCGAGCGGCACCGCGTCGATGGCCTCGAACCAGTCGCTGGAACGGGCGAAGGCGGGGGACTGCTGGTACTCCCAGCTGGCCAGGATGACGACGAGTCCGTGGCGCTCGGCGGCTTCGAAGAGTTCGAGGAGACGGTCGCGGAGGTCGAGCCGGTAGCCGCCCGGGGTGTCGTACCAGCGGGTGCGTTGCCCGAAGTGACCACCCTGCGGGGCGGCACCGAGGCCCTCGATCTCGAGGTCGCCGGCGAGGTCGGCCAGTCGCCGGCCGTCGACGCTGAGTTCGCCGAACAGCAGCAGCGGCGCGGCGCAGATGCGGATGGCGTTGTAACCCAGCTCGGCCGCCTGGGCGCACGCGGCGTCGAGGTCGGCGAAGGGGCCACCCGGCTCGGCTCGGGTGTACCACGAGAAGTCCCACAGCGTGATGGCGAGGCGCTGGGGGAGGTGAGCGGGCACCGCGCCGGTGAGCGCAGAGGTGTCGGGGGTGCTCTCAGCGCCCGAACCGAGGTAACGCGGGGCCGCGCCCGGAGTGGGAGCGGCCGGCGCGGTGCTCGGGGTGACGGGGAGGTCGGTCACGCGGCGTCCTCCCCTCGAGTGAGAGTTCGGCCCCTCTGTGCCAAGTCTCGCAGTTCGGCGGCGGCGTGCCGCCGGGCAGCGGCGGTGTCGGTGTCGAACAGCAGCAGTTCGGGCAGCGACGTGGCGAAGTAGTCCGGCTGCGCCTTCGCGCGTTCGAGTTCATCGGCGCGCTCCTCGAGCGAGCGCCAGATCGCCTCGGCCTCAGCCTCTTCGCCGAGCCGCAGGTGCGCGACGCCCACCCAGAAGTCACCCGCCGCCACGGGGCGTGGTGCCACCGCGAGCGGCGCCGTGCCGGCGCGTGCACGACCCCAAGCCGCCATCGCTCCGGCCCCGTCGCCGTGGCGCTCGAGCGCGTCGCCGAGCAGCAGGTAGCGCTCGGCCAGACTTTCGGCCGGGTGCCGGCCCTCGCCGAGGTTCTCGGGCACCTCGAGGCCGGCGCGCAGCAGATCGGTGGCGGCGCGCGCATCCGTCTCGAGCAGACGGCGGGCGGATGCGATGGTCGCCCGGTCGTAGGCGGCGATGACCTTGCCCTCCCCGCCCTCGAAGGGCTGGAACCGGCGGGTGGTGAGGATGCTCAGGGCGTCGTCGATGCGGCCTGCCGTGAGGAGCAGGTCGAGGTGGCTGAGCGCGAGGTCGTCGCGCACGAGTACGGCCGGCCCGTACGCCTCGATCGCCGCGAGGCGGTCGGCGGCGGGCACCCCGCGGATGCTCGCCAGAAGATCGCGCTCGAACACCAGCCGCGGGTCGGCGGGGCTGAGCGCGAGCGCCCGCGCGAAGTACGCGTCGGCGGTGTCGAGGTCACCGCCGGTGTTGACCGTGGCGACGGCCGCGTTGCGCCACGCCACCGGATCGGTCGATCCGGCTGCGGACGCCGCCTGGAGGGCGGTGCGTGCGTCGAGGGTGCGGCCGGCGTCGAGCAGCCAGGCGCCGAGGAGGGCCGGTGCGACCGGGTCCGCGGGGTCGGCGGCGATGGCGGCCTGCAACGCGTCGAACTGGTCGAGTCCCGCGGGGAAGGCGTAGTCGACGTCGGACTGCTGTGCCGCAGCACGCTCGGCGGCCGCTTCGTCCGCGGCGCCGGCAGCGTCGAGCCACACGGCCCGGAGGTAGTGCGCGGCCGGCACCGGGTTGCCGAACGTGAGCGGCCGAGCTCGGACGCCGATCGCGCCGACGGGGGCGTTCGCGGTTCCCGTCACGGCGGGTGCGGGTGCGGAGACCTCGTTCCGCGAAGCCACCCCGGCTGCTCCGGGCGCTCGGTCGGATGCTGCACCACCGGGCGCGGTCGAGTCGTCGGGTGCGGCCTGGCGCGCTGCGACGAGGGGGGTCGTCACCGCGAGGGCCTCCGCGAGGTGGCCGGTGCGCGCGAAGAAGGTCGCGACCTCGAGCGGGGTCTTCGGGTCGACCACGTCGAGGCGGCCGGCGAGCGCCAGCGCGACGGGGTCGAGCGGGTCGGCATCGAGGGTGGCGGCCAGCTGGGCCGACGCCTCGGTGTCGCGCCCGAGCCGGCGCAAGGCGAGCACGGTGAGGTGGCGCGCCTCGGGGCTGCGCGTGTCGGTCTGCCGGGCGGTCGCGGCGTGCGCGAGCGCGGCCGCCGGGCGCCCGGCGCGCAGGGCGAGCCGGGACAGCGCCAGGGCCGACGGATGCGCCCACGCGCCGTCCCAGGCCGCCTTGCCGAAGCGGTCGGCAGCCGCGGCGAGGTCGCCGGTGCGCTCGAGCACGAGACCGAGCCGGTAGCTCGCCTCCCCGCTGGCCGGATTGAGGTTGCGACGGGTGAGCCGCTCGAGGGCGCGTTCGAAGAGTGCCCGGGCCGCAGCGTACTCACCACGCCGGTGGTGCCAGGCGCCGAGGGCGACCGAGGCCCGTGAGTCGCCCGGGTCGCGCCGCAGCACCTCCTCGAAATAAGGGATGGGCGAGCGCGTCGGATGCCGGTACTGCACCAGGTGCACTCCGGTGAGGTAGAGCTCGTCGACGCTCGCGATGTCCTCCGGCGCGGGCGGCTCGGTCGCCACCCACGGCTCGGCTGTCCGGTGCTCGGGCGCCGCCGGCAACCATGGCTCCGGCTCCGGCTCGGGCGCCCGCGTGCCGTCATCGCCTGCGGCCCCGGCATGCGGCCGGGCTGCGACATCGGCCGTGGCCTCCGCGCCGGCGGCGACCACCTCGCGACCGTCGACGAGCACCCGCACCCGGAGGCCGAGCCCGTCGACGGTGCCCGCGGCATCCGCTTCGCCCGCCTCGACGGCGGCGGTGCCGACGAACGGCTGTGCCGGCGACAGCGCCGTCTGCCACTCGCCGACCACCGCTCCCCGCTGCTCGAGGAGCACGACGGCCCGCTCGGCGACCACGGCGCTCGCCACGCCGACACGGACGCGCGCACGCAGCCCGCCGCCCGCAACGCCATCCCCGGCCGCGCCGACGGCGTCGCCCGGCGCGCCCGGCCCCATCAGCGCCACGCTCACCGCGAGCTCCCGCGTCGCCTGCTGCACCGGACCCGACTCGCGGATCGGGTACCAGTACTGGCTGAACTCCCGCGTCTCACCGGGCGCGAGGTAACTGAAGTCGGGCTGGTTGTCGGTGAACACCCCGGCCATCAGCTCCACGTACGGCCCGTCGTGGTCGGTGAGCTGCGCGTCCCAGGCGCGCCCCACGGCGCCGTTGCCCCAGGTCCACTGCTTCTTGCCCGGCGCGATCGACCGGTCGGCCCAGTGCACGAAGCCGGCGCGCGCGTCGTGGTCGTAGCCGCCGAAGAAGCTGTCGGCGGTGTCGGTGATCATGTACGAGGTCGGCACCGGGATGTTGGTGTAGAAGTCGAGCCGGTCGGCATCCGGATGCGCGGCATCCGCCAGGGCGGGGTAGTCGACCCCGTAGTAGGGCCGGTCGGCGCGCGGGAAGGCGGTGATGGCCCGCCGCGCGTGGTCGGCCACGAACCGCACGTCGGTCGGGAAGAACGACTGGTACCGCCCGTCCGACCGCGCGGCGACGTTCGCCCACCAGAGGAAGGTCTGCGGCTCGTCGGTACGGTTGTACAGCCGCGCCGCCACCTCGACGGTCGACCGGTCGCCGCGGAGCCGCACGCCGTGACTTCCGCGCATCCGCTGCAACGGATCGAGGTCGGAGTGCCACACCGTCACGTCGTCGTCGCCGGCCCGGGCGATCGACGTCTCGACGGGGAGGAAGGTGGCCGGGCGGTGGTGCTGCGGCCAGTTGAACTCGACGCCACCCGAGATCCACGGCCCGGCCAGTCCGACGAGCGCGGGTTTGATGACGTTGTTGCGGTAGAAGAAGTCGTAGCCGTTGGTCTTGTCGACGCCGATGTGGATGCGCCCACCGAGCTCCGGCAGCAGCATCAGCCGCACCCAGCGGTTCTCGAGGTGGATGGCCTCCCACCGCCGGGTGGTCTTCTGCTGGGCGATGCGATCGACGAACGGGATGGGGTACACCCGCCCGCTCGACCCCTGGTACACCCGCCGGTCGAGGAAGAGCGGGTAGCGGTCAGGGTCGGCGGGCTCGTAGGTGCCGATCTCCACCGGCTCGCTCCAGCAGGCCACTCCGCCGGCCTCGATCAGCGCCTGCTGTTCGGCAGGGGCGGCGGGAAGCTGGATGCGCTCGGTGTCGTCGTTGCTCACAGGGTCGAGAGTAGAAAACCCCGCCGCGACGATCCATGGCAGATGCAGTCCGAATTATGGATGATCCGCTGATGTGACAGAATCCCGTCATGGAACGCGCCACCGGCTTCGAGAACCAGCGTCTGTGCGTGGTGCCGCGCCCGCTGGTGCGGGAGGCGCTCGAGCGGCCGGTGACCCGGCGGCTCGTCGTCACCGACGTCGGCTGTTTTCCGCACGCCGAAGCCCATGGTCGTCATCGCCCGAACGGTGCGCAGGAGACCATCGTCATCGTGTGCGTCGGAGGCTCGGGCTGGGTGGAGGCGGCCGGTGCACGCACCCGCGTCGGCCCGTCGACCGCGGTCGTCATCCCGAGCGGGGTGCCGCATTCCTACGGTGCCACGGACGACGATCCATGGACGATCTGGTGGTGCCATGTGCGGGGGAGCGACGTGGCGGAGCTGATCGCGGCGGCGGGGTTCGACGCCACCCGCATCGCTCTGCCGCTGCCCGCTGCCGACCGGCTCACCGCCATGCTCGACGAGATCACCACCGCCCTCGAGCGCGACCAGTCACCCACCCGCCTCCTGGCCACCGCGGGCATGGCATGGCGGATGCTCACCCAACTCGCCGTCGACCGCCGCCTGCCCGAGCAGGGCGAGCCGCTCGAGCGGGCGCTGCGCTACCTCGAGGAGCGGATCGACGGCGCCATCCGCGTGCCCGAGCTCGCCGCTCTGGTGGGCGTCTCGCCCTCCCACCTCACCGCGCTCTTCCGCGAGGCGACCGGCGGCGGGGTGCTGGCGCACCACACGGCCCTGAAGATGGCGCGGGCGCGCCGGCTGCTCGACACGACGACCCTGTCGATCGCGGCGGTGGGCCGCGAGATCGGTATGCACGACCAGTTCTACTTCTCGCGGCAGTTCCGGCGCACCCACGGCGTCAGCCCCTCGGCGTACCGCGCCCACCGCAAGGGGTGAGCGCGCGTTGACCCTTTGCGCCCACGGGGAGCGTGGAATATGTTGTCAACGAAAACTTTTACTCGGTCGCAACGCCCCAGGAGACCACCAATGACGCTCGTCGCCGGCATCGATTCGTCCACTCAGAGCTGCAAGGTCGTCATCCGCGATCTCGCCACCGGTGAGCTCGTGCGGCAGGGCCGCGCCGGGCATCCGGCCGGCACCGAGGTCGATCCGCAGGCCTGGTGGGCGGCCCTCGGCGAGGCCGTGGCCGCTGCCGGAGGCCTCGACGATGTGGCCGCGGTGGCCGTCGCGGGGCAGCAGCACGGCATGGTGGTGCTCGATGCCGCGGGCGAGGTCATCCGCCCCGCACTGCTCTGGAACGACACCCGCTCCGCCCAGGCCGCGCGCGACCTGATCGAGGAGTTCGGCGCGACCGAGCTCGCGGCGCGCACCGGCTCGGTGCCGGTCGCCTCGTTCACCGCCACGAAGCTGCGCTGGCTGCGTGACGCCGAGCCCGAGGCGGCAGCCCGGGTGGCCGCCGTCGCCCTGCCGCACGACTGGCTGACCTGGCGCCTGCGGGGCTTCGGACCCGCACCCGTCAGCCCGCTCGGCCCGGTGCTCGACGAGCTCGTGACTGATCGTTCCGACGCGAGTGGCACCACCTACTGGAGCCCCGCTGCCGGCGAGTACGACCGCGCCCTGCTCGAGGCGGCGCTCGGGCACGACGCCGTGCTGCCGCGGGTGCTCGGCCCGGCCGAGCCGGCGGGGGCCACCGTGGCGCTCGACGGCGCGGACGGCGGACCGGTCGTGCCGGCCGGCCTCGTGGTGGGCCCGGGCGCCGGCGACAACGCGGGCGCGGCCCTCGGTCTCGGTGCCACCGAGGGGGATGTCGTGGTGTCGATCGGCACGAGCGGAACGGTCTTCGCCGTCACCGACGCCCCATCGGCCGACGAGACCGGCACCGTCGCCGGGTTCGCGGATGCGTCGGGCGCGTACCTGCCGCTCATCGCCACGCTCAACGCGGCCCGCATCCTCGACGCGACCGCCGCGCTGCTCGGTGTCGACCACGACGCCCTCGGCGCGCTGGCGCTCGAGGCCGAAGCGGGCGCCGGGGGGCTGGTGCTCCAGCCCTACTTCGAGGGCGAGCGCACGCCGAATCTGCCCGACGCGACGGCGACGCTGTTCGGCATGACGCTCGGCTCCACCACGCGCGCCGGGCTCTCCCGGGCGGCGATCGAGGGCCTGCTCTGCGGTCTGGCCGACGGGCTGGATGCGCTGCGCCGCGTCGGCGTGAGTCCCACGCGGCTCCTGCTCATCGGCGGCGCGGCACTGAATCCGGGCGTGCAGGCGATCGCGGCGCAGGTCTTCGACGTGCCCGTCACCGTGCCGCAGCCGGGGGAGTACGTGGCCGACGGCGCCGCCGTGCAGGCCGGCTGGGTGCTGACCGGCGCGCGCCCGGAATGGCCGGTGTCGGTGGTGGCGACGCCCGCCCCCGACTTCCGGCCGCGCATCCGCGAGCAGTACGCGGCACACGCGGTGCGTGCCGCCGGCTGAGGCCGGGCCGCACGTCAGCTGTTTGCATTAACACAACTACTCGTGCGAGAGTAGTCGCGTGTCATCCATCCGTCTCTTCATCCTGGGCACCCTCGACTCCGAGGGGCCGATGCACGGCCACCAGCTGCGGCTGCTGGCCGAGGAGGAGCGCATCCACCTCTGGACCGACGTCTCGGTCGGCTCGCTCTACGGCGCCATCAAGCGGCTGGCGAACGAGGGGTTGATCGTGGGCCTCCGCTCCGAGCGAGAGGGGTCGTACCCCGAGCGTGTCGTCTACGACATCACCGACGCGGGCCGCCGCGCACTGTCGACGCTCCGGGAGACCGGGCTGAGTTCGGTCGAGTTCCGCAACGACCCGTTCGACCTGGCGATGGCCCGGCTCGACCCGGACGCGCTCGACTCCTTGCCGCACGTGCTCGAGACCCGTCTGCTCGCGCTGAGGTCGAAGCTCTCCGAGCAGGAGTTCCTGGCGCAGGCCGCCGCACCACACCTCTCCCGAGCCGAGACGTGGGTGATGCAGCACCGGATCGACCGGCTGCGCGCCGAGGTCGACTCGCACGAGCGGTTGCTCGCCCTCCTTCCCGACATCATCGCCGACGAACTGGCCCGAAAGGCATCCCACCATGACTGACGTCTCCTCCTCCACCGCCGGGTCGCCCACGGCACCCGCCGTGCCGCGTCGCGCCTGGCAGGCGCTCGTCGTGCTGCTCGCGGCCATGTTCATCGCGCTGCTCGACACCACCATCGTGAACGTGGCGCTGCCGAGCATCCGCACCTCCATCGACGCCTCCGAGGCCACACTCTCCTGGATCATCTCGGGCTACGCCCTGGCGTTCGGCCTCGCCCTCATCCCGGCCGGCCGCATCGGCGACCGCATCGGCCACAAGTGGGTGTTCTTCACCGGCCTCGCGCTCTTCACCGTCGCGAGCCTGGCCTGCGGGCTGTCGCAGAACGACCTGCAACTCGTCGTCTCGCGGGTGGTGCAGGGGCTCGCCGGCGGGATGTTCGTGCCGGCCGTCACGGCCTACATCCAGCTGCTCTTCCCGTTCCGCTCGCGCGGCAAGGCATTCGCCATCATGGGCGCCGTGATCGGGGTCTCCTCGGCTCTCGGCCCGATCGTGGGCGGGCTGATCATCCAGGCCTTCGGGGCCGACGAGGGCTGGCGGCTGGTCTTCGGCGTCAACCTGCCGATCGGTCTCGCCACCCTCGTCGCCGCGATCTTCCTGCTGCCCGGCCGCCGGGAGTCGGATGCGGTCTCCGCGTCGATCAACGGCGGAGCCGCCCCCAGGGCGCAGGGCAGCGGCGGCATCGACTGGGTCGGCCTCGTGCTCGTCTCGGCCGGGCTCGTGGCACTGCTCGTGCCGCTCATCCAGGGCGAAGACGAGGGGTGGCCGCTCTGGACCTTCCTCTCGCTCGCCGCGGGAGCGCTCCTCATCGTCGCCTTCGGAGCCTGGGAGGTGGCCTACTCGAAGCGCGGGCGCAGCCCGCTCGTGCCGCCGCGGCTGTTCCGCCACCCGTCGTTCACGGGCGGGGTGGTGCTCGCCCTGGTGTACTTCGCGGCGTTCACGAGCATCTTCTTCACCATCTCGATCCTCTGGCAGGCCGGTCTCGGCCACACCGCGCTCGAGTCGGGCGTGGTGTCGATCCCCTTCGCGATCGGCTCGATCGTCGGCTCCTCGCAGAGCAACCGGCTGGCGCAGCGGCTCGGCCGCACCGTGCTCGTCATCGGCACGGCGGCCGTCACGGTGGGCCTCGCGTGGGTGTGGCTGGTGCTGCTCCTCACGCAGCCCTCCGACCTCACGAACTGGGAGCTGATCGCGCCGCTCCTGCTCGCGGGTCTCGGTAACGGCCTCTTCATCGCGCCCAACGCGCAGTTCATCGTCGCGACCGTCGATCGCTCCGAGGCGGGCGCCGCGAGCGGCGTGATCAGCGCGATGCAGCGGGTGGGCAGTGCCGTCGGCATCGCCGTGATCGGCAGCGTCTTCTTCGGCACCCTCGTCATCGACGGGCAGACGGCGGATGCGGTGGCCACCGGCTTCGGCACGGCCGCCACCTCCGCGATGGCGGTGAGCGTCGGCTTCGCGCTGCTCGCGTTCCTGCTCGTCTTCACGCTGCCGCGGCGCACCGGCGGGCCGGGCGGTCACTGATCCCGGTCGCGCGAGGTTCCGCCGAGGGGTTGCGGCGGAACCCGCGCAGCCGCTAGTGTCGGAGACCGCGACAGACCGTCGCCATTGAATGAGAAGGGAAGGTGAGCCTGATGATTTCCATCAATCCGGCGCTTTCCCTGACTCCGAAGCTCGCAGGCTAGTCCTTCCCGACTCCCTGCTGGCTCGTCACCAGAAAGCGCCCCACCGCCGGGCGCGTCTGATTCCGCGCATCCGCGCCGTCTCAGCTCCATCTCCCTGGTTCTCTCAATGGAAGAAGTCTTCTCGTGTTCTCATCAAGCAGTCGCGCCCACGACCGGGCGCTGCTCGAATTCGTCAATCCCGATCCCGTCGACGCCGTCGACGCGCTGCAGTTCGGCCGGGGCCTCGCCGCCGGCACCTTGCGCCGCGAATGGACCTGGCTCGCCTTCGTCGACGACCGTCCGGTCGCCCGCGGAGTCTGGTGGGGCCCCGTCGGCTCGGTGCACCCGGTCGAGCTGCGCTGCCTCGCCGTGCACGCCTCGATCCCGCACCCCGAGGTCTGGGGCTCGGCACTCATCCGCTCGGCGCACCGTCAGTTCGCCGAGGCCGGTGCCATCCTGGCCCCCGACTTCGTGGTGACCATCGACGGCCGCCGCCGGCACGACCCTGAGGTCGAGCGGGCGCTCGAGTGGCGCCGGCTCGCCGCCGAGGCCGCCGGGCTCGGCGTGCGCACCGAGAGCGAGGGCGAGGGCGTGGCCCGCGTCACCTTCTCGGCCCGGCCGATCCGCGCCGGCGTCGCTCCGGTGGCAGCCGGAGTGCGGTGACGAGCACCGGATGTGACTGTCACACGGCCCCGCTGGGCGTCGAGTGACAGTCACATCCTGCTCAGGGCATCCGTGGCCGGAGTGTGCATAATGTAACTGCGCTCACCCTTTGTGAACGTGCACACCGGCACCGATGCGAGCGGATACGTGACCTCAGAACCACCTCCCGAGGCGAAGCGCCCGCGTGCCCCGAGCATCCGCGACGTCGCGAGGCTCGCCGGGGTGTCGCACCAGACCGTCTCCCGCGTGCTCAACAATCATCCGAGCATCCGCGACGAGACGAAGAGCCGCGTGCTCGCCGTGATGACCGAGTTGCAGTACCGGCCGAACCGCGCCGCGCGGGCTCTCGTGACCAGCCGCTCGCACGCCATCGGGGTGCTGACCTCGTCGCGGTCGGAGTACGGGCCGGCGTCGAGCATCCAGGCCATCGAAGAGGCGGCGGTGCTGCACGGCTACCTCGTCGTGACGGCCAATGCCGAGGGGGCCGACTCGCGCTCGATCGCCCGCGCCATCACCCACCTGCTCGACCAGGCGGTGGAGGGCATCGTGGTGATCGCCCCGCAGGTGCGCGTGTTCGACACCCTCGCCGAGATGCAGCTCGACCTGCCCTTCGTGACCCTGCAGTCGACCGGCCGGATGAACGACCACGCGCTCTCGGTCGACCAGATGACGGGCGCACGGCTGGCCACCCGCCACCTGATCGAGCTCGGCCATCGCGGCATCTACCACCTCGCCGGGCCCCAGGACTGGATCGAGGCCGAGGCCCGCATGGAGGGGTTCCTGCGCGAGATGAGCGACCAGGACGTGCCGACCACGGCGCCGATCCTCGGCGACTGGACCGCGGAGTTCGGCTACTACGCCGGCCGCGAGCTGCTGCGGGTGCGCGACTTCACCGCGATCTTCTCGTCGAACGACCAGATGGCGCTCGGGCTGATGCACGCCATCCACGACGAGGGACTCGACGTGCCGCGCGACATCAGCATCGTCGGGTTCGACGACATCCCCGAGGCGGCCCACTTCTGGCCGCCGCTGACCACGGTGCGGCAGGACTTCGCCGAGCTCGGCCGCCGCGCGGTCGCCCTGCTCATCGGCGACGAGGATGGCGAGGCGGAGGGCATCGCCGCCGACTCCGGGTCGGTGATCCCGACGCTGGTCGTGCGCCGCTCGAGCGCGCCCCCACCGGCCTGATCCCGGCCCGTCGACGTTCGGTTATCGAACCGAGACATTTGTGGCTTGACACGGCAATCCCGTTTCGGGCTACCATGATGAACCGATGTGACCGTTCACATCACACCGAATGTGAACGGTCACACAGACCGGCACCACCAGACGCACCATCCAGACGAAGGAGTCACGGCGTGACTACGAGCAGCCAGCCGATGCCAGGGGCATCGCGGTGAGCGGCTTCGGGCCCGAGCTCGAGGTGGGCATCGCCCGTCTCCGCGCCGAGATCGCCGGCCTCCACGCCGAGCTCATGAACTACGGCCTCGTCGTCTGGACCGGCGGCAACGTCTCGGGCCGCGTGGCGGGGGCCGACCTGTTCGTCATCAAGCCGTCCGGCGTCTCCTACGGCCAGCTCGCCCCCGAGAACATGATCCTCTGCGATCTCGACGGCGAGGTGGTGCAGGGCACCCCCGGCGCCGGCCGCGCACCGTCGAGCGACACGGCGGCGCACGCCTACGTCTACCGCAACATGCCCGAGGTCGGCGGCATCGTGCACACCCACTCGCCCTACGCGGTGGCCTGGGCGACGCGCGGCGAGGCCATCCCCTGCGTCACCACCGCGATGGCGGCCGAGTTCGGCGGCGACATCCCGGTCGGCCCGTTCGCCGTCATCGGCGACGACGCGATCGGGCGTGGCATCGTCGACACCCTCGCCGGCCACCGTTCGCCCGCCGTGCTGATGCAGAACCACGGTCCGTTCACCATCGGGCCGGATGCGCGCAGCGCCGTGCGCTCGGCCGTGCTGGTCGAAGACGCGGCACGGGCCGTGCACCTCGCCCGCCAGCTCGGCGAACCCATCCCCATCGCGCAGGAAGCCCTCGACGAGCGCTTCCGCTACGCGACCGACAGCTCCTCCTGACGCACGACGAAGAAGTCCCCACCACCGATGAAAGGAAACACAGTGAAGATCAAGACACTGCTCGCGGGAGTCGCCGCGGGCGCACTCATGGTCAGCCTCGCAGCCTGCTCGAGCGGCAGCGGCGGCGGCAGCAGCACCGACAGCGCCGGCGGCGGCGGCGACGGCGGCCTGATCGGCGTCGCGATGCCGACCAAGTCGTCCGAGCGCTGGATCCAGGACGGCGACGCCGTCAAGAAGCAGCTCGAAGACGCCGGGTACACCGTCGACCTGCAGTACGCAGAGGACGACATCCCCACCCAGGTCTCGCAGATCGAGAACATGATCACCAAGGGCGCCGAGGCCCTCATCATCGCCTCGATCGACGGCACCACGCTCACCAGCGTGCTGCAGGAGGCCGCCGACAACGACATCCCCGTCATCGCCTACGACCGCCTCATCCGCGACACCGAGAACGTCGACTACTACGCGTCGTTCGACAACTACAAGGTGGGCGTGCAGCAGGCCAACTCGGTGCTGAACGGCCTCGGCCTCGTCGACCTCGAGGGCAAGGCGACCGACGGGGCTCCTGCCGGCCCCTTCAACATCGAGCTGTTCGCCGGTTCGCCTGACGACAACAACGCGACCTTCTTCTGGGAGGGCGCGATGGACACGCTGAAGCCGTACATCGACAAGGGCACCCTCGTGGTGAAGTCGGGCCAGACCGACTTCGAGCAGGCCGCCACGCTCCGCTGGGACGGCGAGACCGCCCAGAAGCGCATGGAGAACCTGCTGACCTCGACCTACTCCGACGGCTCGAAGGTCAACGCGGTGCTCTCGCCCTACGACGGCATCTCGCGCGGCATCATCTCGGCCCTCACCGACGCCGGCTACACCGTGGGCGCCGAGTGGCCGATCATCTCCGGTCAGGACGCCGAGCTCGACTCGGTGAAGGCGATCGAGTCCGGTGAGCAGTACGCCACCATCTTCAAGGACACCCGCAACCTCGCGAAGGTGGCCTCCGACATGGCGACGGCGCTGCTCCAGGGCAACACGCCCGAGACCAACAACACCACCGACTACGACAACGGTGTGAAGGTCGTTCCTTCTTACCTGCTCGAGTCGCAGATCGTCGTCAAGGACAACATCAACGATGTCCTGGTGAAGTCCGGCTACTGGACCGAAGACGAGATCAAGGGCTAGTCAGCCCTTCCCCAGCATCCGCCCCGCCCCGTCTGCACACGTGGGCGGGGCGGATGCGCCGGGTCGGCACCCGGCGAGTAAGGTACAGGCCACCGGCAAGGAAGCAGGCAATCGCGCATGACGGATGAGATCCAGGCGAGAACGAACATCCTCGAGATGCAGGGCATCACGAAGACATTCCCGGGCGTGAAAGCGCTCCAGAACGTCACCGTCGACGTGCAGCGCGGCGAGGTGCACGCCATCTGCGGCGAGAACGGCGCCGGCAAGAGCACCCTGATGAAGGTGCTGTCGGGCGTCTACCCGCACGGCACCTACGAGGGTGACATCGTGTTCGAGGGCGAGACGGTCGCGTTCCGCGACATCCGCGACTCGGAGGCGAAGGGCATCGTCATCATCCACCAGGAGCTGGCGCTCAGCCCGTACCTCTCGATCGCCGAGAACATCTTCTTGAACAACGAGCTGAAGGGGCCGCTCGGTCTCATCGACTGGAACAAGACCAACCACGAGGCGGCCACGCTGCTCGCCCGGGTGGGCCTCAAGGAGAACCCCACCACGAAGGTGCGCGACATCGGGGTGGGCAAGCAGCAGCTGGTGGAGATCGCGAAGGCGCTCTCCAAGCGGGTGAAGCTGCTCATCCTCGACGAGCCGACCGCGGCACTGAACGACGAGGACTCCGACCACCTGCTGAACCTCATCCTGCACCTCAAGGAGCAGGGGATCACGTCGATCATCATCAGCCACAAGCTGAACGAGATCAAGAAGGTCGCCGACTCGGTCACGATCATCCGCGACGGCAAGACGATCGAGACGATCGCCAAGACGGATGTCACCGAAGAGCGCATCATCAAGGACATGGTCGGCCGCGACCTCGAGCACCGCTACCCGGATCACACCCCGCACATCGGCGAGGAGATCCTGCGGGTCGAGGACTGGACCGCGCACCACCCGCAGGACCCGAGCCGGGTGATGGTCGACAACGTCAACATCACCGTGCGCCGCGGCGAGATCGTCGGCATCGCCGGGCTCATGGGCGCCGGCCGCACCGAGTTCGCGATGAGCCTGTTCGGCCGCAGCTACGGCTCCAAGATCTCCGGCCGGGTGTTCATCAACGGCAAGGAGGTGAAGACCCGCACGGTCTCGGAGGCCATCGCGAACGGTCTCGCCTACGCCACCGAAGACCGCAAGACCTACGGACTCAACCTCATCGACGACATCAAGCGGAACATCTCGATGGCCGCGCTCGACAAGCTGGAGCGGCTCGGCATCGTCGACGACGGCAAGGAGTTCCAGGTCGCGAACGAGTACCGCAAGTCGATGAACATCAAGGCGCCGAGCGTGCTGGCCAAGACCGGGAAGCTCTCCGGTGGCAACCAGCAGAAGGTCGTGCTGTCGAAGTGGATCTACGCCGACCCGGAGGTGCTCATCCTCGACGAGCCCACCCGCGGCATCGACGTCGGCGCGAAGTACGAGATCTACAGCATCATCAACAAGCTCGCGGCACAGGGCAAGGGCATCGTCGTCATCTCCTCGGAGCTGCCGGAGCTCCTCGGCATCTGCGACCGCATCTACGCCCTGTCCGAAGGCCGCATCACCGGCGAACTCCCGATCGCCGAGGCCAACCCCGAGGCCCTCCTCAAACTCATGACCATGGAAAAGCCCCGCTAGCCGCGCGCTACCGGAAGGAGAACAACGACTATGTCCGACCTGGAGACCAAGCCGTCCGACACCACGGCGGCCGGCGCGCAAGTCAACCCGATCGAGAACAAGTTCACCGACCGCCTGAGCCACGTGCTCGGCGACCTGGGCAAGAACGGCATCTTCATCGCTTTGATCCTGGTGGTGGTGCTGTTCAGCATCCTGACCAACGGCATCCTGCTGCGCCCGCAGAACATCTCGAACCTGATCGTGCAGAACGGGTACATCCTCGTGCTCGCGATCGGCATGGTGATGGTCATCATCGCGGGCCACATCGACCTGTCCGTGGGTTCGGTGGCCGCGTTCGTCGGCGCCGTCTCGGGTGTGTTCGCCGTGCAATGGGGGCTGCCGTGGTGGCTCTCGATCATCCTGTCGCTGCTCGTCGGCGCCCTCGTGGGAGTCTGGCAGGGCTTCTGGATCGCCTTCGTCGGCATACCGGCGTTCATCGTGACGCTCGCCGGCATGCTCATCTTCCGTGGTCTCGCGCTCGTCGTGCTCGGCAACGCCAACATCGGTTCGTTCCCGGCGGAGTACCGGGCGCTCGGCAACGGCTTCCTCACCAACGTGTTCGGCGAGTTCGAGCTCGACCCGCTGACCCTCGGCATCGCGGCGATCGCGGTCATCGCGCTGTTCGTGCAGCAGTTCCGCACCCGGCGCGCCCGCCAGAACTACGGGCAGGAGGTCGAGCCCTTCGCCTGGTTCATCACCAAGCTCGTGCTCGTGACCGTGGCGATCGGCCTGTTCGCATACGCCCTGGCGACGTACAAGGGCATCCCCGTCACCCTCATCGTGCTCGCGGTGCTGGTGCTCATCTACGGCATCGTGATGAACCGCTCGACCTTCGGCCGGCACATCTACGCCATCGGCGGCAACCTGCACGCGGCGGAGCTCTCGGGCATCAAGACCCGCAACGTCACGTTCTGGCTGTTCGTGAACATGGGCTTCCTCGCGGCGCTCGCGGGCCTCATCTTCACCGCCCGCCTCAACCTCGCCGGCCCGAAGGCCGGTGACGGCTTCGAGCTCGAGGCCATCTCGGCGGCGTTCATCGGTGGCGCTGCGGTGCAGGGTGGTGTCGGCACCATCGGCGGCGCGATCATCGGTGGTCTGATCATCGGTGTGCTCAACAACGGTATGTCGATCATGGGCATCGGCATCGAGTGGCAGCAGGCCGTCAAGGGTCTGGTTCTGCTGCTCGCGGTGGCCTTCGACGTCTACAACAAGCGGCGCTCGGGCGGGCGCTGACGCGCATCCGTCATCTGCTCCGCTCCGTCATCCCCTCCTCGGGCCGGCCTCTCGCCGGCGCGAGGAGGGGATAGCGTTGTGGGGTGAGTGAGGCATGACGGCGACCACGGGCGGAGCCTGGTTCGACCTCGCGTCGGGTGACCTCGTCGGTGCCGCGCCCGGCGAGATCGTGGCGCTGTGCGGCGCGAACGGCTCGGGCCTCGGCGTCGTGCTGCGGGAGGTGACGGCGCGGATCACGTCCGGCCACGCGGCCGACGGTCCCCGCTTGGCGCTGATCGGCAGCCGCCGCGGGCTCACCCCGACCTTCGACATCGCCGAGAACGTCTTCCTCGGCCACGAACGCCGGCAGCGGCTCGGGCCGATCCCGTTGGGCGTCGACTGGAAGAGAACGCGCGACGACACCGCGGTCATCCTGCAGAGCCTCGGTTCTGACCTGACACCACGGATGCCCGCCCGCGAGCTCGGCGAGTACGACCGCCTGGTGGTCGAACTGGGCCGGGCGATCGCCCGCGAAGCCGGTGCGGTGGTGCTCGACGAACCGGGCCAGCGCCTCGGCGAAGCGGATGCGGCGCGGTTCTTCCGGGTGCTGCGTTCGGTCGCCGAGCGGGGCGTCGCGGTGATCGTGCTCACGCAGAAGCCGCGGCAGGCGCTCGGGTACGCCGACCGGGTCGTAGTGGTGCGGGACGGGGCGGTCGTGGCGGAACATCACCGGGCCGAGTGGGCGGAGGGAGCTGGGATGGCCGGAGCGGCGGTCGGGGTCGCGGCCGCCGAGCGCGTGCGCGAGCAGGTGCTGCGCGAACTCGTCGGGGTCGGGCGCGGCCCCGCCGCCGAACGGCCTGGCGGCGCCGGGGCGACCGGCGGGGAGCCTCGTGCGGAGCTGTTGCGGATCGCCGAGTGGAGCACTCACGACCCGCTGGAGCCCGCCCGGCTGCTCGTCGACGGGGTCGACCTGGTCGTCGGTGCCGGGGAGGTCGTCGGCATCACGGGGCTGCGGGGGTCGGGGGCGCAAGCGCTGCTGCTGAGTGTGTACGGCAACTCGGAGGGCACGCGGCCAACCGGCACCGTGAGCGTGCGCGGCACGCCCGTGACCACCGACACGGTCGAGCACGCGATCGCCGCTGGGCTCTACTTCGCGTCGACGGATGCCCCGCGCTACCGGGTGCGGTTCGTCGGCGGAATCGCGATGCCGGTCGCCGCCTCGGCGCTCCCGCGGCTCGCGAGAGCGGGCCTGGTCGACCGCGACAGCGACCTCGGCCCGGGCGACGGGTGGGGCGGGCGGCTGCTCGGTGCCGTGCGATCGCTCGGTCGGGAGGGGTCGGCGCTCGAGCAGGTCCGCGGGCTGGTGCGGGCGTTCCCCGACTCGGAGCGCCAGGTGCTGCTGCTCGGCGACCCCACGGCCGGCGCGTCGGCGGCCGATCGTGCCGAGGTGCACGCCGGGGTGCGCGCGATCGCGCGGGCCGGCAAGGGCGTGCTGATCGCCTCCGACGATCTGGACGAGCTGCTCGACCTCTGCGACCGCGTCGTGGGCATGGCGGCCGGCCGCGTCATCGGCGAGGTCCCGGGCGGCGCCGACCCCGCAACCCTCGCGGCCCTGATCGTGCGCGGCTGACCCCGCGCGCGCTGCGTTGCCCCGACGGAGCGGGGCCGGGTTACTGCGGGAGGGGGAGGCGGGTGGCGCCGGGGGCGGGGGTGACGGTGAAGACGTCGGGGGCGGCGTAGCCGGCCGCCGCGAACGCGGCGAGCACCGCGGTACGCAGCCCCGCGAGGCGGGCGGCGGGGATGAGGGCGATGGCCGATCCGCCGAAGCCGCCGCCGGTCATCCGGGCGCCGATCGCCCCGTGCTGCTGCGCCGTGACGACCGCGAGGTCGAGTTCGGGCACCGAGATCTCGAAGTCGTCGCGCATCGACACGTGCGAGGCGTCGAGCAGCGGGCCGATCGCGGTGGCGCCGTGCGATTGCAGCGCGCGCACGGTCTCGAGCACTCGCTCGTTCTCGGTGATGACGTGCCGCACCCGCCGGAACGTCTCGTCGTCGAGCTCGCGCTCGGCCCGCCCGAGGTCGTCGACGGTGAGGTCGCGGAGCGACGTGACACCGAGCGCCGCCGCGCCACGCTCGCAGGATGCGCGCCGAGCAGCGTACCCGCCCGTGGCGTGCTCGTGCGTCACCTTCGTGTCGATCACCGCGATCGTGAGCTGCGCATCCGAGAGCCCGAGCGGAATGACCGACGTGTCGAGCGAGCGGCAGTCGAGCAGCACCACCGAGTCGCGTTCGCCGAGCAGCGACGCCGACTGGTCCATGATGCCGGTGGGCGCGCCCACCACCTGGTTCTCGTTGAACTGCCCGATGCGGGCGATCGTCTGGCGGTCGTAGCCGAGACCCCAGAGCTCGGTGATCGCCAGGCCGAAGACGCTCTCCAAGGCCGCCGACGACGACAGGCCGGCGCCCACCGGGATGTCGGACTCGAGGTAGGCGTCGAGGCCGAACGCCCCGTCGAGCACCGAGCCGAACTCGGTCGCCCCCCACACCATGCCGAGCGCATACGCCGACCAGCCGCCGACCGTGTCGGGCGTGATGTCGTCGAGGGCGATCTCGACCGTCTCCGGGGCGAAGGAGGTGGCGATGCGGATGACCCGGTCGGCGCGTCGGCGCACCGCCAGCATCGTGCGCCGGTCGATGGCGAAGGGCAGCACGAACCCGTCGTTGTAGTCGGTGTGCTCGCCGATGAGGTTCACGCGGCCCGGAGCCGACCAGAGCGAGTCAGGGGCTGCGCCGAAGCGGGTGGCGAAGCCCTCGAGCACGCTGCGCTCGAGGGCGGCGGCCGAAGCGGGCGAGGGGGAGGAGGAGATGCTCACAGGTCGCGGTCCGATCGTTCGAGGGCTTCTCGTAGCAGGGCGGCGCTGGTCTCGGGCGGCACGTCGCCGATGAAGGCGCCCATCGCCGACTCGGAGCCGGCCAGGAACTTCAGCTTGTCGGCGGCCCGGCGCGGCGAGGTGATCTGCAGCATCAGCCGGATGTCGTCGCGGTGTGCGTGCACCGGTGCCTGGTGCCACGCCGAGATGTAGGGCGTCGGGGTGTCGTAGATCGCGTCGACCGCGCGCAGCAGCCGGCGGTAGAGCACCGCGAGCTCGTCGCGCTCCTCGACGGTCGTGGCGGCGAAGTCGGGCACGTGCCGGTGCGGCAGCAGGTGCAGCTCGAGCGGCCAGCGGGCGGCGAACGGCACGAAGGCGGTGAAGTGCTCGCCGCGCAGCACGACGCGGTCGGACTGCTGCTCGAAGGCGAGGATGTCGGCGAAGAGCGTCGGCCCGTAGCTCTCGATCGAGGCGATCAGCTTCTGCGTGCGCGGTGTGATGTAGGGGTAGGCGTATATCTGCCCGTGCGGATGGTGCAGCGTCACGCCGATCGCCTCGCCGCGGTTCTCGAACGGGAACACCTGCTCAACCCCGGGCAGCGCCGACAGGGCGGCGGTGCGATCGGCCCATGCCTCGATCACCGTGCGCGCCCGCGAGGGGCTGAGCGTGGCGAACGAGCCGTCGGTGTCGGGGCTGAAGCACACCACTTCGCATCTCCCGACGGAGGGCCGGATGCGCCCCAGCCCGATCCGCGCCAGCTCACCGAGCTCGTGCGCGTCGTCGTAGCCCGGCTCGGCGAGGTCAGGGCCGAAGGAGGGCGACTTGTTCTCGAACACGGCCACGTCGTAGTTGCTCGGCACCTCGGTGAGGTTCTCGGGGCTCGACGGCGCCAGCGGATCGAGGTGCTTCGGCGGCAGCATCACCCGGTTCTGCCGGGCGGCGGCGATGGAGACCCATTCGCCGGTGAGCGGGTCCTGCCGCATCGAGGCGACGGCCGGGCGTGCGGCCGGGGGGCGCGCATCCGGTGCCCGCTCAGGGTCGAGGGTGCTGTCGGCGTCGTCGAAGTAGATGAGCTCGCGCCCGTCGGAGAGGTGGTGCACGCGCTTCGTGATGCCGTGGGAGAGCTCTGTCACACCACGAGTAAGCCACTTTCGATACCACAAGTCAAGTCGATCGGATGCTTGTGGATTGACAAGCAAGACGAAGTAACCGAAACTCGGGGCATGGCCCGCGACATCGAGCAGCTGCCCTCCGCGCTGCGGCGGGAGCGCATTCTCGCGCGGGTGACCGACACCGGCTTCGTGCGGGTCGCCGACCTCAGCCGCGAGTTCGGCGTCTCGGAGGTCACGGTGCGCTCCGACCTCGACGCCATCGAGCGCGAGAACCCCATCGACCGGGTGCACGGCGGCGCCGTGCTCCGCGGCGGTGCGGCTCGGCGGGAAGAACCGTTCGAGCTGGCACTCACCACCTCCGCGGAGGAGAAGCGGCGCATCGGCGTGGCCGCCGCCGCCCTTGTGCGCAGCGGGGACAGCATCGCGCTCGACGTCGGCACCACCCCGGCCGCGGTCGCGGCCGCCCTCATCGAACGCGACGACCTCGACGAGGTGGTGGTCGTGACGAACAGCCTCACCACCGCGCTCGCGCTGGAGCCGGCCATTCCGCGCTTCACGGTGGTGGTGACCGGCGGCACGCTGCGTCCGCTCCAGCATTCCCTGGTGGCGCCGTTCGCCACGAAGGTGCTCGACGACCTGCACGTCGACCTGGCGTTCCTCGGCGGCACCGGCGTGCATCCGGATGCCGGGGCCACCAACGTCAACCTCGCCGAGACCGAGGTGAAGCGCGCCATGCTGCTGGCTGCCGACCGCGCCGTGTTCGTGGCCGACGCCTCGAAGATCGGCCGGATCGATCTCGGTCGCATCGGGGCGATCGCCGAGTTCGACACCCTCGTCACCACCGGGCTCGACGAGCGGATGCGCGCGGCATTCCTCGAGAGCGGTGTGCAGCTGGTCATCGCCTGAGTCGCGCGCCCCCCAGAATGTCATGGTGGCAACAGCAACCTCCCCGATCACCGTCGTACATCCCGGCGACTCCCTCACCACCCGGCAGCGGCTCGTCTATGTCGTCATCCTGGGCGCGCTGACCGCGCTCGGGCCGTTCACGATCGATCTGTACCTGCCCGCCTTCCCGGTGCTGGAGGTCGATTTCGACGTACCGGCCGCCCTCATCCAGCTCACCCTCACCGGCACCACCATCGGGTTCGCGCTCGGTCAGCTGCTGGTGGGCCCGTGGAGCGACCGGGTGGGGCGGCGGCTGCCGATCATCATCGCTACGGGTGTGCACGTGGTCGCCTGCGTGGGCGCGGCGGTGGCGCCCGACATCTGGACCCTCGGGGCCTTCCGGGTGCTGCAGGGGATGGGCGCGGCCGCCGGCGGCGTGGTGGCGATGGCGATGGTGCGCGACCTGTTCGGCGGCCGGCCGCTCGTGGTGATGCTCTCCCGGCTCGCGCTGGTGAGCGGTCTCGCCCCCATCGTGGCGCCGGTGATCGGGTCGCAGCTGCTGCTCGTCATCGACTGGCGCGGCATCTTCTGGGTGCTGGCGGCCTACGGCGGCTTCGTCATCGTCGTGGTGTCGCTCTGGATCCGGGAGACGCTGCCGCCGGCGCGCCGGCACGACGCGGGCCACAGCACCACGGGTCAGCGCTACCGGGCCGTGCTCACCGACCCGGTGTTCATCGGCGTCGCGATCATCGGCGGAATGACCTTCGCGGGGCTGTTCTCCTACCTCTCGGCGAGCTCGTTCCTGTTCCAGCAGGTGTACGGCTTCGACGCGCAGCAGTTCGGCATCGTCTTCGCGGTGAACTCGCTCGGCATCGTGGCCGGCGCGCAGCTCTCGGCGCGGCTCACGAAGTACCTCGGGCCGCAGTGGATCCTGGCGGTCTCGACCGTGCTGCTGCTCAGCTGCGCGGGCCTCATCGTCCTGTTCGACCAGCTCGGGTTCGGACTGCTCGGCACCCTGGTCCCGCTGTGGTTCTTCATCTTCTCCTGCGGGCTCACCTTCCCGTGCGTGCAGGTGCTGGCGCTCAACGCGCACGGGCACGAGGCGGGCACGGCGGCGTCGCTGCTCGGCGCGGTGAACTTCGGCCTCGCCGGCCTCATCTCCCCGCTCGTGGGGGTGCTCGGCATCGGCAGTGCCACGCCGATGGCGGCGGTGATGGCAGGAACGGCCGTGGTGGGCATCCTCTCGCTCTGGTTCGTGGTGCGACCGCGTCGCGTGCCGGCGCTCACGCGCTGAGCCGGCGGGCGCTGAGCCGGCGGGCGCTGAGCCGTCACGGGTGGGATGGAGTAGCGTCAGCGGAATGTCGAATGCTCCGGTTCCGGTGAAGGTGGCGCGGCGCTGGCCCATCGTGTCGGGGGCCGTGGCCGTGCTGCTCGTGCTGCTGCTCGGGGCCATCGTCGTGCTGCGGGAGCGGGGACTGCCGTTCGGCGTCGACACCGAGTGGATGAACGAGATGGCCGAGCACCGGTCGCCGTTCTGGGACGTGCCCTCGCTCGTCATGAACTCGCTCGGCGGCGGGGTGATCGCCGTCTTCGTCGTCCCGCTCGTCACGATCGCCGCGTTGCTGGTGTTCCGGCGGCCGTGGGCGGCGCTCTACTTCACGATCGCCATCATCGTGAGCGCGGGCCTCGTGCAGGTGCTGAAGACGGTCATCGGGCGGCCGCGGCCGGAGGACATCCTGGTGGTGTCGGATTACGGGTCGTTCCCCTCGGGGCACTCGGCGAACGCCGCAACGCTCGCCGTGACGCTCGGCATCGTGTTCGTGCGGGTGTGGATCTGGGTGGCCGGCTCGGTCTACACGGTGCTCATGATGGTGAGCCGCACCTACCTCGGCGCGCACTGGCTGACCGACACCATCGGCGGCCTCCTGCTCGGGGCCGGCGTCGCCGTGCTGCTCTGGGCGCCCTTCGCGGCCCGCCTCTACGCCGAACGCGCCCGCCCGCATCCGCCCCTCTGGCACCGCACGGGGGCTGAACGGTAACGTCGAGCCATGAGAATCCTCCTTGTGGGCGCCGGCGGTGTGGGCGACGCCATCGCGAAGATCGCCGCGCGACGTTCGTTCTTCGAGCAACTGGTGGTGACCGACTACGACCTGGGTCGCGCGGAGCGCACCGTGGCGTGGATCGCCGAGCGGCACGGCCCCGAGGTCGCAGCGCGGTTCGCGACCGACCGCATCGACGCATCCGACCCCGACGACGTCGCCGCCGTGGCCCGCAAGCACGGCGCCACGCACGTGATGAACGCGGTGGAGCCGAAGTTCGTGCCCACCATCTTCGCCGGGGCGCTCGCGGCGGGCGCCGACTACCTCGACATGGCGATGAGCCTCAGCGAGCCGCACCCCACCGACCCCTACGCCGAGACCGGTGTGAAGCTCGGCGACGACCAGTTCGCGCAGGCGCCCGACTGGGAGAAAGCCGGCCGGCTCGCCCTGGTGGGCATCGGCGTGGAGCCCGGCCTCAGCGACGTGTTCGCGCGCTACGCCGCCGACCACCTGTTCAGCGAGATCGACGAGCTCGGCACCCGCGACGGGGCGAACCTCGTGGTGCGCGACTCCGACGGCAACGAGATCTTCGCGCCGTCGTTCTCGATCTGGACCACCATCGAGGAGTGCCTCAACCCGCCCGTGATCTGGGAGAAGGATCGCGGCTGGTACACCACCGCCCCGTTCTCCGAGCCTGAGGTGTTCACCTTCCCCGAGGGCATCGGCGACGTCGAGTGCGTGAACGTGGAGCACGAGGAGGTGCTGCTGATGCCCCGGTGGGTGGATGCGCGGCGGGTGACCTTCAAGTACGGGCTCGGCAACGAGTTCATCGGCATCCTGAAGACGCTGCACCAGCTGGGTCTTGACAAGACCACGCCGCTGCGGGTGCGGAGCGCCAATGGTCCGGTCGAGGTCGCCCCGCGCGACGTGGTGGCGGCGGGCCTGCCCGATCCGGCCACGCTCGGCCCGTTCATGACGGGCAAGACCTGCGCGGGCCTCTGGGTCACCGGCACCGGCCCCGACGGAAGCCCCCGCGAGGTGTACCTCTACCACGTCGCCGACAACGAGTGGACGATGGCCGAGTACGAGAGCCAGTGCGTGGTGTGGCAGACGGCGCTGAACCCCGTGATCGCGCTCGAGCTCCTCGCGGCGGGCACCTGGTCGGGCACGGGGGTGCTCGGGCCGGAGGCGTTCGACGCGAAAGCGTTCCTCGACCTGATGGCCGCGCCCGAGAGCAGCGGTGGGTACGGCCAGGCCTGGGGTCTCGAAGACCGGCTGGCCGAGCGCGCCGGGGCCTGACGTGACCACGGCGGCGGCGGTGCACACGAGCGGCTCCGCGCTGCCCGTCGTGCTCGAGGCGGTGGAGGTGCACCGCGTCGCCATGCCGCTCGTGCGCCCGTTCGAGACCAGCTTCGGCCGGCAGACCGCCCGCGACGTCCTGCTCGTCCGGGTGCTGACGGATGCCGGGGAGGGCTGGGGTGAGTGCGTCGCGATGGCCGATCCGTTCTACTCCAGCGAGTACGTCGAGGGCTGCTCCGCCGTCATTCGCGACTACCTCGCCCCCGCGCTCCTCGCCGCCCAAACGGTGAGCGCCCCTGACGTCGCCGGCCTCCTCGACTTCGTCGTCGGCCATCGCATGGCGAAGGCCGCGCTCGAGACGGCCGTGCTCGATGCGCAGCTGCGGGCGGCCGGGGTCAGTTTCGGTGAGTACTTCGGCGCCGTGCGGCCCGAGGTCGACTGCGGTGTCTCCGTCGGAATCGCCCCGAGCATCGACGCCCTGCTGGAGGAGGTCGCCGGCTACCGCGACGAGGGGTACCGCCGCATCAAATTGAAGATCAAACCGGGCTGGGATCTCGAACCCGTCGCCGCCGTGCGCACGCTCCTCGGGCCGGATGCCCTGCTGCAGGTCGACGCCAACACCGCCTACACCATCGCCGACATCGACCACCTGCGCGAACTCGACGCCTTCGGGCTGCTGCTCATCGAGCAGCCGTTCGTCGAGGAGGACATCGCCGCCCACGTCCGCCTGGCGCGGGCGATCGACACCCCGGTGTGCCTCGACGAGTCGATCACGAGCGTCGGGGTCGCCATCGACGCCATCGAGCGCGACGCCACCGCCATCGTCAACATCAAGGCCGGCCGTGTCGGCGGGTATCTCGAGGCCATCCGCATCCACGACGCCTGCCTCGACCGCGACGTGCCGGTGTGGTGCGGCGGCATGCTCGAGACCGGGCTCGGCCGGGCAGCCAACGTGGCGCTCGCCGCATTGCCCGGCTTCACCCTGCCGGGCGACACCTCGGCCTCGAACCGGTACTTCGCCGAGGACCTGACCGAGTCGTTCGTGCTCGTCGACGGCCGCCTCGCGGTGCCGGCCGGCCCCGGCTCCGGCGTCACCGTGCGAGCCGAACTGCTGGCCGAATGGCGCTCCCGCCCGACGCAGCTGATCACCCGTGTCTGAACCGCTCCAGGATGCGCACGGCCCGCTCGGTGGGGGCGACGGGTGGGTGCTCTGGCGCTACCCCGACTACCACCGGCCCGGCGCGCCGGCCCGGCTCGCGGAGATCTGCCTCCGCACCGGGAACGCCGGCAGCGACGCCAGCGCCCTCACGTCGAACCCCGACCTGTTGGCCGACGTCTACCTCAACCCGTATCTCGCGCTCGAGCCCGAGTATGCGCTCGTGGCCGAGATCGGCGATGCCGAGCCCGCGGGCTACGTCGTCGCCACCCCCGATACGGCGCGCTTCGTCGACCGCTACCGCTCCGACTGGCTGCCGGGATTCGCGGCCCGCTACGCCGCGGCGCCCACCACCACGGCGTTCGATCGCGACGTCCTCGCCGCGGGGCTCGCGCCAGAACGCATGCTCACCTCGTGGTCGGCCGATCATCCGGCGCACCTCCACATCGACATCGCCGAAGCCGCCCAGGGGCGGGGCATCGGCCGTGCCCTGGTGCAACGCTGCCTCGAGACGCTGCGCGCTGCGGGCGTGCCGGGCGTGCACCTCGGGGTCGACCCGCGGAACACCGGCGCCCTCGCGTTCTACCCGCGCCTGGGCTTCACCGAGGCACGCCGCGACGCCGACGTCGTGGTGTTCGTGCGCGAGCTCGCGCAGGGCGACGGGCGACGGGGCGAGGTCAGGCCAGCACGAGCGACGCCGGGGACATCAGCGCGATGAGCAGCAGCGCGAGCAGCGAGATCGCGCCCGCCACGGTCAGCCCGCCGACCCACGGCCAGCGCTCGAACCAGTAGAGCAGGTCGGGTGACTCGGCGCGGAGCCGGGCGGCGGTCATGGGGTCGGGAATCCGCCGCACCGGCACGTCGTAGGCGGTGGCCACCGTCTCGATGTCGTCGTTCGACCAGAACTCGCCGCGCATGCGCACCAGCAGCTCGCCCGAGGAGTCGAGCAGGAACAGCTGCCGGTTCGTCTCGGTCGAGACACCGCGATACACGTCGATCACGAGCGCGGTGGCGATGCGCTTGGCCGGGATGCGGTTGTCGTGGCGGAAGTAGCCGCGCTCGATCAGGCTGTCGCGTTCGAGCCGGATGCTCACCCCGCGCAGCAACCAGGTGCCCGCCGCGTAGAGCGCCACGATGAACAGGAACGCGATGATCACGCGGGGCCATGTGCCCCGCGGGATCGAGAACCACAGCATCGCCGCGAGGATGGGCAGGGTGAGTGCGGCGACCACCAGGCGGGTCTGGCTGGAGATCTGCTCGCGCGGGCGGATCACCGCGGCGACGGAGCTGTTGCGCAGACTCATTGTTCCTCGGTCATCGTGTTCGTCGGTCATCCCCTGGCCGAGCGGCCTGAAGGCCCTGACAGGTGCGATCCTACGGGTCGCGGGCCTCGGGCGACAGCGGTCAATCGGGGGACAGCGCGTCCGGTGCTCCCAGTCGGCGTTCAGCCCGCTTTCACGAACAGAAGCCCACGAGAAGGGGCGACGACCGGATGCTGGGGGTGCAGGCATCCGGCCGTCGCCGGTCGGGGAGGCTCAGCCGATGTAGGCCGCGAGCGAGGCGAACACCGCGTCGGAGACCGTGTTGGCTCCGCCGAGCACCACGATCTTCGCCGGGTTCAGCCGCTGCAACTCGGTCTGCACCGACGCCGGGATCGCGTTCTGGCTGACCAGCAGCACCGGCCCGCCCTTCACGATGGCGGCTGCCGAGCCGGAGAGCGCGTCGGGGAAGACCGCGCCGGAGGCGATGTAGACCACCGGCACACCCGGGGTGAAGGTGGCCGCCGAGACCGCGGCCGAGACCGCGAACCGGTCGGCGCCGGAGATGCGCGTGGTCGGGGCGATGCCGTTCAGCGCGGTCTTCACGCTGTCGGCGACGGTCGCGGTGCCGCCGAGCACCACGATCTTCGCCGGGTGCAGCCGGTTCAGCTCGGTCTTCACGACCGTCGGGATGCTGTCCTTCGTCACGAGCAGCACGGGGCCGCCGAGCTTGCCGGCCGCCGCCGAGCCGGAGAGCGCGTCGGGGAAGACGGCTCCGGATGCGACGTACACGACGGGCACGTTCGGTGCGAACACCGCCTTCGACACGGCCGCGGAGACCGCGAACCGGTCGGCGCCGCCGATGCGTGTCGTGGGCGCGCTGCCGTTGAGCGAGGCGACCACCGCATCCGACACCGTGTTCACGCCGCCGAGCACGACGATCTTCGCCGGGTGCAGGCGCGCCAGCTCGGTGCCGATGCTCGCCGGGATGGTGTTCTTGCCCACGAGCAGCACCGGGCCGCCCAGCTTGCCGGCCGCCGCCGAGCCCGAGAGGGCGTCGGGGAACACCTCTCCGGAGGCGACGTAGGCTACGGGGACGTTGGGCGCGAAGGTGCTCGCCGACACCGCCGCCGAGACCGCGTAGCGGTCGGCGCCGCCCAGCCGCACCACGGTGGCATCGGCCGCGATCACCGCCGCCGTCGGGGCCGAGGTCGCCGAGAGGGTCTCGTAGCCGGTCTTCTGGCCGGAGACCGTGAAGGTGATCGCCTTCCCGACCTCGGCGGCCGTGGGGGTGAAGGTGAGGCCGGTCGCACCGGCGATGGCGACGCCGTCGGCGTTCCACTGGTACGACAGCGCCACCGGGTCGGGCGCCCACGGCGCCACGGTCGCGGTGAGGAGCTTGCCGACCTGGGCGGTGCCGGCCACGCTCGGCGGCACGGGGCTCAGGGCGTAGAGCGGGGCGCCGTTCGAGTCGTACATCGCGTAGTCGTCGGTGGTGAGCTCGCCGTTGGCGGTGAGGTTCAGGCCGAAACTGATGCCCGTGATGTCGGCCGGGATGGCCGGCGTGGTGAAGTTCGCCTGGGTGTAGATGGCGGCGGGCGGGAACATCGGGCTCGACGTCCAGTACGTCCAGGTGCCGACCGTGTTGCGCGTGTAGACGGCGAACTGGGTGTTGGCGGTCGACATGTAGAAGGCCCTGAGAGAGTAGGTGGCTCCGGGACTGACGCTGGGCGCGCATCCGGATTCGTCGAACTGGGCGAGGATCTTCGCATCACCGTCGACGTAGTTCGTCATCGTGACCTTCGAGGCGGTGGCGCCGGTGTGGCCCGGGGTCACCGTGGTGAAGGTGGGTGTGTTGGTGCCGAAGCTCGAACCCCACCAGCACTGCGGCATGTTCACCACGGTGCCGGGCGTCTCGAGGCTCGGGTTCTGCACGCCGTTCTCGCCGGGGCCGGGCGGCGGGGCGAGCGGCGGGCCGGCGACGACCGGCTTCACGGCGCCTCCGATCACGTCGGTGACGTTCTTCACCGTCTTCGTGGTGCCGTCCTTCCAGCCGGCCAGCCAGGTCGTGAACTGGTCGAACAGCGCGGGCGAGATGGTGGGGTCGTTGGCGTCGAAGCCGCAGCCGTCGCACACGTGGTGGAAGGTCAGCTGCACCCAGCCGCCCTCGGCCTCCGCGTCGGTGACGCGCTTCTGCAGTTGCTCCAGGGTCCAGGTGGCGTCGACCTGATCGGCCGCCTTCGTGTAGAACGGGTCGGCCGGCGGGATGGTCTCGGCGTTGGCGCAGTCCGCGCAGTCGGTGCCGGGCGCCGTCTTGAGGTCGCCAAGACCGCGGGCGCTGTTGTACCCGCAGTCGGCCACCACCTGCTCGGCCTGGGCGTTCACCGCGGCGAACGGATACGCGAAGCTCGTCACCGGGAACCCCCAGTTCGTGAGGTTGACCCGGTCGGTGCAGACCTCGCTCTTCACGGCGTCGGCACCGAGGGTGGTGAGGTCGGGGTGGTGCACCGTGTGGCCGCCGATCTCGTTGCCTGCGGCGTAGAGCGTCTGCAGATTGGCCTGGGTGAGGTAGTTGGGCTGACCCACCGAGCCCGAGATGATGTAGAAGGTGCCGGTGAGGCCCTTCGCGTTCATCGTCTGGGCCGCGGCGAGCTGGTCGCCGTCGCCGTCGTCGAAGGTGAGCGAGACGACGACGTTGCCGGCGGCGTGGGCGGGTGCGGCGACGCCGACGACGGCGCCTAGCGAAGCGATCGCGACGGCGAGTGCGACGACGGCGAGGCGCAGCCAACTCGGTCGCCGGGATGAAAGAACGGCATTCACGTGCATGAGGAACCCCCTTGTTGAGCCTTGGTGGGGAAGCTAACAGCCGTCGGGGGGCCGGGCCCAGGTCGTTTCCCGCACGATTCGGGTGCGGGAAAACGCGCGGTTTCCCGCATGGTCACCGGGCCGGGTGGCGCGTACGCTCACGGTTCATGGTGGAGATCTGTGCACGGCGGCCCAGGGTTCCTAGGCTGGGCTCATGACCACTTCCGGTGCGGTTCCCCTGACGGTCGTCGACGCCTGGTGGCGCGCGGCCAATTACCTCTCGGTCGGGCAGATCTATCTGCTCGGCAACAACGCGCTCCTGCGCGAGCCGCTCTCCGCATCCGACATCAAACCCCGGCTGCTCGGGCACTGGGGCACCACCCCGGCCCTCAACCTCGTGTGGGCGCACCTCAACAAGCTGATCGTGGAGCGCTCCTCGAACGTGGTGTACGTCGCCGGCCCCGGTCACGGCGGCCCGGGCGTGGTGGCGAACGCGTGGCTCGACGGCACCTACTCGGAGCTCTTCCACCACGTGCCGCGCAACGGTGCCGGGATGCAGAAGCTGTTCCGGCAGTTCTCCTTCCCGGGCGGCATCCCGTCGCACGCGGCGCCGGAGACCCCGGGGTCGATCAACGAGGGCGGTGAGCTCGGGTATTCGCTCGTGCACGCGTACGGCGCGGTGCTCGACAACCCGTCGCTCATCACCGCCTGCGTCGTGGGCGACGGGGAGGCCGAGACGGCGACGCTCGCCACGAGCTGGCACCTGAACAAGTTCCTGAACCCGGCGACGGATGGCGCGGTGCTGCCCATCCTCAACCTCAACGGGTACAAGATCGCGAACCCGACCATCCTCGCCCGCATCCCGGAGGAGGAGCTCGCGGCGTTGTTCACCGGGTACGGCTACTCGCCGCGGATCGTCTCGGGCGGGTTCGACGGCGAAGACCCGATGCTCGTGCACGAACGGTTCGCGGCGGCCCTCGCCACCGCGTTCGACGACATCGCCGCCATTCAGGATGCAGCCCGGAACGGTGGTGACGATGCGCGGCCGGCCTGGCCGATGATCGTGCTGCGCACCCCGAAGGGCTGGACCGGGCCCAAGGTGGTCGACGGGTTGCCGGTCGAGAACACCTGGCGGGCGCACCAGGTTCCGCTCGCCGGGGTGCGCGACAACCCCGAGCACCTTGCGCAGCTCGAGGAGTGGCTTCGCAGCTACCGCCCGGAAGAGCTCTTCGACGAGGAGGGACGGCCGGTGCCGCTGCTCGACGGGGACTGCCCCGCGGGCACGCTGCGCATGAGCGACAACCCGCACGCCAACGGCGGGCTGCTGTTGCGCTCACTCGACCTGCCGCCGCTCGCCGCGCACGAGGTCGACGTCTCCGGCGGTCGTGGGGCGGTGGTCGAGCCCACCAAGGTGCTCGGCGGGTGGCTCCGCGACATCATCTCGGCCAACCCCGACAACTTCCGCATCTTCGGGCCCGACGAGGTCGCATCCAATCGGCTGCAGGATGTCTACGACGTCACCGACAAGGCCTGGCAGGGTTCGGTGCTGCCCACCGACGAGCATCTGGCGCACGAGGGCCGGGTGATCGAGATGCTCAGCGAGAACCTCGCGCAGGGCCTGCTCGAGGGCTACCTGCTCACCGGGCGGCACGGGTTGTTCACGTCGTACGAGGCGTTCATCCACATCGTCGACTCCATGTTCAACCAGTACGCGAAGTGGCTGGAGTCGAGCGCGCACGTGGAGTG
The DNA here is from genome assembly GCF_058783455.1 of Herbiconiux sp. FW305-C-125. NCBI lineage: Bacteria > Bacillati > Actinomycetota > Actinomycetes > Micrococcales > Microbacteriaceae > Herbiconiux > Herbiconiux sp. FW305-C-125. Next base: position 129,358 of record NZ_JBYSYO010000009.1, on the reverse strand, counting down.
GCGGCGGCCGATCGCCTCCTTCACCTACCTGCTCTCGTCGCACGTCTGGCGGCAGGACCACAACGGGTTCTCGCACCAGGACCCCGGATTCCTCGACCACGTCGTGAACAAGAAGGCGAGCGTCGTGCGGGTGTACCTGCCGCCGGACGCGAATACCCTCCTCGTCACCGCCGAGCACTGCCTGGCGTCGCGCGACTACGTGAACGTGATCGTGGCGGGCAAGCAGCCCACGGCGACCCTGCTCTCGCTCGAGGAGGCACGGGCGCACGGCGCGCGCGGCGTGAGCGTGTGGGAGTGGGCGGGCACCGAGACTCCCGGGCAGGAGCCCGATGTGGTGGTCGCCTGCGCGGGCGACATCCCGACGGTGGAGGCGATGGCGGCTGTGCAGATCCTCGCGCGGGAGATCCCCGATCTGGCGGTCAGGTTCGTCAACGTCGTCGACCTGATGCGCCTGCAGGACTCCACCGAGCATCCGCACGGCATGTCCAGCGACGACTTCGACGCGGTGTTCACGCGCGACAAGCCGGTGATCTTCGCGTTCCACGGGTATCCGTCGCTGATCCACCGGCTGACCTACCGGCGCACGAACCACTCGAACATCCACGTGCGCGGGTTCAAGGAGATGGGCACCACGACGACGCCGTTCGACATGCTCATGCTGAACGACCTCGACCGGTTCCGGATCGTGATGGACGTGGTGCAGCGGGTGCCGCGCCTGCGCGTGGCCTACGCCCAGCTCGCCCAGCGGATGGACGACGAGCGGTACGCCCACCGCGCCTACACGCGGGAACACGGTGAGGATGCGCCGGACGTGGTCGGCAGCGCGGGCCTGCCGTTCGCGCCGGAGAAGGTCGAGGAGTCGCTGGCCTCGGACACGGGCGACGACAACGCGCGCTCGGGGCGGGGCGAGTTCGGGTAGCTCTTCCCTTGGGAAGGTTTTCGGGTGTCTACTTGTTCTACTGAACGACGAAAGGAGCCGATATGAAGGTGCGGAATTCATTGAGCTCGATGAAGAAGATGCAGGGTTCGCAGATCGTTCGCCGCCGGGGCCGGACACTGGTGATCAATCACCTGAACCCCCGATTCAAGGCCCGCCAGGGCTGATCGGACAACCCGGATAGCGCCCCATGGGCGCTGCATTTCCAGTTCAATCTCTCAGAAGCGCCCTCGCCGTCTCGGCGGGGGCGCTTCTCGTTGCGCGGGTACGATCGGTGGATGAGCTCTGCGAACCTGCTCGGCCCCGCCGAGACCCTGCTGCCCGAAGAACCCGGCGTCGAGGATGCCCTGGCCCGGGCTGTCGGCTACGACATCGACGAGGCGCTGCAGGCGGCGGTGACCGAGTTCCCGTCGTCGTCGCTCGCGTGGGCGACGCTGGCCGATCGCGCGTGGTCGCGCGGCGAGGTCGTGGCGTCGTACGCCTATGCGCGGGTCGGCTACCACCGCGGGCTCGATGCGCTCCGCAAGGCGGGCTGGCGCGGGGCCGGTCCGGTGCCGTGGTCGCACGTGCCGAACCGCGGCGTGCTGCTCTCGCTCTACATGCTGCGCCGTGCCGCGGAGGGCATCGGCGAGACCGCGGAGGTCGTGCGCCTCACCGAGTTCCTCGACGGCGCCGACCCCGCGGCCGCCCCCGCCATCGAGTCGGGCGCCCGCTGACCGAGCAGCCGCCGGCGGCGCCGGCGCCGAGCGGCCCGCGCCTTCGTGTTTGCGGAGAGCGTGGCTTAATCAGAGGGGCAGCCGCGCTGTGCGCGCACCCAACACGCGTCTGGCGGAGAATGGGGGATTCGAACTCATGAGACAGAAGGCGCGGGCAGGCTCGGATCGTTGCAACGACAGGCATCAGCGGGCATCGGCGCAGACGGCCAAGTGCATCCGAACGCACTCAAAAACCGGCCGCTACATAGTCCGCTGTGCCCTGAATTGTGCCCCCCGAATCAGCTAGTTGATTCGCGTGCAGCCTTGGCCTCGTCATCAGTCGCCCTTACCCACTCGGCCGCACGCGTAGGCCACGGGTCCGATCGACGTCTGCCGTCGGTTACCCGGATGGTGGCTCCGTCCCGATCCGCGGCCAGAAACACGACCTCAGATGGATCGTCGATTCGCTTCAGCACCGCTCCGCGCAGCCAGGTCTCATCACTCATGCTCAGACGATACCGCCGGCGGGCCCTGTGCGCCCTTTTGACTGCCCTAGGGACGCCAGGACGGCCACGAGAGTGCCGATACGCTCCACTCGTGAGAGTCGCAGTGGGTCAGGACACGCGCATGCCGGCGAGGAACGCGGCCTGGTTGCTGGGGGTGACCGCGAACCCGATGAACCTGAACGTGCAGTCCACGAACACGCAATCCTCGACGATCACGGCGCCGACGGCATGGGCCCGCTGCTCGTCGATGTCCCAGATCAGGTCATCAGGGCGGCCGTCGAGGGTCTGGGTGCCCTCGAACTTGAAGCTGCCGGCGGCGAAGATCGCCGGGCCGATGAAGGTCACGCCGGTGGCGTGGATGCCTTGCAGGCCGATGACGTTGGTGAGCAGGCCGCCAACGGGGTAGGCGCCGCCGACGATGGTCCGGTTGGGCATGTGACGCTCTCTCTTCCTGAATCGCATGTCAGATGGGGTCGCCGCGGTAGAGGCGGCCGGCCGAGTTCATGACCACACTGTAGAGCGTGGTCCCGGTGGGAGCGTCCGCGAGGCCCGTGGCGCGCACGCCGGCCTTCAACCAGGTCTCTTCCTCGACGACCAGGTTCTCGCCGACGTTCAGGGACAGGATCACCCGGACATTGTCGGCGAGGGCGACACCGCCGGGCCCGCCGAGCGCGAGCTCACCCGAGGTCGGCATGATCACACCGCCGCCACCGGATGACGCCGGGCGAATCTCTATGTTGCCCGCCACGATCTTCCCGTCGCCCTCAAGAACGAGGTCGCCCAGTAGCTTCACGAGCGCACGCAGGGTGGTCTCCGCGGTCACGTCGAGGGTCTTCGTGATCTTCACGTCACCGTTGAGGTCCGAGTCGCCGTTCTGCATAAGCTTGCCAGTGTTCGTCAGCGTCCCCTCGTTCGTCCACGGCCCTTTCGTCGTGATAGATCCGATCCACTCGAACGCCGCGCCGGCCAAGCCCTGCAGCTTCCCGCCGATGAACTGCAGAAGGCCCTGCGAGATCGCCGACGAGTCGAGGGGCGAACCCTTCACGAGATCATCGACGATCCGCTCGAGCCGCCGGAGCGGATCTTCCTGGCCCGGTATCTGCGGCATCAGAGCACTCCTCTCACGTTGCCGTCGAAGTTGAGGGCGGCCATCGCCGCCGTCTAGTCTGCGGGCGCCGGATGGAGGGCGAGGGTGGCGAGCAGCACGCCTTCGAGCAACGTGTGGGTCTTCTGCTCGCCGGTCTGCTCCTGCGCGAGCTCGAACGCTTCCATCGCCGCGTCAGCGAGATACTGGGGGTCTTTCATCACTTCACCGCTTTCAGGGTGGGGGCACCCTCGCGCATCTTGCGGAGAGTCGCCGTCTTCGAGGAGGTGGGGGTCGCCTTCGACGTGGCGATCACCCGGTGGAGGTCTTTCAGCACCGACAGGTACGCCGCCGACAGCCGCGTAGACGCCTCAGCGCCCGCCTCGTCCATCTGCTCGGCCAACGTGCGCGCCAGAGTCACCACAGCTGTGTTCACGGCCAGCGACAGCACCGGAGACGCCGCGATCGTCGCCTCCAACGCATCCGTATGCTGCATGCTCGGTCCTCTCATGGGTGAAAAGATTTTCGTCAGGGGGGGATAAGACACTGCCGGAACTCTGTCCGGTGGGTTCGGTTGTAGCGATCCGAACCCCCTTGGGGGTGAGGGCGGCAGGTTGCAGGCCCTGCCGCCCTCGGCTGCACCGTCAGTCATCCAGAGACACCCGGTGCAGCGGCTTGCTACTCGTCCGTGAGGTCGATCTTCACGATCGCTTCGGGGCGGTAGACGGACAGGCCGAAGCGTCCTTCGACGCGGGCCTTGATCTGGTTCTTCTCGAACAGGGTGCCGGAGCGGTCCCAGTCCACCTGCACTCCGCGGGTGTCTCGGTCGACAGTGGCGGCGTCGAGGTCGAGGGCGAGGGCGGTGCCGGCGGGGAGCCCGGGCGAGGTGACAACCTGGGAGCCCCACACGCGGCGCTGGGCGCGGTCGATGGGTCCGCCGAGGTCGAAGGTGCCGGAGGTGCCTGCACGGGTCGTCTCGATGGCTGCCCAGTCGTTCGGGTTGAGGATGTAGACGTCGGTCTCGTGGCCGAGTACCTCGAGCTTCGTGGCGGCCGCCCGGAGGGTCGTGATGCGGTCGTCGCCGAAGGCCTGGGTCTGGATGCCGGAGGTGTTCAGGAGGCCCGTGAGGTGACCGGTGGTGCCGTCTCCGGAGAGCACTTCGGCTTCGAGCTTGCGGGCCAGGCCGTAGAGCAGCTGGGACTGCAGGAACGCTGCCATCGAGTCGTTGTCCTCGAGGAGGTACTTGTCGATCGCTTCGGACAGGTGTGCGAATACGAAGAGTTCGCCGTCGGCCTTGTCGACGGTCACCACGGAGGTGGGCTTCGTGGCGCCAGGGGCGACGATCGCGGCGTTGTTGGTGAATACCGTCTGCCGCAGGTACTCCCACTTCGGGACGGCGCGCTCGGTGGTCTTCAGCACCTCGAGGATGCTCTGAGGGATGCGCTGGATCTCGAGCGGGCTCTGCGACTCCAGGGGCACCTGGAAGTCGGCGACACCGGGGGTGAGGAACGCCTTCTGCCCGTGCGACTGGACCAGCTGCGACACCATCCGCTTCGACGCGGCCTTCGCGCCGGCACCGGTCAGGGCGAGGAACCCGCCACGGCTCTGGTCGGTGCTCTCAGAGTCGACAGTGCCGGCGATGCTATCGAAGAGCTTCTTGCTCTCGGCGGCGCGCTTCATGGACGCGGCGGCCGCCACGCCCTCGGTCTTCATCTTCTCGACCTCGGCGAGCTCGGCTTCGGTGAGGTCGCGGCCCTCGTCCATGCAGGTCTTGAGCAGCTGTTCGGTGCGGGTCTTGTAGTACTCGATCTTTTCCAGGAGGTTCATCAGGGTTGCCCTTTCGTGGCGAGTTGGACCCCTCTCAGAGACCCGGGGAACCACGGGCAGAGGGGTGGGAGAGTCGCTACAGGCGGACGGGTTGACGCGGCGGGCTCCTCGGCCATCCTGCAGCGTTGGCCCGCTAAGGCTCCTCGGCTGTTGAGGTGGCGTTGGCCCGCGGCTTGACCGCTGGCCTTCTGCTGAGAACCGATCCGGTGAGATTCCTCCGACTTGGCCCGCTAAGGCTCCTCGTCGTTGATCGGGGCGAATCGTGCTCCTACTGAGATTTTAACAGGAATCCGGGCTCAGGGGGGCGTGTTGCTCCACCGTGTTTCGTCGTATCCGTCGACCGCGTCAGCCTCCACCCATGTGCGTTCGATCGGGTCGCCGGCAGGGTCGCGCGCCGTGACCATCAGCACCTTCCCCGGGCCCGGCGCCCCGAGGGTCCGCTCGCCGTCGTCCTCGTCACGGGCCGGGCGCCACCACCACGGCCTCATCCCTCCGCAGCCTTCCGCTCGAGCAGCTCGCCCATCGTGTCGTAGAACGCCCGCTCATCGATCCCGCCGACAGCGATCGCGTTGCGGATCATCAGCACCATCATCGACGCGAAGTCCGCGATCTGATCCACCGGGAGAGACACCAGCATCGCCAGCGCCCCTTCCCGGTCCTTCGACGAGAACGCTCGCGCGTACGCCAACGCCACACGGGCGCCGTCCCACTCGATCGCCTCGTCAGGCATCGGCTGCACCCTCGTCCGCGACGAGCGGGGCGAACGATTTGCCCATCGCCGTGAACTGAGCCCGCTTCTCCTCGGTCAGAACCTGCACCCAGGCGGCCTCTCCTCGCTCCGCGATCATCGCGTCGAGCCCCGGTGTGTCCGCCGGCAGATCCTTCAGCATCACCGCACCCTCGTACGCGTCCAGCCACGACTTCAACGTCCCGAGATCCACCCGGTAAACCCGGCCACCCTCATCCGTGTCCACAACCATTACCTCCATAGCCATTAGCTCTTCCTTTCGTTGTTGATCTGTGCGGCGCGGTCGCGCTCGCATCTGTCGCAGGGCATCGGGTAGCCGCGGTGCAGAGGACACTCCGAACCCGGCACGTACACCTTGTAGCGGGGCGCCGGCGGGGCAGTCTCCGCGGCCGCCGCTGCACAGTCGTCACAGCGAGGCGGGAACACCTCACCCACGTGCTTCTCACAGCGCATACCGAAATCAATCACGACGCAATCCGCCCTTCACCAATCGGCGCAACATCCCACGAGTTCTGACGCTCGCCAGTAGTTGCCTGTCCTGTCCTTGCCTGTCCTGTCCTGTCCTCCTGCGACCCCGTGACGTCACGCGTGACATCCGAAGTGACCTTGCCCTTGCGGCGCTCCCGCTCCATCCGTTTCCGGTTCCGGTTTCCGACCCGGCGCGCGGTCACCACGGCGGCGAGCTCCTGCCCCATGCCCTCCCAGTTAGGAACGAACGGGTCGCCACCCTCGACCGCCCAGAGTCCCGCCGTGATGAGCTCGGTGAGGGTGGCGGAGTCGACGCCGAGGGGGTGGAGGAACCGCATGGCGCGCTGCGGGATCTTCCCGTCCGTGCCCGCCTCGTTGCACCACATCAGCGAACCGGTGAAGGTGCGCCAGGCGCGATCGGAGAGCCCGTCCATGATCGGGTCGGTGAGCCAGCGGGCCGGCAGTCTCGAGTCCGTCATCAGCTCTCTTTTCGTCGAGTTAGCACGGTCACGCCGGTGCGGGCGAGCGCGTCAGTGAGCGCGGTGACCCACTGCACGGCTGCCTCGGGCGTGAGATCGATCGTGATCGACGTTCCGGTGCCGTCCTCGGTGATCGTGAACGACCCGAGCCGGTCCTCCACCGACGCAAGCCGCGCCGGCCCCATACGCCGCAACCACGTCATGCGTCCTCCTCTTCGACGGCATCGGGTCGCCGTACTCCGTTGAGGCCGTACAGATCGACATCGTCCAGCGCCTCGGTAATCGCATTCATCTGGTGAAAATGCGCCTTCCATAGCGCGTCCTGATGCGCCGCGAACCGGTCGTCCTTAGTGAGTCGATCCAACCGCTCGACCGCCCGCTGCAGGTCCCACATTGCGTCACGAAACGCGTCGGGCAGAGGCTTCCGGCGCCGCGTACGAGGTGCCGTTACTTCGGGACGGTGGTAGGTCTTTCCATCTGGCCCCAGCGAGGTGTTACTTCCGGTAACACCTGCTGCTTTCATGTCGGTGTTGACTGTCTTGTTGCTCGTGCCGGTTACGGCCGCAATAGCCCGAGTGGACATGCCCTCTCGGCCGAGATCGATGTTCGCCTGCCTCGACTCCTCGCGGGATAGCTCAGCCTTGAACTCCGCGGCCGCGTAGCGATCCCACGATTCATACCCGAGCGCGACCCACACGCGGCCCGTGTAGGCCTCGATCACCAGCCGCTGCCACTTCTCGCGCTGATCCTGGATGCTCGTCATGACGAGCGCGATCTTCATCGTGATGCTCTTGGCTTCTCCGATCGTGAGATCAACTGGCTGGATGATGTCTACGGCCATTCCGGTTGCTCCGCCCGCTCCGCCTTCGCGGCGGCCTCGATCAATTTCAAGGAGAGTAGGCGGGCCTCGTCGGGGTAGAGGTCGAGCTGACTTCCGAGAGCCTTGAGGGTTACGGCAGGTGTGGTTTCGTCGAGGGTGGCGGGTTCGATCGTGATATTGCCGGCGAAGCGAGAATAGATTGTGACGCGCATCAGGCGGCCACCATCTCGATCGTGGGGACGACGGTGTTGAGCTTCCGGCACTCGGCCGTCGCCCACTCCATGTCCGAGATCATCCCGCCGACCTGGCTCGGCAACAGGCGGCAGTCGTCCGCGTACACCTCGACCCGCCACTCGCCTTCGGTCTCGGCCCGCTCGACGGTGATCGTGTACTGGTCGGTGCGGATCGGCTCGAGGGTGTGCACCCACTCGTCGCGCTTGCCCTCGTGGTAAGGCTCGATGCACGCGTCGACCCGGCACGGGCGGAGCCGCATCAGCGGGTCGCCGAACCGGTTGACGCGGCCCTTTGCCGGGTCGGTGAGGAACGACCACCGGAAGCTGTAGAGCGTGTCACCGTCCTTCCCGACGTACGGGCGCCACCCGAACCGTGTGAACCGCCCCTCCTTCGCCTGCTGGATGGTGCGCTGCAGGCGGGCGAGGTCGCCGACGTCGGCGCCCTTGTAGAGGGTGATGCGGAAGCGGCCGCGGGAGTGCGGCGACGCGACGATGAGGCCGCCCGTGCGGTACCAGCGGCCGTCGTCCCCCTGCCAGGTCTTCACCTTCCGGGTCTCGTCGAACAACACCACCGTGGGCATGTCGGCGAGGTTCGTCTCCGCCCACGCGACCTCGTCGATCGTGGGCTCGCCCGCGAACAGTTCGAGGTACCTGGTGGCGGTGGTGGGTGCTACGTTGTTCATGACTGATCTGGTTCCTTCCTCGTTGATGGTTCCGGTCTCGCCCTCGGCAGCTGCTCCAACAGCGCCGGGGGCCTTCTTGTTGGCCGTCACGCTGACGCCGCCTTCTCGACCGCTCCCTGCTCGAGGTAGCGCTCGAAGGCCGCGCGTGGGATGAGTTTCCGCTCACCGAGTTGAATGGTCGGGATGCGACCGGCGCGCACTGCCGCGCTGATCGTGCGAGGGTCGCAGGGCACGAGCGCCGCGGCCTCCTTGAACGTGAGACCCCGGGCCTGCGAATGACTGATGGTCACTGTTTCTCATCCGATCTCTTATTAGGTGGATATCGTCCTTGCAAGGAAACTAAACACCCTGCGACGTTACTTGTCAACAAACGCCCTTGGTTCGCATAGAGTGTCCTTCTATGGAGCGCGATCGACAACGTGGGAATGATCTAGGGCCTACCGGCGAGACGGTGGCGGCGAACGTCAAGCGTGTGCGGCAGGCGGCCGGCCTAACCCAGGAAGAGCTATCGAAGCGCCTGGCGCTCATCAAGAGGCCAATTCCGAAGGCGAGCATCGGCAAGATCGAGTCGGGTCTTCGCAAGGTCGAGGTCGATGACCTAATGGCGCTGTCGGTAGCGCTCGATACGTCCCCCCTGGGTCTGCTGCTGCCAGTGGATCTTCGACCGTCCGACTACGCCACGATTACGAATGAACCCTGGACGGAGGCAGAAGGCGTTTGGGCGTGGGCGCTTGCTCAACGACCTCTTAGTGGCATGACTGATACGGCCAGATTCATCAGGCGTTCTCTTCCCGGTTGGCTGACCGTGGAGATGAAGCTGCCCGCCGAGCGCGAACGGATCGATCCTGATGCCGAGGCGAAGTAACCGCGAGGGAACCCTCTCGTCGTACGCGACCGCGGCGGGGGAACGGTGGCGCATCGCCTATTGGCTGCCCGCCAAGGGCGGTGAGCCTGAGCGGCGCGTCTTCCGCAAGGGCTTCCCCGACGAAGAGACCGCCAGCAAGGCCCTGCGTGCCGTGCTCGTCGACCTGGAGCGCGGCGAGCACCACGAGCCCACCCGCGACACCCTCGCCGGCTACGCGGCCGTGTACTTCGACACCATCCGCGTTCGGGCCTCGACGATGGCCGGCTACCGGAAGCACTTCCGCGTCCACGTGGCGCCGTCGCGGCTCAGCAGCATGAAGCTGGCCGACATCACCAAGAACGAACTCAACGCCTTCTACAGGAGCCTGGAGCGCTCGGGACGGAAAGACCGCGGCCACGAGGGTGAACCACTCTCGGCGGCCACCGTGCGGCACATCCACGTGCTGCTCTCGCAGATCCTCGCGGCCGCGCTCGAGGATGGTCTGATCCGTGCGAACCCGGCGAAGAAGGCGACCCCGCCCACGAAGCTCGAGGCTGCCGCCCCCGAGATGCAGACGTGGTCGGCGGGCGAGGCGAGCGCGTTCCTCGACTGGTCGAAGGCGCGAGAGGACTACCTCTGGTTGGCCTGGTACCTGCTCCTGTCGACGGGCATGCGCCGCGGAGAGCTGCTCGCGCTCCGCTGGCGCGACATCGACTTCGACAACGGCGTGCTCTACCTCGGCCGTGCGCTCTCCTACGTCAAGGAGGCGGGCGTGAAGCCGGTGATGACATTCACGAAGCCGAAGAGCGGCCGCGGCCGGAACGTCGACCTCGACGCCACCGGGCTGCAAGGGCTCCGTGATCGCCGCGACGAGCTCACCGCGAAGGCGCCCGAGCTTGCCACCGCTGACTCGCTCGTGTTCTGCAACCGCTATGCCCGCGCACACAACCCGGTCCAGTTCAGCGCGCAGTGGCGTCGACGCCTGGCGGAGGCGCAGGTGGACATGCCGGCCCTGCCGACCCTATCTGTGCACGAGCTGCGTCACACCCACGCGACACTGCTGCTGCGCGCCGGCGTGCACCCGAAGATCGTCTCGGAGCGCCTCGGGCACGCATCGGTGACGATCACGATGGAGGTGTATTCGCACGCCATCCAGAGCCTGCAGCGAGACGCGGCGAGCCTCATGGGAGGCATGCTCGGCGGTGGAACTGTGCCCGCTGGTGTGCCCCGTGAAGGCGAACTGCTCGCGATCGGCGGCAATTCGGGGGGGTAGATGGCGGAGAATGGGGGATTCGAACCCCCGAGGGCTTGCACCCAACACGCTTTCCAAGCGTGCGCCATAGGCCACTAGGCGAATTCTCCTTGGGCACCGGCGAGCCGATGACCAGAGAACATGCTACCCGACGCGCGGACCCTCCACCGCCCGCAGCGCCTCCGCAATGGGCGTCGAACCCGAGATCGCCTCGAACTGCTGGTGCACCGCGGCGCCGGATTCGAGCAGCCGGCTCACGATCCACGCCACGTCGGCGCGCGGGATGGTGCCGCGCCCGGTCGACTCCGCGAGCGTCACCAGACCCGTGGCGGGCTCGTCGGTGAGACCACCGGGTCGCACGATCGTCCAGTCGAGCTCCGAGGCGCGCACCGCCGCATCCGCTTCGCTCTTCGCCCGTAGGTAGATCTGAAAGATGTCCTCGCTCGACGGGTCGAACGAATCCGCCGCCATGCCCGACACCATCACGTACCGGCGCGCGCCGGCCCGCCACGCCGCGTCGGCGAGCAGCACCGCCCCGTCGCGGTCGACGCTCAGCTTGCGCTCGGCACTCGACCCCGGGCCGGCGCCGGCGGCGAACACCACCGCCTCCACCGACCGCTTCGAGAGCTCGGCGGCCAGCTGCTCCGAGTCGGCCTGCTCGAGGTCGAGCACCAGCGCCTGCCCGCCGGCCGCCTCGATGTCGGCGGTGTGCGCCGGGTTGCGCACGATTCCCCAGACCTCGTGGCCGGATGCGCTGAGCAACTTCGTGGTGAGCAGAGCGATCTGCCCGTGTCCGCCTGCGATCGCGATCTTCATGCTTCCCAGCTAACGCCGCCCGGGCGCAGGACTCAACCCCGCGACTTGCTACACTGGTTCTCGGCTCCCCGTGTGGCGCCATCCAGGCCAACTCCCCCAGGACGGAAACGTAGCAAGGGTAACCGGGCTCTGGCGGGTGCGCGGGGGGTCCTTTCTCGTTAAGGGCCGGCTCGGCGGAGCGCGTGGCGGCCCGAACGGGGGCGCGCGGCGCTCGCACCGCCGCGCCTAGGGTGAATCGACCCGCACGGCGCACCACCGCGGCGGCCATCGATCAGGAGCAGCCATGGGATTCCCCCGCGTGATCGCCCTCAGTGGAGCGGCGTTCGCCGTGCTCGCCATCGTGTCCGGCTGTTCAGCACCAGCCCCGACCCCCGCCCCCACGGTCACCGTGACGGTCACCCCGACGGCCGCGCCGAGCCCGACCGCGTCCCCGACCCCCACCGACGCACCCGACCCGGCCGCGTTCGACCCCGCCGACCCTGGCACCTGGGTCATCGACTACGCCGGCATCGGCCCCTTCGTACTCGGCGAGACCCTCGCCGACGTGCAAGCGGCGGTTCCGGCATCCGTCGACACCTGCCGGCCCGGCGTCGACACCTACGCCCTCAACGGTCTCGGCCTGACGGCGGTGAGCGGCATCGACCAGAGCGACCCATCGGCCCCGATCGTGGTGGTGCGGATGCTCGCCCTCGACACGATCGACCCGGCCACGCCGCAGCCGCGCACCGCCACGGGCATCGGCCTCGGCTCGACCGTCGCCGAGCTGCAGGCCGCCTACCCCGAGCTCGAGAGCTACCAGGGCATGCAGGGGAGCACCTTGTACCGCATCGCCGCCGACGGGCGCACCATCAACTTCGAGGACTTCGGCACGGGCGAGCTCCAGATCATCTCGGTCGTCGAGGGCACCGGCGTAGCCAGCGAGTACTGCGGAGCCTGAGCCGGGGCGCCCGGTTCGCAGCCGGGACGGCACCCAGGCGCGCCGAACCGCCGCGCCGTAGAATCGGAGACGGACAACCCGAGAGGAATCCGTGCCCCGACTCGAACAGACCACCAGCCCGGCCGACCGCGTGAAGAGCGTCTACATCACCTCCGCCGAGGGCCACTCGGGCAAATCGACGATCGCGCTCGGCGTGCTCGACACGCTGCGGCGCTCGGTGCGCCGGGTGGGGGTGTTCCGCCCGGTCGCCCGTTCGGTGAGCGCCCGTGACTACGTGCTCGAGATGCTCCTCGCCCACAACGGCGAGAACGGTGGCCCGCTCGACTACGACCAGGCCATCGGCGTCACCTACGACGATGTGCACGACGACCCGGATGCCGCGCTCTCCCGCATCGTGGAGCGCTACAAGGCGGTCGAACGCGAGTGCGACGCCGTGGTCATCCTCGGCTCCGACTACACCGACGTCGGCAGCCCCACCGAGCTCGGCTTCAACGCCCGCATCGCCGCCAACCTCGGTGCCCCTGTGCTGCTCGTGCTCGGCGGCCGCAAGGGCCAGGGGTCGGATGAGCTGCTCGGCCACTCCGAGGCCCGCTCGGCCGACGAGATGCGCCAGATCACCGAGCTCGCCCTGCTCGAACTCCGCAACGCGCACGCGACGCTGATCGGCATCGTGTCGAACCGCTCCGACCCCGGGCACCTCGAGAAGATCCGCGACGCCATCGGCAGCGCCGCCCGCGAGGCGGTCGAGGGGCTGGCGGTGTCGGCGCAGGCCGGCCCCGCCCCGGCGCAGTCCAGGCGCGTGCCCGTCTGGGCCATTCCCGAAGACCGGGTGCTCGTGGCACCGAGCATGGCGGGCATCCTGGAGTCCATCGACGGCACCATGATCCTCGGCGACCGCCGCCTGCTGGCCCGCGAGGCGCTCGGCGTCGTGGTCGCCGCGATGTCGATGAAGAACGTGCTGCCCCGCCTCACCGAGGGCGCCGTGGTGGTGGTGCCCGCCGACCGGGCCGAGCTGCTGCTCGCGGTGCTGATGGCCAACGCATCCGGCACCTTCCCCTCCCTCGCCGGCATCGTGCTGAACGGCGGTTTCGAGCTGCCCGAGCCGGTGCTGCGCCTGATCGAAGGGCTCGACCCGAAGATCCCCATCATCACCACCCCGCTCGGCACCTACGAGACGGCCGTGCGCATCACCTCGACCCGCGGGCGCCTCGCCGCCGATTCGCAGGTGAAGTACGACAACGCGCTCGCCCTGTTCGAGCAGTACGTCGACGGCAAACAGCTGCTCGACCTGCTCGACGTCAGCAAGGCGGATGTCGTCACCCCTCTTATGTTCGAGTACGGGCTGCTCGAGCGCGCCCGTCAGGCCGACCGTCACATCGTGCTGCCCGAGGGCGGCGACGACCGCATCCTGCGCGCAGCGAGCACCGTGCTGAAGCGCGGCGTAGCGCGGCTGACCATCCTCGGAGAGGAGGCGGAGGTGCGCGGCCGGGCCACCGACCTCGGGCTCGACCTCGACGGTGCCGCCGTGGTGAGCCCGTTCGACGCCACGCTGCGCGACCGGTTCGCGGCCGAGTACCAGCGGCTCCGCGCCCACAAGGGCATCACCTACGACATGGCCTACGACACCGTGGCGGATGTGTCGTACTTCGGCACCATGATGGTGCAGCTCGGGCTCGCCGACGGCATGGTGTCGGGGGCTGCGCACACCACCGCCCACACCATCCGGCCGGCCTTCGAGATCATCAAGACGCAGCCCGGTGTGTCGGTGGTGTCGAGCGTGTTCCTCATGGCGCTCGCCGACCGCGTGCTGGTCTACGGCGACTGCGCGGTCGTGCCCGACCCGACGAGCTCGCAGCTGGCCGACATCGCCGTGTCGTCGGCGGAGACCGCCGAGCAATTCGGCATCGAGCCGCGGGTGGCGATGCTCTCCTACTCCACCGGCTCGTCGGGCACCGGCGCCGACGTCGAGAAGGTGCGGGAGGCCACGGCGCTCGTGCACTCGTTGCGGCCTTCGCTCCTGGTGGAGGGCCCGATCCAGTACGACGCGGCAGCGGATGCGGTGGTCGCCGCCGCGAAGATGCCCGGTTCGCAGGTGGCTGGTCGTGCCACAGTGTTCATCTTCCCGGACTTGAACACGGGCAACAACACCTACAAGGCTGTTCAGCGGAGCGCCGGCGCCGTGGCCATCGGGCCGGTGCTGCAGGGGCTCAACAAGCCGATCAACGACCTTTCCCGAGGAGCACTCGTGCAGGACATCGTGAACACCATCGCCATCACGGCCATTCAGGCGGCGACTCCGGCGGCGCAGTCGTGAGCGCCATCCTCGTCGTCAACAGCGGCTCCTCGTCGTTCAAGTACCAGCTGATCGACGCCGCGACCGAGGCGGTGCTCGCCTCCGGTCTCGTCGAGCGCATCGGCGAGGAGTCGGGGCACACCCGGCACACCACGCAGGTGGGGCTCTGGGAGAGCAAGGAGCCGATCGCCGACCACACCGCCGGGTTCGAAGCCATGCTGCGCGCGTTCGCGGAGCACGGGCCGAGTCTCGACGCGCATCCGCTCGCCGCCGTCGGACACCGGGTGGTGCACGGCGGCAAGCGGTTCCACGAGGCGACGGTCATCACCGACCTCGTGAAGATCAACATCGAAGACCTCGCCGAGCTGGCGCCGCTGCACAACCCGGCGAACCTCGAAGGGATCACCGCCGCCCAGAAGGCCTTCCCCGACGTGCCGCAGGTGGCGGTGTTCGACACGGCGTTCCACCAGACGCTGCCGCCGGCCGCCTACACCTACGCGATCGATGCGGCGCTGGCCGAGAAGCAGCGCGTGCGGCGGTACGGCTTCCATGGCACCTCGCACAAGTTCGTGTCGGGGGCGGCGGCGGAGTTCCTCGGGCGGCCGGTGTCGGATCTGAAGATGATCGTGCTGCACCTCGGCAACGGCGCCTCCGTGGCGGCGATCGACGGCGGGCGCTCGGTCGAGACGTCGATGGGCATGACGCCGCTCGAGGGGCTCGTGATGGGCACGCGGTCGGGGGACATCGATCCGGCGGTGCTGTTCCACCTCAACCGCAAGACGGGCATGGGGTTCGCAGAGCTCGACGAGCTGCTGAACCGTCGCTCGGGGCTCCTCGGCCTGTCGGGGCACGGCGACATGCGCGACGTGCAGAAGGCGGCCGCGGCGGGAGATGCGGCGGCCGCGTTGGCGCTCGACGTGTACCTGCACCGCATCCGCGGGTACATCGGGGCGTACTACGCCCAGCTCGGGCACCTCGACGCGGTCGTGTTCACGGCGGGGGTGGGGGAGAACAACCCGCTCGTGCGGGCGCGCTCGCTCGAGGGGCTCGCCGAACTCGGCATCTCGGTCGACCCGGCGCTGAACGAGGTGGAATCCCGCTCGCCGCGGTACATCTCGCCGGAGTCGTCGCGGGTGGCCGTGCTCGTGGTGCCGACGAACGAGGAGCTGGAGATCGCCCGGCAGTCGCTCGCGGCGGTGTCGTGACCGCGGTGTCTCTCGGGTCCCCGAGAAACTGCGGTTTTCAGAGGCACCGGTGCGCTATACGGGGTCGGTCATGCTCAGATCGGTAGTAACTCATCACACATCGGCGATCAGGCGTTTGCCGAACGAGACGGCACCGTCGGGCGCGTAGCCGAGGGCCTCGTAGAAGGCCATCACGCCCTCGTTCCCGGCGCGGATCTGCAGGTTCAGTTTCGGGCAGCCGCGCTCGGTGAGTTCGCCTTCGATGACGGTCATGAGCCGGCGGCCGATGCCGTGCCCCTGCTCGGCGGGGTCGACCGCGAGGTAGTTCACCCAACCCCGGTGGCCGTCGTAGCCCGCCATGGCGGTGCCGACGAGGCGGCCGGCCGTCTCGGCCACGAGGAACAGTTCGGGCTGGGTGGTGAGCTTGCGGGCGATGTCCTTGCGCGGGTCGTTCCACGGGCGCGTGAGCCCGCACTGCTGCCAGAGCGTGACCACAGCCTCGGTGTCCGCCGGCCGCAAGGGGCGGATGCGCGGCGCGTTGTCGCCCGCGCTGTCCTCGGCCTCGTTCGCGTCGTCCGCGGCGCCGGGACTGGTGGGTGAAAGCGCGATCGGGGCGGGGTCGCTGGCGAGCATCCGGTCGATCGCCTCGGTCATCATGCGTCGTTGCGCGTCCGGGGAGTACGTCTCGGGGTCCATGGTGCTGAGCGTGTTCGCGCCGTCGGCGAGGGAGATGAGCGCGAGCGCCTCGTGGCGGCTGCGCTCGGTGGCCCAGTGCGGGCGGCAGGCCGCGACGAGGGCAGTGATGCGCGCGATCATGCGCCGGTTGCCGGTGACGTGGCGTTCGGCGAGGGCGTGGTCGGCGATGGCGGCGGCGAGGTAGCTGATCCAGACGCGGGCTTCGTCGACACTCTCGTCGTCGAGGGTCATCGCGGCGAAGAGCACCGAGCGCAAGACCGCTGCCGGATCGGCTCCCGCACCGGCGGCCGCGGCGTCGAGCTGCTCGCCGGTGCGGCTGTGCAGGAGGTCCCGGGCGTGCAGCAGCAGCGCCTCCTTGTTCGGGAACGCGTGCATGACGAGGCCGGTGGTGCAGCCCGCGCGCTCGGCCACGGCGCGGATGGTGAGGCCCGGTAGTCCGCGCTCGGTCAGCACCGACCACGTCGCCTCCGAGAGTCGCTGCTGCTGGTCGACAAGATTGCGGGGGCGGCTCATCCGATTCCTTTCCATGGCGGCCGGTGGGCGACTTGCCTACAAGCATAACAAGCGTTACGGTAACCTTCGTTACGAGTCCGCAACGACGAGAGGATGCCCGTGCCTTCCCCCTTCACGATCGCTCGCGAGCCCTTCGATGCGCCCGATTCCGCGGCGCTCCGGCAGGCGCAGCGCGACGAACTCGATGCGCGCTACGGCCGCGATGACCATGAGCCGGGCGAGGTGCCCACGGCGGCGTCGGTGCCGGTGTTCTTCGTGGCGCGCGACGCCGACGGGCGGGCGATCGGCTGCGGTGGTCTGCGTCCGCTCGCGGGTGGGGGTGCCGAGATCAAGCGGATGTACGTCGATCCTGCGGCGCGCGGCACCGGCGTCGCCACCGCCCTCCTCCGCGCGATCGAGGATGCGGCGCGCTCCCTCGGCGAGACGCGCCTGCTGCTCGAGACGGGCGACGGCCAGCCCGACGCCATCCGCTTCTACGAGCGCGAGGGCTACACCCCCATCCCCCTCTTCGGCCCCTACGTCGGCTCCGCCCTCTCCCGCTGCTACGCCCGCGACCTCTGACGCGCCCCCGTCAGCCGCCGCACCGCCGCGCCCGCCCCATCCCCCCCCCACGCCCAACCCGCGAGTGGCGAGACCGACCGCAACAGGCCCCTCCCGGCTGACCCAAGGTGAGGGCGTGGCCGAACGGCGCGACCGAAGGCCGCGCCGTTCGACCGCGCCCTCACATGTCGCGCGGCGCCGGGCAAGGACCGGCGACGCCCGGGCAGCCCGAGCGAAGCCCGGGCCGCCCGGCAGCCAACACTGTCGGTGGGCGAAGGTAGTCTTACTTCGTGGTCACCGCCCTGTATCGCCGTTACCGGCCAGAGAACTTTGCCGAGATGATCGGTCAGTCGCAGGTGACCGATCCGCTCATGACGGCGCTGCGTACGAACAGGGTCAATCACGCCTATCTGTTCAGCGGCCCGCGTGGCTGTGGCAAGACGACGTCGGCGCGCATCCTGGCCCGGTGCCTGAACTGTGCCGAGGGGCCGACCGACAAGCCGTGCGGCGTCTGCCCGAGCTGTGTCGAGCTGAGCCGCGACGGCATGGGGTCGCTCGATGTGGTCGAGATCGACGCCGCGAGCCACGGTGGCGTCGACGACGCCCGCGACCTGCGTGAGCGCGCCATCTTCGCCCCGGCGCGCGACCGCTACAAGATCTTCATCATCGACGAGGCGCACATGGTGACCTCGGGCGGGTTCAACGCGTTGCTGAAGATCGTCGAGGAGCCGCCGGAGCACATCAAGTTCATCTTCGCCACGACCGAGCCCGACAAGGTCATCGGCACCATCCGTTCGCGCACGCATCACTACCCGTTCCGTCTCATCCCGCCCGCGCAGCTGCTCGAGTACGTGCAGCAGCTCTGCGAGACCGAGGGCGTGGAGGTGGCGCCGGGTGTGCTGCCGCTCGTGGTGCGGGCCGGCGGTGGTTCGGCGCGCGACACCCTGTCGCTGCTCGACCAGCTGATCGCCGGCTCCGAGAACAACCGCGTCGAGTACGAGCGCGCGGTCGCGTTGCTCGGCTACACGCACGGGGCGCTGCTGTCCGAGGTCATCGACGCGATCGGCGCGCACGACGGGGCGGCGGCGTTCGACGCGGTCGATCGTGTCATCCAGACCGGCCAAGACCCGCGCCGTTTCGTCGAAGACCTGCTCGAGCGGTTGCGCGACGTCATCATCGTCGCGGCCACGCGCGAGTCGGCGGCTTCGGTGTTGCGCGGGGTGCCGGCTGAGGAGATCGAGGGGATGCGCCGACAGGCCGCCCTGTTCGGTCACGCCGAGCTGTCGCGGGTCGCCGACATCGTGAACGACGCCCTCACCGAGATGACGGGCGCCACCTCGCCGCGCCTGCACCTCGAATTGATGATCGCCCGCACGCTCGTGCCGGCCGCCGACGACACGCAGCGGGGTGCGCTCGCCCGCGTCGAGCGGCTCGAGCGCCGCATCGGAGTCGACGGGCCGGATGCCCCGCGTGCGGTCTTCGCACCAGGTGCGGCCGCGGCGGATGGTTCTGGTTCGTCGGCACCGCTGGCTGGCAGCGCGGGCGCGTCGGGTGCGACCGGCGCTGGTGCCTCCGCTGCGTCAGGTCCGGCCTCTGCGGCGACTTCATCCGTGTCCGCGGGCGCCGGGCGGTCGGGGGGCTCCGGCGTTTCTCCGTCGGCCGCGGGCGGGCTGGCGACGGAGGGCGAGACGCAGGGCGCAGCGCCGGGGTCGGGTCCGGTTCGATGGGCCGACACCGCCGCGCCGGCCACTGACCCGTCGCCGGCCGCTGCACCCGCGCCTGCCACCGCGTCGCCGGGCGCGGCTGCGCCGGGTACCGCGGTGCCGCGAGGTTCCGACGACAGCGGTCCGGATGTGGCCGCCGTGCCCCAGTCCGCCGTGCCCGCCGCCACGTCGACGGAGGCAGCCGCATCCGCTTCCCCCATCAATCCGGCCCGAGTGTCGCTCCAGCAGCTGAAAGACGCCTGGCCCGAGATCCTCGAGTCGTTGCAGAAGACGAAGATGACGGCGTGGCTCGTCGTCTACACGGCACAGGTGCGAGCGTTCGACGACGACGTGCTGACCCTCGCGTTCCCGAGCGAGAACGACGTGGCGAACTTCAAGGAACGCTCCGCTCCGGGCGAGGGCGTGAGCGAGCACTTGCGCCAGGCGATCCTCGCCGTGCTCGGCGTGCGTGTCATGTACCGCGCCCACGTCGACACCACGCTGCGTCCCGCCTCCGACTCGCCCGTCGCGCAGTCGGATCCATCGGATGCGGTCGGCCCCCACGTTCGCGCATCCGCCCCCGCACCGGCGCCCTCGTCGGAGCCCACCCCGGTGGTCGCGACGCCGTCGGTCGCGCCCGCCTCGTCCGCGGAGGTGACTGCGCCCGCCGCTTCGGGTGCGACGCCGTCTGCGGAGGTGACTGCGCCCACCCCGGCGAGCGCGGCGCCGTCCGCCGCGCCGACGACGTCGGCCGCGCCGACGTCGTCCGCTGAGGTCGCTGCGCCCACCCCGGCGAGCGCCACGTCGTCCACTGCACCCACCGCGGCTTCATCGGCGTCGCCCTCAGCTCCCGCCACCGGGGATGCCGTTCGCGACGCAGCGGTGCCCGACCGCGGTGACGGCGCTCCGGCCGGCGTGGGCGATGGCGCTCCCGCCGCTGACGCCGACATCGATGACGACGACGAGGACTTCGACGACGACGATTTCGAGGAGCTGCCTCCGGCCGAAGACCTGCCGCCGGAGCCGGTTGCCGTCGTCGATGCCGCGGGCTGGACGGTTCCTGGCCTCAACGAGAACACCGCCGCGAGCACCGAACCAGCCACGGAAAGCGATTCCGCCGAGGTCGCCCGCATGCGCGCCCAACTCGCAGCCCTCACCAACCCGGGCACAGCCGCCGGCGCCGCTTCCGCCCCCACCAAGCGCCCTCAATCCGACAGCCGTCCGCAAGGTGCAGCTCCGTCGGCGCCCCCGCAGGCGTCTCAGCCCGAGCGTCAACAGGGCTCAGCTCCGGCCGAGCGCCCGGAGCGGTCGGCGAACACGCAGCGCCCCCAGGCGGGTCAGCGGCCGGCGCCCACCACCTCGTGGGACGTCGTCGCCATCCCCACATCCTCCGAGCCCGACGACCACGAGGTGCCGTTCGCCGACGAGCCCATGCCGTCCGACGAGCCCGACCTGCCCGCCGACCGCGCGCACGGCCTGCCCGGCGACACCACCTTCGACGCCCCGCGGACGGCGGGCGGCCGAACCGACTCCACCAGCCCCGCGGGCGCACCGCCCGCTGCTGCCCAGAAGGGCGGGGGCTCGCCCGCCTCCGAGCGCCGCCCCGGAGCCCTCCGCTTCGAGGCCGTCGGCGATGACCCCGCCGCACCGTCCGACGCTCGACGTACGGCGCCCCCGTCCGCCCCCGCCAACGCATCCGCGGGCGGCCGGGCCCGGTACGGCGAAGCGGTGGTGCGCGAGATCCTCGGCGCCAATTTCATCGAAGAGCAGCCGCTCCCGGGCCGCGACGGCTAGCGGGAGCGAGAGAGCATCATGTACGAAGGCATCGTCCAAGAACTCATCGACGAACTCGGCCGCCTCCCCGGCATCGGCCCGAAGTCGGCGCAGCGCATCGCGTTCCACATCGTGCAGACCGAGTCGTTCGACGTGAGTCGGCTCGCCGAGATCCTGACGGACGTGCGCGAGAAGGTGCATTTCTGCACCATCTGCGGCAACGTCTCCGAACAGGACACCTGTTCCATCTGCCGCGATCCGCGCCGGGCGCGGAACCTCATCTGCGTGGTCGAGGAGGCCAAGGACGTCGTCGCCATCGAGCGCACCCGCGAGTTCCGCGGGCTGTACCACGTGCTCGGCGGTGCGATCAGCCCGATCGACGGCATCGGCCCCGACAACCTGCGCATCCGTGAGCTCATGCAGCGCCTCGCCGACGGCACCGTCACCGAGGTCATCATCGCCACCGACCCCAACCTCGAGGGCGAGGCCACGGCGACGTACCTCTCGCGGTTGCTCACCACGCTCGAGATCCGCGTCACCCGCCTCGCGTCCGGCCTCCCCGTGGGCGGCGACCTCGAGTACGCCGACGAGGTCACCCTCGGCCGCGCCTTCGAAGGGCGCCGGCTCGTCGAGAGCTGACGGCCCGTGCCGTCCGCCGCCCTTCACGACCGGCAACTCTGCATTTCAGCGCGACCGACCCCATATAGGGCGTCGGTCGGCCCGAAATGCAGAGTTACCGGCCATACCCCCGCGCGGATGCGCAGATGAGCACATTCGTCATCGTCACTGAACCTGTTCCCGGCCGGGTGCGCCTGATCCCGGTGGATGCCCCGACTCCTCCGCCGAACTCGCCTGGCCCGCGCGCGGAGAGCGTCTCGCCCGACCTCCTGGCCTCCGCCGAACGCGCGATCGACGTGGCCGCAGCGGACTTCGCGGCCGCGGTGGCCCAGCTCGAGCGCGACCACCCGCGCTGGGTGTGGAGCGAGACCACCCGCTGGTACCCGGCGTTGCTCGCCGCAGGCGTGCGCGTCGAGCGCTGCGTCGACCTGCGTCTCTCGCACGCGATCCTGCGCAACTCTGCGCTCACCGCCGCATCGGCACTCGCCCTGTCGCCGCCGGACGCCTGGAGCACCGCACCCCGCCTCGATCCCCTCGCCGCGCCAGCGGGCAACTCGGCGCCAACTGCATCGGCGGAGGCGGCGACACTCTTCGATACCGATGCTGACCTCACGACGGGCTTCGAGGTGAATGCACCCGCACCCGCCGACACAGACGCACCTGCAGACGCGGAGCCGCCCGAACTCGCCGAGTGGCGGCGGCAGCGCGCCGCAGCCGCCGGCGCGACCGACCCGAGCCGCATCGCACTGCTGCTTGCCGCCGAGTCCGTGGGCAGCCTCGTGGCCGCCGAGATGCAGCACGCCGGCCTCCCCTGGAACGCCGACCGCCACGACGAACTCCTCACCGAGCTGCTCGGCCCGCGTCCGGCTCCAGGCGCCCGCCCGGCGCGGCTCGAGGAGTTGCTCGCACGCATCCGTCAGCTCCTCGGCGACCCCGCCGTCAACCCCGACTCTCCGGCCGAACTCGTGAAGTCGCTCCGCCGCGCCGGCCTGAACGTGGCCAGCGCCCGCTCCTGGGAGCTCAAGGAGGTCGACCACCCCGTCATCGCGCCCGTGCTGGAGTACAAGAAGCTCTCCCGCCTCCTCACCGCCAACGGCTGGAGCTGGCTCGACACCTGGGTACGCGACGGGCGCTTCCACCCGAACTACATCCCTGGCGGCGTCGTCACGGGGCGCTGGGCCGCCGAGGGCGGCGGCGCCCTCCAACTGCCGAAGCAGGTGCGCGGCGCGGTCATCGCCGACCCAGGATGGCTGCTCGTGGTCGCCGATGCCGCACAGCTCGAGCCGCGCATCCTGGCGGCGCTCTCCGGCGACCGCGCGATGGCCGCAGCCGGCCGCGGCCGAGACCTCTACGACGGGATGGTCGCGGCGGGAGCGGTCGACACCCGCGCCCAGGCGAAGTACGGCATGCTCGGCGCGATGTACGGCGGCACCACCGGCGAGAGCGGTCGCATGCTGCCGCGTCTGGCGCGCGCGTACCCGGCGGCGATCGGCTTCGTCGAGGCCGCCGCTCGTGCCGGCGAGGCCGGCAACCTCGTCACCACGCGGCTCGGCCGCACCTCGCCCCGCCCGAGCGACGGGTGGCTCGACGTGCAGGACGCCGCGACCTCCGACGGCGCCACGGATGCGACGCGCGCCCGCGCACGGTCGGCCGCCCGCAGCTGGGGCCGGTTCACCCGCAACTTCGTCGTGCAGGGCACCGCTGCCGAGTGGGCGCTGTGCTGGCTCGGCGCCATCCGCCGTCGCCTCTGGGCGCTCGACGTCGCTGAGCCCGTCGCCGAGCCCGCAGCCGCGGCCGCGTCACCGGCCGCCCCCACGGACGGGCCCACCGCCACCCCGCTCGCCGAGCGCCCGCATCTCGCGTTCTTCCTGCACGACGAGGTGATGGTGCACACGCCGGCGCACCTCGCCGAGGCGGTCGCCGACGAACTCCGTGCCGCAGCCGCCGAGGCGGGCCGCCTCATCTTCGGCGACGCCCCCGTGCAGTTCCCGGTCACGGTCGCGATCGTCGACAGCTACGACCAGGCCAAGTAGGGCCCCGACCGCCGACCGCCGACCGCAGGCCTCAGGCCGCAGGCCGCAGGGACTCAGGCCGCCAGCGTCTCCACGAGCTCGTCGAACAGCAGCGCCCCGGCCTCGGGTGTGATGGTGCCCGCATCCACCCCGGTCACGATGTTGTAGTACTCGAGCCGGCGCGTGGCGACATCGGCGGTGACGGGCCGGAGGGCGGTGTCGAAGGCGATATCGGCGCGCAGCCGGGCTTTGAGCGCCTTCTTGGTCCAATGAGTGCTCACGGATGCGACGCTAAGCGCAGAGCGTGAACGGTCCGTGAACGGATGCCGGGAGTTCGCTCGCAGAATTCCCTCACGGGCCGCGCGATATAGTGGGCAGTCGGGATTTGCGAGGGCCGAGTCGCCCCGAACCCACCCGAACCCAGCGCAGCGCCAGCAGGAGTACCACGTGAGCTTGATCGTGCAGAAGTACGGCGGATCCTCCGTCGCCGACGCGGAGAGCATCAAACGGGTCGCCAAGCGCATCGTCGAGACCCGTAAGGCGGGCAACGAGGTCGTGGTCGCGGTCTCCGCGATGGGCGACACCACCGACGACCTGCTCGACCTCGCCAACGCCGTCGCACCCATCCCGGCCCCGCGCGAGATGGACATGCTGCTCTCGGCCGGCGAACGCATCTCGATGGCCCTCCTCGCGATGGCCATCGAGTCCCTCGGGCACACGGCGCGCTCCTTCACGGGCAGCCAGGCCGGCATGATCACGGATGCCCAGCACGGCGCCGCCCGCATCGTCGACGTCACCCCGGTGCGCCTCCGTGAGGCGCTCGACGAGGGCGCGATCGTGATCGTGGCCGGCTTCCAGGGCTTCAACCGGGACACCAAAGACATCACCACCCTCGGGCGCGGCGGCTCCGACACCACCGCCGTGGCACTGGCGGCAGCCCTCGACGCCGACATCTGCGAGATCTACACCGATGTCGACGGTATCTTCACCGCCGATCCCCGGGTCGTGCCCCGCGCATCCAAGATCGATCGCATCACGAGCGAGGAGATGCTCGAGCTCGCCGCGAACGGCGCCAAGGTGCTCTATATTCGCGCCGTGGAATATGCCCGCCGCCACGGCGTGACGCTGCACGTGCGCTCTTCCTTCAACAACAACGAGGGAACCATCGTCTACAACCCGACGGACGCCGACGCCGGCACGCCGTCGACCACATCGAGCACGTCGAACACCGAGAGCGGAAGTGAGGGCGCCGTGGAAGAACCCATGATCGCCGGGGTCGCCACCGACCTGTCCGAGGCCAAGATCACCGTCGTCGGGGTGCCCGACATCCCCGGCAAGGCCGCGCAGATCTTCACCATCGTGGCCAAGACCGGCGCGAACATCGACATGATCGTCCAGAACGTGTCGGCCGCATCCACCGGTCTCACCGACATCTCGTTCACCCTGCCGAAGAGCGAGGGGCAGGGCGTGCTCACCGCGCTCCGCGCCGAACAGGGCGAGGTGGGCTTCGTGAGCCTGCAGTACGACGACCAGATCGGCAAGCTCGCCCTCGTCGGCGCCGGCATGCGCACGAACGCCGGCGTCTCGGCGAAGCTCTTCACGGCGCTGTTCGAGGCGGGCATCAACATCGAGATGATCTCGACGAGTGAGATCCGCATCTCGGTGGTCACCCGCGCCGACACCATCAACGACGCCCTCCGAGTGGTGCACACGGCCTTCGGCCTGGACGCCTCCGAGGAGGCTGTCGTCCACGCCGGCACCGGCCGCTGACCCCCGCCCTCAACCCCCTGGCCCCCTCCCCGCGACCCGTCATTTTTGGCCCTAAAATGGCAGTTTTACGGCGAATTTTGACGGGTCGCCAGGAGTTACACCTCCCATGAACGAAGGAACCCCCGTGAGCAAGGCACTCAACGTCGGCGTCGTCGGCGCCACCGGTCAGGTCGGCAAGGTCATGCGCCGTCTCCTCGAGGAGCGCGACTTCCCGATCGAGTCGATCCGCTTCTTCGCCACCGCCCGTTCGGCCGGCACCACGCTGCCGTTCAAGGGCCAGGACATCGTGGTCGAAGACGTCGAGACCGCCGACCCCACGGGCCTCGACATCGCCCTGTTCTCGGCCGGAGCCACCGGCAGCCGCGCCCAGGCGCCGCGTTTCGCCGCGGCCGGCGTCACCGTCATCGACAACTCCAGCGCCTGGCGCATGGACCCGGATGTGCCCCTCGTCGTCTCCGAGGTCAACCCGCACGCCATCCGCGAGGCGCGCAAGGGCATCATCGCCAACCCGAACTGCACCACCATGGCTGCCATGCCCGTGCTCAAGGTGCTCGACGCCGAAGCCGGACTCCAGCGCCTGATCGTGAGCACGTACCAGGCCGTGTCGGGCTCGGGCCTCGCCGGTGCCGAAGAGCTCGCCGGCCAGGCCGAGGCGGCGACCGCCGACCCCGAGAAGCTGCTCGCCCTGGTGCACGACGGCGGTGCGGTCGAGTTCCCGGCGCCCGTGAAGTACGTGCGGCCCATCGCGTTCGACGTCATCCCGCTCGCCGGGTCGATCGTCGACGACGGCGAGCTCGAGACCGACGAAGAGAAGAAGCTCCGCAACGAGAGCCGCAAGATCCTCGAGCTGCCCGAGCTCCTAGTCAGTGGCACCTGCGTGCGCGTGCCCGTGTTCACCGGTCACTCGCTGTCGATCAACGCCGAGTTCGCGGCCGACATCACGCCGGAGCGCGCCACCGAACTGCTGTCGGATGCCCCGGGCGTCGAGCTCTCGGATGTGCCCACCCCGCTCCAGGCCGCCGGTAGCGACCCGAGCTTCGTGGGGCGCATCCGTCAGGACCAGTCGGCCCCCGGCAAGCGCGGCCTCGCGCTGTTCATCAGCAACGACAACCTGCGCAAGGGCGCGGCGCTCAACGCCGTGCAGATCGCCGAGCTCATCGCCGCCGACGCGTCACTTCTCGTGGCCGCCGCCGAGGTTCCAGCCGCCGTCTGACGCGGACAACTCCGAACGAGATGGCGACCGGCCGGCCCTGGGCTGCTGGTCGCCGTTTCGTTCGGAGAAGCCGGCGCGACACCGTTCGGCGCGACACCGTGACGCCGGCAATCCGGCGACGCGACGGGCACCGAATACGAGGCATGTCGACCCGAACCCGCCGCATCGCCGCCGTCGGCGCCGCGATCGCGGGCACCGCGGGGCTGATCGCCGTGATGGTGGGGCTGTCGGTCGTCACCACGGCGCCGAGCGCCCAGCCCGCCCCGGCGGGCGCGCCTGCGTCGGCCGCGGCGCCCGCGGCCACCGACCCCGCCACGCGAACCCAGCCCCTCGTCGCGTTCTACGGCGACTCCTACACTCTCGGCACCGGTGCCTCCGACCCCGCGAACCGCTGGTCGAGCATCATCGCGGCCGAGCGCGGGTGGACCGAGTTCAACCCCAGCGTCAACGGCCTGGGCTTCGTGAACAATCGCGCCAGCACTCCGCCCGACTACCTGCCGAGTGACGAGATCCCGCAGATCATCGCCCAGCGCCCCGACATCGTGTTCGTGACGATGGGGCTGAACGACAACTTCTCGATGCCCGCGCGCGCCGAGGCGATCGAGCACGCCATCCGCACCGACCTCGACACCCTCCGCACCGAGCTCCCCGACGCCCGCATCATCGTCGTGGAGCCGTTCTGGTACACCGATGAGCGCCCCGACTCGGTGGCGTGGGTGATCGACCACGTTCGCCAGGGCGCGGAGGGCATCGACGCCGAATGGATTCCGGATGCGTCGCACTGGATCGAAGGGCACCCCGAGTGGATGGCCGCCGACGGCCTCCACCCGAACGACGCCGGTTACGCCGAGATGGCGCGCCGCATGGACGCGGCTCTGGCGCAGCTCGGGCTCTGACGCCGCGGCCGCGCGCCGTGTCGCGCACTCGCCCGCTTCCGCCCGGCCAGCGGATAAACTCACGGCATGTCAGCGCAGTCCGAGCAGCGAACGACGGCGAACGCCGTGGTCTCCGGCCTGCTCGTGGTGGTCGCCGTCGCCACCGCTGCGGCGGGCATCCTCGCGGGCCTGGCCGACCGGCCGCCGAGCTGGATCACCTGCGTCGTCTTCGTCATCAGCGTCGGGGTGACGGCGGTCTACCAGATGCCCATCGGCCGGGTGACGGGCCTGCCGCCGTTC
Source organism: Herbiconiux sp. FW305-C-125 (assembly GCF_058783455.1). Taxonomy (NCBI): domain Bacteria; kingdom Bacillati; phylum Actinomycetota; class Actinomycetes; order Micrococcales; family Microbacteriaceae; genus Herbiconiux; species Herbiconiux sp. FW305-C-125. The sequence goes on along the minus strand of NZ_JBYSYO010000009.1, from coordinate 101,539 downwards.
GGCGTGGCCGGCGCTCTGCTGGTGGTGGGCACAGTGGGTGCGAATCCGGGCCTCGAGGTGGGGCTGTGGGTCATCGCCTACTTCGTCTCCCGCGCGTTCACCACCCGCGCGGTCTGGATGTCGGCCCAATGGACCGGAGTCGCCGCCCTCGGCGGGATCGGGTTCGTGGCGCTCTCGCGCTGGCTGATCTCACTCGGCTGGTACCCGCCGGCGGTCATCGTGCTGAGCATCGCGGCCTACATGCTCATCGTGCTCGCGCTCGAGTTCGCGCGCGACCGGGGCCGATGGAGCATCGAGCACAGCTTCGGCATTTCGGCCCTGAGTCCCGGGCGACTGCTCGGCGTGCTCGCCCTCTGCTCGGCCGTGGCCATTGCCGTCTACGGCTCGTCCACCGGTCTGTTCGGCATCGTCGACGGGCCGGAGGAGGAGCTGCGCCTCGCCCGCGACACCATCCCCCTGCTCATCGTGGCGCTGCTGTTCTACGGCGCGGCGAAGCGCCGTCAGACGCGCAACAGCGAACGGCGCCTCAGCGGGGTGGTCGATGCGGCGCGTGCCCTGCCGTGGGATGTGCAGCAGGACCCGAAGGAGACGATGGTCGAGTTCGCGCGCCGGGCCATCGACGCCGCCGAATTCGACGTGCGGCGCACCCCACCCGGCCGCAACGAGATCGGCGCCCGTTTCTCGGCGATCAACTCCGCCGACCCGCAGCTGAACCCCGAGTCGATGGTGCCGGGGGAGGAGGGTGTGTCGAGCGAGCACCAGGAGGACGCGGTGGAGCCCACCGAGTACCTCGTGGCGAGCCGCAAGAACGGCGGCGCACCGTTCACGCCCGACGACGAGTTGGCGCTGGACGCCATCGGCCACATCGCCTCCGAGACCGCCCGGGTGCGGGGCGCCTACGACACCCTCCTCGACCGGGTCGATCGCGACTCCCTCACCGGGCTGCCCAACTACAACGCCTTCCAGCGCTCTCTCGCACGCCTGAACGAAGACCGCACCTACGCATCCGGCATCGCGGTGCTGTTCATCGACCTCGACCAGTTCAAACGGCTGAACGACACCGAGGGCCACCACATCGGCGACGAGGTGCTCTCCACGGTGGCGACCCGGCTGCGCGCGAGCGTGCGGCCGCACGACTTCGTGGCCCGGGTGGGCGGCGACGAGTTCGTGATCATCCTCACCAAGCTGCAGTCGCTCGCCGAGGCGAAGGCCGTGACCGACCGCATCGTGGCCAACGTCGGCACCCCTGCCACGCTCGGCGGGCGCGAGTACCGCCCGCTGGTGAGCGTTGGCCTGGCCTACTCGGGGCATCAGGAGACCGACCCGCAGTCGATCGTGGTCGACGCCGACCACTCGATGCTCGCCATCAAGAAGTCGCGCCGCCAAGGCGGGCCCGCGTTCGAGAGCAGCATCGGCATCTCGCCGCACCGCTCGAGCCGCATCAACGAGATCGTGGCGAAGGCCATCGACGACGGCATTCTCAACGTGGTCTACCAGCCCATCGTCAACACGGTGGAGGACAAGATCTGGGCGTTCGAGTCGCTGGTGCGGTACACGCATCCGGAACTCGGCCGCATCTCCACGTCGTCGCTGATCGAGAAGGCGAAGGGCCTCGGCCGGATGGACCTGCTCACGAAGCAGGTGATCGAGGCCTCGCTCAAGGCGGCCCGGGAGTTCCGCAAGGTGGTGCCGGGCATCTCGGTGATGACCATCAACCTCGAGGTGGAGCAGATCCGAGACGAGCACGTCGGGGCGTTCCTGAAAGACATCGTGCCGCGGTACCCGGATGTCTCGCTCTGCCTCGAACTCAACGAGCGCTCCACGAAAGACATCGACGACGACCTCAGGGCGCAGGCGGAGCACTTCCGGCAGCTCGGCATGCTGATCGCACTCGACGACTACGGGTCGGAGGCGTCGAGTGTGGGGGCGCTGGTGCGCATCCCGATGGACATCCTGAAGATCGACCGCTCGCTCGTCGACAACCTCGACGACACCCGGCAGCGTGAGGTGGTGCGTGCCCTGCAGGGGTTCGGCGACGCCTTCGACTACTCCACGGTGGTGGAGGGGATCGAGACGCAGGATGCGGTCGACGTGCTGGTGGGCATCGGCGTGCGTCACGCGCAGGGCTTCTTCTACGGGCGCCCGCTGCCGTTCGCGCAGACGATGTCGCGTTTGAAGACCTACGGCGCCGCCGGCACCGTGTCGCGCGCCACCCCGGTTTCGGGCGCGGGGTTGCGGGCCGGCTGATCGGCTTCCGCCGGCACGCGGGTGCGCGGGTTAGAGTGGAGCATTCCGACCGGGGGAGGCGTCGTTGTGAGCAGGGTTCTGCCGCGGGTCGGCCTCGGCGTGGCGATCGTCGCGATCGCCGGGTCGCTCGCCGCCATGGTGGTCGGGGTCGGATCGATCTACGCCCGCGGCGGGGTGGCAGGCGACAACCCGTTCGCCGGCACGGCGTTCTACGTCGACCCCGGTTCGAAGGCTCAGGCCGCGGCGGATGCAGCGGCCGACGCGGGCGACGAGGCCGAGGCTGCGACGTTCGGGCGCATCGCCGACGTGCCGACCGCCGTCTGGCTGACGCCCGAGAAGCATCCGGTGGGCGAGGTGGGCGGCTACGTCGCCGGGCTCGCGACGGACGCGAAGACCCACGGCCAGGTGCCGGTGTTCACGGTGTACGGCGTGCCGAACCGCGACTGCGGCAACCAATCCAGCGGCGGCCTCCCGGCCGGCCAGTACCCGGTGTGGGTGCAGGAGATCGCCGACGGACTTACCGGCGGCCGCGCGGTGATCATCCTGGAGCCGGATGCGCTGGCTCTCGCCGCCGAGTGCGACAACGTCGACGAGCGGCTCGGCGAGATCGGCGGAGCCGTCGACGCCCTCGCCGGAGCCGGACTCACCGTCTACATCGACGCCGGTCACTCGAACTGGGGCGCGGCGGCCGACATGGCCGACCTGCTCAACCGCGCCGGCGTCGACCGCGCCCGGGGCTTCGCCACCAACGTCTCCAACTACAACGCGACCGACCGGGAGCAGGCCTACGCCGAGCAGATCTCCGCGCTCACGAACGGCGCGCACTACGTGATCGACACCTCCCGCAACGGCAACGGCTCCGACGGTCAGTGGTGCAACCCACCCGGCCGTGCCCTCGGTGCCACGCCCTCGACGAGCCCCTCGGGCACGGCGCAAGACGCGAACCTGTGGGTGAAGCCCCCCGGCGAGAGCGACGGCACCTGCAACGGCGGCCCCCCAGCGGGGGAGTGGTGGGACGCCGGCGCCCTCGAGCTGGCGGCCGGTGCCGGCTGGTGACCGCGCCCTAGCCGCGCGACGGCACGATCGGCAGGCCGACCGCGCCGCGCGCCATCTCGTCGATCAGACCGAGGGGCACGCTCTTGTCGAGCACGCAGAAGGCGCCGGCCGAGATGGCGCGCTGCGGGTCGTCGGCGAGGGCGACCGTCGTCATCACGATCACCGCGGTGCCGGATGCACGGAGAGTCCGCACCCGCGACTCGACCGAGTTGCGGGTGCTCGACGCCGCATCCAGCACCACCAGGTCGGTGGGGAAGCGGGCGTCGTGCAGGAGGTCGCCCCAGCTGGTCACCGTGAGCACCACCGGCAGCTCGGGGTCGTTCGAGCCGAGCCAGTGCCGGAGGCCCAGGGTGAACATCTCGTCGTTGCTGACGATCGCGACCTGGGCTCCTTCGGTCGGCGAAACACTCATCAAGATCCCCATCCGTTGGTACGATCGTGGCAATGGACACTCAAGCGGAACGACGCGTCGCGGTGATCATCGAAGACGATGCTGACATCCGCCACCTGCTGGAAACTGTTCTCACCCAGGCAGGCTTCGAAGTCGTGGCCACCGGCAACGGCCTCGACGGGGTGCAGGCCGTGCGCGCCTACGACCCCACGGTCACCACTCTCGACGTCAGCATGCCCGGAATCGACGGGTTCGAGGCGGCCAAGCGCATCCGCACCTTCAGCAACACCTACCTGGTGATGCTGACGGCGCGCGACGAAGAGATCGACACCCTGCAGGGCCTCGAAGCCGGCGCCGACGACTACCTCACGAAGCCGTTCCGGCCGCGCGAGCTGCGCGCCCGCATCGAGGCCATGATGCGCCGCCCCCGCCAGGTGCTGGCGAGCGACGGCTCGGGCCCGGTCGCTCCGGTCGCGACCGCGCCCGCGCCGGCCGCTGCCCCGCCGGTCGCCGCTGCTCCGGTGGCCGCCGCCAGCGTGCCGGATGCCCAGGCCACCGCCGTTCCCACCGTGCCGACGCCGGCCGCCGCCCCGGCGGCTCCCGCGGCTCCGGCCGCGGCCGCCCCGGAGCCCGTCGCCCGCAAGAGCTACGACCCCGAGGAGGGCTGGCTCGAGCACAACGGCCTGTTCGTCAACTCCGAGATGCGCCTGGCCGAGAAGGCCGGAGTGCCGGTCGAACTCACCCGCAGCGAGTTCGATCTGCTGAACGCGCTGATGGAGTCGAAGCGCCGGGTGCGCAGCAAGGCCGACCTGGCGCTGCTGCTGCGCGGCGAGAGCTATGTCACCGCCCACTTCGTGAGCGAGGCCGACAAGCGCGCCATCGAGGTGCACATGGCCAATCTCCGGCGCAAGCTCGCCGACAGCATCACGACCCCGCGCTGGATCGAGACCGTACGCGGGGTCGGCTACCGGCTGGCTGCCTCCGAAGACGAGTGACGGCATCCGGTCAGCCCACCTCCGGGTGGAACTGAGCGGGCCTGAGGCGCTCCAGCAGGGCGAGCAGTTCGCGGCAGGTCTGCGCGCCCACTTCGCGGAGCCGGTTGAGGTGGGCCACGCTCGCCGAGAGGTCCATTCGCTTCACGGCCGAATGCACCATGCCGGCGATGGCCTCGAGGGCCCAGGCGCCGAGCATGGTGCTGCTCGAACGGATGCTCAACAGCACGACATCGGCATCCTCGAAGTCGCTCCGGTTAAGCGCGTTCATCAACCTCTGGGATCGGGTCTCCCAGAGGTTGATGAAGTCGGTCACGAACCGGCCGCTGGTCGCGTCTCCGATGGACTGAAGGAGAGCGAGCGTCACGTCCGGTTCGACGTAACGGGGTGGCGTCAAACCTTGTACCCCCGGTAGCGCCGCAGCACCTTGGCGAACATGCCGAGGGTCTGGATGATGGTGATGACACCGAGCACCGGCCAGCCGATCCAGAGGATGGTCGACTGCACGAACGGGTCGAGCTGGAACCAGACGAGAACCATCACGGCGACCACCAGCACCAGGATGACCAGCGGCACCAGGTAGCCGTTGCCGCGACCACGCTCGGCCTTGGCCTGAGCGGCCCAGTTGTCGGTCTGCTTGCGGCTGAGGAACTTGGTCCAGGCCCGCAGGAAGTGGCCGAGGCGCACCCACATGTAGATCTCGGCGGGGAAGAGGAACAGCGCGAAGAACATGTCGCGGCCGTTGCGGTTCTGCATCGAGAGCGCCGTGCGGAGGTTCAGCAGGATGGCGATCACCGGCGGGATGAGCCAGATCGGCGAGAACACGAAGGCGTGGATGGAGAGCGACGCGAAGAGGAGGATGAAGAACAGCACGCGCGTCACCAGGTTGGTGAGCATCGAGAGGTTCTCGAGCCAGCGCAGGCGCAGGTTCGGGTGGAAGGGCTGCCCCTTGGTGTCGCCGCGCTGACCCGGCCACATCAGCTCGATGGCGCCGAAGTTCCACTTCACCTGCTGGGCGTCGAGGCCGCGGAGGGTGGTCATGCCACCGACATCCGCTCGGGCCTGGGCCGAGATCTTCGTGAGGTAGCCGGCGCTCTTGATCTGGAGCGACAGCAGCGAGTCCTCGACCTCGGAGTCCTTCACCCAGGGGGTGTCCTGGTGGTTCTCGACCATGATCTGGCGGAGGGCCTTGGTGGAGAAGATCGAGAACTGGCCGCCGAGCACCGCCATGTTGCGGCCCTTCAGCATGTTCTGCATGTTGAACGCGGCGAACTGGAAGCGCTGACCGGTGATGAGGAACTTCGCGATGAAGCCCTTGATCGGCTTGTCGTCGATGGAGAAGATGGCCGAGATGCCACCGATGCGGCTGTCGGACGAGATCTCCTCGGCGAGCCGCTCGACCGCATCCGGTGCCGCCGTGGTGTCGCCGTCGACGCCGAGCAGGAAGTCGCAGCCCTCGACCAGCTGGTAGCCGTAGTTGAGCGCGCCGACCTTCTTGTCCTTATTCTTGCCGATGTCGTGAACGTAGACCTCGGTGAACTGCTCGATGCCGTCGATCTCCTTGAGGTGCGGGCCCGCGTACTGGGCCGCGATCTTTACGGTGTCGTCGGTGGTGTTGTTCACGACCACGTGGATGACGTCGGGGAGGCGGGTCTGCGTGAGCAGCGACTCGATGACGGCGCCGATGGACTCCGCCTCGTTGTACGCGGGGATGATGCACCCGATGGTCGGGCGGTACGTGGGGAGCGCTTCGACCGACTCGATGAAGTCGTTCGTGAGGCCGTCGGACTCGGCGCTGAGGCCGGTGCGGTCCGTGACGTACGGGTTGGTGATCTCTGGCATGTCCTCAGTCTGGAGCACGTGCCCAAGCGTTCTCGGCGGCAATGCGCCAGCGTCTCGTCAGGATCACCTTAAGATTGGCTCAGGGTGATCGAAGGGGTGGGCCGATGAGACGGATGCACGGGGCGCGAGCCGGCCGAACACGCGGAATCGTGGGGGTCGCGGCCGTCGCAGGAGCCCTCGTCGTGGGCCTCAGCGCCTGCGGAACGGCCCCCTGGGACCAGCCCGGTTTCAACACCGCGTCGGCTGGCCCCACGAAGTCGGCCACGCCGACGCCGACCGCGCCCGCCACGATCACCCCGGTGGTGAACGAGCTCGCCAGCGGATCGACCCAGCACCAGTTGACGGCGGGCGACATCTCGCTCACCGTCGACTACTACTCGACCCTCAGCATGGACCAGTGGACGGCCGGGGCGAACAAGCCCATCACCTTCACCCTCAAGGGCACGCTCGGCACCGACGACGGGCAGAGCATCTACCTGTCGAGGGTGTCGGTGACGCCCGCCGTCAACGGCCCGACCGGCAACCTGCCGGCCCCGGCCGCCATCACCGACCAGTCGACGCAGCCGCAGGGCTACTACATCAAGGCGCCCTACAGCTACACGCAGACCTTCATCCTCCCGGCCCTCGACCCGGCGGCCACGTCGATCACACTCGACTTCACCTATGAGATCCTGCAGCAGACGGCCCCCGGCTCCACCGACTACGCCAAGCAGACCGCCGCCGACACCCTCACAATCGCAATCGCCCCCAGCTAGGCGGCGGGGGTGGGGCGGCCGAGCTCGATGCGGTTGCCGCCGTCGTCGCGGGCGCGGAGGGTGGCGTCGTCGAGGGCGCGGCGGAGGGCGGGCAGGCTGTAGCCGAAGGTGTCGGTGTCGACCACCCCGAAGCTCGCGGTCGCGCGCAGCGACTGCTGCGGGTCGATCGGTTCGTCGACGAGCGCCGTCTGCAGCCGGATGGCGAGCCGCTCCGCCTCGTTCGGGTTGACGGTCACCACCACGATCACGAACCGCCCGGCCCCCGTGTGCCCGAGCAGTGACGCCGTGGGCGCGTAGTGCCGCACGATCTGCGCCACCGACCGGATGGCCGCATCGCCGAAGGTGCGCCCGAAAGCGGTGTTCATCTGCGGGAGGTTGTCGACGTCCATCGCGATCATCGCGAGCCGGTCGCCGTTGAAGGATGCCCGTTCCACCCAGTCGGCCCACTGCTGCATGAACGGCGCCGCCGAGAGCACGCCCACCACCGAGTGCACCCCCACGGTCACGTCGCCGAGTGCCCGGGCACCCGAGCGCTCCGCCTGCAGGATCGACATCGAGATGGTGCCGAGCAGCACCAGCAGCATGGTGATGATGGTCGTGATCTGCGAGCTGAAGTAGGTCGTGAAGATCGGATCGAGCGGTCCGAGGGTCACGAAGATCGAACTGCGCAGCACGTAGAAGGCGCACACGATCCACAGGCAGAAGCTGAGCACGCGCGCGTTGAGGTTGCGGCGCATCCGGGAGCGGATGGTCTCCGCACCGCCCAGCCCGGCGAAGACGGCGATGCCGATGAACAGGCCGGTGGAGCCGGTCCAGATGCCGCCGCCAGGGCCCTCGAGCCCGGTGAAGAGCGCCACCAGGCCACCCGCCGCCAGCGCCACCCAGAAGTAGCTCTTGCGCCCGTTGAACACGCGCGCGCCCGACCAGATGGCGCCGACCGAGATGACGTAGGCGGTGTTGCCGATCGCGAGCACCCACCAGAGCGCCGGCGACACGCCCCACACGAGGAACGACAGCGCCGTGAGCATCCCCGCGATGAACGAGATGCTCCACAGCCGACCCGACGCGTCGTTGCGCCGCATGGCGGTGTTGAGGACGAACGAGATGCCGCAGAGGATGATGACGAGCCCGCTGACGACGAGCAGGGTGCCCTGGTCGAGTGCCATACCCCGAGACCCCCTCGATCGATTAGGTGCGTGAGTCGGAGTTTACCGCGAGCGCGGGATCGTCGCGGTGAAGGTGGTGCCCACGCCGAGCGCGCTGGAGACGACGAGGTCGCCGCCGTGCCGTCGCACGATGTCGCGGCTGATGGTGAGGCCGAGCCCGGAGCCGTGGATGGTCGACTGTCGAACCCCTTCGGCCCGGAAGTAGCGCTCGAACAACTTGGTCTGCTCGAGCTCGCTCAGCCCGATGCCGGTGTCGCTCACCGTCAGCTCGACGTGCCCGTCGAGCCCGCGCACCCCCACCGAGACCGTGCCGTTCTCGACGTTGTACTTGATGGCGTTGGAGATGAGGTTGTCGATCACCTGCCGCAGCCGGAACCCGTCGGCCTCGAGCAGCACCGGCGCCGTGATGGTGTTCTCGATCACGATGCCGCGTTCGGATGCCGCCAGCCGCTGTGCCTGGATCGATTGCGCCGCGATCTCGGCCAGGTCGCACTGGTTGAACGACATCACGATCTGCTGGTCCTTCTCGCTCGCCGCGGTGAGCAGGTCGGCGACGAGCGCGAGCAACCGGTCGGCGTTCGTCGAGGCGACCTCGAGCATGGAGCGGGTCGAGGCATCCAGCGTCTCGTCGTCGAGCGCCAGCTCGAGGTAGCCGAGGATCGACGTGAGCGGTGTGCGCAATTCGTGGGAGACGGATGCGACGAGGTCGTCGCGAGCCCGGATCGCGTTGATCTCGGCGGTCACGTCCCGCGACACCATCACCCCGCCGTCGGGGTCGCCCTCGGCCGTGGTGAGCGGCCGCGCGCTCACGGAGAGCGCGATGCGGTGCTGGCCGGGCTCGCCGAGCCACACCACGAGGTCGTCGAAGCGCTCGCCGGAGGTGGCCCGGTGGAACGGGCGCTCCTCCTCCGGGTACGGCGTGGTGCGGTCGGGCTGGTACAGCACCGGCGGTTCGACGCTCGTCTCGGGGAGACCGAACTGGGTCTGGAACTGTCGGTGGGCGCGGTTCACGATCGACTCGACGCCGTCTTTGCCGAAGGCGACCACGCCGAAGGTCACCGCGTTGAGCACCTCGTCGAGGGTCTGCTCCTGCCGGCGGGCGCGGCGCAGCGCGACCTCGAGCAGGTCGGCCTGCTGTCGCAGCAGGCCCCGTTGCGCGCTGGTTCTGCTGGTGGTCGTGAGTGTGGTGGTGGCGATGAACGCGAGCGTCACGGGCAGCACGAGCAAGCCCGGGATGCTGTTGAGAGTGAGTGGGTCGCCGACGAGGAATGCGCTCGTCCAGAGCAGCACCGAAGAGATGACCACACTCGTCACCGCGCCCGTGAGCCCGAAGTAGCCCGCCAGCCAGATCACGGGGAACACCAGCAGCAGTCCGGCGCCGAGCGACGAATTGCCCTGCCGCACCGCCACGATCGCGATGATGTCGACGATCGGCAGCAGCGCGATCCATTGCCGGGGCAACCGTGACCAGGGCACCACGGCGGCGGCTCCGGTCAGGACGAAGACGACGGCCACCCCGCCGAAGAAGCGGAAGTCGAGCACCGCGTCGGGCTGGAAGATGTAGGCGGCGCAGACCAGGAGGAGAAGGGCGGCGGCGAGCAGCAGTTGCGACTGGAACACGGCCCGGTCGATGCGCGCACGGCGGTCGGCTTTTGCAGCGTCGCTCCCCGGGCTCATGGATCGAGGTTACCGCTCAGGTCAGCGCGCGACCGCTCGCCCCGCGATTGGACCGGGCGATCCCGCCGTGGTTATCATCCAAAGAGGGGTTTCGGGTGAATCGGGTCGTGAACGCGGGTGCCGGCCGGCCGTATACGGTCGGCATCGTCGACGACCACGAAATGATCCTCGATGGGCTCACCAACTGGATCGGTGCGCACGCCGCCGACCTCGACGTCGTGATCCGCTCGTCGGGCTGGGTCGACATGGCGCGGCACCCGAGATTCCCGCCGGATCTCGTCGTGATGGATCTCCAGTTGAAGGAGCCCATCTCGGTGGAGGCGCGCATCCGCATCTGCCGTTCGGTGGGTGCCCAGGTGGTGGTGATGAGCGCTCTCGACGCGCCCGACTCGGTGCGCCGGGTGCTGGATGCGGGTGCAGCCGCCTTCGTCTCGAAGACCCGCCCCGCGAGCGAGCTGGTGCAGACCGCGCGGTCGGTGCTCGGAGTCGTGCCGGCCCGCGGCGCACGCGGTGCCTGGGATGACGCGCCCCGGCAGGTCGTGCGCGGCGCGGCGCCGAGCATCCGGTTCACCGAGGAGGAGGAGGAGACGCTGCGGCTGTACGCCTCCGGGCACAGTCCGGTGGAGGTCGCCATGATCCTCGGCACCAACATCCAGGCCGTGAAGAACGCGCTGGAGCGCATCCGCGAGCAGTATGCGGCGGAGGGGCGGCTGGCCGACAAGAAGCAGGATCTCGTGCTGCGCGCCGCGGAGGACGGGTACCTCTCGTGACGCTGCAGATCGCTGCGGATGTCGACGGGGTCGCGACCAGCCGGGCGCTGGCCCGGGCGGGGGCCTGGCTGGCCTGCATCTTCCTCGCGGCCACCATCGCGGCGGCTGCGTTGTTCATCCCGGTCACCGGGCGCGCCGAGATACTCCTCGGCGTGAGTGCCCTGCCCATCACCGGGGCCGCCGTCGTGGGCGCCTTGCACGTGCGCCGGTTCGCCGTGGCGGTGCTCCTCACCGTGCTGGCCTGCGCCGGCCTGTACGCCTATGCGCTGGTGACGAGCCAGATAGCGGTGCAAGACCCCACTCCGACTCCGTCGAGCGACTTCGTGCTGCTCTCGATGCCCGAGTTCGCGGTGCTCGTGGTGGGTGTCTCGGGGCGTTCCCTGCCGCGCGCGCTCGTGCTGGGCACGCTCGCGTTGATCCTCGGCCCGGGCGGGGTTCAGCTCGCGGCCTGGCAGCAGGGCATGCCGCTCGCCGCCGACGTGCCGGTGCTGGCCGCCTTCGTGGCGCTCAGCCTGTTCGTCACCTCGCTCTGGCTGGGCCGCCGTGACGCCGCGCGCGGTACCGCCTTGATGTCGGGTGCGGCTCTCGCCGAGGAGCGGGATGTCGCGATCGGCCGCTTCTCGACCCGGGCCTCGAGCTGGCTGCACGACACAGTGCTGAACGATCTGCGCTCGCTGTCGTCGAGCGATCCGGGTGAGCTGAGCGATGCCCACCGGCAGGCGCTCGATCGCGATCTGGCCAACCTCGCCGACGTGCGCCTGATTCTCGACGCCCCGGGGCTGGGCGGGTCGGCCACGCGTGCTTTCGCGACCGTGCCCGCGCTGGTGGGGCTGGTGCGCGACGCCGAGCAGAAGGGTCTCACCGTGCGGGTGACCGGTGACGTCGCCGACATCAATACGCTCGCATTCGCCGCAACGCGCAGCCTCGAGCGTGGCATCGCCGAGTGTCTGGACAACGTGCTGCGCCACTCCGGCGTGCGGGAGGCGGAGATCTCGGTGATGTCGAGCCGCTCCGAAGTGAGTGTGATGGTCTCCGACTCCGGTGTGGGGTTCGAGGTGAACGAGACCGCCGACGACAGCGAGGGGCTGCGGTACCGCGTGGTCGACCCGATCGCTGACATCGGGGGTTCGGTGCAGATCTGGTCGCATCCGGGGGCCGGCACGGCGGTGTTCATGACCGTGCCGAGCGGTGCGTCGTGAGCGGCGACCGCAAGCTGCCGGCCGCTGCTCGACGCGTGCTGCGGCCGCCGCGCACGCTCACGGCGCTCGAACTCGATCCGCTGGCTGCGATCAGCGCGCGCGGGTTCCTCGTGGTGGTGGCCGCCGTCTCCCTCATCTGTGCCGTCGGGCTCACGGTGGTGACGACGAGCCAGATCTCGTCCTGGCCGCTCGCGGTGCTCGCCGTCGTGCTGCTGGCCGCGGGCTACGCCTGGTTCATCCGGAGCGCGTTCCGATTCGACCTCGGCGTCACGAACGACCGGTTCGCGGTCGCCTACGCCCTCGTCGCCATCGCGACCGTGCTCAATTCACTCAGCTGCCTCGGCACCAACGTCGCGATCCGCGACGACTGGGGTCTCGTGACGATCGGGCTGGTGCTGATGGCCGCTGCGCCGTTCCGCACCTTCACCGAGCTGGGCACCTACACCGCCATCTCCACGGCGCTCGCGGCGATGCTGGCGGTGCTGCACTCGTTCACGAGTCTCGACCCGGGCATCCCGGGCGCGGTGATCGTGCTGGTCGCGGCGGCGCCGGCGCTGGCCTTCGGGTTGGGTTCGGTGGCGTATGCCCGGCAGCTGCTGCTCGGCATCTACGCCGAGCGTCTCGACCAGGCGGAGAGTCGTGAGCGCCAGTTCGATGAGCTCCGGCGCACCTTCGTCGACGACGACCTGGTGGGCTCGATCGGGCCGCTCCGTGAGGAGATCGTGCCGTTCCTGGCCCGCGTGCGGCAGAGCGGGGTGTTGACGGTCGACGACCGGGTGCGCGCCGGGGTGCTCGCGCAGACGCTGCACGCCGCCATCGTCGAGGCTCGCCAGGCCGATTCGCTGGGCGACCACGTCGCGGCGCTGATCGACGAGTCGGGCCTGTCGCCGCGACTGCACGAAGACGACCGGGCCACCCTTCGGGCCCTCCTGATCGCGCTCGGCAACTCGGCGTACGCCGCTCCCGATGGCATCACGCTCGAACTCGTGGAGGGCGAGGAGGACCGCTTCGGCGTGGTGCGCTGCCGCTCCGACGACGTGCGGGCCCTGCGCGCCGAAGTGCTGCCGTTCATCCGAATGGCGCGGCTGATGTTCCGGCGGGCGAGCGAGCAGGTGACCGGCGACACGCTGCTGGTGCAGTTCGACATCGACCGCCTGAGCTAAGCGGGGGTGGATTCGCGGGTGAGTTGGCACGCCGCGTGACGGTTCCGGCTCGGCGATTCACTAGTGTTGGCAGTGGACAGCGACGCGCCTCCATGAACCCGGGAGGTCGTGTCGTCGGAGAGTCGTCTGGGGGTGCAGTCGGTGGCCGAACAGTCGAGCTCGGGAGATGTAGCGCGCCGTCGGTCCCGCATCCGCGCCGCCGAGGTGCGCCGCCGGGTGCTGGACACGGCGCTCGAGCGGGTGGAGGGCATCGGTCTCACCATCGGTTTCGAGCACCTGGTGATGGACGACCTCATCCGTGAGGCCGGTGTCCCGCGCAGTTCCACCTATCGGTTGTGGGATTCGAAGGAGGCGTTCGTCTCCGATCTGCTGATCGAGATCGCGACCGAGACGAGTACCCGCCTGGCCGACGCCGAGACGCTCGAGATCAGCGAGCGCATCCTGTTCGAGAACATCGATCGCCTGGGGGACGCGGCGGAGCGCCAGCGGGTGATGTACGAGGTGATCCGGGTCGCGCTGGAGCACAACTACCGGGCGGTGATCGCGTCGGTCGCCTGGCAGTCGTACGTAGGGCTCTCGGCGACGCTGCTGAGCCACCTGGAGTCATCGGCGCGGGAGGAGATCGAGCGAGCTCTGCGGGCAGGCAGCGACTCGTTCATCGAGCGCATGGCCGAGTTCCACAAGTGGTTCTCGACCATTCTCGGCTACCGCATCCGCCCCGAATGGGACGGTGACTACCGGCCGTACGCGGTCGTCATCTCGGCGATGGTCGAAGGGCTGGGGCTCCGGCACCTCGGCAACCCGGGAGTGGTGGATGCGAGCTACCGCGGCCCCGCCACCATCACCTCCGGCGACCCGGAGTGGGCGCTGCCGGCGATCGCTCTGGTGGCCATTCTCGAGCGGTTCCTCGAGCCGGACCCGGAGTTCGATGCCGAGGCGACCATGTCGATGCTGCGCGGCCTGAAGGCCGAGCGCGACGCCCCGGTGGAGCCGCAGCCGGAGTCACTCGACGACTGAGCTGCCGAGCAACTCGGCGACGGCGGCCTCCGGGCTCGGGTAGGGGCCCGACCAGGCCTGCCGGGTGTGCAGGTTGGCGAGCTTCGCGTGCCACCCGTCTTTGAGCAGATAGAGCCGGGCGATCGGATTCTCGATGTCGCCGGTGTGGACGATCGCACGGTCGGTGCTCTCGTAGTGCAGATTCCCCATCTCCGAATGGTAACCGACACCCCCGACATCCGACATGCGTCGACGACTTGAACGTCGATTTCGCGACGCAACACGTCACGAGAACGACAGGATCGCGTCCCCGCCGGCGGTGACTCGGCGCGAGCGGCGAGGCTGATGCAGCGGTTGGGGTCGCCCCCAATGCGCAGCCCGTTCTTACGCCTATTCAGGGGGAAAGTATGCTCAAGAAGGACTCCGTCAGCACCGAGGTCGAGCCCACGCTCGAACGTCGCACCATCATGAAGGGTGCCGCGTGGTCCATTCCGGTGATCGCGCTCGCCGTCGCGACGCCCGCCGCGGCGGCCTCCGATGTCGACCTCGGCGCCTACGCCCTCAACGGCTCGTGCGGCACGCTCGGCCTTCTCGGTCCCGGCTTCACGCTCACCGCCGGCCCGACCGAGCCGATCCCGGCCGGCACCACCGTTCTCATCAACGGCTCGGGCGTTGCCAACATCGGCGTGTTCAGCGTCACCGGCGGCACCGCCACCGTCAGCGTGCTGAGCGGCACCAGCCGCCTCATCACCCTCACCTCGGCGGTTCCGGCCGGGGCGACGATCGCCTTCCGCACCACGCTGTCGATCACCGTGGCCTTCACGCTGAACGGCACCACCACGCTGCCCACCGGCTACGTGGCCACGGGCGCCAAGCCTGCGGGTTCGGTCACCTCGACCCTGGTGCTCTGCTCCACCACCTGATCCGGTGCACCCTGTCGGCCGGGTCCCGCTTCACGGCGGGGCCCGGCCTTCGGCATCCGATCGACGTCTTCCCTGGGGTGTGGAGGCACCGTGGCATCGCAACTGGTCGTGCTCATCCAATGGGCGCTCGCGCTCGTGCTCGTGGTCAGCGGTGCGCTGAAGATCGGTCACTCCGCCGAACTGCTGCGCTCCTTCGACGAGCTCCGGGTGCCTCGAGCGGTGCGCCGCCGAGGGGTCGCGGTGGCCGTGCCGATCGTCGAGATCGTGGTCGGTGTCGCACTGGCGCTGGCGCCGGCGCCGCTGTTCACCGTCGCGGCGCTCGGCGCATCCGCTCTCTTCCTCGTCTTCTTCGCACTGACACTGGGTGTGGTGGCGCGTGGCGAACAGGTGGTGTGCGCGTGCTTCGGCGTGCAGTCGACGCGGCCGATCGACTCCCTGGCGGTGGCACGCAATGCGCTGCTGCTCGCCGGTGCGGTGGCGGTCACCGTGGGCTCGCGTGAGGGTGCGGTGCTCCGGATGCGCGGGTTCGCGCTCGCCGACTGGGCGGTGTTCTTCGGGGTGACGACGGCCGCACTCGCTGCCGCCCTCACGGTGCTGCTCGTCCTGCGGGCCCGAAGAGGGGCGCTCTCGGCGGGCGCTGCACCTCGCCCTACCGCAGCATCTGCAGCGCCTCCGGTGACGCCGTCGGCGGCGGTGGCGGCGTGGCCGGTGCCCGACCTCGAGGTGACCGATGCGGCAGGCCGCTCGGTCGAGCTCGCCGGGGTGGCGCGCGATCGCCCGGTGCTGCTCGTGCTGCTCTCGGCGCACTGCACACCGTGCGCCGAGGTGGCGGAGCGGATGCCCGGCTGGCGTGAGCGGCTGGGCGACGCGGTGGAGGTCGCCGTGCTCACCTCCGAGACACCGGAGGAGTTCGCCGGCCGGTACCCGCAGCTCGAGCATGGCGGGCGCCGGTTCCACGGCTACCGTTCTCTCATGGCGGCCGCGGGTATCCAGGGCGTGCCGAGCGCCGTGCTGCTCGGCACCGACCGCACGGTGGCGGCGGGGCCGGCGCAAGGCCTCGACGAGGTCATCGGGTTGGCGGACGCTGTCGCGTCGGTGGTGCCGGCACCCACCAGGACGTCGTAACGCACCACGTGTTCGAAGGGGATGGGGAGATGGCACCAGGGGAGTCGACGAATCGTCGGCCGATGGCGTTGCGCGCCGGTCAGACCGGTCTGCGCAGCAACCTCCAGGTGGGCGACACGGAGGTGTCGCTGCTGGAGGTGCCCGCTCAGGGAGCGCCGTTGCGCAAGATCTGCCGCTCCACGCCGCAGCCGTCGGTGGAAGTGCTGTTTCCGTTGGAGAGCACGGTGGTGGTGCGTACCGACGCCCGCGAGGAGCGCGTGGTGCGACCCGACGAGTCGGTCTACTTCGTGGCTCATCGCCGGTACTCGGTGTTCTCCACGCAGGGCGGCCTCGCGCTCGCGGTCGCGATTCCGCTCGCCGCGGTGGACGAGTACGCGGGCGAACCCGGGAACGTGGGCCACATCCGCAACTCGGCCGTGCTCGCCCCGGTGAAGAAGTTCTTGGTGGGCGTGATGGAGAGTCACGACGAGCTCGAGCGCCTGCCCGCCTATTTCATCGAGAAGCTGGTGTGGGAGATGATGGCTTCGCTCATGCTCGAGAGCCGGGGCGCTGCCAGTCTCGCCCGGCCGACCCTGGGCATCCTCGACCGCGCGATGGCCCACATCTCGGCCTACCGCACCGATCAGACCCTCACCCCCACGACGCTCGCCCACGCCCTCAACATCTCGATGCGGCAGCTGCAGCGCGTGTTCTCCGGCATCGGCTCGACGCCGTCGCGCGAGATCCGCCGGCAGCGCGCCGACCTGGCCGTCTCGATGCTCACGAACGAGGCCTACCGGGTGCTCAGCGTGACCCAGGTGGCGCATCACAGCGGATTCGCGGATGCGGCCGATCTGCGGCGTGCGTTCGAGGCGTTCGGCTATCGCACCCCATCAGAGGTGCGGGGCGCGCCGGCGCGCTGACGGGCATCCCGCCGACCGTCGGTCAGTTCTCGGGATCGATGACCGATTCGAGGAAGCCGCGCAGGTCGACGATCACGTCTTCGACGTCGCGGCCCGTGCAATCGGCCAGTCGCGTGGCCAGCCACGAGATGCACACCACCGCGGACCCGACGACGTCGCTGGCCGAGGGCGCCTGCTCAGGGGAGGCGGAGTCGTCGAGCGTGAGCGCTGAGAGCGCTGTCACCATCGCGGCGACGTTGGCCTCGACCGTCTGGCCCGAACTCTGCGACACCACGGCGTCGAGCAGGACGTGAGCGGCGCGGGCGCCACCAGGGGGGATTCGTGCGTTGTCCACCTTGCCTCCACAGCCCCCACCGACCGCGCAATCGCGGCCCCCTGATTCTACTGTTGTCGACGGATTGGAACGAGTGGCGACGAGGCTGTACCACATAAGTGGGGTATGTTCTCTAACGACACCCGGTGCCCTCCATCATCCGGCGAATTACCCGATCGCCCGCGGAACGTGCGCCCCTACCCACGACCCGGAGCACCCTGTGACCACCCCGTTTTCCGCACCCGAAGACGACGCCGACGCGGCTCGCCGGACCGATCTCGAGCACGTCGCGGCCTGGGCGGCCGCAGTCGTCTCGCGCGCCTCGGGCGGGCAGCGCGACGCCCTCCCCGGCATCGTCAGCCCGTTGGAGTTCCGTGCCGAGTTCGCGGTGAACGCGAAGAGCGATGCCGCCAGTGTGAGCCTCGGCAACGGGTTGGTGCGGCTGGCGCGGGGGAGTTCGCTGCCGGCATCCGGTGTGCTGACACTGACCCTGCGGTGGTCGCCCGGGTATCGGGCCGATGGACTGAGCCAGGGCGACGCGCTCGGTGACGGGTGGACGGTGACGTCGGTCGGGCCCGTGTTCCTCGAGCTGCAGCGTGCGGCGCTCGACGCCGGGCACCGTGAAGCGGCGCTACCGGTGATCACGATCGTGAAGCCGAGCGGCGCCGAAGCAGGCGACGAGTTCACGGCTCGGCTGTGGGGCGAAGCGGCGGAGTGCGGCGATCCGGTCATCCGGGGCTGGGCGCGCGGCTGAGGCTAGCCCGGCTCGTCGGTGAGTTCGACGGTGGTGCCGCTCACGGCGCCCGTGGTGGTGCCGAAGCTGAACGAACCCGCGATCACGAAAATGCGGCGCGTGGGGTTGCGGGCGGGTCGGCGGAAGTAGAGGCCGATCACGACGGTCTGGTGAGCGGCGAGCGCGATCGGGCTCTCGGAGGTGATGACGATCGAGCCGGTGCTCGGGTCGGTCGCGACGAATGCCGTGTTGTCGACGGTGAGCGACGAGTTCTGGTCGTCGGCCATCGTGGCGCTGTCGGGGAACTCGACGTCGAAGTCGTCCTCGCTGGTCGGCAGCCCGGTGAGGCTCACCTGCAGGGTCTCGGGCGCTGCGGCCGTGTCGGAGTCGTTCGTGATGGCGATGAGCGCGGCGAAGGTGTCGGAGCGGCGCAGCTCGATGTAAGTGGCGACGAAGGTGACGGTGACGGTCGCGCTCGCGGCGGCGGCCGGGGTGGCGACGGCGAGGGCCACGACGGGCACCGACCAGGCGGCTCCGGCGAGCACGGTGCGGCGGGTGAGGTCGGGTTGTTCGCTCATGGGGTCACACGGCCAATTCTGCGTCGAGGTCGATGGCACGCTTCGCGCGCCGGCGATCGTTGAGGAAGGCGATGCCCGCCGCACCGAAGTACAGCAGCACCATGGGGATCGCCAGGAGGAACATCGACATGACGTCGGCGGCCGGGGTGGCGATGGCGGTGAAGAGGGTGATGGCCAGGATGGCGATGCGCCACGACTTCAGGATGGCTTTCGCCGAGAGCACCCCGGCGAAGTTCAGCAGCACGAGGAAGACCGGCAGGACGAAGGCGATGCCGATGGCCAGCACGAGCTTCAGCACGAAGTCGTAGTAGGTGCGTGCGGAGATGAGCGCGGTGGTGTCCTGCGGCGCGAACCCGGTGAGCAGCACCACCATGTGCGGCATCACCAGCCACCCGGCGACGCAGCCGAGGAGGAACAGCGGCACGGCCGAGAGCACGAAGCCCACCGCGTACTGCTTCTCTTTGCGCTTGAGCCCCGGCATGAGGAAGGCCCAGATCTGGTAGAGCCAGAACGGGGAGGAGATGACGACGCCCACGGTGAACGCGATCTGCAGGCGCAGGTCGAAGGCCGAGGAGATGTCGGTGAAGTTGAGGCTCGCCACCCGCCCCTGTTCGGCGGCGAGCTGCTCGATCGGCACGCGCAGCGCATTGAGCACCCAGTCGGATGCGATCCAGCCGAGGATCATGCCCACCACCACGCCGAGCGCGGCGAGGAACAGGCGCTTGCGCAGCTCCACGAGGTGCGCGCCGAGCGACATCCGGCCGTCTTTGGCCTTCGGTGTCTTCGTCTTGGTCTTCGGCTTGCTGCCCGCTGTCGTGCCGCCCGGCGTCATCGCCTTGGGCGCGCGGGCGCTGCGCGGCGCGCGCTCGATGCGGGTCACCGTCGGTTAGGACTTGGCGTCGGTGGAGGTCGTCGCTTCGGTGCTCACCGGCGCCGGTGCCGGTGTGGCCGCGGGAGCCGGTGCGGCAGCAGGAGCCGGTGCTGCTGCAGCGGGCGCGGCCGGTGCTTCGGGGGCGACCTGGGCCTTGGCGTCGTCGTCCTTCATGGCCTTCGTCTCACTGCGGAAGATGCGCATCGACTGGCCGAGGCTCTTCGACAGAGCAGGCAGGCGGGTTGCGCCGAACAGCAACAGGATGACGACCAGAATGATGACGAGATGCCATCCGTTGAGGTTGCCGAGCATCGTTTCCCCCTCGATTGGTGGATGTCGGTTTCGACAAGTGTACCTGTGGCGTCGCTCAGACGGGACCCCAGTGTCCGAACGGCAGCACGATCTGGAAGACCCGGCCCACGATGTCGGATCGCGTCACGAGTTTGACGCAGTCGTCGATCGGCCCGGGGAGCCCGCGGCAGGAGCCGAGCGAGTCGTTGGAGACCGAGCGGTGGTCGCCGAGCAGGAAGTAGCGGTCGTCGGGGACGGTGAACTCGTCGAAGCAGCGCGACGACGCGGGAACGCTGTCGCAGTCGAGGGTGCCGGCTGCGAACGCGAGGTCTTCGAACACGTACGGCTCGTCGATGGGCTCCCCGTTCACAAGCACTCGGCCTTCGGCGTCGCAGCAGGACACGGTGTCGCCGGGCCCTGCGATCACGCGTTTGACGAGGGTGTGGTCGCCGCTCGGCCCGATGCCGAGGGCGCCGGCCACCCAGTGGAAGGCGGCGCTCAGCGGGTTGGAGCTGGGCTCGGCGCCTTCGCCGTCCCAGGCGGCGGACGCGTTGAACACGACGACGTCGCCGGTGACGGGCTCGCCGCCGAGGTAGGCCAGCCGGTTGACGAGGATGCGGTCGCCGGTGTCGAGCGTCTGCTCCATCGAGCCGGACGGGACGTAGTAGAGCTTGACGAGAAAGGCTTGCACGAGCGCGAGCACGAGGAATGCGGCGACGAGGTGCACGAAGGGGTTGCCCGTGATGCGCCGGAGCCGACTGCGGGGCGGACGCGCGGTGGCCTGCTCTCCCGTGGTCGTCACATCCTCAGGCTAACGGATGCGTCGAGGTGCCATCTTGAGCAGATCTTTGCAGAAAACTGAGCGCTTGCTAGGGCGAGCCTGATCTACACCTGTCACTCTAAGGGACGTGAGTGCTCGACCGTCCCGCAGTGAGGCCGTCGACCCACCCCCGCGCCGGCGCACCCGCGTGCTCTACGGCTCGGTCACGGTCGAGCGGCATCTGTTCGACTCTCCGGTGCCGTTCACGGCGCATTGGCGCCAGCCCGATCCGGTGACCGCCATTCACATCGTCACCTCGGGAACGGTGAAGGTGACCGTGCCCGATGGGTCGGCCACCGAGGTGCGCACGGGCGACGCGTTCGTGCTGTCGGATGCGCTGATCGGTTCGGTCGTGAGCGCCGGGGGAGCGACGACCGTGTCGGCGACGCTGCCGTCGGCCCTCCTGCACGCCGCCATGTCGAGCGACCGCCTGCTGGTGGTCGACGGCGCGAGCTCGCAGCTGATCGCGCCGATCCGCGCGTTCATGCTGTCGGCACTCGAGCCGGCGGAGTCCGAGAGCAGCGTCGCGCACTACTACCTGGAGCGGCTGCTGCAGGAGATGATCGTGGGCCTGCTCGTCGACGCGCATCGCTCGGTCGGCGCGCCCACGGCGCCGGAGACCTTCGCCCTGGCGCTCGCGATCATCGCGGCGCAGCGCACCGATCCCGATCTGACCGCGGCCGGGTTGGCGCGTGACGTGCACCTGTCGCCGCGCCAGCTGCAGCGGGTCTTCCAGTCCCGTGGTACCACGGTGGAGCGCGAGATCCGCCGCGAGAAGATCGAGCACGCGCTCGAGCTGCTGCGCACACGTGACTACGACGAGCTCTCGATCGGCGAGATCGCGCGGCACTCCGGGTTCTCGACGGGGTCGAGTCTCGCGCGGGCGATGGCGGCGACCGGGCATCCGTCACCGGCGGAGGTGCGCCGCCAGAGCGCGGAGCAATACCGAATGCGCCGAGATTGATACCGAGTGCGTCGGGGCTCGTGCCCTGGCGCGGCCGGGCCTCTTGAATAGCCGAAGCTGACAGGGCTGTACTCGTCCAACCCGGACGGTGGGGATGCAGCTCACCTTTAAAACGCGCCTTAGGGGGAGCAGAATGACCATCGAGAAGCCCAAGAACACCGAAGAGCGGGGCATGAGCCGCCGCACCCTGATGAAGGCCGGAGCCTGGTCGGCTCCCGTCATCGCTGTGGCCGTCGCCACCCCGCTCGCCGCCGCGAGCATCAACAACGTCAACACCCGCATCGGTGTCTCGAACAACGGAAACCTCACGGTGGGCAACAACGCCGTGGGTGGCAGCGTCAACGCCGCGTTCGGCGGTTCGGCTACCGTCTCAAACAGCGGCCCCGGCTGGGACATCGACGACGCGTCAGTCTCCTTCCAGGTTTCCGGCCCCGTGGCCGACGCCGAGTTCCAGTTCAATGGCTCGCCGATCGGCAGCACTATCACCAGCGGTGGATACACCTGGTCGGTCGTCGCCAATGAGGCCGGCTACCTCGAGCTCGCCCTGCTCGCGCCGAAGCCGATCGTGGTTCCGGCAAACGGCTCCGCCGTGCTGCCCTACCCTCCCGTGACGTACGCCACGACGCTGACGAACACCGCGACCTCCGCACGCCGCGTGCAGGCGATCGCAAACTTCACCGTCTACAGCAACGGTGAGTCGATCTACGACGGCAACATCAAGCGCTACCCCGCGTAGACGCCGGTTTGCTATGAGGGGAAGCCCTCCGCCTGAAGGCGGGGCTTCCCCTTTTAGTTTGTGACAAGGGGTTCGCGGGCGCCGAATCTCACACCCTCCCTGCCCCAAGTGCTGTGCGCCAACAAACTCTTCGAGCCTGCACTAGCGTTTTCCTATGCCCTCCTCATTCTTCATCTGCGCCCTAGGTGTCTGCATTGAGATCGAAGTTGATCCGCGACTCTCCCAGGTCGAGGCGAAGCGGATCGCAGAGGCGTGGGCGGATGCCGCTATCCAGCCCGATACCGCAGTTGCGGACGCCCGGATCACGGTCACCGTGGGCTCTACAGCCGCCGCAGACGCTGGGTTGTTCGATGTGGCGGCATCTCGGATGCAAGACGCGTTGGCGCAACTATCCACAAAGGTGACGTTGGCGGCAATCGAACTCCGCAAGGCGCAACTGGTCATGCTTCACGCGTGCGGGGTGGCAACTGAGCGCGGTGACGTGGTTGCATTCGTTGGACCGTCGGGACGTGGCAAGACAACCCTTGCTTCCAGCCTGGGGAGAAAGTTCGGCTACGTCACCGACGAAACGATCGGCGTCACTCCCAACAACGAGGTGCTGCCATATCGTAAGCCGCTGTCGCGAGTCTCTTCCGCCGGCCCGAAGGAGCAACTTGCTCCGTCGACGCTGGGTCTTCGTCCCGTGCCCGACGCGCCCCTGAGGGTAGCGAGTATCGTATTGATCGACCGACGAGCCGACTACGGCGGATCACCACGGAGCGAGGCGGTGGGCCTCGCCGAAGCGTTGCCGTTGCTCGTTCCTGAGCTAAGTTACCTTCCTGCTTTGGAACGCCCGCTCGAGCGGCTCGCGGCCCTGATTGCAGCCACGGGCGGGGTGAAGCGCCTTGTGTATGGTGAAGCGGATTCCGTCGATGAGGAGGTTCTCGAAGAACTTCTCTCCTTGTCGCATAAGGACGATTGGCAGCGCCTGGTCTGGTCTGCTGCCGACACACCGAGCGGCGGGCGGTTCGCACAGGTTCCCCCGACCGACGGCTTGGTGATCGGGTCGCGACTCGTGCTGCTTCATGAAGCTACCGTTCGAGTCCTTGATGGAATCGGCCCATCGATTTGGACGGCGACTCGGTCCTCCGCAACGCTCGACGACATTTGCTCTTTCGTGGTACGCCAGCACGGGAGTCCTTCCGACGGGACGGTCCGCGAACGCGTCTCGGCGGCTGTCGAAGCTTTGGTACAGGCGGGTGTCCTCAGAAGGGGATGACCAATCGCAAATCGAGCGCCTGTGCGTCAGCGGTGCCTTCCTGTGCCTCGAAGGTGCGACGCCGCAATTCGCAGCAATCCTGTCGCGCCGTTGATGAGTCGTCGAATTCGGCCCCAGAACATTGCCGTTCTGGTTGGGGCGACTTCTGGATGATCCTGCCGGTAGAGCTCTGCTGAAGGCCACGCAGCGATGAGCATCTCTCGCGGCCAAGCGCGGAGAGGCATGTCACGAAAGTATGCCAGCCATCGGCCGGTGCGAGACATGTGGGCCTGGCGCGCATTCCACTCGCGGAGCGCCCGAGCCGTCGGAGACAGGCCTGGTCGCGGGGCCGTGCCCAGTCGCTTCAAAAGCGGAGTGAGGGTTTCATTGGCGCCAGTTGCCGCTGCGAGCTTCAGGATCTCTTCGACCGTCTCTGAATCGTTCGCGAGTTGCCCAACCAGATAGTCCAGCTCTTCGTCCCCGCGTGGACTTCGTTCGTGACGCATCGAATGCAGTGCCAGGATGGCTGCGTTGCCTGCACGATCGGGCGTGACGATAGTTCGACCCCCGATAACGATCGTGGTGCGTCGTCGCCAAAGTTCATCGAACACGACCTCGTCGGGTGCTAGAAACCCTGGGAAGCGGCGATGAACGTCAATGTCGCAAGGCCATGACTCATTCACAAGCGTAACTGAGTGGCTCCCCACGCGATCGATCACCCAGTTCGGGCCTCTCTCGCGCCAGCCACGCTCCTCGAGCAGTAGTACGAAACGGTCCACCGACAGTGGATCGACCCACACGTCCACGTCGGCGTATCTGCGGGGCTTTCGGAGTCCCTGTTCGGCGACGGCGTGACCCTTGATGAGGAAAGCGCGTATGCCGTCTCTCTCCGCGACGAATGCCGCTAAGGCGCATCCGAGTGCGACCGCGGCGGCCTGCCCTAGGGGAACGGTGGTCATTACGGCTGCTCACCGCCCTCGGGATGTGATCTCTCGATCAAACCGACCTGCTCCAACTCGACAAGAAACACGCAGACTTGTGGAAATACCACAGCGAAGTCGGCGCCATATTCCCTGACAATTCGGGCGGCGATCTGCTCGGCGTCTCGCTCGCCATCTATGGACCGCCAGATCGTTGTCGCCGAACCCTCAAGAGCATGCGGAACAGGGTTTCTGGAACTCAGCGCTAATGCGAAAACGGACCGATCCATCTCCACTGCCGCGACATCGTCCCGAACATGCCATTTACCGGAACAGAGTTCAGGCGCGTTCATGGTCACCGACACCACGCTACCAGCGTGCTCGCGACCGCTCCGAAAGTCGGCGGCGCATTCGCCGACTACAATATCGTCAGACCATGCCGCAGTTGGGGGCGGTTCGTACAAGTCGTCGATGAGTCAGCACCTTATCGACCGGATTGAGGCAGGCACATGGAGTTCAGATCGTTCTTGCCGATCCTTCGCGCTCACTGGATTGCAATTGTCGTCTTCGTCTTGGTAGGAGGAGCAGCAGCTTTTGGCTGGTCGCTGCTCCAGCCGAAGGTCTACTCGGCGGACTCAAGCGGTTACCTCTCGGCGGGGGACAACTCAGATACGGGCAACGCTCTCGTAGGAGACAACCTCGCTCAGTCCAAAGTCAAGTCGTATATTGATATCGGGACATCTCGGGCGGTTGCTCAGTATGCGATTGATGAACTGGGATTGAAGGTTGCACCGGAACAACTCGTGACCCGGACGACAGTATCCAATCCCTCCGGAACGGTACTTATCAAGGTCTCCGCCACTGGTTCCACGCCCACCGCTGCTCGAGATCTTGCGGAGTCCTGGCTGCGTGGCATCGCGCAGCAGATCAAAACCATCGAGGGCGCGGACTCCTCCGGTGGAGGGTCAGGAGTCGTGC
This sequence comes from Herbiconiux sp. FW305-C-125, assembly GCF_058783455.1. Lineage (NCBI taxonomy): Bacteria > Bacillati > Actinomycetota > Actinomycetes > Micrococcales > Microbacteriaceae > Herbiconiux > Herbiconiux sp. FW305-C-125. The sequence goes on along the minus strand of NZ_JBYSYO010000009.1, from coordinate 75,894 downwards.
AGTTGATACCGCTTGATTCCGCAGTCCTGCCGACTTCTCCGACATCGCCGAACACCCGGCTTGCCATCGTGATAGGACTGATCGCTGGGCTCGTCGTGGGGCTCGCATATGCGGCACTTCGACATGCGCTCGACCGGCGCATTCGCACAGCGGAAGCGGTCGAGAGAGAGTTCGGAATTTCCGTCATTGGCTCGGTGCCCGTCGACCGGAGGTTCACTGACGCCGAACGCCTCGTGTCAATGGATGGAGCGACCGATTACACGCAGCGCGACGATGACGACGTGGCCGTGGCCGAGGCTCTACGAGAGATCCGAACCAACCTACAGTTCATGGACGTCGATAGTCCGCCTCGAGTGATGGTGGTGACGAGTCCGCTTCCGGGAGACGGAAAGTCGACGTTGGTGGCTAACCTCGCGATAGCGCTCGCGGCCGGGCATCAGCCGGTGGTGCTGATTGACGCCGACCTTCGGCGACCGACAGTGTCGAAGACGTTCAATCTCGTTGACGGCGCAGGTCTCACCGACGTGCTAGCCGGAAGGTCGGCGGTTGAAGACGTGCTGCAGCCGTGGGGCGATTCGGGACGGCTCTTCATCCTGACCGCAGGAAAGATTCCACCGAACCCCAGCGAACTACTCGGCTCCGAGCGAATGCACCGACTGCTCGGCGAGCTCGCTGAGCAGGCAATTGTCCTCATCGACGCGCCTCCCCTTATTCCTGTGACAGACGCAGCGGTGCTCTCGCACAACACCGACGGAGCCCTAGTTGTCGCGGGGGTTGGTAAGACGACATTCGAAGGACTGTCGAAGGCGTTAGCCAACTTGAAGCGCGCAAATGGGCGACCGCTGGGGATCATTCTCAACCGGATGCCGCGGCGCGGGGTCGGTGCTGCCTACGGGTACGGATACGGTTACGGTTCGACGTACCGCAGTCGATCCCGAGACGACGAACGGACCGAGACCGAGGCGCCCGTGCCGTCCGCGGCCCCCTCCTCGGAGATAAAGCGAGCAGAGCGGGACCTCGTGCTGCAGCCCGAGCCCCCGGTGTCCGCGGAAATGTCTGAGTTCGATGCTCTGCTGCTCTCAGGCGCGTCGTACGACATCGACGACCGTGGTCGAATTGGCGAAGTCTCAGCGAGCTCCGGACTAGCGCCACTTGAAGAGCCAGACAACGTCTTGACGCGCCGTGAGATGAGGGCACGTCTGCGAAAGTCGAACTGACGTGCTCAATGATCTGTTTGCTGCGCCCACACCTCCGGCCGGTCCGCCGCGCATAACCTTCATCTGCACGGGCAACATTTGCCGCTCGCCGCTCGCCGAGAAGCTCATGCGAGCTCGTCTGGACGAGCTTGGCCAACAGGCGTTGGAAGTGGAAAGCGCAGGCCTCCATGCTTTGGTCGGAGCGCCCATGGACCTGCATCCTGCGGCGATAGCCGCACGCAACGGGGGCAACCCGAGTCACATCGGCCGGCAGGTCACGGAAGGCCTGCTGAGATCATCTTCAGTTGTACTCACCATGACTCGCGAGCAACGGGGGGAACTCGCCCAGGAGTTCCCATTCGCGCTGAAACGTACTTTCACGCTCGTCGAGTTCTTGCGCATACTCCAAGAGGTTCCTGACCATGTGACTCCTCCTGCGGGAATGGCCGGTATCAGCCTTTTCGATACGGCGATCACCGCATCACGATACCGAGGGATGATCGTCATGGGGCCAGATGATGACATTGAAGACCCATATCGACGTTCGGAGGCCACGCATGAGCGGGTTGGAAACCGGATCAACGAGTTGGTCTCCACGCTTGCTTCGAAGTTGACACCCGCCGCGATCTGAGAAGTCCGGGTCGGCGAGCGATTCCTCGTGGCGCGAGGGCGTGTGAGAGCATGTGAACTCGGACTGGGGCCAGAAGAGTGTTCGGGTGGAGAGGCTGATCGAGTGGAATTTCGAGATTATGTGCGAGTCCTTCGCAAGGGATGGATCTTCATCGTCGTCTTCGCGCTCGTTGGGATCGCGGCAGCAGCGGCATTCACGATCGTGCAAACGCCGGTCTACCAAGCGACTGCGAAAGTCTTTGTCTCGGTCCAGTCGACCGGGACGATTAGCGATCTGACACAGGGCGGGAGTTTCGCCCAAGGCCAGGTCAAGTCGTACGCCGATGTGGCGACGTCATCGTTGGTGTTGCAGCCGGTCATCGACAAGCTGGAGCTGAAGACCACCGTGAGCGAACTGGCGACTCGCGTTTCGGCCACGTCGCCGCAGGGCACAGTGGTGCTGGATATTTCGGTATCAGACCCGAATCCGACCTCTGCTGCTTCGATCGCGAACGCAGTGTCATCAAGTTTTGAGGACACTGTGTCCGCCCTCGTTCCGCCGGCTGCAGACGGGACCGCTCCGGTCAAGATCACCATCCTCCAAGAGGCGGTCCCTCCGACTGCACCGTCGTCCCCGAATGTGACTTTGAACATCCTGTTCGGTGGTCTCGTGGGACTAGTCGCGGGCGTGGCCGCCGCTGTTCTTCGGGAGGTGCTCGACACTCGCGTTCGCAACGAGCACGACGTGCATGGGATCGTGGATTCCCCGATCCTGGGTGGAATACAGTTCGATCCGCTCACGTCGGACCAACCCCTCGTCGTGCGCGACGATCCCCGGGGCCCGCGTGCCGAAGCATTCAGAACGCTCCGAACGAACCTTCAATTCGTCGCGATCGGAGAGGGTCATCGTAGCTTCGTGCTGACTTCATCGGTGCCAGGTGAAGGGAAGAGCACAACGTCTGCGAATCTAGCCATCGCAATGGCCCTCTCGGGTCAGCAGGTGCTCATCGTCGACGCGGATCTTCGCAAGCCGCGGGTTGCAGACTACCTGGGTCTTGAGGGTGCGGCCGGGCTCACTGACATCCTCGTCGGCCGCGCGCAACCGGGTGAGGTCATCCAGCGTTGGGGCGAGACGAACCTCTACGTTCTGCCCGCGGGAAAAATCCCGCCCAACCCCAGCGAGCTTCTCGGGTCGTCCAAGATGGAGACTCTGATTTCGTCCCTCGAGAAGTCATTTGACGTGGTGATCTTCGATGCGCCACCGCTGCTTCCCGTTACGGACGCCGCGGTTCTTGCGACACGGACGTCAGGGGCCCTGCTGATGGTTGCGGCCGGACGAGTGCACAAAAACCAAGTGCGAGGCGCACTGAGCGCGCTGGCGAATGTCAATGCTCACATCGCAGGTGTAGTTATTACGATGCTTCCTACCAAGGGACCTGACTCGTACGGATATGGCTACGGGTACGGCTACGGCTACGGGTACGGCGAGACTGACGTGAGCGAGGGTTCGACGAAAGCAGCGAAGTGACTAACCCGAGGCGGCGGCGCGCACTATGGACCGGGGCGGGATTAGCCGCACTCGCAATCGCTGCCGTGTCGCTGGTGGTGCTCGCGTTTCAGGTCAGAGCCGTCGCTCCCGCCAGCGGATCGCTGGCTGAACGATCTCCTACTGCCACGATGAGGTCGGAACCACCCAATGTGCCGAGTCCGAGCGTTCCCTCGGGGCCGGTGCCGACAGCAGTTGCGAGAACGCCGGACGCCCAGGTCTTCCGAATGCTTGATGAAAGCGATGGGTATCGCGCTGTTCGTGGGACCTGCGCGACCGGCGGCGCAGCGATCGAGCGCACGACGGATGGAGGACGAAGCTGGACGGCTGTGGACCTAGGAAATCCTGCTCCCCAGGTCATCGTCGCGTTGACAGTGATCGATCCGGATCACACGGACGCGGTGGTGCGTCGAAATGGAGATTGTGCGCCGACAGTCCTCTCGACATACACCGGCGGAGAGTTTTGGGCAGAGTATCCAGAGGCCCTGCCTAGCCAGTCTTATGTCGATCCACTGCGGCCCGCCGATCTGCAATCTTCCACTGGCACAATCACATCCCCCTGTGAGGGGGTCGTCGACTCGTGGCCGGTTCCTTCTGGATTCGTCGCATTCTGCCCTGGCAGAGCGTTGGTCTACTCGTCGTCTGCATCGACGTGGTCGACCGCGGTGGAAGGCAATCTCATCGCGGTTGCCGCTGACTCGTCCAACGGGTCCGCGCTGGTGCTTGTCTCAGATCCGGAGCAATGCGACGGTCTCCTAGTTGTGGGGTTCGACACTATTTCACAGGCACCCAGTGCGAGGGGGTGTATTCCGGACGCCGAAGTCGGTGGCAGGGCGACATTGGCCGTCGCGGATTCGATGGCGTGGATATGGTCGGACTCAGGTGTGCTTGGCTCCGGTGATGGCGGAGCGACCTGGGCTCAGGTAGATTAAGGCGCAGGACTTGTGCGCACCGTGGCTCCACAGTGGCTGACGTACCTGGTCCACCGCGTGAGCACAAGGGAATTGCCGAGTGTTCGATGGGGGAAACGTGGTAGGTAACGTGCTAAGCGCCAGCTTGATGACGCGATCTGCTCGTTCTGCCGCGCAGTGGCAGCGTAGCTACACGATGCGCTTGTTTCTCACCGATCTCGGGGTTTTGCTCTTCGTCGTTTTCGGAGTGCAATACACCTGGATCGGTCTGGGAATCAGCGATGCCCTGGGTACCTCGCCTGCGGGGAGTGTCCTCGTCCAGTACTCACTGATCTCTCTCTTGATCGTTCTCCTCTGGCTGGCCGCTCTCCAGATATATGGGTCGCGGGACTACCGGGTACTTGGCTCGGGCACCCAGGAGTACCGATTGATTGCCGACGCCACGTTGCGCCTTTTCGGTTTAATCGCAATTGCCGCATTTCTGTTTCAACTAGATATCGCTCGTGGCTATATCTTGATCGCTCTTCCGGTCGGGCTCGGTGGCCTGATCCTCGATCGCTGGATGTGGCGCACGTGGCTGGCCAATCAGCGGCGGCAAGGTGCCTACTCATCTCGGGTGCTTCTGGTCGGATCGATGGAGTCGGTGACGCATATCGCGCGCGAGTTCGAGCGTCACCCCGAAAGTGGGTACCGCGTCATCGGCGCCTGTGTCCCGACAACGCTCATCGGGGACGTTCTGCCGGGTACCGAAGTTGCCACGTTCGGCAACCTTGACAAGGTCGTGCAGGCTCTCAACGCGAGCGGTGCCGACACTGTGGTGATCACTAGCGCCGACGAGCTCTCGCCTCAGCGCGTCCGCGAGTTGAGCTGGAGTCTTGAGCCGGGCCGCCAGCACCTGGTTGTGGCTCCAAGCCTCGTCGACATCGGTGGGCCACGTATTCATACTCGCCCAGTTGCCGGCCTTCCTTTGATTCACGTCGAGACACCGCGCTACGAGGGGGGAAAGAAGTTCGCTAAGCGCGCGTTCGACGTTCTCGCTTCAGGGATCGGAATCGTGATCCTGCTCCCGGTATTTGGGATCATTGCCGCCATCATCCGTCTCAGCTCCGCTGGGCCGGTATTGTTCCGACAGGAGCGGGTTGGCTACAACGGCGACCGGTTCGACATGCTCAAGTTCCGCTCGATGGTCGTCGATGCCGAAGTGCAGCTGACCAACCTGCTCTCTGAGCAGCGCGATGAAGGTAATTCAGTGCTCTTCAAGATGAGGGACGACCCTCGAGTCACCCCGATCGGAAAAATCCTTCGCCGATTCAGCCTGGACGAACTACCGCAGTTGTTCAATGTCTTCCGCGGCTCGATGTCTATCGTCGGGCCGCGCCCGCCCTTGCAGCGCGAAGTGGTGCAGTACGAAGACCATGTTCACCGCCGGTTCCTGGTCAAGCCTGGCATTACCGGTCTCTGGCAGGTCAGCGGCAGGTCGAATCTGTCGTGGGAGGACACGGTGCGCCTTGACCTCTACTACGTGGAAAACTGGTCACTGACCGGAGACGTAGTGATCCTCTGGCGTACGGCCAAGGCTGTATTCGAGCGAGAAGGCGCCTACTGATTCGAGCTCGACGTCAGCGTAGTGCGCTTGTGAGAGCTGGCAGTTGACTAGAGTTCGCGCTGTCGGTGGATTCCGCCTTCATTGCGACCAGTGCAAGCCCGACGAGTAGCCAGACTGTGAAGCTAACCGCTCCTTCCTGAAAAGCGGGAAGAACGATTTGGCTCACCAGGCTGGCGGAAAGCACGGCTGCTGCCAGGAACGAGAGATCCGACTTCGAACGCACGGCCTTGGTCACCAGGTATGCCATCAATGCCACGTAGAGCGTCATGACGACTATGCCCGATTCAAGACCGATGAGCAGCCAAAAGCTCTCCACGTGATACGAATCGTCGTATTGGGCCGCACGCGGGCCGACCTTACCGAGCCCGAGACCGAATGGGTTCTGGATGAGAGTCGCGATACCTGATTCGAGGCTCAAAGAGTGGCCACCGATTGACGGATCGCCCCCGTCTCCAAGTTTGTTGGTGATGTACAGAACGGCTCCAGCAACGACTCCGACCACGGCCATCAGGAGGAACGCGGCGGCGAGGACTGCGGATCGCTTGTGGAGTCCGCGTGCCGCGAGAACACAGGCAACGACGATGGCGCCAAGGATGCCGCTGCGAGATTCGGAGAGGACCACGGCTGCAACCGGAAGGATGGAAAGTAAGATTCTCTGCCAAGGCGACAGCTTGGGGATCACCCAGATAACGGCGATCAGGGCCGCCATCACTACCGCCATCTCATTCGGAGCAACGTACGGGCTGAACGCGCGCGGCCTGAGGCTGCCCGATGAGAACAATGACGTCGGGAAGTCACTCTGGTTTGCGACCGGAAGCCGTCCGATGTCGAAGAGCCAGTCAAGTCCCCGGGACCAGCTCGCAACGGCGATAGCGGCAGAAACCTGACCCATCAGAATGACCAGCCCAAGAAGTCGCCGAACTGACGAGACATCGACGATCGCGGGAACCGCAATCAGGAGCAGAAGAGGCTCATAGTCGTTTCGCCAACCGTAGCTAGCTTGAAGGAGTGTCGGCGTGAATATGCCGGAGACCAAAGCGAGTGTGACGATCAGCACCACTAGTGAAACGACCGTCGCCGGAACTCGGCGAACCCGGCCGGAAATCAGTGCGACGAGCAAGATGCCTAGGAGCAGGAAATCTTTCGCCGCTCCATAGATTCCCGGAATGCTCGTATCAGCAGTGACTTGGCTGACCAAGCCGTTGAATGGAAGAAGAACGACGAGCGCGTAGATGCCGACGATCGGAAACCGCAGGAGCACGATCGCTGCTATCACGAAAACCAACGCCAGTAACGTGTTCACCGGCCCAAGGAACACGATCATGAACACGAAGAGCGCGGCGGCCACGACCGTTCCAGCCACCACCCCAAAGGTCTGACGACTTGTCATTATCCGAGGTTCCCGATCACTTGCCCACCCCTCACACGCGTTCCACCAATGCTACGGGCAAGTTGTCCGCCGTGTGGCTGACCAGAACCCGACCCGCGCCCGGGAGGTGCTGCCTTCTCGTTACCATCCGATTAAGTGTTGCCACCCCCTCGTGCGTAGCCCGCTGGTCGAGGAATCGGAGAGATAAGCTGATGGAGAAGTTAGCGGAGCTGCGCTTATGCGGGAATCGGCGCGCAGCCGTTGCCGTCGGAAGTCATGAAGCGCTGAATCTGTGTTGATGGGGCCGATTTGGCGATGACGGAGGAATCACAGTTGGCGGACGCTCGCAGGTCGGTGGCGATTATCGGGACGCGGGGTTACCCGAGCTATTACGGAGGGTTCGAGACAGCAGTTCGCAAGTTGGCGCCTTTCCTTGCGGAGAAAGGCTGGGATGTCACTGTCTATGGGAGGCGCGGCGCCACGGTGGACGCGGACAGCGAGCGCGATTCCCGGGTCGCCACAAAGGTGACCTGGGGAATCGAGAGTAAGTCCGTCAGCACCCTGACGTACGGACTGAGTGCCACTTTCGATGCGTGGCGAAGGAAACCAGAAGTAGCCTTGATCATGAACGTGGCAAACGGGTACTGGCTCCCGGTGCTCCGATCGCGGCGCATTCCGACACTCATCAATGTCGATGGGATCGAATGGGACCGCGAGAAATGGGGTCGAGCTGCCAAATCTATCTTCGTAGGCGGGGCCAAGATGACCGCGCGGTTCGGGGATGAACTCGTCTACGACGCCGAGGAGATCGGGCGCCGGTGGCGCTCAGACTTCCGGGTGAACCGAGGGGTCTTCATACCCTATGGAGGCGATGTCCCTGAACCGCTTCCCGTCGACGAGGGACTCGAACATCGCGCTTACGTGTTGGTGGTCGCCCGCTTCGTGCCGGAGAACACGATCCCGGAATTCCTGGAGGCGGCACGCCGATTGGCGGTCGACACCCGCGTCGTGATAGTCGGGTCCTCCGGGTACGGTGGTGAGTTGGATGCGGCAGTGCAAGCACTCGCGGATGCGAACCACAACGTCACGTGGCTCGGTCACCTCAAGGACGACCGGCGTTTGCAGTCGTTGTGGCAGCACGCAGGCGCATACTTTCATGGGCACAGTGTTGGAGGAACTAACCCAGCACTCGTACAGGCAATGGCATGCGGGGCGCCCGTGGTTGCCCGCGACACTGTCTACAACCGGGAGGTGCTCGGAGAGGCAGGCGTTTTCGCTCAGCCAGATCCAACGAACATTGAGTCGACGATCCGAGATCTGTTGGCCAAGCCCGAAACGCAGGCAGAACTCAGTCTGCGTGCGGTCGAAAGGGCTCAGACTCGTTATTCGTGGGAGGGCGTCTGCTCCGCGTACGAGCAGTCGCTCGAAGACCTGATCGCAAGGCGACCGCGATGAGGATTCTGTTTGGCCATCCCGGAAGCGAGCTCTACGGCAGCGACCGTATGGCAGTCGGCACGGTGAAAGCTCTCATTGAGAGCGGACACCAGGTAACTGTGGTGATCCCGGAAGAGGGTCCACTCCAGGCTCGCTTCGTCGAAACCGGAGCGACGGTCAGGGTGATTCAGTTGCCCGTCCTGCGTAAAGCTCTCCTTCGCCCGCGCGCACTGCTCGCGCTCATCGTGCGTATGCCGAGAACTCTGGGCCTGAGTCGTCGGCTCATTCTTCGTGAACGGGCGGATGTGGTTTTTGCCAACACCATCACCCAGCCGTGGTGGCTCTTGGCCGCGAAGCTGACGCGTCGCCGCGCCGTGGTTCATGTGCGAGAGGCGGAGACTGAGATCCCAGTCATCGCGCAGCGAATTCTTCTCGCCCCGCTATCGGTAGCCGATATCGCTATCGCCAATTCCGAGTACACGCGAGCGCATGTAATGGCGCGCGGTATCGGCATGCGCAAAAAGACCACCGTCATCTACAACGGCAAAGACTGGGCGCCCTACTTCAGATCTGCTTTCGCCGGCACCGGAATACCCGCACAACTGCTCTTCATTGGCCGACTGAATCCCCGTAAGGGCCCGGATGTGGCGATCAGGGCCTTGAAGTGCCTGATCGATTGGGGGGTCGACGCGAGGTTGACCTTGGTAGGTTCCGTCTTCCCCGGGTATGAATGGTACTCGGAAGAGCTTCGAGGAATGGTCGTCGAGCTCGGTCTGGAAGAGAAGGTGCACTTCGCCGGCTTCCAGTCAGATGCTGCGCCTTTTCTGGACCAGGCACACATAGTGGTGGTGCCGTCCCGAATCGAGCCGTTTGGTACAGTTGCAGCTGAAGGTATGGCGGCTGAACGTCCAACAATTGTGTCTGACGTCCAAGGCCTCGTAGAGATCGTGAGCGACCGGAGCCTGGGTCGCACCTTCCCGGTCGGTGATGCGCAGGCTCTGGCAGAAGTGTGTCGTGAGCTGATAGCGGACGATGCGCTCGCCGGCTTTTTGGCTCGCGAGGGCCGACGGAGTGTTCTGCAGCGATTCTCGACACAGACTTACGGGCGCCGGATCAACGAGGCGGTCCATTCCGCTGCCGCGTCACGAGCCCGTCGCGGCAACGTGGAGCATGCAGCATGAGTCAAGGCTTTGAGACATCGGTCGTCATCGTGACCTACAACTCGATGGGCGAGATCAGATCCTGCCTGGAGCGGCTTGCGACCGGCCGCGGGAACGAGGTCGTGGTCGTCGACAACGACTCAACCGACGGCACCCCTGAGCTTTTGCGAGAACTCGAGCGCGAGGGCCTGATCGACGTGCTCGTTCTGTCTTCTTCGAACGATGGTTTTGCGAAGGCCGTCAACCGAGGAATCCGTGCGTCGCACGGTGCCGACGTGTTCCTTCTCAACCCCGACGCCGAGATCGATGGCGAGAGCCTCGGCCGGCTGCGAGACCTGGCACGTGCTGATGCCTCGATCGGAATAATCGCTCCACTAGTCGAGAGCGGCCCAACGGTCGCCGTGATGGCGGCCGGCCGGCAACCCACGCTCTGGCCGCTATTCACGCACTTCAGTGGTCTCGCCCGTGCGTTCCCCCGGTGGCGTGCCATGCGCGGTCGTCACCTCTACATGAGTCATCATTCTTCCGAAACTCAGGATGTCGAGTGGGTCTCGGGATGCGCCCTTTACGTGACAAAGCAGGCCCGGGAATCCGTCGGGTTGCTCTCCGAGCGCTGGTTCATGTACGGCGAGGACATCGAGTTCGCGCACCGCGTTTCCGAGGCGGGATATCGCGTCATCGTCACACCGTCCGTGACGGCCACGCACCTGATCGGTTCATCCGTGAATAAGTCAGGAGGCCGGGTGTCCACGATGTGGGCCGAGAACACCTTCGACTACTACGTGCAGGAATTCCACCCTGGCCCGGTCCGGAGGTTCGCCTGGCGTGCCGTCTTCAGCGGCGGCCTGCTCTCTCGGGCGCTGTTGCTCCGAGTGCGGGGAGCAGGCTCTGGCCCCGGGAACCGCGAGTACAAGGCTCGAGCCCAGAGGTTTGAGCGTTTTGCGACGGCAGTTTGGCGCAAGCGGAGATCGGATTGATCGTCTGTGTCTGATCAGGATGGTAAAAGAGATCTGATCTCGAGACGCGCCGTCTTGGCCAGTCTTCCAGTGAGCGCGTTGGCTGGCGGGCTGGCTGGCGGCGGGGTCAGTGCGGGGCTCTATGGCTTCCGGCCGCAATCGGTGAATCCCTCGAGTTCGACGGTGCCGGCGACCCCCATAGCGGGAGAGGGCACCCTCCCGTCCTTCGATGCCTCCGAGTACGGGCTCGTCGGCGACGGGGCGACTGACAATGCGCCAGCGCTCAACGCGTTGATCAGCTCGATTCCGACGGGGTATGACGTCGTGCTCCCCGCGGGCGACTTCCGCGTGGCGGGACGACTTCGACTGCGGTCTGGTGTCAACCTACTCGGAGCAGGCGCAGATGTGACCACTATCCGCCTGGCGGATGGTGCGGACACCACGTTCGTGTTGCTATCGGGCGAGACTGGTGTGCGGATCGCCGGCATCACCTTCGATGGAGGCTCGCAATCTCTCGATGAGGTCGCGCTCCAGATAGACGGTTGCACGGACGTCGTTGTCGAGAATTGCGCATTCACGCGAATGAGCCATGCGGTGCACATCTACTCGACGACCTTGAACCCTACATCGAACGTCGTTGTGCGCAGTAATCGATTCTCTCACGTCGCTGACTTCGCCGTGCGTGTCGGCGACGGCGCTCAGAGTGTACGCATCGAACAGAACATCGTCGACGACGTAAAGAAGGTCAAGGCGCCAAGCCCGGCCGCGTTCTATGTTCGGGGAGAAGATGTCACTGTGGTGGGGAACACGGTCCTCTCTTCGGAAGACAGCGGCGTGCTGGTAGCCGGCGGCGCGACGAGCAATGTGCTGGTGGCTGGCAATACGCTTCGCACAACTCTCGTGTGCGTCTACTACGGCACAGGGGCGACCGGCGGAAGGGTCATCGGCAACAGCCTCGAATCGGCGCGCGATTTTGGTGTTCACCTCTTCGATCGAGAAGGGTCTTCTAGCAGGACGATCGTCTCGCAAAATCACCTGGTATCTACCGGAAAGTCCGGTATCCAAGTGGAGGGAGTGAGTGACGTCGTCATCGCGAGCAATTTGATCTTCGATCCAGGAACGCGTGATGACCAGAAAGAATCGTGGCGCTGCGGGATAGCGCTGACGGCCACCAACGGAGCTCCTGCGTCGGAATTCGTGATCACCGACAACGTGATTGCAAGCGACTCGGAATCGTCAAAGATGGAAAACGCGATTCTCGTGGCAGTCGGCTCAAAGAACATACGGATAGCCGCAAACGTGCTGCGCGGTGCCCGCGGCGCTGCCGTGAATCTTCAGCGTGACCTCGTCGCGCCATACTACGTCGAGACCGATGAGGATATTTTCACCTCTCTCGCCATCCGAAAGCAGTAAAACCGACGTAATCAGTTGAGGGTGAAGTTCCGTGTGACCACTGTGCTTGTGCCATCCGCTCCGGTCGTCTGAATCCGGAAGATGTACGCGCCCGCAGCGGCCCAGTCGCCATTTGCAAGACGAGCGTCCCACGTGACTGTGCGCGGTCCGGAAAGATATGACTGGTTCGCTGCGAGAGTTCTGACGAGGGCACCGGCCTTCGTGTAGACCTGAATGGTCAGCACTGACCGGTCACCCGTGACGAGCGATAACGTGACGGGCGACTGTTTCGGCCCGTTGACGGGGTTAGTTGCGGGCGTAGCGATGACGAACTTCGGCGTCGGGGTTATCGTGACGCTCGCTAGGCCACCGGAGACCGGAAGCGAGGAGACGGTGCCGCGATCGTAGATGTATGCGGTCGTGTTGGGAACGGCCAGCTTTGTGTCACGAGCGCTGATGGTATAGATCGCCTGTGTGTTATAGCTTCGTCCAAAGAAGATGGCCCCGCGCACGGGGGCGCCATAGTGAGCAGTGAGATCATCAATGATGAATTGGCCTTTGTTGACGTCGTTGGCCGACTTGTAGACGTGCAATTGGGTCACGGTGATCGGGTAATTGACCACTCCGTCATTGTTCCCCCCGCTGTGGGTATAGTTCGGATTGTTCCCGTCGAAGTAGAACACCATTCGTGCCCACTTCGGGGTGCCGACATTCCCGATCTTGGCCTCGAAAGCCTCTCCGGTTGCGTCAACGAACTTGAGGAACACTGAATTGTTGCTGTTGTCTCCGTAGGCCCAGAGGGAGAGGGACGTCGGAGATCCCGCAATGGGCTTGTTCATCGAGATCAAGCTGCCGGTTGCAGTCGAGGCCGTGTAGTTGTAGTTGACCGCGATGGCGCCAGCCCCGCCGATCCTTCCGGTGGTCACTTGCAGTGATGTAGACCCACCCGTGCCGAGCGACGAACTCGATATACCACTCGTCGTCGCGAAATCATCAACCACTGTGGACGTCCCATTCGAACTGGGATTGATGACGCCTGCAGCCGCTGACTGCACCGTGGCAGCCGCGAAGCGCGCGAGTGCGGTGTAGGCCGGCTTAACGCGTCCGGTTCGTTCCACGAGTCCGTAGTTGTCGATGGAGCTGCCTGATGTTCCCGATTCGCGGAGATTGAACCAGACCACGCCCGAGATGCCGTGAGTCACCGCGTCGATATAGAAGCGCGAGAGAAATTGAGCTTGCTGGTCCTCGCTCACCTTGGTTGTGCAACTGTCACAGGTAGTCCAACCGATTTCGGTGATCCAGAGCGAGCGACCTGGAGTCTTGCGCGCTACGAATGTCTGGGCGGCGCCCATCCAGGAATCGATAGTGCTGGGCTCCGGGGCGCCGGACACGTACATGTGCATGGCGATCCCATCGAAGGAGCTTCCTGCGCCATTCGCGAGGAGCGCATTGAGGAAGGTCTCCGGAAAGCCATTCGCAAGGCCGCCGATCAATACTGTCGCGTTGGGTTGCACGGCCTTTATCGCGCTGTAGGTCGCCGTGAGCAACGCCCCGTACTGGGCCGGGTCTGGACCCGGCTTCCAGTATTTGTCGATATTGGGCTCGTTCCACACCTCCCATACAGAGACGCTGTCCTTGTAGCGCCCTACAGTCTGAGTGACGTAGTCAACCCAATCGTCCAGGTTCGACGGCGGAAAATAGCGTGCATCGGAACTGGGTGTGCCGGCAGGCGCCGACGTCGCCCAATCGGCTGTGTAGCCGAGCTTTCCGATCACATCAAGGTTGCGACCCTTTGCGGCTGCCACGGCTTGATCGAACTTCGCCCAGTCGAAATAATCTTGGCGTGGCTCGATTCGGTTCCAGTCGAACTCTTCGCGTGCATAACGCACGTAGGCGCTCTCCATGAGCTTCGCGTCCGCATCGGCGGACGCGAGAGTGTCGTAGGTCGACATTGAACTGTTCACCCCCACCGTCGATGCCCCAGAGGAAGTCTTGATTCGTGCCGTAACCCCACCCAGATAGGGCATCCCGACGGTGGTAGGTGTGCTGAGGTTTCCGTCGGGGACAGTGTCGTAGGCCAGGGTGGCTGAGATGTTTCCTTCAAATAGGGTGCCGTCGCTAGTCCGTCCATCCCATGGAAGGGACTGAACGCCCGCGCTATTGGCGGTTCCTGTCAGTGTGCGGGAGTGACCGCTTGCGTCGGTGACGGTCACCGCATAATCGCCAGGAGTTGCTGCTCCCACCGACAGCACGGTGGTTTGGGAGGCTGCTGCGGAGAAGTATGCGGGGGCGGCCGTTGGCGCAGTCCATCCATCGCCTATCGCACGGAGGTTGTCGAGCAATACCGATCCGGTAGCTGCCTGCGTACCGTTGCGAACGACGACTAATCGGTAGAGAGCGACTGGCGCGTCGAGTACGCCGTTGGCGTTTCCTCCCGAAGTGGCTGTCGGTGAGTTCAAATTCACCGTGGCCGTCGTCCAGGTAGTGGTGTTCAATGTGGCGACTCTGTAGTAAAGGACCTCGCCGGTAGCGTCGCGGAGGCGGAGGTAGAGGGTGTTGAAAGTGCCGTCGCCCTTGTAGTCGAGTTTAAGGATGCTGAATGCCGTCGCGTCCCATGGCGTCGGAGTGGTGGCACGACCGAGCTCGACAGTGCCAGACGAGAGGTCGTAACCGAACTTCAATGCTGTGGAGCCTTCGGTCTTGTCGGCCGAAGCGGTCGCCGTAGCTGAACCCATTGCTTGCACCCATGGGTCGGCGCCTGCGTCAAACGATTCCGCAAGTGTGACGACGGCCGGTGAAGTCGCATCGACCTCGGCAACGGTGGTAAGCAGCGGCGTTCCAACCGCGGTCCGTGCGGCGGCTTCGCCGTCGGGTGTGGTGTCGTAGGCGAGGACGGCGGATACGTTTCCTTGCATGAGGGTGGTGTCGTCGGCGGTGCCGTCCCAGGTGAGCGTTTGTGGGGTGGCGTCGGGGGCGGTGCCGAGGAGTGTCCGTGTGTGACCGGCGGGGTCGGTGAGCGTGAGGGTGTAGTCGCCGGCGGTGGCGGCGGGGATGGTGATGGTGGCGGTCTGGCCGTTCGCAGGTGCGAAGTAGGCGGGGTCGGCGCTGGCGGGTCCCCACCCGTCGGAGACCGTTCGGAGGTTGTCGATGGTGACGTTGCCGGTGGTGGGTTGGGTGCCGTTGCGGACGACGACGAATCGATAGAGCGAGACTGGGGCGTCGAGTACTCCGTTGGCATTTCCGCCGGTGGTGGCGGCGGGAGGGTTGCGGAGGTTGAGCGTCGTGGTGATCCAGGTAGTGGTGTTGAGGTTGCCGAGCCGGTAGTAGAGGATCTCGCCGGTAGCGTCGCGGAGGCGGAGGTAGAGGGTGTTAAAGGTGCCATCGCCTTTGTAGTCGAGCTTGAGGGCGCTATAGGCGAGGGGGTTCCAGGTCGGTTGGGTGCTGGATCGACCGGCTTCGACCGAACCTGCGCTGAGGTCGTAGTTGAGTTTGAGGGCCGCAGTGCCTTCTGTGATATCCGTCGATGTCGACGCAGTCACCGAACCCACTGCCGCGGCCCAGGTGTCGGCCCCGCTGTCGAAGGACTCGGCCAGTGAGATGGTCTCAGATCCGGTCGGTTGGTCACCTTCAGCGACGGTGGTGAGTAGCGGTGTGCCGATCCGGGTGGAGTTGGAGAGCGTCCCGTCGGGTGTGGTGTCGTAGGCGAGGACGGCGGATACGTTTCCTTGCATGAGGGTGGTGTCGTCGGCGGTGCCGTCCCAGGTGAGCGTTTGTGGGGTGGCGTCGGGGGCGGTGCCGAGGAGTGTCCGTGTGTGACCGGCGGGGTCGGTGAGCGTGAGGGTGTAGTCGCCGGCGGTGGCGGCGGGGATGGTGATGGTGGCGGTCTGGCCGTTCGCAGGTGCGAAGTAGGCGGGGTCGGCGCTGGCGGGTCCCCACCCGTCGGAGACCGTTCGGAGGTTGTCGATGGTGACGTTGCCGGTGGTGGGTTGGGTGCCGTTGCGGACGACGACGAATCGATAGAGCGAGACTGGGGCGTCGAGTACTCCGTTGGCATTTCCGCCGGTGGTGGCGGCGGGAGGGTTGCGGAGGTTGAGCGTCGTGGTGATCCAGGTAGTGGTGTTGAGGTTGCCGAGCCGGTAGTAGAGGATCTCGCCGGTAGCGTCGCGGAGGCGGAGGTAGAGGGTGTTAAAGGTGCCATCGCCTTTGTAGTCGAGCTTGAGGGCGCTATAGGCGAGGGGGTTCCAGGTCGGTTGGGTGCTGGATCGACCGGCTTCGACCGAACCTGCGCTGAGGTCGTAGTTGAGTTTGAGGGCCGCAGTGCCTTCTGTGATATCCGTCGATGTCGACGCAGTCACCGAACCCTTGGCGGCGGTCCACGACGATGCGCCGTCATCGAATGACTCGACCAGTGCTGTTGATTCGTCAGCAAAGGCTGTCTGCCCAGGGACTATCACCGCGGCCGCCACGGCAAGAGTCACGGTGACCGAGAGGGTCGAAAACAAAATTCGTCGCGTGTGCATCGCTTCCCCAAAAAACGTGCAGGGAACGAATTCCACGACGCCCCCAAAGCGCCGTGAACGAATTGCGATCGAACCCCTGTGGCTACGATTCAACCACGATCTTGCGGCGCGAGCGAATGTACAATGAAGCGCCGGAGTTCCCGGCAGTCCCGATGTCGTGGCGCCCTATCTCGTCGACCTCAATTCAGGAGCCCACGTGAGCGCACCCACCGTCTCGGTCGTCATACCGACCATCGGCCGCGATCATGTCCGCCGCGCTGTACGTTCAGCGCTGGATCAGACGGTGCCGGTGCTAGAGGTGCTCGTGATCGCGGACACTCTCGAGGAGTTCGCTCTTCCCGATGACGATCGAGTTCGACTCTTGCGCGTCGGGCCGTTTGCCGGAGGTAACACGGCACGACAGGCGGGCATCGAGAGTGCGCGGGGCGAGGTCATCGGACTGCTCGACGACGATGACGAATGGCATCCTGACAAGATTGAAAAGCAGCTCGCGCTCGTCGAATCCATTGGCGATGGTACGTGGATCGCCACGTCCCGGGTTCTCATGCGTCGATCGGAGACGGAAACGCTGGTTCAACCCAATGCCCCGATTCGTCCTTCAGAGAACCTGCTCCACTACATGTTCAGAAAGGCGTCCCCCCGAGCGGGCCACGGATTCATCCAGGCATCCACCCTCTTGTTTCCGCGGTCACTGGCGATGCAGGTCCCGTTCGATCGCTCGCTGAAGTTTCATCAGGACATCAGCTGGCTCGTCGACGTGACAGCTGCGTACCCGGAGGTGAAAGTCTCGCAGGTCTGGGAACCGCTCGTGACGTACAACTCGACGGCGGGGTCGGTGTCCAAAAAGATTGATCCACAAGGTTCGATCGAGTGGGCGGAGAAGCGCCTTGCCGGAGATCGCCGAACCATGGGGGATTTCATTCTGACTCAGTCGCTCGGGTTCGCCCGACGGAATGGCTCGGTGCGGTCGATGATCGAAGTGCTCGCATCCGGGCTGCGTCGCGGCCGCCCAAGCATCAGCGCCGTGACTTACGCCGTGGCTGCCACCGCGAAAGCAGCGGTGCGACGATGAACATCGTCGTCACGATCGCCACATATAAGCGCCCAGCTCTCCTTGCGGAATTGCTGACGTCTCTCGAAGAGGCTCACGAGGCAGCGCCGTTTCAGCTGATTGTGATCGACAACGACGCGACCGGCTCGGCGGCCTCCGTCGTCGCGGAGTCACCGTTGCCGATCACCTATCAGGTAGAGCCGACTCCGGGCATCGTTGCTGCCCGAAACGCTGCGTTGGAGTGCCTACCGAAAGACGCGACACATGTTGTGTTCGTAGATGATGATGAGACGGTTCGACCAACGTGGATGAGTGCACTCGTGGATGCGCTGGAGCGCTATAAGGTCGACATCGCGTGCGGTCCTGTCGATTCGGTTTTCCTTGACGGAACTCCGCAGTGGATCGTGAAGGGCGGGTACATTCAACGTTCGGACGAGCCAGAAGGCATCACCTCGCGGTTGCCCGCCACGAACAACACGATTGTGACGGTGCAAGCAATCGAGCGGGCGGGTGGCATCCGATTCGATGAGAGCTTCTCACAAACCGGAGGAAGTGATTCCGACTTTTTCAGCCGCCTGATCGCGGCCGGCGCGACCGTCGCTTGGGCCCCGGAGGCGCGAGTCTCCGAGGTCGTTCCGCTTGAACGACTGACCTTCAAGTGGGTGATGCGGAGGTACATCCGCATCAATAACGTGTCGGGCAGACTCCTCTTGCAGACGACCTCACGCCCCCGTCTCGCTTTGCGCGCTGTGGCCAGCATCGCCTACGGGGTACCGAAAACGGCATTCGCTCTGGTGCGGGGCAAAGGTCTGAGATTGGTGGACACTCGTTACATCACTCGTGGAATCGGCTGGTGGGGCGCTGCTTTCGGCAACCTCATTCAGGAGTATGCGCGGCCGTCGTCCTGATCATCGGTTGCGTCGACGAGCCACGATTCCCTTGACTGTTGCGAGCTGCCGTCGGTACGGGGGAATCAGGACGAATACCGCACCGGTATAGAGAGCCACGGCGAGGAGACCGACCACCAGCGCTAGCACCGTATTCGGGATGAATGCCGTCGCCCCGTATCCGATCAGGCTGACCGGGATGCCGAGTACGGCAAGCAGTGCGAGGCCCGATCGGATGAGCGAACCGGCAGGAAGTCCTGACACCCTTCCGGCCCACCACATTTGGATGAACCAGAACACGAAGTAGCCGATGGAGCAACCGATGGCGACACCGACACCGCCCCAGGGCACTCCGATGAGGATGGCGACGACGACGAGCGGTTGGGAGATCAGATAGATCCTGAACTGCTTGCCGGTCAGTCCGAGCGCAACGAATATCCAGTAGGGAACCTGGCCCATAGCGCGGAAGATCCCCGACACCGAAAGCGCCTGAAGGATCGGAACCACAGGCAACCATTGTTCGCCGAGAACGACGAGAACGATCGGGGCCGCCAGCCCGATCATGCTGGCGTAGAAGACGGAAGACAGCGACACGGTGAAGAACTGACCGGAGCGGAGGTACCGCAGGAACTGTGGCCGGTCATCCTGCAGACGGGCGAGAATGGGGATCGCGACCCGGGAAAGCGGGGCGGTCAACTGGTTGAGTGGAAGTACTATCAGCTGGTAAGCGCGGCTGTAGAAACCAAGTGGACCGGAACCGTAGAAGACGCCGAGAAGGACGTTGTCGATGTTCTTGGCGACGTATGCCAGGCCCTGCGTTCCGGCGAGCGCACCTCCGAAGCGAAGGAATCGTCTGATCGACACATCAAACCGGGGTAAGCCAGGGAACCAGCGCGAGAACATGATGTCCAATACCAGTGCGACCGCGGCCACCGTCAGCGCTTGCGCTACGAGCGCCCAGTAATTCCCGAACGTCGCGGCCAGCCAAATTGCGAGTGCGAGCCCAATTGCTTGCGGGAGCGCCTCCGAGATCCCGAGCATCATGAACCGCAGGTCGCGGTTGATCTGAGCCTTGAACTGCGCTGCCACTCCGTTCACCAGGAAGGTAACCGATAGAGCTTGAGTGATCGGTACGACTTCCGGCTGCGAATAGAGCGCACCGATGGGCCACGAGAGAAGAAAGACCACCAGCATCAGTACGAAGCCAGTAAGCGTGTTCGCCCAGAAGAGATTCGTCTTTTCCGCCGGGTCAAGGGTTTTGGCCTGAACTGCTGCGACTGAGAGCCCGAGGTCGCGGAGTAACTCACCGACTCCGATGACCGCGGTGACCATTGCCAGCAGCCCATAGTCCTCCGGTGAGAGGAGCCGGGCCAGTACGACGATTGATATTCCGAGCAGCCCTACGCGAATGGCCTGCCAGAGCAAGGTGGCACTGACGCCGCCCAGTGCGCGGTGACCGAGCGAGTCAGCCAATGCGTGCGTTCCCGTGGGAACTCAGGGACAGGGCCTCTGCCGTCAACGATTCGATCTGTCGGCGAGCCTGGGCTACCGCAGTTACCAGCTCTCCGCGCCGGCCTGACTGCGCCACTATTCCCGCTTCGATTTCAGCCATACTCATTCCGTCGCTGACGATGGAAAAAGCGCTGTACCCGATGACATCGAAGTGCCGAACGACCTTGATGTCCGGCTGTGCTACCAAGTTGACGGGAACGGCTCCTTCGGTGGCGCCCACGATGAGAACGTGGAGACGATCGGAAACGACCACAGCAGCACGCCGGAACACCGCTCGGAGTCTCGCCTCCTGGTCGGCGTGGGAGACACCGGCTTCCCAATGCAGTGCTGATGCGCCGAGGCGCTCGGCGAGTTCTGCAGTGCGTACGTCATCGCGGCCGACCTGGGTCACCACCATGATCTCAAGGCCGGAATCGCGCGCAAACGCCCTGAGCGCGGCGAGGGCGTCCTCTCCCAAGGGCGGGCGGTCTCCGCGATAGGACGCGATTAGAAGGTTTCGATGTTCTGGCTCGATTCGCGGTGTCCCAGGCTCGAATCCCCAATCGGGCATGACCTTCCCGATGCCGAAAGCGCGAGCGCTCTCCGAATCGCGCCACAACACGGAGTTGGACATTCGGTACAGTCGGCGAAATTTGGCCGTCAGCTGTGGTGAGGGAGAGCGCTGCCCGACGCCGAGTCGTAGAACTCGACCGCCCCGCGCCCGTACAGCCAGCACAATAGGCAGCAGGCTGCGCTGACCTTTGTAGATGTCCTCGGTCAGCAAGATCTCACCCGGTTTGTCGACGAACCAGGTCGACCGACGGAGCACCGAGCGCAGAGCGGCCCTCTTCCACAAGCCCATGTCGCGATAGACGCTATCGTTCGTCTTCAGTCGAAGACCCTCGACAAAATCGGGGCTCGCGTCAGCAAGGAAGATGTGGAGTTCCCCTGCTTCCCTGAGGCGGTCGAACATCGCGCGCCGCAGAACGACATCCCCGATGTTGTCTTCTTGGCCAGTGCCCCTCACGAAGATTCGTCTAGCCACAGAAAAATGCCATCAGTTATGCTCCCATCCCTCTGACCGATCGCTGATCGTGTCCAGACCCGGTACGAGTATCGCATTCGGCGCGAGCGCCAACGCAATCGTGCGGGATCCGGAAACACTGCTGTAACGTCGCAGTTCGGTTGAGACATCTGCGTCTGCTAATAATGGTGTCGTTGGCACAGTGACGTGATCGCACACAGAGATCTATGGGGCGAATAAAATGAAGGTTTCCGTCATTGGCTGCGGTTATCTCGGCGCGGTTCACGCGGCAGCGATGGCCGAGCTCGGTCATGAAGTCGTCGGCGTCGATGTGGATCAGCGGAAGATCGCGGCGCTATCTGTGGGCGACGCGCCGTTCTTCGAGCCGGGACTACCCGAGATTTTGACCTCCGCCAGTGCGTCCGGGCGGCTTTCTTTCTCAACCGATATGGCCGCTGTGAAGGATGCGACGGTTCATTTCATTGCAGTCGGAACGCCCCAGAAGCCTGGTTCGTACAGCGCGGACATGACTTACGTTGATGCCGCGATGGAATCCCTGATCCCGTTTCTGAAGGAGGGTGACCTTGTTGTCGGCAAGTCGACGGTCCCGGTCGGGACAGCCGCACGACTTGCTGATCGACTGAAGGAAGCAGCACCTGGAGCAAACCTGGCCTGGAACCCAGAGTTTCTCAGAGAGGGTTTCGCCGTCAAGGATACGATCTCCCCCGACAGGCTCGTCTATGGTGTTTCGCCTGACGCCAAGGTGGCTTCTCGCTCCAAGTCCACTCTCGACGAGGTGTACGCGAGGGCGCTCAGCGAGGGCACGCCTCTGGTCGTCACCGACTACGCCACAGCCGAGCTCGTCAAGGTGTCGGCGAATGCATTCCTGGCGACGAAGATTTCCTTCATCAACGCCATCGCTGAGATCTCAGAAGTGACCGGCGCGAACGTCACGGAACTCGCGGACGCCATCGGGTTCGACGCCCGTATCGGGCGCCGGTTCTTGAACGCTGGTGTGGGATTCGGAGGGGGCTGCTTGCCGAAGGACATTCGAGCATTCGGTGCCCGGGCGGAGGAGTTGGGTCGCGGCGAGTCGCTAGCATTTCTCAAGGAGGTCGATGCCATCAACCTCCGCCGTCGCCAGCGCGTTGTCGATCTGGTCGTGGAGCTCCTCGAGGGGCATGCCTTCGAGAAGAAGGTCGCGGTGCTCGGTCTGGCCTTCAAGCCAGACTCCGACGACATCCGGGACTCCCCGGCGCTTGACGTCGCCGTGCAGTTGCATGGCTTGGGCGCAGTGGTGAGTGCGACCGATCCGGAGGCGATCGAGAATGCGCGCGCCAAACATCCTCAGCTCCACTTCGTTGACGGCGTTGCAGGAGCGGTCAAGGATGCCGAGGTCGTGGTCCTCCTGACGGAGTGGAAAGAGTATCGCTCACTCCTCCCGGCGGATATCGAGTCGCTAGTGGCGGCCAAGAAGATCATCGATGGTCGAAACGTGCTCGACTCAGCGAGCTGGCGTGCGGCGGGGTGGGAGTATCGTGCGATGGGCCGTCCGTAAAGAACGCACGATATTGACTGGCTGTCTGACTCGCCCTTGTATACAAGCAGCGTAAGCTTGATTCGTGAGCACTAAGAGCGTCGACGTCGTCCTGATCGGCGGTGGCATCATGAGCGCCACCCTCGGAACCATCATCAAACAGCTTGAGCCGGACTGGTCAATCACGATCTTCGAGCAGCTGAGTGATGTCGCCCAGGAGAGTTCAAACCCGTGGAACAACGCGGGCACTGGGCACGCGGCTCTCGCCGAGCTCAACTACATGCCAGAGGCGCCTGACGGGACGCTCGAGTCGTCTCGCGCCGTCAATATCAATGAGCAGTTCCAGGTGAGCCGTCAATTCTGGGCAGCACTGGTCGCTCAAGGAGTGCTTGCTCACCCGGCGTCCTTCATCAATCCGACACCGCACATGACATTCGTCCGTGGGGCGGAGAACGTTGACTATCTGCGCCGTCGATACGAATTACTGAGATCCGAGCCACTTTTCGAAGGTATTGAGTTCACAGATGATCCGAAGGTCATTTACGAGTGGGCGCCTTTGTTGGTGCGCGAGAGAAGAAAAGACGAAGCGATAGCGGCAACGAGGATCGCCAGTGGCACCGACGTGGACTTTGGTTCGCTCACTCGCCAGCTCATCGACGGACTCGTCGCAAGAGGCGCGGTGCTTCGTACCGAGACCGAGGTGAAGAAACTCAAGAAGCAGAAAGATGGGACGTGGAACGTGGTGACCCGCGACCGCGTGGGCAACACGCCTCACGTGATCAACGCGAAGTTCGTGTTCGTCGGTGCCGGCGGCCACGCACTACCTCTGTTGCAGAAGTCCGGAATCCCCGAGATCAAGGGTTTTGGTGGCTTCCCTATCAGCGGGCAATTCTTCCGCACCGATAATCCCGCCGTGGTTTCTCAGCACCAAGCAAAGGTCTACGGCAAGGCTTCGGTAGGCGCTCCGCCGATGTCCGTGCCGCATCTGGACACTCGCGTGGTCGACGGGCAGTCTTCATTGCTCTTCGGTCCGTACGCCGGGTTCAGCCCCAAGTTCCTCAAGTCGAGCTCGTGGACCGATCTCCCGGCATCGATTCGTTTGCATAACATCGGCCCCATGCTTGCCGTCGCGCGAGACAATTTCGACCTCATGAAGTATCTGGTGGGTGAGTTGCTGGCGAGTCGGAAGAAGAAGCTCAAGGCGCTGCGCGAGTTCATGCCGACAGCGGATTCTCAAGACTGGTACCTGATCACCGCGGGCCAACGCGTACAGGTGATGAAGAGGGACGACAAGCGCGGTGGCGTTCTTCAATTCGGTACAGAGGTGGTGACTGCTGCTGACGGATCCATCGCCGGTCTGCTCGGAGCGTCGCCGGGCGCGTCCACCGCAGTTCCGATCATGATCGACCTGATCCAGAAGTGTTTTCCATCCGACTACCCGGACTGGGAGAAGAAGCTCCGGAAGCTCATCCCGTCCCTTGGCACGAAGCTCAATACGGACAGACGCTCGAGCGAAAGATCCCTAGCTGCCACCGCGCACGCCTTGGGCCTGACTGAAGACGCGCGGGCCTGACACTCGTCGTTCACACAGGTCTGTCGTGGTGCGCACGAGTAGGCTTGGCGGGTGACCGACGAGATTCCGACCCGCCGATCTTTGAAGAATGAGTCCACGAGGCGCACCACGCCACGTAAGCGCGTGAGGCGTCGCCGCTGGCCGTGGGTCTTGGGTGGAACGCTTCTGCTGCTCGTTGTTGTCGTGGGTGGGGCCATCTGGGTCGGGTCGAAGGCCATCACGGTCAAGAACGAGCTCGAGGCGGCACAGCCCTTGCTGTCGTCGGTCAAGGAGAAGGTTCTGTCCGGCCAGGCTGGAAGCGCGCAACAGGAGGTCGATGCGCTTTCGGCGCACGCCGAAAAGGCGCGAGAGGCTGCCTCTGGACCTGCATGGTGGCTGGCCGAGCAGGTGCCCGGTCTCGGGGCGAACTTGAGCGCCGTGCGCATCGTTGCAGAAACGGTCTCGAATGTAATCGACGGTGCGGTCGTTCCGGCGGTCGGGCTGGGTGACACCCTCTCTCCATCGGTCTTCAAACCAGTCGATGGGGTGGTCAACCTCGAGGCCATCAAGGCTGTGTTGCCGGTGCTCGATCAGTCCGGGACGTCTCTCACCGAGGCGAAGGGTGCGATGAGTGCCATCGACACAACAGCGTTGATCGGACCAGTCAAATCCGCTGTTGATCAGGTCAACGGAATCGTGGCCGAACTCGAACCGCCTCTCTCAGCTGCGAAGGCCATCGCCCCGGAATTGCCCGGTCTGCTTGGCGCCGACGGGCCCAAGAATTACCTGCTCGTGTTCGAGAACTCGGCCGAGGCTCGTCCATTGGGTGGGATCGCGGGGGCTCAGGTGCTGGTTACAGCGGACCAGGGCCGGGTCAGTATCGCTCAACAGGCATCCGGCCGCGAGTTCGCCTTCGAGTCCGAGGAATTCGCGAACGCTCATGTGCCGGCAGAGGCGCGGCAGCTCTTCCTTGTTCCGTTCGGCGTCCAAAGCCAAAACAACACTCTGACGCCGCGCGTTGAGGTCGCCGCGGACCTGACGCGTTCCATGTGGCAGAACCAGAAGGGGGTGAGCGCTGACACTGTGATCTTCGTGGACCCGACAGCGCTCAGCTATGTCCTGACGGCGACAGGCGCGATTTCTCTACCCGACGGAACAGAACTCACCGCTGACAACGCTGCCGATGTGCTCCTGAATGGCGTTTACCAGCAATTTTCAGGTAAGGCGAACTCGGATGCACCAGACCTCCAGGACGCCTATTTCTCCGGAGTCGCGTCAGCCACCTTCGGAGCCATCATGAACGGAAACGTTGATGTGCCGAAGTTCGTCGCGGCGGTGGAAAAGAGCGGACAGGAGCGTCGCATCGTGGCATCGAGTACTGATGCAACTGTGCAGGGCTTACTCGAGGACGCCGGACTCAACGGGCGCATGCCGCGCGAGACTGACACCACGCACGAAATCGGGGTTTATGTCAGCGACTTTCAGGGTTCGAAGATGGACTACTACTTGCGTACAGCTGTGGCTGTCGGACAGCAGCAGTGCACTGATGGGTCTCGTCGAGTCCGTGTCGAAGTGTCCGCAAACAATTCACTCGACCCAGCCGCCGTAGACGGTCTCTCCATTTACGTGACGGGAAACAGCGGCAACGGATTCGGGGTGCCGGTCGGCGACCTTCGAATCTTCACCTACGTCTACGCGCCACCGGGATCCTCCGTGGTGAGCATAACTGGCAGTACCAGCCAGGCGGATTCAACAACAGGCACCGACCAGGACTACCCTGTCGCGCGCGGAGTCATTCAAGCGGCACCGGGGGAGACCCAGACTGTCACTGTAGACATCGACGTATCAGCGCTTCCGCAGAAGGATGTCGACACGATTGTCGCTCCTCTTCTGGTGCAGCCGACGGTGACTGACCTCGCGTTCACGTGCTGAGCCCGGAGTAGACGACCCCGTTCACCCGCAGGGCGTGAGAGCCAGGACGTCGCTGGAAAGAGAGTTCGGGCCGCCGATCAGAGTCAGCTTCTTCACTCCTTGCGAATGGAGTGCGTCAAGAATCACCTCGGGCACGCAATCGGGACGACTGACGTAGAGAGGCGCGCCCAAGTGACCGGCCCATGCGGAGCCCGAGAGTGCATCCGGGAAGTTGCTGCCGGTGACCAAGAAGGCTTCCGATGAGCTCGTGTACGCGCTGAGGTTAATGGCCGCTGACGCTTCGTACCGGTCGGCGCCGCCAAGGCGTTCGACCGAACCGAACGCCGAGAGTGCCTGGGCGATCCCAGGGCTGACCGAAGCGGGTCCTCCCGCGATGACAATGCTGTCGGGATGGAGTGTGGCAAGAACGGATTTCGTCTTGCTGTCCAAGTCGCTCGCCTGGCCGTCGACCAGCAGGACCGGTCCCCCCTGATATCCCGCCGTACCGCTGGCACCGAGCGCATCTGGGAAGTTACGTCCGGTTGCGATGTAGATCACGTCGGCTCCACTCGTGCCGAACACGTCGACAGCAAGCTGCCGAGAGACGGCGAACCGGTCCTCGCCGTCGACGCGGATGGTGTTGGACTGCAGGGTTTTCAGCGCCGAGAGTACGGCCGGTGACACGGAGTTAGGGCCACCCACAACAACGATCTTCGAGGGCTTGAGGCGCTGTATCTCCTGCTTGACGTCAGCCGGCAAGGAGTTCTTCGGCGTCATCAAGAGCGGGCCGCCTTGAACTACGGCTGCCGCTCCGGCTGAGAGGGCGTCCGGATAATTCTCGCCAGTCGCTATGTACACAGTTGGCGCGGTCCCCGGGAAAGCCTTCCGCGACACCGCCAATGCGACCGCATATCGATCCGCGCCGGACACCCGGGTCGTCTTGGGATACGTCTGAAGGGGCACGAAGACATCCACCGTCACTGGCTGGTCATTCGCCCTGACTACGACGGGCGTAGCCGACTCGGGTCCGCTGCCGTTCTCGTACCAGCGGCTGACATACGTGACGCGGTCATCAGGGATCACCTCGAACTTGTACGATCCGCCGGCAAGTCCGGTGAATGCGAAATTGCCTTGCGCATCCGGGCGCACCGTCTGGCCCGTCATTCTTAGCCTGACCGAGGTGGGATCGACCGAACCAGTCCCCTCGAACGTCACCTTCCCCACGATGCCGGAGGTTCGATCCAGGATCGCATCGATTGTCACACTCTTGCCGCGCAAGACGACGACGTTCGCCACAGTCTTGCGCGCGAACTGGGAACCGGCGGGATCAAATCCGACGGAGTACGTTCCTGCAACAAGGCCCCGAGCGGAATAGTTGCCCGCCGAGTCTGTGAACACCGTGGTGGCAGCGGACCCCGAATTAGGAACGAACACGGTCACCGCGACATTCGGAATGCCCGCGCCATCGCCGAAGGCAGTCACGCGGCCGCTGACGGTGGCAGCTGGGACAAGGGCCGCATCGTAACCGGTCGCCTGCTGTCCGGCACTGAGGTGGATCCCATTGGCGTTCACCCTCGAAGACGCGCCATTCCACCACTGCGGCAGGTATCGCTGCTCAGGGTCGGAAAACGCGAGCACATCGTAGGTTTCGTATTGGTCCTCGGCCAGCGTGTACGTGCCATCGGCCGCCGTGGTGGTGCTTTCTCCGTTGCGGGTGACGACTATCCCCTCGATGCCTTGGGTGGAATCCGTGGACGATGTCACGCGTCCGGACAATGAGGCGTGTGGAGGCGCTGTGATCGTGAAGTCAGCAAGCGTCTGAGACGCCGCGAGTGAAAAGGTCTGCTCAGTGGTATCGAATCCATCAGCGTATACGGTCACGCGATAGTCGCCAGCCGGGAGCGAATTGAAGTCGTACGCGCCACTCGCGTCCGTCTTTGCGGACCAACCGAAAAACTCACCCGTGTTGACTTCTCGCAAGTAAACCGACGCACCTTCTAGCGGAGCAGCCGACTGCGAGACGACTTTGCCGGACACGGAAGCTCCTGGCGTCATCACGAAGTCAAGGTCACTGGCATTCGAACGCCCAGGAACTGCCGACTCGTACGCGGGCCCGAGTCCGCTTCCGGTCGGCGGCAGAGCCACAACCAGGTACAGCGACGTGCTCGGAGCGCTGAGCGTATACGAGCCGTCGGCACCTGTGGTTGCCGTAGCTTCGGGGTAGTCTGAATCGACGCTCCAGCCCGGGGCCGTGCCTTGCCAAAACGCCTGAATCAGAATGCCCTCGGCCGGGGCGCCGTCGAACAGCGTGACGCTCCCTGACAACTGCACATCGGAGGTGTCCGCCGATGCGCTCTGAGCAGTTGCTGTCACTGCCGATGTGAGCAAAAGCGTGAGAACTACCGCAATTAGCCGCCGCACACGTAAAGAAATGGCCCAGTCTCGCATCGCGAACATCCCCCGTCGGTCCGATTGGTCGATTAGACGCACCTCAACACTAGTAGAGCGGAGGTGTTGGAGTCGTGTCATCTGTTCTTCGCGGCCCCGTTCACGTACCGGATTGCGCCGCCGCGTCCTGTGGCTCAGCGTTCAATGCTTCCCAAAGAACGGGCGCGAGGAGTGTGGAGTACTCGATGGTCAAATGCGTGCCATCCGTGCGGATGGGTGTGTTCGCCGCGAAGGACGGGCACCACCCGTTCTGGCCGCAGAACCACTCCCGAGTACCAATGAACTGAACTGCCGCTTCCTCCGCCGCTGCCTTTTGAGACGCCTCAAACGCCGTCCAGGGGTGGGCGGGCTTCGTCGCGCAATCGAGCGGCACCGCACCAGTGACGGCACATGTCCGGAACGGTGTACCGCGAGGGGGCCCGCCAAGAACTACGGTTCGGTCGGACGCCGGCGCGACTCTGCCGATGACCGAGGAGACGCCCGCTTTGATCTCGGCGCGCAATTCATCACCGGTCGACCTCGAGGCGATGCGGTCGATTGTCGTATCGGAGTTGGCGAGAATGGTCAGTTCAGGCTGCAGTTGGTCGATGGTGTCCAGCGCCCACCCGCGCCAGCGCTGACATTCGGGGTATGCCGTCTTGTCTCCGCGAAAAACCTCGACGTCGATACTCGGGCATTCCCCTCGCGTGAGCTGGTGTACTCGCCAGCCGTCAGCCTCGAATGCGGTTCGGACGGCCGGAAGCCACGCCATCGCGAATGAGTCACCGAAAAGGACGACATCCTTGACCGAGTCGGCGGGGCCGAAGACACAGGAGTCGACGTTGGAGGAGTCAACGTTCAAGCAAGCAGTCGAACGCAGGGTGTCGGACCAACCTGAGAGCCCCAATTCAGGGATTGCCGGCACCAACTCCGGAAATTCCTGTGCCTTCAAGGCTTCCTCGATTGCAGCTTGCTCGGCGCCGAGAGCCGTGGCGACGGCCTCCGGCTGTGCGGAATCGGTTGCAACCGCCGTAGGACGGGCGAACGAAGTCACCGGTGCCTCGACGTGCTCATTCATGGTGAAACCGAGGATGACCAGGCCGCCGCTGACGGTGGCCAGGACTCCGAGCCAGCCGTATCGCAGGCGCGGAGCGAACTGGCGCTTCCACGTCTCCCAATTGCGCCGCCGCGCCGACTCCCGGGCGGACTCAAGCCACGGTGACCTCAGAATGGGCTCCTCCACAAGGTAGTAGGAGGCAAGGGAGAATGCTGCGATCAGTGTGACCGTGACTGGAAAGTAGATCCACGGATTGCTTCCTATGACGACTGCGCCGATGACGATCACCGGAAAATGCCAGAGGTACAGCGAGTACGAGATTGTTCCGATGTAAACACTGAATCTGTTGGTCAACGGCCACAGGAAACGCTGGGGTCCACCGGTTCCGCCGATGATAACGAGGCCCGTTGCGAGGACGGGCAATGCGGCCCACGGAGCGGGAAAAGGCAGCGACTCGCTGATGAGAAAATACGAGGCGAGAATTCCGATGAGCCCGACCCAGCCGAAGACGGGCCGAAGGACATCCGGAATCCGCGCCCACCACGGTGACGCGATGGCAAGCAGGGCGCCCAGCCCAAGCTCCCATGCTCGCGTGAAGGTGGAGAAGTAAGCAACGGTCGGGTCTGAGACCGAGTCGATCATCGCCCAGCCGAAAGACGCCACAATGATGGCCAGCATCACGATTCCAGTGAGCGTGCGCCGGCGAGAGAATCGCCTGCTCAAACCGGCGACAGCGAGCACCGCGACCATGAGCCACGGCCAGACGAAATAGAACTGCTCTTCAACGGACAAGGACCAAAAATGCTGAAGAGGCGACGGCGGATCGGCGGCCTGGAAGTAATCGGTTCCCGCTGCGGCGAAGTGCCAGTTTGCGCTGAAGAAAAAGGCGTAGATCGCATCCCAAAAGGTCTGTTGATAGCGACTCGTTGAGAAAATGAAGAAGGCTGCGACGACGGTGACGAGCAGGGTCAGCGTTGCCGCCGGAACAATACGCTTTAGCCGCCGGCGGTAAAAGCCCAGGAAGGAGATTCGATTCGTCTTCTCGTGCTCTCGGATGAGAATGCCTGTGATCAGGAAGCCCGAGATCACGAAGAAGACGTCGACTCCGACGAATCCGCCGGATGGCCACGCAACCAAGTGGTCGAGGATCACCGCCACGACCGCGATCATGCGAAGTCCCTGGATGTCCAGGCGCAGATTCTTGCCTGTCGATCTTGTCTGTGTGCGCTTCGACGCACGCGTCGAATTGAACGATGCGCCAGATGGCATGCACTACCCCCGTCGTGTGTAACGCAAGCCTATCGGGGCCCGAGGATGGGTATCGACGGACGAATGAGGGGCGGCGCGAGAGTAGTGCGCGACGCTCCATCGCACGACGGGGCATGTTCCATCAGGGGTGGCGGGCGCCCCGTTATCAAGGGTAGGGTTCCACCCTGGTGGGGGGCGGGGGAAACGTTGAGCAAGAGGCGTCAGTCGGCGATGGTCCTCGGAGTCGTGGGCCTCCTTGTCGCGCTCGTCGCGCAGGGCGTGGTCGACTTCCGCTCGACGACTGAGGCGTTTCCTACGATCAGCATGCCCAGTTTCGAAGGCGCCCCGAACCCGGATGGGCACCGGACGATCGAGAAACTCACCATCCAGGCAACCTACGATGACGGCACCGTACGTGAGCCTGACGCTGAGGCTCTGTTCGAGCAGTTCCACTACTCCAGCGCTCGCTTCTCGATCGATCACCTGCTGAAAAACCCGCCCGAACTCGACGACGAGACGATCGACTGGCTGCGCGAGCAAGCAGCCCGTATGGGGGACGGCGCTACCCCGGTCTTGTTGACGTTCACCTGGCAGCCCTATGACCTCGACGTGAGAAGTGTTGAAGGAGTGCCGGTGGGCGAAGCGCAAGTGACGAAGGTAGCGCTGTGACGGGCGTTGCGGACTGGGCGCGGCGCACCGTGACCCGGATCAGTGACGGGTATCGCCCTCATCCGAAGCCCTTTGCAGTTCTCCGCATCCTCTTCGCCCTGCAGGTGCTGTTTGTGCCCCGTGATCTGCTGTGGGTGGGCGAGGTGCCGGCTCAATTCTTCAACCCGCCGCCCGGACCTTTCTCGCTCATCAGCGATCAGCCGTCACCCGAAGTGCTCCTGTCGCTCACGGTCATACGAGCCGTCATTGCAGTGTGGCTGCTGGTGGGGTGGAGGACCCTCTACGCGTCGGTCGCGACGACCTTGGTGCTACTCATCGGCAGCGGCCTTGGATACTCCTATAGCAAGGTCGACCACTTCATCCTCTACGACCTTGCTCCACTCGCGTTCGGTCTCGCGGGATGGGGAGCAACCTTGTCGCTGGACTCCTTGCGCAGGCGGTCCCGCACCCACGGATACCCGATGTTCCTCTTCGGGATTGTGGCCGCATTCGCCCTGCTCACTGCGGCGGTCCCGAAGCTGCGCGGCGGTTGGTGGAATCCGGCGCGGGAAGCCACCCGTCTGTACGTCGCGCGCGACAGCTTCGCGGGCCCCATTCCGGGACCACTCGGCGAGTTCCTGCTCAGCATCGACAACACCGTTCTCTGGAAACTTCTCGACTTCGGCACCCTCTTCGCCGAAAGCTGGCTGATCGTCGCGGTGTTCTTCCCGGGATTGTTCCGCATAGGACTCGCGATAGTCACCGCATTCCACATCGGCGTGTATCTGTCGCTTGGCATCGACTTCTTCAACAACATCTGGGCCTACGCCGGGTTCTTTTGCCTACCGATCGCCGGATGGTTCCCGGAGATCGCGGCGCTGCGTCGAGGACGAACGCGCAGTGCCTCTACAAGCCCAGCCGAGGCACCGGCAGCCTGAACACATCTCGCAGCGCTGTGCGCGCCGCGTAGAAACCACACAGACCATGAACGCCAGTCGCGGGGGGAGTCGACGAGGAGGCGAGATAGGTGCCTTTAAGGGGTGTCCGCCACGGAGTCGACGAAAGAACCGGTCGCATCACCATTTGCTTGATAGACAGCGCACCAGACGAGATGTCGCCGCCTACGAAATTGGGGTCGTACTGTTGCAGCTCCGCGGCGCTCATGGACGCGCTCGCGAGGATCCGATCCCGAAAGCCCGGCGCTACCTTTTCCACCGCCCGAGTGACAGTCTCAGTCGGGTCGACAGTCGACCCGGCGGGGACGTGGATGTAAGCCCACAGCACATGCTTGCCGCTCGGTGCGCGCGATGGGTCGAGCACGCTGGGCTGAGAGATAAGAACATACGGATTGCCCGGGTACTTGCCGCGCGCCACCGCTGTCTCGGACGCCTTCACGCTCTCGCGGCTGCCCCCAAGGTGGACAGTTCCCGTTACCCGCGCCTCGTCGTTCAGCCACGGCACCGGCCCGTCCAACGCGAAATCAACCTTCGCGATTCCATCCCCAAATCGGAACCGCCGCAGCGACGACAGATATCCGGCCGGAAACGAGTCGCCCACGATGTCAGCGAGGGATGCGGCTGACACGTCGTAGAGCACCGCTGTGCTGCCGCTCAGGTCTCGTGCGTCCTCTACTCGCGAATCAGTCAAGACACGACCACCATGTGCGAGGAGATCGTCTGTGAGTGCCCGGATGATAGCTTGACTGCCGCCGGCCGGTACGGGCCAACCGCGGGCGTGAGCGTGCGCGGCGAGAACCAGCCCGGCGCCTGCGGTGGCGAGCGACGGCATCCGACCGATGGAGTGAGCCATCACCCCGGTCAGCATCGCCGGAGCGGCATCCTCCCGGAAGCGGAGAGTCCATGCCGTTGTGCCCTGCTCGAGAGTGCGGAGCCCGAACCTGACCGCAGTGACCGGGTCGCGAGGCAGCCGTAGCAGCTGCGAACCGGTGAAGTCGGTCAGCCCCCGAATGTTGTTCACCAGCGGGGCGAACAGCGATCGCCACGCCCGACCATCGACGCCGAGGTGCTCGGCGGTGAGATCGAGATTCCGGTAGGCGACCCCAGCGCGTCCCTGCTCAAGCGGGTGGACATAGGACACGTCTGGGACGATGAAGTTCACACGCTTGGAGAGTTCGAAGGCGCGGAAGAACGGCGACGCGAGCCCCATCGGGTGGACCGCCGACCCGACATCGTGAAGGAAGCCAGGGAGCGTCAGTTCGAGCGTGCGCGCGCCTCCACCCAAGGTGGCGCCCTGCTCGTGCAGCTCTACCGACAAGCCAGCGCGCGCCATGGTGACAGCTGCAGCAAGACCATTCGGCCCGCCCCCCACGACCGTCACATCAGGCATGCGCCCAGTATGGCACCACCACCAACGGTGAAAGGCCGCGACCCTCACGAAGAAGAGAAGCAAGACGGCCTGGGTCGGCGCGCGGTGGCAATCCAGATCCGGCTTCGGTGTCTAGTCACACGGTCTCAGCGCGAGGACCGCGGCAGAAAGTGAACTCGGTCCGCCGATCAGTGTCACCTTTCTAGCTCCTTGCTGCGTGATTGCGTCGAGGGTCACTTGGGGAACGCAGTCCGGGCGACTCACGTAGAGTGGCGCGCCGACATGGCCTGCCCAGGCTGAACCCGAGAGCGCATCGGGAAAGTTACTACCCGTGACGAGGTATGCGTCCGCAGAACTGGCGTACGCACTCAGATTGATTGCCACGGACGCCTCGTAGCGGTCTGCGCCACCTAAGCGTTCAACCGTCCCATACGTCGCAAGTGCCGCAGCGACACCGGGACTCACCGAAGCGGGGCCACCTGCTATATAGATACGACCCGGGTCAAGGTTACGCAGCACCGACTCAGTCGCAGCGTCGAGAGTCTCCGCCTGGCCGTTCACGAGGAGGACCGGGGCGCCCTGAGAGCCAGCGGCGCCACCGGCGGCTAGCGCGTCTGGGAAATTCAGTCCGGTGGCAACGTAGATCGAGTCGGCACCAGAGTCTCCGAATACGTCGAGAGCGAGACTTCGGGAGACAGCGAATCGATCAGCGCCGTCGACCCTGACTGTTTTCGGCTGCATACCCTTCAAGATCGTCAATACTGCAGGTGAAACCGAATTCGGACCCCCGACTACCACGATCCGTGCGGGCTTCAGCCTCTGGATCTCTGCCTTGACCTCGGAAGGCAGGGTACTTCTCGCGGTCAGCAGAAGTGGACCCCCCTGAACAACCGCGGCGGCACCGGCCGACAATGCATCCGGATAGGTCTCACCGGTGGCGATGTAAACGACAGGGGCTCCGCCGGGGTATGCCTGTCTCGACACATTCACTGCAACCGCATAACGGTCGGCACCTGAGACCCTTGTGGTCTTCGGTTGCTTCCGTAGCGGCACCACGACGTTGACGTGCACCGACGGCTCGTTCAAGTGCACCGCGATGCGTGTGGCGCTCTGATAGTCGCTGCCATTCTCATACCACCGGTCGGCATACGTCACGTCGTCGTCCGGAATCACTTCGAAGCTGTACGAGCCCGCCGCAAGTCCGGAGAAGGAGAAGTTGCCATTCGCGTCGGGCCGCACGGTCTTGTCATCATTCATGCGCAGTCGAACGGAACTGAGACTTGAGGGTCCCGAGCCCTCAAAGGTCACGGTGCCGACGATTCCCGATGTCCGATCTAGCACTGCATTCGCGGTGATCGTGCCGCCGCGAGGGACCATTAGATTCTTGGTGGTCTTCCGAACGAACTGAGACCCAGGCGGCAGGAACTGGACAGTGTAGTTGCCGGCATACAGCCCTTTAACTGCGTATCTGCCCGCCGAATCCGTAACAACAGTCCTACCGCTCCATTCGGTACCGGGAGCGGTCACGCTTACGGAGACATTCGCGACGCCGATGCCGTCTCCGAATCCGGTCACGGTACCGCTGATCGTCGCCGCGGGCACGAGCAGAGCGTCATAGCCGGTCGCCTGCTCGGCTCGATGGACAACAACTGCGAGGGGTACCCCGCTAGCATCTGAGTACCACTGGGGGAGGTATCGCTGTTCCGGATCCGAGAACGCAAGGCTGCCTACTCCTGTCTGGTTCTCTTTCAAGGTCCATGTGCCGTCCGCTGCTGTCGTTGTGCTCGCTCCGTTCCGGGTGACGACGATACCTTCGATGCCTTGGGCCAGGTCCGCAGCCGACGTGACCCGACCTGAAATGGAGGCATGGGAGGGCATGGTGATGGTGAAGTTGTCGACTATATGGGTGGTGCCGATGCCCACCGTCGTCTGGGCATCCTCGTAGTCGTTGGAAACCGCCCTTACGCTATACTCGCCGGCGGGTAGTGAGTCAAACACATAGTCGCCATCGGAATCGGTCCTCGCGTACCAACTAAGCCGGCCGCCGGTGTCCAGCACGGTGAAATAGACAATTGCCGCCGGTACAGGAACCCCCGACTGCGACACAACTTTTCCGGAGACCACGCTCGGCATGGCAAGGGTCAGATCGAGACTTTCGGTATCAGCCGTGACGGCGACTCGTGCCTCGAAGGCCACCGCGTGCGCGTCCCCTGTGGGCGGTATGGCCACGACAAGATAGGAGCCGATTTCTAGGGATTCGATGAGATACGTCCCGTCGGCTCCCGTTTTCGCGGTCGCCGTCTGGGACTCAGTGTCCGCGTACCATTGAGGATCGTCGTAGCGAAGGTAGACCTCGACGACTACTCCGGCGGCGGGCATACCGTCCGCCGTGTCCCACGTGATTTTGCCCGAAAGCCGCCCATTCTTTGCCGCAATGGCGGGGCTTTCTCCGACCGCGATCACACTGATGATCAACGCCAACCCTAGAATCGCCGCAATCCAGCGCCTGAGGCGGACTCGTGTTTGGTTGCTTGTGGCACGTGTCATGGATGCACTCCAATCCGAGCGACTCATCGCAGCTTCATGCCTACGCCGATTCGAGGGACGACCGGGGCGTCCGTAAGCGTCCCGGTCCAGTTGGACCATGTTCCGGCCGACGTGGTCCGCGTGTATCCGAAGCCGGTTGCCCCCGTGAGTCGCGCCAGCGACTTCACGTTCCGACTTTGGTTCAGTTGAGTGGCCTGGACGCCGATTGCTGCGCCGTCGACGCGAAGAGCGATCCAGTAGGTCCCGCCGCGGCCAGTGTCGAATGGTGTTGAGAGGGTGACCTCTTTGACGCCGATCGACGCGGCCGTCATCGATCCTTCGGCGAATCGGGTGTCTGTGAGGGCTGCCAAGGATGGGGTGGCGCGATTCAAAGCGACCGTGATCGTGGCTCCGGCTGCCGCGGACGCGACCTCCACTCCGAAGGAGTGCACCACGCCAGCGGGGAGGTAGATCGGTGCCACCCATTGCGTGTTCTGGAGGAGGGTTGCGGTCTGGCGCCCAGACCCTTCGGGCGTGAAGTAGGTCAGGGCGGTCGAGGGGGCACCGAAGGTCTCGTTGGTCCAGATGATCTGATTGTCCGCCGTGACTCCGGTTCCTGACTCGCTGTAGAACTCGGCAACCGACGGGTCGATGATGGGATCCGTGATGGTTGCCCGACCGCCGGCGAACTGGAAGGCGCGCGAGATCTTCGAAGCGCGGAAGCGGACGACGTGAGCATCCTGGCCTGCCAGGCTTTCGTTGATGATCAACCCGCCGACGAGCTCACCCGGCATGGCGTCCGACACCTCGCAATCGATGACTTCCGCTGGGCTCGAAATCGAGAATCCGTATTGTCGAATGCCGCCAGGGCCGGCGTTCTCGCGAATCGCTCGGACCCGGACGTTGCGGATGGTCGGCCCCACGACGATGTTTGGGTACACGACGACCGCTGAGGCATAGTTCACCCCGTCGATGAGGCAGTCCTCGATGACTGTGGCGTCTGACCGCGTCTGGATTCCACCCTTGCAGTCGCGAACCACACCAGGGCGGAAGGTGAACGCCCATCCGGCACGGTGTGTATCCAGGCCGTGATTCGTGCAGTATGCGACTTCCGCCGGTTCGATGACGGCGTATTCGGGTCCGCCTTGCGCACCGAGGTTGTACACGTTAGTGGATGTGGACGAGGCAGGAAAGCCGAATGCCGGATCGGTCAGGTTGAGGTACATGTTCGGTCCGACGTTGGTCGTCAATCCGTGGCGGCACCGGAAGAAGCGAGTATTGCCGGCGACGTGCAGGCCGCGAGTCGTTCCGACGACATTGACGCCGTAACCCGAGCCGCTGTCGCCCTCAGTGTCCAGATCGGTGTCCCAGATGTCACCGATCGTCGTATCGATCACGGGCGAAACACAGTGCGTGAGAACGACTGCTCCCCGCACGTGGCTGCCGATGTAGCCTGGACCGACGATCCTGAAATCGTCCGCCAACTGCGCCAAGATCAGTGGCTTGGCGTCGACCGGCGGGTTCGTCGGGCTCTTGTAGCCCTGGCCGGTGATCTGCGACCCTTCGCCCATTTCAATCGTGAGAGGCGCAGCCAGCTGAGTGCGGACGATCCACGGGCCGGGCATGTAGTCGTACACACCCGTGTTCACGATGAGGTACTGATCGACCGAGGCGTCGATGGGGGCGGAGAGCGTCACGGACATTGCGCCCGGGGTGGTGTCGACGGACACGACGGTCAGGTTGTTCCTGCTCGGGTCAACCCTCCGACTGAACGCGTCGACGATGTCCACGAGGCCGGTC
This sequence comes from Herbiconiux sp. FW305-C-125, assembly GCF_058783455.1. Lineage (NCBI taxonomy): Bacteria > Bacillati > Actinomycetota > Actinomycetes > Micrococcales > Microbacteriaceae > Herbiconiux > Herbiconiux sp. FW305-C-125. Next base: position 37,711 of record NZ_JBYSYO010000009.1, on the reverse strand, counting down.
GCAATCGATGTCGAATCGGTCACGGGTATGACGGTCTGGCCGACGACATCGGACCTCACGTAGGCGAGCACGCGTCGGCCGAGGACCATCGGGAGATGCGACGGAAACGACATGTCCAACTCGAGGGACTGCGAAACCTCGTCGACCTCAATGACCTGGCGAAGCACAGCCACGTAGTTGACATCGCTCGTCGGGAACCGGGTACCGGACCCTACAATGATCCACTCGCCGGGGGTGTAAACGCCGGCGTCGTGCACCGGAACGGTCCTCAGAGGTTTGATCGGCAACGGGCCCGCGACCGGCTCCTCGTACTTCCACTTGCCGGAACGAAGAATCTGACCGGTGCCGATCACACGAAGGTGAGCTCCCGGTGCGAGTGTGAGGTGTTCGATCGCGCTCGTGCTCAAATCGAGATCCGAACTCTCGCAGATTCGGAAATCACCATCGATGATGAACTCTGGATACGTGTCCAGTAGTCCTTTCAGTGCGGCGGTCGCATCGGTGTCAGTTCCTGACAACGCTTGTACAGCTGGGAAGTCCTTCGTCGAAAGTGTCATGCCCGTCCCCCGATCGGTGAGCCCGCCGCGACCTTTGCGCGACAGGTGTAGGCCCACAGTATTGGGCGTACGGCGTCGTGCGAAAGTGCCCTTAATGGGAGGCTCGCGGGGGCGGGCCGCTATTCGCCAACAGAAATGGGGTGGGCGCTCGGAGCCATGCGATCAAGACGACCGCAATTAGCGTGCCGATGAGACCACCGGTGGAATTCGCGATCACGTCCCGGACGGTCGCGAAACGGGCTGGTAGGAAGACGTGCTGATACAACTCGATTGAGACGGAAAGGCCGGCGCAGATGAACGTGGCCGTCCACCACCAGCGCGGGCCGAGAAGCAGGGCAAGCAATAAGCCGAGGGGCACGAACATCGCGATGTTGGCTGCGAACTCCACCGTGCCGTAGTTGATGAAGTCCGGCACGCCATGGCGGTGCAACAACCGCAGCACCCGAAAGAGTGTTCCTTTCGAACCCCCGTCGACTGGAGTCGGCCAGGCCACGACGAACAGTACGCCCGCGCCGTAGAGCGCCAGCAGCACGGCAGCGACTCGACGCACAGCGGGTGATCGGTACAGGACGCCTCCTGCAGGAGTCAATGGATTGAGACTCGATACTACCGAGCTGCCGTGCGAGGTTCGAGGCTACCTGCCGATATAGGCTCGGCGTCGATGTAGCGCTGGAGAGCCTCGCGCACGACGTCGGTGAGGGTGCGGCCCTCGCTCTGCGCTTTTGCTAGTGCTGCGTCGTAGAGGTCAATCGGGATGCGGAAGCCTTTTACGGGTGTCTTCGGTTGATTGGGCACAGATCTCATATTGGCATGAAATAGTTGAGCAAAAATCTGGTTAGGTGTTGCGTCACCTAGTACAATCGTGACTATGACAGCCACTGAAACAGAGCGGAGCGTGGGTGCTGCCGACTCGCTCGAGATGCGGGCTCGTCTTTCTGCCGCGGCACGAGGCGATGACCTGGAGACCGTGATCACCGAGTACCTGCGGGCGTACGTTCGGGGTGAAGCCGCATGACGGCGCATCCGACCGTGCGGTTCACGCGGCGGCTGCGCCGGTGCCGGAACTGTGGAATCCGGGTGCGTCGCGAAGACATGGTTTACAACGCCCTGGCGTGTTCAGAAGATTGCGCCGACGACCTCTGGATCAAGAAGCACCACGGCGTGGGCTGAACGACGAAGTCCCGCCCCTCCACCGGAGCGGAGGGCCGGGACCTCGTCAGCGCCGGGTCAGCCCGCGGCGCAGGCCGTGAGCGACTCCACTGCTGCCGAGAGCGAGTTCTCGCCGCCCAGCAGGGTCACCCGCGTCGCGCCCAGGGCCGCGATCTGCGCCAGCGTCTCCGCCGGAACACAAGTGCCGGGCACCGTGAACAGCGGGCCGCCCACCTTCGGCGCCAGGGCCGAACCGGCCAGCGCGTCGGGGAAGTTCGCGCCCGTCGCCAGCAGCACGCGGTCGGCTGCGGTGAAGAAGTGCGCGTTGATCGCCTGCGACGCGGCGTAGCGGTCGGCGCCGCCGAGTCGCACCGTGGCTGCGATCTGCTGCGCGTCGGCCTCGATCGCGGGGGAGACGGATGCCTCGCCACCGGCGATCACGATCGACGTGACCCCCAGGTCGGTCAAGAGCGCCGTCGTGTCGGCGTCGAGGCCGTCGGCTGCGCCGTCGACCAGGATGACCGGGCCGGCGGCGCCGATCGCGGCACCGGCGGAGAGGGCATCCGGGAAGTTGCGGCCCGTCGCCAGCACTGCGGTGCTCGCGCCTGACGGGAACGCGGCTGCTGCCACGGCCCGCGAGGCCGCGAAGCGATCCGCGCCGCCCAGCCGGGTGACCGGTGCGGTGGTGCCGAGCTCCGTGCCGACCGCCGCGCTCACGCTCGACGTTCCACCCACGATCACGATCGACGAAGGGTCGAGCCGCTCGATCTCGGCCTTCACCGCTGCGGGCAGCGAATCGGCCGGGGTGAGCAGTACCGGTGCTCCCGACTTCGCGGCCGCCGGGGCTGCGGAGAGGGCATCCGGGAACACCGCGCCGGATGCGACGTACACGGCCTGGACACCGGGCGCGAACCCGTCCTTCGACGCGTTCACCGCGACCTCGTAGCGGTCTGCGCCACCGATGCGGTCGACCGCGGGGCCGACCGTCACGGGCACCGACGCCGTGAACCGCGAACCGGCTCCCGTCGCGGTGAAGGCCGCCGGGCCGAACGACGCGTCGGCCGGAACCGTCGCCTCGAACGAGACCGTTCCGTCGACGCTCACCACGGTGCCGACCGTCGCGGTGCCGAGGGTCAGCGCCACCGACTCGCCGACCCGGAAGCCCGAACCGGTCACCGTCACCACGTCGCCGCGGTTGAGCGCGGTCGACGACGCCTCGAGCGTGCCCGGCGTGGCGAGCGCTGCCGCCTCCGCACAGGCATCGCCCTGCACGCCCACCTCGGGCAGCGACGGCAGGGTCGCGCCGGTTCGGTCGACGACACCGTCGTCTTCGCGCACCACGATCTTGCCGAACGCGTCGCCGATGGTCGCGCCGCCCTGCGTGTTGGAGGCGTTCGTGATGAACGTCGCCGCCGCGCTGGTCGACGTGGCCGAGTCGCCCTGCACGGGCACGGTCACCGTCTGGCAGACCTCGCCGGGCGCGAACTCGACCTTCTCCATCGCCGAGAGCACCTTGCTGCTCGACGACGACGGGATCGCGCTCACGAACACCGTCGCGGGCTCCTCAGCGGGCCGCGAGAGCACCACGGGCACGTCGACCGAGCCGACGCCCGCGCCCTCTTCCACCGCGACATCCGGCACCGACACGACCGGGCGGGTCGAGACGGCCGGCGTGCCGAGCGTCGGAGCGCCGAACAGGCTCAGGTCGCTCAGCAGCACACCGCCGTCGGCGCGGGGCGCCGTGAAGCGCACCTGACGCACATCCGTCAGGTCAACGCCCTCGAAGGCGCCGACCGGAACCGCGATCTGCTGCAGCAGCACCTTGCGGAGCGGGTTCGTCGAACCCGGCAGCACCGAGAGCGCGTCGCCGTACTCCGACGCCGTGACGGATGCGCTTCCGCCCGAACCATCGACCAGCGTCACCGTGAGGTCGGTGCTGCCGTCGATCGCCACCGAGTCGTCGGGCGACACGCGGAACGACAGCGACTCGGAGCCCGAGAAGTCCGTCGCCGCAGCCGGCACCGGCACCCGCAGCTCGCCCGCCGCCGCCGACGGCGAGGCCGGCGTGGTGTAGCTGAAGTGCAGCGACGGAGCCGAGGGCACCGAGGTGGCGCGGCCGTTGCCGTAGATCGGGCTCGTGAACCCGTAGTCGGGCGCCTGCGCGAACTCGAGCTGCGTGACGCAGTACGGCAGGGTCGCCGGCACGTCGAGCGGGCTCATGCTCTCGCAGAACTGGTAGGTGCCCGCCCCGACCGCCTGCACCGAGGTGTCGGGGGTGTCGAAGTCAGCGATGTCGACACGATCCGACGGCGGCAGGGTCGCCGAGACGCGCACATCCGCCCGCCCGGCCGACTCCGGCTTGGCGTCGGAGCCGTCGAACATCGGCAGGAACTGCTGGTCGCCGCCGAGCGTGAGCCGGAAGAAACCGGCGATGTAGGCGTTGCCGAACGCGTACTGCTCGTCCGCCGTCAGACGGGAGGGAGCGGATGCGCCACAGGTCGGGTCGGTCTGGTTGCGATCCATGATCGCCCAGTCGTCACTGGTGGCCACCGGGTACTTGCCCGGCGTCCACGCGGTGTTGAAGTAGTTGTGGTTGCCGCCCATCACGAGCACCGACGAGCGCAGCACGTCGTCGCCGTAGGCGTGACGCGAGTCGTCGATGTACTTCTGGCCCATCTGGTCTTCGACGTCGCCGTCGCAGTACGGCAGCACGACGGCCGTCGGCACGTCGGGCAGCGTCATGCGCGAGTAGTCGGTGGGCGCGAGCGGCAGCACACCCTTGATGCCGAACGGCTGCGCCTGCTCCGCGTTCAGCAGCGCGGCGCGCACGACGCCCTCACCGCCACGGGAGTGGCCCATGAGGCCCACGTCGTCGAGGTCGAGCCGGCCGGCGAGGTCGGCGGGCAGGCCCACGGATTCGCCGGCGTTCGTCGCCCGCAGGAGCGACAGGTGGTCGAGCACCAGCTGACCACGGGCCGCAGCGCCGGTGTCGTCGGCGAGCGAGCCGTCGAGGGCGTTGATGGCGTTGGCCGAGATCGAGACCACGGCGTAGCCCTGCGAGGCGAGGATCTGCGCGGCGTCGTTGTAGCCGAGGTAGCTCTCGACGTCGATCTGGTCGGGGTTGCACGGCCAGGCGTTCGGGTTGCGCGTGCCACCCGTGCAGGAGGTGTGCCGCCCGTGCAGGAACACGACGACGGGGCGTTCCCCGGGCGCCCCCACGGGCATCCAGACCGCCGCCCGGATCTCACCCTTACGACCGAAGCCGCGGATGTCCTCCGCCTCGTCGCCCAGATCGTAGTCGTCGCGCTCGACCGTGTACGGGCCGGCGGCCGACGGGTCTTCGCTGAGGGTCGGCGCATCCGTCGCGGCCAGCGGGAGCTGGTCGGTGAGCGAGTGCAGCTCCGAGCGGTCGACCGGCGCGGCGATGGTCGGGTCACCGGCGCCCGACCAGCCCTGGTCGATGGAGGTGGCGTCCGCCACCGCGGGATCGGGCGTCGTGAGGGTGAGGGTGAGACCGTCGAGCGACTGGAGCGCGAGGCCGAGCTCCACTCCGTCGGCCCACAGGGTGGGGGCGTCGCTGCGGATCTCGAGCGGCTCGGCGAGGGTCTTCGTGACCTCGTAGCCGCCCGGCACCTCGACGACCGACCAGTCGGCGCCCGAGGCGACCGGGTCGGCGGCGGTGATGACGGATGCGCTGGGTGCGCTCTGCGCATACGCCGGCGCGCTCAGCAGAACAGGTGTTGCTGCGACGAGAAGTGCCGTGGCGATTGCCGCGTTCCTCCACGCTCTCGGTGATCTGGACAAGATGCTCCTGATTCGGTGACGGATAAGTTCGCACACGGGCGCTTTCTTGCCGGATTCAACGGCGAATGGTTCAGATCCCGCCGGTGGGCCGTTGCCAACCTAGTGGCCGGCGCAGGCCACATCCGTCGAGGAAACATGATCGCAACAGAGTGTTTACGAACGCGAAGCCCCGGCATGCGCCGAGCCGCCCCGAGGTGTGGGCCGACCGGGCGTGCGAGGATCGAAGCAGATCGTAGGGGGTGCCGATGAGCCTGGGGATGCCGCGTGAAGCGAGCGGCCGCGTCGTCGTGCGCGCCCTCTCCGGCGCGTCGCTCGCCGTCGGGGCCACTGCCTTGGTCATCGCGGCGGTGATGGTGCTGTTGCGCAACATCAACTCGCCCTACGACGTGTGGCTCGCCATGCTCTTCCTCGTGCCGATCGCCGCCCTCATGGTGCTGCGCCATCTGCAGGACACGCTGTTCGCCGGGCTCGCCTACCTCGTCATCGCCGCGATCAGCATCGGGTTCTACGCGTCCATCCTCATCTCCAACGCCCCCGAAGCCATCGTGGAGTCGCCCTTCATCCTCGCCCTCCCGCAGATCGCCGTGATCTACACCGTGGCGCCGCGATTGCTGGGCGTGCAGTCGCTCGTGCTGATGGCCGGCGCCTACCTGCTCGGCCAGGCAGCGGTGTACGCGGCTGCGCTCGAGTCGGGGCGGTTCCCCGCCTTCGATGTGCTCACCGCCGCCGCTGCCGTCGTGGTGCTGGCCATCTGCGCCACCGACCTGCTGCTGCGCCGGCACACCGCCGCCGACCACCGCGCGGTGGTCCGGGCCAGACGGGATGCGGATGCGATGCACTACCAGCAGGAGCTCGAATCGCAGGTGGTCGCCCTCTTCCACGACACCGTGCTGAGCGAACTCACCGTGCTCGCCAACCAGCCGCCCGGGCCGCTCGGCGAACCGCAGCGCGCCGCCATCCGCCGCGACCTCGCGCTCATCGCCGAGGGCGCCTGGTGGCCCGACGAGAGCGCCGCCACGGCGGCGGATGCCCGCACCGACGCCCTCCCGCCGGAGCTCGGCGCCGTCGTGGCGCAGAGCCGCGACGAAGGCTTCGCCGTCGACGTCTCGGGCGACATCGCATCGCTGCACCGCCTCACCCCCGCCGTGGGCTCGGCACTCGCCCTCGCCCTCCGGCAAGCGCTCGTCAACGCGCGTCAGCATTCCGGGGTCGACCGTGCCGAGATCGTGGTCGACGGCGAAGCGGATGCGGTGGTCGTGATGATCGCCGACGCCGGCCGCGGCTTCGACCCGGCTGCGGTGCCGCCCGACCGCTTCGGGGTCTCGCAATCCATTCGCGGCCGCATCCGCGACGCCGGCGGACAGGCCCAGCTCTGGGCTTCGCCCGGCTACGGCACCACCTACATGCTCACCCTCCCCGTCGCGCCCGAACACGCCTGGGAACCGCGGTGATCGGCTTCCTCGCCTGGCGCGGCACACCACAGCGCCTCGACCCGGTGGTGGCCCGGTCGATCTACCCGCTCGTCGGGGCGGCAGCGGTCGCCTCGTTGAGCTGGGCGATCATCCGCACCATCGTGTCCTCCGGCGAGATCCGCGGCCCGGTCGCGGCGGGTCTGGCGATCGGGTTCATCGCCGCCTCGGCGGTCGTCGTGCTGGTGGTCACCGACCCGGTGCGCACACCCGTGCGCTTCGCCGGGCTCGCCGCCGCCGTGGGAGCCGCGCTGCTCGCGAGCGTCACCTCGAGCATCAGCACCTGGGGCACGTCGAACGTGCTCTGGGACAACTGGGGTCCGCTCGTCGTGGGAATCGTCATCCTTGTCTTCGCCGAGTTCCGGCCGGGCCGCGACCTGGCGCTCGTCACCGCCGTCAGCGCCCTCGTGCTGGGCGCGACCGCCGCGCTCGAGACCTCCGCCATGCCGCAACTGGCCTCGCCGGTCACCTCGGCCGTCATCGCGATGGCGCCGGTGCTCCTGTTCGGGGTGGGCGCATCCGTCTTCTCGTACCGGCTCAGCCTGCTGCTCTCGCGCGCCGCCGAGTCGGCCGCGCGCGAGCAGAGCGGGCTCAGCCGGCGGGTGCGCATCCGGTTGCGCGAACAGCTCCGCGAGTCGGGGCGGGAGGCGCTCGCCGTGGAGCTGGTGCCCTTCTTGACGGGGGTGCTCGAACGCGGTTCGGTGACGGCGGCGGATGCCACCGAGGCCCGTCGCATCTCGGCCGTGCTGCGCTCGGTGATCATCACCGACATGGGACTGCCGTGGCTCGAGCGGCTTGCTCGGGCGCATCCGTCGGCGCTCGCCGTCGACGACCCCGGCGCCCTGGGCGACGCGTTCGGGATGGAGCAGAAGGTCGCGCTGCGGGCCCTGATCACCGCTCTCGTGAGCCGGGTGGCGGATGCGCCCGGCGGCACGGTCACCGTCGTGCTGCGGGCGGTGGGCCGGCACCGCAGCATCCTCCTGCGGGCGCCCTTCGAGGCGGGGGAGGCCACCGCGCGCCTGCGCTTCGGCGCGTCGATCACCGTGATGAACGCGGTGTTCGGACGCTCCTCGGTCACCGTCGCCGACGGCGAGCTACGCCTGCTCTTCGCCTACGACCCGCCGCTCAGCTCCCCGGCAGGATCGCCGGCGGGTCAGTCGTCGATGCCGTCGTAGTCGCGGCTGCGGGGCTGCACGAGGGGCATCTCGTCGATGCCGCCGCTCAGGCGCGCGATGGCGGCCTCGGCGTCGTAGGCCGGGTCGGGCACGATGAACGACTGGATGATGGCGTGGTACGAGATGGCCGCGAGCGACACCTCGGCGGGGCGCCCCTCGTTGTCGACCTCGTAGCGGGCCTCGACCAGATCGGGGATGGTGGTGCGTGCGATGCCGAGGCCCTCGATGATGGCGGCGGCGGCGACCACGAGCGGGCGGTAGTCGTCGTTGAGGTCGGGCCGCAGGCGGTAGCCCACCGCGGGCACGATGTTGCGGTAGAACACCTCCATCTGGTCGAGGAAGGCGAGTTCGGAGTTGCGCAGCGCCTCGATGATGCGCTCGCGCACGCGCGAGTCGGGGTAGGAGAGGGCGGTGGAGGAGAGGGCCACGTAGGTGCGCCACTGCACCGACGACGTGACCGACTCGAAGTTCTGCTCGGCGGCGAGACCCGTCACATCCACGAGGATGCGGCGCCGGCCCTCTGGGGTGCGCAGCTCATCGGCGCGGAAGCCGAGGTACTCCCACGTGGCCACGAGCGACTCCTCGTCGGCGCGACCGGGGGAGACCTGGTTGGCCACCTCGCTCAGGAGCTCTTCGAAGAAGGCCTCCTTCGACTCCCAGATGCGGTACACGGAGCTGCGCGGGACGCCGGCCTCCTTGATGAGATCGTCCATCAAGAGGTGCTCGAATCCGACGGTCAGACCATTGGTCTGCACGAGGGCCATCGCGGTGTCGAGGAGCTTCGCGCGCACCTCGTCTTTGGGCACGCGCGTGCGGCCCGGCCCGGACTTCGTCCAGCTGTTCTCAGACATTGTTGCCCCTCTCAGCACCATTTTGAGACATAATGTCCCAAGTTGCAAACGACCTGCCGCGCTTCTATGCTCAGAAAAACGGCAGCGTGCTTCGCGCAGACACGCCGGGCGGCCACCCACCCCCTGAAAACGGAGGATTCGAAGTGCTCCGGATGCAGAACGCCGTGGTGGCGACCTCGCGGAAGTTGAGCGGTGTCACGCATTGATCGCTCGGTGAGCAACGCGGCGGTCATTCCGGTCATCGCGGGCTCTCCCGCGTTCGTCGCAGAACCCGACGCGAGGCTTGCCACGGGCATCATCGGCGTCAATGGCGTGGCCCTCCCCGGCTTCGAAGACGTCTACCGTCAGCATTTCGAGTTCCGCCGCCGAGTCTACGTGGAGCAGACCGGTCAACTCGACCCCTCCGACCTGTCCGACGACGGAACGGATCGTGACGCCGACGACGCCCGCTCGGTCACCTTCGCGGTGCTCGAGAACGCCCCCGAGGGCGTGCGCATCGTCGGCGTTGCCCGCACCATCATCAAGGGCGCCGACGGCAGCGACCGGCCGCTGCCGGTGGAGGAGTTCTGCCCCGAGCTCTTCGCCGAGCATCCGCTCGATCTCGGCAGCGTCGAGGTGTCGCGGGTGATCGCGCGGCACGAGCGGGTCGCCATGCAAGAACTGGTGCAGTGGCACCTGTTCGCGCTCATGTCGGCCTACTTCTCGTCGCACGACGTGGGGCGCACCTTCGCCATCATCGAGCCCTGGCTCGAGCGGCTCCTGGCCGGGGTGCTCGCCATCTCGCGCATCGGCGAGCCGCGCTACATCGAGCACTACCTCGACTACAACCTCCCCGTCGAGTTCGACCTCGCCGGGTCGGCGGCCCGCATCGAGGAGCGCAACGCCACCATCCTCGGCACCCTCGAGGCCGCCGACGGCGCGCTGGAGTACTTCGGCCGGGTCTCACGCACCCAGCGCGCAGCCGCCGTGGTCGACGCGGTGCCCGAAGGCGGATGAGATCGGTCGCCTCGCCGGAGTTCAGTCGCAACTACGGCTTCTGGAGCGAGGCGGAACAGCAGGCGTTGCTGGCGGCGCGCGTCGCGATCGCGGGGGTCGGCGGCGTCGGCTTCCAGGTGGGTACGAAGCTGGCGCGCATGGGCGTGGGGAGCTTCAGCATCGCCGACCCCGAAGACTTCGAGCCGCAGAACGCGAACCGGGTGCCCGGCGCCACCACGGCCACGTACGGGCGGTCGAAGGCGGGAGTGTTCCGCGAGCAGGTGCGGGAGATCAACCCCACCGCCGTCGTGCACATCTACCGCGACGGGGTGACCACCGAGAACGTCGGTGAGTTCCTCGAGGGCGCGTCGCTCGTGTTCGACGAGTCGGAGACGACGCATCCGGAGATCGGCACCACCATCGCCCGGCACGCCCGAGCGCTCGGCATCCCCGACCTGCTGGTGGTGAACGTCGGTTTCGCCGCCCAGGTCACCTCGTTCCACCCGCGCAGCCGCTTCACCTTCGAGCGGTTCATGGGGCTGCCCGCCGATGCGTCGCTCGAGGAGATCGCGGCGTCGAAGGTCGACTACTCCCGGTTCCTCCCTTATATCCCGCCGTACAGCGATCTCCGCGGCCTCGTCGCCATGACGACGGATGCGCCCGACGGCTCGAGCGTCTCCCTTCCGTCGATCTCGCCCGGCGTCGACCTCGCCAGCGCGATCGGCACCACCCAGGCCTTCCTCCACCTCACGGCCGGCGTCGCCAATCGCCGCCGCCGGCCGATCTGGGCCCCGCGCCTGGCGTATCTCGACGCCTACGCGGTGCGGGCGCGGGTGCTGCGCGCCGGTCGCGCGACGCATCTCCGGCACGTGCTGGTGGCGGCGGTGCGCGACCGCTTCGGCCGCAACCCGCAGGGCAGCTACACCCACGCCGACATCGCCCGTCGCCGCGACACGGAAAGCTGAGGTAAACTCGATCTTTTTGGAGATCGATGTCTGTTCAGCCTGCGCCCCGCATCCGCAGTCTCGACTGGGCGCGTGGGGTGATGCTCATCGCGAGCGTCGCCTCGAACTCGCTGCTCGAGGACCCGCCGTGGTTCGACCATGCGCGGTGGGATGGCGTGCATCCGCTCGATCTCGTCTTCCCCGTGTTCGTCACGCTCTCCGGGTGCGGCCTCGCGTTCGCGATGCACCGACGGGTGGCGCTCTGGCCGCTGGCCCGGCGAGTGGTGGTGCTGTTCGCGGTCGGTCTGCTCTACAGCGCGATCACGCTCGATTCGTGGGAGTTCGGCACCTGGTGCGTGACCGGGGTGCTTCAGCTCTACGCCATGCTCGTCGCTGCGGTGGGGCTCATCCACCTGATCACGAAGTCGTGGTGGGGGTGGCTGATCGTGACGGTCGTGCTCGCCGGTGCATACACGGCCATCCTGGCGGCGTGGTCGACCGGGTGCCCGGGCGGCGTGCTGGCTGAGCACTGCAATCCCTCGGGCGTCGTCGACCCGGCCGTGTTCGGTGCGGCGCACATCTACCATCGGGGTGAGTGGGGGTACGACCCGGTCGGGCTGGTCGCGGGTCTCGGGGCGCTCGCCAGCGCCTCGGCGGGTGCGACCGCCGGTCACCTGCTGCTACGGCTGCGCGACCGGGGCTGGCTGCGCGGCCGAGTCGGTGCGCGGTGGTTCACCGAGGGCGTGGGTGCCGCCGTCGTTCCGCTTCTCGTGCTCGCCGCCGGTCTCCTCCTGCTGGCCCAGCTCGCCATCGCGGTGCCGGACTGGCTCACCGGGAGCACACCTCTCGTCATGAAGCGGCTGTGGACGCCGCCGTTCGCGCTTCGCGTGGCGGGATTCGTGGTGATCGGGTTGCTCGCCGGCCACGTGCTGCTCGATCGACGCCGCGTGGGTGCCTGGTTGCAGTGGCTGGTCTATCCGCTGCTCGCGCTCGGCCGCAACAGTCTGCTCGTGTACTTCGGCTCGCACGTCGTGATGAGCGTGCTCCTGCGCCCGATCGTGCTGCCGTCGGGTGCGGTGCCGGAGGGGGACGGGCCTCCGCTGTCGCCGGCGCGGGCCATCGCCGAGTCGATCGCCGTGGGCGGGCAAGTGCAACTCACCTGGTCGGTGCTGCTGCTGGCGTTCTGGGTGCTGCTCGCCTGCGTGCTGAACCGGGCGCGCGTGTATCTGCGCCCGTGACCCTGCGGGCTGTGACTCCAGGGCTGTGACCCTGCGGCTGTGCCCCCGCGGTCAGGCCGAGATGCGCTGCAGTGGCCCGGTCGCGTCGGCCGGCGTGTAGTAGTCGATCGCTTCTTCGGGCGCCGCGAACGGGCCCGACCAGGCGAAGCGGTCGTGGCGATGGGTGAGTTTCATGAACCAGCCGTCCTTCAGCAGGTACACGGTGGCAAGCGGCGCAGCGGTCCGTGGGTCGTCGCCGGCGCGGCCGAGAATGGCGATGGTGCTCGTCTTTTTGAGGATCACGATCTCGTTCACAGTGCCGAGACTAGCCAGCACAGGTTATCGGCGTGTTACGGCCGGAAGACGATTTGCTCACGACGACGACATCTGACGAAATCTGCCCGCCAACCTTCCGCCGCGTCCCTCGTTCGGGGCGATGACGGTGTAATGTGAGGCCAACGGGGACGTCGGAAGCGGGCCCGGATCGCGGCCGTAAGGGTAACGGCACATCGTGACCGGCACGTTGACGTCTCCTTGCGGGATGAGAGTATCGGGTCCTCTCATCCCGCTAAACATTTCATGCTTGAATCGGGGCGTGAAACTGAACCGCGTGCACCACATCGCCGTCATCGCCACCGATTACGAACGCTCCAAGGCGTTCTACCTCGATGTGCTCGGTTGCACGCTCCTGACCGAGGTCTATCGCGCCGAACGCGACTCCTGGATGGGGGACCTGGCGCTGAACGGCGAGTACCTGATCGAGCTGTTCTCCTTCCCGTCGCCGCCGCCGCGGCCCACGCATCCGGAGGCGACGGGCCTGCGTCACCTCGCCTTCGAGGTCGATTCGGTGGCGGATGCCCGGGCCGAGCTCGTGGCACGCGGCGTGCCCTGCGAAGAACTCCGCACCGACCCGCACACCGGCAAGGCCATGATGTTCTTCAGCGACCCGGACGGCCTGCCCCTGGAGCTCTACGAGCGCTGAGCCGGCCTGCCGGTCTTGCGACTCATTCGAATATATGTTCGAATGAGGCATGCGCTGGAACGGACAGACCCTCGACTCCGAGACCCCGTCGACCCTGCCCGGACTGGCCCGCCTGAACAACCTCGTGCGGTCGGTGCAGACGCCCGAGTTCGCGGGCATCACCTTTCACGAGGTGCTCGCGAAGAGCGCCCTCAACCACGTGCCCGGCGCGAGCAAGACCATGCCGTTCGCGTGGACGATCAATCCCTACCGGGGGTGTTCGCACGCCTGTGTGTACTGCTTCGCGCGGCCCACGCACGCCTACCTGGAGCTCGACGAGGGCAAGGACTTCGATCAGCAGATCGTGGTGAAGGTGAACGTGGCCGAGGTGCTGGGCCGCGAGGTCGCGCGGCGGTCGTGGGAGCATCCGTCGGTCGCGCTCGGCACGAACACCGACCCCTATCAACGGGCCGAGGGTCGCTACGCGCTCATGCCCGGCATCGTCGAGACGCTGGCCGGCTCGGGCACGCCGTTCTCCGTTCTCACCAAGGGGTCGCTGCTACGCCGGGATCTGCCGCTCATCGCGAGGGCCGCCGAGGTGGTGCCGGTGAGTCTCGCGATGTCGATAGCGGTCTACGACGACGAGTTGCAGCAGTCGATCGAGCCCGGCACGCCCAGCACGAAGGCGCGCCTGGCCACCGTCACCGCGGTGCGGGAGGCGGGACTCGAGTGCCAGGTGTTCCTCATGCCGATCCTGCCGCTGCTCACCGACTCCGTCGAGCACCTCGACCGCGCGCTCGGGCAGGCGGCGGCGGCCGGTGCGTCGAGCGTGGTCTACTCGGCGTTGCATTTGAAGCCGGGCGTGAAGCAGTGGTTCATGGCGTGGCTCAGCCGTGAGCATCCGGAGCTCGTGTCGGCGTACGCCCGCATCTACGCCAAGGGCACCTACGCCCCGAAGGAGTACCGCGAGTGGCTGGGCGAGCGGATGCGACCGCTGGTGCGCAAGCACCGGCTCGACCGCGCGGCGCCATCGAGGGTCACCGGGGGAGTGGCGCCGCCGGGGCGGCCGGTCGGCCGGCTGGAGGTGACCCGGCTGCCGAGCTTCGGGCCGGCCGGCGACACCCAGCCGATGCTGTTCTGAGCCGGGCCGATGCGGTCGGGGCCGGGACGAAAAAAAGACCGGCCGCGTGGATGGGGAACCGTGCGGCCGGTCGGTCGACCGGTCACGAGGATGGGGAATCTGCGACCGGTCTGCAATTCGGGTGAACTGATGAGTCAATGGTGCGCTGTCAGCGACATCCCGTGGGGTGGATGGCGGGCAATTCACCCTCAGGGTCACCCTCCGCAGCGGCCGGGAGAAGGGGCATAGGGTATTCGGGTGGCGAAACTGTATTTCCGGTTCGGGGCGATGAACAGCGGCAAGAGCACCGCGATGCTGCAGGCGGCCTACAACTACGAGGAGCGCGGCCAGCAGGTGCTCATCGCCAAGCCCGCCATCGACACCAAGGGGGACATGCAGATCGTGTCGCGCCTCGGGGTGACCCGCGACGCCGATTTTCTCATCGCGCCCGATACCGACGTGCGCGTGGAGTTCGCGGCGAGGCGTGAGGAGGTCGTGCTGTCGACCGGCGTCGACGTGAGCTGCCTGCTCATCGACGAGGCGCAATTCCTCACCCCCGCGCAGGTCGACGACGCGTTGCGCATCGCCATCATGGACGGGGTGCCCGTGCTCGCGTACGGCATCCGCAGCGATTTCCAGACCGCCGGGTTCCCGGGGAGCATCCGTCTGCTCGAGGTGGCGCACAGCCTCGAAGAGTTGAAGACGATCTGCCGCTGCGGTCGCAAGGCGATCTTCAATGCCCGTAAGATCGGCGACCGCTACGTCTTCGACGGCGCCCAGGTCGCCATCGACGGCGAGGACGTGACCTACGAGTCGCTCTGCGGCGCCTGCTACCTCGAAGAATCCCACGGCGTGCTCGGCCGCGACTGAGCCGGATCTCGGCGACGCGATGCTACGTTGTAGTCCTCAGCACAAGGGGGCAATGATGCACAGCAAGACGACCCGATTCCTCGCCGCTTTCACCATCGTCGGCGCGGCCGCCGTGGGCCTCGCGGCCTGCTCATCCGACAGCGGATCTTCGACGCCGGCCACCTCGGCCTCGTCGTCGAACTCGGTGCTGCCCCCGATCATCGTCGAGCTGAGCGAAGCCGACGGCACCACCGTCGAGGTCCCGCTCGACAACGTCGTCGACCTCGTGACGGGCGACGACGAGGATGTCGCGGCCTGGACCGCGAAGATCGCCGACGAGAGCGTGGTGGAGTTCGTGCCGGGCAAGGACGACGGGAGTGCCCAGTTCAACCCCGGCCTCAAGCCGCTGGCGGAGGGCACCACCGACGTCGTGATGTCGAACCCCGACACCGACGCGAAGGTGTCGTTCACGGTGACGGTCACGGCCGCCGCGAAGTAGCTGCCGACCCCACCTCGGGGTTGCTGCCTCCCGGGTGCGGGAGCATGGTGGAGAGATGAAGTCTGTCTCGTACGCCGGTCTGACGTTCGCCACCGCCGATGTGATCGCCGATGCGCTGCTGCAGCTGGCCGCGGCGCTGGGGCAGAACGAGCGCGCGGAGACGATCGACATCCCGGTGGTCGAGGAGAGCGGACGGCTGAGTTCCGTGCAGCTGGTCGTGGGTCCCGCGAGTCAGTTCATCAGCAGACCCGTCGAATCGCCGTTCGACGACCCGCAGGACCAGGAGATCCTCGATACGTTGAATCTGCGCATCCGCAGGCTCGACCTGCCGCGAGCTGCAGCGGTGGAGCCCGACGAGGTGGATCGCTTCGACCTGGAGAGCCCGTAGAAGCGACAACGACCCGAGACGACGAATCGGCCGGAGACACTGTCTCCGGCCGATTCTCTTTCGTCGGGGTGGCGGGATTCGAACCCACGACCTCCTCGTCCCGAACGAGGCGCGCTACCAAGCTGCGCCACACCCCGAAGTGGTTCACCGCGTCGCCGCGGCTGAGGCCTCAACAAGGATAGCTGATATTCGGGCGCCGCGAGACCGCATCGCCATCAGGGGCGCGCGGTGAGGGTGAGCAGCGTCGCCTCGGGCCGGCAGGCGAAGCGGAACGGCGCGTAGATCGACGTGCCGAGACCCGCGGAGACGTTGAGGTAGGCGGAGTGGAAGCCGTGCCGCCACAGGCTCAGCCCCTTCACCTGCTTGCGCGGAATGTCGCAGTTGGTGACGATGGCGCCGAACCCGGGCACGCAGACCTGTCCGCCGTGCGTGTGACCGGCGAACACCACCTCGGCGCCGTGGGTCACGAACGAGTTCAGCACGTACTGGTACGGCGCGTGGGCGACGCCGATGGTCACTCGGGGGCCCCGGTCATCCTCTTCGCGCAGTTCGTCGAGCGCGCCCGGGATGCGCTCCAGCTTGTCGAGGTGCCGGTGCGGGTCATCCACGCCGAAGAAGTCGATGATGGTGCCGTTGACCTCGAGCGTGGCTGCGCGATTGTTGAGGTTCTTCCAGCCGAGCGAGTCGAAGTAGGCCTCGAGGCGTTCGGTGTCGAGCCGCTCGGTGGTGGCCTTGTGCTTGGACGGGCCCATGAAGTAGCGCAGGGGATTCTTGAACGACGGACCGTAG
The DNA here is from genome assembly GCF_058783455.1 of Herbiconiux sp. FW305-C-125. Classification (NCBI taxonomy): domain Bacteria; kingdom Bacillati; phylum Actinomycetota; class Actinomycetes; order Micrococcales; family Microbacteriaceae; genus Herbiconiux; species Herbiconiux sp. FW305-C-125. The sequence continues at coordinate 20,964 of NZ_JBYSYO010000009.1, read as the reverse complement.
TAGTCGTTCGAGCCGTTGACATAGACCCCCGGCACGCCGGTGAACACGCCGAGCGCGGCCTCCACGCCTTCGATGCCGTCGCGGTGCCCCAGGTTGTCGCCGGTGTCGACGATGAGGTGGGGGTCGAACCGGGCGAGGCCGCGCAGCCACGCCTGCTTGTCGGCCTGCCAGGGGGCCATGTGCAGGTCGGAGATGTGCAACACCCGGATGTCGGCTGCGCCGCGTGGCAGCACGGGCACCCGGGCCCGGCGCAAGGTGTAGAGCTTGCGCTCCACGAAGGTGCCGTAGGCGAACGCGGAGGCTCCGGCCACCGCGACGACGCCGAGCGCCGACGCGGTGGCCCTGGTGACTGCCGTCACCCTAGCCGGCCTTCGTGGTGACCCTGAGCCTGTCGGTGCCGAAGCGAATCGGCTGGCCTGCCCCCGGGTTGGTCGCGGTCACCTTGGCGTTGCCCGACGATGGGCCGTCGAAGGCGATCTGGCCCGCGTCGATCCCGGCGCCGGTGATGGCCTTCTTCGCGTCGTCGGGGCTCATGCCGACCACGTTCGGCACCGTGCGCAGTTCGCCGTTCGAGGTGAAGACGGTGACCGTCGACCCCTTCGTGGCGCTGCCGCTCGGCGAGCTGCTATCGACGACGCCCGCCGCGCGGGTCGAGTCGATGACGCCGCCGTCTTCGTAGTCGAAGCCGGCGCTCGTGAGGGCGGCCTTCGCGTCGTCGACCGACATGCCGGCCACGTTCGGAATCGCGACCTTCACGCCGTTCACCAGGGTGCTGTCTGCGGTCGGGAACTCGTCTCCGCCGTACTTGCCGTCGGCATCCGTCATGTACTGCTTCCACACGTCGTGGCGCACGTTTCCGCCGCTCTCCCCGTTGATGGAGGTGTTGCGGATGGAGACGGTGCCCACCACGTTGCCGATCCACACGGCCGTGGCGAGCTTCGTCGAAGCGCCCACGAACCAGGTGTCCTTCTCGGAGTCGGTGGTTCCGGTCTTGCCGAAGTGCGGGATGCCGTCGTTCGGGTTCGACTGCGACCCGGTGCCGCCGTTGACGACGCCCTTCAGGGCGGTCACCATGGCGGCGGCGATGCTCGGGTCGACGGCCTGCGAGCAGGTCGACGTGGGCACCGGCAATTCGTTGCCCGACGAGTCGAGGATCTTCTCGATGGCGATCGGCGAGCAGTAGGTGCCCTGGTTGGCAACTGCGGCGAACGCGGCGGCCATGGTGAGCGGCGCGATCTCGTTCGTGCCGAGCACGTCGGCCGGGTTCTCGCCCAGCGGGTTGCCGTCGGCCCGATGCACGCCGAACGCCTCGGCCGTCTTGCGGATCTCGCACTGGTCGAGCTTCTGGGCCATGCGGAGGAACGCGAGGTTCACCGACTGGGCGGTGGCCTGCATGACGGTGACGTTGCCGGGGTTCGACCCGCCGTCGTTCTTCACCGAGTAGGTGCCGCCGTTGCCGCCCGTGCAGCTGTCCTTGAACTGCGCGAGGTTCAGCGTGCCGGCGTTTCCGTTGATGACGTCACCGAGCGAGTGCCCCGTCTTCAGCCATTCGGCGAGCGTGAAGATCTTGTAGGTCGATCCCACCTGGAAGCCGGTCGATCCGCCGTACTCGTAGTCGGTGCTGTAGTTGATGGCGCTCGCACCGAGGTTCGTGGCGGTGACCTCCGGGTCATCGCTGAAGTCCTTGTTCTGCACCATCGCGAGCACCTTGCCCGTGCCGGGCTGAACCGTGACGAGCGAACCACCGAGGTCGAAGTCGTAGGTGTAGGGCACCCAGCTGTCCATGGCGTTCTTCGCGGCGCCCTGCAGGTCGACGTCGAGCGTCGTGTAGATCTGATAGCCGCCGGTCTTGAAGTTGTTCCACCGCGTGTCTTCGTCGGCGCCGAAGGCCGGGTCGTTCTTCACGATGTGCGTGACGTAGTCGCAGAAGAAGCCGGCGCCGAGCGGGTTGGCGGTCTGGCAGCCGGTCGAGGGCTGCACGATGTTGGGCGTCACCGGAGTGGCGATGGCCTCGTCGTACTGCGCCTGGGTGATCTTGTGCTCTTTGAGCATCGCCGGCAGCACGTCTTTGTCGCGGCGCGCCTGGTTGTCGGGGATGTTCTCCTCTTGGTCGATGCGCAGGCCGTTCGGCTCGTTCACCGTCGCGATGAGGCTGGCGGCCTGGGCGACCGTGAGGTCGGAGGCGTTCACGCCGAAGTAGTACTGCGCGGCCGACTGGATGCCGTAGACCCGGCCGCCGAACGGCGCGATGTTGAGGTAGCCGAGCAGGATGTCGTCTTTCGAGTACTCCTTCTCGAGTCCGATCGCGAGTTTCATCTCTTTGAGCTTGCGGTCGACCGAGGTGCGGGTGGCCTCGGCATACGCCGCGTCACGCTCCGCCTCGTCCTGGATGGCCTCGGCCTTCTGTACGAGGATGTTGCGCACGTACTGCATCGAGATGGTCGACGCGCCGCTGGCGGAGGTCTCGAGGGCGTTGCCCGCCGCTGCACGCAGGGTCGACGCGATGTCGACGCCGCCGTGGCTGTAGAAGCGCGGGTCTTCGGTGGCGATCACCGCATCCTTCACGTACTGGGAGATCTGGTCCCAGCCCACCTCTTCACGGTTCTGCTCGAAAACGGAGGCGAGGAGCACCGGGGTGCCGTCGCTCTTGGTGGCGTAGATGTTGGTCTTCTCGGCGAGCGCATCCGGCTTGATGTAGCTCGGGAGGTTCTCGAACATACCGATGGAGTTGTTCGCGGCAATGCCGGTGACAGCGAGCGCGGGCGTGACCATGGCAGTGACGAGGATTCCCGCGATTGCGCTCATCCCTACTATGCCGAGAATGGCCCCGACCACACCGCTAGCCGTGGCTTTCGGGGCAGACATAGAATCCAGGGTAAGCGACAAACCTATAAAAAGCCGAGAAAGGGGCGCCCGTGCCCGCCTGGGAATACGTGACGACACCGCTGATGATCCACAACACCGCGGCCATCCTGAACACCTGGGGGTCGGACGGGTGGGAGCTCGTTCAGGTCGTCACCGGTCCCGAGGGCGGGCTCGTCGCCTACCTCAAGCGGCCCGTCGCCGGGTCGGGGGAGTGAGCCCGGTGGGGGAGATCTCGGAGCGTCTGCAGGAGCTCGGCTTCACCCTGCCGGAGGTGGCGGCGCCGGCCGGTGCCTACATCCCGGCGCTCATCTCGGGGAACCTGGTGTTCACCGCCGGTCAGCTGCCGTTCGTCGGTGGAGCGCTGCCCGAGACCGGCAAGGTCGGCGAGGGCACAGGGCTCGTTTCGCCTGCCGACGCGAAGGGGTTCGCGCAGATCGCCGCCCTCAACGCGCTCGCCGCGGTCGAGAACGTGCTCGGCTCGCTCGACCGCGTGACGCGCGTGGTGAAGGTGACGGGCTTCGTCGCATCCGACCCGTCGTTCACCGGTCAGCCGGGCGTGATCAACGGCGCCTCGGAGTTCTTGGGCGAGGTCTTCGGCGAGCGCGGCGTGCACGCCCGCTCGGCCGTGGGCGTCGCAGTACTGCCCCTCGACTCCCCGGTGGAGGTCGAACTCATCGTCGAGTTCGCGTAGCCCCGCGCCCGGAGGGTCAGCGCATCGTCTCCGAGATGAGGGTCATCACGGACGTGTCGGCGAGGGTGGTGGTGTCGCCGATCTCGCGGCCCTCCGCGACGTCGCGGAGGAGGCGGCGCATGATCTTGCCGCTTCGCGTCTTCGGGAGTTCGGAGACGAGGAAGATCTGACGGGGCCTCGCGATCGCGCCGATCTGTTGCGCGACGTGCGCCCGCAGCACGGCGACGGCATCGGCTTGGCCGGCGGCATCCGCTTGGCTGGCCCGGGTGATGACGAAGGCGACGACGGCCTGTCCGGTGGTCTCGTCGCTCGCGCCCACCACGGCGGCCTCGGCGACCATCGGATGCGCCACCAGGCTCGACTCGATCTCGGCCGTGCTGAGACGGTGGCCTGAGACGTTCATCACGTCGTCGACCCGGCCCATGAGCCAGATGTCGCCCTCCTTGTCGTAGCGCGCGCCGTCGCCGGCGAAGTACTTGTCGCCGAACTTCTCCCAGTAGGTCTCCTTGAAGCGCTCGGGGTCGCCCCAGATGCCGCGCAGCATCGAGGGCCAGGGCTCGGTGACCACGAGCAGCCCGCCTTCGTCGCGGCCGACCGGGGTGCCGGCATCCGTCACGATGTCGAGGGAGATGCCGGGGAGCGGCACCTGCGCGCTGCCGGGTTTCAGGGTGGTGACGCCGGGGAGTGCGGAGATCATGATGGCGCCGGTCTCGGTCTGCCACCAGGTGTCGACTACGGGGGTGCGGTTGCCGCCGATGACCTCGCGGTACCAGATCCAGGCCTCCGGGTTGATGGGCTCGCCGACGCTCCCGAGGAGGCGCAGGCTCGACAGGTCGAACTGCTGGGGGATCTGCCGGCCGAGCTTCATGAAGGTGCGGATGGCGGTGGGTGCGGTGTAGAGAATGGTGACGCGGTACTTCTCGACGAGTTCCCACCAGCGGCCCGCATGCGGAGTGTCGGGGGTGCCCTCGTAGAGCAACTGCGTGGCGCCGTTCGCGAGCGGGCCGTAGACGACGTAGCTGTGGCCGGTGATCCAGCCGACGTCGGCCGTGCACCAGTAGACGTCCTTTTCGGGTTGCAGGTCGAAGACGGTCTTGTGCGAGAACGCGACCTGGGTGAGGTAGCCCCCGCTCGTGTGCAGGATGCCCTTGGGCTTTCCCGTGGTGCCGCTGGTGTAGAGGATGAAGAGCGGATTCTCGGCGGGGAACGGCTTCGCGGTGTGCTCGGCGTCGACCTGCGCGATCTCGTCGTGCCACCAGAGGTCGCGGCCGTGGGTCCAGGTGACCTCGTTCCCGCCGCGCCGGACGACGAGGACGTTGGTGACGGTGCTGTCGCCGCCGTTCAGGGCGAGTGCGTCGTCGACCGCCGCCTTCAGCGGGAAGACCTTGCCTTTGCGGTAGCCGCCGTCGGCCGTGATGACGAGCTTGGCTTCGGCGTCGTCGATGCGGGCGCGCAGGCTCTCGGCGCTGAACCCGCCGAACACCACCGAGTGGATGGCGCCGAGCCGGGCCACGGCGAGCATCGCGATGACGGCCTCGGGGATGACGGGGAGGTAGATCGCCACCCGGTCGCCAGCCTCGATGCCCAGGGCGGCGAGGAGGTTCGCCGCCCTCTTCACCTCGGCGGTGAGCTCGGCGTAGCTGAGGGTGCGGGTGTCGCCCGGCTCGCCCTCCCAATGCAGCGCGACGCGGTCGCCGTGCCCGGCCAGCACGTGGCGGTCGAGGCAGTTGTAAGCGACGTTGAGCTCGCCGTCGGCGAACCAGCGGGCGAAGGGCGGGTTCGACCAGTCGAGGGTCTGGCTGAACGGCTTGTGCCAGTGCACGAGCTGGCGCGCCTGGGTGGCCCAGAAGCCCAGCCGGTCGGCGTCGGCGTCGGCATAGAGCTGTCGGGCGGACTCCGATCGGGCGGCGAAGTCGTCGCTCGGCGGGAACCGCCGCGACTCGTGCAGGAGGTTGTCGATGTTGTTCGTGGCCATGCTTCCCGTGCTCCTTCGCCCGCCGACTTCTTCGACCATAGCGAGGTCGCTGGGAATTCGCTGGAGTGATTTGCACGCATGTTTCCAACGGGTAAACTCAGACCTACCAAGCCTCGCGTTTGGATGCAACGCACTAGTGATTCCCCCCAATCCAGCGTTGCTGCGGCGGCACCCTTTCCCCCCATTGGGTGCCGCCCCCTTCTTTTTAACGACTCGCTCGTTGTCCACAGGCGGATGCGCGGCCGTGGTTCTCCACCGATCTCGGCGAGGCCGCCGGCGCGGGGGTTCGGGTTCGTAGATTCGGGGCATGAATTCGCCCTCCGCATCCGCATCCGCCTCCGCGTCCGCAGTTGCGCCGGTGGCCGCCTCGTCGGGCGCTCCGGCGTTCGGCCCACTCGCGAGCTACCTCGCCGATCCTTCGGTCACCGATGTGTTCGTCAACGGGCACCGCGAACTCTGGGTCGATCGCGGAGGCGGTGCCCAGCGGGATCCGTCGTGGTCGTGTCCCAGCGAGCAGCGGCTGCGCGAGTTCGCGGTGCGGCTCGTCGCGCGGGGCGGCCGGCACATCGATGAGTCGACGCCGTGCGTCGACGTTCGGCTGGAGGGGCGGCGGGTGCACGTGGTGCTGCCACCGATCTCGACCGGCGGAACCCTCATCTCCGTGCGGGCGCCGCAACGGGGGCATCCGCGCCTCGATGAGCTCGACCGCCGCGGGCTCTTCGGGGCGGGTGAGGCGGGCGCCTGGCGACGTGTGATCATCGAGGAGGCGGTGCGCGAACGAACGAACCTGCTGATCTCGGGCGCCGGCGGCAGCGGGAAGACGACGCTGCTGTCGGCGCTGCTCGCCGAGGCCGACGCCGCCGACCGCATCGTGCTCATCGAAGACGTGAGTGAGCTGCGGGTCGAGCATCCGCACGTCATCGGTCTGGAAGCGCGGCAACCCAATCTCGAAGGGGCGGGTGCGGTCGGGCTCGCGGAGCTCGTGCGCCAGGCACTGCGGATGCGCCCCGACCGGCTCGTGCTGGGGGAGTGCCGCGGCGCCGAGATCCGGGAGCTCCTGTCGGCCCTCAACACCGGGCACGACGGCGGCGCGGGAACGCTGCACGCCAACTCGATCGATGACGTCCCGGCCCGGCTCGAAGCCCTGGGCGCGCTCGCCGGCCTCACGGCGGAGGCCATCGCCCGTCAGGCGGTGAGCGCCATCGGCCTGGTCTGCCACCTCCGCCGAACGTCCGCCGGCCGCCAGATCGAGGGCTTCGGGCGCTTGGTGCTGGATGCCCGCGACCACCTCGGTGTGCAGGCGCTCGTTAGCCTCGAGACGCCGGCGGCCGATGCCCGGTCGTCGACTCAGGGTCAGTTCTCCGGTCGAGGGCGCGCGCGGCCGGGGGACGGCGTTGTCGAGGGCGTCGAAGTGCCGTCGATCGCCGGCGTCCTCGAGCATGCCGAGACGCCGCCGAGCGAGACCCGCTTGGGGCGACGGCGGCAGTCCTCCACACCCGGTCGCGTCCGGCCGCGGAGCGGTGGCTCTGCTCGGGCAGGCGCCGACGCGGGGGTGGCGGGGCGTGACGCCTCGACCCCGCTTGACCCGAAGGTGGTGGGGCGCGACGCCTCGACCCCGCTTGACTCGGAGGTAGTGGGGCGTGACGCCTCGACCCCGCTTGACCCGAAGGTGGCGGGGCGCGACGCTTCGACCTCGGCTGACCCGGAGGTGGTTGGGCGCGACGCCTCGACCCCGCCTGGGCCGGAGGAGGGTCGTGATGGCAGCCGGGCGTGAGCGGCGTGCCGGGCGCGGGGTGCGGCGACCTGAGGCGGAGCGGATCGGCGCGACCGTCGAACGGGTAGCTGTCCTGATCGGTGCGGGTGTCGCGCCCGCAGCCGTGTGGGGCTACGCCGCCGAGGGCGCCGACGATCCCGTCCTGCTCGCCGCCGCGCGCCGCATCGCCGATGGTGCTGCGGTCGCCGACGCCATCGCGGCCAGCATCGGCGGCCGCGCCGCGGGTGCTGGCAGACGACCGGCGGACGGCATGGGTGATCGACGGTCGATGTCTGCCTCTCGCGACTCCTCCGTGAGTGCCTGGTGGGTGCTCGCGGCCGCGTGGTCGGTCGCGACCGAGGCCGGAGCGCCACTGGCCCGCTGTCTCGGCGAGATCGCGGATTCCTTGCGGGCGGCGGGCCAGGTCGAACGCGAGACCGACGCCGCATTGGCCGGGCCGGCCGCCACCACCAAGCTCGTGTCGGTGTTGCCGCTGATCTCGCTGGCCTCCGGTTGGCTCCTCGGCATCGACACGGGAGCTGCGCTGCTCGGCTCTCCCGCGGGTCTCGCTTGTCTCGGGCTTGGTCTGACCCTGATGGCGGCAGGGCGGTTGTGGAGCAATGCGTTGCTGCGGCGGGCTCGACGCATCGACCCGGCTCCGGGTCTCGCCCTCGACCTCGTCTCGGTCGCCGTGGCGGGCGGGGGCTCGCTGCCGCACGCGCGACGTCTCGTCGCGGAGGTCCTCGACCGGGCGGGTCTGGATGCCTCGCGCGACGAGACAGCGATCCAGTCAGTGCTCTCCTTGTCGGCCCGTTCTGGTGCACCGCCCGGCGAACTCCTCCGCGGGGAGGCTGTTCGGGTGCGGCGCGACGCGGTGGCTCAGGCCCTGTCGCGAGCCGCAGCCCTCGGCACGTGGCTGATGCTGCCGCTCGGTGTCTGCGTTCTCCCGGCGTTCATGCTCCTCGCGGTTGCTCCCGTGCTGCTTGGCATCCTCAGCAGCACCTCGTCGATCTGACCGCCGCACTGACCAGCTCGACGCGCCTCCCCGCGACTCATTGCATCACTCCAGCCCCCACCCGAAAGGAACACCATGAACACAACAACACACGCCGCCGCTCAGCTCCCTGACCGGTGGGGAGGCGGGCCGGCCTTCGGCCGGCGCGCTGCCACCGTCCGCCGCGCCGCCGCCGTCCGCCGCGCTGCCGCCGTCCTCGGCGACGAGTCCGGAGCAGCCACCGCGGAGTACGCCATCGCCACCCTCGCGGCTGTCGGATTCGCTGGCTTGCTCGTCGTCGTGCTGCGGGGCGACGACATCAAGGGCATGCTGACCGACATCATCCACCATGCCTTGTCGATCTCGATCTGAACGATGGCGAGACGAGTCCGGTTCGGTCACCGCGGAGTTCGCGATGATCTTCCCCGCGATCGCGGTCGTGCTCGCCCTGGGGGTGGGGGTGTGTCAGCTCGGAGCCGTGCAGGTGCGTCTGACGGATGCAGCGGCCGACGCCGCCCGGCTGATCGGCCGGGGCGACTCCGCTGCGGCCGCGACGCGGGTCAGCGAGGCGCAGCCGGGAGCGCGGCTGAGCGTGGAGCACCTCGGGCTGGTGGTGTGCGTGACGGCGTGGGCCGACGCCTCGGTCGGCGTTCTCGGTACGGCGCTTCCGTTCGCAGGGCGAGGGTGCGCTCTCGACGACACGACGGCGCCGGCGACGTGACGCTCCGGCGCGGGTCGCTGCCGGTCTCGGCGCGGAAGCCGGGGCTCGCGAACGAGACTGGGAGCGGCGGCATCGCCGGTATCGCGGTCCTCGGCGTCCTGTGCGCTCTGCTCGTCGGCATCGCACCGATCGGCGGCGCGCTCGCCACCCGTCAGCAGCTGCAAGGGGCGGCCGACGCCGCGGCGCTCGCCGCCGCCGACACCGCGTCGGGCAGGGTACCGGGCACACCCTGCGAGGTGGCGGCGAGCGTGGCGGCTGCCGACGGGGCCACGGTCAGCTCGTGCGAGGTCGACGCCGAGGGCGTGGCGACCGTGCGCGTCACGGCGACCGCACTCGGCCTCGGTGTTGCCGCGACTGCGCGCGCGGGTCCGCCGACCGCATTCGGCATCGAGATCGACGCGACCGCGCGCGGGTCCGCCGACCGCACTCGGCGGTCAGCCGACGATGGCCTCCACGTAGCGGTAGTCGACCGCGCTCGGGCGTTCGGTCTCGCCGAACTCGAGGCCCGACGAGCGACGGTACAGGTACTTCTTCGAGCCTGCGGCCACCGGGATGGTCAACTGCGGCTGCGGTTCGCCGGAGCCCGTGAAGTCGGTGCGGATCGTCTTACCCTCGAGCGGCCCGTCGGTGAACTTCGCCGTGTAGCTCTCCGTGCCGCGGGAATCGTCGGTCGTCGCCATTGTGCCCAGCTCCTCTCCATCGAGTGCCACGAGACGTGGTCACGACCATTGTCCCCCCTTACGCTGCAGGCGCAATGGGGGCCCTGATTAGGCTCACCCCGGGAGGGTATGTGTATGGTGTGCCTGACGACCAATCGTCTGACATATATATAAGGAGAACAGTTGTCCAGCCCGAGAAAGCTCGTCATCGTCGAGTCGCCGACGAAGGTGAAGTCGATCGCCCAATACCTGGGTGACGGCTTCGACGTGATGGCATCGGTCGGGCACATCCGCGACCTCGTCGAACCCAAGAACCTGCCCGCCGAACTCAAGAAGGGCTCGCTCGGCAAGTTCTCCGTCGATGTCGAGAACAAGTTCGAGCCCTATTACGTGGTCTCCGACGCGAAGAAGAAGACCGTCGCCGAACTCAAGAAGGCACTCGCCGGCGCCGACGAACTCTATCTCGCCACTGATGAAGACCGCGAAGGCGAAGCCATCGCGTGGCACCTGCTGCAGGTGCTGAAGCCGAAGGTGCCCGTGCACCGCATGGTCTTCCACGAGATCACCCGTGAGGCCATCGAGGCCGCCCGCGACAACACCCGGCAGATCGACGACGCCCTGGTCGACGCGCAGGAGACCCGGCGCATCCTCGACCGTCTCTACGGCTACGAGGTCAGCCCGGTGCTGTGGCGCAAGGTCGGCCCGGGCCTGTCGGCCGGCCGCGTGCAATCCGCCGCCACCCGCCTCGTGGTCGACCGCGAGCGCGAGCGCCTGGCCTTCACCTCCGCGAACTACTGGGATCTCACCGCGCAGCTCGCTCCGAGCGCAGCGGCCCCCGAGACCGACGCGTTCGAAGCCCGCCTGGTGCGATTGAACGGTGAGCGGGTCGCCTCCGGTCGTGACTTCGACGAGAAGGGTGCTCTGAAGAGCAAGGCGATCGCGCTCGCCGAGCCCGCGGCCACCGCCCTGAAGGACGCGCTCGCGGCCGACGGCGTCGCCATCGCGGTCACCAACCTCGAGTCCAAGCCCTACACGCGCCGCCCCGCCGCCCCGTTCACCACCTCGACTCTGCAGCAGGAGGCGTCGCGCAAGCTCCGCTTCTCGGCGCGGCAGACGATGAGCGTGGCACAGTCGCTCTACGAGAACGGCTACATCACCTACATGCGCACCGACTCGCCCTCGCTCTCGCAGCAGGCGATCACTGCGGCGCGCGCGCAGGCCACGAAGCTCTACGGCGCCGACACCATCCCCGACAAGCCGCGCCTCTACACCGGCAAGGGCAAGAACGCCCAGGAGGCGCACGAGGCGATCCGCCCCGCCGGCGAAGTCTTCAAGACCCCCGCCGAGGTGTCGTCGGCGCTCCGTGGCAACGACTTCAAGCTCTACGAACTGATCTGGAAGCGCACGGTCGCCTCCCAGATGGCGGATGCGCGCGGGTCGACCGCCTCGGTCACCATCAGCGCCGGGCCGGTCACCGTCCCCGAGCTGGGCGGCCAGACGACGGCGGAGTTCTCCGCATCCGGAACCGTCATCACCTTCCGTGGCTTCCTGCACGCCTACGAGGAGGGCCGCGACGAGGAGCGCAACGCCTCCAGCGAGCAGGCGGATGCGAAGCTTCCGCCGCTCAAGGAAGGTCAGGTGCTGGCCGCCGTCGCGATCGACGCCGCCGGCCACGACACCACGCCGCCGCCGCGTTACACCGAGGCCAGCCTGGTGAAGGCGCTCGACGAGCTCGGCATCGGCCGGCCGTCGACCTACGCGAGCATCATCTCCACCATCATCGATCGCGGCTACGTCACCCCCCGCGGCCAGGCTCTCGTGCCGAGCTGGACGGCGTTCTCGGTCGTGCGCCTGCTCGAGGACTTCTTCTCGGACCTCGTCGACTACGACTTCACCGCCGCGCTCGAGGCCGATCTCGACAAGATCGCCGACGGCGAAGAAGACCGCGTCGACTGGCTGAACGGCTTCTACTTCGGCAGCGACGGCCACCCCGGCCTCCGCAATGTCATCGACAACCTCGGTGACATCGATGCCCGTGCCGTGAACTCGGTGGCGATCACCGACGACATCACCCTGCGCATCGGCAAGTACGGCCCTTACCTCGAGGTGCTCGACCCGTCGGGCGACCTCGATGCGCCGCCCCGTCGCGTGAACCTCCCGCAGGACCTCGCGCCCGACGAGCTCACGCCCGAGAAGGCCCGCGAACTCGTCGACGCACCGGTCGTGACCGATCGCGTCATCGGCATCAACCCGGAGAACGGCAAAGAGATCGTGGCGAAGGACGGCCGCTTCGGCCCGTACGTCACCGAGCTCGACCCGGTCGTGCCCGAGAGCGCGCCCGCCGCGGCGCAGACGGATGCGTCCGCTGCTGCACCCGACGCCGGCACCGCCAAGAAGGCTCCGGCGAAGAAAGCGCCGGCGAAGAAGTCGGCGGCCGCGGTGAAGCCCCGCACCGCGTCCCTGTTCAAGTCGATGGATCTCGCGACCATCGACCTCGACACAGCCTTGCGCCTGCTCAACCTCCCCCGCACGGTGGGCGAAGACCCGGAGACCGGCGAGCCGATCACCGCCCAGGGCGGCAAGTTCGGCCCCTACCTCAAGAAGGGCACCGACACCCGGTCGCTCGAGAACGAAGACCTCATCTTCGAGATCGACCTGCCCGGTGCCCTCGAGCTCTTCGCCCAGCCGAAGTACGGCGCGCGCCGGGCATCTTCGGCGCTGAAGGAGTTCGACGCCGACCCGGTGAGCGGCAAGCCGATCAAGGTGAAGGACGGCCGGTTCGGCCCGTACGTCACCGACGGGGTGACCAACGCCACCATCCCGCGCGGCGAGACGGTCGAGGAGATCGACTTCGACCGTGCCGTGCAGTTGCTGGCCGACAAGCGTGCCAAGGGGCCGGCGAAGCCCCGCGCCGGTGCCGCGAAGAAGCCCGCTGCCCGCAAAGCGCCCGCACGGAAGGCCGCCCCGAAGAAGTGACCGGCGTGTTCATCACGCTGGAAGGCGGAGACGGCTCCGGCAAGTCGACCCAGGCCGAGTTGCTCGAAGCGTGGCTCACCGAGCGCGGCAGCACGGTGGTGCGCACCCGCGAACCCGGCGGAACGGAGTTCGGCGTGGAGGTGCGGGAGATCGTGCTGCACAGCCGCGGCCACATCTCGCCGCGCGCCGAGGCCCTGCTCTACGCCGCCGATCGGGCGCAGCACATCGCCACGAAGGTGCGCCCGGCCCTCGAGCGCGGCGAGGTGGTCGTGCAAGACCGCTACCTCGACTCCTCCGTCGCTTACCAGGGGGCGGGTCGCGTGCTCGACGCGACCGAGGTGCGCGAGCTCTCCCTCTGGGCGGCCGAAGGTCTGCTGCCCGACGTCACGATCCTGCTCGACCTCGACGAAGACGTCGCGCGAGCCCGACTCGACGGCGCGAACAAGCGCTTCGATCGCCTCGAGGCCGAGAAGGGCGAGTTCCACGCCCGCGTGCGGGCAGCGTTCCTCGAGCTCGCCGAGGCAGAGCCCGAACGTTTCCTCGTGGTCGACGCGGCGCGTCCGGCCGCGGAGATCGCCGAGGTCATCCGCGCGAGGGTCGAAGAGCTCCTTGTCAGACGCTCCCAGTAGATTGACATCATGACCGTCTGGGACGACCTCACGGGCCAAGCGGCCGCCATCGAGGTGTTCCGTGCCGCCGCGGAGAGCTCCGCGGCACCCACGACGAGCGCCGTGCCCGCGGCCACGGGCGATGCCGGGCCGGTGGCCGCCGCGCCCGACTCGATGACGCATTCCTGGCTCATCACCGGCCCGCCCGGCTCGGGCCGCTCCAATCTCGCCTACGCCTTCGCCTCGGCGCTGCTGTGTCGCGACGGCGGATGCGGTCACTGCGCCGACTGCCGCCAGGTCGCCGCCCGCACGCACCCCGACCTGGCCATCCTCGCCACCGACCGCGTGGTCATCACCATCGACGAGGTGCGCCGCCTGGTCTCGGCCTCGCAGTTCTCGCCGAGCGTCGCGCGCTACCGGGTGGTCGTGATCGAAGACGCCGACCGCATGGCGGAGCGCACCTCGAACGTGCTGCTCAAGGCGCTCGAAGAGCCGCCCGAGCGCACCGTCTGGATTCTCTGCGCCCCCAGCGAAGCCGACCTCCTGCCCACGATCCGGTCGCGCGTGCGCTCGGTACGGCTGCGCGTGCCGTCGACGAGCGACGTCGCCGCCCTGCTCGTCAAACGGGACGGCGTCGACGCCGAGACCGCCGAGCGTGCCGCCCGGGAGTCGCAGAGCCACATCGGCATGGCGCACCGCCTCGCCACGAACGATGAGGCGCGGGCCCGCCGCGCCGACACCATCGAACTCGCCCTCTCCGTCAGCACGGTCGGCGACGCCGTGCGCGGCGCCGCGACCCTGCTCGAGATCGCCGGCGCCGACGCCCAGGCCATCACCGAAGAACGCGACGCCGAGGAGCGTGCCGCAGCCCTGCGGTCGCTCGGTGTCGAGCCGGGTCAAGCCATCCCGCCCGCCCTGCGCTCGCAGATCAAGGCGCTCGAAGACGACCAGAAGCGCCGGGCCACCCGGAGCCTGCGCGACGGCATCGACCGCATCCTCACCGACCTGCTCTCGCTCTACCGCGACATCGTGCTGCTGCAGCTGGGCGCGCGGGTCGAGCTCGTCAACGAGGCGATCTCGGCCGAGGTGCGCCGGCGCGCGGAGGATAACGATTCGTCATCGACCCTCGCCGCGATGGACGCGATCGCCGACGCGCGACGCAGGATTGCCGCTAACGTGGCTCCGGCCCTCGCGCTCGAAGCCATGCTGATCACGCTCGCCGAGGCGGGCCGCTCCGCATCACGAAAGGTTGCCCCGTGAGCCGACCACCCCGCATCCGCCCCCGAACGTACGCCCGTCGCGGGCTCGCCGTGCTCAGCATCGTCACGGCCGCGGTTCTCGCCCTCTCCGGGTGCGCCACCTGGTTCACCGGGCCGTACAACGGCTTCTCCGGGCAGACGACGGCCGCGCCCGAGACCTCGTCGCCGACCGGGGAGGATGTGCCGGCCGGCCTCGAGAAGTTCTACGGTCAGGTGCTCGACTGGGAGTCGTGCGGCAACGGCTTCCTCTGCGCCACCGCGACCGCGCCGCTCGACTGGTCGAATCCCGGCGGCGACACGATCTCGCTGGCGCTCATCAAGAAGCCGGCCTCGGGCGGCACCAAGCTCGGCAGCCTGTTCGTGAACCCGGGCGGCCCCGGTGGCTCCGCCTTCGACTTCGTGCAGCAGTCGGCCGACTTCGCCGCGCATCCGTCGTTGCAGCAGAGCTACGACCTCATCGGGTACGACCCGCGCGGCACCGGGCACTCGGATGCGGTGCACTGCCTCACCGACAAGGAGCGCGACGCCTACCTCTACGACATCATCCCCGGTGAGCGCGGCTCGCAGGAGTGGATCGCCGCGTACACCGCCGCGGCCAAGGACTTCGCCGACAAGTGCGCCCAGAACACCGGGCCGCTGCTCGAGTTCATCGACACCGACAGCACGACCCGCGACCTCGACATGCTGCGCGCCGTGGTCGGCGACCAGAAGCTCAACTACCTCGGCTATTCGTACGGCACCTTCCTCGGCGCCGAGTACGCCGGCAACTTCCCCGAGAAGGTCGGCCGCATGGTGCTCGACGGGGCGGAAGACCCGACCTCGAGCGGCTTCGACATCACCATCTCCCAGGCCGCCGGCTTCGAGAACGCGCTGAAGTCGTACCTGCAGGCGTGCGTCAGCGGCTCGGACTGCTGGTTCGACGGCAACGCCGACCAGGCGCTCGCCAAGGTGCAGCAGCTGCTCGCCCAGGTGGAGAAGAGTTCGCTGCGTTCGAGCGACGGCCGCGAGCTCGGCGCCTCCAACCTGCTGACCGCCATCTTCTACCCGCTGTACAGCCAGGAGAACTGGCCGTACCTCGACCAGCTGTTCAGCTCGGTCGAAGACGGTCAGGCGGATTTCGCGTTCCAGCTGGCAGATCAATACAACAGCCGAAACTCTGACGGCAGCTACGCCGACAACCTGATCGAGTCGTTCAACGCCATCTCCTGCGCCGACTACCCGGCGGTCACCGATCCGGCGGTCATCGCCCAGCAGAACGACGAGCTCGTCAAGGCGTCGCCGACCGTGGGCCCGTACTGGACCTACGGTGACATCACCTGCGCGCAGTGGCCCTACCCGAGTCGCAGGGTGCCGGCGCCGGTCACCGCGGCAGGGTCGGCGCCCATTCTCGTCGTCGGCACCACGGGCGACCCGGCCACCCCGTACAAGTGGGCCGAGGCGCTCGCGTCGCAGCTCGAGAACGGGCACCTCGTGACCTTCCAGGGCGAGGGGCACACCGCCTACAACTCCTCCCGCTGCGTGGCGGATGCGGTGGATGCCTACTTCCTCGACGGAACAGTGCCCGCGAGCGACCCGAACTGCGACAATTGATGCATGAGCATCGATAACCGGTCGAGGCCGCACACCGAAGAGATCGGCCTGCGCGAGCGGAAGCGGAGGGCGACGCGACGCGCCATCCAGGTGGCCGTGCTGAGGCTCACCGCCGAACGCGGCCTCGACCAGGTGACCGTCGAGGGCATCTCCAACGACGCCGGGGTGTCGCCGCGCACCTTCTTCAACTACTTCCCCTCGAAGGAGGCCTCGCTGGCGGGCGACGCGCCGTTCGCGCTCACCGACGACGTGGCGGAGGATTTCGAGAACGCCGGCCCCGACGGTGATCCGCTCGAAGACCTGATGGTCATCATGGCCGCTCAGGCAGCCGAAGACGGCGGCGTCGACCCCGAGCTGCACGAGCTACGTCGTGCGCTGATGACCCAGTACCCGCAGCTGTTCGCGCTCAAGGTCGACCGCATGCGGGAGTTCGAGGCGGAAGTCTGCGCATCCGTCGCCCGCCGGCTCGAGAACGATGCGGTCAAGCGCGGCGACCCCGTCGATCCCGCCGACGTGGCCGAACGGTCGCGCATGATCGGTCTGCTCTCGCTCACGCTGGCGCGAGCGGCCTGGGTGAGCTGGGCCGAGCATCCCGACACCGCCTCGTTGCCCGAGCTCGTGATGCGGTCGTACGAGCGGATGCGCGAGGTCGCCGGGGTGCGCGAGCGCGTCTGAGCTGTCCGCGAAGCCCACGCGGATCGGCTATGCTTTGTTGCTGTGCCGCGCGCGATTCGTGCCGGCCAGGCCGCCTTAGCTCAGTCGGCAGAGCGATTCACTCGTAATGAATAGGTCCCGGGTTCGATTCCCGGAGGCGGCCCTCGCATGAGACCAGAAGCCCGGAATCCCCGGGCTTCTGTCGTCTCAGGCGCCGATCGAGAGGAAGAGTCGATGTCGCAGCCTGTTCGTTGGGGAATCCTGGGCACCGGGTGGATCGCCGAGACCTTCGTGACCGACCTGCTCGCGGTGGGCCTCACCGTCAGCGCCGTCGGCTCGCGCAGCCAGGAGTCGGCGGATGCGTTCGCCCAGCGCTTCGGCATTCCCCGCGCCCACGCGAGTTACGAGACGCTGGCCGCCGACCCCGAGGTCGACGCGATCTACATCGCCACCCCGCACCCGCTGCACGCCGAGAACGCCCTGCTCGCCATCGGCGCCGGCAAGCACGTGCTGGTCGAGAAGCCGTTCACGCTGAACGGCGACGAGGCGCAGCGGGTGGCTGACGCCGCCGCCGAGGCCGGGGTCGCCGTGCTCGAGGCGATGTGGACCCGCTTCCTGCCCCACATGGCGCGCCTGCGCGAGATCATCGCCGCCGGCACCCTGGGCGATGTGCGCACGGTCATCGCCGACCACGATCAGAAGCTCCCCGCCGACCCGAAGCACCGCATCAACAACCCCGACCTCGGCGGCGGCTCGATGCTCGACCTCGCCGTCTACCCGATCTCGTTCGCGGTCGATCTGCTCGGTGTGCCGACGACGGTCATCGCCAACGCGACCATGACCGAGACCGGCGTCGACCGTCAGACCGCCCTCATCTTCGAGCACGAGGGCGGCCGCCAGTCGATGTCGCACAGCGCCCTCGACGCTCCCGGGCCGGTGAAGGCCGCGGTGATCGGCACCGAGGGCTGGGTCGAGATCGACCGCTGGTGGTACAACCCGACGAGCTTCACGGTGTACGACGCGACCGGCATCGTGGTCGAGCGCTTCGAGCAGGAGGTCACCTCGCGCGGCATGCAGTTCCAGGCCTTCGAGCTCGAGCGCCTGATCGGCGCGGGCGAGACGGAGAGCCCCCTGCTGCCGCTCGCCGAGACGGTGGCCATCATGCGCACGATGGACGAGGCGCGCCGCCAGATCGGGCTCCGCTACCCCGGCGAGTGACGGGGCGCCACCCGGCGGGTACCATGGCTGAGGTGTCTGGAGCAGGGGTGTCGACCGGCGGTCTCTGGGCCCGCGTGCGCCGTCATCCGCGCGCCTGGGCGGCCGCTGCGGGTGCCGCAGCGGTGCTCGTGCTCGGCGGCGGGGCGTTCGCCGCGGGCGCCGCCATCGCCTCGACCGGCCAGGAGCCTGCGCCCGTAGCTGCCGCGACGAGCGTCACAGCCACCCCCACCGCGACGGCCACCCCGACCCCCACCCCCGACCCGCGTGCCCAACCGGCCGCGGCTCCCGGCCCCGCCCTCCTCCGCACCTGCTCGGTCGCCGACCTCGCCGCCGACCCACGGCTCGGCACCTTCCTCGGCGCGGTGCGCAACGCCGCCACCGGCGAGGTGCTCTTCGACCGCGGGGCCGCCACCTTCGCGCGCACCGCGAGCGTCATGAAGGTGCTGACGAGCGCCGCCGCTCTCGCCGTGCTCGGGCCCGACTACCGCGTGCCCACCACCGTGGTGAAGGGCGCCGAGCCCGGCCAGGTCGTGCTCGTCGGTGGCGGCGACATCACGCTCGCGAGCGGCGGTTCGAACATCTACGTCGACTCGGCGAGCATGCTCGACCTGGCCGACCAGGTGAACGCAGCCTGGGCCGCCGACCCCACGACCGCGGGCACTCCCATCAGCTCCATCGTGCTCGACGCCAGCGTGTTCTCCGGCGATCGTTGGCAGCCGTCCTGGAACCGCAAGGAGCAGGCCGACGGCTACTCCTCCGAGGTGACCGGCCTCCAGGTCGACGGCGACCGCGCCGAACCCGGCGCCAACGTCAGCACCCGCAGCGACAACGCGGTGCTCCGCGCCGGCCAGGCGCTCGCCCTCGCGCTCGACGCCCCGAACGCCGCGCCGGCCGAGGGGCTCGCCGCCCCGGGCGCGGCGGTGCTCGGCCAGGTGCTCTCGGCACCCGTCTCCACCATGATCCCGGATGCGCTGCAGCGCTCCGACAACACCGAGGCCGAGATGCTCGCCCGGCTGGTGGCGGTGCAGCTCGGCGTGGGCAACGACTTCGCCGCGCTGCAGACCGCCATCCCGCAGGCCCTCGCCACCTACGGTCTGGACACGAGTGGCCTCACCATCGTCGACGGATCGGGCCTCAGCGACGACAACGGCGTCTCGCCGGCCTTTCTCACCCAGCTGTTCGTGAAGATCAACGCCCGCGAGGGCAACCTCGGCGTGATCTACGACGGGCTGCCGGTCGCGGGGCAGAGCGGCACCCTGGTCGGGCGCTTCGGCGGGTCGCCCGCGGCCGGCAACGTCATCGCCAAGACCGGCTGGATCGACACCGGATACACGCTGTCGGGCATCGTGAACGCCGCCGACGGCACCGTGCTCACCTTCGCCTTCTTCGCCCTCGACGACGTCGACGACAGCGCGAAGACCGCGATCGACGCCCTCACCACCGGCGTCTACGAGTGCGGCAACGGCCTCTCCAACAACTGAGGCGGCGGAGGCGCCCGCCCCGCCTGCCCGTGCCGAGCGTAGAATCGAGGCATGTCCAGGGCGCTGTTCATCATCGACGTGCAGAACGACTTCATCGAGGGCGGCGCGCTCGGCGTCGAGGGCGGCACCGCGGTCGCGAACGGCATCTCGGCGCTGCTGGCCGCGCATCCGGATGCCTACGATCTCGTCATCGCCTCCCGCGACTGGCACGACCCCGACAACGACAACGGCGGCCACTTCGCCACCACCGACGAGCCGAACTACTACTCGACCTGGCCGGTGCACTGCGTGGCCGGCACCTTCGGCGCCGAATACCACGACGAGCTCACCACCGAGGCCATCGACTACCACGTGCGCAAGGGGCAGGGGCAACCGGCCTACTCGATCTACGAGGGAATCACCGAGGAGGGCGGCTCGGTGCACCAGCTGCTCGACGCCAACGGGATCACCGACATCGACGTCGCCGGGCTCGCCACCGACTACTGCGTGCGCGCCTCGGCGCTCGACGCCATCGAGCACGGACGGCACGTGCGCATCCTCACCGATCTCGTGGCCGGGGTGAGCCCCGAGGTGTCGCGCTCCGCCATCGCCGAACTGGCCCACGCCGGGGCCGACCTCATCACCTCCGACCTGGTCGAGCGCTGACCGGCGGGGCGGCTGCGGTGAGCAGCGCCCACAGTTCCGCCCGGCCGGCGAAGGCCTCCACATCGAGGTCGAGCAGCGTTCCGAGTGCCGCGATGCGAGCCTTGAGGCTGTGGCGGTGGAGGCCGAGCTCGCGGGCCGCCGGTTCCCAGAGCCCGTTGTGCTGCAGCCACACCGTGGCCTGGGCGAGCAGCTCTTCGCCGTCGGGCCGGGCGAGCACGGGGTGCAGGCGCACGCGCGCGGCCTGGGCCACCGCATCCGCGTCGAAAAGGCCGAGAAAGCTGCGCGCGCGCAACTCTCCGAAATCCCCGATCTCTCCGGCGCCTGCGGCGTCGAGGGCGCGGGCCGACTGAGCGACCCCGGCCTCGAGCGCGGCCCAGCCGATCACGTCGGAGACGCCCGCCCGGGCATTGCGGGCGGTGAGCATCCCGCGCACCGGCTCCCAGTGCCGCTCGTCGACCAGCAGTACCAGCCGCTCGGCGCGCTGGGCGAGGAACAGGCCGCTGCCGGGGGTGAAGGCGCGGCGCTCGAGCTGGTCGACAAGGCCGGGCGACACGTCGGGTGCGGCAGGGAGCGAGAGCACGCGCATCCGTTCGCCTGGCAGCGACACGGGGATCGACTCGGTCGCGCGGCGCACCACTGCCTGCTGCCCGTCGAGCAGCAGCTCGAACAGCTGCGTCGCGAGCGAGCGCAGGCTCGTGCGCACCACCTGGCCCTGCTCGAGCGAGACCTCGGCGAGAGCGGTGAGGGTGGTGAGCACCGAGAGGTCGGTGCGGTCGAACGGCCGCGGCCGCCGAGCCACCAGCACGCCCCGGATGCGGCCGGTGCCGCCGAGCGTCTGCGCGATGGCGTGGTCGTCGTCGCCGTCGGTGTCGGCC